>CAVZMV010000001.1:0-876639 GCA_963776465.1 uncultured Gammaproteobacteria bacterium
ATCGATGAGGCCTGCCGTCCCGGCAATAAGGCATGTGAGCGCAACCAGAGCCAGCCCGAGCATGCGATAGGCCGGAAAGATGTCGCCGCCGACGGTCGCAACGTAACCGCACCAGAGAACCGCCGTTCCAAGTGTGAGGATCAGTATCCGTCGATATCGCCGATGGCGTGCGGCAAGCGTCGCAAACACTGCGCTGGCTATAAGCAGGGGGAGAGCCGAATGAGCCCGCGCTCCACATACACCCAGCCATGCGCGAGGCGATCCAGGTTGAGCGCGATTTTCGCCCGTGCCGGATTCGGTAGCCAGTCTCCGTAGTAGTGGATGCGGACGCCAGTTGCGCGACCAGGACCGCCAAAGGCACGCAGGCAACGAGTGCGGCAAGCCGATTGCGGGATCGGACTTGTAAATCAGGAGCGAACAGGATGGCTGCGACCGCCGGCGCGCCTACAAGGATCGCGTCCGGCCGCGTCACAGTCAGCCCCCCAAGGGCAGCGCCGGCCAAAGCGGCCCGTGTCGTCGACAACGATCCGCAGCCCAGAAGCCAAAACACAGCCGCTACCAAGGCGTAAAGCAGCGGCTGTTAAGTCCGGCGAGCAGCCACGCTGCAACGCAGCCGAGCGTCGCGAGAAAAAAGGGCGCCCATAGTCGCGACAGCATTGACGCGCTGTCACCTGACAGAAAGGCGAGCGCCAACACGAGGAGAGCGCCGCACGCCGCACCAAGGCCGCGTGCTGCCGTGACCAGATCCACCCCGAGTGCATGTAAGGCGCTGCACAGGAGGATCCAGGAGAGGTTTGAGTAGCCTTCAACTCGCTCTCCCGCATTCCAGACGAGTCCAAGGCCATCAACGAAATTTCGCGCGTAGCGCAGGGAGATCAGCGCGTCGTCCGCGAGGAAAGGGTAGTAGCGAAGTGCATGCAGGGCCAGCGCCGCGAGTCCTATTGCGAAGACGACCACGCGAGTCATGCTAGGACTAACCCAACGCCCTGCATCGCGCATGGGCTAGCCCGCGATCATCTTGATGCCGACCAGCGCCAGCACGATAGCGATGCCCGTGCGCACGACCTGGGCGGGCGCGTAAACCGCGATGAACGAGCCGGCGATGATCCCGGGGATCGAGCCCAGGAGCAGGTTTCCGAGCAGACCGAAATTGACGTTGCCCATCAGCAGGTGGCCGGTGCCGGCCAGGAAGGTCAGCGGGATCGCGTGGACGATGTCGGTGCCGACCAGGGAGCTCGGCGTCAGCCGCCGCGGATAAAGGTACAGGAGCATGACCGCGCCCAGCGCGCCCGATCCGATCGAGGTGAACGTCACCAGGAAGCCGAGGATGACGCCGGCGACGACCGTCAGCGCCGGCTGCATCGCCTTGAACGGCACCGGCTTGCTGCCGCGAAGCTTCTCGCCGATGGCGTGGAAGCGCTGCCGGAACAGGGCCGCGAAGGAGGTCAGGATCAGCGTCACGCCCAGCGTCTTGACCATCAACCCGCTCTTCATCTGGCTGGCGCCGCTGTAATAGAGCCACAGCAAGGTCAGGCAGGAGGCGGGAATGCTGCCGAGGAACATGCGGCGCAGGATCTGGTAGTCGATCGTGCCCCGCTTGCGGTGCACGGCGGCGCCGAACACCTTGGTGATCCCCGCGAACCACAAGTCGGTCCCGACCGCGGTGGCCGGCGACACGCCGAACAGGAGCATCATGATCGGCGCCATCAGCGAGCCGCCGCCTACGCCGGTCATGCCGACGATGATGCCGACGCCCAACCCGGCCAGCGAGTTGACGAGGTTCAGTTCCAAGGGGTTCCCCAACTAGCGCAGCGCGCATTGTGCGCAAACAGCGTCGCATTTCCCATCCGGCGTGACTCCCGTCACGTTCGCTGCCGGGCGGGGTGTCAAAAAACTAGACAAATCCGGGCAATGCGCTTACCCTGCACGCGCTGCATCTGTTGTAGGAGATGCGTTTCGGTTGTTTGAACAGCCCGCGATTCGCGGCGCCGCCAAAAAAACCAGGCTCAGAATCCTTGATCGCAGTAAAAACCTCTCGCCATTGTGGCGGGCGGGCTCATCACACTTACACAAGGGTTATTACATGTCTGAAAAACAAACCGGTACCGTGAAATGGTTCAACGACGCCAAGGGCTTCGGCTTCATTACGCCGACCGCTGGTGGCGAGGACCTCTTCGCACACTTCAAGGAAATCCAGGGTGGCGGCAGCTTCAAGTCGCTGTCCGAGGGCCAGAAGGTGGAGTTCATTCCCGCCCGTGGTCCGAAGGGAATGCAGGCGACGAAGATTCAGCCGCTCTAAGCATTCGTTCCTTTTGAAAGCCGCGGCTTCGGCCGCGGCTTTTTTATTGGGCGCGGCTATTCGGCCGGCTCCTCGCTCCGTCGCGCGGTGTGCTGCGCGATGTACTCCGGATCCCAGGGCCGGCTGATCACGCAGGCGTTGACGCCGCCCACGCCCATGCTGAGCTTGCCGGTGTAACCCCGGTCCTTCACTACGCAGCCGGCCGCCGGCGCGAATCGCGCCGCGTGCAGCTTCACGTCGGCGTGCAACTCGCCCTCGGTGAGCGCCATCGGGTAGAGGCGTCCCTTGGCCATGCCCAGGTGCTGCGCGGTCAGCTCCCAGCCGCCGCCGACCGACATGCCGTGCCCAAAGGTGCCCTTGCGCGCCGTGAAGATCACTTCCGGATGCAGCATCTCCAGCGAGTTGGCGATCTCGGAGGCATCGCCCGGCGTCGCCGTCGCGTGCATGTCCCAGGTGGTGACGTCGGTGGCTTTCACTTCGTCGAGCGCGGCGCGGATGGCCAGCTGCGGCCCGGCCTTCGACGGCGTGATGATGTGGTGCGCGTCCGACGAGGTGCCGATGCCGACGAGCTCCATGCCGAGCGGCTTGAAGCCCTGTTGCATCAGCCCCTCGGCGTCGCCCACGATCCAGACGCAGGCGCCGCCGGCGATGTGCGTGCCCTTGAGGCCGGTGAGCGGCCGCGACACGTCGCCGTCGGCGGCGAGCACGTTGGCGTTGTAGAAAGCCGAGACGATGACCGGATGCGGTGGCGCGTCGGTCGTGCCGATGACGACGGCCTTGGCTTCGCCGGCGTTGATGGCGTCGACCGCGAGCTTGGCAGCGATGCCGAAGGACGCGCAGGCAGCCGCAGGCGCGAACGCCGGGCCGTTGATCTTGCCGACCATCGAGATCTGCGCCGCCGGGATGTTGGGGATGTTCCAGAGCAGGTTCGGCGACACCGACGCCCACGGCTCCATCGGGCAGCCCCACTGCTTGTTGAGCGCGCGCACGCGCGTGAGCTTCTGGCGGATGTTGCCGAGCTTGGCCTGGGCCGAGGACGCCGGCACCGGCTCGGACTGGATCGCCGCAGCTTCCTTCAGGTACTGCTGCAGCGCATCGCTCCTGGCGGCCCAGTGGGCTTCCCAGTCCTGCTTGGCGCTGATCCATTCCTCGGATCCGACCGGCAAGTCCTGCGGATCGGGCGGGGCGCCGGCGTCGCGCTTGCCTTCGCGATGCGCACGCAGGGCGGAGCATCGCTCCGGCGCGGCCCAGTGGTTGTTCCATTTGCGCAGCGCGCGGTCGAACGCCAGCGACTCCTGGTGCGACACGCTGATGTCGCCGATGCCGGTGCCGATGTAGACGTGGCACTGGGTGCCCAGCGACTGCAGGTAGGTCTCGATGCCGGGGTTCTGCGATAGCGACTGGATGAACGCGCCGAGCGCGTACTTCACCATCGGCCCCATCTTCTCGTTCACCTGCGCGTAGCGAGCCGGCGGGAAGCGCTCGTCGAACCAGGCGTGATAGGCCGCAAAGTCGAATTCGGGCTCGCCCACGAGGAAGTTCGAGGGGCCGTATCCGGAGAACGGCGAGAGCCACGAGCCCGAGCGCTCGAGGTTGCGCTCGAACGCGTCGATGCTTGGCGACTTCGGTGCGACGATGCCCCAGCCGAAGACGCCAATCCGTTTGCGCTTCGCCATGGGAAACATAGTAACCAATATTTCCCTCTGCCCTTGGCGAGGGCGCTGCGCAGCGCTTGCTGCCGCTTACTTCTTGCGCTTCTCCATCTTGGCCGCGCGCTTCTGCTGCGGCGTCTGGGCAGGCTTCTTCTTGGTTTCCTTCCTGCGATCCATTCCCTTGCTCATGACCTTGCTCCGTATCGATTCGTGCGGGCAGCTTCGCACGACCCCGGATTCAACGTAAGCTTCGGCGCCATGGCGCTCACCGCAACCGTCCACAGTTTCTCCATCCAGCTCGCCGACATCGATCGCGAGGTCTACGACAATCCCGAGCTGCGCGTCGCGCGGCAGCCTTCGGAGACCTCGGAGTACATGCTGGCCCGCGTGCTGGCGTACTGCCTGGAATATCGCGAAGGCATCGCCTTCACCGAGGGCGTCGCCAGCGGCGACGAGCCCGCCGTTCTCGTCCGCGACCTCACCGGCCGCATCACTGCCTGGATCGAGGTGGGCGCGCCCGACGCGGAGCGCCTGCATCGCGGCATCAAGCTCGCCGGCCGCGCCGCGGTCTACACGCATCGCGATCCCAACCAGGTGCTCGCGCAGCTCGCCGGCCACAAGATCCACCGGGCGGCCGAGATCCCCATCTACGCGCTCGGGCGCCAGTTCATGCAGGACGCCGCCGTCCGCCTGGACCGGCGCAACAAGATGTCGCTCTCGATCAACGAGCGCCAGCTGTACCTGGACCTCAACGGCCACGCCTTCAGCACCACGATCGAAGAGCACCGCCTGTTGTAGGAGGGGCTTTTGGGCCCGACCGTCCGGGGCTCCAAACCCGCCTCCATGAGACAATGGCGGATGAAAGTCCCCAAGGGCCTGCTGCCCCTCATCGACGACGGCGTCGTCGACTCCGTCATCCGTCAGCTCAAGAGCGGCAAGGAAGCCGCCGTGTTCCTCGTCGCGTGCGGATCGACCATCCGCTGCGCCAAGGTCTACAAGGACGCCAATCACCGCAGCTTCCACAAGGCCGCGGAATACCAGGAAGGCCGCAAGGCCCGCAACAGCCGCGACGCGCGCGCGATGAGCAAGCGCACGCCGTTACGGCCGCCAGGAGCAGGAGGCCGCCTGGAAGAACGCCGAGGTCGAGGCGCTGTACCGGCTCGTCGCCGCCGGCGTGCGCGTGCCGCGGCCGCATGACTTCCTCGACGGCGTGCTGCTGATGGAGCTGGTCGCCGATGCCGACGGCAATCCCGCGCCGCGGCTGAACGACGTCGACGCGACGCCGGAGCAGGCGCGCGAATGGCACGCGTTCCTGATCACGCAGATCGTGCGCATGCTCTGCGCCGGCCTCATCCACGGCGATCTGTCGGAGTTCAACGTGCTGCTCGGCACCGAGGGCCCGGTGATCATCGACCTGCCGCAGGCGGTGGACGCGGCGGGCAACAACAACGCCTTCCGCATGCTCGAGCGCGACGTCGACAACGTCACCGCCTGGTTCGGACGCTTTGCGCCGGAGCTGCTCGCGACCCAGTACGCGCACGAGATCTGGAAGCTCTACGAGGCCAGTGAGCTCAAGCCCGATTCGCCGCTCACCGGCACGTTCGTGCACGACACCGCGCCCGCGGACGTCGGCGGCGTGATGGAGCAGATCGAGGAAGCGCGCAAGGAAGCGGAGATTCGGCAGCGTGGCAGGGAAGAAGCCGAAGCGCTCGCGAAACCGGCGAAGGCTGCGCGCTCGCCACGCTGGTTCGTCTACATGCTCGAATGCGCCGGCGATCGCATCTACACCGGCATCGCCATCGACGTGGCACTGCGCTTCGAGAAGCATCGCGTCGGCCGCGGCGCCGCCTTCACCCGCATCAACAAGCCGGTCCGCCTGATAGCGGCGATGGCGTGCGGAACCCAGGGTGACGCGACGCGCGCGGAATACGCGCTCAAGCAGCTGCCGCGGCCCGAGAAGCTACGCTGGGCGCTCGAGCACCGTCTTGATGCTCTGGAACAGCTCCCGGAACGCGCGGCTGCTGGCGCGTGAAGGAGACTCGGGCGCGCGCTCGCGGCGCGCGTCGCGCACCAGCGCCCTGAATCTGGGCGTGTCGCTGTCGGGATGCGCGGCGATCCATGCGTTCAGTCCGTCGTCGCCGGCGAGCAGGCGCTCACGCCAGCGCTCGATCTCACGCATCGCGTTGGCGTCGGTGGCCTTGCCGGCGCGTCGCGCGGCGAGCGCCTTCTGGAACGGCTCGACGTCGACGTCGCGCAGCAGCTTGCCGACGTACCGCGACTGGCGCTTGCGCGCGCCGTGCGAGTCGATCCGCCGCAGCTCGCGCAGCGCATCGCGCAGGCGCTCGCCCATCGGCAGCTGATCGAGCTGCTCGTCGTGGAGCTCGAGCATGTCGATCCCCAGGTCCTGGAGCTCGTGCATCGCCCGCTTCACCGCCGACTTGCTCGGCGGCGCGTCGGCGTCGTCCTTGGGGATCCAGTCGGGAGTGCGTCGCATGGGTGCGCATTCTAAGCGGTCGCAGGTGCGCTGCTAGACTGCCGGCATGCCGCGCTACACCGCCTATGTGATGGACATCTCGTACTTCAGCGGGAAGTTCGAGGCCTATCTGCGCTACAAGGAAATTCCCTACGAGCGGGTGGATGTGGACCATCCGCGCCTGTTCGAGGTCTACCGGCAGACCGGCACCATGAAGGTGCCCGCGGTGAAACTCGACGATGGCCGCTGGCTGAAGGACTCGACGCCGATGATTCGCTGGTTCGAGCAGCAGCACCCCGCGCCGCCAGTGATCCCCGCTGACCCGGTGCTGCGCTTTCTCGCCAACCTGATCGAGGACTATGCCGACGAATGGTTGTGGCGCCCGGCGATGTGGTGGCGCTGGATGCCGAAGGACTCGCGCTTCAATCTCGGTCATCGCATCGCCCGCGAGGTACTGGGCGGCCCACCGGGCCCGGTATGGCTCAAGGCTACATTCTTCGCCTGGCGGCAGCGCCGGACTTGGCTATGGGGACGGCATGACGCGCGACAACGAGGAGCAGATCCGCGACATCTACCCGCAGCAGCTGCAGGCGCTGCAGGCGATCCTGGAGCGACAGCCGTTCCTGCTCGGCTCGCATCCGAGCATTGCCGACTTCGGCTACTTCGCGTCGATGTTCCGCCATTTCGGCAACGACCCCGATCCGGCGAAGCTCATGCGCCAGATGACGCCTGCGGTGTACGAATGGCTCGCAAGGCTGTGGAACGCGCGCGCCAGCCGAATGCCGTCACGCCATTGTTCGCCATGCCGGAAGGGTCGGGCTGGGGCGCGATCTGGAAGACGTCTGCGGACGCTACCTGCCGTATCTGCACCAGAACGCGCTGGCGTTCCGCGATCGCAAGAAGAAATTTGATTACGAAGCCGACGGCCTTCGTCTGCCTGGGACGCGGACCACGGATTATCGCGTCTGGTGCCGCCAGGAGCTGCAGCGGCTGTTCAAGGGGCTGGCGAAGCCGAGCGGAAGTGGGTGCGCCAGTTCCTCAGCCCTACGGCGGTATCGACGCGCTGCTCGCCGATGGCGAGATCGACAGCGGGCTGGACGAGGAGCTCAAGCTGCCGTTCGTGCCGCGTCCACCGGCGTCGTGGTGGCACCGGGCGTGGGTGTGGCTGAATGGCAATCCGCGTCAGGCGCGGGCCTGATGTAGGAAGGGCCGTTGGCCCCGATTGCCTGCTAATTCTTCCAGTGCGGCGGAATCGTCTTCGCGAAATACGGCAGCGCCTCGACGCGCTGCATCCACGCCGACAGGCGCGATCCGATCCCGAGCGCACGCCCACGTCCGGCTTCCTGCGCTCCATCCGCAGCGCCAGGGCGATCATCGGGTAGATCGTGGATCCGCGGCACCGACCTGATCGGCGAAGAAAGCGCCGGAGAGCACCTGGTCGAACCGCTCCAGCTCGGCCACCAACGCGCCGCGTGCCTTGCCGATGACGGCGGTGTCCCACTTCTCCGTCGGCGTGAACAGGATCTGCCCGACCAGCTCCTCCATCGCGTGCGCCAGGTACTCGTCGGCTTCCCGCACGAGTCGCCGCACCGTGGCGCGGGCCTGAGGGCTCGACGGAACAGCGGCGTTCCCGATTCAGGCCACGCGTCCTCCAGATACTCGACGATGGCTGCCGACTCGTACAACGCGAAATCGCGGTTGACGATCGCCGGGACGCGTCCGCGCGGATTCAGCGCCAGGAACTGCGGCGTCTTCAGATCGCCGCGGTCGAACGACATCATCTTCAGCTGGTAGGGGATCGCCTTGTGCTCGAGCGCGAGCCACACGCGCCAGGCGTACGGGGAGCCGGAGCCGCAATAGAAATCGAGAGCCATGGCCCACTTACGTTCAGCGTGCCGGGGCAGACCTGCTGACGATGACTGCGGCCGGCTCGGCGCTCACCTCGGCGCCCAGCGCGGTCAGGATCCCGCGCACGTCGCCGCTGTTTCCGTCGAACCGGATCGTGCAGTAGACCGACTGCGAGGCGTTGTCCGAGAACACCGCCTTCGGGCCCAGTGCGACCTGGCCGGGCTGCACGACGAGTGACTCGGGCGTGCCGGCGAGCGGCGTCACCTTCGCGTGTTTGCGTCCCGCAGCTCCACCTGGACCGCGAGGCCCTTGCCCGACTGGTTGAGGACGTCGCACGCGTAGAAGGCCGGCAACTGCTTACGCTCAGCGCGTTGGCGCTGCGCGTGGCCAGGGCAGCCGTCTTCAGTGTCACGGATTCCGACGCAAGCGTCGGCAGCGCCAGGCCGGCAGCGAGCGTGGCTGCGATTGCTTGGAACGACTTGCGTAAATTCATGGCGTGCTCCGGTTGGCGCTGCTGATGGCCAACAAGCTACGCCACGCCGGTCACGCCCCGATGTCGCGCGCCTGAAATGTTGTAACGGTGTTCCCTCTCCCCTCGTGGGAGAGGGCTAGGGAGAGGGGGCGGGTACCACCGGCAGCACGATGCTCGACGGATAGCTCGCATTGCCATAGACGCTGAGCGTGCCGATCAGCGAGGCCGCGAGTTCGGGCACCGCCGGCAGCCCTGCCGGGAAGTTGCTCGGGCCCACGGAGACCCGCAGGCGATGGCCTGCCTTGATCAGCGCGCTCGTCGGCCAGACCTCGACCGAGGCGGACACGATCTTGCCGACGCCGGGCCGCTGCCGCGACGCCGTCGTGAACGGATGCCATGGCTGGATCATCTGCCCGTCGAGCCGGCGCGACTTTGCGGAATCGATGGCGCGATGCGACAGCAGCAGCATGCCGTTGGAGAGGTTGAACGCGTGGCCCGCCGGATCGACGTCGGAAACGCGGACCACCAGGCCCGCGTCCTGTGCCGAGGTGGAGACGAACAGATCTGCCTGGATCGGACCGTCGATGTACAGGTCCTGCGCCAGCGGCGACGTCTGATAGACCAGCTCCAGCGCGTTGACGAGCCCGTCGTTGGCGAAGCAGGGCAGGCCCGACAATCCCAGGATGCCGAGCGTCGCCTGCGTCGCGCTCTGCGAGCACAGGCCGTTGGCCGGCTCCTGCAGCACCAGCCGCGAGCCGGAAAGCAGCGTCGGCTTCGTCGCCGTGAGCTTGTTGCTCTGCAGATAGAGCCGCTGCGCGTGGGCCTTGGGATTCGGCCAGTCACCAGTGGTGACGTAGCGCTCCGCGCCCCACACCCACTGCGTGACCGCCGGCAGGTTCTGCGCGCCGTTGTCCACGCCCTTGAGGTAATGGTCGAACCACTGCAGCGCGATGCTATCGAGCGACGGCACGCCGCCGCTCGGCAGGCCTTCGCCGAGCGCCGCCTGGAAGTGATCCCACGGTCCCATCAGCAGCTTCACCGTGGTGTGATCCTTCAGCTGCTCGTAGTTCAGCGGCTCGCCGCGCTGGAACACGTCGTGCAGCCCGCCGACGATGAACACCGGCACGCTGATGTCCTTCATGCGCTCCACCGGCGAGCGCAGCGCCCAGAACGCGCCGTCGTCGATGATCGACGAGTCGCCGAGCATGCCTTGCGCCAGCGTCGGGATCTGGAAGTTGGTTCCCGTGTCCAGCGCGTGCTGCACGGCGACGGGCAGGTACTGATCCGGCTGGTCGTAGAACGTCGGGTTCACCGTCGCCAGCACGGACACGAACGTGAGCCAGCCGCTCAGGAACGCGAAGCTGCCTTCGCCGCCGACGGCGACGACGTCGCGATACACGTCGCCGGCCGGCACGATCGGGAACACCGCCTTCACCGCCGGATTCTTCTGCGCGGCGGTGAGCATCGAGGTGATCGCCAGCGCCGAAGCGCCGTACATGCCGAGCACGCCGTTGCACCACGGCTGCGCCAGCACCCAGTTCAGCACGATGTCGTAGTCCTGCTGCTCGCGCGCGCCGAACGCCTCCCACGATCCGCCGGAGCGTCCGGTGCCGCGCACGTCGACGGTGACGTGCACGTAGCCGCGCTGCACGAACGCCTTGTTGGTGCCGCCGAGGATCGGCTGGTAGTTGCCGACGTCCTTGTTGTAGGTCGTCAGCGTCACGATCGTCGGCAACGGCTGCTGCACGATCGCGCCGGAAGCGGTGACGGGGCGGGCGATGTTGGCGGCGAGCTTCACGCCGTCATCCATCGGGATGAAGCGGTTCACCTGGATGTTCGTCGACGGATACAGCGCCGGCGTCGCGTAGCTCGCCCAGCCGCCAGTTGCCGGCATGACCTTGCTGGGTGCACTGCTCAGCGCGCGCGTGCCCAGGCGCGTCCAGCCAGGCGCCGCGGAGGCGCCGGCGCAAGTCAGGACCAGCATCGCAGCGATGTAGGGCACGCCGTGCGCGCCAAAGAACTTTCTCACGTCTCTCCTCCCCGAACCGGCCCCCCACGGAGCCGGGATCATTCTGCGATGGCCGGGGATCGCGCGCTACCGCGAACGTCGCTTGGCCCGGGCCTTCTTGCTGTTCTTCCCGGCGGCGCGCTTCTTAGCAGCCGCCTTCTTCGCGGATTTGGTTTTGCTCTTCCTGGCTTGGGCCTTCTTGTCGACCTTGCGCGCCGGCTTGTCGACCGTCTTGCTCGGCATCTCGAACGGCGGTGGCTGCATCGATTTGACGCACGCGACGTCGAGGTTCCTGGCGCTGCCCGCCGTGAAGAAGTCCGCGAGCATCTGCTCGTAGCACTCCATGTGCGTCAGGCCATCGGGGAAATGGCCGAGCTTTGGGATCACGACGACGCGCGCGTTCGGCAGGTGCGCGGCGACGGCCTCGGCCCATTGGACCGGCGTGACGTGATCCATGTCGCCGGCCAGGAGCAGGACCGGCGCGTCGCTCGTCACGTACCCCGGACGCGGGTTGTCGAGCAGCGGCACGCGCCAGGCCTTGCACGCGGCGATCTGACGCTGCACGCGATACGAGCCAAACGCCGTGCCGGAGAGCGAGGCGATCTCTTCGGCGGTGATGCGCGGCGTGTCCTCGGCGCAGCTCACGGACAGGAGCAGGCCATTGGAGCCCGCCTCGGATTCCGTCGTCATCGCCAGCAGCAGCGGCTCGAAGTTGGCGTAGGCCGCCTGGTGCAGCAGCCAGGGCAGGCGGCGCTGCGACGTGGTCGTGGCCAACTGCTTGCGCACGCCTTCCCAGAAGGCGCCCGGCTCGATGCGCACCTTGCGCCCGTTGGTCAGCGTCACCTGCCAGGGCCCGGAGCCGATCAGCCGGCGCAGCGCGACGACGTCGCCGGAAAGATCGTTGACCGACTGGTGGCAGCGCGGATCGGCGGTGCACTGCTCGCCGAGGCGATCCAGCACCGACTGCGCGTTGAGCGAGTACGACAGCGGCAGCTTCTCCAGCGGGCTGACCGTGCCGAGCAAGGCCATGGCCCGCACGTGATCGGGATGCGCACGCAGGTATTCCTGCGCCACGCGCGTGCCGTACGAAAGCCCCACGAGGTCGATGCGCTCGTGCGCGAGCGCGTCGCGCACGGCGTCGAGATCCTCGACCGCGGCGGCGGTCGTGTAGTGCGCGAGATTGGCGTTGCGGGACAGCCGCTCGCGGCAGTCGCGCACGACGTCGAGGTCGAGCACGGGCGCCGACGGGCTGGCGAAGCTCACGCTGCAGTCCAGCGCCCCCGATCCGCCAGTGCCGCGCTGGTCGACGAGGACGATGTCGCGACGCTCGCGATGCCGCTTGCCGTCGGTCGCCCAGTAGCCCGCCGCCGCCGTCGCCGGCAGCCCGGGTCCGCCGGCCAGGTCGTAGAGCGGCGGCAGCGTCTTCTCGCCTGTGGCCGGCAGCACCACGACCTTGAGGTTGATCATCCGGCCGTCCGGATCGCCGCGGTCCTCGCGGACGGCGAGGGTGCCGCACAGCAGCGGCTCGGTGACGCCCTCGACCTTGCAGGTCTCGAGCTTGAGCGGGCTGGACCAGACGTCCGGGAGGCTGGCGCAGCCGGCCAGGCCGATCGCGAGCGCCAGGCCGTAACAGGTCGGGGAGAGGATCTTCATGGGCAGATCATTCTGCCTTAACCCCGTTTTGTCTCGCGTCCCGTTTGAGAAGGGACAGGCAGATGCCTGGAAGCGGAGAGAGACGATGAAGCGCGCGTTGCTGTTCCTTGCGGTGATGTACGCCGGCCAGGCCTCGGCCCTCGGCCGGATGGCCGACGTCCAGGTGATCGATCGCACCACCGGCTCGACCCTGCGGGTCTACGAGCATCACGGCAAGCGCTACATCGTCGGCGAGCCCGGCCACGAGTACGCGGTGTCGCTGACCAGCCGCGAGGGCGGGCGCCTGATGGCGGTGGGCAGCGTCGACGGCGTGAACATCGTCACCGGCCAGACCGCGTCGATCGACCAGAACGGCTACGTGCTCGCACCGTGGCAGCAGTTCGTCATCAACGGCTGGCGCACCAGCCTGCAGACTACGGCCGCGTTCTACTTCACCACCGTCGCCGACTCCTACGCGGGGCGCACCGGCCGTCCGGACGACCTGGGCGTGATCGGCTTTGCGCTGTTCCGCGAGAAGACGCCGTGCTGCGATGACTGGCCGCGACCGGAAGTCCTGAGCAAGCGCCAGCGCTCGGAGTCCGACGCAGCGGCGTCGCCGACGGCGCCGCCGTCGGCCGAGTCCTCGGGCGGGCTTGCAGCGCAGAGCAAGGACGAGCGCGTCGGCACCGGCTATGGTCGCAGCGAGTACTCGCAGGTCGCGTATGCGGATTTCGAGCCCGCAAGCAGCACGCCGGCCGAGACGATCACGCTCTATTACGACTCGTACCGCAACCTTCGCAAGAAGGGCGTGATCCGCGAGCCTGCGCCGCGCAAGTGGCCCGAGCCGCGGCCGTTCCCCGGTGGCTTCGTTCCGCCCCCGTAGAGCGCGCTCGCTAGAACCACTGCTCCAGCAGCGCGTCGATGTCGTCGACGATGACGGGCTTGACCAGGTGGCCGTCGAAGCCGGCTTCGCGGGTGCGCTCCCGATCCGCGGCCTGGCCATAGCCGGTGATGGCGACCAGCCGCAGCTGCTCGCCGCCCGGCGCCGCGCGTAGGCGCTTGGCCACTTCGTAGCCGTCCATCACCGGCAGGCCCAGATCCAGGAGCGCCACGTCCGGCTTGAAGGCAGAGGCGGCGCTCAGTCCGGCCGGGCCGTTGTTGGCGATCTGCAGTCGGTGGCCGCGCATCGCCAGCGCGTCGGCCAGCATCCTGGCCCCGTCGAGGTTGTCGTCCACCACCAGCACGCGCAGCGAGCGCAGGCTTGATCGCTGCGCCCGAGCGCCTGGAGACACCGGGCTCTGGGACTTCTCGAGCGCGGATGCCAGCGGCAGCTGCACGACGAACTCGCTGCCCTTGCCAAGACCGGCGCTGTGCGCCTTGACGGTTCCGCCGTGCAGATGCACCAGGCTGCGCACGATCGCAAGGCCCAGGCCGAGCCCGCCCTGCGAGCGTGCCAGCGACTGCGGAGCCTGCATGAACAGGTCGAAGATGTGCGGCAGCGCATCGGCGGCGATGCCGATGCCGCTGTCGCGCACGCGTACCAGCACGTCGCCGCCTTCGCGCGATGCGCTCACCGCGATCTGCCCGCCGGGCTCGGTGAACTTGGCCGCGTTGTTGAGCAGGTTGGACGATGACCTGCGGTCAGGCGCACGGCATCGCCGTGCACGGTCAGCCCGGAGGCGGGCACGTCCAGCGGTCAGGTGATGCCTGCGCTCCTCCAGCGCAGGTCCGGCGACCTCGACCGCCTTGGTCACGATCTGCGCCAGCTCCAGCGGCTCGCGCGACAGCTCGACCTTGCCGCGGGTGATGCGCGAGACGTCGAGCAGGTCGTCGACCAGCCGCACGAGGTGCGCGCACCTGCCGCTCGATCACGCCGCGCTCGGGTTGGGTCACGTCGTCGCCGCGCATGCGACATCAGCTGCGAGCGCGGTGACGATCGGCGCCAGCGGATTGCGCAGCTCGTGCCCGAGCATGGCCAGGAACTCGTCCTTGGCGCGGCTGGCGGCTTCCGCCTCGGCGCGCGCGGCCTGCTCCCGCTCGTAGAGATGCGCGTTGTCGATGGCGATGGCCGCCTGCGACGACAGCGCCAGCAGCAGCCGCTCGCTGCGCTCGCCGAACATGCCCGGCACAGGATGGCCGAAGAACAACCCGCCGAGCACGGTCGCCGTTGCGGGACACCACCGGCGCGGCGAGATAGCTGCGCACGCGGCAGGTGGCCCTTGGGCATGCCGTGGTAGGGCGCGTTCTTGCCGTAGCGCGGATCCTGCGTGACGTCCGTCGATGCGGACTATGCCCTCGCCGCTGAAGGTCGGCGCGAATATCGCCGTGTTGCGCGGCAGCGGAAATTCGGCGAAGGCCTCGCGCGGCACGCCGGCGAGCGTGTAGAGCATGTAGCTCTCGCCGCTGCTGTCGACCGTTGTAGAAGAACGCCCCGAACTGCGCGCCGGACAGCTTCACCGCCTCGTCGGTCAGCGTCTGCACGACGCTTTGCAGGTCGAGCTGGGCGTTGAGCAGCCGGCCGACGCGCTGGATGCTGGCGTTGTCCATCCGCAGCCGCGACAGCTCCAGGTGCGTGCGCACGCGGGCCAGCAGCTCGCGCGCCGAGAACGGCTTCACCAGGTAATCGTCGGCGCCGGCCTCCAGACCCTCGACGCGCGCCTCGTCGCCGGCGCGCGCCGAGAGCAGGATCACCGGGACGTCGCGCGTCGCTGGTCCTCGCGCAGCGCGCGCAGCAGGCCTGAAGCCGTCCAGCCCCGGCATCATCACGTCGGCCAGCACCAGGTCCGGCGGATCCGCCTGGGCCGCCTCGAGCGCCTCGCGCGCCGTCGGCGCACCGCCTCGACGATCCAGCGCTGCCCGAGCAGGCGGGCCACGTAGTCGCGCATGTCGGCGTTGTCGTCGGCGAGCACGATGCGGGCGCGCTCGCTGCTCGCGGGCGATGCGGCAGCGGGCCGGCCCGGCGCGGCGCCGGTCTCGGCGGCATCGGCAGCGCAGCGCTTCGACGGCCCCGGAAGCCATGTCGCGCAGCGTCGCGGTCGGTCGGGCGTGCAGGCTCCGGCGCCGCCTCGATGCGGTCCGCCGGCAGGTGCGCGCGGCCGAGCGGCAGCGCACGGTGAACGTGGTGCCCTGGCCCGGCTCGCTGTCGACCTGGACGCGCCGCCGTGCAGGCGCACGAGCTCCTGGACCAGCGCCAGGCCGATGCCGGAGCCCTCGTGCGTGCGGGCGCGCGCGCCCGGACGCGGTGGAAGCGCTCGAACACGCGGGGCAGCTCGTCGGCCGCGATGCCGGTGCCGGTGTCGCGCACCGACCAGCTCGACCGTCGATCGCTGCGCGCAGGCGCGACGCGATCTCGCCCTCGAACGTGAACTTGAGCGCGTTCGAGAGCAGGTTGAGGACGATCTTCTCCCACATGTCGCGGTCGACGTAGACCGGCTCGGGCAGCGGCGGGCAGTCGACTCGAGAGCGCAGCCGGCGCGCTCGATCGCCGAGCGGAAGATGCTGGCGAGCTCGCGGTGAGCGCGGCAGATCGACCGGCTCGTAAGCGCGCCTGCACGCGGCCCGCCTCGATCCGCGAGAAGTCGAGCAGCGCGTTGACCAGCTTGAGCAGCCGCAGCGCGTTGCGATGCGCCAGCTCCAGGTCCTGCGCCCGTCAGCGACGCCGCCGGCGGCGAGCGCGTCCTCGCAGCGGGCCGAGCATGAGCGTCAGCGGCGTGCGGAACTCGTGGCTGACGTTGCAGAAGAACACGGTCTTGGCCCGGTCGAGCTCGGCCAGCGCCGCGTTGTGTTCCCGAAGGGCGGACACGCCTCGGCGCGCGGTGTCGAGCACGAAGTTGATCAGCATCGAGAGCTTTTCGATCGTCTCGTCTCCTTGGGGGCGCGGACGGCAAAGTCGAAGTCGCCGTCGACCGCGACGCACAGCTGGTCGGCGATATCGTCGATTGCCGCGCGGAGGCGCTCCTCGCCGCGGAGACTCCTCGATGCGGCTGGGCCGGCTCTCTTTGCCGGGCTCGGGCGTGCCGGTGGTGTCGGGGCCGAAACTCACGGCGCCGTCGCACCCTCCACCCAGCGGATGTGTATCTCACACTCCGGGTCGCCGCGCTTGGTGCAGCGCGTCTCCCGATCGACGCCTCTTCGCGATAGTGGTCCAGGACCCACCGGGCGAGCGCCTTGTAAAGCCCGCACAGCTGTTGGGCGAGCGGTAATGGGTGATGACCTCGTCGCCCAGCTTCTCGAGGCGGAACTTGTCGCGGATCCGCGGCGGGCCTCGGGGTCGCGCACGCCGGTGGCGAAGGTGTTGTGGATGATCTGCTGGCGCTCGAGGAACTGGCGCGCGTTCGCGAGGTCTCGAACCAGACAGGCCACGGCGGAGCGAGTCGCGGCCGAAGAGTCGGCGTAGGCGACCTCGACTCGTCCTGGGAAGCCCGAGCACCTCCCCGGCGGCCCTAAGCAGGCGCTGCCATTCGTCGTCGGGATAGACCGTGTCGAGGCGGAACCGGCGATCCTCAGGCACGCCGGCGCGCCGCTTCACTTCTGACGCGGCCTGCGGCCCGCCGGGCCTCGACAGGTCGAAGAGTAACCTTCCGGATGAGTCCGACCAATCCGCGCTCTCCCTGGTGTCTAGCATCCCCCGGTGCGAGAGTTTGGCCGAAGCGGGAGCCGAATCAATAAAATCTTTTCGTCGCGGCGCTTATCAGGACCCGCGCGAGTAGACCTTGTGAAAGTCGAGCATGCCGCTGAAGTGGAAGCCGAGCGTCGGCTTGTCGCCCCTGGATGTGCGCCGGGGCACCACCGCGGAGCCGAAATACAGACGCGCCTCGCCGCCCGGCAACGGCTCGCACATCACTAGCTCTGATGCGCGCGCGGCCCACTGAAGTCGAAGAGCAGCAGCTGTGGAAGCTCGTGGGGCCGCTCGACGCGCCATGCGGCG
The DNA here is from genome assembly GCA_963776465.1 of uncultured Gammaproteobacteria bacterium. Classification (GTDB taxonomy): domain Bacteria; phylum Pseudomonadota; class Gammaproteobacteria; order Nevskiales; family Nevskiaceae; genus DASRHK01. The sequence goes on from CAVZMV010000001.1 coordinate 17,312, forward strand.
AAAAACGCGTCGATCGCGCCCGCTGCGAGTTGCCGCGCCTGCTCGTCCGTCGAGGGCCTGGCCACCGCCCACTTCAGGATGCGCCGCTCGAGCTTGAACACGCCGGTGGTGTAGAACGCCGTCACGTAGCGCTCGAAGGAAACCGCGCCACGGCGTAGCAATCCGTGTAGGCGCCGCTGCGACGGGAACGACTGCAGCAAGGCATCGTCGGGAAGCGGGTGCGGCCTGATCGCTGAGCTACGCCACGACCGCGCTCCTCGCCATCGCACCAGCCAATGAAGACCCCATGCGGAAGAACCCGGATCATCGCCGCCACCGCGGTTGCAGCCATGTTGATGTCCCACGGCGTCGCCGCCCAAGTCGGGCGCCGGCGGCTTCCCCGACGCTCAAGGAGCTCAACCGCCTGGCCGCGCGCCTCGCGCCGGCGGACCTCAAGGTCGATCTTTCGGGCCTGCCGGAGAACGAGCGGCCGGCGCTGGCCAAGCTGGTCGAGGCGGCCGCGTATGGACGCGCTGTTCCTGCGCCAGGTGTGGGCCGGCAACGAGACGATGCTGCTCGACCTGCGGCGACGACCAGCGCCGCTCGGCCAGGCGCGGCTGCACTACTTCCTGCTCAACAAGGGGCCGTGGTCGCGGCTCGACCAGAACGAGCCGTTCATCCCCGGCGCGCCGGCGAAGCCGCCGCAGGCGCAACTTCTATCCGGCGGGCGCCACCAAGGAGCGAGGTCGAGGAGTGGATCGCGACGCTTCGAGCGAGCCGAGCGCGACCAGCGCCACCGGCTTCTTCACCACCATCCGCCGCGGCGCCGGACGGCACGCTTCATGCGGTGCCGTACAGCGTCGAGTACCAGGGCGAGCTGGCGCAGGTCGCGCCGCTGCTGCGCGAGGCCGCGGCGCTGACCGACGCAGCCGACGCTGAAGGTATTCCTCGAGACAGCGCGCGGCGGCGTTCCTGTCCAACGACTACTACGACAGCGACGTCGCCTGGATGGAGCTCGACGCCCGCTCGAGCCGACCATCGGGCCGTACGAGGTGTACGAGGACGAGTGGTTCAACTACAAGGCGGCGTTCGAGGCGTTCATCACCGTCCGCGACGAGTCGGAGACCGAGAAGCTCGCCGAGTTCGGCGGCGAGCTGCAGGAGATCGAGAACAACCTGCCGATCGACCCGAAGTTCCGCAACCCCAAGCTCGGCGCGCTGGCGCCGATCCGCGTGGTCAACACGGTGTTCTCCTCCGGCGACGCCAACCGCGGCGTGCAGACCGCGGCCTTCAACCTGCCCAACGACGAGCGCGTGATCGCGCGAGAAGGGCTCCAAGCGCGTGATGCTGAAGAACATCCAGGAGGCCAAGTTCGCAAGGTGCTGCCGCCGATCGCCAAGGTGGCGCTGGCGCCGGCGGACCAGGCAACGTCGCGTTCGACGCGTTCTTCACGCACATCCTGATGCACGAGCTGATGCACGGCCTGGGCCCGCACAACATCACCGTCGGCGGCCGGGCCACGACCGTGCGCCAGGAGTTCAAGGAACCTACAGCGCCATCGAGGAAGCCAAGGCCGACATCTCCGGCCTGTGGGCGCTGCAGTACCTGGTCGACAAGGGCGTCATCGACAAGCGATGCGAGCAGACGATGTACACGACTTACCTGGCGTCGATGCTTCCGCTCGCTCCGCTTCGGCATCACCGAGGCGCACGGCCGGGGCATGGCGATCCAGCTCAATTACCTGCTCGACAAGGGCGGCGTCAAGGTCAACCGCAGACGGCACGTTCGCGGTCGATGCCGGGCAAGATCAAGCGAGGCCGTCACGGACCTGACGCGCGACATCATGACGATGCAGGCCGAGGGCGATTACGCGGCGGCCAAGGCGATGCTCGACAAGCTCGGCGTCATCCGGCCCGAGGCGCAGAAGGTGATCGACCGGCTGAAGGACGTGCCGGTCGACATCGAGCCGCGGTTCGTGACGGCGGACAAGCTCACCGCCAGCTGACGTTCAAGCACAAAGGAGAGTGACCATGGCCTGCAACGCGCGCGTCGTCCTCATCAGCCCGTCGCTCTCCCTGTCTGCGCCGCTGTCGGCGGAGAGCCCCGCGCCCGGCGACCTGCGCGCCGCCGGCGCCGTGGACTTCCCGATCTCTTGCAAGCCGGAGGTGAAGGAGGACTTCCTCACCGCCCTCGCGCTGCTCCACTCGTTCTTCTACGACGAAGCGCACCGCCGTTTTCAGGACATCGCGCGGCGGGATCCTGCGTGCGCGATGGCGTGGTGGGGCGTGGCGATGACCAGGTACCAGCAGCTCTGGTCGCCGCCGACTCCGGAGGAATTTGAGAAGGGACGCGAGGCGGCGCGGATGGCGAAAAAGATCGGCGGACGGACCGAGCTGGAGCGCGGCTTCATCGACGCCGTGGCCGCGTATTTCGACAGCCCGGAAACCGCGGCGTTGTCGGCGCCGGTCGCGCAAACCTGCCACGGCCCGCGGCGGTACGGGCGCGCGCGGCGGCATACAAGAACGCCCTCGAACGCCTCCGCCAGCAGCACCCGGACAACGTCGAGGTGAATGTCTTCTACGCGCTCTCGCTCATCGGCACAGCCGCCCCGTCCGATCTCACCTACGCGAATCAACTCCAGGCCACCGCCATCCTCGAGCCGCTGTTTGGAAAGCACCCGGAGCATCCGGGCGTCGCCCACTACATCATCCACGCCTACGACTACCCGCCGCTCGCCCCGCGCGGACTGAAGGCAGCGCAACGTTACGGCGAAGTCGCGCCGTGGGTGCCGCACGCGCTGCACATGCCGTCGCACATCTACACGCGCCTTGGGAGCTGGAAGGAATCGGTGGAGACCAACCAGGCATCGGCAGAGGCCTCGCGTGCGCACGCGGCGCAGAAGAAGCGCACCGCCGCCGAGGTCGAGGAGCTGCACGCGCTCGACTACATGATGGTACTCGTATCTGCAGGAAGGGCGCGACGCGCAGGCGAGGGAAGTGCTGGAGTCCGTCTCGTCGATCAAGGCGACGTTCCCCGAGCTCGACTTCGTCGGCGCCTACGCGATGGCCTCGGTGCCCGCGCGCTACGCGCTGGCGGATGCCTGGGACGAGGCGGCCGCGCTGAAGACCCCGAGCGCGGAAGCGGCAGCGCTACCCGTTCGTCGAGGCGCTGTTCGATAGTCGCACGCGCTGGGCAGCCTGCACGGCTGGGGCGACAAGGACACTGCGCGCAAGGCGATCGAGCGCATGTAGTCGCTGCACACTGCCATGCACCGAGCCCCTAGTACGATTACTTCAAAGAGGCAGCCTGGACCTGCAGATCAAGGCCGCATCCGCGCGGGTGGCGCACGCCGAAGGGCGTGACGACGAAGCCGTTGCCGCGCCGCGCGCTGCCGCCGACGCCGAGGATGCGCTGGGCAAGGCGCCGGTCTCGCCCGGTGCGCTGGTGCCCGCGCGCGCGAGCAACTCGGCGAGCTGTTGCTGGCGCTGAAGCGCCCTGGGGAAGCGCTCGCCGCCTACGAAGCCGCGGCGCTGAAGATGGATCCGGGACGTTTCAACGCGCTCTACGGGGCGGCGCAAGGGACCACAGTGCGGCGACAAGAAGCGGGCGCGCAAGTATTTCGGCGGCGCCGCCGAAGCAGGTCCCGGCTCATTCGCCGCGCAAGGAGCTCTCGCGCGCGAGGGCCGCTATCGCCTAGGCGGAGAACCCCTCGCGGCGGATCGGCTCCTGCACCCGCGCGCTGGGCCGCAGCAGCTTGAAAAGATCCCTGCGGATCCACCGGCTTGGTCAGATGGTGGTCGAATCCGGCTCCTCGGCCATGCCCTGTCGCTCATCCTGTCCCCAGCCGGTGATCGCGATCATCAAGGTCCACGGCCGGGCCACTCAGCGCGCGGATCTCGCGCGCCAGCTCGTAGCCGCTCATGCCCGGCATGCCGATGTCGAGCAGCAGGCATCGGGCGAGGCACTCCTCGAGGCGCTCCAGGGCCTCTTCGCCGTCCAAGCCAAGAACGGCTGATGGCCGTCCATTCTCAAAAAGGCGCCAGGCTTTCGGCCGCGTCCCGATTGTCGTCGGCGATCAGGATGCGGCGCGATCGGGCTGCGGGCGCGCCGGGTGCTGGGCGGGCCGGCTCACCTTGCCCGCGGCAGCGACCACGGGAACGTGCTCCCCTGCCCGGCGCCGGCGCTGCTGCGCTCACGGTGCCCCCGTGCAGCTCGACGAGGCCCCGCGCCAGGGCCAGCCCGATGCCCAGGCCGCCCTGCCGCCGTGCGGTCGCGCGGCCCTGCGAGAACATCGCGAAAACCGCTCGAGCGTCCGCGGGATGCCGATGCCGTTGTCCTGACCTCGATCCTCACGCGACGCGTTGGTCCCGGGCGCAGAGCGGATCCGGCCGTCGGGGTCGTGTATTTGCGCGGCGTTGGTGAGGAGGTTGGAGAGGACCTGGCCAGCCGTAGCGGGTCGCGCTCAGGAGCACGGGCTCCGGCAGTCCACGTCAGCTGGTGGCGCTGCGTCGAGCGCGGGCCGCGCCGTCTCCACCGCCGCCTCGACCACGGCGTGCAGCGATCGCGACTTGCGCAGCTCCAGCTTGCCGCGCGTGATCCGCGACACGTCGAGCAGGTCGTCGAGCAGCCGCGCCATGTGGTGCACCTGCCGCTCGATCACGTCGTGGCTCCAGCGCCGCTGCGACTCGGTGGCCCTTCCGCGCGCGAGATCAGCGCGGCCTGCTGGATCGGCGCGAGCGGGTTGCGCAGCTCGTGCGCGAGCGTCGGCCAGGAACTCGTCCTTGCGCCGTCGGCCGCTCGAAGCGCGGTCTCGATCTGTTTGCGCTCCGTGATGTCGGCGGGACCACAGGCGCCAGCTTGCCTGCGGCTGGCGTCGCCAGGACCTGCAGCCAGCGTTCCGAGCCCGGCTCGCCGATGCAAATCTCGATCTCACGGATGCGATCCCTCTCCACCGCCTGCACGTAGTGCTCGAGGAATCCGGCCGTCTTCCACGCGGCGGGCGAGACCTTGCGCACGCACCGGCCGATGAGGTCGGGCGCCGCCCGCCCGAGATCGGCGGCGGCGGCGCGGTTCAGGTACTCCAGGCTGAAGTCGACGATGATCCCCGAAGCGTCGCGCACCGGCACCAGCACGCTGAACGGGACCGACGAGGAATCCAGCGCGACGCGCGCAGCCGCTGCTCGGAGGCCGCGGCGTCGGATTCGGCGTGGCTGCGCTCGATGAACGCCGCGCGCAGAGCCGTGCACAGGTCGGCCGACGCGGATCTCGCGCTCGCCGGGCGAGGAAGGCTGCGCCGTAATAAACCAACAGCACGCCGAGCACCCGGCCGCTGCTGCCGCGGATCGGCGGGTGCTGTGCACGGCGCGGATGCCCTCGGCCCTGGCCATCTCGCGGAATTCGGCAAACGCGGGATCGGTCTCCGTGTCGGCGATGACCACGCGCTGATTCTCCAGCGCGGAGCGCCCGCCCGCGCCCTGGCCGGGCTTGAGGCTCGCGGAGCGCCTCCAGCGCTGCCTTCGAGAAGCCGACGGAGGCCTGCACGTTCAACAGGCCGCTGACGGGCTGGGTCAGCTTTAGAAGTCCCTGGTCGCGCCGTGCAGCTCGCACAGCACGGTGAGCACGGGTCTGCAGCTGCGCGCGCGCGTCGCGCATCAGGAGGAGACCTCGCTGAGGCCGTGCAGGCGGCCGAGGTCGGCAACCTGCTGGCGCAAGTCGTTGCGCAGTACCGACTGCGTGCGCGCCACGATGGCGGCGCCGGAGGCCTGCGAAGCCCCACCGTCTCGGTCGACGGGACGTCCGGCTCCATGCCGTGGCCATGCGCTCGGCGCTGGCGCTCAGTGCTCGACCGGCCGCGCGATGCTGCGGCCAGCCATGCCCGCAAGCAGCAGCGCCAGCGCCAGCGACAGCGCGGCGCCGCCGCCGTAGAACGAGAACGCGCGGAAGCCGCCAGCTGCGACGGTGGACGTCGGCAATCCGATCGCGACCGCCCAATTCATGTCGGGGATGCGGACATAGGCGGTGAACACCTCGTCGCTGGCCAACAAAGCGCCGGCGCCTTCCTGAGGGGACGTGCGCATCAGCTCGACCAGGCTCGGCGCCGCGGTCGTGCCCAGGTAGCGGTCGTGATCGCGGGAGCGCGCCACGCGCAGGCCGCGGCTGTCGAAGACCGACAGCGTCCAGTCCTCCGGCAGCGCCTGTGACTGGGCCGCGCGCAGGAACGCTGCCGGGCTGAGGATGCCGGTGAGTACGTAGAGCAGGTTGTCGCCGCGCATCACCGGCACGCGCGCGGCGATGCCGAGCCGGCCGTCCGCCGCGCCTCGCCAGGTCGCCGATGGTCGGCGCGCGCCGGCGCAGCACCTCGGCCATGCTCGCCTGCTCGTCGAACAGCGGCAGCGAGCTCTTCGCGGATCTGTCGGTGTGGACGATGATCGTGCCGTCGGGATAGGCGAGGCTCATCGCGCGCCACTCGGGCATCGCCACGCGTATGCGCTCCAGCAGCATCTCGTAATCGTCGAACGCGCGCTGATCCAGCAGCGGCGACTGGGCGATGGCGATCGGAGCGTCGCCACGCTGCGCTGGGACGCGATGTCGATCGCAGCCGCCGACAGGCGCGTCACCTCCAGGGCCTGGGGTTCGCGGCGCGCCGCTCCTCGCGGACGACCAACCACAGCCCGAGCGCTGCGGCGGAGCATCGCCACGGAAGGATCGTCACCAGGAACAGCCATTCCAGGCGCTGGGTCAGCGACCCACGCCGCGACTGCCAGCGCAGCAGCTCGCCCATGACCTTGCGGATCGATCCCACGAAACGCCTCCCTGTCAGACGACGACCCCGCCAGCATGACGGAAGTTCCATTTCCGGTGGTTACGCCGCCACTTATTCCCCGATCGCAGGTCCAACCCGCGACGCCGCAGCCGCGGCGGGCGACAAGCAGGCAGGAGCAACCATGATCAAGAAAGCATGGGCGGTCTGGAAGGGCGGCATCAAGGACGGCGGCGGCACCATTTCCACGGAGACCGGCGTGCTCAAGGAAGCGCCCTAGGTTTCAAGTCGCGGTTCGAAAACGGCAAGGGCACCAATCCGGAAGAGCTGATCGGCGCGGCGCACGCGGGCTGCTTCTCGATGGCGCTGTCGATGATGCTCGGCGAGGCCGGCCTGACCGCCGAGAAGATGGAACCCGCCGAGGTCACGCTCGACAAGGTCGGCGAAGGCTTCGAGATCACCGCGAGCCACCTCATCGTCACCGCAAGATTCCCGGCGCCGACGGGCGAAGTTCCAGGAGATCGCCGACAAGGCCAAGGCCGGCTGCCCGGTGTCGAAGCTGCTGAAGGGCGCAAGATCACGATGGACGCGAAGCTCCTGACGGGCAGCGGCTGCGCCGGTGTGAGCTGGCTGGCTCTGCCGATCAGGCCAGCGCCTTCTTGAACAGCGCCAGCATCCGCGCCCAGGCCTTCTCGGCCTGGTCGTGGTTGTAGACCTGCGAGTCGGGCGGGCACCAGCCGTGCTGCGCGCCGCATAGACCTCGATCTCCGCCGGCAGCTTGGCCTTCGCGAACGCTTCCTTCAGCGACGTCCTTGGCTTCGGGCTCCTTGCGCGTCGTCGTTCTGCGCGATGGCGAACAGGTACTGCGCCTTCATCTTCGGGACCAGCAGGTGCGGGCTGTCGGGCTTGTCGGTCGCAAGACCGCCGCCGTGGAACGACGCGCCCGCGCCGATGCGGTCCGGCACCGCGGCCGCGGTGCGCATCATGATCGGGCCGCCCATGCAGTAGCCGGTGGTGCCGATTTTGCGCTTCTTGTCGACCGCGGGCTGGCGTCGAGCCAGGCGACGAAGGCCTTCGCGTCGGTCGCGTTCGTCTGCGGCGGTGAGCGCGCCCGCCAGCGCCATCAGCGCGTCGCGCGTCGCCGGTCGTTGAAGTTCGGCTGCTCGGGCGCGGTCGGCGCCTTCTGCGTGCGATAGAACGGGTTGACGATCAGCACCGCATAGCCGGACTCGGCCAGCCGCTTGCCCATCTGCCGGAACGCGGGGCGCAGGCCGAAGATGTCCGGCCAGACCAGCACGCCGGGAGGGGCGCCCTTGCCCTCGGGGGATGCACGAAGAACCGTCGGCCCTGCCGTCCGGCGTCTTGATGTCGACTTCGGCGCCCTTGATGTCTGCCGCACTGACGAGGGGCGGCAGCAGCGACACCACCCCGGCGCCCAGCGCCAGCGCGCCGAAACACCGTCGCGTCAGCGCGCGGGGACGGTTGCCGAATTCAGTGAAGTCATCGTGCTCTCGCACATCGCGGTCATCCTCCTGGGACTAGAACGTGGGTGTCCACGAGGGACACGCCAGCGAGAACCTTACAATGCCCTGCTGCTTTGCGCCATCCTGCTGGCGCTCGGCGCACGCGGCAACTCGTCGCCGACCCGCGCGCCATCGGCAACGCGCCCGGCGGCAGCAGTGGCGCGATCCACGTGCTCTCCAACCGTGCCGACATGATCAGCGGCGGCCACGCTTTGGTGGAGATCGTCGGCGCAGGCGCGGTGCCGAAGGTCACGCTCAACGGAACCGACGTCTCTTCGCAGTTCGCGCTGCGGCCCAACGGCCGCGTCATGGGCCTCGTCACCGGCCTCGACGAAGGCACTAACACGCTGACCGCGGCGGGATCGAGCGCGACCATCACCAACCACCCCAACGGCGGCCCGTCTTCTCCGGCCCGCACATCCCAGGTTCCGCTGCCAGGACAGCGCGGTCGACGCCAGTGCAACCAGCCGGCGGAATACAGCTACCTCTACCGCTCGACCGACCCGACCAAGGCCGACCTGCTGCCCTACGACCCGGCGTCACCCGCCGTCCGACGTGGCGACGACGACGACGGACGGGGCGTGAAGGTGCCGTTCATCGTCCGCCAGGAGCTCGGCTACCAGGACCGCGACCGATACAAGATCCTCACGCTCTACACGCCCGGACGCACGTGGACCCGCTGGGCGCCGCAGCAGCAGTGGAACCACAAGCTGCTCGTCACGGGCGGCGGCGGGTGCGGCGTGTCTACGGCCGGGAGACCCGCCGCTCAACGACTCTGAGCGGCACGCTGCCAGACGCTCCCGGCTACACGCACAGCTACATCGCCGCGCTCGGCAGGGCTTCGCGGTGATGTCGACGGCGCTCGCCAACACCGGCCACAACTGCAACCTCGCCGCCGAGGCCGAGTCGCTGATCATGGCCAAGGAGCGCCTCGTCGAGAGGTACGGCGACGTGCGCTACACGATCGGCACCGGCTGCTCGGGCGGCTCGATCGTCCAGCAGACCGTCGCCAACGCCTACCCCGGCGTCTACGACGGCCTGGTCATCACCTGCGCCTATCCGGACGTGCTGACCGCGGGCGCGCAGTTCGCCGACTACCACCTGCTGCGCCAGTACTTCGAGGACCCGTCGAAGTGGGGCCCCGGCGTCGTCTGGCCGCCGGCGCAGTGGGGGCTGGTCGAGGGGCGGCCGGACCGGTCAACGCGATCGTCGCCGACGAGGGGCTCTTCAAGGCGCGACCACCCGGTCGGCGACTGCGTCCCGGCCGACCAGGCCTACGACCCGGCACGCGCCGGACGGCGTGCGCTGCTCGATCCTCGACTACATGATCAACGTGCTCGGCCCGCGCCCGCGGACGTCTGGTCGGCGATGGAGAAGGCGGCCGGCCACGGCTTCGCCGGCCAGCCGTTCGGCAACGCCGGCATCCAGTACGGCCTGCAGTCCTCGAGCAGGGCCTGATCACCCCGGCGCAGTTCGTCGACCTCAACGCGGCGATCGGCGGCGGCGACATCGACCTCAACCCGACGCCGGAGCGCCTCGCGGCGACGCCGGCGGTGACCAACGCCTACCGCACCGGCGTGATCAACGAGATGACCACAACATGGGCGGTGGCGATCATCGACCACGCCGGGCCCGACCCGGGCATCGCGCACGACTACGCGCACACGTGGTGGATCCGTGACCGCCTGGACCGCGCGCGGGCCACCACGACAACACGTCCTGTGGTTCGGCCCCGCGCCGCTGATCGGCGACGTCAACTGGCCGACCGGCGCTGCTGGCGATGGACGACTGGCTCGCGGCGGTCGAGAGGACACTTCGAACGCGCCGCTCGCGCAGAAGATCGTCGACAACAAGCCCGCCGACATCTACGACCGCTGCACCGATGATGCCGGTCTCGAGCTCCTGTGCGAGCAGTGTGGACCTGGCGACGCCGCTCAAAGCCTACGGAACGCCCCGCACGGCCGCCGGCGACGCGAACATGACGACATCGTCAAGTGCCAGCTCAAGCCGCTCGACCGCGAGCCGACGACGGCGTCATTCGCTCACCGACGACCAGTGGGCGCAGCTGCAGGCCGCGTTCCCCGATGGCGTCTGCGATTAGGAGAAGCCGGGCGTCGGCCAGCAGCCGACAATTCCTGGCTGACCTACCAGGACCCAAGCACGCGATGATCTTCGGCGGCAACCCGATGCAGCCGGCGCCGGCCAAATCGCGCGAAGGGTGGGCGAGCCCCGCGTTCCGCTAGCAGCCGCGTGCCAAATAAAAAACCCGCACTAGGCGGGTTTTTTATTGAACCGTGAAAGTTAGTGCAGCGTTTCTCGTGTCGTGCACTTCTTCCTTGACTTCCTTCTTGGCGTCGCGCGCCGCGTCGCCGACGTCTTCGCCCGCATCCTTCAGGCCTTCGTGCTTGCGCATGTTGAGACCGTCCTTGACGGCTTCGGAAGGGCTGTCGTGCTTGTCGCAGGCGCCGACGCCGACGGACAGGGCAAGCAGGGCAGCGACGGCGAACGTAATCGTCTTCATGTGGTTCTCCTGTCGGGGGGATAAGGCGACCGAAATGCTACTGGCCGGGTCTCGACCGCTCTAAACGGTGGAGGGCACTTTAGCGGGTTTTGTGCGGGAACCCTTATTTTTCAAGGTGATACCCGGTGACCCGCTCGACCTCGTTGCGAGCCCAGGAACACCGGCACGCGCTGGTGCAGCCGGTGGGCTGCACGTCCAGGATGCGCTCGCGGCCGTTGCTGGCGGCGCCGCCGGCCTGTTCGACCAGGAAGCCATCGGGTTGGCCTCGTACATCAGCCGCAGCTTGCCGGCCTTGGCCGGGTCCTTGCGGTCGAGCGGATAGATGAAGATGCCGCCGCGGGTGAGGATGCGGTGCACGTCGGCGACCATCGACGCGACCCAGCGCATGTTGAAGTCCTTGCCGCGCGGGCCTTCCTTGCCGGCCAGCAGGTCGGCGACGTAGCGCTGCATCGGCGCTTCCCAGTGGCGCTGGTTGGACATGTTGATCGCGAATTCCTTGGTGTCCTCCGGAATCTGCATGCTCGTGCTGGTCAGCACGAAGCTGCCGAGCTCGCGGTCGAGCGTGAACGCGTGCGTGCCGTGGCCGATGGTCAGCACCAGCATCGTGCTCGGGCCGTAGATGCAGTAGCCGGCGGCGACCTGGGCGGTGCCCGGCTGCAGGAAGTGCTCGTCTCGCGGCTCGGTGACGCCTTCCGGGCAGCGCAGCACCGAGAAGATGGTGCCGACGGAGACGTTGACGTCGATGTTGCGACGAGCCGTCGAGCGGATCGAACAGCAGCAGGTAGTTGCCGCGCGGGATAGACGTTCGGGATCGGCGTGCGGTGGTCCATTTCCTCCGACGCGAGGCCGGCCAGGTGTCCGCCCCATGCGTTGGCCTCGAGCAGGATCTCGTTGGACAGCACGTCGAGCTTCTTCTGCGCCTCGCCCTGGATGTTCTGCTGGCTCGCCCGGCGCATCGCCGAGCACGCCGCCGAGCGCGCCCTTGCCGACCGCGATCGAGATCGTCTTGCAGGCGCGCGCGACCACTTCGATCAGCAGGCGCAGGTCGGCGTTGATTGCGCCGGCGCGCTGTTCCTCGATCAGGTAGCGGGTCAGGGAGATGTCCGTGGGTAGCCATGGCGCGAATTTTAAGGCAGCGCCGGCGCGCCGCGCATCACGGTGGCCTCGCTGTCGACCTGCACCTCGCTGTCCCAGAGGTAGGAGAGGTGCGGATGCGCGGTGCGCAGCACGTCGAGCGCCGCCGCGTCGTGCTGGAGTACGAAACCAATTGCAGGCAAGCGAGTAGAGACCGGCGACCTCAAGACCCCAGACTCCACGTCGGGAGCAGCGGATAGTTGGTGGCCTGCGCGCGCGAGGCCGCGTCGGTGACGGTCAAGGCGCGGTCGACGGTGAGCTTGTCGTAGACGGCGCGCGTGACGGCAGGGTTGACGAATGGGATCGGCGCTACCGGCCCGTCGTGATCGCCGGTCTGGATCATCACCGGGATCGGGTTGGCGTCGAACGGCGACGATTGCGTGCTGATCTCGGTGCTGCGCCCACCGCGGCTGGGACGCGCGGCTCCATAAAATGCTTGCTCATGGCGCGATCGCGCCCATGCTGTGACCGATCACGCCGACACGCGAGGCATCGAGCGCCGCGCGCACGGGCGATCGCCTGGGAGTAGTGAGCGCGCCTGGGTTTTCTCAATGGCGTTGCCGGGATCGCCGGCGATGGCGTCCTGCGAGCGTCCCTGGCCGCTGAAGTCGAAGGCGAAGACGAGGTAGCCCGCATCGGCGAACACCTGGTGCCACCAGCGGTATACGCCGGTGTTGGTCGCCAGGCCCTGCAGCGCCAGGATCACCGGATAGGGCCCGGCGGAGGGCGGCGTGACGCCGCGATTGGGCAGCACGATCTCGCCGTAAAGCCGCGTGCCGTAGCGGTTGAGGAACTCCACCGGCACCAGCTCGACCTTGTCGTTGAAATACGGATTGCCGTAGCAGTGGTACGGGCTAGCCACGCGACACCAAATGGAGCTGCGCCAGCGTCGCGCGGTCCTTGGAAGGCGACCAGCGCCGGATCGGTGAGGCTGTGGATCGTCACGCCGAACGCGATCGGATCGAACAGCGCCGTCGCAACATCGGTGGGAAGCGCAGCAGCCAGCGCATCGAGATTGGTGATGACCGCTTCGATCGGCGCGGGCGCGGGCGGCGGGTTCGCGGCGGGTGCATGCTCCGGCCAGGCCGCGAGATCACCACCGGCAGATCCGCCGGTGGTGCTGCCGCAGCGCCTCGGCGCCGCCGCCGCACAGTGAAAGGCAGGCAGCCAATAACCATATCGATGCTCGCTTCACCACGTGACTTCCCCGTCAGGGCCCGATTCTACGCGGTCACGTATTCCTTCAGCCGCGGCCCGAACGCCACGCGTGCTTTCAGCTGCATCATCGTGAAGTAATGCCCACCGACCATGCGATCCAGGTAAGCGGTCTTCACCGCCGGACGGAACTGGTCCAGATGCTGGAGCGCTTCGTAGCCCCTCGCCATGGCGTCGACGTGCATCGTCGAGCTGGCGAAGTCGAAAGGCGCATCGCCGCGGAACGGGCGCATGACGATCCGGTCCCACGACTCGTAGAACTCGTCCGACACCGGCCGCGAGCCGGGCACGCGCACGCCGAGGCGCACGAGGCCGCGATCGACGGCGCGCCAGTCCTTGGCAAGCGCGGCGCGCACGGTGTCGCGATAGGCCTCCACGCTTTCCTGCTCGAGCCGCTTGATGCAGCCGAAGTCGTAGATCACCAGGCTGCCGTCGCGGCGCACCGCGAAGTTGCCCGGATGCGGATCGGCGTGCACGGCTTTCAGCTCGAACACCGAGCGGCACATGAAGTCGAACAGCCGCATCGCGATCTGGTTGCGCAAGCCAGCGTCGTAGCGCTGGGCCACCGTCTCGAGATGATCGCCGGGCTCCAGGATCATCGTCAGCACGTGCCGCGAGCACAGCTCGGGCACCGTCGCCGGGATGACGAGTGAGGATCGTCGGCGAAGAACTGCCGGAAGAGGGCGATGTTGCGCGCCTCCTGCTCGTAGTCGAGCTCCCTCGTGCAGGCGCTCGCGGATCTCCTCGAAGAGATCGTCGAGCACGGCCTTGTCGACCCTCTCGATGCGCGCCATGTGCAGCGCGAGCTTCAACTGCCCCAGATCGGTGTCGCAGGACTCGGCGACGCCCGGGTATTGCACCTTGATCACCACCTCGCGACCGTCCTGCAGCACCGCGCGGTGCACCGGGCGATTGACGCCGCCGCGTAAGGCTTGTGGTCCATGCGCTTCAGCCGCTTCGCGAGCGTCTTGCCCAGGTCGCGATCGATCTGCTTGCGGATCACCGCGAACGGTATCGGCGGCGCGTCCTTCTGCAGGCGCTTGAGCGGCTCGGCGAATTCTGCCAGGGACCACGCTCGCGGCCTGCGAGGCAACCTGGCCGAGCTTCACGACCGCGCCCTCGAGCTTACCGCAGCGTGTTGGCCAGATGCGGCTGCAGCTGAGGTGTTTAGCTTGCCGCGCGCCTGCGCGCGCTTGTTGGCGCTGCGGAATCCATTGGTGATTGCGTGACCGGCGCAGCCGACAAAAAAAAAAAAAAAAAAAAAAAAAAAAAAAAAAAAAACTGCTGCCTAGTCTGGCCGGCATGACTGCGACGCTGGCGGGCCGCTACGCCGGTCACGCAATCGCCAATGGGATTCCGCAGCGCCGACGAGCGCGCGCAGGCGCGCGGCAAGCTCAAACGCCTCGGCTGCCGCGCATCTGGCCAACACGCTGGGTGGAGCTCAAGGGCGCAGTGATGAAGCTCGGCCAGGTTGCCTCGCAGGCCGCGAGCATCCTGCCGGCAGAATCCTCGCCGAGCCGCTCAAGCGCCTGCAGAAGGACGCGCCGCCGATGCCGTTCGCGGTGGATCCGCAAGCAGATCGATCGCGACCTGGGCAAGACGCTCGCGAAAGCAGTTCCAAAGCGCATCGACCACAAGCCTGTACGCGGCGGCGTCGATCGGCCAGGTGCCACCGCGCGGTGCTGCAGGACGGTCGCGAGGTGGTGATCAAGGTGCAATACCCGGGCGTCGCCGAGTCCTGCGACACCGATCTGGGGCAGTTGAAGCTCGCGCTGCTGCATGGCGCGCATAGTCAAGGTCGACAAGGCCGTGCTCGACGATCTCTTCGAGGAGATCCGCTGGAGCGCCTGCAGCGAGGAGCTTCGACTACGAGCAGGAGGCCGCGCAACATCGCCCTCTTCCGGCAGTTCTTCGTCCGACGATCCGCACATCGTCATCCCGGCGACGGTGCCCGAGCTGTGCTCGCGGCACGTGCTGACGATGATCCTGGAGCCCGGCGATCATCTCGAGACGGTGGCCGAGCGCTACGACGCTGGCTTGCGCAACCAGATCGCGATGCGGCTGTTCGACTTCATGTGCCGCTCGGTGTTCGAGCTGAAAGCCGTGCACGCCGATCCGCAACCGGGCAACTTCCTGGTGCGCCGCGAGGCAGCCTGGTCGACCTACGACTTCGGCCGCATCAAGCGGCTCGAGCAGGAAGGCGTCGGCGCAGATCCGCCACCGTGCGCGCCGCGCTTGCCAAGGACTGGCGCGCGGTCGATCGCGGCCTCGTGCGCCTCGGCGTGCGAGTGCCCGGCTCGCGTCCGGTGCCGGATGAGTTCTACGAGTCGTGGGACCGGATCGTGATGCGCCCGTTCCGCGGCGATGCGCCGTTCGACTTCGCGTCGTCGACGATGCACGTCGACGCCATGGCCCGGGCTACGAGGCGCTCCAGCATCTGGACCAGTTCCGGCCGGCGGTGAAGACTGCTTACCTGGATCGCATGGTCGGTGGGCATTACTTCACGATGATGCAGCTGAAGTACGCGCGGCGTTGGGGCCGCGGCTGAAGGAATACGTGACCGCGTAGAATCGGGCCCTGACCGGGGAAGTCACGTGGTGAAGCGAGCATCGATCTGGCTATTGGCTGCCTGCCTTTCAGCGTGCGGCGGCGGCACCGACGTCGCGGCGCCACCGCCCGGCGGATCTGCCGGTGGTGATCTCGCGGCCTGGCCGGAGCATGCACCCGCCGCGAACCCACCGCCCGCGCCCGCGCCGATCGAAGCGGTCATCACCAATCTCGATGCGCTGGCTGCTGCGCTTCCCACCGATGTTGCGACGGCGCTGTTCGATCCGATCGCGTTCGGCGTGACGATCCGCGACCTCACCGATCCGGCGCTGGTCGCCTTCCAGGTCCGCGCGACGCTGGCGCAGCTGCAGGGCGCGTGTCGCGTGGCTAGCCCGTACCACTGCTTCGGCAATCCGTATTACAACGACAAGGTCGAGCTGGTGCCGGTGGAGTTCCTCAACCGCTACGGCACGCGGCTTTACGGCGAGATCGTGCTGCCCAATCGCGGCGTCACGCCGCCCTCCGCCGGGCCGTATCCGGTGATCCTGGCGCTGCAGGGCCTGGCGACCAACACCGGCGTATACCGCTGGTGGCACCAGGTGTTCGCCGATGCGGGCTACCTCGTCTTCGCCTTCGACTTCAGCGGCCAGGGACGCTCGCAGGACGCGATCGCCGGCGATCCCGGCAACGCCATTGAGGAAGCCCAGGACGCGCTCACCTATCTCTTCGGCGAATCGCCCGTGCGCGCGGCGCTCGATGCCTCGCGTGTCGGCGTGATCGGTCACAGCATGGGCGCGATCGCGACCATGGGCCTGCAGGCGATCGAGCCGCGCGTCCACGCCGCGGTGGCCGCGGCGCCAATCAGCACGCAATCGTCGCCGTTCGACGCCAACCCGATCCCGGTGATGATCCAGACCGGCGATCACGACGGGCCGGTAGCGCCGATCCCATTCGTCAACCCTGCCGTCACGCGCGCCGTCTACGACAAGCTCACCGTCGACCGCGCCTTCATCGTCACCGACGCGGCCTCGCACGCGCAGCACACCAACTATCCGCTGCTGCCGACGTCGAGCTGGGGTCTTGAGGTCGCCGGTCTCTACTCGCTTGCCTGGATGGATTTCCATCTGCGGCACGACGCGGCGGCGCTCGACGTGCTGCGCACCGCGCATCCGCACCTCTCCTACCTCTGGGACAGCGAGGTGCAGGTCGGCGGCGAGACCACCGTGATGCGCGGCGCGCCGGCGCTGCCTTAAAATTCGCGCCATGGCTACCCACGACATCTCCCTCACCCGTTTCCTGATCGAAGAGCAGCGCGCCAAGGAGCAGATCGGCGCCGATCTGCGCCTGCTGATCGAAGTGGTCGCGCGCGCCTGCAAGATGATCTCCATCGCCGTCGGCAAGGGCGCGCTGGGCGGCGTCCTCGGCGAGGCCGGCACCGGCAACATCCAGGGCGAGGCGCAGAAGAAGCTCGACGTGCTGTCCAACGACATCCTGCTCGAGGCCAACGAATGGGGCGGCCATGTGGCGGGCCTCGCGTCCGAGGAGATGGATCATCCGCACGAGATCCCGCACGACTTCCCGCGCGGCGGCTATCTCCTGGTGTTCGACCCGCTCGACGGCTCGAGCAACATCGACGTCAACGTCTCGGTCGGCACGATCTTCTCGGTGCTGCGCTGCCCCGAAGGCTTCACCGGCACCGAGGACGAGGCCTTCCTGCAGCCGGGCACCAAGCAGGTCGCCGCCGGCTACTGCGTCTACGGCCCGTCGACGATCCTGGTGCTGACGCTGGGCGACGGCACGCACGCGTTCACGCTCGACCGCGAGCTCGGCAGCTTCCGCATGACCGGCAAGAACCTGCAGATCCCGCCGGACACCAAGGAATTCGCCATCAACATGTCCAACCAGCGCTTCTGGGAAGCACCGGTGAAGCGCTACGTCGACGAGATGGTCGCCGGCAAGACCGGTCCGCGCGGCACGGACTTCAACATGCGCTGGGTCGCCTCGATGGTGGCCGACGTGCACCGCATCATCACGCGCGGCGGCATCTTCCTGTACCCGCTCGATTCGAAAACCGTAGCGCAGGGCGGCAAGCTGCGCCTGCTCTACGAGGCCAACCCGATGGCGTTCATCGTCGAGCAGGCGGGCGGCGCGGCCACCACCGGCCACGAGCGCATCCTGGATCTCAAGCCCACCAAGCTGCACCAGCGCGTGCCGGTGATCCTGGGCTCGCGCAACGAGGTGGAGCGGGTCACCGGATATCACCGTGAAAAATAAGGGTTCCCGCACAAAACCCGCTAAAGTGCCCTCTACCGTACAGAGCGGTAGAACCCCGGCCAGTAGCATTTCGGTCGCCTTATCCCCCCAACAGGAGAACCACATGAAGACGACTACGTTCGCCGTCGCTGCCCTGCTTGCCCTGTCCGTCGGCATCAGCGCCTGCGACAAGCACGACAGCCCTTCCGAAGCCGTCAAGGACGGTCTCGACATGCGCAAGCACGAAGGCCTGAAGGATGCGGGCGAAGACATCAGCGACGCGGCGCGCGACGCCAAGAAGGAAGTCAAGGAAGAAGTGCACGACGCGACGCACTAACTTTCACGGTTCAATAAAAAACCCGCCTAGTGCGGGTTTTTTATTTGGCGCGCGGCTGCTAGCGGAACGCGGGGCTCGCCCACCCTTCGCGCGATTTGGCCGGCGCCGGCGGCAGCGGGATGCCGCCGACGATCATCGCGAGGTTGGCGTCCTGGTACGTCAGCCAGGGAATCGTCGGCTGCTTGTCCACGCCCGGCAATCCGTAATCGCAGACGCCATCGGGGAACACGGCCTCGAGCTGCGCCCACTGATCGTCGGTGAGCGGGATCAATCCGTAGTCGGCGTCGCGGCTGAGCGGCTTGAGCTGGCACTCGAAGTTGTCGGCGGTGTTGGTGTCGCCGGCGACCGTGCGCGGCG
Source organism: uncultured Gammaproteobacteria bacterium (assembly GCA_963776465.1). Taxonomy (GTDB): domain Bacteria; phylum Pseudomonadota; class Gammaproteobacteria; order Nevskiales; family Nevskiaceae; genus DASRHK01. The sequence goes on from CAVZMV010000001.1 coordinate 35,938, forward strand.
TGCCGTAGGCATAGAGCGGCGTCACCAGCTCCACGCACGCCTCGCCCAGGAGCTCGTGACCGGCACCATCGGTGCAGCGGTCGTAGATGTCGGCGGGCTTGTCGGTGAGGATCTTCTGCGAAAGCGGCGCATCGGAAGTGTCCTGCTCGATCGCGGAGAGCCAGCGGTCCATCGCGGTCAGCCCCAGGTACACGTCGTTGGGATCGGCGATCAGCGGCGCGGGCCCGGCCCACATGACGTGATTGCCGTGGTGCCCTTGCTCGCGATCCAGGCGCCAGCGCGTCCAGAACGCGTGCACCGTGTCGTGGGCGATGCCGGGATCGGGGCCGACGAAGTTGATGATCGCCACCGTGTCCATGTTGTTGGTCATGTTGATGGTGCCGCTGCGATAGGCGTTGCCCAGCGCCGGACGATCCGCATGCGCGCGGTTGGGGATCGGGTTGATGTCGACGTCCAGCGAGCCGATCTTCACGTTCAGATCCACGAACTGCGCGGGCGTCATGCGCCCGGTCTGCAGGAGCTCCAGGCCGTATTGCACGCCGTAGTTGCCGAGCGGCAGACCGGTGAAGCCGCGGCCCGCAGCCTGCTCCATCGGCGTCCACACTTCCTCGGTGCGCGTGCCGAAGATCTCCGGCATCCAGTCGATGATGCTGCAGCGCACGCCGCCCGGATTGGTGGCCGCGTTGTACGTCTGGTCGCCGTAGCAATCGCCTTCCGGATCGGTCGCCGCCTTGTAGAGCAGCTCGTCGGCGGCGATCGCGTCGACGTGCGAGATGTGCCCTTCCACCTCGCCGAACTGCGTCGGCGCCCACACCACGCCCAGGCCCCAGTTCTCCGGATGCTCGAAGTAGGCGCGCAGCAGATGGAAGTCGGTGAACTGCAAGCCCGCGGACAGCGTGTCCGGATAGGCGCACATCACCAGCAGGCCCTGATAGATGCCCGGATACGCGTTGGCGATCGTCGCCTGCGCGATCGATCCGCCGGAGCAGCCGGTGCCGATCGTGTAGCGCAGCTCGCCGTACTGCTCGACCAGACGCTCCTTGGCCATCATCAGCGACTCCGCGCCGAGCGGGATGTCGCAGTTGTGGCCGGTGTTGTCCAGCGCGGTCGACATCACCATGAAGCCGCGTCCCAGCGCGGTGATGTAGCTCTGCTCGAACACCGGGTTCGCCGGGATCGTGCCCGAGTAATCCTCGAGCGGCGCGTTTCCGGTCGTGTAGTCGGCGCCGCAGTTGCCACCGTGCGTGATGAGGAGCTTGTGGTTCCACTGTGGCTGCGGCGCCCACGCCTGCCAATCAACGTCCGGCGTGAACAGCGTCAGGATCTTGTACTGATCGCGGTCCTGATAGCCGAGCTCCTGGCGCACGATGAACGGCATCGTCACGCCGTCATCCGTCGTGGTCGTGGCGACGTCCGACGGTGGACTCGCCGGGTCGTACGGCAGCAGTCCCGTCACCGTGGGATCGGTGCTCTTGTACAGATAGGTGTATTCCGCCGGCTGGTTGCACTCGGCGTCGACCGCCGCGTCCTGGCAGCGGAAGCGTGGGATGCGCGGGCCGGAGAAGATCGGGCCGCTATTGGGGTAATTGGTGATGGTCGCGCTCGATCCCGCCGCGGTCAGCGTGTTAGTGCCTTCGTCGAGGCCGGTGACGAGGCCCATGACGCGGCCGTTGGGCCGCAGCGCGAACTGCGAAGAGACGTCGGTTCCGTTGAGCGTGACCTTCGGCACCGCGCTTGCGCCGACGATCTCCACCAAAGCGTCGCCGCCGCTGATCATGTCGGCACGGTTGGAGAGCACGTGGATCGCGCCACTGCTGCCGCCGGGCGCGTTGCCGATGGCGCCGGTCGGCGACGAGTTGCCGCATGCGCCGAGCGCCAGCAGGATGGCGCAAAGCAGCAGGGCGTGTAAGGTTCTCACTGGCGTGTCCCTCGGATTGGACGCGCATTCTAGTCCCAGGAGGATGACCGCGATGTGCGAGCACGATGACTTCACTGAATTCGGCAACCGTCCCCGCGCGCTGACGCGCCGGTCGTTCGGCGCGATGGCGCTGGGCGCCGGGGTGGCAGCGGCGCTGCCGCGTCTCGCCAGCGCTGCAGCCACCAAGGGCGCCGACGTCGACATCAAGACCAAGGCCGGCAAGGCCGACGCGTTCTTCGTCTCCCCCGAGGGCAAGGGCACCTATCCCGGCGTCCTGATCTGGCCCGACATCTTCGGCCTGCGTCCCGCTTTCCGGCAGATGGCGACGCGGCTGGCCGAGTCCGGCTACGCGGTGCTGGTGGTCAACCCGTTCTATCGCACCCAGCGCGCGCCGACCGCGCCCGAGCATCCGGACTTCAACGACCCGGCGACGCGCGACGCGCTGATGAAGCTCAAGGACGCGCTCACCGCCGAGACGGCGCAGACCGACGCCGAGGCCTTCGTCTCATTCCTCGACGCGCAGCCCGCCGTCGACAGGAAGCGCAGGATCGGCACCACCGGCTATTGCATGGGCGGGCCGCTGGTGATGCGCACCGCGGCTGCGGTCCCTGCCCGCATCGGCGCCGGCGCGACGTTCCATGGCGGCGGGCTTGCCACCGACAAGCCCGACAGCCCGCACTTGCTGATCCCGAAGATGAAGGCGCACTTCCTGATCGCGATCGCGGAGAACGACGACGCCAAGGAGCCCAAGGTCAAGGACACGCTGCGCGACGCGTTCGCCAAGGCCAAGCTGCCGGCGGAGATCGAGGTCTACGCAGGCACGCAGCACGGCTGGTGCCCGACCGACTCGCAGGTCTACAACCACGACCAGGCCGAGAAGGCCTGGAGCCGGATGCTGGCGCTGTTCAAGGAGGCGCTGGCCTGATCGGCAGCGCCAGCACGCTCACACCGGCGCGGCCGCTCCCGTCAGGAGCTTGGCGTCCATCGTGATCTTGGCGCCCTTCAGCACCTTCGACACCGGGCAGCCGACCTTGGCCTTGTCGGCGATCTCCTGGAACTTCGCCTCGTCGGCGCCCGGAATCCGCGCGGTGACGATGAGGTGGCTGGCAGTGATCTCGAAGCCCTCGCCCACCTTGTCGAGCGTGACCTCGGCGCTGGTGCGGATCTCATCGGCGGTCAGGCCCGCGTCGCCGAGCATCTTGGAGAGCGCCATCGAGAAGCAGCCCGCGTGCGCGGCGCCGATGAGCTCCTCGGGATTGGTGCCCTTGCCGCCCTCGAAGCGCGCCTTGAATCCGTACGGCGCTTCCTTGAGGACACCGGTCTCGGTGGAGATGCTGCCGATGCCGTCCTTGATGCCGCCTTTCCACACCGCCCACGCTGTCTTTTTCATGGCTGCTCCTGCCTGCTTGTCGCCCGCCGCGGCTGCGGCGTCGCGGGTTGGACCTGCGATCGGGGAATAAGTGGCGGCGTAACCACCGGAAATGGAACTTCCGTCATGCTGGCCGGGTCGTCGTCTGACAGGGAGGCGTTTCGTGGGATCGATCCGCAAGGTCATGGGCGAGCTGCTGCGCTGGCAGTCGCGGCGTGGGTCGCTGACCCAGCGCCTGGAATGGCTGTTCCTGGTGACGATCCTGCCGATGGCGATCGCCGCAGCGCTCGGGCTGTCGTACATCGTCCGCGAGGAGCGGCGCGCCGCGGAGGCCAAGGCCCTGGAGGTGACGCGCCTGTCGGCGGCTGCGATCGACATCGCGTCCCAGCGCAGCGTGGCGACGCTGATCGCCATCGCCCAGTCGCCGCTGCTGGATCAGCGCGCGTTCGACGATTACGAGATGCTGCTGGAGCGCATACGCGTGGCGATGCCCGAGTGGCGCGCGATGAGCCTCGCCTATCCCGACGGCACGATCATCGTCCACACCGACAGATCCGCGAAGAGCTCGCTGCCGCTGTTCGACGAGCAGGCGAGCATGGCCGAGGTGCTGCGCCGGCGCGCGCCGACCATCGGCGACCTGGCAAAGCGCGCGGACGGCCAGTTCGGCATCGCCGCGCGCGTGCCGGTGATGCGCGGCGACAACCTGCTCTACGTACTCACCGGCATCCTCAGCCCGGCAGCGTTCCTGCGCGCGGTGGAGTCACAGGCGCTGCCGGAGGACTGGACGCTGTCGGTCTTCGACAGCCGCGGCCTGCGCGTGGCGCGCTCCCGCGATCACGACCGCTACCTGGGCACGACCGCGGCGCCGAGCCTGGTCGAGCTGATGCGCACGTCCGCCAAGGAAGGCGCCGGCGTCACGCGCACGCTGGAAGGCGACGAGGTGTTCACCGCCTATGTCCGCATCCCCAACATGAATTGGGCGGTCGCGATCGGATTGCCGACGTCCACCGTCGCAGCTGGCGGCTTCCGCGCGTTCTCGTTCTACGGCGGCGGCGCCGCGCTGTCGCTGGCGCTGGCGCTGCTGCTTGCGGGCATGGTCGGCCGCAGCATCGCGCGGCCGGTCGAGGCGCTGAGCGCCAGCGCCGAGCGCATGGGCCACGGCATGGAGCCGGACGTCCCGTCGACCGACATCGCGGAGCTCGCAGGCCTCGGCGCCGCCATGGCGCAATCGGCGCGCACGCAGTCGGTACTGCGCAACGACTTGCGCCAGCAGGTTGCCGACCTGGGCCGCCTGCACGGCCTCAGCGAGGATCTCCTCCTGATGCGCGACGCGCGCGCGCAGCTGCAGACCGTGCTCACCGTGCTGTGCGAGCTGCACGGCGCGACCAAGGGACTGGTGTCGCTGACCGACCCCGTCAGCGGCCTGTTGAACGTGCAGGCCTCCGTCGGCTTCTCGAAGGCAGCGCTGGAGGCGCTCGCGAGCCTCAAGCCCGGCCAGGGCGCGGGCGGGCGCTCCGCGCTGGAGAATCAGCGCGTGGTCATCGCCGACACGGAGACCGATCCCGCGTTTGCCGAATTCCGCGAGATGGCCAGGGCCGAGGGCATCCGCGCCGTGCACAGCACGCCGATCCGCGGCAGCAGCGGCCGGGTGCTCGGCGTGCTGTCGGTGCATTCGGCGCAGCCTTCCTCGCCCGGCGAGCGCGAGATCCGCATGGCCGACCTGTGCACGGCTCTCTGCGCGGCGTTCATCGAGCGCAGCCACGCCGAATCCGACGCCGCGGCCTCCGAGCAGCGGCTGCGCGTCGCGCTGGATTCCTCGTCGGTCCCGTTCAGCGTGCTGGTGCCGGTGCGCGACGCTTCGGGGATCATCGTCGACTTCAGCCTGGAGTACCTGAACCGCGCCGCCGCCGCCGATCTCGGGCGGGCGGCGCCCGACCTCATCGGCCGGTGCATGCGCGAGGTCTCGCCCGCCGCGTGGAAGACGGCCGGATTGTTCGAGCACTACGTGCAGGCGGTGGAGAAGGATCGCATCCGTGAGATCGAGATCTGCATCGGCGAGCCGGGCTCGGAACGCTGGCTGCAGGTCCTGGCGACGCCAGCCGCAGGCAAGCTGGCGCTCTGGTCCGCCGACGTCACGCAGCGCAAGCAGCAGGAGCGCGCGCTGCAAGCGGCCGATCGCCGCAAGGACGAGTTCCTGGCCGTGCTCGCGCACGAGCTGCGCAACCCGCTCGCGCCGATCCAGCAGGCCGCGCTGATCTCGCGCGCGGAAGGATCCACCGAGTCGCAGCGGCGCTGGAGCCACGACGTGATCGAGCGCCAGGTGCGGAACATGGGGCTGCTCCTCGACGACCTGCTCGACGTGTCGCGGATCACGCGCGGCAAGCTGGAGCTGCGCAAGTCGCGCATCGAGCTGCACGCCGTGCTCGAGGCCGCGGTGGAGACGGCGCGGCCCGATCTCGACAGCAAGCGCCACCAGCTGACGATGGAGCTGCCCGCGCAGCCGGTGTACCTGAACGCGGACCCGTTACGCCTGGCGCAGGTCGTCACCAACCTGCTCACCAACGCCGCGCGCTACACCGAGCCCAACGGCATGATCCGGCTCTCCGCTTCGGTGACCAACCGTCGCGTGAGCATCGAGGTGCAGGACAACGGCATCGGCATCCAGGCGGAGCACATCGAGTCGATCTTCGCGATGTTCTCGCAGGGCCACGCGCGACCTGCGCACGGCGGCGGCGGCCTGGGCATCGGGCTGGCGCTGGCGCGCGGCATCGCCGAGCTGCACGGCGGCACGCTGACCGCAGCCAGCCCCGGCGCCAACCGCGGCAGCCGCTTCACCTTCTCGCTGCCGCAGGGCAACGTCGGCGAGGCCGCAGCGCCCAGCACGCCGGCGCAGCCGGAAGCCCAGACGTCGCTGCGCATCCTGGTCGCCGATGACAATCGCGACGCGGCCGACACGCTGCGCGCGTTCTTGAGCATGAACGGCCATGAGGTGTTCGTGGCCTACGACGGCGTCGAGGCGCTGCAGCGGTTCAAGGAGTGCAACGCCCAAGCCGTGCTGCTGGACATCGGCATGCCGGGCATGAGCGGCTACGACGTGGCGCGCGAGATCCGCGCGCAGAGTGCGCCCGGCCGTGGACCCTTGATGATCGCGCTGACCGGCTGGGGACAGATGCGCGACAAGGCGATGGCCGAGGACGCGGGCTTCGACCACCATCTGACCAAGCCGGTCGATCCGCAGGGACTGCTCAAGCTGCTGCGGCCCAGCGCGCGGGTGCAGCCGATCCGCCGCGAGGGGTTCTCCGCCTAGGCGATAGCGGCCTTCGCGCGCGCGAGCTCCTTGCGCGGCGAATCGGCCGGGACCTGCTTCAGCAGCGCCGCGAAATACTTGCGCGCCCGCTTCTTGTCGCCGGCGTGCTCCGCCGCATCCGCCGCACCGTAGAGCGCGTTGAAACGTCCCGGATAGATCTTCAGCGCCGCTTCGTAGGCGGCGAGCGCTTCCTTCGGGCGCTTCAGCGCCAGCAACAGCTCGCCGAGCTGCTCGCGCGCGGGCACCAGCGCACCGGGCGAGACCGGCGCCTTGCCCAGCGCATCCTCGGCGTCGGCGGCAGCGCGCAGCGCGGCAACGGCTTCGTCGTCACGCCCTTCGGCGTGCGCCAGCCACGCGGATGCGGCCTTGATCTGCAGGTCCAGCTGCTTCTTGAAGTAATCGTACTTGGGCTCGGTCGTGGCAGTGTGCAGCGACTGCATGCGCTCGATCGCCTTGCGCGCGGTGTCCTTGTCGCCCGCGTGCAGGCTGCCCAGCGCGTGCGAGTACTCGAACAGCGCCTCGACGAACGGGTAGCGCTGCCACTGCGCGCGCTCGGGGATCTTCAGCGCGGCCGCCTCGTCCCAGGCGTTGCGCTCCAGCGCGTAGCGCGCGGGCACCGAGGCCATCGCGTAGGCGCCGACGAAGTCGAGCTCGGGGAACGTCGCCTTGATCGACGAGACGGACTCCAGCACTTCCCTCGCCTGCGCGTCGCGCCCTTCCTGCAGATACGAGTACATCATGTAGTCGAGCGCGTGCAGCTCCTCGACCTCGGCGGCGGTGCGCTTCTTCTGCGCCGCGTGCGCACGCGAGGCCTCTGCCGATGCCTGGTTGGTCTCCACCGATTCGTCCCACATGCCCAGACGCGTGAAGATGTGCGACGGCATGTGCAGCGCGTGCGGAACCCACGGCGCGATGTCGGCGTAGGCCTTCGCCGCCGGCAGGCCTTGCCGCGCCAGCGACGGATAGTCGTAGCTGTGGATGATGTAGTGCGTCACGCCCGGATGCTGCGGATTCTCCTTCCAGAGCTTCTCGAGCAGCTTGCCGGCGGCCTTCTGGTAGGTGAGCGTGGTGTCGGTGGGGATCGAGTAGCCGACCGACAGCAGCGCGAAGGCGTGGAAGACCCGCGTCTCGAAGTCCTTGGGGAATTTCTCGTAGTGCCGCTGCATCGCGCGCTGGTAGGCGGCGACGCGGCCGGTGGCGCCGATCGGACCGTGACAGGTCTGCCCCACCGGCGTCGACATCGGCGCGTCCGAGGTCGTGTAGTAGGCGTTGATCGCCTCGATGAAGCCGCGCTCGCGCGGCGTCGCCTGCAACTTCATCGCGCGCTCTGCCGCGGCGCGCCCGGCGCTCATCTCCTCGGGATTCGGCGCCGTCCAGATCGGATGCCAAAGGGTCATGGCCACGCCCCAGTGCGCGATCGCGCACGCAGGATCGCGCTCCGCCACCGACGTGAAGAGGTCGCGCGCTTCTTCGTAGAAGAACGAGTGCAGCAGCGCCACGCCGCGCACGAAGTCCGCCTGTACGTCCGGCTTGCAAGAGATCGGGAAGTCCACGGCGCCGGCGGAGCGCAGGTCGCCGGGCGCGGGGCTCTCCGCCGACAGCGGCGCAGACAGGGAGAGCAACAGGCTGATGAGGACGACGCGCGCGTTGCAGGCCATGGTCACTCTCCTTTGTGCTTGAACGTCAGCTGGCGGTGAGCTCGTCCGCCGTCACGAACTTCGGGGCGATGTCGACCGGCACGTCTTTGAGCTGGTCGATCACCTTCTGCGCGTCGGGCCGGATCACGCCGAGCTTGTCGAGCATGGCCTTGGCCGCCTTGTAATCGCCCTTGGCCTGGATCGTCATGATCTCGCGCGTGAGGCCCGCGACGGCCTCCTTGATCTTGCCCGGCACGACCGAGAAGGTGTCGTTGCGGTTGACCTTGACGCCGCCCTTGTCGAGCAGCCAGTTCAGCTGCATCGCCATGCCCTTGCCGTGCGCCTCGGCGATGCCGAAGCGCAGCGTGCGGAAAGCACCGGCGAGGTAAGTGTCGTACATCGTCTGCTCCATCGACTTGTCGATGACGCCCTTGTCGATGAGGTACTGCAGCGCCCACAGGCCGGAGATGTCGGCCTTGGCTTCCTCGAAGCCACCGGAGACTTCCTTGAGCGCCTGGCGCACGGTGCCCTTGCCCTTGACCTCGTGCGGGCCGAGCCCGTGCATCAGCTCGTGCATCAGCACGAAGGTGAAGAACGCGTCGAACTGCACGTTGGCGCGGTCGTCCTTGTCCAGCGCCACGTCGGCGATCGGCAGCAGTACCTTGGCGAACTTGGCTTCCTGCATGTTCTTGAGCATGACGCGCTTGGAGCCCTTCTCGCGCGTCACCCGCTCGTCGTTGGGCAGGTTGTAGGCCGCGGTCTGCACGCCGCGGTTGCCGTCGCCGGAGGCGAAGACCAGGTTCACCACGCGGATCGGCGCCAGCGCGCCGATCTTGGGATTGCGCAGCGCCGGGTCGATCGGCAGGTGATCCTCCAGGTCCTGCAGCTCGCTGCTGAACTTGGCGAGCTTGGCGGACTCCTTCTCGTCGCGCACGGCGATGAACGCCTCGAACGCGGCCTTGTAGTTGAACCACTCGTCCTCGTACACCTCGTAGGGCCCGATGGTCGGCTCCAGCGACGCGTCCATCTCCATCCAGGCGACGTCGCTGGCGTAATAGTCGTTGGTGACGAACGCCGCCGCGCGCAGCTCCAGGAATTTCTTCAGCGAGGGCTGCTCGGTGAGCTTGGCGGCCTCGCGCAGCAGCTGCGCGGCTTCGGACAGCTCGCCCTGGTACTCCAGGCTGTAGGGCACGCCCATGAACTTGCCGTCACCGCTGCGGCGGATGGTGTGGAAGAAGCCCTTGGCGTGATCGGACTTCTTGTCCTTGAAGCCCGCGATCCACTTCTCGACCTGCTCCTTGCTGGCGGCCGCCGGGTAGAAGTTGCCCTGCGGCGGCTTCTCCGGCGCGCCCGGGATGAACGGGTGGTTGTGCTCGATGCGGTCCCACGGACCTTTCATCAGCAGGAAGTTCTTCAGCCGCGCCTGGCCCAGCTCGCTGGTATCGCCGGTGAGCTGCATCAGCATCGCCGGGTTACCTGCCCACACCTGGCGCAGGAAGATCGCGTCCATCAAACGGGCCGCGTCGACCTGCTTGGCCAGCGACGCCCGCTCGTTGTCGGGCAGGCCCGAAAGATCGACCTTGAGGTCGGTCGGGGCCAGCCGCGCGGCGAGGCGGTTGAGCTCCTTGACGTCGGGGAAGCCGTCGGCGCCCGACTTGGCGGCGACGCCGTGGGACATCAACATGGCTGCAACCGCGGTGGCGGCGATGATCCGGTTCTTCCGCATGGGGTCTTCATTGGCTGGTGCGATGGCGAGGAGCGCAGTCTAAACATGTTCGCGATCAGGCCGCACCCGCTTCCCGACGATGCCTTGCTGCAGTCGTACCGTCGCAGCGGCGCCTACACGGATTGCTACGCCGTGGTGGTTCCCGGCGCGGTTTCCTTCGAGCGCTACGTGACGGCGTTCTACACCACCGGCGTGTTCAAGCTCGAGCGGCACATCCTGAAGTGGGCGGTGGCCAGGCCCTCGACGGACGAGCAGGCGCGGCAACTCGCAGCGGGCGCGATCGACGCGTTCGCCGCATGGCGCGTCGAGCAGCGCACCGACTCACAGCTGCTGCTGTGCGACTTCATGGGCCGCACGCGCTCATGGCTGATGTGCGAGCCGTTGCCGGGCGGCGACACGCGTCTGTATTTCGGCTCCGCGGTGGTGCCCCGGCGCACATCCAGGGGCGACAAGCCGACGCTCGGCTTTTTCTTCAGCGGCATGCTCGGCTTTCACAAGGTCTACTCGCGGGTCCTGCTGCGCGCCGCGGCGAAAAGATTTTATTGATTCGGCTCCCGCTTCCGGCCAAACTCTCGCACCGGGGGATGCTAGACACCAGGGAGAGCGCGGATTGGTCGGCCTCATCCAGAAAGTACTGTTCGACCTGATCGAGGCCGTCGGCGGGGCGCAGGCCGCGTCAGAAGTGCGGCGCCGCGCGGGCGTGCCGGAGGATCGCCGGTTCCGCCTCGACACGGTCTATCCCGACGACGAATGGCAGCGCCTGCTCAAGGCCACCGGTGAAGTGCTCGGCCGCACGCAGGAGGAGCTGGAGGTCGCCTACGCCGACTGGTTCGGCCGCGACTCGCTGCGCCGCTGGCCGGTCTGGTTCGAAACCTCCGCCAACGCGCGCCAGTTCCTCGAGCGCCAGCAGGTGATCCACAACACCTTCGCCACCGGCGTGCGTGACCCGGACGCCCGCCACGGCATCCGCGACAAGTTCCGCCTGGAGCTGCTGCCCGACGAGGTCATCACGCACTACCGCTCGCCCAACCAGCTGTGCGGGCTCTACATGGCGCTGGCGCGGTGGGTGCTCAAGCACTACCGCGAAGAGGCGTCGATCGAGGAGACGCGCTGCACCAAGCGCGGCGACCCGGAGTGCGAGATCCACATCCGCTGGCCCCAGGGGTCGACGGCGCCGTGAGTCCCGGCCCCGCCACCACCGGCACGCCCGAGCCCGGCAACGAGAGCCGGCGCAGCCGCATCGAGGATCTGCGCGGCGAGGCGCGCCTGCGCGCGGTCATCGACGACCTGGCCAACCAGCTGTGCGTGTCGGTCGACGGCAACTTCGATTTCGCCGTGCGCACCGCGGTGGAGGACGAGACGCTCGAGAAGCTGGCGATGCTGGTCAACTTCGTGCTCGACACGGCGCGGCGCGGCATGGGCGTGCTGCGCGAGCACAACGAATCGCTGGCACAGCTGGATCAGGCCAAGACCGTGTTCTTCTCCAATGCCAGCCACGAGCTGCGCACGCCGCTGACGCTGATGCTGGGGCCGATGGAGGACGCGCTGACGCGACCGCAGCGTTCGCTTACGGGGCAGGACCTGGAGATGGCGCATCGCAACGCCGTGCGCCTGCACAAGCTGGTCAACGCGCTGCTCGACTTCTCGCGCATCGAGGGCGGCCGCCTGCAGGGCAGCTTCGCTGCTACCGACCTCGCTTCCTTCACGCAGGACCTGGCCAACGTCTTCCGCGGGCCGATCGAGGGCGCGGGCCTGAAGCTCTCGGTGGACTGTCCGACGCTGCCCGAGCCGGTCTACGTCGACCGCGAGATGTGGGAGCGCATCGTCCTGAACCTGCTCTCCAACGCGTTCAAGGCCACGTTCGAGGGCGAGATCGCAGTCGCCCTGCGCGCAGCCGCATCGACGGTGGAGCTGGTCGTGCGCGACACCGGCACCGGCATCGCGGCCGACGAGCTGCCCCGCGTGTTCCAGCGCTTCCACCGCGTACCCGCGGCCCGCGCCCGTTCGCACGAGGGCTTCGGCATCGGCCTGGCCATGATCCAGGAGCTCGTGCGCCTGCATGGCGGGTCGATCCAGGCGACCAGCGAGCTGGGCAAGGGCTCCACCTTCACCGTGTCGCTGCCGCTCGGCCGCGCGCACCTGCCGGCGAACCGCATCGAGGCGGCGCCGGAGCCTGCACGCCCGACCGACCGCGACGTGGTGACATGGCTTCCGGGGCCGTCGAAGCCCCGCCCTGCCGATGCCGCCGAGACCGGCGCCGCGCCGGGCCGGCCCGCTGCCGCATCGCCCGCGAGCAGCGAGCGCGCCCGCATCGTGCTCGCCGACGACAACGCCGACATGCGCGTCTACGTGGCCCGCGTGCTGGGGCAGTACTGGATCGTGGATGCGTGCGCCAACGGCCGCGAGGCGCTCGAGGTGGCCCAGGCGGATCCGCCGGACCTGGTGCTGGCCGACATCATGATGCCGGAGATGGACGGGCAGGCCTTGCTGCGCGCGCTGCGCGAGGATCCACGCACGCGCCACGTCCCGGTGATCTTCCTGTCCGCGCGAGCCGGCTCCGAGGCTGTCGCCGAAGGTCTGGAGAGCGGCGCGGACGATTACCTGGTGAAGCCGTTCGCCGCGCGCGAGCTTCTGGCCCGCGTGCGCACGCACCTGGAGCTGTCGCGGCTGCGGATGGACAACGCCAGCATCCAGCGCGTCGGCCGGCTGCTCAACGCCCAGCTCGACCTGCAAAGCGTCGTGCAGACGCTGACCGACGAGGCGGTGAAGCTGTGCGGCGCGCAGTTCGGGGCGTTCTTCTACAACAAGGTCGACAGCAGCGGCGAGAGCTACATGCTCTACACGCTTGCTGGCGTGCCGCGCGAGGCCTTCGCCGGATTTCCGCTGCCGCGCAACACGGCGATATTTGCGCCGACTTTCAGCGGCGAGGGCATAGTCCGCATCGCGGACGTCACGCTGGATCCGCGCTACGGCAAGAGCGCGCCCTACCACGGCATGCCCAAGGGCCACCTCCCCGTGCGCAGCTATCTCGCCGCGCCGGTGGTGTCACGCAACGGCACCGTGCTCGGCGGGTTGTTCTTCGGCCATCCTGTGCCGGGCATGTTCGGCGAGCGCAGCGAGCGGCTGCTGCTGGCGCTGTCGTCGCAGGCGGCCATCGCCATCGACAACGCGCATCTCTACGAGCGGGAGCAGGCCGCGCGCGCCGAGGCCGAAGCCGCCAGCCGCGCCAAGGACGAGTTCCTGGCCATGCTCGGGCACGAGCTGCGCAATCCGCTGGCGCCGATCGTCACCGCGCTCGAGGTGATGCGCCATGCGCGGCGACGACGTGACCCGACCGCGAGCGCGGCGTCATCGAGCGGCAGGTGCGCGCACCTCGTGCGGCTGGTCGACGACCTGCTCGACGTCTCGCGCATCACCCGCGGCAAGGTCGAGCTGTCGCGCGAGCCGCTCGAGCTGGCGCAGATCGTCGACCAAGGCGGTCGAGATCGCCGAGCCCGCTGCTGGAGGAGCGCAGGCATCACCTCGAACCTGGACGTGCCCGCGTCCGGGCTGACCGTGCGACGGCGATGCCGTGCGCCTGGCCCAGGTCGTCTCCAACCTGCTCAACAACGCGGCCAAGTACACCGAGCCCGGCGGGCAGATCGCGGTCGAGCGCATCGCGCGAAGGCGGCGACGTGCTGGTACGCGTGCGCGACAGCGGCATCGGCATCGCCGCCGAGCTGCTGCCGCACATCTTCGACCTGTTCGTGCAGGCGCCGCAGTCGCTCGACCGCTCGCAGGGCGGGCTCGGCCTGGGCCTGGCGATCGTGCGCAGCCTGGTGCAGCTGCACGGCGGCACCGTCAAGGCGCACAGCGCCGGTCTTGGCAAGGGCAGCGAGTTCGTCGTGCAGCTGCCGCTGGCATCCGCGCTCGAGAAGTCCGCAGAGCGCGGTGTCTCCAGGCGCTCGGGCGCAGCGATCGAGCCTGCGCCCGCTGCGCGTGCTGGTGGTGGACGACAACGTCGACGGCGCCAGGATGCTGGCCGACGCGCTGGCGATGCGCGGCCACCGACTGCAGATCGCCAACAACGGCCCGGCCGGACTGAGCGCCGCCTCTGCCTTCAAGCCGGACGTGGCGCTCCTGGATCTGGGCCTGCCGGTGATGGACGGCTACGAAGCTGGCCAAGCGCCTACGCGCGGCGCCGGGCGGCGAGCAGCTGCGGCTGGTCGCCATCACCGGCTATGGCCAGGCCGCGGATCGGGAGCGCACCCGCGAAGCCGGCTTCGACGGCCACCTGGTCAAGCCCGTCATCGTCGACGACATCGACGCGCTGCTGGAGCAGTGGTTCTAGCGAGCGCGCTCTACGGGGGCGGAACGAAGCCACCGGGGAACGGCCGCGGCTCGGGCCACTTGCGCGGCGCAGGCTCGCGGATCACGCCCTTCTTGCGAAGGTTGCGGTACGAGTCGTAATAGAGCGTGATCGTCTCGGCCGGCGTGCTGCTTGCGGGCTCGAAATCCGCATACGCGACCTGCGAGTACTCGCTGCGACCATAGCCGGTGCCGACGCGCTCGTCCTTGCTCTGCGCTGCAAGCCCGCCCGAGGACTCGGCCGACGGCGGCGCCGTCGGCGACGCCGCTGCGTCGGACTCCGAGCGCTGGCGCTTGCTCAGGACTTCCGGTCGCGGCCAGTCATCGCAGCACGGCGTCTTCTCGCGGAACAGCGCAAAGCCGATCACGCCCAGGTCGTCCGGACGGCCGGTGCGCCCCGCGTAGGAGTCGGCGACGGTGGTGAAGTAGAACGCGGCCGTAGTCTGCAGGCTGGTGCGCCAGCCGTTGATGACGAACTGCTGCCACGGTGCGAGCACGTAGCCGTTCTGGTCGATCGACGCGGTCTGGCCGGTGACGATGTTCACGCCGTCGACGCTGCCTACCGCCATCAGGCGCCCGCCCTCGCGGCTGGTCAGCGACACCGCGTACTCGTGGCCGGGCTCGCCGACGATGTAGCGCTTGCCGTGATGCTCGTAGACCCGCAGGGTCGAGCCGGTGGTGCGATCGATCACCTGGACGTCGGCCATCCGGCCGAGGGCCGAGGCCTGGCCGGCGTACATCACCGCAAGGAACAGCAACGCGCGCTTCATCGTCTCTCTCCGCTTCCAGGCATCTGCCTGTCCCTTCTCAAACGGGACGCGAGACAAAACGGGGTTAAGGCAGAATGATCTGCCCATGAAGATCCTCTCCCCGACCTGTTACGGCCTGGCGCTCGCGATCGGCCTGGCCGGCTGCGCCAGCCTCCCGGACGTCTGGTCCAGCCCGCTCAAGCTCGAGACCTGCAAGGTCGAGGGCGTCACCGAGCCGCTGCTGTGCGGCACCCTCGCCGTCCGCGAGGACCGCGGCGATCCGGACGGCCGGATGATCAACCTCAAGGTCGTGGTGCTGCCGGCCACAGGCGAGAAGACGCTGCCGCCGCTCTACGACCTGGCCGGCGGACCCGGGCTGCCGGCGACGGCGGCGGCGGGCTACTGGGCGACCGACGGCAAGCGGCATCGCGAGCGTCGCGACATCGTCCTCGTCGACCAGCGCGGCACTGGCGGATCGGGGGCGCTGGACTGCAGCGTGAGCTTCGCCAGCCCGTCGGCGCCCGTGCTCGACCTCGACGTCGTGCGCGACTGCCGCGAGCGGCTGTCCCGCAACGCCAATCTCGCGCACTACACGACCGCCGCCGCGGTCGAGGATCTCGACGCCGTGCGCGACGCGCTCGCGCACGAGCGCATCGACCTCGTGGGGCTTTCGTACGGCACGCGCGTGGCGCAGGAATACCTGCGTGCGCATCCCGATCACGTGCGGGCCATGGCCTTGCTCGGCACGGTCAGCCCGCTGGAGAAGCTGCCGCTGTCGTACTCGCTCAACGCGCAGTCGGTGCTGGATCGCCTCGGCGAGCAGTGCACCGCCGATCCGCGCTGCCACCAGTCGGTCAACGATCTTTCCGGCGACGTCGTCGCGCTGCGCCGGCTGATCGGCTCCGGGCCCTGGCAGGTGACGCTGACCAACGGGCGCAAGGTGCGCATCGAGCCGGGCGCCTTCTGGGAAGGCGTGCGCAAGCAGTTGGCCACGACCACGTCGCAGCGCCGCCTGCCCTGGCTGCTGCACCAGGCGGCCTACGCCAACTTCGAGCCGCTGCTGCTGGCGATGACGACGGAATCCGAGGCGGGCTCCAATGGCCTGCTCTTGTCCGTGAGCTGCGCCGAGGACACGCCGCGCATCACCGCCGAAGAGATCGCCTCGCTCTCCGGCACGGCGTTCGGCTCGTATCGCGTGCAGCGTCAGATCGCCGCGTGCAAGGCCTGGCGCGTGCCGCTGCTCGACAACCCGCGTCCGGGGTACGTGACGAGCGACGCGCCGGTCCTGCTCCTGGCCGGCGACATGGATCACGTCACGCCGGTCCAATGGGCCGAGGCCGTCGCCGCGCACCTGCCGAACGCGCGCGTCGTCGTGATCCCAAAGCTCGGCCATTTCCCCGATGGCCTGACGCACATGGAGTGCTACGAGCAGATGCTCGCGGACTTCTTCACGGCGGGCAGCGCCAGGAACCTCGACGTCGCGTGCGTCAAATCGATGCAGCCACCGCCGTTCGAGATGCCGAGCAAGACGGTCGACAAGCCGGCGCGCAAGGTCGACAAGAAGGCCCAAGCCAGGAAGAGCAAAACCAAATCCGCGAAGAAGGCGGCTGCTAAGAAGCGCGCCGCCGGGAAGAACAGCAAGAAGGCCCGGGCCAAGCGACGTTCGCGGTAGCGCGCGATCCCCGGCCATCGCAGAATGATCCCGGCTCCGTGGGGGGCCGGTTCGGGGAGGAGAGACGTGAGAAAGTTCTTTGGCGCGCACGGCGTGCCCTACATCGCTGCGATGCTGGTCCTGACTTGCGCCGGCGCCTCCGCGGCGCCTGGCTGGACGCGCCTGGGCACGCGCGCGCTGAGCAGTGCACCCAACAAGGTCATGCCGGCAACTGGCGGCTGGGCGAGCTACGCGACGCCGGCGCTGTATCCGTCGACGAACATCCAGGTGAACCGCTTCATCCCGATGGATGACGGCGTGAAGCTCGCCGCCAACATCGCCCGCCCCGTCACCGCTTCCGGCGCGATCGTGCAGCAGCCGTTGCCGACGATCGTGACGCTGACGACCTACAACAAGGACGTCGGCAACTACCAGCCGATCCTCGGCGGCACCAACAAGGCGTTCGTGCAGCGCGGCTACGTGCACGTCACCGTCGACGTGCGCGGCACCGGACGCTCCGGCGGATCGTGGGAGGCGTTCGGCGCGCGCGAGCAGCAGGACTACGACATCGTGCTGAACTGGGTGCTGGCGCAGCCGTGGTGCAACGGCGTGCTCGGCATGTACGGCGCTTCGGCGCTGGCGATCACCTCGATGCTCACCGCCGCGCAGAAGAATCCGGCGGTGAAGGCGGCGTTCCCGATCGTGCCGGCCGGCGACGTGTATCGCGACGTCGTCGCCGTCGGCGGCGAAGGCAGCTTCGCGTTCCTGAGCGGCTGGCTCACGTTCGTGTCCGTGCTGGCGACGGTGAACCCGACGTTCTACGACCAGCCGGATCAGTACCTGCCCGTCGCCGTGCAGCACGCGCTGGACACGGGAACCAACTTCCAGATCCCGACGCTGGCGCAAGGCATGCTCGGCGACTCGTCGATCATCGACGACGGCGCGTTCTGGGCGCTGCGCTCGCCGGTGGAGCGCATGAAGGACATCAGCGTGCCGGTGTTCATCGTCGGCGGGCTGCACGACGTGTTCCAGCGCGGCGAGCCGCTGAACTACGAGCAGCTGAAGGATCACACCACGGTGAAGCTGCTGATGGGACCGTGGGATCACTTCCAGGCGGCGCTCGGCGAAGGCCTGCCGAGCGGCGGCGTGCCGTCGCTCGATAGCATCGCGCTGCAGTGGTTCGACCATTACCTCAAGGGCGTGGACAACGGCGCGCAGAACCTGCCGGCGGTCACGCAGTGGGTGTGGGGCGCGGAGCGCTACGTCACCACTGGTGACTGGCCCAATCCCAAGGCCCACGCGCAGCGGCTCTATCTGCAGAGCAACAAGCTCACGGCGACGAAGCCGACGCTGCTTTCCGGCTCGCGGCTGGTGCTGCAGGAGCCGGCCAACGGCCTGTGCTCGCAGAGCGCGACGCAGGCGACGCTCGGCATCCTGGGATTGTCGGGCCTGCCCTGCTTCGCCAACGACGGGCTCGTCAACGCGCTGGAGCTGGTCTATCAGACGTCGCCGCTGGCGCAGGACCTGTACATCGACGGTCCGATCCAGGCAGATCTGTTCGTCTCCACCTCGGCACAGGACGCGGGCCTGGTGGTCCGCGTTTCCGACGTCGATCCGGCGGGCCACGCGTTCAACCTCTCCAACGGCATGCTGCTGCTGTCGCATCGCGCCATCGATTCCGCAAAGTCGCGCCGGCTCGACGGGCAGATGATCCAGCCATGGCATCCGTTCACGACGGCGTCGCGGCAGCGGCCCGGCGTCGGCAAGATCGTGTCCGCCTCGGTCGAGGTCTGGCCGACGAGCGCGCTGATCAAGGCAGGCCATCGCCTGCGGGTCTCCGTGGGCCCGAGCAACTTCCCGGCAGGGCTGCCGGCGGTACCCGATCTCGCGGCCTCGCTGATCGGCACGCTCAGCGTCTATGGCAATGCGAGCTATCCGTCGAGCATCGTGCTGCCGGTGGTACCCGCCCCCTCTCCCTAGCCCTCTCCCACGAGGGGAGAGGGAACACCGTTACAACATTTCAGGCGCGCGACATCGGGGCGTGACCGGCGCGGCGTAGCTTGTTGGCCATCAGCAGCGCCAACCGGAGCACGCCATGAAGTCACGCAAGTCGTTCCAAGCAATCGCAGCCACGCTCGCTGCCGGCCTGGCGCTGCCGACGCTTGCGTCGGAATCCGTGACACTGAAGACGGCTGCCCTGGCCACGCGCAGCGCCAACGCGCTGAGCGGTACGCAGTTGCCGGCCTTCTACGCGTGCGACGTCCTCAACCAGTCGGGCAAGGGCCTCGCGGTCCAGGTGGAGCTGCGGGACGCAAACGACGCGAAGGTGACGCCGCTCGCCGGCACGCCCGAGTCACTCGTCGTGCAGCCCGGCCAGGTCGCACTGGGCCCGAAGGCGGTGTTCTCGGACAACGCCTCGCAGTCGGTCTACTGCACGATCCGGTTCGACGGAAACAGCGGCGACGTGCGCGGGATCCTGACCGCGCTGGGCGCCGAGGTGAGCGCCGAGCCGGCCGCAGTCATCGTCAGCAGGACTGCCCCGGCACGCTGAACGTAAGATGGGCCATGGCTCTCGATTTCTATTGCGGCTCCGGCTCCCCGTACGCCTGGCGCGTGTGGCTCGCGCTCGAGCACAAGGCGATCCCCTACCAGCTGAAGATGATGTCGTTCGACCGCGGCGATCTGAAGACGCCGCAGTTCCTGGCGCTGAATCCGCGCGGACGCGTCCCGGCGATCGTCAACCGCGATTTCGCGTTGTACGAGTCGGCAGCCATCGTCGAGTATCTGGAGGACGCGTGGCCTGAATCGGGAACGCCGCTGTTCCCGTCGAGCCCTCAGGCCCGCGCCACGGTGCGGCGACTCGTGCGGGAAGCCGACGAGTACCTGGCGCACGCGATGGAGGAGCTGGTCGGGCAGATCCTGTTCACGCCGACGGAGAAGTGGGACACCGCCGTCATCGGCAAGGCACGCGGCGCGTTGGTGGCCGAGCTGGAGCGGTTCGACCAGGTGCTCTCCGGCGCTTTCTTCGCCGATCAGGTCGGTGCCGCGGATTTCACGATCTACCCGATGATCGCCCTGGCGCTGCGGATGGAGCGCAGGAAGCCGGACGTGGGCGTGCGCTCAGGGATCGGATCGCGCCTGTCGGCGTGGATGCAGCGCGTCGAGGCGCTGCCGTATTTCGCGAAGACGATTCCGCCGCACTGGAAGAATTAGCAGGCAATCGGGGCCAACGGCCCCTCCTACATCAGGCCCGCGCCTGCCGCGGATTGCCGTTGAGCCACACCCGCGCCCGGTGCCACCACGGCGCCGGTGGGCGCGGCACGAACGGCAGCTTGAGCTCCTCGTCCAGCCCGCTGTCGATCTCGCCATCGGCGAGCAGCGCGTCGATGCCGCCGTGGGGCTTGAGGAACTGGCGCACCCACATCCGCTCGACTTCGCCGAGCCCCTTGAACAGCCGCTGCAGCTCCTGTCGGCACCAGACGCGATAGTCCGTCGTGCGCGTCCCGGGAAGGCGCAGGCCGTCGGCTTCGTAATCGAATTTCTTCTTGCGATCGCGGAAGGCCAGCGCGTTCTGGTGCAGATACGGCAGGTAGCGTCCGCAGACGTCGTGCCAGATCGCGCTCCAGCCCGGCCCTTCCGGCATCGCGAACACTGGCGCCGACGGCATGCGGCTGGCGCGCGCGTTCCACAGCCTTGCGAGCCACTCGTAGACCGCCGGCGTCATCTGGCGCATGAGCTTGGCCGGATCCGGGTCGTTGCCGAAGTGGCGGAACATCGACGCGAAGTAGCCGAAGTCGGCGATGCTTGGATGCGAGCCGAGCAGGAACGGCTGTCGCTCCAGGATTGCCTGCAGCGCCTGCAGCTGCTGCGGGTACATGTCGCGGATCTGCTCCTCGTTGTCGGCGGTCATGCCGTCCGCGTGCAGCCAGGTGCGCCGCTGCCGCCAGGCGAAGAACGCGGCCTTGAGCCATACCGGGCCCGGCAATCCGCGCAGCACCTCGCGGGCGATGCGATGCCCGAGGTTGAAGCGCGAGTCCTTGGGCACCCAGCGCCACCACATCGCCGGTCGCCAGAGCCATTCGTCGGCGTAGTCCTCGATCAGGTTGGCGAGAAAGCGCAGCACTGGATCGTCGGGGATCACTGCCGGCGCGGGGTGCTGCTGCTCGAACCAGCGGATCATCGGCGTCGAGTCCTTCAGCCAGCGGCCGTCGTCGAGCTTCACCGCCGGCACCTTCATCGTGCCGGTCTGCCGGTAGACCTCGAACAGGCGCGGATGGTCGACGTCGACGCGCTCGTAGGGGATCTCCTTGTAGCGCAAGTACGCCTCGAACTTGCCGCTGAAGTACGAGATGTCCATCACGTAGGCGGTGTAGCGCGGCATGCCGGCAGTCTAGCAGCGCACCTGCGACCGCTTAGAATGCGCACCCATGCGACGCACTCCCGACTGGATCCCCAAGGACGACGCCGACGCGCCGCCGAGCAAGTCGGCGGTGAAGCGGGCGATGCACGAGCTCCAGGACCTGGGGATCGACATGCTCGAGCTCCCCGATGAGCAGCTCGATCAGCTGCCGATGGGCGAGCGCCTGCGCGATGCGCTGCGCGAGCTGCGGCGGATCGACTCGCACGGCGCGCGCAAGCGCCAGTCGCAGTACGTCGGCAAGCTGCTGCGCGACGTCGACGTCGAGCCGTTCCAGAAGGCGCTCGCCGCGCGACGCGCCGGCAAGGCCACCGACGCCAACGCGATGCGTGAGATCGAGCGCTGGCGTGAGCGCCTGCTCGCCGGCGACGACGGACTGAACGCATGGATCGCCGCGCATCCCGACAGCGACACGCCCAGATTCAGGGCGCTGGTGCGCGACGCGCGCCGCGAGCGCGCGCCCGAGTCTCCTTCACGCGCCAGCAGCCGCGCGTTCCGGGAGCTGTTCCAGAGCATCAAGACGGTGCTCGAGCGCCCAGCGTAGCTTCTCGGGCCGCGGCAGCTGCTTGAGCGCGTATTCCGCGCGCGTCGCGTCACCCTGGGTTCCGCACGCCATCGCCGCTATCAGGCGGACCGGCTTGTTGATGCGGGTGAAGGCGGCGCCGCGGCCGACGCGATGCTTCTCGAAGCGCAGTGCCACGTCGATGGCGATGCCGGTGTAGATGCGATCGCCGGCGCATTCGAGCATGTAGACGAACCAGCGTGGCGAGCGCGCAGCCTTCGCCGGTTTACGCGAGCGCTTCGGCTTCTTCCCTGCCACGCTGCCGAATCTCCGCTTCCTTGCGCGCTTCCTCGATCTGCTCCATCACGCCGCCGACGTCCGCGGGCGCGGTGTCGTGCACGAACGTGCCGGTGAGCGGCGAATCGGGCTTGAGCTCGCTGGCCTCGTAGAGCTTCCAGATCTCGTGCGCGTACTGCGTCGCGAGCAGCTCCGGCGCAAAGCGTCCGCACCAGGCGGTGACGTTGTGCACGTCGCGCTCGAGCATGCGGAAGGCGTTGTTGTTGCCCGACGCGTCGACCGCCTGCGGCAGGTCGATGATCACCGGGCCGTCGGTGCCGAGGAGCACGTTGAACTCCGACAGATCGCCGTGGATGAGGCCCGCGCAGAGCATGCGCACGATCTGCGTGATGAGGAAGGCGTGCCATTCACGCGCCTGCTCCGGCGTCGCGTCGACGTCGTTGAGCCGCGGCGCGGGATTGCCGTCGGCGTCGGCGACCAGCTCCATCAGCAGCACGCCATCGTGGAAGTCATGCGGCCGCGGCACGCGCACGCCGGCGGCGACGAGCCGGAACAGCGCCGCGACCTCGGCGTTCTTCCAGGCGGCTTCCTGCTCCTGGCGTCCGTGACGGCTGCGCTTGCTCATCGCGCGCGCGTCGCGGCTGCCGCGGGTCTTGCGGCCTTCCTGGTATTCCGCGGCCTTGTGGAAGCTGCGGTGATTGGCGTCCTTGTAGACCTTGGCGCAGCGGATGGTCGATCCGCACGCAACGAGGAACACGGCGGCTTCCTTGCCGCTCTTGAGCTGACGGATGACGGAGTCGACGACGCCGTCGTCGATGAGGGGCTGCAGGCCCTTGGGGACTTTCATCCGCCATTGTCTCATGGAGGCGGGTTTGGAGCCCCGGACGGTCGGGCCCAAAGCCCCTCCTACAACAGGCGGTGCTCTTCGATCGTGGTGCTAAAGGCGTGGCCGTTGAGGTCCAGGTACAGCTGGCGCTCGTTGATCGAGAGCGACATCTTGTTGCGCCGGTCCAGGCGGACGGCGGCGTCCTGCATGAACTGGCGCCCGAGCGCGTAGATGGGGATCTCGGCCGCCCGGTGGATCTTGTGGCCGGCGAGCTGCGCGAGCACCTGGTTGGGATCGCGATGCGTGTAGACCGCGGCGCGGCCGGCGAGCTTGATGCCGCGATGCAGGCGCTCCGCGTCGGGCGCGCCCACCTCGATCCAGGCAGTGATGCGGCCGGTGAGGTCGCGGACGAGAACGGCGGGCTCGTCGCCGCTGGCGACGCCCTCGGTGAAGGCGATGCCTTCGCGATATTCCAGGCAGTACGCCAGCACGCGGGCCAGCATGTACTCCGAGGTCTCCGAAGGCTGTCGCGCCACGCGCAGCTCGGGATTGTCGTAGACCTCGCGATCGATGTCGGCGAGCTGGATGGAGAAACTGTGGACGGTTGCGGTGAGCGCCATGGCGCCGAAGCTTACGTTGAATCCGGGGTCGTGCGAAGCTGCCCGCACGAATCGATACGGAGCAAGGTCATGAGCAAGGGAATGGATCGCAGGAAGGAAACCAAGAAGAAGCCTGCCCAGACGCCGCAGCAGAAGCGCGCGGCCAAGATGGAGAAGCGCAAGAAGTAAGCGGCAGCAAGCGCTGCGCAGCGCCCTCGCCAAGGGCAGAGGGAAATATTGGTTACTATGTTTCCCATGGCGAAGCGCAAACGGATTGGCGTCTTCGGCTGGGGCATCGTCGCACCGAAGTCGCCAAGCATCGACGCGTTCGAGCGCAACCTCGAGCGCTCGGGCTCGTGGCTCTCGCCGTTCTCCGGATACGGCCCCTCGAACTTCCTCGTGGGCGAGCCCGAATTCGACTTTGCGGCCTATCACGCCTGGTTCGACGAGCGCTTCCCGCCGGCTCGCTACGCGCAGGTGAACGAGAAGATGGGGCCGATGGTGAAGTACGCGCTCGGCGCGTTCATCCAGTCGCTATCGCAGAACCCCGGCATCGAGACCTACCTGCAGTCGCTGGGCACCCAGTGCCACGTCTACATCGGCACCGGCATCGGCGACATCAGCGTGTCGCACCAGGAGTCGCTGGCGTTCGACCGCGCGCTGCGCAAATGGAACAACCACTGGGCCGCGCCGGAGCGATGCTCCGCCCTGCGTGCGCATCGCGAAGGCAAGCGCGACGCCGGCGCCCCGCCCGATCCGCAGGACTTGCCGGTCGGATCCGAGGAATGGATCAGCGCCAAGCAGGACTGGGAAGCCCACTGGGCCGCCAGGAGCGATGCGCTGCAGCAGTACCTGAAGGAAGCTGCGGCGATCCAGTCCGAGCCGGTGCCGGCGTCCTCGGCCCAGGCCAAGCTCGGCAACATCCGCCAGAAGCTCACGCGCGTGCGCGCGCTCAACAAGCAGTGGGGCTGCCCGATGGAGCCGTGGGCGTCGGTGTCGCCGAACCTGCTCTGGAACATCCCCAACATCCCGGCGGCGCAGATCTCGATGGTCGGCAAGATCAACGGCCCGGCGTTCGCGCCTGCGGCTGCCTGCGCGTCCTTCGGCATCGCTGCCAAGCTCGCGGTCGACGCCATCAACGCCGGCGAAGCCAAGGCCGTCGTCATCGGCACGACCGACGCGCCACCGCATCCGGTCATCGTCTCGGCTTTCTACAACGCCAACGTGCTCGCCGCCGACGGCGACGTGTCGCGGCCGCTCACCGGCCTCAAGGGCACGCACATCGCCGGCGGCGCCTGCGTCTGGATCGTGGGCGACGCCGAGGAGCTGATGCAACAGGGCTTCAAGCCGCTCGGCATGGAGCTCGTCGGCATCGGCACCTCGTCGGACGCGCACCACATCATCACGCCGTCGAAGGCCGGGCCGCAGCTGGCCATCCGCGCCGCGCTCGACGAAGTGAAAGCCACCGACGTCACCACCTGGGACATGCACGCGACGGCGACGCCGGGCGATGCCTCCGAGATCGCCAACTCGCTGGAGATGCTGCACCCTGAAGTCATCTTCACCGCACGCAAGGGCACGTTCGGGCACGGCATGTCGGTCGGCGGCGGCTGGGAGCTGACCGCGCAGCATCTGGGGATGGCCAGGGGTCGGCTCTACCCGATGGCGCTGACCGAGGGCGAGTTGCACGCCGACGTGAAGCTGCACGCGGCGCGATTCGCGCCGGCGGCCGGCTGCGAAGTGAAGGATCGGGGTTACACCGGCAAGCTCAGCATGGGCGTGGGCGGCGTCAACGCCTGCGTGATCAGCCGGCCCTGGGATCCGGAGTACGTCGCGCAGCACACCGCGCGGCGGAGCGAGGAGCCGGCGGAATAACCGACGCCCAATAAAAAAGCCGCGGCCGAAGCCGCGGCTTTCAAAAGGAACGAATGCTTAGAGCGGCTGAATCTTCGTCGCCTGCATTCCCTTCGGACCACGGGCGGGAATGAACTCCACCTTCTGGCCCTCGGACAGCGACTTGAAGCTGCCGCCACCCTGGATTTCCTTGAAGTGTGCGAAGAGGTCCTCGCCACCAGCGGTCGGCGTAATGAAGCCGAAGCCCTTGGCGTCGTTGAACCATTTCACGGTACCGGTTTGTTTTTCAGACATGTAATAACCCTTGTGTAAGTGTGATGAGCCCGCCCGCCACAATGGCGAGAGGTTTTTACTGCGATCAAGGATTCTGAGCCTGGTTTTTTTGGCGGCGCCGCGAATCGCGGGCTGTTCAAACAACCGAAACGCATCTCCTACAACAGATGCAGCGCGTGCAGGGTAAGCGCATTGCCCGGATTTGTCTAGTTTTTTGACACCCCGCCCGGCAGCGAACGTGACGGGAGTCACGCCGGATGGGAAATGCGACGCTGTTTGCGCACAATGCGCGCTGCGCTAGTTGGGGAACCCCTTGGAACTGAACCTCGTCAACTCGCTGGCCGGGTTGGGCGTCGGCATCATCGTCGGCATGACCGGCGTAGGCGGCGGCTCGCTGATGGCGCCGATCATGATGCTCCTGTTCGGCGTGTCGCCGGCCACCGCGGTCGGGACCGACTTGTGGTTCGCGGGGCTCACCAAGGTGTTCGGCGCCGCCGTGCACCGCAAGCGGGGCACGATCGACTACCAGATCCTGCGCCGCATGTTCCTCGGCAGCATCCCCGCCTCCTGCCTGACCTTGCTGTGGCTCTATTACAGCGGCGCCGGGCAGATGAAGAGCGGATTGATGGTCAAGACGCTGGGCGTGACGCTGATCCTGACCTCCTTCGCGGCCTTGTTCCGGCAGCGCTTCCACGCCATCGGCGAGAAGCTTCGCGGCAGCAAGCCGGTGCCGTTCAAGGCGATGCAGCCGGCGCTGACGGTCGTCGCCGGCGTCATCCTCGGCTTCCTGGTGACGTTCACCTCAATCGGATCGGGCGCGCTGGGCGCGGTCATGCTCCTGTACCTTTATCCGCGGCGGCTGACGCCGAGCTCCCTGGTCGGCACCGACATCGTCCACGCGATCCCGCTGACCTTCCTGGCCGGCACCGGCCACCTGCTGATGGGCAACGTCAATTTCGGTCTGCTCGGAAACCTGCTCCTGGGCTCGATCCCCGGGATCATCGCCGGCTCGTTCATCGCGGTTTACGCGCCCGCCCAGGTCGTGCGCACGGGCATCGCCATCGTGCTGGCGCTGGTCGGCATCAAGATGATCGCGGGCTAGCCCATGCGCGATGCAGGGCGTTGGGTTAGTCCTAGCATGACTCGCGTGGTCGTCTTCGCAATAGGACTCGCGGCGCTGGCCCTGCATGCACTTCGCTACTACCCTTTCCTCGCGGACGACGCGCTGATCTCCCTGCGCTACGCGCGAAATTTCGTTGATGGCCTTGGACTCGTCTGGAATGCGGGAGAGCGAGTTGAAGGCTACTCAAACCTCTCCTGGATCCTCCTGTGCAGCGCCTTACATGCACTCGGGGTGGATCTGGTCACGGCAGCACGCGGCCTTGGTGCGGCGTGCGGCGCTCTCCTCGTGTTGGCGCTCGCCTTTCTGTCAGGTGACAGCGCGTCAATGCTGTCGCGACTATGGGCGCCCTTTTTTCTCGCGACGCTCGGCTGCGTTGCAGCGTGGCTGCTCGCCGGACTTGAACAGCCGCTGCTTTACGCCTTGGTAGCGGCTGTGTTTTGGCTTCTGGGCTGCGGATCGTTGTCGACGACACGGGCCGCTTTGGCCGGCGCTGCCCTTGGGGGGCTGACTGTGACGCGGCCGGACGCGATCCTTGTAGGCGCGCCGGCGGTCGCAGCCATCCTGTTCGCTCCTGATTTACAAGTCCGATCCCGCAATCGGCTTGCCGCACTCGTTGCCTGCGTGCCTTTGGCGGTCCTGGTCGCGCAACTGGCGTCCGCATCCACTACTACGGAGACTGGCTACCGAATCCGGCACGGGCGAAAATCGCGCTCAACCTGGATCGCCTCGCGCATGGCTGGGTGTATGTGGAGCGCGGGCTCAGTTCGGCTCTCCCCCTGCTTATAGCCAGCGCAGTGTTTGCGACGCTTGCCGCACGCCATCGGCGATATCGACGGATACTGATCCTCACACTTGGAACGGCGGTTCTCTGGTGCGGTTACGTTGCGACCGTCGGCGGCGACATCTTTCCGGCCTATCGCATGCTCGGGCTGCCTCTGGTTGCGCTCACATGCCTTATTGCCGGGACGGCAGGCCTCATCGATTCCATGGTGACGGCGCAGCGCATAGCCACGCACCTGCTCCTGCTCGCTCTGCTCGCGGCGCTGGTCATCATGCAGCGCGACGACGACGCGAACCGCCGCGCGCTGTCCGAGCGCTGGGAGTTCGACGGGGAATCGATCGGCACCGCGCTCAAAAGGGGGTTTCCGCAACGACCGCTGCTGGCAGTGACAGCCTCGGGCTGTCTCCCTTATTGGTCCGAACTGCCCGCCGTTGACTCCCTAGGCCTGAACGACGCCTATCTCGCCAAACACCCGCCACCCAGCTTCGGGCACGGCTTGCTGGCTCACGAATTAGGCGATGCCGCCTATCTCCTTGCCCGACGTCCGGACCTGATCAGTTGGTGCCGGCCCAAGGGCAAGGTCGAGCCCTGCTTCCGCTACGAGCAAGATCTCGCCCAGAACCCCGAATTCCGCTCGAGCTACGTTCCTGTGCGATTCGTCGGGGATCCGCCGCGAGCTTCAGAATCAATCCTGTTTGTCCGCAGCAGCAGCCCCCAGGTTGGCATTCGTGTGCTCGCGGATGGCAGCGCCTTCATTCCGGCATATCTGGCGCTGCCACAGCTCAAGTTCCGAACAGAACTGTCAGCAGGCAACCAATGGCACATACGGGTTGGCCCATCCGACGAATTATTACTGCCGGCGCCAGCCACCTTCGGCGACGTGGAAATCATTGGCTCTGGCACGGCAACGGTCGGGCGCGTCCAGCAAGGCAACGCCTGGTTTGTATCGATCAAGCCACAGACCGAGGTGATCATCTACGGCGTCCGAGTCGCCTCGAGCACTATTGGGGCAACGCATCCCCGAAGCCCGAGATAGTATGCGGATGACTCACCTCTCAGCCTTGCGCACGCTGGACGCACTGCCGCAGCCGGCAGGCCTGCCCTGGCTCGGGCAAGCCTTCAAGCTCAGTCCCGCGCAGCTGCATCTGCAGCTGGAGCAATGGGCGCAGCAGTTCGGCAAGTTCTACCGGGTGACTGCGGCCGGCATGCGCTTCCTGGTCGTCAACGACTACGCCCTGGCGCAGCAGATCCTCAAGGACCGGCCCGAAGGCTTCCGGCGCATCCGCAAGATGGAGCCGGTGGCGCGGGACCTGTCGATGAACGGCCTGTTCTCCTCCGAGGGCGACCGCTGGCGCAACCAGCGGCGCATCTGGCTGGCCACGCTCAACGCGCAGCAGCTCAAGCACTTCCACGACAAGCTGCTCACGGTCACGCAGAAGCTGTTACGGCGCTGGCAGAAGGCTGCGGATCGCGGCGACGCCGTCGACGTCGCCGCCGACCTCATGCGCTACACGGTCGACGTGACCATGCAGTTCGCGCTCGGGCACGAAGCCAACACGCTGGAGATGGGAGAGGACGTGATCCAGCGCCATCTCGACAAGATCTTCCCGGCGCTGGGCCGGCGCGTGCGCGGCTTCTTCCCGTACTGGCGCTACTTCAAGCTGCCGCAGGATCGCGAACTCGACCGCGCGCTGGCCGCGCTGCATGTGGAGGTCGGCAAGCTGATCGACAACGCGCGCGAGCGCCTCCGCACCAATCCCAAGCTGCGCGAATCGCCGACCTGCTTCCTGGAAGCGCTGCTGCTGGCCAACGAGCAGGACGGCAGCGCCATCAGCGACGAGGACGTCTTCGCCAACACCATGACCGTGCTGCTCGGCGGGGAGGACACCACCGCCAACACCATGGCGTGGCTGATCCATTGCGTGTCGAGCCGGCCCGACGTCTACGAAGCGCTGCGCAAGGAAGCCGACGCGATGCTCGACGACGCCTCGGCGCCGGACAAGGAAGTGCCGCATGCCAATCGCTTCCCGCACCTGCTGCGCATGACCGACGCGACGATCAACGAGACGCTGCGCCTGCACCCGGTGGCGCCGATGTTCTTCCTGGAGTCGCTGCGCGACACCGTGTTCCAGGACCTGGCCGTGCCGGCGGGAACCGCCGTGCTGCTGCTGACGCGCGCTGCTGCGAACAGCTCGCCGCACTCCACGCCGACGCCGCGCTTCGAGCCGGCGCAGGACGCGGCGAAAGCCGACGCCGGACCGGGGCGCGCCGCTTCCCTGCCCTTCGGCTACGGCCCGCGCATGTGCCCAGGCCGCAACCTGGCGCTCGCCGAGCTTCGCAGCGCCACGCTGATGCTGGCGCGCAACTTCGACATCGAAGCGGTGCCGCAGGCGCAAGCCGTGAGCGAGGTGTTCAGCTTCACGCTGGTGCCGCGCAACCTGCGCGTGCGCTTCCACCGGAGAAAGTCGACATGAGCACCGTGAGCGACCGCATCGAGCGCAAGGTTCTGCTCCAGGCGCCGCGCGCGCGGGTGTGGCGCGCGATCGCCGATGCCAAGGAATTCGGCAGCTGGTTCGGCGTGGATCTGAAGGGCAAGCGCTTCGTCGCCGGCGAGCGCACGCAGGGCCAGATCACCCATCCGGGCTACGAGCACCTCAAGTGGGACGTGCTGGTCGAGCGCGTCGAGCCCGAGCAGCGGCTGGCCTGGCGCTGGCACCCGTACGGCATCGACCCCAAGGTCGACTATTCGAAGGAAACGCCGACGCTGGTCACGTTCGCGCTGACGGATGCTGACGGCGGCACCTTGCTTGCGCTGACCGAGTCCGGATTCGACCAGGTACCCGCGGCGCGGCGCGACGAGGCCTACCGCATGAACAGCCAAGGCTGGGAGCAGCAGATGAAGAACATCCAGCGGCACCTCTCAGCCTGATCGATTCTCCCGGAACAGCCGCAGCGCGAACTGGCCTGCGGGATGGATCCGGAAACGCCAGACGTCGTCGCGCGCACCGGCCGGGGCTTCATCCGGCGTCGGCAAGCGGATCCCGTACTCGGGCGGCAGCAGCACCGGCGCCGCCATGCAGGCGAACGTCAGGTCCGCGGCGGTGAAGCGATCACCGAGCAGGTAGCGACGCCCGTCGCGCAGCCGCGCGGCGACCTGGTCGAAGCAATCCAGGATCGTGTGCAGCCCCTGCTCGACGTTCTCGCGCGAGATCGCCAGGCGCCGGTTCAAGTACATGCGCATGGCCGGGAACAGCAGCGGCGCCAGGGCCCGCTGCCAGCCTGGCGTTCCCTGTGCCGCGGTCTTGAGGACCTCCCGCATCGGCACCTGCATGTACTGGAAGTACACCCAGCGGCGCGTCTCGATGCCCAGGCCCTCGTCGAACCACTCCTCCAGGAGCTCGATCTGCTTTCGCAGCGGTTCCGGGTAGAGCTTGCGCGGCTCGGGCAGCCGCTCGTCCAGGAACTGCAGGATGGCGGTGGAATCCGCCACGGCGCCTGCCTCGGTGACCAGCACCGGCACCATCCCCTGCGCGTCGAGGCGGCGCACGGCGCGATAGTGGAACACCTGCAGGTGGGCCTCTTCGTGGTACTTCACGCCGGCGTGCGTCAGCCCCCACCGCGCTTTCTCGCAGTAGTGGCTCATCGGGATCGTGATCAGGCGCATGGCCGAGACTTTAGCGCGATCGCGTTGTCTGACTGAGGATGAGCCCTGCAGCCCCAACCTGGTGGTGGTGCCTCGAGCACAAGCGCGTCGAGCAGGGCTTCGGCTGCGGCAGCACCACGCGCATCGGTCCTTACGACACCGAGCAGGACGCCGCCAAGGCCCCCGACCGCACGCGCGCCCGCGCCGCGGAGCAGGCAGCCCGCGACAAGGCCGACCAGAAGGAGTGAAAATAGCGCCGCTTCTATAGTCGAAGCAGGAACTCACTGATTCCGGGCGCTGTCGCAGTAACGTCTACGCCCATTCGCGACGGAGAACTGAAAATGGCTGATCTAGAACAAGAGAAAACCGGTAATACCGCAATCATCGCCGTGGTCGTGATTTTCGTCATCGTCGCGGCCCTGGGCTTCTATGCCTGGCAGAAAGGCCGCGCCGGCAATGCCAGCACGACCCCCGGACAGGTGAACGTCGAGGTGCAGCACCAGAACGCCCCGACCCCGGCCCCGACCCCGGCACCCGAGCCGGCAACGCCCCCGCCGTCGGATAGCTCGAGCTCCAGCTCGTCGACGACCACGACGACGACGACCACGGACACGCCAGCCGAAGCGCCGCCGCCGCAGTAGCGCGCGAAGTCCGCTTCAAAGCACGACCGCCGCGCACTTGCGCGGCGGTTTTGCGCGTACGCCGCGTAAGGCGATGGCGTTACGATGACGCATGGACGACTTGCTGCGCTGGGTCCCAAGCACCCTGCTGGCGATCAGCGCCGTCGGCATGGGCATCGCGTTCTACGTCGCCGATCGCGACTCGCCGATCAGCCGCCTGCTCGCGCTGGCGCTCGCCACGCTAGGCCTGGCCGTCGGTTTCGAGGTGCCGATCCACGGCATGGCGACGATCCCGTGGTGGGGCCGTTGGATGGCCGTGGTCGATGCGGTGTGCTTCTGGGCCTTCCTGGAGTGGATCATGCGGGTGCGCCGGACCGTGCCTGCAGGCAACCTCAACGTAAAGGGCGGTGATTACGCGGTTCGCCTCGCCCAAGTCGCCTCGATCGTCTACGGCATCGCCGGCCTTCTGTGGCCCGAGGTGAAGTACCGCGCCTTCCTCGGCAGCTTCGCTGCAGGCGGCGAGGCGCTGCTCAATCCGGGATTCTGGCTGTTCGGCGGGCCGACGCTGATCGCCGGCATGTTCGGGATTTTTGGCGCGACGCTGTTCCTGCGGCGGCGGCCCGACCCGCCGGAGCAAGCGCGCATCCTCGGCATGATCGCGGCCACGCCCTTCCTGCTGGTGGCGCTCGTGCTGCCGGTGGAGATCAGCCCGATCTTCGGCATGCTCGGCCTGATCTTCTTCCTCATCGGCGCCGTGCGCTATCACGTTCTGCAAGGCAAGCGTGGCGAATTCATGGCGCGCTTCCTGTCGCCCAAAGTCGCGGACCTCGTGCGCCGGCGCGGGATGCGCCACGCAATGCAGGAGAGCAAGCTCGACCTCACGGCCGTGTGCGTCGACCTGCGTGGTTTCACGGCCTATGCCGAAGCGCTTGGCTCCGTGAAGGTCGTGCAGGTGCTGCGCGAGTTCTACCACGTAGCCGGCGAAGTGATCGCCCGCTACGACGGCACCATCAAGGACCTGGCCGGCGACGGCATCCTGGTTCTGGTCGGCGCGCCGCTGCCGGTGGAGCGTCACGGCCCGCGCGCGCTGGAGATGGCGCACGCGATCCGCGCGGCGGTGGCGACGGCCGCGCGCGGCTGGTCGCAGGGTCCGCATCGCCTGGGTGTCGGCATCGGCGTCGCCAGCGGCGAGGTCATCGTCGGCGCCATCGAGGCCGGCGAGCGCTTCGAATACACCGCCGTCGGCATGGCGGTGAACCTGGCGTCGCGTCTGTGCGAGGAGGCGCGCGACGGCGAGGTGCTGGTCGCGCAGCGGACCATCGACCTCTGCGCGCAGGAAACCAGGGGGCCGTCGATGGAGCCCCGCGCGGCGATCAGCGTGAAAGGCTTCTCCGAGCCGGTGGCGCACCACAATCTCGTGGCGGCGGTCTACGCGTCCTAGCAGGTACCCGGCGAGACCACGATCTCGCGCGGCGTCGCCGTCAGCTCCAGCACCGATGTCCCCGCATCGACCGCGACGATCACGCCATCGGCCCGCGCGCAAGCGCCCGCGGGATACTGCCACGCCATCGGCAGCGCGATCTTCGCCGGCAGCAGGCTCGCCTGCTGCGTGCGCATCTCGAAGCGGCGCGATTGCGGATCGAACGAGATCGACGCGACGTCGCTGCCGACAGCACGCGGAAACGGCGTCGCGATCGCGCGCATCAGGGGCTCGTCGAGCACGCCGCCCGGCAGCACGCCGTACGCCTCGTCGGTCGACGAGTACGCAAACCAGGCCCAGCCGATCTGCAGCTCGTTGGCGAGCGCGGTGAGGCTCACGCCGAATTGCGGCGGCGCGGTCGGGTCCGAGGCGTCGATCGGACCGCCGACGCCGTCGGCGGAGGTGGTGCGCGTCCAGCCCGTCTCACCGATGAGGAACGGCGTCCCGAGCGTTCGCGCATCCTGCGCGGTCAGCAGCAGATCGGCGCGCGTGATCAGGTCCTGCCCAGGCGGATAGCTCGGATCCGCGCGCTGGAGGAAATACGTGGCGGTGTAGTCGTGCGGCAGATAGACAGCGTTGTCGATGCCGATGGCCTCGGTCGCGGGCAGCGGGATGCCGAGCGAATGGAGCAGCTCCGGCTGGAAGCCGACGATCACGTCGGGATCGATCTCGCGGATCGCCGCGGCCAGCCGGCGATAGAACGGATACAGGAAAGCGATCTCCAGGACCTCCGGCGGGATCAGAGCGCCGAAGGGCTCGTTGAAGAGATCCACCATCACCACCGCCGGATGATCGCGGTAGCGGCGCATGACTTCGCGCCAGAGGTCGATGTACAGGTCCTGGAGGCCGACGCCGGGCGCCGCCTCCACCGGCTCGTTCTGCCAGAACTCCATGAACGCGCAACCGACACGCGCGGAGGCCTGCGGCGGCTCGTTGCCGAAGCGCGGCGGCAACGACCTGCACATGTCGCTGAGCGTCCAGTCCGGCGCGCCGGCGTTGCCGCCCGCCGCACGCGACCAGCCGAACTGGCCGAAATCGAACAGCACGTAGAGGCCGTGGGCCTCCGCCTTGTCGAGGAAGTCACTGATCCGTGCGAAGTACGCCTCGTTGTACGGCGCAGGCGGCGGGTCGGGCTGCGCGAACTCCCAGGAGAACACCGGCCGCACGAAGTTGAATCCGAACGAGGCGATCCGCGCGAAGTCTTCGTCGTCGAGGTCCTGCAGGTCGAACAGTTCTGAATCCGGCGTCACGGTGCCGTCGACGCGGTACGCCGGACGCGTGGCGTTGGAGCGCAGGCCGATGTGGTTCAAGCCGCGCAGCAGCACCTGCCGACCGAGCGCGTCGCGGATGACGTCGCCGTCGGCGTGCAGCGGCAGCAGCTGCGAAGCGCTCTGCGCGGGCGGCGCCTGCGAGTCCAGCGAGGAATTGGCGCAGGCGGCGAGCAGGACTGCTGCCGCCGCGATGCCCAGTTTTACGGCCACACGTCGTTGGTCAGCCGCACGACGTAGAAGCCGCTGTAGACGTCGGAGTACCAGATCTCGCGGCGCTCGGGCACGAACGACGGGCTCGACATCGCGTAGTTGCTCGCCGCGGTCGGCACCGGCAGGCGCGGATTGACCGGCGCGTTGAAGTAGGCGACCTCGCGCGGATGGTACGGATCGCGGATGTCGAACACGCGCAGTCCGGAGATGATCATGCTGCAGGCGACGATGGTCGGGTCCACGCGCGTCGGCACGTTGCAGTAATGACCGGCGTAGCCCTGGCCCTGGAAGTTCGCGCCCGGATCGCCGCGGGTCGCCTCGAAGTTCTCCGGGTTGTGCACTTCCAGGCGCAGGTTGGAGATGACCTGCGGATGCGCCTCGTCGCTGATGTCGATGATGCGGCCGGCGCCGACCTCGAGCAGCGCGCCGAACTCGTCGATCTCCACCAGGTACGGCTTGCCGCCGATGGTGATCGGGATGGCGTTCTGCGGGATGCTCATCGGGCTCCACTGCAGGCGCGCAACCTCGCGCGCGCTCGCGTTCAGCTTGCGCGCGTTGATCTCGGACACGTCGACGATCACCAGCGCGCGATCCATGTTCGGATCCGGGATGGCGCGGACGTCGGTGAACGCCAGCACGCTGCCGGACACGCCGATGCCGGCGATGTAGATGCGGTTGCCGTCGGGGCTCACCGACAGGCCGTGCGAGTAGTACGGCATCACCGCGATCAGCCGCGGCAGCGCCGGGTTGCTGATGTCGATGGCCGCGAGCGTCGGCGTGCCCGGCGACGCGGAGTAGAACGTGCGGCCGTCCGGCGAGATGCCGCTCTCGTGACCGAGCACGCCGACCGGCGCCGAAGCCTTCAGCACCGGGTGACGGCAGTCCTGCGCGATGTCGTAGACGTCGACGATGCCCGGCGCGGTCACGACCGTGCCCGACACCGCTACCAGCAGGCCGCGCTCCTGGTTCACCACCACGGACTCGTGCGGCGTCAGCATCGCCGGCGTGATCAGCCGGTCGGCGAGCACCGGGTTTGCCGGGTCTGCCATGTCCAGCACGTTGACGCCCGCTTCCATGTCGAAGACGTTGGTCGGGAACGCGAGCGTGGTGTCGTAGTACGCGCACTCGTGACCGGCGTCGTCGACGTAGCGCTCGACCTTGAAGCCCGCGACCGTGCCCATCGCGTTGGGGAAGGTGTAGGAGCCGACCAGCTCGGTGTTGCAGGTGTAGCCCTCGGCCGCGCGGCCGCTGTCGTGCTCTTCGCGGCTGACGCGACCCTGGATCCCGAGCTCGGGGCGCGAGCCCGGACCGCACACGGCCTTGGGTGTCGCTGCCGGCGCATCGACGACGACCGGCGGCGTGCTGCTGTCGCCGGAAGAGTTGCAGCCAGCGAGCGCGCTCACCAGGAACGTCATCACACAGAGCAAAACGCCTCGCATGGCTAGAACCGGTATTCCAGCCCGAGGGAGTAGAAGTTCAGGTGCTCGGACGTGAGCTCGAACCGCTCGTACTCGCCGCGCACGCCGAAGCCCTTCTGACCGCCCAGCGTCATGCCACCGCCGTAGTACATGCGGTGATGGTTGACCTCCTCGCTGGTGGCCGAGCCGCTGACGCGCGACAGCGCCAGCCCGACCTTGCCGTAGACGGAAAGCTGGCGGATCGGAAAGCCGATGGTGACGCCCGAGGTCCAGGCTTGCGCATGCGGGCCGTCGCCGCCGAGGTCGCCGAAGTTGACGAAGCCGATCTCGGCGCCGGCACCGCGGATATAGGTGCCGAGGAAGGCTTTGTATCCCGAGCCGTTGCCCTGGAACTGTCCCCCGTCCTGCTGGCTCCAGCCGTAGCTGCCGCCGACCGCCGATTCGGCCCGGCCTGCAGACGGTGCTGCCGCAACCAGCGCAGCCAGCATCAGCGTGAATCTGAACCTCATCGTGTCGTCTCCCCGTCGCATGGCCGTAGGATACGTGGAAGTTCGTCCGCGGGAGGGCAATAGCGCATGGTTCGGGGGATATTGTTGGCGATCGCCGCGCTCGCGGCCGCGTGCGGAAGCTCGCAGAAGTCGCCGGAGCTCGGTTTCGCGACGTCGGCGGCGGACGCATTGCCCAGGCCGTGGATCATCGCCGACGCCGGCGACGTCTACTACGCGCCCGAGGAAACGATGGTGGCGATGCGCAACGCCGTGCGTCTGGGCGCAGACGTGATCGAGGCCGACGCCAACATCACTTCCGACGGCGAGATCGTGCTGATCCACGACGGCACGCTGGATCGCACCACCGACTGTACCGGCAACGTCGCCGACCACACGCTGGCCGAGGTCCGCGCCTGCGACGCTGCGTTCTGGTGGGTGCCAGGCATCGCGCCCGGGCTCGGCGGCCTGGTCACCGATCCGACACGCGATCCAGACGACGGCCAGGACTACGCGCTGCGCGGCAAGGGCGTGCAGGTCGCCACCGCCCGCGAGTTCTTCGAATACATCCTCGCCCTGGGCGAGCGCATGCCGATCGCGTTCATCGAGATCAAGAACATCCCCTACGACTCCAACTTCGATCCGGTCGGCAATCGCATCGCCGACGTGCTGGTGCCGCTGATCGAGGAGTACGGGCTGACGCGGCGTGTGGCCGTGGAATCGTTCTGGCCGGCGTCGCTGGCGCGGGTCAAGGCGCTCAATCCCGAGATCAAGACGGTGTTCCTCACGCTCGGCTCGGCCACCGAGAGCTACGCCTACGTGCTCGCGAGCGCCACCGACTTCGCCGCGCCCGATACGCTGCCGCCGGACTACAACCAGGCATTCGTGGACAACGTGCACGCGCTGGGACGACAGGTCGCGCCTTGGGCGGTGGACACCGTCGCCGACGCCCAGACGGCAATGTCGCTCGGCGTGGAGGGCGTCTTCACCAGCCATGTCGCCTGCATGTTGCAGGCCTACGGCCGGCCGGTGCCCTCGCCCATCGTCACGCCGGAGGCCGCGGTTGCCTACGATCTTCCGGCCTGCTGAGATCTGCTGCGCGCTCTGCCTGCTGCTCGCGTCCTGTGGCGGCACCGGATCGGAAACAGTAACTGGCGAGCCGGCCCTGACATCCGATCCCGACGCGATGCAGGCTGCGATCGGTCTGCCCGACGACGTGACGCGCGGGCCGCCGGTGCTGCTGATCCACGGCACCGACAGCACCACGCAGATGAGCTGGCCGACGACCTACATGCCGGCGCTCACCGACGCAGGGTTTGCGGTGTTCACCGTCGACCTGCCGAGCCGCGCATTGGCGGACATCCAGGATTCCAGCGAGTACGTCGTGTACGCCCTGCGCGCGATCCACGCGCTCACCGGCCAGAAGGTGTCGATGATCGCCCACAGCCAGGGCGGGCTCGAGGAGCGCTGGGCGCTGCGCTGGTGGCCGACCGTGCGCGCGCTCGTCGACGACGTCATCAGCCTGGGCACGCCGCAGCACGGCACGCAGGTCGCGAATCTCAATTGCGCGTTCGGCTGCGCGCCGCCGCACTGGCAGATGCAGGTCGGCTCGCAATTCCTCGACGCGCTCAATCGCGACGACGAAACGCCGGGTGACCTGGACTACACGAGCATCTACAGCGGCACCGACGAGCTGGTGCAGCCGCAGCTACCCGACTCCACCTCCGCGCTCGACGGCGCGATCAACGTGCTGGTGCAGTCGATCTGCCCGGGGCATCCGGTGAATCACGTCGCACTTATGCGCGATCCGGTGGTGTTTACGCTGGTGCTGGACGCGCTCAACCATGCAGGCGGCGCCGATCCTTCGCGCGTGTCCGCATCCACGTGCACTGCGCTGACGATTCCCGGCGTCGATCCGGTCGCGCAGTTCCACGCCGAGGAGGCGTTCGCCGCGAGCTTCACCGACGACAGCGCCGACTACAACAGCGACGGCGAGCCGCCGCTGCGCGACTACGCGCGTTGATCGCGCCGCAGCCAGACGAACATCGGCAGTCCCGAGAGCAGCAGCAGGAAGCCCCAGAACACGGTCTCCTGCCCGGCGCCGTAGATGGTCCAGAGCGCATATGCCGACGCCGCCAGCAGCACGGCGGCACGAGCGCGCGTGAGCGGCACCGGACCGGTGCGCATCAGGATCA
Organism: uncultured Gammaproteobacteria bacterium; assembly: GCA_963776465.1. GTDB lineage: Bacteria > Pseudomonadota > Gammaproteobacteria > Nevskiales > Nevskiaceae > DASRHK01. Next base: position 74,636 of record CAVZMV010000001.1, read on the forward strand.
GCGCCGCCATCGCGCTGAACAGGTACGGCACCAGGTTGGCGAGCGTCGCCAGCAGCGCCAGGAACGTGAACACGCTGACCAGCGGCCCGGTGTAGTTGAGCAGGATCATGATCGAGGCGATGACGCCGCCCGCGATCAGCGCGAACGTCGGCGTGCCGCGCGCGTTCTCCGTCTCGAACGCCTTCGGCAGCAGGCCGTCGCGCGCCATCGCCTGCGCCATCTGTCCCTGCAGCAGGATCCAGCCGTTGAGGCAGCCGAAGGCGCTGATCGTCCCCACCGCCGCCATGATCATCCCGCCGGCGCCGCCCCAGACGATGTTGGCCACGTCGGCGAACGGCGCGTTGGACTTGGCCAGGATCGCCGGCGGCACGATGGCCATGGCGCCGACGCAGACGAGCGCGGTGACGATCGCGGCGAGCGCGGTGCCGATCAGCGTCGCGCGCGGAACGTTGCGCTCGGGGTTCTCCACCTTGGAGGCCGCCACGGTCGCGCTCTCCAGACCGAGCATCGCCCAGAGCGCCAGCGCCGCGGCGGCGCTGGTGGCCTGCATCACCGGCTTGCCGGTGGGATTGAACGGCACGAGGTTGTCGGCGTTCATGAACCACAGGCCCATGACCATGAGCAGCAGCAACGGCGCGAGCTTGAGGATGCTGGTGACGAGCTGCACCGAGCCGGCGCTGCGCACGCTGTGCATGCTGACGCCGGTGAGCACCCAGAGCAGGGTCAGCGCCACTGCGCCGGCGAGCACGTTGGATTGCGCCAGCGCGGGAACCAGGCCGGAGAGATAGCTGACGGTGCCGGTGGCGAGCGCCGCGTTCGTCACCCAGCACGAGATCCAGTACGACCAGGCGACGAGGAAGCCGGCGAAGTCGCCGAACGCCATGCGCGTGTAGGCGTAGATGCCGCCGGCGGCGACGCGCGTGCGCGCAAGCCAGGCGAAGGTCACGGCCAGCAGCATCGCGCCGGTGGCGGTGAACAGCCAGCCGAGCGCGCTGACGCCGCCATACGGCGCCATCGTCGCCGGCAAGAGGAAGATGCCCGAGCCCACCATGTTGCCGAAGACGAGGCCGATGGCCATCGGCAGCGACAGCATGCGTTTACGGTCCTGGATCATTGCGCCTCCAGCGCGTGGCGATAGGCCCCGCGCAACAGATCGTGGAAATGCTTCACGCCGGCCTCCCGCTTGGGATTCAGGCGCCCCGGCTCGTAGCTTCCGGACGCCAGGCCCTTCTGCACCGCAGCGCAGATCGCGGCGTCCTCGACCTGCACCTCGTCGCTGAACGCCTGGTCCTGCTCGCGTCGTCGCTGCGCTTCGGCGTCGTCGCCGGCCGCCGCATAGTAATAGTCGAAGTCCACGCGGCAGCGGTCGACCGCGAGCGGCACCACGCGATTGGTCTGCAGCCGGCCCGGCAGACAGTTGAGCATCGTGTTCGGATAGACGAAGTAGTAGTAGGCCTCGCCTTTCCCGTAGGGCGCCCCCTCCGCGCCCTCCAGCGGCGAATGCTGCAGCGAGTGCCAGCGCGCGCAGGTCGTGGTGTAGCTGCGGTAGTCCAGCAGCTTGTTCAGCGCCGGATGGATGTGCGGCAGGTGATAGCCCTCGAGATAGTTGTCGACGTACACCTTCCAGTTGCAGTCGAGCGTGTAGCTGACGCGGCGATGGAACGCGAGCGGCTGCGCCAGCGTGGCCTGCGCGTGCGCGCGGATGCCGTCGAGCACCTCGTCGAGCACTGGCACGTCTTCCGTCAGCGACGCGAACACCACCGGTGACCACTCCGCGGCACGGGCCGGAGGCAAGCAGATCCGGGCGATGTCGAACGCTGCCGCCGACTGCATCTCGGGCGCGCTGCGCAGCTGGCCGGTCAGCGAGTAGGTCCAGCCGTGGTACTTGCACTGCAGCGCCTTGGCGCCGCGCCCATCCTGCAGCGCCAGCGGTCCGGCGCGGTGGCGGCAGACGTTGTGGAACGTCCGCAGGACACCGTCGGATCCGCGCACCAGGATGATGGGCGTCGCGCCGATCTCGGTGACGACGTGGTCGCCGCTGCCGGTCAGCGCATCGACGGGCCCGGCCAACTGCCAGCTGCTGCCGAAGACGGCGCGCTGCTCGATCGCCAGGATCTCCGGGTCGCAATAGAACTGCGCGGCCAGCGCATGCGCCTGTTCCAGCGGCTCGGTCCCGAGCCACTTCCGCCACTCGACGCGGCCGGGCAAGTGCATGGTCAGTGGTGCGCCACCGACACCAGCGCGTGGATGATCAGGCCGATCAGCGGCAGCGACGACAGGAAGAACACCGCGAAGCGCACCTCGATCTTGTTCCACAGCGACTGCACCAGGCTGTGGACCACGCGCAGGATCACGTAGACCCACGCGAGCGTGAGGTTGATGCCGCCACCCTGCTCCATCAGCGCCAGGCAGATCGCGACCGCGTAGAAGATCGTCGGCTGCTCGAACAGGTGGTTGTAGTTGTCCGCCTTCCAGCGCACGTTCGGCGGCAGCGTCGCCATCTGCTCGCCGCGCGGCGCGTTGGGATCCAGTCGCATCTTCATGCGCGTGATCGCCGGGATGCGCGTCGCGTACATCCATACCCACATCACCATGGTCCAGGCCACGAGCGCCACCACCGGCGCGAGAATCGGACTGTGCATTTCTATTTCCCCCTGTTGTGCTTCGAGATGGTCTGCCACACGCGCTGCGCGCACCACACCGCCGCAAGCGCCACCGCGCCGGCGATGACGCCGGCGAGCGCATTCAAAATCATCGTCACCGGGCCCGGCATCGATTCCACGGCGTGATGCAGCGCCGGAATGCCGTGCACCAGGATGCTGCCGCCGACCATGAACATCGCTGCGGTCCCCGCGACCGACAGCGCGCGCATCAGCCACGGCGCGAACAGCAGCAGGCTGCGCCCCAGCGCGCGCGAGGTCCGGCCGGAGCGCCGGCTCAGCCAGAAGCCCGCGTCGTCGAGCTTGACGATGCCGCCGACCAGGCCGTATACGCCGATCGTCATCAGCACCGCGATGCCGACCAGCACCACGACCTTCTGGCTGAAGGGCGCGGTCGCCACCGTCCCCAGCGCGATGACGATGATCTCCGCCGACAGGATGAAGTCGGTGCGCACGGCGCCCTTGATCTTGTCGCGCTCCACGGCCACCAGGTCGACCGCCGGATCCGACAGCGCCTTCACCAGCTCGTCGTGGTGCGCCTGGTCCTCGGCCTTGCTGTGGAGAAACCGGTGCGCCAGCTTCTCGAAGCCCTCGTAGCAGAGGTAGGCGCCGCCCACCATCAGCAACGGGATCACGGCCCAGGGCGCGATGGCGCTGATCGCCAGCGCCGCCGGCACCAGGATGGCCTTGTTCACCGCCGAGCCGCGCGCCACGGCGAAAACCACGGGCAGCTCGCGGTCGGCGCTGACGCCGGAAACCTGCTGCGCGTTCAGGGCCAGGTCGTCGCCCAGCACGCCCGCCGTCTTCTTGGCCGCGACCTTGGTCAGCAGGGCGACGTCGTCCAGGATCGTGGCGATGTCGTCGATGAGGGCCAGAAGGCTGCTGGCCATGCGCGAGCTCCGCAATTGCTTCGGGCAGCAAAGCTTACCCTGTGTGATCTAGAATCCCTCGACACAACAAAACCAGGGAGCCCGCGATGTCGAAGAATCTGCTGCTCGTTTGCCTGCTCACTTTGTCCGGCGTGATCGCCTGCTCGCACGAGGAGCCCCGTCCGGAGCCCGCCAAGACGACGGTCAAGGAGTCCAGGAAGGAGTCGTCCAGGACGACACCCGCGAGCGCTCCGGTCGCCGCGTCCGAGAAGACCACCAAGGCGGTGACCGCGGCGATCGACGCCTGGGCCTCGGCCTGGGAGAAGAAGGACGCCAGCGCCTACCTCGCCGCTTACGCGCCCGAGTTCAAGCCGGAGAAAGGGTCGCGCAAGGCCTGGGAGAAGCAGCGCCGCGAGCGCCTGGCCAGCGCCAAGAACATCAAGGTGACGATCGGCAATCCGCAGGTCGCCACCGGCGGTCCCGACGTGGCGATGGCGTCGTTCGTGCAGGTCTACGAGTCCGAGACGTTCAGTGACACCTCCAAGAAGCTCCTGGAGTTCAAGAACGTCGGCGGCAAGTGGCTGATCACCCGCGAGCGCACGCCGTAACGAAATGCCCACCCCCGCCGCCGATGGCAACAACATGGCCGTGTTCTGCGACTTCGAGAACGTGGCCCTCGGCGTGCGCGAGGCGCGCTATCCCAACTTCGACATCAAGAACGTGCTGGAGCGGCTGCTGCTGAAAGGCAGCATCGTCGTGCGCAAGGCCTACTGCGACTGGGACCGCTACAAGGAATTCAAGGCGGCGATGCACGAGGCGGCGTTCGAGCTGATCGAGATCCCGCACGTGCGCCAGTCGGGGAAGAACTCCGCCGACATCCGCATGGTCGTCGACGCGCTGGACCTGTGCTACACCAAGCCGCACGTCGACACCTTCGTGATCCTGTCGGGCGACTCCGACTTCTCGCCGCTCGTCACCAAGCTGCGCGAGAACAACAAGATGGTCATCGGCGTCGGCGTGAAGAACTCCACGTCGGACCTGCTGACCTCGGCCTGCGACGAGTTCATCTTCTACGACGACCTGGTGCGCGAGCAGGCCAAGAAGCAGGAGCGGCGCGCGCCGCGCAAGCAGAAGACGGTCGCCGCCAGGGACGCGACGGCGAAGCCCAAGACCGCCGAGGAGGACCGCCGGCAGGAGGCCATCGACCTGGTGATGGAGACGATCGAGGCGGTGCAGGCAGAGCGCGGCGAGCAGGAGAGCGTGTGGGGCTCGATCGTCAAGCAGGCGCTCAAGCGCCGCAAGCCGGGATTCCGCGAGAGCTACTACGGCTTCGAGTCTTTCACCGACCTGCTGGAAGAGGCGCAGCGCCGCGGGCTGATGAAGCTGCAGCACGACGACCGCTCGGGCGGATACCTGATCCAGACGCCTCGGGCGTAATCCCGCCTAGCAAGCGCGCCTAGGGCGCGGCGCGCTCGAACAGGATCACCGCCTCGGTCTTGTAGCTCGTGCGCGCGTACTCGCGGTAGCCAAGTTTGCCGGCGACGCGGATCGAGACCTCGTTGCCGGGATTGATCATGCAGACCGTGCGCGGCGGCGACACGTTGGCGTCGACCCAGCCCAGCGCCGCCTGCATCGCCTCGGTGGCGTAGCCGCGACCGTGACACCAGGGCGCCAGCGCCCAACCCGCTTCCGGCGCGCCACCAAAAGAGGGCTGCAGCTCGCGATGCATGTCGAAGAGCCCGAGGTCGCCGACGAAGCGGCCCGACTCCCGTTCCCGCGCGATCCAGCAGCCGAAGCCCATCAGCGACCAGTGTCCGGGAAAGCGCAGGAAGCGGCCCCAGCATTCCTCGCGCGTGAAGGGCTTGCCGCCGATGTGCTGCGTGACCCGCGGATCCGCCCACATCTCGGCGTATTCGTCGAAGTCGTCCAGCGTGTGCGCGCGCAGCGTCAGGCGCGCGGTCTGGATCGTCGGCGTCACTTCACTTGGCAGCGGCGTGCCGATGCTCGAGGCCGTGCCACTCGGCCTTCTCGTGCTGCTTCACCTCGGTGGACCAGGTGTGCACCGGCGTGTGCCCTGCCCGCTCCCACTCCGGCGGCTTCCACAGATGCTTGAGCCGCTCCCACAAGGGGCCAGGCGCGAGCACGTCGCGGACCATGTCGACGAACTCGTGCACGTTCAGCACCAGGAAGTTGTACGACTTCACCTGCCGGACGATCCCGTACTCCACCTTCTCGTCTTCCTTCTCGTAGGTGCCGAACATCCGGTCGAAGATGATCAGCACGCCGCCGTAGTTCTTGTCGATGTACTGCGGATTGCGGCCGTGATGCACGCGATGGTTCGACGGCGTGTCGAAGATGTACTCGTACCACGCCGGCAGCCTGCCGATCGACTCGGTGTGCACGAAGTACTGGTAGGCCAGATCCACCGCCAGCATGAACAGCACCACCGCCGGCGGCACGCCGAGCCACACCGGCGGCAGGTAGAACACGAAGATGCCGACGAAGGCGTTGAGCAGGCTCTGCCGCATCGCCGTGGTGAAGTTCATCACCTCGCCCGAGTGATGCGGCACGTGCGCGGTCCAGAACCAGCGGACCCGGTGCGAGCTGCGGTGGAACCAGTAGTAGCAGAACTCCACCAGCACGAAGATCGGGATCACGGTCCAGCCGTTGACGGGGATGTCGAACAGCCGGTGCGAGTAGACCCACAGGAACACGGCGCCGGTGAAGACGATCCACATCACCGCCTCGGCGACCTGGTAGGCCGCGCCCAGCGAGACGTTGGCGACGACCTCCTTCCAGTGGAACTGCGAGCCGCGCCCGCGCTTGGTCTCCACGCTCCACTCGATCATGAAAGTGAGCAGGAAGATCGGCGACATGCCCATCAGAAAGACCTGCTTCCAGTCGACGTCGGGGCCGAAGCTCGCGACGATCCATTCGTGTAGCTGATGCATGACCCGCCCCCGGGGAGAACTGCTGCCCGATTATAGGTAGGAGCGGCCGTTGGCCGCGACCTGTCGGGGCTGACAGCCCCTCCTACAAGAACCCCTGCGCGACTCGCGCCACCGTCTCCGGCTGCTCCTCGGCGATGAAGTGCCCGCAGTCCGGAACGAACTCCACGGTCATGCGGTCGGCGTTGGCCTCGTAGCCGCCGAGCATGCGCTTGGTGATCGCGGGGTCGCGCTCGCCGAACAGCAGGTGCGTCGGCACCGTCAGGCGCTGCTTGTGATAGCGGCCGCGCATCGCGGCCCAGATCTCCCGCAGCGTGAAGCTGCGGTACAGCTGCACCGAGGCTGCGGCACGGTCGGGTTGCTGGAAGCGCCGCGCGTAGAGGTTGAGCTCCGCGCGCGTCCAGTTGGGGCGGTGCATGCCCCCGATCAGCACCTTGCGCACGAAGTCCGGCACGCGGCGCAGCACGTAGCTGCCGAGCCCCGGCATCGCCAGCACCCACTGGTACCAGAAGCGCCAGGCGTCCACGAGCCGCGCGTCGGGATGCTGGAACGGGTGCGTCATGTTCAGCACCAGATAGCGATCGAAGCGCTCCGGCGCGCGCAGGCAGATCAGGAAGCCGATCCAGCCGCCCCAGTCGTGGCCGACCAGGCGCACGCGCTGCAGGCCCAGCACGTCCATGAAGGCGAGGACGTCGTCGGCGAGCACGTCCTTCTCGTAGGTGCCGGGCGGCGCGTCCGACCAGCCGAAGCCGCGCAGGTCGGGGCAGATCACGCGAAAGCGCGGCGAGAGCTCGGCGATCAGGTGCCGCCACATGTACCAGTGCTGCGGCCAGCCGTGCAGCATCAGCACGGGCTCGCCGGCGCCCGCTTCGGCGTAGTGCATCCGAAAGCCGTTCACCTGCACGTAGTGGTGCGTGACGCCGGGCAGCGTCGGCGGAACCTCCGCTTCGTCGGTCATGGAGAACCTCCGGGGAACTGCAGCATGCGCTCCTGCCCCGCCCGATCCGACAGGTGGGCGATGTCGGCCGCGTCGCCGTGCTCGGTCAGCGTGTACACGTCGGCGGGCAGCAGCGGGATCGCAGCGCCCGCGCGCACGAACATCGGGATCTCGTCGAGCGGTGCGTCGACGGTGATGCTGCGACCGCCGTCGAGGATCTCCGGCGTGCCGATCAACGAGAACGCGCCGGTAGCTTCGTCGTAGCTCACTGCGCGCCACCACTCGATCCAGCGGCCCTGCGGCAGGTACAGCTCGCGCTGCGTCGCGCCTTCGACGTAGACCGGTGCGACCAGGATGTCCGGCCCGAGCATGTACTGATCGTCGCGCGCGATCGCCTGCGCGTCGCCGGGATGCGTGAGCACGTGGTGACGCATGATCGGCATGCCGGTGGCGAAGTACTCGTCGGCGGCGGCGCGAAGATACGGATAGAGCTGGTTGTGCAATTTGGCGAAGCGCCGCCACACCGGCAGATGCGCGGCGTCCCACAGCTGTGGCCGCGTGCGCGGCGGCAGCGCGAAGCCGTTGGCCTGGTTGCGCATGACCACCGACGTCGCGCCGAACGCGACCCAGCGATCGAGCAGCTCGTCGGACAGCGCGCTGTTGCCCAGCGCGAAGAAGCCGCCGATGTCCGAGCCCCAGATGCCGACGCCCGACGTGCCGATCGACAGCGCCTGGTAGATCGACGACTCCAGCCCGTCGAAGCGGAAGCCGGTCGTCGGATCGCCGCCCCAGACGATCGGCGAGCAGGCTGCCGAGCCGGTCCAGCCGGAGCGGACGAATCGCGCCAATGGCTTTCCGGCGCCGGCCGTCGCCGCCTGCACGCCGCAGTGATAGTCGCGCGCATACCGATTGTGGAAGCGCGTGCCGGTGCTGCCGTCGGCGGCGACGGCGTCGAGCGGCGTGTACTCGCCGAAGTCCTCCATCCAGCCCTCGTAGCCGTGCGCCAGCGCCTCGTCGGTGCGGGCGGCGTAAGCGGAGATGCCGTTCCCGGCGGTGAAGTCGAACTGGCTGACGAAGAACACGGTCGAGCCGGTGTACGGATACGCGTAATCCTGGCCTAGCCGATTGTGGATCAGCGCGCCCTGCGCGGACGTCTGGTCGTACGCCGGCTGGTAGCTCGTGCAGATCATCGGATTGAAATACGTGTGCACGGCAAGACCGATGGCGTTGAGCATCGTCGTGCGCTCGATCTGGGCCTGCTCGACGCCCTGCTGATCGCCGCACGGCAGGTAGTGCGTGTAGGTCGCGGCCACCGAGGTCGGCACGTCGGCCTGCTTGAGCTCTTGCCATCGCTCCGCGTTGTCCGCCTGCACCCACGGACCGAAGAACCACGGCGCGTGGGCGTCGGGCTGCCGGCCGAGCGCAGCCGTGAACCGCTGCAGCACGTCCGCCGGCTGCGGCCCGGCGAAGACGCGAAAGCGCAGCTCGGCCGATTCCGCTTCCATGCTCCACGCGCTGGCGCTGTCGCTGCGCAAGCGGTGATAGCTGAGCTCGTCGTTGTCGAGCAGTACGCCGTAGCCGCGCGAGGACAGCAGCCACGGCACCGGGAAGTAGGTCGCGTCCGGCCGCCAGCGGATGCCCCACTTGGGCACCAGCGCCATCACGAAGGGATATTCCTGGTCCTGATACGGACCTTCGCCGACGTAGTGCTCCAGCGTCGCGCCCTGCTGCGCGACGGCGTTGCTGCGCTCGCCGAAGCCGTAGAAGCGCTCGTCGCCGTCGCTCTCGAAGGCCACGCCGATCGCGTCGATTCCTGGAGCCAGCGCCGACGCGATGGTGATCGCGATCACGCCGTCGCCCGCGGGCGCGGCGCGCACGTTCAGCGTGCGCAGCGGATCGCTCGTCGCAACCGACGCGATCCATTCGCCGCCTTCGTAGCGCGATTCGAGCAGCTGCGTCGCGTGCGCCCAGCCCAGCTCGCGCAGCGGCGGCGACGCGGGCACGCCGTCCACGATCGGCGTCAGCAACGGCAGCAGACCCGATCCTTCCGGCGGCGGCCCGAGGTGCAGCCCAGCGGCGCCGGTGGGGCCGAAGCTTCCGCCTGCGGTCTCCTGCAGCACGACCTGTCCGGCGGCGTCGTGGAAGCGCATCTGCCAGGGCGAGGCCTGCACGCTGAGCTTGAGATTCCCCGCGTCCACGATCCATTCACCCTGCGAAGGCGGCAAGACCGATGCGTCCGGCGCACCGCCGTTGGCGCAGGAGATGAGCAGCAGCGCGGCCGCGGCAGAAAGAAGACGCTTCATGGCGTTATTGTAGGAGGGGTCGTTGGTCCCGACCGGTCGGCGCCAACGGTCCCTCCTACACAGATAAAGGACAACATCATGGTTTCCACCGCATCCCTCTGGTTGCCGATCCTGCTGTCCGCTGTCGGCGTGTTCATCGCCAGCAGCCTGATCCACATGGTGCTCAAGTGGCATAACTCGGATTACCTGAAGCTGCCTACCGAGGACAGCGTGCGCGCGGCGCTCGGCAAGGCGACACCAGGCCAGTACGTGCTGCCGCACTGCGTCGACATGAAGGAGATGCAGTCACCCGACATGCAGCGCAAGTTCGCCGACGGCCCGGTCGGGTTCGTCGTGATCAGGCCCAGCGGCCGGCCGAAGATGGGCGCACAGCTGGGCAAGTGGTTCGCGCTGAACCTCGTCGTCGCCGCGATCGCCGCGCACCTGGCGGTGATCACCGTGCCGGTCGGCGCCTACGGCCAGGCCTTCCACCTGGTCGCCGTCGTCACCTTCCTCGCCTACGCGGCGGGCAGCGTCTCCGACGGCATCTGGTTCGGGCGTCCGTGGAGCGCCGTCGGCAAGGACGTGCTCGACGCGCTGATCTTCGCGCTGGTCAGCGGCACGGTGTTCGTCTGGCTCTGGCCGCGCTGACGCCTACGATCCGGGCACGAACAGCAGGTCCTGGAAGTCGAAGCTGAAGTCGGCGAGCGGCGACACCGCCTGCATCTTCACCTGGTCGATGGCGCCGTCGGGCTTCAGCGCGAAGGTGACGTACGCGTCCTCCAGGTTGCGATCGTCGAAGCGCGTGCGGAACGTGTCATGGCGCACGTGCTCCAGCGCTCCGTGCATCGCCGGCGTGTGGTCGAACTGGATGCTCAGCGCGTCGTTCTTGGCTTTGATGGTGATCGTGCCGTACCAGGCGTCGCGGTAGACGCCGGCATATTTCGCCAGCGGCAGCGATGGGCCCGACACCGCTCCGTCGGCGGACACCAGCGTCGTCTGCGCCTTGCGATAAGCCGCCACCGCGCCCTCGGTCAGCTCATCCACGGCCTTCTTGTAGTTCTCGATCCACGGCTGCGGCTCCAGCCCCAGGTAGTGGTCGAGCAGGTGGTAGAACACCGCCCAGCGCGCGCCGCCGTCCTCGGAGTTGATCATCACCGCGATGCCGACGCGCTTGTCCGGCACGATCGCCACGACCGCCTTGCCGCCCAGGACGGCGCCGCTGTGCGTGATCAGCTTGTGGCCGCGATAGTCGGTGACGTTCCAGCCGAGCGCGTACTCCACGAAGCTGGGGCGCCGCGCGTCGAGCAAGGGCGGCAGCGAATCCGGCGGCTCGATCACCAGCGCCTCCCACATCTTCTTGGCGGCAGACTCGCTGTAGAGCCGCTCGTCTCCGGCGATCACGCCCTGGTTCATCTGCACCGCCAGCCAGCGCGCGATGTCGGACGCGCTCGACTGGATCGCGCCGGCCGGCGCGATGTTCGGGCTTTCCATGCGCATCGGATCCTCGGGCAGCACCGAATTGGCGCCCAGCCCGCGCAGCTCGCCGCCGATGCGCGCGTGCGGGGCTGCGCGATTGGAGGACTTCAGCGCCTGGCGCAGCGACACGACGGAATCTTTCATGCCCAGCGGATCCAGGATCCGCTTCTGTACGAAGGTCTCCCAGGATTGGCCGGAGACCTGCTCCACCAGGAGGCCCGCGGCGATGTAGAGCACGTTGTCGTAGGCATAGCCGCTGCGGAAGCTCGTCGCCGGCTTGATGTAGCGCAGCTGGTGCACGAGCTCCTTTCGCGAGTAGTCGGTCGCCGGCAGCCAGAGCAGGTCGCCGGCGCCCAGGCCCAGCCCGCTGCGGTGGACCAGGAGATCGCGGACCGTCATTTCCGCCGTGGTGTACGGGTCGTACATGCGAAAGCCCGGCATCCGCTCGCTGACCCGGTCGTCCCAGCCGAGCTTGCCGTCGTCGACCAGGAGCGCCAGCGCGGCCGCGGTGAACGCCTTGGTGCACGAGCCGATGGGGAACAGCGTGCGCTCGTCGACGGGTCTTCCCTCCCCCAGCTTGCGCACGCCATAGCCACGCGCCAGCGTCGTCCTGCCGTCCTCGACCACGGACACGGTCATGCCAGGGACCTCGAAGGTTGCCAGCGCCTGCGCCGCAAAGGCGTCGATGTCCTCCGGTGGCGCCGCCTGGGCGCCGCAGCTGGCGGCGAAAAGCAGGTAACACAAGCCGATCCTGGGGCCACGCATAGGAGTTCTCCGAACCAACTGCCTGCTGCCCCTCTCCAACCTAGGGAGAGGAACACTTCCACATGAGGTCTCTGCCATGAAGAAGTTACGGGAAACTAAGTGGGTGCGGCAACAGGAAGGCAAGGTCGGCTACGCCATCGCCTGGCTCCTCGGCGTGCCGATCCCGGTGCTGTTCCTGGTCTTCCTGCTGCGCGGCTGCAACTAGCCCCACGCACGCTGGGCCGGCCGCGCTCGCCGCGGCCGTTTGGAATCTATTGCAACGTTCGGGAGTCGAAGCTCTTCGATCACCGACGTGCTCCCAATTTGCCGGAGGCTCCATGACAAGCTGGGTCAACCCGATTCCCGAAGGCTATGCGTCTGCGATCCCCTACCTGATCGTGCGCGGCGCCGCCAAGGCCATCGACTTCTACCGCAACGCCTTCGGCGCCACGGAGGTGATGCGCTACCCGGCCCCTGACGGCAAGATCGGCCATGCCGAGGTCAAGATCGGCAATGCGCTCTTCATGATCGCGGACGAGTACCCAGAGATGGGCCACAAGAATCCGCACTCGCTCGGCGGCTCCCCGGTCAGCATGATGGTCTACGTCGAGAACGTGGACCTGGTGGCGCACAAGGCCCAGGAGCAGGGTGCGACGATCCGCCGTCCGCTGTCGGACCAGTTCTACGGCGATCGCAGCTGCACGCTGGAAGACCCGTTCGGGCACATCTGGCACTTCGCCACGCACAAGGAAGACGTTTCGCTGGAAGAGATGCAGCGGCGGATGACGCGCCAGGAGCCGCAGACGGCGTAGAGCCCTCGAGACGACCGCTACGCGGTCACTCTGGGCGAACGGCCGTTCGTGGCGAGTAGCGCGCCTCGCGCGCGTATCGAGCCACCTGCGTCACAATGACGCCCTCGCAAGCGCCCGGGGGCCGCGTGACGATCATCGATCCCAAATCGCCGGTGCTGGTCACCGGCGCCAGCGGCTATATCGCAAGCTGGCTCGTGAAGTACCTGCTCGAGGCCGGCCACACCGTCCACGGAACGGTGCGCGATCCGTCCAGGGCGTCCGGCCTGGAGCACCTGCACGCCCTCGCGGCGCAGCACGGCGACCGACTCAAGCTGTTCAAGGCCGACCTGCTCGACGAAGGCAGCTATGACGCCGCGATGCGCGGCTGCGACCTGGTCATGCACACCGCGTCGCCCTTCATCATCCGCGGTCTCAAGGACGCACACGAGGAGCTGGTGCGGCCGGCGGTCGAAGGCACGCGCAACGTCCTGAACAGCGCCGACCGCACCCCCAGCGTCAAGCGCGTCGTCCTCACCAGCAGCGTCGCGTCGATCTACGGCGACGCCATCGACGCGGCGAAGCTGCCCGGCAGAATCTTCACCGAAGAGCAGTGGAACACCACCAGCAGCGTCGATCACCAGCCTTACTCGTACTCCAAGGTCATGGCAGAGCGCGAGGCATGGGCGATCCACGGCAAGCAGTCACGCTGGGACCTCGTCACCATCAATCCGGGCCTCGTGCTGGGGCCGTCGCTGACGCGGGCCAGCGCGTCGACCAGCCTGTCCTTCATGAAGCAGCTCACCAACGGCACCATGTATCCGGCCGCGCCGGAGATGTGGATGGGCGTGGTCGACGTGCGCGACGTCGCGCAGGCGCACATCAAGGCGGGCTTCGCGCCGCAGGCGCGCGGACGGCACATCGTCAACGCGGCGAACACCACGCTGCTCGACATGGGCCGGGCGCTGCGCGGCAAATTCGGCGATCGATACAAGTTCCCGCGCAGGCGCGTGCCGACGCTGCTGCTCTGGCTGATCGCGCCGCTGGCACGCCTGACGCGCAAGTTCGTGCGCAACAACGCTGGCCATCGCTTCGGCTTCGACAACAGCAAGGGCCGCACGGCGCTGGGCATCGAGTACCGGCCGCTCGAGCAGACGCTCGCGGACCACTTCCAGCAGATGCTCGACGATGGTGTCGTGCGGAGGCGTGCATGAGCTTGCGTCCCCTGCTCCTGTTCCTTGCCTTGGTGCCCGTCTGCGCCGAGGCTCGCGTCGTCGATGCCCGCGCCAACGGCTTCACCGTCGACAACTCCGTGGTCGTGCCGGTGGACGCTGCGACCGCGTGGAAGGCGCTGGTGAAGAACGTCGACGAGTGGTGGCCCAAGAGCCACTCCTGGTTCGGCAAGGAAGGACGTTTCCGCATCGAGCCGCGCGCGGGCGGCTGCTTCTGCGAGACCTCGGGCAAGCGCGAGGCGCTGCACATGACCGTGAGCTTCGTCGATCCGGAGCGCCTGCTGCGCATGCTGGGCGGCCTGGGTCCGCTGCAGGGCATGGGCCTGACCGGCGCGCTGGAGTGGCGCCTGGAGCCCGCCGAAGGCGACACGCGCATCACGCTGCACTACGTCGCCGGCGGCTACACCACCGAGGACCTGGTCAAGTTTGCGGCCATCGTCGACCAGGTCCAGGCGATCCAGCTCGGCGGCCTGGAGCACTTCCTGGTGCCGGCGTCCAAGCCATGAGCACTGCCCTGTCGACGTCGGCCAAGGCGCTGTGCGTGGTCTACGCACTGATCGCGCTCCTGGCGCTGGTCGGCACCTGGGGACACAACGCCGCCTACCTGGACATGGGCTGGCTCGCGGCAAACCTGCAGTTCTGGAGCGACACGCTGATCAGCGAGGCGAGCACGTCGATCACCATCGACCTCTTCTTCCTGGCGGCGGCGCTGAACCTCTGGACCGTGCTGGAAGCTCGGCGCATCGGACTCAAGGGCGTCTGGCTCTACATCGTCGCAGGCCTGCTGGTCGCGATCAGCGTCAGCTTTCCGCTCTTCATGATCCACCGCGAGCGCGTGCTCGCCGCGCGCGGCGATGCTGCTGCCGGCGGCTCGCTCAAGACGGGCGACATCATCGGCCTGTCCGTGCTCGGCGTGGCTTCGGTGATCTTCGCCGCGCGCACCTTCATCCACCAGGCAGGCCAATGAACCCCTCGCAGATCCTCGGGCAGCCGATCACGCTCGCCAACGGACACACCATCAAGAACCGCATCGCCAAGTCGGCGATGAGCGAGCAGCTGGGCACGGCCGACAACCGGCCGACGCCGCGGCTCGACCGGCTGTACCAGGCCTGGGCCGACGGCGGGCTGGGCCTGTGCTTCACCGGCAACGTCATGGTGGACCGCCGTGCCATCGGCGAGCCCAACAACGTCGTCGTCGAGGACGAGTCGGACCTGGCGGCGCTGCAGCGCTGGGCGGCCGCCGGCTCGCGCAACGGCTGCGCGCTGTGGATGCAGGTCAACCATCCGGGCAAGCAGGCCCCCAAGGGCCTGAACCGCGAGACGGTGTCGCCGTCGGCCATCCCCTTCCGCAAGGACATGGCGTCGTTCTTCGCCACGCCGCGCGAGCTCGCGGCGGCAGAGATCGAGGAGATCGTCGCGCGCTTCGGCCGCGCCGCCGCGATCGCCCGCAAGGCGGGCTTCGCGGGCGTGCAGATCCATGGCGCACACGGCTATCTCGTCAACCAGTTCCTGTCGCCGCATCACAACCAGCGCACCGATGACTGGGGCGGCACGCCGGAGAAGCGGCGTCGCTTCGTGCTAGCGGTGCTCGGGGAGATGCGACGCCAGGTCGGCGCCGGCTTCCCCATCGGCATCAAGCTCAACTCCGCCGACTTCCAGCGCGGCGGCTTCACCGAGGAGGAATCGCTCGACACCATCCGCGCGCTTGCGGAAGGCGGCATCGAGATGATCGACATCTCCGGCGGCACCTACGAGACGCCGGCGATGACGGGGCTGATGAAGGAGAGCACGCGCCAGCGCGAGGCGTACTTCCTCGAGTTCGCCGAGAAGGCGCGCGACGCGGTCAAGGTTCCGCTCATGCTGACCGGGGGCTTCCGCACCCTGGGCGGGATGGCGGAGGCGATCGCCAGCGGCGCGGTGGATTTCGTCGGGCTGGCGCGACCCCTGGCGCTGGAGGTGGACCTGCCGGCGCGCCTGCTACGCGGCGAGGAGCCGCGCCATCAGGTGCGGCCGATCCGCACGGGCATCCGGCTGATCGACAGCTCGGGACTTATGGAGACGGCGTGGTACTCGCGCCAGCTGCGGCGCATCGGCTCGGGTCGCAATCCGAAGCCCAACGAGTCGGGCCTGGGTGCGTTCGCCGCCGGCCTGATCGAGAACGGGTGGCACACGTTCAGGACGCGGCGGTTGCGGGCGACCTAGAAGCGCAGCTCCACCGACACCGACGGCGCGGGCGCGAACTGCGTCGAGGACTCCTCGCGCCACGGCGTGTTGGCGATGTGCTGCGGCTCGGTGAAGCTCGGACCGATGCTCAGCCGTCCTACCGGCGTCAGGAACTCGCGCAGGTCGTGGTTGGAGAGCACGCCGATCGCCGCGCCGCTCAGCACGTCGACCGTGTAATGATCCTCGGCCTTCACGCGCGAATAGCCGACGAAGCCCGCGAGCAGGTAGGCGGACGCGCCCCAGCCCCAGCCGTATTCCTTGCGGATGAACTCGGCGCCGGCGAACGACACGGCGCTGTGACCCGACGGGAACGAGTGTCCGTCACCGTTGGGGCGCTCCGCGTCCACCGAGTACTTCAGCGTGTAGGTCGCCGCCAGCGTGCGGCCCATGGCCAGCATCAGGTCATGCCGCGCGTGGCCGTTCATGCGCGTGATGATGTCGGTGTTGAAATCGCGGCCACCGAAATGAAGCTTGCTCTCGGTGAGCTGCTGCGACTCCTGCGGCGGATCGTCGTCGGTGAAGAAGAACGTCGCCGCGAGCGCCGTGAGCGGGATGCCGATCAGCAGCATGTCGCCGGCGAACTCCTGCGTGCGCACGTCCTCGGACAGCGAGTCCTTGGAGGCCGCGGCGCTGAGCCCGGAGTGGAGAACGAGGGTGGCGAGGAAGAAAGCTCCGGCTAGGGATCGCATGATCGACTCGAGATAGAAAAAAGGGAAAAGCCACCGCGAGGCGAGCAACCGTGCCTGGAGATGCGCGCCGAGGAACGGCACGCGAGAGAAGAAGCGTTGCGACACGAAGCGAGCGGTAACCGACGGCTAGGACAACGGCGTGCAGTTTAGCAAAGTCCCACCCGCGGATCGTGATGCACTTCACGAATCGGCATGGGGGAAAAACTCCTCATCACCCTTGCGCGACGCAGCAGCCCGGACCGAAAAGCGTCGCCGCTTCGCGACGCCTTTTGACGGAACGCGCCTCCCGGGCCGCCCTCTAAAACTCATACAGGAGGTGACTCATGATCCGTCGCAAATGGCTTGCGCTGCCGTTGCTGGTACTGGGACTCGCAGCGACCACCCCGGTCCCGTCGCTGGCGGGAATCACGGTGCAGATCGGTCCCCCGCCCCCCAAGGTCGTAGCGCCCCCGCCCGCGCGCAGCGGCTACGTCTGGGCACCGGGTTATTGGGACTGGGACGGCGCCCAATACGTCTGGAAGGAAGGCCGCTGGGAATCCGAGCGCAAGGGCTACCGCTGGCGCGAGCAGCGCTGGATCGAGCGCAACGGCAGCTGGGTGGCCGAGCCGGGCATGTGGGAGCCGATCGACGGCCCCGTGCCGCCGCCGCCACCGCCACCGCGCTGAAGAGGTAAAACCGGACGCGGGCCTTCGGGCCCGCGTTTGATTGTGAGCGGCACCACCAATGGACGGCCCCATGGAAAAGAACAAAGCCGAAAAGAAGGACGACGGGAAGAAGCCGGGCTTCTGGAAGCGCTTCTTCAACGACATCTCGGAGCACGACCTGCCGGTGTTCTCGGCGGCGATCGCCTACTACACGACCCTTTCGCTCTCGCCGCTGGTCCTGCTGGCGATCGTGTTCATGGGCGCGCTCTACCCGTCGGCCCAGGATCGCTTCATCTACGAGATCGGCGCCCTGGTCGGCCACGACGGCCAGAAGGTGTTCCAGACCATCATCCAGAACGCGTCCAACAAGCCCGACCTGCGCCAGGCCGCGGGCTGGATCGGCGCCGCGCTCCTGCTCATCACCGCCTCGGCCGTGTTCGGGCAGCTGCAGACGGCGCTCAACCGCGTGTGGGGCATGACCAACAAGACCTACAGCGGCGTCCGCGGCTTCCTGCGCCGACGCCTGTTCTCCGCCGGGGTGCTGCTCGCGGTCCTGTTCCTGACGCTGATCTCCTTTGTCGCGCAGGCGTTGCTCAACCTGATCGCCTCGTCCGACGTGATCGGCTTGAAGATCGCCTGGTGGGCCTTCAGCGTGCTGCTCTACGCGTGCCTCTTCACCACGCTGTACCGATGGCTGCCCGATGGCCGCGTGCCGTGGACGACCGCGTTCCGCGGCGGCCTGATGACGACGTTCATGTTCATGGTCGGGCGCACGCTGATCGGCGTGTACTTGAGCAAGAGCGACACCGCTGGCGCCTACGGTCCGGCGGGCGCGCTGATCATCATCCTGCTGTGGGTCTATTACTCGACGCTGGTGTTCCTGCTGTCGGCGCAGCTGCTCTACAGCGTGGCGCAGCACCGGCACTGGCGCTGGGCGGACAAGGGCGACATCGGCAAGGACGACGAGGCGACGCGCGTTCCGAAGAGCGAGACCGCGGTGCGGCAAGCCAAGGCCGATGCACCCGCGGCGAAAAGGAGCCACACTCGCGCCTGAAATGCGCGATCCGAAACTCCTCAAATTCATCCTGCGTGACGGCAGTATCGCCGCGATCACGCTCGTGCTCTGGCTACTGCTTGTGAAGAACGGCGGCAGCGTGGCAATGCAGGTCCTTGTCGGCCTGCTGACCGTCGTCGTCGGCTACCTCGGTACACGAGTGGGGACATCTGATCGGCTGCTGGGCGCGCCGCAGCGTCGTGGTGCTGCCGGATCGCGTCACGGCGGTGTTCCTCTTCAACTTCGACGTGGGCCGCAACGACCGGCGGCAGTTCAACGCCATGGTCATGGGCGGCTTCGCCGCCAGCATCGCCTTCGTGATTCTGCTGGTCGCCGTGCTGCCGCTGAACCTGCTCGCCGGGAAGATCGCGATGATCCTGACCGTGATCGGGGTCGCCGCCACCTTCATCTTCGAAGTGCCGACGGCGTGGCGCGTGTTCCGCGGCGCGCCGCTGCCGCAGCAGGGCCCGGCGTTCGTGTCCACGAGTCGCGAGTCTGGCCGGTCACCCGGATAGCTTCGCCGGGGGACGACTTAAAAGCTCCGTTAGCCTCGAGTGGCGCCATCCCTGGCGCCACACGCCCCCGTCGAAGCTATCCGGGTGCCGCTTGGCAGGCCGCGACGGCAGCGGACGTCGGGAGCCCTTCCAGGAACGTACGCGCCAGGGACGGCGCGTCCGTAGGCTACATGGATGTATTCATGCCGGTCCTGGAAGGGCTTCCGGCGTTCGCCCGATCAAGCCTTCCGCGCCAGCTGTCGATCCACGCGCGCGTCCATGCCGGCGAAGATGCCGATGAGGCTCTTCACCAGCAGCCAGCGCAATGGTTCGGGTGGGATTGGGATGCCGCGGCGCTTGAGCAGCGCCGCATCCTCGTTGTCGACGCTCATCACGCTGTCGGCGAGCAGACGTCCCATGTAGGTCGCCTGCGCGATGCCGTGGCCGTTGTAGGCCAGGCCGTAGTGCACGTTGCCGCGCAGGCCGCTGGTGCCGCACATCGGCAGGAAGTCCAGCGTCATGCCGATCCAGCCGCCCCAGAAGCACTCGATCGCCACGTCGTCGAGCATCGGGAAGCGGTCGCGGAACGCGCGCGTCAGCGCGGCGAACGCTTGCGGCTGCTCGGGCGGCGCCAGGCCGCCGCCGTAAACGTAGTTCACGACCTTGGAGCCGCCGACGATGCGGCAGTCGGCGCCGAGCCGATAGCTCTCCAGGATCTCGTGCGCGGTGTAGACGCCTTCGCGTCCCTGCCAGCCTACCGCGGCGCGCTGCTCGGCCGTGAGCGGCGCGGTGCGGAACAGCGACACGCGCACGGGGCAGACCCGATGGCCCAGGCGCTTGAGCGTCACCGGCGTGAACGCGTTGGTGGCGATCACGAGCTTGTCCGCGGTGACGGTGCCGGACGCGGTGCGCACGCGCAGCTGCGCGCCTTCCTCGATGTCGATCACCTGCGACTGCTCGTGGACGCGCACCGATTTGCAGACCGCCTTGCGCAGGCCCATCACGTATTTGCCCGGATGCAGATGGCCACCGCAGCCTTCGAGCACGCCGAAGCGGAACGCGGGCGGCAGGTTGCGCCGCCGCATCTCGGTCTCGTCGAGGAAGGTCACCTCCGCGCCGAGCCCGGCACCGACGTCGGCCGCCTTGCGCAGCGCCTTCTCCTGCTTCGGATGCACGCCGGCGATGATGTTGGCGGAGGCGACGTACTCGCAGTCTATGAGGTACTTGTCGATCACCGCCTCGGCGTAGAGCACGGCGCGGTCGGCAAAGCGCATCAGCGACCCCGCCTTGTCCTTGCCGAACATCATCTGCAGCGTCGGCGCGTCCTTGCCGATGGTCGGCGTCAGATGTCCCGCGTTGCGGCCGCTGGCGCCGAAGCCGCAGAACTGCTGCTCGAGCAGCACCACGTCGACGCCGCGCTCGCGCAGGGTCAGCGCGGTGGACATGCCGGTGTAGCCGCCGCCGATGATGACGACGTCGGCCTTGACGTCGCCGTCCAGCGGCGGCGCCAGCGTCTCGGGCTGCGTCACCCAGGGACTGAGCGAAAGGACTTCAGGCGCGCTCATGCGTCTTAGCTCACGACGAAGCGCAAGTACTCGTCCGCGCGCCGCTCCGCAAAGAGATCGAGCACGAGCATCAGCGAGGACTGGATGACGAGGCCGATGCCGACGGCGTACCACAGGTCGCTGCGGCGCAGGACCAGCGTGAGCAGGATGCCGACGGCGAGCAGCGCGATCTCGATGCCCTTGTAGAGCTTGAAATTGGCGATGACGGTCTGCATGCGGGACGTTTCGGCGGCGACGAAGGCAGCGCGATCGGCCGCGTGCTGCGCCTGCAGCGACGCGACCTGCCGGTCGGTGCGGAAAAACACCGTGCCGCCGACGACGAGCTGGATCGCAGCGATGGCGATGAGCGGATACGCCATCGCCTTGTAGCGGCCGGCGCCGTGCAGCAGGTACGCGGAGGCGACGAGGGCAGCCACGCCCACGGCCATGAACAAGCCCGCCTCCGACTTCTCGGCGGAAAAGTAGCTGACGATCTGATCCGACATCGATCCCCCCCGGGGCCGCTACCCTACCGCAGAACCCGACGTTGCGGCTACGCTGCAAGCGTCATGCGCATCGCGCTCCTGCTGATTCTTCTGCTCGCCGGCTGCGGTGAATCCGCGCCGAAGCTTACGCGATTGCCCGGCGACGCGGTGATCCTCGCGTTCGGCGACAGCCTGACCGCAGGCTACGGCGCGTCGACGGACGAGGCATATCCAGCGCGACTGTCGGCGCTGATCCATCGCACCGTGGTCAACGCCGGCGTCTCTGGCGAGACGACGGCGGAGGGACTAAAGCGCCTGCCGGGCGTCCTCGACCAGACCAATCCTCGCCTGGTGATCCTCTGCCTGGGCGGCAACGACATGTTGCGGCAGATGGACCGCGCCGCGATGCGCGCCAACCTGCAGGTGATGATCCGCGAGATCCGCGGCCGCGGGATCCCCGTGGTGCTGCTGGGCGTGCCCGAGCCCAAGCTGCTGCGCCTGTCCGCCGAGCCCAGCTACGAGACCCTGGCGAAGGAGTTCAAGCTGCCGCTGCAGCGCGACGCGATCTCGGAAGTGCTCGGGGATCGCAGCCTGAAATCAGACGAGCTGCATCCCAACGCCGCCGGCTATCGGCGAATGGCGGAGGCGGTTGCGGAGCTGCTCAGGGACGCCGGCGCCGTTTGACGATCGCGATCAGCAGCAGCCACATCAGGTTCGGCATCGCCCCGCCCATCCGCTGCTCCCCTGAACCGCTGCCGCCCATCTCCGCGGGCGCAGCCTTCACCGCGGGCATGTCCAGCCGCGTCTCCGCCAGCAGCAGGTTCGCCGCCCACGGCTCCACGTCGGGCTTGAACGTCGGGAAGTCCACCGACGAGATCATCAGCACGATGCGGTGACCCGGCTCGAAGGTGTGCGCGTTCGGCCAAAGCTTGAACGCGGTCTGGCGGCCGAGCACGCCGGACACGGCGCCGCGCCAGATGAGCTGCACGCCGAAGTCGCTTAAGTCCCAGACCTTGACCGCGAACTGCTGCACGATCGCGCGTGTCGAGTCCTGGGTGATGGTGATGGTCGGCGCGCCGACGATGTCGAGCGCCTCGATCAGCGGCTCGCTGGTGAACGTCACGGTATCCAGCGGATTCGTGCTCTCCGGGAGTTGCTCGAGCACGCTGTCCAGCCCGGGGACGTTGCGCGCGACCTCGAGCGTCAGCGCGTCGTTGGAGACGTTGGCGCTGGCGTAATCGTTGATGAGACCCGCCAGTTCCGTTGCGGCACCAGGCGCGGCCGCGAGCAGGCCGCCCGCGTGCGGATACAGCAGCGTCGACACTGTTCCCGGGATCGGCCAGGCATCGGCCGTGCGATGCAGCCACTCGCCCGGCTTGCGCGGATCGCCGCTGGCGCGCTCCCAGTAATCGACCTTGGGCGTATGGAGCCAGCCGTGGTCGATGCCGAGGAGGAACTGCTCGAACCACTCGAGCATCGCCTGCTCGCGCAGCGTTTCTTCCTCCGGGAACGAGTCGCCGGCCGCGTGTCCGCCGGATGCAAACCAGTAGTGGATCGGCACGCCGGCGGCTTCCAGGATCGACAGCATCCGCTCGGGGTGGTCACCGGGGAACAGCTGGTCCTCCCAGCTGTTGGTCCAGAACACCGGCACGCGGCGTGCGATCAGCGCGTCGACATAAGTGATCGGCGAGCGCGATGCGAGGTCGGCGGTGGTGGAGAGCACGAGCGGCGTGCCGACGTCCTCGGTGTCGGTGTAGAGCGTCGTGCCCCAGCGCAGCGCCAGCGTGTCGTCCACGCGCGACAGCGTCTGCGTGTAGGCGCCGACGAAGATGCCGGTGGCGAACGCGAACTTGAAGGCGTCGTTGGGATTGAGCGCGTGGTTCAGATCCGCGAAGGTATTGCCGACCGTCAGCGCCTTGACGCGCGCGTCCTGCTCTGCCGGCAGCAGCGACTCCCCGCCGCCCTGCGAATAGCCGGCCGCGCCGACGTTGTCCGTGTCGATGCGATCGCCGTAGTTGGCTGCGACCCAGTCGAGCATCTCGGAGAAATCGCGGGTGGTGCGCGGGCCGAAGAAATCGAAGAGGCCCTGCGAGTCCCCATGCCCGCGCACCGAGTACATCAGCACTGCGAACCGCCCGGTCTCCACGGCCTTCAACGCGTACTTCACGTCGAACTCGCTGTCCTTGTTGGAGCCGCCGCCGTGATGACGCACGATCAGCGCGACGCGCGTCGCCGCGGGCTGCGCGGGCAGGTACAGCGAGGTGTCGAGCCCGACGCCGTCGCTCATGACGACGGTGGCATCGATCCGCTCGTAAGACGGATCCGCCGCCTGGGCGCACGCGGCCCAGGCCAGCAAAAGCACGGCGGGAAGTCCCCTCATGCCAGAATGATGCCCGTCATGAATGTCCATAGCCACCTTCGCATCCTCGCAGCAACGTCCCTGCTCTGGAGCGTGGCCGCGTCCGCCGCAGACCCTGGCAGCGGCACGGTCTCCACCGAAAGCCCGGTGGTCAGCTACAGCTCGGGCCCCTTCGCGGTGTCCAACGTCTCCCTCAACCAGGATCCGAACAACCCGGACTGCTCGCTGCCGGTGAATCCCTGCGACGACTTCACGCTGACGGTCGACGTGGCGCCGGACTACGCCGCCACGCACCCGCGCGACCTCGTGACGGTCGTGTCGCAGTGGCTGGTCAACAACGACGCGTTCTATCTCTACGTGCTCGACGGCAACGGCGAGTACGTGAACTTCTCGATCTCCGCCAACGACCCGAACGCGCTCTCCTTTCCCGCTGCCGCCGGCACCTACACCGTGCGCATCGTGCCCTCCAACGCGATGGGCGATTTCGTGACGACGTCGATCACGCTCGTGCCCGATCCAACGGCACCGGCCAGCGGCACGGCGCCCGGCTACATCGCGCTGGTTCCGCCGGCGGGCCTCGGCGACAACACCGGCGGCGAGATGAACGTCGGCTTCAATCCGGTAACCGGCCGCGTCATGGCGCTCGGCTACGTGCAGACGCTGCGCGCGACCTTCACGGAGAACGTGCAGACGCAGGAGGACGTGACCTGGGAAGACGTCTCCGAGCCGAACACGACGATCAACACCAACGATCCGATCCTGTTCACGGACGCGCTCACGGGCCGCACGTTCGTCTCGCAGCTGCAAGCAGGCGGACCGGGCCAGAGCATCTTCTATTACACCGACGACGACGGAGAGACCTGGACACTGTCGCCGCTCACGCTCGACGGCGGCATCGACCATCAGACCATCGGCGCCGGCCCCTACGCCGCGGCGGGCAGCGCCGGGCCGGCGACGGATTATCCGAACGCGCTGTACTACTGCTCGCAGTCCGTGGTCGCGGCGTTCTGCATCCGCAGCGACGACGGCGGCGCGACCTTCGGGCTGCCGGTGATCACCAAGACGGCCGCCGACTGCGACGGCTTCCTCGGCGCCATCCACGGGCACGTGAAAGTCGCGCCGGACGGCACGGTCTACATCCCCGACCGCAATTGCGGCGGCGTGCAGGCGCTGCTCGTCTCGGAAGACAGCGGCGCCAGCTTCCAGGTGCGCCGGCTGCCGGAATACGCCACTGCAGGCGAGAACGATTCGTCGCTGGGCATCGCCACCGACGGCACGGCTTACCTCTGCTACCTGCGCAGCGACGGCCACGTGCACGTCGCGCGGACGCGCGACAAGGGCCTCACCTGGGAGAACGATCGCGACGTCGGCTATGCCGCGGGCGTCGTCTACGCGGTGTTCCCCGCCGCGGTCGCCGGCGATCCGGATCGCGCGGCCTGCGCCTTCCTCGGCACCGACACGTTGGGCGATTTCGAGTCGACGAGCTTCCCCGGCATCTGGTTCCCGTTCATCGCCATGACCTATGACGGCGGCCAGAGCTGGCACACGGTGAACGCAACGCCGGGCGATCCTGTCCAAGGCACGGGCGGCATTGCGCTCGCAGGGACCACGGCGATCTACAACCGCAACCTCCTCGACTTCAACGACGCCACGCGCGACGACCACGGCCGCGTGCTGTTCGGCTACGACGACGGCTGCCTCGACGATTGCCTGCTGCCGCCCTACGCGCCCAACCAGATCTGCCTGGGATCGGTCTGCATCAATTCGGCGGCGAAGACCTCGCTCCTGCGGCAGTCGAGCGGCAAGACGCTGCTTGCTGCGTTCGATCCGGTGCTGCCGCCGGTCGAGCCGCCAGCGCCGCCCGCCGCCGGCGGTGCTGATTCGAACGCCCGCTTCGGCGGCAGCCTGGGAATCCTGGTACTGCTGCCGCTCTGGGGCCTGGCGATGTGGCGACGCAACGTCGCCCGTCGCCGATAACGCCCCGCATGCTCGATCCCCAGAGGAAATCGCAGCTCACGACCGCGACGCTGGCGCTTCTGTTGATCGTCATGGCCGTCGTCGCGGTGCAGCTGATCCAGACGCTGCGCGCGCATCAGCGCATGCAAACCGACCTCGCCGAGCTCAACGACATCAAGTACGGGATGCTCAACGCCGACGCGTGGATCGGCCAGGTGTCGGCGATCATCGAGAAGAAGATCAACGAATTCCAGATGACGCCGGAGAACCGCAAGGCGATCAAGAAGACGCTGGAGCGCACGCTCGACGTGCTCATCACCGAGGCCGACCGCTACCTGCGCAAGCAGAAGGAGGGTGCGCCGCTGAAGAAGCGGATGAAGGAGAGCGTCCGCGAGAAGCTGATGGACATCGAGCAGGTGAAGGCTGGCATCCCCGGCTACGCCGACCAGATCCTCGACGAGCTGTCCAAGCCCAAGGCCCGGCGCGAGCTCAACGCGTTCTTGAAGGACATGCTCAAGGACGTCTCGCAGTCCACGTTCGCCGAGCTCGACACCAGCCTGATCGATGCGATCAAGGAAAAGTACGGCTGCGTCGCCCGGCCCTCCTGCCAGGCGGCGATCAACAAGGGGCTCGACGAGAACCAGATGCGCGCGGTCCAGCAGACGACGTTCGTGCTGGCGCTGACGGTGCTGATGTTCCTGATCGTGGCGCTCGGGCAGAACCGCGCGCGGCTGTTGCTGCTGACCCTGTGCTGCAGCGTGCTGATGGCGGTCGGCGTGCTGACGCCGATGATCGAGGTGGAGGCGCGCATCTCCAGCCTGTCCTTCGTGCTGCTCGGCGAGCCGGTGGAGTTCACCGACCAGGTGCTCTACTTCCAGAGCAAGAGCGTGCTGGACGTGGTGACCGTGCTCACCCGCACCGGCAAGCCCGACATGTTCATCGTCGGCATCCTGATCATGACGTTCAGCGTGATCTTCCCGCTGGCCAAGCTCGCAGCCTCGTCGATCTACCTCTACGCGCCGCACCTGCGCCGCTGGCCGCCCGTGCATTTCTTCGCGCTGAAGTCGAGCAAGTGGTCGATGGCCGACGTGTTCGTCGTCGCCCTGTTCATGGCCTACATCGGCTTTTCCGGCCTGATCTCCAGCCAGCTGTCGACGTTCGCGGTGGCGGCGAAGGCCGACGTCGAGGTGCTCACCACCAACGGCACGTCGCTGCAGATCGGCTTCTTCATGTTCCTGGCCTTCTGCCTCGCGAGCCTGCTCACGTCCACCCTGATCGACGGGGCGATGAGCCGGGAGTCTGGTACTCCCGACGCGGACCCAGGGTACTCGCCCGTATCCGAAAGCTTGAACGGCACTTCGCGGCCGACGAGCGCTTCCAGCGTCATCAGCTCCAGATCGGTGTGCTCGACGAAGCCCGCGGGCATGATCCGGCTGCCGTTCTTGGGCTTGGCCAGGACGAATCGCGGCGCGTCGTGATGCTGCGCCGTGATGGTCTCGACCGCCGAGGGATCCTCCACGGACTGCACCTGCGTCTTGCCGTAGCAGGTGCAGATGTATGTCCCCGAGGGATCGGTCTCCGTGTAGAGCCCGGTGCCGCGCACGCCGATGGTCGCCGCGGGCGTGCGCACCTCGAATGATTCGCGACGCTTGCCGAACACGGCCAGCATCCCGCCGGTGACCAGGCGGAAGAACCTGCGCGCCGCGTGACCGCCGGCGATCTCGAGCTCGGTGTTCTGGCGCAGCGTCAGCGCGTCCTCGCCGATCACGCCGATCAGGTGCGCGCCCTTGCCGGTGCGGATCACGTCGCCGGGTTTGATCAGCGTGCTCATGTCGGCGGGCTTGTCGTTGATGGAGACCTCGCCCTTCATCTCGAAGATCGACTTGCCCTGCGGGAGACGCGTGGGCACGCTGCCGAAAACGCCGGCCAGCGCCCGCAGTTGCCAGCCGCTGCCGCCGATGAGCGCGCCCGCGCCAAGCGCGCGCACGAGGAATTTGCGTCGTGGATCGTCGATCGGGTCTTCGCGGCCTGGCATTTGTCCCCCCGGACAGTTTGCGGTTCGTCGCTGCGCCGGCATCATAAGCGCTCCACGGGGAGGAATTTGTGAATCAGCGCACAGTCGCCGTCCTTGCGTTGCTCGCAACGCTGGCGCTCCCCGCGCATGGCGCGGTCACCAAGACCGGAGGCGAGCTGGCGCTGGGCTATGACAGCAACGTCGCCAACGCCAGGCAAGGCGGCAACGATCGCGAGGATGCCTTCGCCCTTCTCACCCTCGGCGCTGAAGGGCTGTGGGGCCTGGGATCGCGTAACGCCCTGCAGGCGCGCTTCGACGTCGAGTCGCAGGCCTTCCCGCGTTACGACAACCTCGACAGCGTCAAAGGCACGCTGCTGCTGCGTCACCTCTTCCGCCCGGGCGCCGGCTTCTTTGCGCCGACGTTCGCGCTTTCGGGCAGCGCGAGCTGGTGGGAGTTCAACAGCCGCCTGCGTGACAGCGCGGACTACCGCGCCTCTGCGTTCGTGCGCGAGCAGCTGACGACGCGCATCAGCGCGCGTCTGACCGGCAGCGTCGACTGGCGGCGGGCGCGCGAAGCGGACGTGTTCACGCTGCGCACGCGCTGGCTCGGCGTGGACCTCGACTGGATGCTCAGCAACCAGCTAGCGCTCTACGGCGGCTACCAGCGACGCTGGGGCCAGTTCGTGACGACGCGGCCCACGGCGCCGGCGCCGACGTTCGTGTTCGCGCCCGACGACGCGTTCGACGGTGAGTTCGCCACGCGCCAGGACGGCGCGGCCAACGTCGGCACGCTCGGGGTCAATGTCGCGCTCTCGGAGCACTTCGCGCTCGACGTCCAGGGCCTGTACGTCGAGGCCGGATCCAATACCGGCATCCATTACCGCCGGACGCAGGCGATGGCGAGCATCCTCGCAAAGTTCTAGGAGCACCTTGCTGGCGTCGCCATTGCCTGTTTACGACCATGCGGTTTACATTCCAATACGACCACGCGGTCGTATTGCGCTGGTCGTGCGGCTCAGCGGCAAGTTCTAGGCGCGCATGCCATGAGCAAGCTGACGTTCGTTCGGTCGCTCGGGTCGAGCTAGGGGAGCCGCCGCGATTTGAACAGCGGATAGAAGATCAGCACGTGCCACGGGTCCTGCTCGCCGGGCACGCCGAAGCGCGGCGGGTACTTGCGGGTGATGCGCGCGGTGCCGAACAGCACGTCCCAGAAGAACAGCAGGTTCCCGAAGTTGCCGTTGTAGTGGCCGATGCCGTCGCTCTCGTCCAGCGCGTGATGCGCGAAGTGCGTTGCCGGTGTCGAGACGGTGCGCTCCACGACCCAGGCGACCGGATGCAGCGCGGGATAGCGATACAGGATCCGGTCCCAGCGCGTCTCGCTGTGCGCGCCCATGGTGATGATCAGCTTCACGAGGTAGTACCAGAAATACACCTCGCCGAAGCCGAGATAGACCAGGACGCCGGCAATCCAGAGGTTGGGCATCATCAGGTCGTAGAGGAAGCTGTTGCGCCAGATGATGCGCACGCCCATGTAGACCGGCGTGTGGTGGAACTTGTGGAAGCCCCACATCCAGGGAAACTTGTGGGTGGCGCGGTGGTACCAGGTCCTGGACCATGTCCTCGAAGATCAGGAACGCGCCGAGCTGCCACCACCAGGGCACGTGCTTCCAGGCGCCAGCCATGCCGGGCAGGAGATAGCGCTCGATCGCCGCGCTGCCGAAGACGATCAGCGGCCCGACCAGGACGGTCGCCTGCGTGAAGGCGGCGGCGTCGAGGAAGGTCTCGCGCGCGCCCATGTCGCGCGTGTGGAATTTCCCCATGAAGAACTCGATCGCGGCGTAGCCGAAGAACACCGTCGCCACGAGCCAGACGTATTCACCCATGCCCAAGTCTCGTCAGTCGCAGCCGAAGGATATACCCTGAACGCATGCTCAGACCCATCTTGCTTTCTTCCCTGCTCCTCGCCCTTTGCGCCTGCGGCAACAGCAGCTCCTTGACGTCCGGCGGCGGCACCGGCACGACGCCGCCACCGCTACCGGTGGAGCAGACGCTGCAGGCGGGCGTCGCGACCGGCCTGCTGCAGATGCCCGTCGGCACGCCGCTCGGCGGTTACCTGCGTCCACCGGTCGGCGGCGAGTATCTGCCCGGCCTGGAAGCATTCGGCGGCGGCGATCCCAGCATCTTCTTCGCCGAGTTCCTCGACTTCATCCCTTCCGTCGACGACGAGGGCAACCCGGTTCTGCCGGTCCCCGACGAGCTGCGCACCCTGCACTCGCCCTATGCGACGTTCTCGCCGCCGTCGCGCGGCTACTACGACTCGCTGATCAGCAAAGCCGTCGCCCTGTACGACGGGCATGACTACGTGGTGTTCATGAAGAACGACACCATCGGCATGCTCGACGAGCTGGTGCAGGGCGTCGCCGACCAGGTGCTCGCCGACACCGGCATCGACCTGCACGGCTCGCTGGTGATGTCGGCCACGCACACGCACGACGGGCCCGGTGCGATCGCCAACCATTCGATCCGCTACTTCTGGCTGGCGATGGACGCCTACCAGCCATCCTTGCTGCCGCGGATCATCCCGCAGCTCGCCGCGATCGTGGAGCAGGCCCTGGCGAACCTGCAGCCCGCGCGCATCGGCCATGCCTTCGGGCAGGAAGCCTACGAGCATCCCATCGACGGCGTGAAGCACCTGAACAGCTTCCGGCGCGATCGGCTGGAGAGCTACGACCTGGAAGCCAACGACGCGCTGCGCGAGCGCATCGGCATCCTGCGCGTCGACACCGCCGCCGGCGAGCCGCTGGCGCTGATCCTGAATTACGCCGTGCACGGCATCGCCTTCGACGTTGAGAACCAGTACTTCTCCGGCGACGTCGCAGCCTCCGCCGAGCGCGAGATAGAGCAGACTTTCGACAAGCCGGTGCTGGCGATGCTGGTGCAGAACACCGGCGGCGACGTCAGCCCGCGCGCCGACGGCGGTCCGACGCTGCAGCGCATCGAGCGCTTCGGACAACTGATGGCGCCGCAGGCCCGCGCGATCTACGACGGCATCGACAGCTTCGATCACGCGCCGGACATCCGCACCGTGTCGCAGCGCGTGATCCTGTCGCGCGAGCGCCTGGGCTACACCGGCACCGAGTTCCCGTTCCCCTTCGGCGGCGCCCAGTGCAACAACGCGGTCGGCGTGCCGGTCACCGGACCGGACACCGACATGACCAATCCGCTGTGCGTCCCGGGGACGCCACCGGATGCCGCGGACCTGCTGGACAACGGCGTCGGCGAGAACGGCGCCTTCCTGCCGCAGGACACGATCCTGATGGCGGTGAAGCTCGGGCAGCTGATGATCCTGCCGCAGCCCGGCGAGCCGCTCACCGAATACGGCGTGCGGCTGCTCGCGCTGGCGCAGAACGAGGGCTACGCGCCGGAGAACACCTTCATCTGGGGCTACTCGCTCGACCACGTCGGCTACATCCTGGCGCCGGAGAAAGCCGACTGGGACATGGGCGGCACCGAAGGCACGACCACGTTCTGGGGATGGAAGCAGGGCCAGCGCTTCCTCGACGGCGACGTCCTGCTGATGCGGGCGCTGCGCGACGGCAGTCAGCCGCCGCCGGATGAGTTCGATCTTGCCTACACCTACGACGCGATCTACGACGCCATCGCCGGTCCGCCGGCGCTGCCTGCGCTGCAGCCCGGCCGCGTGGTCTTTGCGCCGGACAACATCGAGCGCTTTCAGCAGACGACGTTTGCCTGGGAAGGCGGCGATCCCGTGGTCGACGCGCCGCAGGTGCTGCTCGAGCGCCGCCAGGCGGACGGCAGCTGGGCGCCGATGCGGCGCAAGAACGGCGCGCCGATGGACACGCTGTTCGAGATGCACCTGAAGTACCGCCTCATCACCGCTGCGCACGTCTGGTCGATGGACCTCGAGCCCAACCTCGACTGGCCCGAGGGCGAGTACCGTTTCCGCGCTTCCGGACGCGCGCCGAACGACTACGCGGTGGAGTCCGCGCCGTTCACGGTCTCCGCGTCGCCGAGCCTGATCGCGTCGGCCCCGGCTCGCGTCGGCGACGCGGTCGAGGTCACCCTCGCCTACACGCCGCGTCCGTCCAATTACCGGCTGATCGATCCCCTGGTGCCGACCGACCTGCCGGCGCCGGTACGCCAGGGCTCGGTCAGCTTCAGCAATGGTTCAGCGACCGTGGTCGACGATGTCCCGGACATCGAGGTGCGCGACGAAGCGGTCGTCGCGGTCTATCGCGCCACGCTGCCAGGCGACGTCACGGTGACCGGCCGCGACGCCTTCGGGAACACCACGCCTTGAGCTGAACCGATGAACGTGAACTGGAAGCGCAGCTTCGCCGGATTGACGCTGCTGATCGCCAGCGCCGCGGTCGCTGGCGAGCTCGCTCCAGCCACCAAGACGGAAATCGACGGCCTGCTGAAGACGCTGGGTGCGTCGCCCTGCGAGTTCTACCGCAACGGCAGCTGGTACAAGGCGCCGGACGCGCAGGCGCACCTGA
This sequence comes from uncultured Gammaproteobacteria bacterium, assembly GCA_963776465.1. Taxonomy (GTDB): domain Bacteria; phylum Pseudomonadota; class Gammaproteobacteria; order Nevskiales; family Nevskiaceae; genus DASRHK01. Next base: position 106,557 of record CAVZMV010000001.1, read on the forward strand.
ATCGCAAATACGAATACCTCGTGAAGAAGGACAGGATCGAAACGGCCGAGGAATTCATTGAGCTGGCCGGCACGCGGAGCAGCTTCAGCGGCGAGGCCTACCTGGTGCGCTGCCCGGGAAAGGAGCCGGAGCCGAGCGCAAGCTGGCTCGGAAAGCGCCTCTCGGAGCTTCGCAAGAACTGAGTCACCGCAGCTCCATCCGCACCGTCGCGCCGAACGTGCGCGCGTCTGCCGGCACCGCCCCGTAGTCGCCGACGCCGTAGAGCGGATATACGGTCGCCAAATACTCGCGGTTCATTACGTTGCGCGCCCACAGCGAAACGTCCCACAGCCGATCGGTCCGGCGCAGGCCCAGTCGCGCGTTGACGATGTCGTAGCCGTCGATGTAGCTGGCGCGGCCGTGCTCGACCGTGCCCCAGTAGCCGGTGCGATACGAATAGTCGATCGCGGCGAAAGGCTGCAATCCGTTGTCGAAGAACGTGCTGAATTCCGCGCCGGCGGTCGCGGTCCATCGCGGCGCGTTGTACAGCGTCTGTCCCGACAGGTCCTTGTAGAGGTTCATTCCTGGCACCGGGCCGACACCCGACTGGCGATCCTCGTTCGGCGCCAGCGGGAATTCCACGGTGATGGCATTGCTGTAGGCGGCGCCGCCGCGAAGCATCAGCCACGGCGCCGCGTAGCCGTAGCCTTCGAGCTCGGCGCCGCGCAGCCGCACACGGCCGACGTTGAGCAGATTGATCTGCCGCGGGTTCTGCAGCAGCGTGTCCTCCTCGTCGAAGGTGAGCGCCTGGTAGTCCTTGACGTCGGTGTGGTACACGGCCAGCGACGCGGCGAGCCGCTTGAACAGCCGCGCCTTGGCGCCGACCTCGTACGAGGTTGCCTGCTCGGGTCGGAACGTCGGCTTGATCGTCTCGCCGGTGAAGCCCAGGTTGATGCCGCCGCCCTTGTAGCCGCGCGACACCGAGCCGTAGACCAGCGCATCGCGCGTCAGCTTGAACGACAGCGCCAGCTGGCCCGAGTAGTTGCCTTCGCGGAAGCGGCTGTCGCGGGAGTACTCGCCGCCGGCGACGTCGTCGATGATGCCGTTGAAGGTGAGGCTCGACGCATCCGTGCCGAGCACCTGCGCGAACTGCGGGAACGTCGCGTCGATGATCGGCCCGATCGGGTCGGCGGTGGACAGCGGGCTGGCCGAGGGATTGCCGCCGTAGCGGTGGCGATCGACGTCGGCGTTCTTCCACTCGTAGGTGTAGCGCAGGCCGGCGGTGAGATCGAGCCGCTCGGTGATGTGCCAGCTCGCCGACCCGAACGGCGCCGCGCTGTTGGTCATCTGCGAATAGATCGTGTCGACGGTGAGGCCGGCGAGGCTCTCCGGCGGGATCAGCGTGTAGAGCAGGATGCCGGTGTTGGACTCGGTGGCGTTGGGGTACACGCGCTCGCGGATGAGACCGCCGAAGACCCAGCCGACGGTGTCCTCGCCCAGGATCACGCGCTCCAGTCCCTGCAGGTGCTGATGCAGGAAGAACACGCCGCCGACGACGTCGAAGCGCCCGAAGCTGAAGTCCACCCGCAGCTCCTGGCTCACCTGGCGATGCTCGTTGCGCGTGCTGGTCGAGGCGAGCTTGAGCGACGTCGCGTCGTCGTTGAGCGGCAGGAAGAACCAGTCGCGCCAGGCGGTGATGCTGGTGACGCGCGTGCCCTCGCCCGCGTCCCAGTTGAATTCGGCCGACAGCGCCTTCTGGCGCATGTCGCTGCGCGTCGGCGCGTCCGAGTCGGTGACGCGCTCCTTGGGATCGGTGCCGACGCGGTGATATTCCATGTAGGCGTCGCGCTGCACGACGGCGTTGCGCACCGGCGCCGTCAGCGGGAACGCGCAGCAACGCTCGTTGACGAAGCCGTACTCGGCGATGAAGCGGCCGGTGAGATGGATCGTCGGCACCCACAGCAGCTGTCCGCGCAGGCCGCGCTTGGCGCGGTTGTTGAGTGTGGAGCCGTCGTAGAGGTTGTCGATGGTGCCGTCGCGCTCGGTCCAGTAACCCGTGAGCCGGCCGGCGAGCGTCCCCGAGAGGATCGTCCCGTTGACGCTGCCCCGCAGCTGGCGCGAGTCGAGGTTGCCGATGGTGCCCTCGATGCGGATCTCGTCGTCGAACGTCGGCGCCTTGGTGACGATGCTGATGGCGCCGGCGGTCGTGTTCTTGCCGAACAGCGTGCCTTGCGGACCGCGCATGATCTCCACGCGATCCAGGTCGATCAGGTCGAAGATCGACAGGCCTTGCCTGCCAAGATAAACGCCGTCGAGGAACAGGCCGACGCTCGACTCGATGCCGTCGTTCGCCGATGAGGAGCCCAGGCCACGGATCGTGTAGCTCGTCAGTCGCGCGTTGGGCACCGACACCACCAGGCCCGGCGCGCGCTCCTGGATGTCCGTCGGCAGCGTGAGCCCCGCGTCACCGAGGGCGCGGCCGTCGAGCACCGCCAGCGAGATCGGCACGTCCTGCGCGCGCTCCTTCTTCTTGCGCGCGGTGACGACCACCTCGCCCAGCACCGCCGTGCCCGAGTTCTCCTGCGCAGCGGGCTCCTCCGCCTTGGGCTCGGGAACCGGGACGGTGACGGGATACGGCTGGGGCGCCTCCTGCGCCCCTGCCTGCACCGCGAGCAGACAGAGCGCCGCGAGAGCCGACCTACTTCTTCTTTTTCTTCGAAGCACCGGCCTTGCTCTCGTCACCCTCCGCGATCGTCGACCATTTGCCGTCTTCGCCCTGCGCCTCCCACTTGAAGTGATACGACGAGGACGAGGTTTCCTTGACGACGTAGCGCGACTTGACGAGCTTGCCGCCCATCCGCGATTCGTCGATGAAGGTCCAGGTCGATCCGTCGCGCGATCCGCGCGGCACCGTCATCTGCGCCTGGCCCGAATTGTCCACGCCGTAATAGGTGTAGGCCTTCTCTTCCGGGCTGTAGCCGAGGATGCCCAGGCCCTTGGTCGGGCCCATCGGGCTCGTGCCGGTGCTGGTGCAGACGACGGCGAACTTGCCCTCGAACCACTTGCAGCTGTCCTTCGCGGCGAGCTTGCCGCCGGGGCCCATCGGCGTTTCCTTCATGTCGCCTTCCAGCGTCCATTCGCCGACGAAGAAGGCGAGCTTCTCGTGCTCGGCGGTGGGCTTGGGCATGGCCGGCGCGTCGGCGGCCAGGGCGACGCCGCCGAATGCCAGGCCGGCGACGCAGCTCATCAGAATTCTCGCGTTCATCCTGTTCTCCATTGTTTTCTCTGGGTTATTAGTGGACTGCGCAGGGTGAACGCAGTCGCTTGCGAAGGGTCCAACCTCAGGATCATGCCACCGAGGGCACCTTGCATGAGCAACAACCGAATCCTGTCAGGTCTGCTGGCCGCAGCGCTTTGCGCCGGAGCGATGACCCCGGCGCGGGCGCATCAGCTCACCTGCGACATGACCTACACGCTGTCGAGCTGGGCGGTGTTCTACAAGACCGCCCGCGGCCACGGCAAGGTGACCTGCTCCGACGGCGCGTCCATGGACGTGCTGCTGCGCTCGGAAGGCGGCGGCATCACCTTCGGCAAGTCGACGATCGACGACGGCTACGCCAAATTCACCGGCGTGCATGACATCAGCGACGTGCTCGGCGCCTACGCGTCCGGCGGCGCGCACGCAGGCGCGGGCAATTCTGCGGCGGCCAGCGGCCTGACCAAGGGCGAGGTGTCGCTGTCGATGACCGGCAAGGGCCGCGGCGTCGACCTCGGCGTGGACTTCGGGCGCTTCACGATCACGCGCGAAGACGAGTAGCTCACCAGCGCACAATCACGTTCGCGCCGAACGCGCGCGGCTCGACGAAGTTAGCCACGGTCAGGCTCAGGAACGGCGCGCCGGGTCCGAAGTCGATGAAGTTGTAGGCGGTCGCGTCGTCGGTGAGGTTCCTACCCCAGACGCCGATCTCGCCGAACACGGTCTGGCCGAGCGGGATCGTCGTCAGCGCCAGGCGCGCGTTCAGCAGTCCGTGCGCCTTCACCTGCGTGTCGGCTGCGGTCTGCTTCATCGTGTCGCGCGTCTCGAGCTGGTACGGATAGGTATAGAAGCTGTCGGTCCACACGTAGTCGACCACGCCGCGCAGCGCGCCGAACCCGGTGCGCAGGAAGATCGAGTCGAGCACCACGTTGAAGCTGTGCTCGGGCGCGTGCACGAAGGCGCGATTGTCCGCGCAGTTGCACGGCACCGGCTGGTTGGGGACCGTGCCGGGCTCGGAATCCAGGAACTCGTCGTACCTGGCGTGCAGGTAGGCGTAGTTCGCGCGCAGCTGCGTGCCGTCGAAGGGCACGACCGCCGTCTCGACCTCGACGCCGTGCACCGTCGCCTTGCCCGCGTTGCTGATGTTGCTGGCCGCGGCGCCCTGCCCCGTGAACGTGGAGATCTGCAGGTCGACGAGCTTGTTGCGGAACGCCGCGACGTTGAGCAGCGCGCGTCCGCCGAAGAACGAGAGCTTCGATCCCAGCTCCAGTGACTTCTGCTTCTCCGGACGGAACGGCGTGCTGGTCGCCATCTCGGTGTCGTTCTGCATGCCGTCGACGTGCGGCGTGTCCTGGATGTTGCTGTACTCGCCGTTGAAGCCGCCGCTCTTGAAGCCTTCCGCGTAGCGAGCGTAGAGATTGACGGTCTTGGTCGGGCGCCAGGCGACGGAGAACATCGGCGTGGTCGCGCTGAAGGTCTGGTCGACGTGCAGGCCCTCGGGCGCGGTGTAGTAGACGAACGCGGGGCTGCCCGGCCCGATGTCGACCGGCAGGTCGATCGGCGGCACGCCCGGCGGCAAGCCGTCCTCGATGCTGCCCGGCACCGTGCTCGCGCCGATGATGCGATCCAGCCCCTTGCGTTCGCGCGTGTAGCGCACGCCGGCGGAGAGCGTCAGCGGCTCCACGATCCGCCAGTCGAGCTGGCCGTAGCCCGCCCAGGCCTTCGTCTGCGTGCCGTAGCGTGAATCGAAGTTGAGCGCGCCGTTCAGGAACGTCTGCGGATTGTTGGTGTAGCCGTCGTCGGTGAAGTAGAACAGGCCCGCGGTGTAATGCAGGTCGCCGAAGCGGCCGATCGCCTGCAGGTCCTCGGAGAACTGCTTGTAGTCGGTCAGGCGCTTGGTGTGCGCGACCGCGTTGGGCGACCCGTCGAGATCGAGGTAATCGGCCCACTCCACCTGTCGATGGCCGGTGATCGCCTTGAGCGTGTGGTCCTCGCCGAGGAACCACGACAGCGTGAACGCGTGGCCCATCAGCCGCGCACGCTCCAGCGACGGCGCGTTGACCTGCGCCTCGGTCTGACGATCGGTGTGCACGTAATCGGCGAGCGTCGGGTCGCCCGAGCGGTAGAGCTGATCGAACACGTTGGTCTGATCGACGTCGGTCCAGTCGAAGCGGTAGCGGCCTTCCAGGCCCTCGAGGAGATCGAGGTTCACCGACGCATGCAGAGCGTCGCCGTGACGATTGTTGAGCTCGGGCACGGAGCTCGGCTCGATGGTCTTGACCCAGCCGTCGCGCCGCTCGCTGCGGCCCGAGAGCGTGACGTCGGCGATCCACAGACGCGGCAGGTCGACGGAGGCGCGATACACGCGCGCGTTGTAGTTGCCGAACTCGGCGGCGGCGTTGCCGCTGAAGTGGCCGCTCGGCTCGCGTGTGATGAAGTTGATGGTGCCGCCGATGGTGTTGCGCCCATAGAGCGTCCCCTGCGGGCCGCGCAGCACCTCGACGTTGGCGAGGTCGACGATGTCGAAGATCGAGCCCTGCGACTTGCCGATGTAGACGCCGTCCAGGTACACGCCGACCGCCGGGTCCCAATACAGCGCCGGGTTGATCTGCGAGGAGCCGCGGATCGTCAGCTGCGAGATCGTGGTGTTCGACGGGCTGCGGCTGACCTGCAGGCCTGGCGCGACGGAGTTGAGATCGTCGAGCCGCTGGATGCGCCGCGACTCGACCTGGTCCTGCGTCATCGCCGTGACGGCGACAGGCACGTTCTGCAGCTTCTCGCGGCGGCGTGTGGCGGTGACTTCCACCGATTCGAGCGTCACGGCCTCGGCCTTGGGCTCTTCCTTCTTCTCTTCTGCCGCTGGCACCGAGGGCGTCGGAGCGGGCGGCTCCTGCGCTTGCACGACGATCGGCAACAGCAGTGCTGCTGAAAGAATCGCTCGACGCATGGTGGTCTCCCCTTGAGTCGTCACCATAATATGATGTGACGTCCGCTGCGCGAGCGGCAGGAGGTGCCGGCCATGTCCACACTGACCACCTTGCATGCACACCACCCGGTGTCGCACGAGGCGCCACACGATCTGCGTAAGACCGGCATCGATCCGGACTTCTGGTACCCGCTCGCGCGTTCCCGGGATCTGAAACCCGGCAAGACACTCGGGAAGACCTTTGCCGGGGAACCGATCGTGCTGGTGCGGACCGCGGAAGGCGCCGTATTCGCACTCGAGGATCGTTGTGCGCACCGGCAGGTGCCGCTGCATCTGGGTGTGGTGCGTGGCGAGCGGCTGCAGTGCAGCTATCACTGCTGGACCTACGACCGGACGGGCGCCTGCGTCAACGTGCCCTATCTGGACCAAGAGCAGAAGCTGCCCAACGGTGTGCGCAGCTATCCGACGCGCGAAGCCTACGGCATGGTCTTCGTCTATCCAGGCGATCCTGCGCGGCTGGAGCGCGCCGTGTTTCCGCAGATCGCGACGTTCGGTCAACCGCAGTACAAGACGCGATTCCTCGACCGGCGCATCGAATGCCACTACACGTTCATGCACGAGAACCTGATGGACATGAACCATCAATTCCTGCATCGCAGCCTGATGGGCAGCATGCGCACCAAGATGCTCGACCTGCGCGGCGGCGAGGACTGGGTGGAAGTCGATTACACCTTCACGCGCGCCGCCGGCAAGCAGCCGCTGGGCGAGCGCTTCATGATCGGCCGCAAGGGAGAAGCGCCCGCGGGCGCGGGCCTGGACCTGATGACGATCCGCACCGAGTATCCGTACCAGCTGCTCAAGTTCTGGATCGCCGGATCCAAGGAGCCGGCCCTGGATCTATGGAACGTCTACGTGCCCGTGGATCGCGCCCAGCGCATCAACCAGACCTACGGGATGATCAACATCCGCAAGCCGGGCGTCCCCGGCATGATCCACCTGCTGTGGCCGTTCATCATCGCGTTCACCAGTGGCATCTTCGCGCAGGATAAGAAGATCGTCGAAGCCGAGCAGCGCGCGTTCGACGAGCAAGGAGAGGACCGGAACCAGGAGATTTTTCCGATCATCCAGAAGCTGCGCGGCCTGCTGTTGCGCAAGGGTGTGGCGCTGGGCGCGTAATTCAACCAATCGACATGGCCAGCCGCAGCCACAGGAAGATCAGCGCGAACAGCCCGACCCCGTACATCAGGAATCGGTGCAGCACCGTGTTGTAGGTCAGGTGGATCGCCGAGTGGACGCAGCGCGACACAACGAATAGCCACGCGGCCGCCACCGTGACCGTCGTCACCTCGCCGGCCAGGAACGTGCCCCACACCGCGATGTGGAACAAAGGCGGCAGCTCGAAGTGGTTCTGCACGTGGCGCGTGTGCTTGCGCAGGCCCTCCGGCTCGGATCCCTCGTCGTAGGTCCGATAGAAGCGGTAATCGACCGCCCGGCTGCGGACCGCAGTGAAGCGCCGCGCACCCAGGGCCAGGATCAGCGTGAGCGTCAGCAGGGCCATGACGATGGACGGGTACAGGATGGCGATCTTGGCAGGCATGTTCTCCCCTTGATCCGACGCGTGTGAAACAATCCGGCGCGATGCGCAGTCCCGAGCCCGCCGTGTCCCCGTTCAGCCCGATCCGCGTCGGGCCGATCACCCTGCGCAATCGTTTCATAAAATCCGCCACGAATGAAGGCATGGCGCGCGGCGGCGTGCCCTCGCAGCGTCTGATGGAGCATCATCGGCGCATCGCTGCCGGCGGCGCGGCGATGACCACCGTCGCCTACTGCGCCGTCAGCGCGGACGGCCGCACCTTCGTCGACCAGGTCACGCTCGACGAGCAGTCCCTACCCCAGTTGCGCGCGCTCACCGACGCCGTGCATCGACACGACGCCGCGGCCTGCGCGCAGATCACGCACGGCGGCGCGTTCAACTTCCTGCCGTCGCTGACGACGAAGTACCCGCACTCCGCATCCGGCGGTTTCAACGAGGTCGGCGTCCTCGTCGGCAGGCTGTTCAAGACGGCGATGACGCGCGCCGACATGGACGCCTGCGTACAGGAGTTCGTCACCGCAGCGAGGCGGGCGCGCGAAGCCGGCTTCGACGCGGTCGAGATCCACATGGGTCACGGCTACCTGCTGAGCCAGTTCCTCTCGCCGAAGTACAACCGTCGACGCGACGAGTACGGCGGCGATGCCGCGCAGCGCGCACGCTTTCCGGCAGAGGTTCTGAGCCGCGTGCTCAATGCCGTCGGCACGGACCTCGCGGTCACCTGCAAGATCAGCGTCACCGAAGGCTTCAAGGGCGGCGCGACTGCGGATGATGCGGTTGCGGTCGCACGTGTGCTGGAACAAGCCGGCGCGCACCTGCTGGTGCTCTCCGGCGGCATGAATGTCGAGGCGCCGTGGGCTATCTTCGGCAGCAACATGCCCAAGACCGTCATCGGTCCGGTGCAGGGACGCTTCGCCACGCTCGTTTCGCGTCTTGCCGCGCTCACCGCGCCGAAGATCTCGTTCCACGAGATGTATTTCCTGGAGCACTCAAGGCGCGTCCGCGCTGCGGTGAAGCTGCCGCTGGCCTATCTCGGCGGCGCCAAGTCGATGGCCGGGGTGACCCAAGCCATGGCAGAGGGCTTCGACTGCGTCGCCATGGGCCGCGCGCTGATCCACGATCCCGACCTCGTCAGCAAGTTCGCCAGCGGCGCCGCGACGACCTCGGGCTGCACTGCCTGCAACGAATGCGTGGCGATGATGTATTCGCCGATGGGCACGCACTGCGTGCTGACCTCGTGAGCACCGAGCTGGAAACGGAAGTCGTCGCGCCGCCGGCGCCGCCGCCGGCGAAGCCTGCGATCGACCTCGACGACCTCTCGGAGGAGAAGCTGCTCGACCTGCGCGTCTGCGATCTGCCGGTGAAGATCGAAGGCACGTGGCTGGAGGAGCGCGTCACCCAGCTGCACGCCGAGCTCAAGTCCAAGAACCTGCTGTTCGAGCCGCGCTGCTATCTCGCCGACGAGTGGCTCACACCGGAGGACGAGCCGGAGATCGGCATCCCCTTCTACCTCGCACATCCGCGGCTGATCGCGCTCGAGAAGAAGATGATGCTCGAGGCCGAGGGCGAGACGCCCGAGTGGTGCATGCAGCTGCTGCGTCATGAATGCGGCCACGCGATCTCGTATGCGTTCGGCCTGCATCGCAAGGCCAGCTGGCAGCGCGTGTTCGGCAGCCCCAAGCAGGAGTACGGCGAGACCTATCGCTTCCGTCCGTACAGCAAGAGCTTCGTGCGGCATCTGCCGAACTACTACGCGCAGTACCACCCGGACGAGGACTTCGTCGAGACCTTCGCGGTGTGGCTCACGCCTGGCCTCGACTGGAAGAAGGAATACCAGGGCTGGAAGGCGCTCGACAAGCTGGTGTTCGTCGACCGGCTGATGAAGTCGATCGCCGGCAAGCGGCCTGCCAAGCCCGCGGGCCGCAAGTACTGGCAGGCGGCGAAGATCCGCACGACGCTGCGCAAGTATTACCAGAAGCGCCGGCACGAGGAGGCCGAGAACTATCCCGACTTCCACGACGCGAACCTCAAGCGCATGTTCCGCGAAGGCCAGGCCAAGAACGAGACGCGGGCTCCCGTCGCCAAGCTGATCCAGGCGCATCGCAAGGAGCTGCTCAACGCGGTCTCGGGCTGGACCGGCGAGAACCGCTACATGGTCAACGAAGTGATCATCGCCGTGCACCAGCGCAGCAAGTCGCTGCGCCTGGTGACCGAAGACGCCGAAGCCGTCGCCCTGCTCAAGCTCTCCACCTACCTCACGACCCTCTTGATGAACTATCGCCACACCAACCGGCTGCGCGGCCGCCCATGAAGGACATCGCGGTGAAAGGACTGCGCGTCCTGCTGCTGTTCGACATGCCCTACGCGGTCAAGCGCGATCACGACTACACCGCCGAGTTCGCCGATCCGGAAGGCTGCTACACCGAGAACGACGTCTACCAGGCGCTGCTCAAGAACGAGTGCAACGTGCGGCTGCTGGGCCTCTACGACGATGTGCGTCCGCTGCTCGAGGAGGTTGAGGAGTTCAAGCCCGAGCTGATCTTCAACCTGGTCGAGACCTTCGACGACACCACGACCTGGGACAAGAACATCGCGGCGTTCATCGAGCTGCTCGGCATCCCGTACACTGGCGCTGCGTCCTCGTCGCTGTTCCTGTGCAACGACAAGGGCCTGTGCAAGAAGATCCTGCGCTTCCACCGCGTGCGCACACCGCGCTTCCACACCTACTACCGCCATCACAAGGTCTGGCTGCCCAAGACGCTGAAGCTGCCATGCGTGGTGAAGCCGCTGACGGAGGAAGCTTCGCGCGGCATCTCGCAGGCCTCCATCGTCGACGACGAGAAGGGCTTCCTGGAGCGCGTGCAGATGATCCACGAGCGCATGGAGCTGGACGCCATCGCCGAGGAGTACATCGAGGGCCGCGAGCTCTACGTCTCGATCATCGGCGACAAGGCGCTGCGCTTCCTGCCGCCGCGCGAGCTGACCTTCGGCGGCATGGCCGAGGACGAGCCGCGCATCGCGACTTATAAAGCCAAGTGGGACGACGCCTATCGCGCCAAGTGGGGCATCAAGAACCACTTCGCCGAGGAGCTCGACGATGAATTGCTGCGGCGTGTGAACGACGTGTGCAAGCGCGCCTACCGCGCGCTCAACATCCGCTCCTACGCACGCTTCGACTTGCGCGTCACCACTGGCGGCCTGGTCTACATCATCGAGCCCAACGTCAACCCGTGCATCGCCCGCGACGACGAGCTGGCGCAGTCGGCCGAGAAGATCGGCATCGAATACCCGGCGCTGATCCGCATGCTGCTGCGTCAGGCGCTGCGCCGGAAGCACTGATGGCCCGCGTGTACCGCGAGCTCGAGCCCAAGGAGATCTGCTCCACCGCCGACGGGCTGTGCCGCCGCATCGACGCGCGCTTCCCGGGCTCGGGGCTCGGCAAGGTCGCAAACGAGCTGCGGGCGCTGGCCGGCCAGACCGAGGCGCGCATCGACCGGCTGCAGGCGACACCCTGGAGTTTGCGCGCGCTCACCTGGACTGCGGCCGCACTGCTGATCGTGCTGGCGCTGGTGGCGCCGGTGTTCATCAACATCCGGCAGGAAGCGCCGGGGCTCACCGAGCTGATGCAGGGCATCGACTCGGCCGTCAACAACGTCGTGTTCATCTCCATCGCCATCTGGTTCCTGGTGACGCTGGAGCAGCGTCCGAAGCGGCGCGCCGCGCTGGAGGCCCTGCACGAGCTGCGCTCGCTCGCGCACATCATCGACCTGCACCAGCTCAAGAAGGACCCGGAGTTCGTGATGTCGCCGGAGCTCGCCACCGCCGAGGCCGTGCCCCAGCCGATGTCGCGGCTGACGCTCGGACGCTATCTCGACTACTGCTCGGAGCTGCTCTCGATCGTCAGCAAGCTCGCTGCGCTGTACGCCGAGCGCGTAGCCGATGCGCGCGTGCTCGACGCGGTCAACGACGTCGAGCAGCTCACCGGAGATCTTTCTTCCAAGATCTGGCAGAAGATCGTGATCCTCGACACCGTCGCCGCGCGCGAGGGAGATACCGCATGAGAACCGCCGCCGCTTGCCTGACCCTTGTGCTCGCCGCCGGCTGCGCCGGGGCGCCGGCCACGTCGTCATGGCACGAAGGCTTCGACACGCTGCCCGCGGCGCAGGCCCTGCCCGCGCTCGCGCAGAAGCTGATGGACGCGCTGCCCGGAGACAAGGCGACCTGGGAGCGGTATCTGTCCAACGACATGGTCTACGTCGGCGAGGACGGCGAAGTCGCCGGCAAGAAGGCGCTGCTCGACGGATTCGGCCCGTTCCCCTCGGGGCTGTCGGGATCGATCAAGGTCGCCGAGCCGAAGATCACGGAGTTCGGCGATACCGCGGTGATGGTGTTCGACGCGATCGAGGAAGAGGTCGTGTTCGACCAGCACGTCCTGGTGACGTACGTGACGATGCAGGTGTGGCATCGCGAGGACGGGCGCTGGCGGCTGATCGCGACCCAGGCCGGCGTGCGCCCGCGCGACCCGCCGCCCTCCCCGGTCCACGGCTCGCGGCTGCATGACTACGACGGCACCTACCGGATCGGCGACTGGCGCTATCGCGTCGAGACCAACGGCGAGACGCTGGTCGGCACCACCAACGACGGCAAGCCGGTCCCGCTGATCGCTGTCGGCGACAACGTCTTCGTCGACCAGGGCAACCGGCTCGGCACGCTGCGCATCTTCCTCAAAGCGCCGGGCGGCCGCGTCGACCGCATGGTCGAGCGTCGCAAGTTCGCCGACCTGGTGTGGCGGAAAACGGAGACTGCCCCATGACCTACCGCAACAACAGCCACAACCTGGCGATCGGCTACATCCTGTGGATCTTCGGCTTCATGGGCGCGCACCGCTTCTATTACGGCAAGCCGCTCACCGGCACGCTGTGGTTCTTCACGCTGGGCCTGTTCTTCATCGGCTGGATCGTGGACTTGTTCCTGATCCCGTCGATGGACCGCGCCGCCGACCGTCGCTTCCGCGAGGGTCCGATCGACTACACCGTCGCCTGGATCCTGTTGACCTTCCTCGGCGTCTTCGGCATCCACCGCTTCTACCAAGGCAAGTGGATCACCGGCATCCTCTATCTCGTCAGCGGCGGCCTGTTCCTGATCGGCATCGTCTACGACTACTGGACGCTCAACGACCAGATCGACGAGGTCAACGCTCGAGCTGGCTGAAACGCGGAATGTCTTTGCAGGATCGCTGTGAATACGTCCATGTACGCTCCGAGCGCGGCGTCCATGCCGCGCACGGTCCCGCAAAGACATTCCGCGTCTCCTGCCACCGGCGGACGCGGGCTGCGGGAAGCTTCCGCGGGAGCGTATGCGACACGACGTCGCATACGCAGACTACAGGGACGTATTTACGGCGGTCCCGCGGGAGCTTCCCGCAGCCCGACCGCTTCGCCTACTTCCCGCGGAACTGCGGCGGGATGAGCAGCTCGTAAGTCACGCCCAGGCCGGAGCCGGGCGCGCCCGGAGGGATCAGCAATTGTCCGCCCGGAATCTGTGGGCCGCGCTGTGAGCTGAAGTACATGCGGCTGCCGTCGGGGCTGAACGCGGGCCCGGTCATTTCCGAGCCGGGCTGGTTCGCTTCCACCAGCACTTTCGCCGGCTGGTTGGGCACCAGGACCATGATGCGGATCGGACGGTCGCCGGCGCCGTAGTCCTCGACCACGATGATGTCGCCCGCGGGGCTCATGACTACGTTGTCGACGTCATCGAAGTCCGGCTCGATCTGCTCGTTGTCGAAGATGAGCTCGACCAGCTGGTTCTCCACGTCGAGCGCCCAGACGCGGTTGTCGCCCTTGGTGGACCAGAAGATGATCCCGCGCGTCGGCACTGAGCCGCCGCCCGGAATGGTTTGCGCGGCAGCGGGCAGCTCGTGGTGCCACAGGCCCTCGCCGCCCTTGAACTGCGTGCCCGGCGCGCCCAGGCCCGCGCTCTCGATCTGCGATCGCACCGCGCCCTGCGGCTCGGCGGGACTTTCGACATTCCGCCACGTCACGCGCCGCAACTTGCGCACGTCCTCGACCTCGGGATAGCCGCCGTCCTCGAAGCCCTCGATGTTCATCACCTGCAGCACGCCGCTCTGCAGCGCCAGCCGCGCGCCGCCATCGATCACGTCGGACGGATCGGCGACGAAGCGATAGAAGCGTCCGCTGCCGGCATCCTCGGTGAGATACACGGTGCGGTGGCGCAAATCGGTGGCAGTGGCCTCATGCGCGAAGCGCCCGAGCGCGGGCTTGGCTTGCGCAGCGTTGATGCCGAAAGGATCGGTCTCCCACACCTGGCCCGAGTCGGTCTCCTCGCACGAGAGCCACGTCGCCCACGGCGTGCGGCCGCCGGCGCAGTTGGTGCTGGTATTGCTGAGGATGCTGTAGGCATTGACCAGCGTGCCGTCGGCGTTGAACACCAGTGCGCCGCAGCCGCCGGCGCCGCCCGGCACCTCGCTGTTGGAGGTGTAGACCCAGCCGCCTTCCGGGCGCGCGAACGTCGCGCCGCCGTCCGGGAAGATGTGCCACGGATAGAGGCTGCCGATGACGGGCGGCAGCCCGGTGCGGGCGACCGCACGCACGGTGAAGCCTTCCGGCACCGCGACGCCATCGAGGTCGGGCGCGCCGAGCGGGCCGATGCCGGAGAGCGGTCCTGACGGAATCGACAACTCGCCGCTTGGAGCGCCGGGGCCGCCCGGAACGTTTGGCAAACCCTGGAGCGGTGGCTGCGGCAGGTCGCCGCCGCACGCGGGCAAAAACCGCGTCAGCGCGATGGCGCCTCCGCTGAAAAACAGGCCGCGCAGCAGGCGGCGGCGTGAAACGGAAGTCGCGGTGGGATCGAGCATGACGGGCGCGTGCGGAAGGACCGATCGAGTTTACATTTTCCCGTCCGGGCCCGGCCGCCACTCGTAGCCGAGCACCTCGCACATCGGCTTGGAGAGACGCTCGGGATGGCGGGGACTGGCGTGCGCGCGATAGAACTCCATCATCCGCGCGAAGTCCGCCGCGTAGTTGCCGGTCGGCACGATCCCGGGACCGAAGGTCACGATCTTCTTCTGGTAGTGCACCGCCGCCAGGACGATGGGGACCTGGGCGGCCGCAGCGATGTGGTAGAAGCCGCGCTTGAATTCCTTGGCCCGGCTGCGCGTGCCCTCGGCGGCGATCAGCAGGATCAGCTTCTCGTTGTCGCGGAAGGCGTCGACGCTCTGCTCGACCACGCCCTTGGGGCTGCGGCGGTTGATGGGGATGGCGCCGAACCAGCGCAGGACGATGCCCATGACGCCCTTGAACGCGGTGTCCTTGATCATCGTGCTCGCGCGAAGCCCCAGCGTGGTCAGCACGATCATGGCCATGACGCCGTCCATGTTGGAGGTGTGGGGCGCGCCGATCAGCACCATCTTCGGCACGTCGGCGACTGCGCCCTCGATGCGCCAGCCCATGAGGCGCAGCACGAGTGCGCCCAGCCCCCGCGAGAAGGCGGTGCCGCGCCGCGCCACGCTGGCGCCGATCGAAACGCTCATGCTTGCCTAACCTCCCCCGTGGCGCGCATGTTACGGCACCGTAAGCGACGTCAGAGATCCGCATGGCCAAGAAGCCCAAAGCGAAAGCCACACCGAAAGCCAAAGCGAAAGCCAAGGCAGCTCCGGTTGCCGCCGCGTCGGACCTGACGCGCGCGTTCCGCCTGGAGCTGCAGTCCGCCACCCCGACGGCGCCGACCAGCAACGTCGTCACGCTCGACGCCGACGTCGCTCCGCACTTCCAGAGCTCGCGCGCCGTGAACGAGGCGCTGCGGGCGCTGCTCAGGATCGTGCGGCAGGTGCGCTCGTCGATGTAACTACAACAAACGGACGAAGCCGGGCCCGGCCGTTCGACGCAATCTGGGCACCTGCCAATGCCGCTGTGGAGAACCGCCGTATGAGCGCGACTGCTGAAACCGTCAAGGCCGGTCCGATCAACCTGAAGATCCTGCTGGAGTCGCAGACCCTGCAGCGCGCGCCGTTCCCGGTCCCGGTCGGTTGGTACTTCATCGACTATTCCGATCAGCTCAAGGCCGGCGAGATGCGGCTGATCGAGCGCTTCGGCCAGGAGTGGGTGCTGTTCCGCACCGAGAGCGGTGAGAAGGTCGGCGTCACCGACCCGTACTGCCCGCACCTGGGCGCGCACATCGGCCACGGCGGCAAGGTCGTCGGCGAGAACATCCGCTGCCCGTTCCATCACTGGCAGTACGACACGCAGGGCTGGTGCAAGGACATCCCCTACGCCAAGGTCATCCCGCCGATCGTCAAGCGCCAGCCGATCCTGCGCACGCTGCCCACGGTCGAGAAATACGGAATGATCTGGTCGTACTACCACCCGATGTGCGAAGCCCCGAGCTGGGAGCTGCCGTACATCCCCGAGCTCGAGGACAAGAGCGGTTATGCCGGCAAGCGCCGCGGCTCGTGGACCGCCAACACCTGCATCCAGGAGATCGCCGAGAACGGCGTCGACGTCGCGCACCTGAAGTTCCTGCACAACGCGCCGATGATCCCGCCGGTCGAGGCCAAGTACGACGGCCCGCGTATGGTCCTGGACATCGGCAAGGGCTACATCGTCGGACACACCTACGGCCCCGGGCTCAACGTCATGCGCTTCACGCAGGTGAACCCGGCGACGAACAAGCCGATCACCGCGACGATGGTCTCCTACACCGTGCCGATCACGCACGACAAGAGCCAGATGAACATGTGCTTCCGGCACGTCGACTTCCCCGAAGGCACCAGCGAGCTGGCCTTCACCAAGAAGCAGATCGACCACATGATCGGCGCGGCCGAGGGTGAGGAGAGCGCGGGCTTCGAGAGCGTCGACTTCATCGTCTGGAACAACAAGCGCTTCCGTCCGAACCCGCTGCTGTGCGACGGCGACGGCCCGATCTTCCCGTTCCGCAAGTGGTTCAGCCAGTTCTACGTCGATGCCGATCCGGCGAAGACCGGCGTAACGGCGAGCGCCTAGCGCGCGATGTCCAAGGTTCGCGTCACCCCACGCGGCGGCGGCGCGGAACAGACGCTCGACGTGCCCGACGGCCGCCCGCTGATGGAAGGCCTGCGCGACAACGACACCGGCGTCATCGGCACCTGCGGCGGCATGTGCTCGTGCGGCACCTGCCACGTCTACGTCAAGGAATCCTGGCTGCCCAAGCTGCAGCCGCGCGGTCCCGACGAGGACATGATGCTGGAAGGCATCGGCGAGCTGGTGGAGCTGCACCCGACGTCGCGGCTGTCGTGCCAGATCGAGATGACGCCGGACCTGGACGGACTTGAGGTCGAGATCGGTCCCGTCGCCTGACGGCGCGCATGGCGCGCCCTACATCGATCTCGTAGGGCGCGCCATGCGCGCCGATCAATAACGATCCAACCGATGTTTCGGCTTCACCCGGAACGCCAGGCTGATGCGCTGCCCGCACGGCGTCTTCTGCTTGGGCACGCCGTGCAGATATTCCAGCTGTGACGCGTGACTCATCGTCAGCAGGCTCCCCGCTTCCAGATCGACGTTGATCGCCGTCCGTGGTGCTTTCTTGCCACGGATCACCATCCGCCGCGTCGCGCCGAGCGACAGCAGCCCGATGGGGTGGCCGGCGACCAGATCGTAGAGATGGTCGTTGTGCGGCGCGACGCTGTCGTGCTGATCGCGGTAGAAGTTAAGGCCGACGCTGTTGAAAGGCACCGCCGTCCCGCCGATGACGACGTCGGCGATCTCGCGCATCACCGCCGGCATCTCCCCGTCGAGCCGGAAGTGACCGAGCAGCCGCGGCACGTCGACCTCACGGTCGTACATCTTCCGCCGGTCGCGCTGCCACGCCACGGTGTCGCGCACCTGCTCGAACCAGGATTGCGCCCGGTCGGAGGACACGAAGCCGGGACGGTAGACGATTCCGCCCTCCGGGTCGTCGGCCAGGACCAGGGATTGCGCCTGCAGGAGGGTGAGCTGGGTCATTCCCCGTTGACCATCGCGCCCTGTAGGAATTCTCCCTGCCGGAGCCGGGGTGTGTGGGAAAAACAGCCTCAAGCGCCAGAACCGTGGGACGGGGGTGGCATAAAGGACGGCGACCTGCAGGGGCAGGCAATCGACCAGTGGATGATCCGGGTAAATGAGCGCGCGAAAAGTTCTGTTGATCGACGACGATCCAGTCGTCACTTCTCTCTACGGCAAGATGCTGCGCGAGCAGGGTTTTGACGTCGAGACCGCCGGGGACGGGGCCGAGGGCCTCGAAGCCGTGCGCCGCCGCATGCCCGACGTGGTGCTGCTGGACCTGGACATGCCCCGCGTCAGCGGCATCAGCTGGCTCAAGACCATCCGCAGCCGCGTCCGCAGCAAGAATCTGCCGGTGGTGATCCTCACCGCCGGACGCAACCGCAAGCAGCTGCGCGCCGCCAAGCATTCCGACGCGGTGTTCGTCCTGGCCAAGGAGACGGTCCGGCCGCACATCGTGGTCGAGGCGCTGACGGCCGCCGCCAGCACCAACGGCAGCGTCAAGGTCTGGACCTAGAGCCGCTCGTCCGGGCGCAATGACCGCTCGGCGCTCGCACGTTCTCGGAGCCGGTCGGGGGCGACAGCATCAGGTCTCCAGGAGGGCTCCATGACCAACCACAAGGACACCCCCACCGCGCCGCAGCCCACGCTCGCGCCCGGCGAAGACCCGTACCGGCTGCTCGTCGACAGCGTCCACGACTACGGCCTGGTCATGCTCGACCAGGAAGGGCTCGTGCTCACCTGGAACACCGGCGCCGCGCGTCTCAACGGCTACACGTCCGATGAGATCCTGGGCCGGCACTTCTCCCTGCTCTACACCCCGGACGCGATCAGCTGCGGCTGGCCCGAGTACCAGCTCGAGACGGCCGCGCGCGACGGCCGCTTCGAGGACGAAGGCTGGCGCGTGCGCAAGGACAGCACGCGCTTCTGGGCCAACGTCGTCATCACCGCGCTGCGCTTCGGCGACGGCAAGCTGCGCGGCTTCGCCATGATCACGCGTGACCTCACCGAGCGGCGCCTGCAGCAGGAGGCGCTGCGCCGCAGCGAGGAGCGCTTCCGGCTGATGGTAACCGGCATCAAGGATTACGCCATCTTCATGCTCGACCCGGATGGCCGCATCGTCAGCTGGAACACCGGCGCCCAGGCGATCCTCGGGCACACCTCCGGCGAGGTGCTGGGGCGCTATCACGACGTGTTCTTCCGCCGCGAGGACATCACTGCCGGCGACCCCGCGGCGGAGCTCGCGGCCGCGCGAACGAACGGGCGCTCGGAGGACGAAGGCTGGCGCGTGCGCAAGGACGGCGATGCCTTCTGGGCGAACGCGATCGTCACCACGCTCTACGATTCGCAAGGCGACCTGTGCGGATACGCCAGCGTCGTGCGCGATCTCACCGAGCATCAGCGCGAGCAGATCTCCAACGCCGCCTGACGGCGCGCGTTCTTTCAGCCGCCGTCGGCCTTGATCAGCTGCGCGAGCAGCGTGCGCGTCTGCGCATCCGGATTGGTCGGCGTCGACAGACCCTGCTTCAGGTCAGCGACGAACTGGTCGATGTTGACCCCGAGCGGGCTGGCGCCGTCGAACTCTGCGAATACGATGCTGTTCTGCGCAGGGTAGAACGCCTCGAGCTTCACCCATCGCATCTTCTGCGTCGAATGCTCGTAGACGCGGAACCATCGCCCCGCGCGTAGCAAGTCGCCCAGCGCCTGCAGGAACGGCTGCCGCGCAGCGTTCTGAACGGCGGCGACGGCGGCGCTGTCGCGCGCACGCGGACCGCCCTGCTCCGCCGATGCCGCAGCCGGTGGTGGCGGAGGCGGCGGTGGCGGTGGCGGCGGAGCTGCACGCACCGGAGGCGGTGGTGGTGCTGGACGCGGCGGTGGCGGTGGAGGCGGAGCTGCACGGACCGGTGGCGGCCGCTCCTGCGCATCCTGCGCCCGCGGCACTTGCGCGTCCCTGTGCGGCGGCGGCGCAGGACGCGGTGGTGGTGGCGGCGGTGGCGGAGCTGCGCGCACCGGCGGTGGCGGTGGCGGTGGTGGCGCAGCGCGCGGTGGTGGCGGAGGTGGTGGCGCAGCACGCGGTGGCGGCGACGGTGGAGGCGCTGCTCGCATCGGAGGCGACGGCGACTTCGCGATCATCTGCTTGGCCAGGATCTCGTCGAGCGTCGAGTCGATGGGGTCGCCTTCGGGCGCGTCGGCCACGATCATGCGCGGCATGTTGGGCGGCGGCTGCGGAATCGCCGAAGGCGTCGGCCGGTTCATCATGAATGCGGTGAGCTTGCGCAGCCCGCGCAGAACCACCAGGCCCGAGCTGTCTTCCAGGCCCGCTTCGCGCAGGCCCGACTCCAGCCGCTTGAGCAAGGCGTCGGGGATTGCAGTCCCCTCTTCCGCCGCCGGCACGTGCTCGAGCAGCGAGTCCAGGCAGTCCAGCCCGTCGCGCCACGCCTGGCTGTCAGGGCCCTTCTCCAGCAGGCGCTTGACCAGCACCGCCGACCATTCTTCCTGCACCAGGTACTCGACCAGCTGCGGCATCCGCGTGGTCAGGACGCGGGACTGCACTGCCTTGCCGACGACGTCGCGCGCGCGGCGCTGACGCGTGGCCTCGCGATCCTTGCGCTCCTCGGTCAGCTGGGCGAGGAACTCCTCGATCTGCGGCGTCTCCATCGGCGTGAGCTTGGTCAGCGCCGGACGCACGAACGATGCGGAGAGGTCGAAATCGTGCGCCGCGTTCTGCAGCAGCTCGTCCAGGTGACGCTCGCCGTGCTTGCCGGTCAGCAGCGACTCTGACGCTTTCTGCACCAGGTCGCCGGAGACGATGCGCAGCGGGTGCGCGCGCTGGGCGAAGAACCCGGGGTCCGCGAGGGCCGACTTGATCAGCGGGAAGCGCAGCGTCCCGAAACCGACCTTGAAGTTGCCGGGGATGCTCGGGTCCTCGTCCACCGCCGAGAACATGCGCGACACCAGGCCGAGGCGCTGGATGATGGCGCGCTGGCTCCCGCTCAGGCCCTTGGCGCCTTCCTTGACCTGCTCGCTCTTGAGCAGCTCCTCGGCGAGGTCGGCGTTGGAGAATCCGGCCTGCTTGGGATCGCGCGCCCGGATCACGGACTGCAGCAGGGTCTTGGTCAGCGGGTCCAACGCCTGGGCGCTGGCGATCATCGAGATGCCGGGGCTCGACGCGGGCCTGACCCCGGCGTTGGCCTCCTGCTCCGCTTCCGCCAGCGCGCGCTGCTGCTGTTCCTGGAGAAGACGCCGGAATTCTTCTATATCAGCCATCAGTCGCTCGTCAGGAGGACCGCTGCGGACTGGACGTCCGGTTCGGCGCAGCGGGAGGCATAGCGTAGTCGATATGGGGACGCCGTAAAACCGGAACTTGCCGGCCGCCGGGACATGTCTACTAGACTACGAGCGGTCTTCACGAGGGAGTTACGGATGGCAGGGCGGCGCGCTCCACGAACCAGGGACGGCGGCAAGCGGCCGCGCGGCGCGGGCGTGGGCCAGGACATGCTCTTCGAGGAGCTGGTCCACAGCGTCACCGACTACGCGATCTTCCTGCTCGACGACAAGGGTTTCATCAGCACCTGGAACGCGGGCGCCGAGCGCATCAAGGGCTACACCGCCCGCGAAGCGATCGGCAAGCACTTCTCGGTGTTCTACGAAGAGGACGCGGTGCGCCGCCGCTGGCCGGAGTACGAGCTGGAGACCGCAGCGCGCATTGGCCGCTTCGAGGACGAAGGCTGGCGCGTGCGCAAGGACGGCACCAAGTTCTGGGCCAACGTCGTCATCACCGCGCTGCGCCGCGCCGACGGCACCCTGCAGGGCTTCTCGAAGATCACGCGCGACCTGACGGAGCGGCGGCGCCACGAAGACGCGCTGCGCGCCAGCGAGGAGCGCTTCCGCCTGCTGGTCGACGGCGTGCGCGATTACGCGATCTTCATGCTCGATCCCGAAGGCGTCATCGCCAGCTGGAACGAAGGCGCCTCGACCATGAGCGGCCACGCGGCCAGCGACGTGGTGGGCCGGCCTTTCGAGGTGCTCTTCCGCAGCGAGGATGCGGCCACCGGCGCGCCCAAGGCGATCCTCCACGCGGCGCGCGAGGAGAGCCGCTCCGAGGAAGAGGGCTGGCGCGTGCGGCGCGACGGCACGCTGTTCTGGAGCAGCACCATCGTCACCGCCCTGCGCGGCGCCGACGGCAACCTGCGCGGCTTCGCCGCGATCACCCGCGACCTGACCGAGCGCAAGCGCATCGAGACGCTCGAGGAATCGGAGCGCCAGGCCACCAATTTCCTGGCCATGCTCGCGCACGAGCTGCGCAATCCGCTGGCGCCGATCCGCAACGCGGTGGCGGTGATGAAGTTGGCCGGCGCCAATCCCGCGTCGGCGGAGCTGGCGCGCGACGTCATCGACCGGCAGGCCACGCACCTGTCGCGGCTGGTGGACGACCTGCTCGACGTCAGCCGCATCACCACCGGCAAGATCACGCTCAAGCGCGAGTCGATCGACCTGTCGCTGGCGATCGGCCGCGCGGTGGAGATCAGCCGCCCGGGCATCGAGAGCCGCCGGCACGTGCTGCACTACCGCCCCGCGTCGGGGCCGCTGCCGGTGGAAGGCGACCTGACGCGCCTGATCCAGGTGTTCACCAACCTGCTCGACAACGCCGCCAAGTACACGCCCGAAGGCGGCGCAATCACCGTCTCGGTCGACCGCCACGGCGGCAACGCCGTGATCGAGGTCAAGGACACCGGCGTCGGCATCCCCGGCTCGCTGCTGCCGCGCATCTTCGACCTGTTCGTTCAGGGCGACCGCACGCTGGCGCGGACCGAAGGGGGCCTGGGCATCGGGCTGGCGCTCGCGCGACGCCTGGTGCAGATGCACGGCGGCAACCTCGACGCGCGCAGCGAGGGCGTCGGCAAGGGCAGCACGTTCACCGTGCGCCTGCCGGTGTCGCGCTCGGTGGCCACGGTAGTCAGCGCCAACGACGAGACCCGGGTGCCCCAGAGCGCGTCGCGCAAGGTGCTCGTCGTGGACGACAACCGCGATGCGGCGCAGACGCTCTGCGCCTACTTCCAGATGAACGGCGATTCGGTACGGGTGGCCTACGACGGTCCGACGGCGTTCGCGCTCGCCTCCGAGTTCGTCCCCGACGTGGCCCTGCTCGACATCGGCCTGCCCGGCATGAACGGCTACGAGCTCGCCTCGCTGCTGCGCGCAGAGCCGCGGTTCCAGAAGACCATCCTGATCGCAGTGACCGGCTACGGCCGCGACGCCGACCGCGAGCGCGCCCGCGAATCGGGCTTCGATCATCACTTCACCAAGCCGGTGGACCCCACCGCGATCCTGCAGGCGATCAGCCGACCCCCTTGAGCGCCCAGGCATGAGATTCCTGATCTCCAGCCTGCTGGCCGTCGCCGTGCTGACGGGCCTGTACTGGTGGGCGGCGGTGGACGGGGGCCTGCCGGAGGACGCGACCTTCAAGCTCGACCTCGAAGAGATCCGCAGGCTTGCCGACGCGTCGCCGGGCGACAAGCCCACGCGCGTGCGCTACGAGAACGTCGCGGCGTTCCGGTTCTTCGCCGGCATGATCGTCGCCGGCGACCCGTGGTCCGCCGCGGCCATGCCGGTCTACGCCTACCAGATCGTCTACCCGGATCACACGGCGATGATCGACGCGGCGTTCGATCGCAAGACCGCCCCGCCCGACTTCATCACGGCGACATACGACGGCGCCGCGTACGAGCGCGTGCAGGAGGCGCTGACCAAGGCCGCCCTGATCGTCATCACGCACGAGCACATGGATCACATCGGCGGCGTCATGCAGCACCCGGCGATCGCCGCATTGCTGCCGGCGCTGCGCCTGACCGACACGCAGCTGGCGCATCCGGAGCGCATGCGGCCCGTCGACATCCCCAAGGACGTGTTCCACAACTACGACGCGCTGCACTACACCCGCATGACCGCGCTCGCGCCCGGCATGGTCGCGATCGCGGCGCCGGGCCACACGCCGGGAAGCCAGATGATCTACGTCAAGCTCGCCGACGGCCGCGAGCTGTTGTTCCTCGGCGACGTCGTCTGGCACATGCGCAACATCGACGAGCAGAAGGAGCGGCCACGCTGGGTGACGGGGCTCCTGGTCCGCGAGGACCGCGCGCAGGTGTCCGGCGAGATCAAGGCGCTGCACGCCTTGCGCAACAGCGAGCCGGGCATCGGCATCGTGCCCGGTCACGACGGCGACGTGATCGAGCGCCTGACTGCGGCCGGGATGCTGGAAAAAGGCTTCGCGCCCTAAAACACCGATCCGCGCGTGCGCCTGCCGATCCTCCTGGTCCTGGTCCTGGCAACGCAGCCGTTCGCCAACGGGCGCTGGACCGTGCCGATCGTCGCGTGGCTGGCGCCGATCCTGCTCTTGCGTTTGCTGCGGACCTCGCCGGGCTGGCGCGGACTCGGCGTCGGCTGGCTGATCTTCACCGTCGGCTGGGCCGTGCAGTGGTGGGACATCGTCAGCCTGCCGCGTCCGTGGTTCGCGCTGGCGGCGCTCGGCTGCGGCAGCACCGGCTTTCTGCCTTACTGCATCGATCGATGGCTCTCCCGGCGCATTCCCGGCTTCGCCTCGACGCTGGTGCTGCCGACGGCGCAGGTCTCGGTCGAGTGGATCCTTGCCACCGCAACGCCCAACGGCACCTGGGGCGCCCTCGCCTACACGCAGTCCGGCGACTTGCCGTTGATGCAGCTCGCGTCGATCACCGGCATCTATGGGCTGAGCTTCCTGATCGCGTGGGCCGCGTCGAGCGCCAACTTCGTCTGGGACCATCGGCAGTGGCCGCCGCTCGCCTTGCGCGCGACCGCGATTTTCGCCGGCGTGCTGATGCTGGTGCTGATCTTCGGCGGCGCGCGCCTGGCGCTGCCAGACAGCGAAGGTCCGAGCGTGCGCGTGGCGACGATCGCGCCCAACGAGGATCGCGCGCACGATCCGGCGCTCGGCCTGGGCGCGCTCGAGGAGCTGTTCCGTCGCTCCAGCGACGAAGCCAGCGCGGGCGCGAAAGTGATCCTGTGGCCCGAGGACTCGTTCTTCGTCTTCAAGAGCCAGGAGCCGGCGGTGCTCGACCGCGCGCGGCGGTTGGCGCGCAAGTACCAGGTGCACCTGGGTATGGCCTACGGCGCGCGGCTCGGCGAGGACTCGCCGCGCTACGAGAACAAGTTCGTGCTGGTCACGCCGACCGGCGAGATCGCCTGGGAGTACCTGAAGAATCACCCGGTGCCGGGACGCGAGCTTGCGACCATCGTGCGCGGCACGCAGGGACTGGCGCTGCTCGAGACAGCGGACGGACACCACTACGCGGGCGCGATCTGCTACGACGGCGACTTCCCCGGCCTGTTCCGCCGCGCCGGCAAGGCCGGGACGCAGGTGCTTTTCCTCCCCGCCGACGACTGGCGCGCGATCGATCCGCTGCACACGCGCATGTCGGTGTTCCGCGGCATCGAGCAGGGAGCGTCGGTCGTGCGCCCGACCATGCGCGGCCTGTCGATCGCGACGAACCACAAAGGCGAGGTGCTGGCGACGTCCGACTGGTTCGCCGACCCGCACCACACGCTGACGGCGTCGGTGCCGCTGCGCCACGTGCGCACGATCTATTCGCTGGTCGGAGATCTGTTCGCGTGGCTGTGCCTGGCGGTACTCGTCGCGCTCGCGGCGCGAGCCCGGCCGTGGACGCGATCGACCTGATCAGCCAGCCGCCGGACTCGCCGCCTTCGTAAGCACGCGATTCTCCGCTGCGTTCATCGCCAGGTCCGCCGCGGTCTTGAGCAGCGTGAACAGCAGGATCCACACGCCGCTGTTCTCGCCGGCGTTCGCCGCGCCGAACAGGATCGTCACGTGCATCGGCAGCACGCGCAGGTATGGCAGGAACATCAGCGTGCCGATGTTGGGATGCCCGCGCTGGATCGTCTCGATGGTCTGGCTGTAGGCCATGTGCTGCTGGACGAGGAACGAGATGCCCGCGCCGGCGATCCACAGCCAGGTCTGATCGGCAGGCCAGCGCGCCGCCAGGAACGCGAAGTAGACCGCGTGGAAGACGCCGTAGTGCACCAGGAAGAAGGTCGCCGTGCTGCGCCGCGTCTTGTCGGTCTCCTCGGCCGGCTTGCCGTTGATCTTGAAATCCGAGACGTCGAAGCGCTTCAGCGCCAGGATCCGCCGTGCGGCATACAGGCCGATGATCACGCTCTGGATCCAGTACGGCCAGAGCAGGTCCGACAGCCGCCAGCCCAGCGCGATCCCGACCGCCGCAACCACGAGGTTGGCGACGAGCAGGCCTCGCCAGCCTGACTGCGCTGGCTCAGGCGGCGACGCGGTACACCTCCAGCGGCGCGCTCTTGCCCTTGACCGCGAGCGGCGGCAACGCCTCGGCGGCGATGCCGCTGGCTGCCACCGAGGCCGCGCCGATCAGGATCTCGCCGCCGCCTGCGGACGCGCACAGGCGGCTGGCGACGTTCACGCAGTCGCCGATCATGGTGTATTCCTCGCGATCCTCGTTGCCGACCGCGCCCGCGACGACCGTGCCGGTGTTGACGCCGATGCCGATCTCCAGCGGCCGCTCTGCGCCAAATGCGTGCGCGGCATTGAGCTCGCGCATCTTGGCCTGCATGGCGATGGCGCAATCGATGGCAGCCTTCGCATGGTCGGCGCGATCCGCTGGCGCGCCGAACACCACCATCATGCCGTCGCCGGTGAAGCGGTTGATGTAGCCGTCCCTGGCTTCGACGATCTCGATCATCCGCTCGAACAGGAAGTCGAGCATGCGGATGACGTCCTCCGACGACATCGCTTCCGACAGAGCCGTGAATCCGCGCAAGTCGAAGAACAGCACGGTGATCTCCCGCCGCTCGCTGGAGATCTGCCCTTCCTGCTGGCGCCGCAGCGCGAACAGCACCGCCGGCGTCACGTAACGCCGCAGGTCGGCGGTCATGAGCTTGAGCGCGCGTGCCAGCCCGGCCAGCTCGTCGCGGCCGTCGTCGGGGATGTGCGCGTCCAGGTTGCCGCGGCTGACTTCGTGTACCGCTGCCGACAGCTGCTCGAGCTTGCCCGCCATCGGGCGCGCCAGCACCTGCGCCACGCCCCAGACGACGAATGCGGTCAGGCCGAGCTGCAGCGACCAGGCGAGCACGGAAAGCTTTCCGGAATCGTTGTGGATGAGGAGCGAGAAGAATGCATACAGCGCGATCGAGGAGCCGGCCGAGATGAGGCCAAGCCAGGTCAGCCGCGTGCGCAGGCGGCGCAGGCCGGCCAGCGAATGCTCGACCAGCTCGAGCAGGCCCGCGAGCACGCTGCTGACGGCGGCGCCGTAGGCGAACACCACCAGCACCATGTAAGGCGGAACCGCGATGTCCCTGGCGCTGATCACCGCATCCGTGGCGTCGAGCGACGTCACGAGCACCAGCCCGAACACCAGCACGCGGATCAGCCAGCGCCATTGCGGGCGGCGCACGCGGACGATGTCGTCGAGCGCGAACGCCGCGCGCCCTGCCATCGCCGCCGATGCGCAGACCAGGATGACGGTCGCGACGAACGCCGCCTGCGGCGGCGGCGCGGGGAACAGCCACGCCAGCACGTGGATGCCGAGCACCATCCATCCGGCGATCACGGTGGACAGCAGCACGATGCGGCGGGACTCGGCCAAGTGCTCCTTCACCAGCCCGTGGTCGGGCTCAGCCATGCCGGCCTCTAGAGCTTCACCGACACCATCGCGAACAGCTGTCGCCCGGCGGCCTGGTGCACGAAGTAGCTGCCGGGGAACAACGTCGCGTCGGTGACCTGGTTCAGCACGCGCTTGTCGGAGAGGTTGGTGCCGCCCACCGAGAGCGACCAGCGGCCCTGCTGCTCGGAGAAGATCAGGCGCGCGGCGTACTTGGTGTAGCCGCCGACGTGCGAGTTGGGGTCGTCGTCGACGTCGGTGAACTGGTCGCCCTGCCAGAGCACGTCGCCGGCAAGCATGACCAGGAAGCTGCCGACCGGATACGTCAGCGTCGGCGTCAGCGTCCCCGTGCTGCTCGGCGCGAAGGCGACGCGCTGACCCGCCATGTTCTGCGTCTGGTTGACGCCCTGCGAGATCGGCGCCGGCGCGCCCTTGTAGTCGATGTACTTCGCCTGCAGGACCGCGCCCGAGCCCATGATCCTCAGCGGCGGATACGGCGTGATCCAGGTGAAATCGCCTTCGACGCCGCGCGACGAGGCGACGCCGGCGTTGCTGACGGTGAAGAAGAATCCGTTGAACGCCAGCACCTGCAGGTTCTCGAAGCGCGTGTCGTAGACGCCGAGGTTCACACCCAGCGTCTTGTTGAAGAAGCGCGCCTTGGCGCCGGCCTCCCAGGTCCGCGCCTTCTCCGGCTCGTACTCCAGCTTGATCGGCGGATTCTCCTGCGGCTTGTCGCCGGTGAAGGAGATGGCGTTGAAGCCGCCGCTCTTGAAGCCCTGCGCGTAGGACGCGTAGTAGTTCACCGCGTCGGCGTAATACTGCAGCGCGATCTTGGGCGAGACGTCGGACTCCTCGCGGCGCAGCCCCGGCTGGCTGTAGTCGTTGGCCATCAGCAGCGCGTCGATGATGCAGGTCGACATCGGCGACTGCGGCACGCCGCGGTCCTTGGTCACGCACTGGCTGTGACCGATGGCGTCGACCTGCTTCTCCTCCTTGTTGATGCGGATGCCGGGCGTGATGGCGATGCGATCGGTGACGTTCCAGGTGACCTGCCCGAACAGCGCGCGCGCGTCGATGGTCTGGTCGTAGTCGAACTGGTAGAGGTCGCCGTCGGTGACGCCGCCAGTGACGGTGGGCAGCAGGGGTCCGATTATCGGGATCGAGCCGGTGATCCTGCAGCCGAGGGTCGGCAGCGCTGCGAGCTGGCGGAAGTCGCAGGTGGTGGCATAGGACGAGATGTCCCGGCCGACCATGGCCTGCGCGAACAGCGTGTAGTCGGACTTGAAGTAGAAGCCGCCGGCCACGAACTCCACTTTCTTGCCGAGGCCGAACAGGCTGGAGAAATTGCCGGTGAGCCGCAGCTCCGCGGACCGCTGCTCGTGATCCTCGTGGCTGTTGAGGTTGATCAGGTCCGCGGGCGAGGCGTCGATCTCGTTGAACTGGTCGATGCGGAACTGCGACCAGCCGATGACCAGCACCGGGTCGAAATCGTGCAGCGGCCCGACGTCGCCGATGTTCCAGTGCGTGCGCAGGCCGACGGTGTCCGATCCCTTGGTGATGAAGCCGACCGTGTTCATCGACGTGTTGAAGTCGTACGGGTCGTCCTCGATGTCGGGATCGAAGTTGCGCAGGTAGGTGAACGTGTCCTCGTCGAGCTTGTAGAGCTCCAGCGGCCAGAACGGCGCGTTGGTCTGCGAGCTGACGGCCGTGAGCTCGCTCTCGAAGTTGTAGCCCGCGACGAGCCTCAGCTTCACCCTGCCCGCCTTCTGCCGGACCTTGTCCTCGGTGCGGTCCAGGAACTGGTTGTAGAACTGCCCCTCCTTGCCGATGTAGAGGCCGGCGACGCGGAAGCCGAGCCAGTCGCCGACGAAGCCGCCGGCGCCGCCTTCGACCCGCTGCTCCTGGTGCTCGCCGTAGAAGTAGCTCGCGTCCGCGGAGTACTGCGCGCTCGGCCCCTTGCTGGTGACGTTGAACACGCCGGCCACCGTGTTCTTGCCGAACAGCGTGCCCTGCGGTCCGCGCAGCACCTCGAGACGGTCGATGTCGAACATCGCCTCGGTGAAATAGCCGGGACGGCCGAAGTAGATCTCGTCCTGCACGAACGCCACCGAGCTCTCGAAGCTCGGGTTGAAGGAGTTGGTGCCGAAGCCGCGGATGAAGATCTGCGGCGAGCCGTGGTCGCGCGCTTCCATGCGCACGTTGGGGATGTAGAGCGAGACGTCGGCGATGTTCGCCGCACCCGTCTGCTTGATGGACTCGCCGCTCATCGCGGTCATCGAGATCGGCACCTTGCGCGCCGACTGCCGCGTCTTCTGCGCGGTGACGATCACCTCCTCGAGCTTGGCCGGACCCGCGGGCTCCGGCGGAGCGAGGTTCTCGGGCTGAGGCGACAGCTCGGTGACCGGCACTGTGCCGAGCTCCTCGGTCGTCGGACGCTCGGGCCGCTCCTGCGCATCCTGCGCCCGCGGCACTTGCACATCCGTGTGCGGCGGTGGTGGCGCCGTCTCCGTGGTCTCCTGGGAATGCGCGACGGCGCTGAACAACAGCGCCGCAACCGCCGTGGACAGCAGCTTCTTCATGATTTCCCCCAGATCCGTGCGCAGGATAGCTAGAATCTGCGGCAACAAGAAGCTGACGGGGGGCACCATGAGCCGTGCTGTTCTGATGTTCGTCGCCATCGCGCTGAGCGCCTGCGGCGGCAAGTCGCCGGAGCCCTCCGCCGCGCCGCCGGCCGCGGCGCCAGCCACCGCCACGGCGGCGGTTCCTTCCGATCCCAAGCTTGCGAAGGTTTACGCGCAGACCTGCAAGGCCTGCCACACCGCGCCGAGCACCGGCGCACCGCAGGCCGGCGACCGCAATGCCTGGCAGCCGCGAGTCGCGCAGGGCATGCCGGTGCTGCTGCAGCACACCGTCGACGGCTACAAGGGCATGCCGCCGCTGGGCTCGTGCATGGATTGCACGGAAGCCGAGTTCGAGGCGCTGATCAACTTCATGTCGGGCCAATGAAGCGACGCGACTTCCTTGCGTCGTCGCTGGGCGTCGTCGCCGCGACTGCCTTGCCCGGTTGCGACGATCACGGCGCAGCCAACATGCCCAAGGTGCAGGCCGCCGGCGTCGGTCCCGACGGCAAGCGGCGCATCGCCTGGCAGAACTGGTCCGGCTACCAGAGCTGCGTGCCGGAAGCGCGCATCGCGCCGGGATCGATCGACGAGCTGGCCGAGGCGCTGAAGAGCGCCAAGGGTCCGGTTCGTCCGGTCGGTGCCGGCCATTCCTTCACGCCGCTCGTTCCCACCGACGGCACCATCGTCTCGCTGCGCAATTTCGACGGCCTGCTCTCGCACGACGCGGCGGCGATGACCGCGACCTTCGGCGCCGGCACCAAGCTCGGCTCCATCGGCGAGCCGCTGAACGCGATCGGCCAGGCGCTGCAGAACATGCCGGACATCGACGAGCAGTCGCTGGCCGGCGCGATCTCCACCGCCACGCACGGCACCGGCCAGACGCTCGGCGGCCTGCACTCGTATCTGACGAACATGAAGCTCGTCACGCCGCGCGGCGACGTCATGACGCTCAGCCGCGCCGAGAACCCGCAGGTCTTCGACGCCGCGCGCGTCTGCCTCGGCAGCCTGGGCGTCATCACCGAGGTGACGCTGCAGAACGCACCGGCCCACAAGCTCAAGCGCCGAGAGTGGCTGGAGGACATGGATTCGCTGATCGAGCGCTTCGACGAGCTCGCCGCCGCCAACCACAGTTTCGAGATGTATTACCTGCCGTTCTGCAGCAAGGGCCTGGCCATCGCCATCAACCCGAGCGACGAGCCAGTGAGCGCACGTCACGCCGAGCAAGGCAACAGCGCCGTGATGGAGATGAAGAAGCTGCGCGACGCGCTCTCCTGGTGGCCGGGCGCACGGCGCTGGCTGATGAACAAGTCCACCGCCGACTACCAGCCCGAGGAAGCGGTCGACGACTGGTACAAAGTCTTCCCCTCGAGCCGCGAGGTGCGCTTCAACGAGATGGAGTACCACCTGCCGCGCGAGCAACTGATGCCGACGCTCAAGAAAGTGCGCGAGACGCTCGAGTCGAAGCATCCGGAGATCTTCTTCCCCATCGAGATCCGCACCGTGAAGGGCGACGACGCCTGGCTCTCGCCGTTCTACGGGCACGAAACCTCTGGCTCCATCGCCGTGCACCACTACCACGTCGAGGATCCGCTGCCCTACTTCGCCGACATCGAGCCGCTGTATCAGCCCATCGGCGGGCGCCCACACTGGGGCAAGATGAACACGCTCGACGCGAAGGTCTTCGCCGAGCGCTACCCGCGCTGGAAGGATTTCCTCGAGGTCCGCGCCTCGCTCGATCCGGAAGCCAAGATGCTCAATCCGTATTTGAAGAAAGTATTCGGAGTCGCCTGACAACATGAGCGTCACTCGCCGCCTGCTGCTCACCGCCGCCATCGCCGCGCCGATCGTCTATGTCGCGTCGAAGAAGCCGCGCCAGCACGGCGGCGCGCACGACGAATACTTCCGCGCGCTGCAGGCGGCCCTTATCCGCGCCAACCTGTTCCGGCCGACGCTGGTCATCGATCGCGCGCGCCTGGCGCACAACATCAGCCGGCTCAAAGAGCATCTACCGAAGAACAAGCAGTACCGCTGCGTCGCCAAGTCGCTGCCGAGCCTGCCGCTGATCCGCGAGATCCGCGCCGCCACCGGCACCGACCGGCTGATGGTGTTCCATCAGCCGCACCTGAACCTGATCGCCACGCAGATGCCGGACGCGCAGATGCTGCTGGGCAAGCCGATGCCGGTGGGCGCGGCGAAGCACTTCTTCGACTTGTACCGCCCCCTCCCTAACCCTCCCCCGCTTGCGGGGGAGGGCTGGGTGGGGGCGTTCGACCCGGCCAGGCAGATCGAATGGCTGATCGACACGCCGCAGCGCCTGGCCGAGTATCGCGAGCTTGCGAGCAGCCAGTCGGGCCCGGGCAAAGCGCCGATGCGCCTGAATCTGGAGATCGACGTCGGCCTGCATCGTGGCGGCTTCCGCTCCGGGCAGGAAGTGGCCGAAGCGATCCGCGCCATCGGCCAGGAGCCGGCGCTCGCCTTTTCCGGACTCATGGGCTACGAGCCGCACGCCGCGAAGACACCGGATTTCCTCGGCGGTCCACGCAAGGCGATCGCCAAGGCGATGGCGATGTACACCGAGTGCGTGAACGCAGCGCGCGAGGCGGTCGGCTCGGCGTTCTCGCCGGATGCGCTGACGCTCAACGCCGGCGGCAGCAACACCTACCAGTATTACGACACGTCGGCGCCGTGCAACGAGCTGTCGGTCGGATCGGGGCTGGTCAAGCCCACCGACTTCGATACCGCCGGGCTTGCCGATCATCAGCCGGCGAGCTTCATCGCAACGCCGGTGCTGAAAGCGCTCGACCGCACGCAGATCCCGGGGCTGGAGTCCATGACGGGACTGTTCCGCGCGTGGGACCCGAACACGGCGCGCACGTTCTTCACGTACGGCGGCTACTGGCACGCGAATCTGGAATCGCCGCCAGGGCTGCAGCACAACGGCATCTTCGGGCACTCGACCAACCAGGAGATGCTCAACGGCTCGACCGACGTGCAGCTCAACGTCGGGGACTTCGTGTTCCTCCGTCCGCACCAAAGCGAGTTCGTGTTCCTGGAGTTCGGCGACATCGCCGTCTACGACCACGGCGAGATCGTCGACTACTGGCCGGTGTTCCCGGAAAGCGAGCACGCGTAGTGGGCTCGCTGGACCTGGGCTTCGTCCGCGCGCAGTTCCCCGCCTTCTCCGAACCCTCGCTCGCCGGCCAGGCGTTCTTCGAGAACGCCGGCGGCTCCTATCCGTGCAAGCAGGTCATCGCGCTGCTCACCGAGTACTACGGCCGGCTCAAGGTGCAGCCGTACTACAGGTACCCAGCCGCGAAGGAAGCCGGCGAGTGGATGGACCTGGCGCACGCGCGGCTCGCGGAATACCTCAACGTCACCGCGGACGAAGTGCACTTCGGACCGTCCACGTCGCAGAACACCTACGTGCTGGCGCAGGCGCTGCGCAAGCTGCTCAAGGCGGGTGACGAGATCGTCGTCACCAACCAGGATCACGAGGCCAACACCGGCGCATTCCGCCGCCTGGCCGCCGACGGAATCGTCGTGCGCGAATGGCGCGTCGATGCCGACACCGGCGCGCTCGATCCGAAAGGCCTGGACACGCTGTTGAACGCGCGCACGAAGCTCGTCGCGGTCTCGCACTGCTCGAATATCGTCGCCCACATCAATCCCGTCGCCGCGATCTGCGCAAAGGCGCGCGCCGCGGGCGCGATGACGATCGTCGACGGTGTGGCGCTGGCGCCGCACGGACTCCCCGACGTCGCCGCCCTCGGCGCCGACGTTTACCTCTTCTCGCTCTACAAGACCTTCGGCCCGCACCAGGGCGTGATGGTCGTCCGGACACCGACGCTCGAGAGGCTCGGCAACGAAGGGCATTACTTCAATGCGGCCTCAGTCCATAAGCGCCTGGTGCCTGCGGGGCCCGATCACGCGCAGATCGCCGCCGCGCGCGGTGTCGCGGAGTATTTCGATGCGCTCGATGCACATCACGGCGGCGGTGATGCGAGGACCCGGCCCCAGCGTGTGCGCGAGCTGATCCGCGGCGCGGAAATCCCGCTGGCGCAGCGCCTGCTCGATTACCTGAAGGCGCACAAGGGTGTCCGGCTACTCGGACCATCGGATGCAACGACCCGCGCCCCAACCGTTTCCTTCGTGCCGCACAAGATCGCGCCCGGCGACGTCCACGTCGCACTCGCGCAGCGCGGCGTCATGTCCGGCGCCGGCCACTTTTACGGCGTGCGGTTGCTCGAAGCCATGAAGGTGAATCCGGATCGCGGCGTCGTGCGGCTGTCGTTCGTGCACTACACGTCGTCCGACGAGGTGACGGGCGTGATCGAGGCGCTGGACGCGATTTTGGGTTGATGCGCCGCATATGGCTGGTGTGCGCGGCGCTCGCCGGATGCGTGTCGCTGCAGATCGAGTCCCCCTCTGGGGAAATCGAAAACCTGGTCGCGTTCACGCGCCTTTACGGTTATGTGCGTTACTTCCACCCAAGCGACGAAGCAGCGAGCATCGACTGGGATCGGTTCGCGGCTTACGGAGCCGGCCAGGTTCGCAATGCGGCCGATCGCGGCGCATTGCGTCGCACGCTCGAGCAGCTATTCCTGCCAATTGCGCCGTCGCTTCGCATCTACGACGCCGGCGACGCCCCTCCCGCCACGCAGCGGTTGATCCTCGATGACGCGGGCGACCTCAAGATCGTTGCGTGGCAGCACTACGGAGCAGGCCTGGGCGAAACCGGAACGCTCTACAAGAGCGTGCGGCTGAATCGACCGCCCCCACCCGGGCCCGGTCTTGGGAAGAACGCGCTGGAGTCCGTCGCCAAGCCGCTGTTCATGACATACGCACAGCCGGGCGACGTCGTCGAGAAGCGCCTGAGCGCCGGTCTCATGGCCCAGATACCCCTGGCGGTGTACAGCGACGCCTCCGGAACCTTGCCGCGAGGCGACGCTTCAGCCTTGCGTGACGCACTGGCAGCGATGGACCTGCCGCTGCGCGCAGAGCGTGTAGACGTGCGCGTTGCCGCTGTGCTCATCGCCTGGAATGCGATTCAGCACTTCTACCCGTACTTCGACGTCGTCGACGTCGATTGGGAGAGCGAGCTGACCGTCGCGCTCCGGCGCGCGCTGCAGGATCAGACATCGCCGGATGTGCAGAAGA
Source organism: uncultured Gammaproteobacteria bacterium (assembly GCA_963776465.1). GTDB lineage: Bacteria > Pseudomonadota > Gammaproteobacteria > Nevskiales > Nevskiaceae > DASRHK01. The sequence goes on from CAVZMV010000001.1 coordinate 141,798, forward strand.
CGCTTCGGCGCATGCTGGCTGCGATCGATGATGGCCATGCCAATGTTTATCGCACGGACGAAACGGTGCCCTGGTGCCCGCCGTTCAGGGCCGCCTGGATCGAAGGCCGCGTGGTCATCGTCGAAGCGAGCGATACCCTGTTCCGGAGCGGCGACGTCGTCGTGATCGCGAATGGGCAGGATGCGTTGGCGCGGGTTGCCGAGGAGGAGAAATTCTTCTCCGGATCGCCGCAGTGGAAACGCAGCCGCGTCCTTCGTGAATTCGCGTGCGGAGCGGAGGGTGCCGCTGCGAGCTTTCTGCTCGAGCGTGATGGTGCAAGGCTCGTCGCGGATACGACCCTGAATCATCGCGACGCCGTGCCGCGCGCGGAACGTCAGCACATTGTGGAGATACGACCCGGCATTTGGTACGTCGATCTGACGACGACTTCCCGAAAGCAACTGGACGCGGAGCTCGAGCACCTCGCCCACGCCCGCGGAGTGATCTTCGACGTCCGCGGTTACCCGACGGACGCCGGAGCCGGCCTTGTGCCACATCTGCTGGCCGAGCCTGAGTCCGACAAATGGATGCTCGTCCCGCAGATCAGCCGTCCAGACCATGAGGGTGCCACTCACAACTCTCTGGGGTGGGGGCTCAAGCCACTGGAGCCGCGCATCACCGGACGTACCGTTTTCCTGACTGACGGCAGCGCGATCAGCTACGCCGAATCAGTCCTCGGTTATGTCGAGGGGATGCACCTAGGCGAGATCGTCGGCGGTCCGACCGCCGGCGCCAACGGCAACATCCGCATCTTTGGCTTGCCTGGCGGGCTGCGCGTGATCTTCACCGGTATGAAGGTCACCAAGCACGACGGCAAGCAGCATCACAGGGTCGGCATACAGCCCACCGTCACCGTCGAGCCGACGATCGAAGGGATCCGCGCGGATCGCGATGAGGTTCTCGAGAAGGCACTGGCGCTGATCGCGCGCTGATAGAACCGTCGGATCCGCTTCGCTTGATCCGACCTACATGGCTCGGTAGGTCGGCTCAAGCGCGCAGCGCGGAGCCGACGTCAGAGCTTCTCCCAGGTACTCCACCATCCGCCTGCGCATCTGCGCGTCGGGGATCGGGCCGCGCAGCGCCTGCATGTTCTCCTGCATGTGCTCGACCTTCGACGTCGCCGGGATCGCGCAGGTCACGGCGTGATGCGAGATCACGAACTTCAGGAAGAACTGCGCCCAGGTGCTGCAGCCGATCTCGCCGGCCCAACCCGGCAGCGGCTTTCCCTCGACCCGATCGAACAGCTCGCCGGTGCGGAACGGCCGGTTGATGATCACCGCCTTGCCGTGCTCCGCCGACGCCGGCAGCAGGCGCTGCTCGGCTTGCCGATCGTCGATGCTGTAGCTGAACTGCACGAAGTCGAACGCCTTCTGCTCGCGGATCACCTGCTCCATCTCCTCGTGCCGCCGGCCGTGCGAGGTGGTGATGCCGATGTAGCGGATGCGCTTGCCCTGCTTCCATTCGGTGAGCGTCGGCAGGTGCGTTTCCCAGTCCAGCATGTTGTGGATCTGCATCAGGTCGAAGCCCGACAGGCCCCACAGCTTCGCCGACGCGTTCATCTGCGCGACGCCCGCGATGCGGCTGACGATCCACACCTTGGTGGCGGAGAAGAGCTTTAGATTTCCGCCGATCTTCTTCAAGGCATAGCCGACCGCGGCCTCGGCCGCCATGTACATCGGCGAGGAGTCGACGAGGGTGCCGCCCAGGTCGAAGAACTTGCGCAGGACCTCGACGCGCTGCTCGCGCGCGTCGGTGAGCGGGAGCACGTTGAACGTCAGCCAGGTGCCCATGCCGATGGCGGGCAGCCACTCACCGGAGGACGGGATCTTCTTCTGCGTCATCGGTTGCTCCTGCGCCCACAGCGGCAGCGCGGCCGTGAGGCCCAGGCCGGAGAGACCGGCTAGAACCCGCCTGCGATCTTCGTTCATGCGATGAGGATAACGCCGGCCGCCGCACCGGAGCGGCCCCAAAAAAAAGGACCGGGGGAGATGGCCGGTCCTTGAAAGTGGCAGCCCTTGGAGCTGCCGGAGGAGACGAAGAGCGTTCAGGCGGCGAGTTTCCCCGCGCGCGGAGCGCGCCCGGCGAGAAAATCGGTTACCTCCCCGATCACGCCCGCATCATCGAGCACGCGCCAATGTCCGAGCCCGGTCGTGATCAGCAGCTGCGAGCCGGGCCAGTTGCGCGCGATCGCCTCGGCATCGGCGTACGGAACGGCGGTGTCGTCGCGATCGTGCACGATCAGCGCGGGGATCTTCAGGCCACGCACCTGGTGACTGATGTCCAGGTCGCCGGCGGCGATGCCGTTGGCGCGCCCGACGAGCTCGACGAATCGCTGTGCCGCGCGCTGCGGGAGGCCGAAGTTCTCCGCAAACGTCAGCAGCGTGTCCTCGATGCTCGACGCCGAGCCGATCAGCACGGCGCGCTCGGCCGGCAGCCCCTGCGCGAGCGCGATCGCCGTCGCGGCGGCGCCCATCGAGTGGCCGACGACCGATTCCAGCTCGCGGATCTCGACTGCCGCCTCGGACAAGGCCATGGAGAACTCCATCAGCGTCGCCTGATCGCCAGGCGACTCGCCATGGCCGGGCGCGTCCAGAGCGATCACTTGGCGCCGGGCCGCGAGCAATGGCTCGACGAAGCGAGCGAACTGCGTGGGCCGGCCTTCCCAGCCGTGCAGCATCAGCACGACCGGATCGCCCGCGCGGCCCCAGCGCAAGCCGGACAGCCCGAACCGGAAAGTGATCCGCCGCGCCGATTGCAGCGCAGAGGTTTCCGAGGCACGGGCCCGGTGACGGCGGGGATGCAGCAGGAGGTCGGTCGCGAGCCCGGCGGAGAGGCCTGGAAGGACATGGCCGGCGACGGCGTTGAGGGCGCGCAGCGCGGTGGAGGGTTTCATGTGCCGCTCCTTGATCTGGAAGCTTGCCGACAGCTTCCTCCGTTTCCATGGTGGTGATAAGGCGGTCAGATGGAATAGGATTGGTGCCTAGCCGGAAGGAATCTTTCCGATGGAAGACCTCGCCTATATGGTCACCTTCGCCCGCGTGGTGAAAGCGGGCAGCTTCGCCGGCGCCGCCCGGCGGCTGAAGGTGTCGACCTCCGTCACCAGCAAGCACGTCGCCAAGCTCGAGCGCTCGCTGGGCGTGCGCCTGCTCAACCGCTCGACGCGCAAGCTCTCGCTGACGGAGGCCGGCGCCGCGTATTACGAGCATTGCGCGCGCATCGTCGAGGAGGTGGAGAGCTCCAAGCGTGCTGTCGCACAGCTGCAGGCGACGCCGCGCGGCCTGCTGCGCGTCACCGCCCCGATCACCTTCGCCAACTCGCGCCTGGGCGCCGTGCTGCCGGATTTCTTCCGCCGGTATCCGGAAGTTCAGCTGGAGCTCAACGCCTCCAACCGCGTCGTCGACCTCGCCGAGGAAGGCTACGACGTCGCCATCCGCATCGTCCGCAGCCTGCCGCCGAACGTGGTGGCGCGGCAGCTGCGGCCGGTGCGCTGGCACCTGTGCGCGACGCCGAAGTACCTGGAGCGCGAAGGCACGCCGGTGCATCCGTCCGGCCTCACGCGCCACAACTGCCTGATCTTCCCCACCCTGCTGCAGAACGGCGTCTGGCACTTCACGCGCGACAAGGACCGGATCGAAGTCGCCGTGCACGGCAACCTGCAGGCGAACACGGTGGAGACGCTGCACGACCTGGTGCTCGCCGACGCCGGCATCACGCTGCTCCCCGGATACATCGCCGGCGAGGACATCCGCGACGGCAAGCTCGTCCCGATCCTCACCGACTGGGAGATCGAGGCCGGCGCGCACCTCTACGTGGTCTACATGCCGACGCGCCACATGGCGCCGAAGATGCGCGTGTTCGTAGACTTCCTGGTCGAGCGCTTCGGGCGCCAAGGAGAAACCGCATGAGCCGCAACGTCCTCATCACCGGCGGCAACACCGGGCTGGGCCTTGAGATGGCGCTGGCGCTGGCCGGCCGCGGCGATCGCGTGATCATCGCGGCGCGCAACGCGCAGAAGTCGCAGGACGCCATCGCCCAGGCGAAGGCGCGGCATCCCGACGCGCAGATCGAATCGATGTCGCTGGACCTCGGCGACTTCGCCGACGTCGACCGCTTCGCCAGGGAAGTGCGCGCGCGCATGCCGGTGATCGACGTGCTGGCGCTCAACGCCGGCCTCTACACGCTGAAGATGCATCGGCTGCCGAACGGCTACGAAGCCATGATCGGCATCATGCACTTCGGGCACTTCCGACTGACCCAGCACCTGCTGGACGCCGTGAAGGCCGCAGACCAGGGACGCATCGTCGTGACGAGCTCGGTCGGCCATCGCTTCGGCCGCATCGACGAGGCGAGCTTCACCGATCCGTCGCGACACCACTTCGGCATGCAGGCGTACGGGCAGGCCAAGCTCGCCAACCTGCTGTTCACGCGCGAGCTCGCCCGGCGGCTGCAGGGCACGCGCGCGACGGTCAACGCCTATCACCCCGGCGCCGTCGCCACCGAGATCTGGCGCGAGACGCCTGGCTTCTTCAAGCGCATCGCCCTGCGCTTCATGCTCACGCCCAAGCAGGGCGCGGATACCGCCGTCTGGCTCGCCACCGCACCCGAGCTGGCCGGCGTGAGCGGCCGGTATTTCGTCAAGCGCAAGGAGCAGAAGGGCACCGCCGCCAGCCGCGACGCGGTGCTCGCCGCGCGCCTCTGGCAGATGAGCGAGGAGCGCATGCGCACGGCCTGAAATGGCAGGCCTTGTAGGACAAAGCTGACACCGCGTTCGGCACCATAGATAAAACCTACCCGAGGGCCTCCGGCGCGCCAGCCGCCTGCGAGGCTGCTCCCATTGGACGCGCACACGCGCGCCACAGGGAGAACGTGTATGGAACACATCCAGCGCAAGCCCACCAGCTTCATGACCTACGACGCCAGCACGGCGGGGTTCGACGTGCGTGACGTCGTCTGCACCGCGGTGGAATCCGCGGCCGCGCACGCCAAGTTCAAGCAGCTGCGCCTGAAGCGGACCGTGGAGACCCTCCTGCCTAGCCAGCTGCACGGCAATTCGGCAGCGATCTCGGGCCTGCTCACGGAGCTCGTCTCCAACGCCGTGCGCCTGGCGCATCGCGGCGAGATCTGCGTCAGCGCCGAGCTCGAGGACGAATCACCGGCCGAAGTCACGGTGCGCTTCACCGTGAGCGACAACGGCAACGAGGTATGGCCCGAGCTGCTCGGCGAGTTCTTCGAGCACTTCGTGCTGGCGGATGGCCCGGCGCGTCACGCTGCCCGCGGCACCCCGCCCGGGCTTGCCAACTGCAAGCGCCTGGTGGACTCCATCGGCGGCGAGATGCGCGTGGAGACACGCCCGGGCGAAGGCTCGTCGCTGAGCCTGCTGGTGTCGCTGCTCAAGACCGCTTCGCCCCTGTCGGGGAACGTCGTCCTGCACTGATGCCCGCTCGCTATACTCCCCGCAGCGCCGGGGAGATACGCGATGTCACAAGAAGAAGACCTGCTCGTCCGCCATTTCCGGCAGATCCTGCTGTGGCCGCTGCAGCTGATGCCGATCCGCGAGGACGTGGCCTTCCAGAACCACTGGGAGATCGTGCAGCGCGACCCGGCCTGGCACGAGGTCGCCGACGAGTTCGGCGACGATCCGGCCGAGTTCCAGGAGCGGCACTACAGCGAGTTCGTGACCTTCCTGCCGTACGTGCAGCGCATGCTCTACGGCGAGGGCAAGGGCTGCGGCTTCGCCGCCGGCGAATCGCCGCTGCGCGTGTTCCGGCGCGCCGACGTCAAGAAAGTGCGCCTGCGCTATCCCGACGACGAGACCAATCCCGTGACGCTCGACGTGGCGCACGTCGATCTCTATTTCTTCTACGACCTCGACGTGGTCATCCTCGTCGTCGAGGTCTTCGCCAACGACCTGCCGTTCGAGCGCGCGCAGGAAACGATGTTCCGCGCCGGCCGCGCCTATCCCACGTTCTGGAAAGAGGACGGCATGGGCGGCCACTGCTTCGCGGTGGTGGAGTGGCTGTCCGCCAGCGGCGAGGTGCTGGCCACCTCCGATTACGAGCACCACAAGAAATATCTTTCCTACACCGCGCGCTTCCGGGCGCCGTGCATCTCGTCGCACTGGGAGTTCCTGCTGCAGCCGATGGTGCTGCACCACTCCGACGAGCGCGGGCCGGTGCGCTACCGCATGGTCGAGTACCACCGCATGCCGGTGTGCGCGTACCTGACCTTCGACGATCCGCGCACGCTGACCCGCGGTGAGTTCATCCGTCTGGCGCTGGTGACGCCGCCCGGCCCGCCCGGGTCGATGCCGATCCCCGAGCGGCACGCGCGCGACTTCGAGGATCGCTACTGCTACGACCGTCACTGGAATCCCGAGCCGCACGACGCCGCGGGCACGCGGTTCATGTGCAGCGGCGAGGCCTTCGTCATGGTGGGCGCCGCCGCCGAGCACGCGCAGGCCGGCAATGGCGCCGGGCTACGCGAGCATTTCCGCCATCAATATTTTCTCGTCTTCCTGATCGCGCACCTGCACAAGGCGTCACTGTTCATGCTCGCCGACCGGCTGCTGCATGCGCTGAACCGCCTCGACGTGCAGAACGCCGACTCGGTGCGCGTGTTCAAGCGCGAGATCCGCAGCCACAAGGAAGTGTTCCTGCGCTTCACGCATCGCTACTGGTTTCACGAGGTCTCCGACCAGCTCGTGGCCAAGGCGCTGTACCACCTGTGCGCGCAGCACCTGGGCACCGAGCGGCTGTATCGCGACGTCTACGACGAGATCGAGGACATGAACGAGTACCTCGACAGCGACTCGATCCGTCGCCAGGCCAACATGGTGATCCGGCTCACCGTCGTCACGATCTTCGGCTTGATCGGCACGGTGGCGACCGGCTTCCTGGGCATCAACCTCATCGCCAACGCCGGTGAGCCGCTGTTCCTGAAGACCCTCTACTTCCTCGGCGTGCTGATCCCGACGATCGGGCTGACGGTCTACACCATCGTCAAGTCCAAGAAGCTCTCCGACTTCCTGGACTCGCTGTCCGACGAGCGCCTGACGCCGCGCCAGAAGATCGGCGCGTTTGCGGCGGTGTGGAAGAAGCCCAAGGCGAGCAAGGTCGCCGCGGACCGCGAAAGGCCGATGCTGTAGGAACGCTAGATCGACAGCTTGGGATCGCCTTCGCGGACCCGCTGCTCGAGAATTGGACGCTCCTTCGCGCTCCACAATTTCGCGCGGTGCGTCACGCGGTACCGCAGCGGCCCGCCGTCGTCGGTCTCGCTGCGGCGGATCGGCCGCACAATGCAGACGAACTCCGTCTCGATCTCGCGAGGCGTCGCGCGCACCGTCGCATAGCCGTGACCGCCCATGTCGACGAATTTCAGGTGCGGCGCGTTGTCCGGATTGGACAGCGCGCGCGCTTTGGCGATGTCCTTGGTGCGGGCGTATTCCAGCGACGAGCGCACGCCGTGCCGCAGCGTCATGTTGACCGTCGGCTCGGGCGTCGTGCCTTCGGCACCGTCCGCGAGGAACAGCGCGCGCAACGGATCGTCCTTCGGAAACGTGTGCTCGTTGGCCTCGACCATTCCCGGCGCTGAGACCGAGCCGGTCACGAAAGCCAGGCCCACGGGCTCGAACGGCTTTGGCGGCAGCGCCTTGGCGGCGTAGCCCGCCCAGAAGCTGTGGCGATCGCCGGCGACCGTCACGAAGCCCGTGATCTTCTCGCGCGCGATCATGTCGTAGACCTGACCGCGCTCCCAGTAGGCGGCGCCGAAATCGCCGCCGCCGAAATTGGCGTAGCCGGCGCCGGGCCATTTCCGCTTGGCGAGGCCCTCGGGCAGGTGCTGCGGATCGACACGCCAGTCGAGCGTGGCCATCGAGGAGCCCCAAACCTTCCACGTAGCCTGCGATCGTTTCAGCCGCTCGATGAACCAGGCGCGCTGTTTCTCGCCGAGGATCGTCCACGGCGTGCCCGTCTTGCGGAAGTTGTCGATCTCGGTGTCGCCCATGCGGATCTTCTCGGGCGGCTTGCCGCCGCCGTAGGTACGCCCCATGTCGATGGCCTCGACGACCTCCTCGGGAATCATCCCGGCGAAGCCTTCCAGCGAGAGCGGATCCGTTTCGTGCCGGCTGCCCTGGTCCTGCATGGCGAAGCCGCGGTTGTCGGTGATGACCAGCTCCACGTTGCGGCCGTAGCGCAAGGCGCGATAGCCGGTGAGGGCGCCGAGCGCCGCAAGGTTGTTGGGCTCGGTGCCGAGACCCGACTCGTCGAAGGTCTTGATCGGCGCGTTGACGACCTTGGGCCCGTCGAAGCGGTCGAGTGACGGCCCGCCGGATTTCACGATGCGCGCAGGCTGGTACTCGAACCAGGCCTGCATCGCGGCGACCTTGAGCGCCTGGGCCGGCTCGGGCTCGCCGGCGCCGAACTTGATGAAGCTCTGCCAGCCCTGCCAGGAGAATTCGTGGTTGTCCCAGATCGGCACGAAGGGCAGGTAGGCGCGCGCATCCTGGATGTCGGGGTCGCGCAGGTAAGCCTGGTAGACGAAGCGATAACCCTCGAGCGTGGTCGGCACGTGGAAGTTGCTGACCTTGCGCGCGTCCGGAACGCGGCCGATGTCGTAGATCGTGCGGTCGAAACGGGTTTTCACCTCGTCCGGATATTGCACGACCTCGTAGATGAAATCGCCGAGGTGCAGCACGAAGCCGAGGCGGTCGGCCTCTGGCGCGCGGCGGTCCTCGTACATCATCCGGCGATATGCGTTCTGTGCGCCCTCGTTCACCGCCTGGCACGAGACGAAGGCGAACTTCACGGGCTCGCTGTCGCGGTCGCGCGGCGCGGTGATCGTCCGCCCGATCCGGCTGCCATTGCCCTCAGCGTCCGTGAAGCGGTACCAGTAAACGATGCGGGGAGAGAGGTTGCCGACGAGCACCCGGCAAGTCCAGTCAGCGTCCTCGTGCAGCGGTGTCGCGGCGTTTGCCACCACTTTCGTGAACTCTGGATCCAGCGCGAGCTCGAGGGTGAGCTGCGCAGCTTCGGCGCCGTGCTCGAACGGCCGGCGCGTCCACAGGATCACGCTCTCGGATTGGGGATCCCCGGAGGCAACGCCCTGCGGATAAAGGTCGCGCCGCTCGTGCCACGGCTGCGAGGAGGGCCGCGTCGCGGCGCTCGCCCACACCGCCGGACATCCGACTGCCGCGGCTGCGAGGATGAACTGTCTGCGGTTCATGCCCATGGTCGAGCCTCCTTCAAGGGACCAGAGATCACCGTCAGATGCACCAGACTGCCGTTTGGTTGTAATGGCTTGCGGCCGGAGAGGCTCCAAAGGGTCAGGCCTGCTTCGTCTTCAGCGCCAGCGTGGCTTGCTCGACGATCTGTGCGGCCGATGCCAGGACCCGGCTGCGCCATGCGGTCGATGAAGGGCAAAAGGCCGCCAGCAGGCGCGTCTTCGCGCGCTCAGTCGCGGCCGAATCCGGTGCGGCCCATTGCGTGCACTGGTTCTCGAGGCGCAGTGCGGTCAGCACTTCCAGGCCGTTACAGGTGCCGAACTCTGCTGCGGCGTAGCTGTAGTCACGTCCGGTCGCCTGCCGGTAGGCCCAAAGTCCGAAGGTGCCCTTGAGCGCAGCGGAGACACTACCCGGTCCCATCGCATGCACGGCTTCGGCCCCGAACGCGCGTTTCAGCCAGTTCTCTTTGGGCGGATCGACGGGATGGTCGATCAGCATCTGATAGGTGGCGCTGCGCCCAAGCCCGGTGTGGAAATCGATGTGGAGAACGTGTGTGGCCTCGCCGAGCCAGCGCACAAAGTGCTCCTCGAGGATCCGGCGCGACCGGCTCGCTGCTTTCCCTCCGAAGAAGAGTCCCTTCGGAAAATCGTATTGACCGGCAGTGACGATGTGCTGGAGGCGGCGCAGGCCACGCCGCGCGACGGCGGCGACGAACTTCAATTTCAGCGGCTCCAGACGTGAAGGCTTTGTGGCCGGGGCGAGCAGCGCGCTGAGCTCTTCGTAACCTTCCGGCCGGCCCTCGAACAGCTGATCTGCTGCGAGGAAATTGCGGTTCAGATCGATGTTGTCCTCGTTGACCCGCCGTCGCCACGCCATGCCGTAGGGGTTGACCGCGTGGATCATCACCCAGCGGTGCTTCGGACGGGATGACGGGTCGCTCGTCCACCTCGCCAGCGTCGCCAGCTGCGCTGCGGATCCGAAGTAGCCTTCGACCCCATGCACGCCACTGGAGAGCAGCAAGCAGCGAGAAGCGTCGCCCTCGTCGGATATCGCCACGTCGATGGAAAGGCTCGATCCGTCGGGGCCCGTCAGGCCAATCGGATGGCTTTCCACGCGACAGCCGCACTGGGTCGCCGCCTCCAGGAAGCGCTGCCGGGCGACGGCGTAACTTGGAGAAAAGAAATCGATGCTCAAGGTCTCACCCCATCCCCACTGTCTTCGCCGCCGTGCGGAACAGCGCCGCACCTTGCTCGTCGAAGCGGAACGCGTCGAGGAACTCGGCGATGCCGTACTGCGGATGCGTTCTCCGGATCGCAGCGGCGTAGTTGCGTGCCTCGTCCAGCGACCCCGCGAGCGCGAGGCAGAAGGCGGCGATGGCGTGGATGTGCGCGTGCGCGTTCGGACGCGACGCGCCCTTGACCGCCCAGGCAGCAGACTCCTCGTATAGCCCCTGGCGCGCCAGCGCGATGGCGCGCGATCCGAGCATGCCGAACAGCAATGGGTCGAAGGGACTCAAGTTGCGCGAGTAATCGGATGACGTGATCGCCGCGGACGGATCGCCGGCCTGCGCCTGCACGAAGGCGAGCGTGTAATGCGCCAGCGCAAAGTTGGGCGACAGGTCGATCGAATGCTCGAGCTCCACGATGGCCTGCGCGTTGTTGCCGCGCAGCCAGAGCGCGCGGCCCATGGCCCAGTGCGCAGCCGGGTCGCGGTCGTCGACCATCAGGCTCTGCCCCGCCGTCTCGAACGCGCGATCGATTTCCGGGGCGCGCTTGCCCCAGCCGAGGAACGCATTCTGGAAGTGCGTGAACGACAGGCCCGCGTGCGCGCGCGCGAAGGTCGGATCCAGGCGCACGGCCGTCTCGAAGAAGTGCCTGGCGCGCTCGTTGTCGTCGCGGGTGAAGCGGTACATGTGCCAGAGGCCGCGGTGATGCGCCTCCCACGCGTCGAGCGAGCTCGGCGGGCGCAGGATGGCGCGGTTGCGCTCGATCGTCTCGATCTCGGCGGCGATCGACGCGACGATCCTGTTGCCGATCTCCTCGAGCACCAGGAAGGCGTCGTCGAACTTGTGGTTGAGCGTCTCGGACCAGACGATCCGCGCGGTGCGCGTCTCGACCAGCTCGACGCCGACGCTGAAGCGCGCGCCCTGCAGCCGCACCGTGCCGCTCAGCACGTAATCGACGTTGAGCATGCGGCCAGCTTCCTCGGGGCCGATGCGTCGCTCGTGCAGCGCGAAGGCGCTGCCCTGCGCGATCACGAACATGCTGCGCAGCTTGGCCAGCCGCGTGGTGACGTCGTGCGCCAGCGCGTCGGCAGCACTGCCGCGCACGCCGGGCGCGGCGGACTGGTCGACGAAGGGCATGACGGCGATGGAAGCGCGACGCGCCGCGGCCGGCGCGGGTTCGTCGACGCCTCTTGCGGTCAGCACCACGCGATCCGCATGCCACGCGTTCCGGATCGGGGCGCTGTCCAGGCCTTCGGCCTCGAACATCGCGACGGCCGAGGCCACGTGCTCCTCGCCTTCGCGGACGCGTCCCTGCCGCGACAGCGTCTTCAGCAGCAGCTCGTGCGCGCGCCGGTCGAACGGCGCGAGCTCGAGCCACTTCTCCAGGTAAGCCTGCGCCTCGTCGTCGGAGAGACTTTGCGAGAGCTGCTCCAGCAGCGCGGCGTGGCATCCGCGGAACCGGCGCCGCTGCGCGGTGAGCCATCCGGCGAACGCCGGATTGCGGTCGATCTCCAGGCCCTCCAGGAAATCGCCATCGAACAAGGCGACCAGCGCGCGCTTGCGCTCCACGGACAAGGTCTCGATGCCTTCGCCGATCGCCTTGCCGACCTCGACGGCGTCGACGAAGCAGCCCGCAAGGTCGAGCGCGATCGTGTCCTCGCGCGTGAACACGCGCGGGCGATCGGGCTCCTCGATCGCAGTCCTGATCTTGGAAAGGCACCAGCGCAGCTCGCCGCGCGGATCGTTCGGAACGTCCCACAAGAGCTCGCACAGCTGGCTGCGTCCCAGCGGACGCGGCGCGAGCGCCAGATAGGCAAAGAGCGCGCGGACCTTGCGCGACGCAGGCATTTTCACGGCGCGGCCTGCCCGTGAAACCTTAAACGGACCAAGCATTTGCACGCGCAAGCTCGATTCCGTTGCAGGTGCCGCGGACGATTCCACGCCGGCTACCACGCTGTCCTCCACGCTGGGTCGTTACGGTGCTGTCGTCGGTAACGAAAGTATACGGACCCTCAATAGCCCCAAGGAGAAAGATCATGCTCAGGAAACTTCCGATCGTCGCCTCGCTGCTCGTGCTCGCCGCCAGCCCGTTCGTCTTCGCCGACGAGCCGGCGCTCGCCCTCACGTTCAAGGACCCCTCGCTCAAGTGGGGCCCCTGCCCCGACTTCATCCCCAAGGGCTGCGAGATTGCCGTCATCCACGGCGATCCTTCCAAGCCAAACGTCGATGTGTTCTTCAAGGTGCCGGGCGGCTTCACCATCCCGAACCACACGCACACGTCCGCCGAGCGCATGGTGCTGGTGTCCGGCACTCTGGACGTGACCTACGAGGGACAGGCCTCGACCAGGCTCAAGAAAGGCACCTACGCCTATGGGCCGGCGAAGAAGGCGCACAAGGCGGTCTGCGCCAAGGGCGATCCCTGCGTGCTGTTCATCGCTTTCGAATCGCCGCTGGACGCGATGCCCGTGGAAGGTGGGAAGTGAACGCACCCGCCCAGCTTGATCTGGCAGCACTCAAAGCGCGCCAGCAGGGCGCGTGGTCCTCGGGCGACTACGCGGTGGTCGGCACGACGCTGCAGATCGTCGGCGAATCGCTCTGCGAAGCGCTCGACGTGCGCTCGGGGCAGCGGGTCCTGGACGTCGCGGCCGGCAACGGCAACGTATCGCTGGCCGCGGCGCGCCGCTGGTGCGAGGTCGTCGCCACCGACTACGTGCCGGCGCTGCTCGATCGCGCGCGCGAGCGCGCTGCAGCGGAACGGCTGCCGATGGAGTTCCGCGAGGCCGACGCCGAGGCACTGCCGTTTGCCGATGCCAGCTTCGACCACGTGGTCTCGACGTTCGGCGTGATGTTCGTCGCCGATCACGATCGCGCGGCGGCAGAGCTGATCCGCGTGTGCCGGCCAGGCGGCAAGATCGGCATGGCGAACTGGACGCCCGACGGCTTCATCGGCCAGCTGTTCAAGACCATCGGCAAGCACGTGCCGCCGCCAGCGGGCGCGAAGTCACCCGCGCTCTGGGGCACGCGGGCGCGGCTCGACGAAATGTTCGGCGCGCACGTGGCCTCGATCAAGGCGGCGGAACGCCACTTCGTGTTCCGTTACCGCTCGCCCGAGCATTGGCTCGAAGTGTTCAAGACCTTCTACGGTCCGACGCTCAAGGCGTTCGGCGCGCTGCCGCCGGACGGTCAGAAGGCGCTCGAGCGCGACCTGCTGTCGCTGATCGACCAGTTCAACCGCTCGGGGGACCGCACGATGGTGGTGCCGAGCGAGTACCTGGAGGTGGTGATCACGCGCAACTGAAAATTGGTCGGGGCCAACGGCCCCTCCTACAATGCTCCTCCACGTAGGGCGCGCCATGCGCGCCGCAAAGGAGAAGCGCATGGCCCGATTCGACAGCATCCTCGGCACCGTCGGCAACACGCCCGTCGTCCGCATCAACCGGCTTGCGCCGGCGGGCGTGAATCTTTACGCCAAGATCGAGGCCTTCAATCCGCTCGGATCGGTCAAGGATCGCCTCGCGCTCGGCGTCATCGAGGCCGCGGAGAAGGCCGGGCAGCTCAAGCCCGGACAGACGGTGATCGAGGCCACCAGCGGCAACACCGGTATCGGCCTCGCCATGGTCTGCGCGGCGAAAGGTTATCCGCTGGTGGTGACGATGGCCGAGCAGTTCAGCGTCGAGCGGCGGCGGCTGATGCGCTTCCTCGGCGCCAAGGTCGTGCTGACGCCGCAGGCGCTGCGCGGCTACGGCATGGTCGTGAAGGCCTTCGAGCTCGCCAAGCAGCATGGCTGGTTCCTGACGCGGCAGTTCGAGAACGAGGCCAACCCGGACATCCATACGCGCACGACCGCGCGCGAGATCATCGCCGACTTCAAGGGCGAGAAGCTCGATTACTGGGTGACGGGCTACGGCACCGGCGGCACGCTCAAGGGCGTGGCGCGCGTGCTGGCCAAGGAGATGCCGGACACCAAGATCGTGGTCTGCGAGCCCGCCGATGCGCAGCTGCTCGGCAGCGGTATCGAGCAGGCGCGTCACGCGGACGGCTCGGCGTCCGCGCCGCATCCGTCGTTCAAGCCGCATCCGATGCAGGGCTGGACGCCGGACTTCATCCCGAAGCTGACCGCCGACGCGATCAAGGAGAACCGCATCGACCGGATCCTGGCGATCCCCGGCCCCGAGGCGATCAAGTACTCGCAGGAGCTGGCGCGCAAGGAAGGCATCTTCGTCGGCATCACCGCCGGCGCGACCTTCGCCGGCGCGCTGCGCGTCGCTGCCGAAGCGCCCAAGGGCGCGAGCATCCTGTGCATGCTGCCGGACACCGGCGAGCGCTACCTGTCGACGCCGCTGTTCGCCGACGTGCCCTCGGACATGACGCCCGAGGAGATCGAGATCTCGCGCTCGACGCCGGCCGCGCAGTTCCCCGCCGCGTGACGCGATGAAACCTCGCGCGCTGATCTTCATCGCCCTGGGCGTGATCGTCGCGGCGATCCTGCTCGCGCTGCTGCGCCCGCCGGCCGACAGCTCATCGCCCCCGCCCGTCATCAGTCAATCGCCGACCGGCCCCGCGGTCCCCATCGCGGAGCCGCAGCTGCCGGAGCCCTTGGCCAACAGCTACGATTTCGTGGTGAAGGGCGGCGAGCGCGTCGCCGGTCCCCTGACCATGCAGGCGCGCGAAGGCGAAGACGTCTCGATCAAGGTGACGAGCGATCGGGCCGACGAGCTGCACGTGCACGGCTACGATCTGCACACGCCGGTGAAGGCCGAGGAACCCGCCGTGCTGTTCTTCAAGGCGACGCACAGCGGACGCTTCGAGGTCGAGCTGCACAAGGCGGGCCTCCAGCTGGGTGCCCTGGAAGTCCTTCCGAAGTGATTCGTGGAAGCGCGGGAAGCGCTTCCCTGTGACCTTCCTGGGGCTTTTCGCCCACTCCTTCGGGCGGCTCTACAACCTTCCGGTCCCGTTCTGGCTTTACGTCTACGGCGCGAGCGCCGCGCTGGCGCTGTCGTTCGTGGTCGTTGCCTACTTCGTCAGCGTGCCGGCTGCGGCACGCGCATCGCGGGTGCGGGGCGTGACACTCGCACCAAGGCCTCGACTCATCGGCGTGGCGCGTGCGCTCAGCGTCGCTGCTCTGCTCCTCTGCATCGCCACCGGTCTCTTCGGCACGCGCAATCCCTACAACAACCTGAGCATGACGCTGTTCTGGATCGTGTTCGTGCTGGGCTTCACCTATCTCACCGCGCTGGCTGGCGACGTCTACGCGTCGATCAACCCGTGGGCGACGATCACGGCGCGCTTCGGGCAAGGACGCATCCGCTACCCGCAGCGCCTGGGCTACTGGCCGGCGCTCGCGCTCTACATGGCGTTCATCTGGCTGGAGCTCTTCGGCAACCTGAAGCCGATATCGCTGTCGGTAGCGCTCCTCGCCTACACCGCGATCAACGTCGCCGGCGTCTGGCTCATCGGCCGCGGCGACTGGTTTCGCTACTGCGAGTTCTTCGGCGTGTTCTTCCGCCTGGTGGCGAAGATGGCGCCGCTGCAGTGGCACGCGGGCGGCATGCGCCTGCGCGCGCCCTTCGTCGGCATCCTCGAGGAGCGCGCGGAGAATCTGAGCCTGGTGGTGTTCGTGCTCTTCATGCTCTCGTCGACCGCGTTCGACGGGCTGCGCGAGACGGTGCCGTGGGTGAACCTGTTCTGGGTCGAGCTGTTCGAGAAGCTCAAGCCCTGGTTCGCCGATCCTATGCGGGCCTACGCGCTGCTGCGGCCGCTATATCTCGGCTGGCAGACGGCGACGCTGGTGCTGTCGCCTTTCCTCTACCTTGCGATCTACCTCGGCTTCATCTGGCTGGCGAAGCAAGCCGCGCGCAGTTCGCCGCACAGGGACGTGCAAGTGCCGCGGGCGCAGGATGCGCAGGAGCGGCCTCTGTCCGTGCGCGAGCTCGCGTTGCGGTTCGCATTCACGCTGCTGCCCATCGCGCTGGTCTACAACGTCACGCACTACTACACGCTGGTGATGACGCAGGGCGTGAAGGTCGTGCCGCTGCTGTCGGATCCGCTCGGGCGCGGCTGGAATCTCTTCGGCACCGCGCACTGGCTGCGCATGCCGATCATCCCCGACGCAGCGACCGTGTGGCACACGCAGGTCGTGCTGATCGTCGCGGGCCACATCGTCAGCGTCTACCTTGCGCACGTGGAGGCGCTGCGCACCTTCCCCACCGCGCGCAAGGCGACGCTCAGTCAGCTGCCGATGCTGCTCCTGATGGTGCTGTTCACCACCATCGGCCTGTGGATCATGTCGCAGCCGATCAAGTCCGGCATCTGACGATCAAGACGGCTTCACGCCGCTCTTCTTCAGAGCTTCCAGCCCCGACAGGTCGAGCGTGCCGGCGAACTCCTTGAGCTCGTCCATGCTGAATCCCTGGCCGTGCAGCTTCACCGCGAAGCGCTCGCCGATCAGCAGGCCATAGGTACCCGAGCCGGTGCCGGTGTTCCATTCCTCGTGGACCATGCGGCCGTCCTGGCGGTAGACCTTGTCGTATCCGGTATCGGATTCGCGCTCGCTCTCCTGCACGGCGAATCCGGCAAGCGTGGCGATGCCCTTGGCGCCGCCGAGGTCGGTGATCTCCAGCTCGAGCGAATGCTCGCCGCTCTCGTCGTGGTAGCGGGCCTTGGTCTCGGCGACCTGCACGCCCATCATCGTGTTGCGCTCCGCCGAGAAGTCGCTGCGCGGCAGGCCGCCCAGCGTCTCCGGCACGAAACCCTTGAGCTGCTCGGGCTTGAGCGCCTCGACCGTGTCGCCGCCGCCGAACATGGTCCCCATCGCTTCGGCCGCGGCCTGCTGCTGCGCCTGCGTGTCGCCCGACTTCTGCGCCGCCTCCATCTTCTTTCCGGCCGCTTCCATCTTCTTGGCCCAGGCGTCGAGCTTGCCGGCCGCGCTGTCGGCGTCGATGGTCACCGAGCCGTCGCCTGAGCTGATCGTGACGTCGCCGCCGCGGGATCCGCCCAGACCGACGAGCGTTCCGGTCACCGCGCCGAGCACCATGCTCATGACGACGGCGCAGACGACCGTCACGGCCGTGTAGCCAGCCGCTTTCTCGGGCGGGCTGCGCATGGTCACGGGCAGTCCCAGGTACAACAGGTAGATCGAGTAGATGCCGCCTGCCAGCGCCAGGATCCAGCCCAGCCACGGCACGATGACCAGTCCGCCGGCGAGCCAGCTCGCGGTCGACGCGTAGGCGGTGGCCTTCAGCGCCTGCATGCGGTCCTTCTGCCCGCCGAAGCTCGGCGCCAGCGCCTCGACGATCAGCGCGAGCACGTAGACGACGGCGAGCCCGATCACGTACTGAAAGATCATGCCGGCCAGGCCGGACATGACGCCGACGCGCACCGTGCCCACCATCGGCACGCTGGTGCCGATGACGACGCTCTTCAGGAATCCGGCGACGGCGGGAATCGCCGCGAGCAGGAGGATGTAGCCCTTGTAGATGCCGCCGACGGTGTCGCTCTCGCCGGCGATCACCGGCCATTCGGTCTTGGGCGCCAGCGTGACGTTGCGGGCGCGTGCGATCAGTCGCTCGAGGTTCATGGCGCGTCAGCCCATGTGGAAGAAGTTGAGCTTGTTGCCGTCCAGGTCGCGGAAGTAGGCGGCGTAGAAGCCGTCGCCGCGCGCGCCGGGCTTGCCTTCGTCGGTTGCGCCGAGGTCGAGGGCCTGCTTGTAGAGCTTGTCGACGTTCTCCTTGCTCCCCGCCGAGAGACCCACCATGACGCCGTTGCCGATGGTCGCGGCTTTCTTGTCGTAGGGCAGCGTCACGCACAGCATCGGCGTGCCCGGCTTGTTGCCCCAGGCCACGAAGGTGCCGAAGTCCATCACCCGCTTGGCGCCGACGGCGCCGAGCAGCTTGTCGTAGAAGTCGGCAGCGCGCTTGAAGTCGTTGGTGCCCAGCGTGACGTATCCGATCATGGCCATCCCCTTTGGTGGAAAACGTTCGGGATGGGAGTGTACTCTCCCCGCGATGAGCGCTTTCGCCCTCGTCTGCATCTGCCTGGCCCTGGGCATGCTCGTGGCGCGCTGGACGAAGATGCCTTCCGGCGCGCCGGCGGCGATCAACTTCTGGGTGCTCAACGTCGCGTTGCCGGCCCTGGTGCTGGTGCAGGTGCCGCGGCTGCAGCTCGACGCGTCGCTGCTGTTCGCGGCGCTGGCTCCCTGGTCGGTGTTCCTCGGCTCGGCGGTGCTGTTCGCGCTGCTCGGACGTCGTCTCGGCTGGACGGCCGGCACCATCGGCGCGTTGACGCTCACTTGCGGCCTCGGCAACACGGCTTATCTCGGGATTCCGTTGGTGGAAGCGCTGCGCGGACGCCAGGCGCTCGGCCCCGCGATCATCGCCGACCAGATGGGCAGCTTCCTGGCGCTGTCGACGGTAGGCGTTGCCGCCGCGGCGTACTACTCGGGCACGACCGCCAAGGCATCCGATCTGGCGCGCCGCGTGCTGCTGTTCCCGTCGTTCGTCGCGCTGGTGGTGGCGGTGCTGGTCCGCGCCGCCGGAGGCTGGCCGGCGTGGTGCGTCGACGTGCTGTCGCGCATCGGCGATACGCTGACGCCGCTGGCGCTGTTCAGCGTCGGCCTGCAGTTCCGCTTCGGCGATCTGGCCCACCACGCGCCGCGCGTCGCCGCGGGGCTGTCATGGAAGCTGCTCCTCGCGCCCCTGCTCGTCTGCGCGCTCGGCTGGCTGTTCCGCGTGCACGGCCTGGTGCTCACCGTCGCGGTGCTGCAGTGCGCGATGGCGCCGATGATCACCGCCGGCATCCTGGCGGAGCAGCACGGATTGAACCCGCCGCTGGCCAATGCCGTCGTCGGCATCGGCATCCTGCTGTCGCTGGCTACCGTGCCGATCTGGAACGTCCTTCTGTAGGAGGGGCTGTTAGCCCTGGACCAGTCGCGGCCAACGGCCGCTCCTACAAGTTGCCCTACCCGATCAACTCCAGCGGCCCGACCTTCTCGGCTGCGCGCTTGTACGCCGGCCGTGCGTGAACGCGGTCGACGAAGGCCTTGATCCTCGGATACTGCGTGCCGAGGCCGGCACGCGCCGCCGCCGCTTCCAGCGGGAAGCTCATCTGCACGTCGGCCGCCGTCAGCTCCTTGCCGGCGAACCACTCGCTCTTGCCGAGCTCGGCCTCGATGAAGTCCAGGTGCAGCTTGAACTGCGGATCGAGGAACGAATTGTTCACGTTCTTGACGATGCCCTTGACGATCGGCTTCACGAAGAACGGCATCTTCTGCTTCTCGATGAACCCGAAGATCAGGCGCATCACCAAGAGCGGCATTGCCGAGCCTTCCGCGTAGTGCATCCAGTAGGTGTAGCGCAGGCGCTCGTCGGAGCCAGCAGGAGGAATGAGCTTGCCGTTGCCGTACTTCTCGACGATGTACTCGATGATCGCGCCGGATTCTGCGACGACGCGGTCGCCGTCCGTGATCAGCGGCGACTTGCCCAGCGGGTGGATGCGCTTGAGCTCGGGCGGCGCGAGCATGGTCTTGGCGTCCCGCTGGTAGAGCTTGACCTCGTACGGGACACCGAGCTCCTCGAGCAGCCAGGGCACGCGCTGCGAGCGGGAGGCGTTGAGGTGATGGACCGTAAGCATGTGTGTCTCCGTGGGTTTTTGCGCCGGCCATGCTAACGCAAAGCACGCGCGCTACCGTTGCAAAGCGCCGACAGTCAGGCGCATTGCACGAAAAATTGGGCCTGTCATTGAGGCGTCGCGCCTGAAAACACCCTGGCACGGGCATTGCTAGGTATCTCCCACCAGCAACCCTGGAGGTGTGTCATGTCGAAAACAGCTCAAGTACTCGCATCAGCAAAGCCGCTGAGCTCTGTGGAGTTCGCTCGGCTGCTCTACGTCGCCAGTGCCTGCCGTCTGTGGCTGCGCCAGCACACCACGCTGCGCACACGCCGCCGCATGCTCACGATGAAGACGCCGATGTTCCGCTCCGGCACGCGCAAGCCGGCCAGCCGCTGGGACTGGACGAGTAGCACGGCGGTGATGCGGTAGGGCGCGCCATGCGCGCCGGGCTCGGGCTAATGCCTTAGTCCCTTCACCCTTACCTTGAAGTCCATCGCCGGCCCTGGGGTCGGCGCAGTCTTGGTCTTCAGGACGTAGCCCGGCGGATCGAGCTCCAGGTCGAGCTTGTAGAACAGCCGGGCCATCGACAACGCGATCTGCACCTCGGCCAGGCTCTTGCCCAGGCAGGTGTGCGGGCCGCGGCCGTACGGGGAATACGCACCGGGCTTCAAGTGCTCGGCGCGCGGCTTCTCGTAGCGGTCGATGTCGAATTTCTCGGGATCGGGATAGAACTCGCCCATGAAGTGCGGCACGCTCGTGCCGACGTAAAGCAGCTCCCCTTCCTTGATCTGGTGGCCTTCGAACACGAAGTCCTTGTTGGCCGTGCGCATCTGCGCCACCGCGATCGGGTACATCCGCATCGTCTCCATGATCGCGCCGTTGAGTGCCGGGATGCGCTTGAGCAGCGCCTCCTCGTCCACGGTGCCGTGCGCGAAGAGCTCGTCGACCTCTTTCAGCACGCGCGCCTTGACGTCCGGATGCTTGAGCACCGTGTAGACGATGGCCGAAGTGGTGTTGGCTACGGTGTCCAGGCCGGCGACGTACGGGCCGGTGATGGTGACGATCAGATCGCTGTCGGGCATCAGCACCGGATCGCGCTCGTGCGCATCCATGATGTCGTCGATCAGGTTCTTCTCCTCGTCCTTCTTCTTGCCCTTGGAGTTGGCGTACCAGTCCGCGATCATCTTCTTGCCCAGCTCGATGACGCGCGCCTTGGCGTTCTTGTATTGCGGGCGCTTGAGCAGGAACCTCGGGCGCTGACGCGTCACCAGCACGTTGAGGATGTAGAGGATGGTGGTGCGGATGTCTTTCACGTACTCCAGCGGCGCCGCGCCGGTGAGGATCAGCCCCAGCTGCTCGACCACCATGTACTGCATCGCCTGCACCACCGGCACCAGCGTGCCGACTTTCCAGTCGCGCGCGATCGAGCTGTCGGTGATCTGCACCAGCTCGTTGTAGCGGCCCTTGATGGACTCGCGCGAGTAGCCGCGGCGCATGACGTCGCGCAGCTGCTTGTGCACCTCGCCGTCCTCGCTGGTGAGGATGCGCGTGGCGCCGTACTCGTTGACCAGGCCCTCCCAGAACTCGCGCGAGCGCAGGCAATCGCGCCCCTCGCGGGTGCCCATGAAATTCGCGGCCTCGACGCCGGCGATCACCTTGTACTTGTTGCCGAGGATCTTGAGCTCGAACACCGGGCCGTACTTGCGATAGCACTCGACGAAGTACTTGGCCGGGTCCTTGGCCATGCCCAGCAGGTTGCCCAGCAGCGGCAAGCCCGGGACCACGGGAGTCTTGCGCAGGGGGATGGATTCGGGAACGGTGGACATCAAGGCCTCGGACGCTTGCAGACGCGGCCTACCCTAACCCGATCAATGCGCCCGCGGTTCGTCCATAGGGACGAATTGTCTGCGCTCAGGGCTGCGCGGCTGCGGACAGTTGCTCGAGCTGGCCGGCGAGCTCCTCGAGCTCGTCGCGCGCGCGCTGGCGCTGCTTGTCGTCCATCGCCGCGATGACCTGGGCGATGAGCCGGTTCCACTGCTCCTCGTTGTGCTCGAGGTCGCGCGCCAGAGCGCCGCCGATGCTTGCCATCGGCGTGACGAACAACGGCCGGAACACGTCGCAGCCGGGCGATGTCTTGCGGACCTTGAGCGCGCGCTCGAGCTCCGCGCGCCACAGCTTGCGCTGCTCCAGCCAGGCCGCGCCGATGCTGTGCCGCTGCTGGCCCCAGGTCTCGAGCAGCGCTTCCTGCGTGTCGTTCAACGGACCGGTCCAGCGCTTGATCCACTTCTCGGTGCGCTTCTGGCTCTTGCGGCGCAGCTCCTTGTCCGACGGCTCGACGTACTCCTTGCGGAAATCGTCGAGATCGTCGTCCACGCCCTCGAGGATCTCGCGCGCCTGCGCGTCGTCCATCGTCTGCACCAGCGCGCACATGCCGGTCACCGTCCGGTCCATCAGGCGCTCCCAGTGCGACTGGAACCGCGCCGAGCGCTGCGCAATCTGGGTCGCGGTGACGACGCTGCGGCCGTCGAGCGAGCGCGCGATCTCGCGCAGCTCGCTTGCGTAGATCGGCAGCTCGTGCGTGCGATGCCATTGCCACAGCGGCACGAACGCGGCCTTGAACACCGGCTGCTGCTCGTTGGTGAGGGTGACGTAATCGTTCAGGCGCCAGCCGATGAAGAAATCCAGGCGCTGATAGATCATCTTCGTTGCGCAGCCGGCCAGCAGGAGCGCGGCGACTGCGAAGCTTGCGTTTCGCATTCGCATGATCTTTGGACGTAGTATCGGCACCTTCGTTCCCGGGGAGTGCGCGCATGCGACAGGTATTCATCACCGGCCATGGCGGGCCGGAAGTGCTGCAGATGCGCGAGTCGGCCGACCCCGTACCGGTGGGCAACGAAGTGCGCGTTCGCGTGAAGGCAAGCGGCGTCAACTTCGCCGACATCCTGGCGCGCAAGGGCCTTTATCCCGACGCGCCGCCCAAGCCCTGCGTCGTCGGCTACGAGATCTCCGGCACCGTCGACGCCGCCGGCCCGGCCGCGAAACAGGAATGGATCGGCAAGGACGTCTTCGGGCTGATCCGCTTCGGCGGCTACGCCGACACCGTCGTCCTTCCGGAGAGCCAGGTGTTCGCCAGGCCCGCGGCGCTGAGCCACGCGCAGTGCGCGGCGATCCCGGTGAACTACCTGACCGCCTGGCAGCTGCTGGTCGTGGTTGGCGCGCTCACGCGCGACGAGTCGGTGCTGATCCACAACGCCGGCGGCGGCGTGGGCCTTGCCGCCATCGACATCGCCCGGCACATCGGCGCGAAGTCGTACGGCACCGCCAGCGCGCGCAAGCATGCGTTCCTCAAGGAGCGCGGGCTCGACCATGCGATCGACTACCGCACGCAGGACTGGACGAAGGAACTGATGCGTCTCACCGACAACCGCGGCGTCGAGCTGGTCACCGACCCGCTCGGCGGCGCGAGCTTCAAGAAGAGCTACCGCGCGCTGCGCCACACCGGTCGCCTCGGCATGTTCGGCGTGTCGGACGCCACCGAGGGCAACCTGCCGCGCATCCTGGCCTTCATCAAGCTCGCGCTGTCGCTGCCGCTGTTCAACCCGGTCTCGCTGATGAACGACAACCGCTGCACGTTCGGCGTGAACATGGGGCACATGTGGCACGAGGTCGACAAGATCCGGCTGTGGATGCAGGTGCTGCTCGAAGGCGTGGACGAAGGCTGGATCCGCCCGCACGTGGACCGCAGCTTCTCCCTGGACCAGATCGGCGAGGCGCACACCTACCTCGAGGAGCGCAAGAACACCGGCAAGGTGGTGCTGGCCGTGGCAAGCTGACTCGTGGCATCCAAGCAAGACAGCTCCAGCGGCAACGACATCCAGCGCAAGGCCGCGTCCGCGGCCGACATCGCCTCGCTGCACGCTTCTCTGCGCGCGGTCTCGCCGCTGTCGGACGCGGACCTCTCGGCGCTGCCGACGCCGGTGCGCGTGAGCCTTCAGCGCGAGGCGCCGTTCCTGCGCGCCGGCGACCGCGCGACCGAAGTCGGCGCGGTGATCAGTGGCGCGCTGCGCGAATACTTCCTGCTCGAGGACGGCACCGAGCGCACCAAGGGCTTCAATCTGGTCGGCGACTTCGCCGGCTCGCTGTCCGACCTTCTGCTCGACGGACCGGCGCGCACGCACGTAGTCGCGGAAACGCCCACCGTCGTGCTCGTCACCCCGTGGTCGGCGTATCGGGATCTCGTCGAGACGAGACCTGCGTGGGGCCGGTTCGCGCGCGAGATCGCGGAGCGCCTCTACCGGCTCAAGGTGCAGCGCGAATACGAGCTGCTCGCGCTGGACGCCACCGAGCGCTACCGGCTGGCGCTGGAGCGCTGGCCACAGCTGGAATCGACGTTCACCCAGCGCGACATCGCCTCCTACATCGGCATCACGCCGGTGCACCTCTCGCGGCTGCGCTCTTCAGCGGGAACAGCCAAGCCGTCAGGACGAAGCCGCTCAGCACGTTGAGCAGGCGCGCCCAGTGCAGCACGACCGCCCACTGCGGGTCGTTCACCACCAGCGTCAGCGCGCCGACCGGAAGCTGCACGTAAAGCAGCGCCAGGCGGAACACGCGCAGCCCGAGGTTGTGCGTGGGCACGCACAGGCCGATCAGGAAGAACGCCAGGTGCCCGAGCATCCACTTCAGCGAGCTCAAATCCTCGCGCATCGTCAGCTCGGAGATGGGGAGCGCCTGCCCGGCGTCGGCTGCGCGCAGCAGCGCCAGGATGTGGTGGTTCTCCGCGTAGTCGAGCACGCCGGCGGCGACGCCGAAGATCACGATCAGGGTCTTCATCTGCGCGTGTTCGGTACCGGGCAGCTCGCGCACGAGCAGCACCGTCAGCGCGACGTAGAAAGCGATGAACACGTCGTCGAGGGCGATGACCGCGCGCATCGCCTGGCCGACCTGCGAAAGCGCCGCCGCATAGTCGGCGGGCGCGCGCACGATCTCGAAGGCCTGCTGGTTGGCGCCCGTGAGCAGCGTCATCACCAGCAGGCCCGCCAGGCAGGCGGCCGCGGCGACGGCGCAGCCGCGCAGGGAGGAGTTGAACAGGAGCATGGTCGGCACCGTTGACGGTAGAGGACGTGCGCGCAGCTTGGGCGCGCGGCGCGCGCGGCGCATTCACCTGGGTTAAGAGCGGGTAATCTTCCGGCGATGGACGCACTGCCCGCGCTGCTCTCCCGTCTTCCGGTCGCAAGCCCGTTCCCGTTTGGGCCGGGCGCGCGTGTGTGCCGGCTGGACTTGAGCGGCGACAACGCCGCGCTGCGCGCCGTCGAGCCGGCCGATACCGCAGCGTTCGCCAAGTGGATCGCCGCGGAGATCTCCCGCGCCGGCGCGGACTATGCCGCCGGCGGCTACGCCGAGGATCGCGCGCTCTACGAGATGAGCCCGCATTTCCGCGCGAAGGACGGCGCGACGCGCACGCTGCATCTGGGCATCGACCTGTGGGCGCCCGCCGGCACGCCGGTGCGCGCGGTGCTCGACGGCGTCGTCCATTCCACCGCCGACAACGCCCGCTTCGGCGATTACGGCCCGACCGTGATCCTCGAGCACCGCTTCGAGGATCAGCTGTTCCACACGCTGCACGGACACCTGTCGCGCCCGTCGCTGCAGCGCAGCCGCGAGGGTCAGCACGTGGCCGCGGGCGACGTCATCGGCTGGCTCGGCGAGCCGCACGAGAACGTCGGCTGGCCGTCCCATCTGCACTTCCAGGTGATCGCGGACCTCGGCGACCGTCGCGGCGATTACCCCGGCGTGTGCCAGCGGACCGAGGCCGGCGCGTGGCTGAAGCGCTGCCCCGATCCCAACCTGCTGCTGCGCATCGAAAATCTGCGGAAATAAAGGCGAACGCCGGGCGCGATCCCGCAGTCCTATCCTTATGGACGCGAACGGCAGCGGGCCGCGCATCGGCATCAGCGGCTCTTACGGCGGTCTCAACCTCGGCGACGAGGCCATCCTGGAAGGGATCGTGCAGTCGCTGCGCGCGGATTTCGGCGCGGCCGAGATCGTCGTGTTCAGCCGCGATCCCGACGACACCAAGCGCCGGCACAAGGTGGACTCCGTGCCCGTGCGGACCATGACCAAGGAAGAGTCGCGCAAGGTCGTGGCCAAGCTCGACCTCATGATCCTTGGCGGCGGCGGCATCCTCTACGACCGCGACACGCAGGCCTACCTGCGCGAGGTCGAGCTGGCGCACGAGGAAGACGTGCCGGTGATGGTCTACGCGATCAGCGCCGGTCCGCTGCGCGATCAGCACAACCGCGATGCCGTGCGGCGCGCGCTCAATCGCTGCGCTGCCGTGACCGTGCGCGACCGGCACGGCGAGCGGCTGCTGCAGGACGTCGGCGTGGAAGTGCCGCTGGTGCTGACTGCCGATCCGGCGCTGCTGCTCAAGGCGCGCGACCTGCCCCGCGACGCGATGCAGAACGAGGGGCTCGGCGACAAGAAGCGGCTGATCGGGTTCTCGGTGCGCGAGCCCGGACCAGCCGCGCCGGACCTGGACATCGACCACTACCACGCGCTGGTCGCCAACGCCGCCGACTTCGTCGTCGATCGCTACGACGCCGACGTGGTGTTCGTGCCGATGGAGCGCAAGAAGGTCGACGTGCAGCACAGCCACGCGGTGGCCGGCAAGATGAAGCACGCCGGGCGCACCTCGGTGCTGAAAGGCGACTACGACGCCGGCGAGATGCTGACGCTGATCGGCAAGTTTGACTTCGCCGTCGGCATGCGCCTGCACTTCCTGATCTTCGCGGCGCGCCAGGGCGTGCCGTTCGTCGCCCTGCCCTACGCCAACAAGATTGCCGGCTTCATCGAGGAGCTGGACCTGCCGACGCCGCCGCTGGACAACCTCAACGCCGGCACGCTGCTCGCGCACATCGACCGCGCCTGGGATATGCAGCGCACGATGAAGAACCGCATCGGCAAGCATCTGCCGGCGCTGGTCGCCCGCGCCGTCGAGAACCAGGCGATCGTGCGCGAGATCCTGTCGAGCACCCACCAGATCGATCACCATGCCCGCGCTCGCTCGGCCGCACACGGCTGAAACGGTCGACCTGCCTTCGCGCAAGGCGATCCGCGCCGCCACGGTGGACGTCGTCGTGGTCGGCGGCGGGCCTGCCGGCATCGGCGCCGCGATCGGCGCGGCCAACGCCGGCGCCAGCGTCGTGCTCGTCGAGCGCTACGGATTCCTCGGCGGCAACGCCACCGCCGCGCTGGTGATGCCGCTGATGTCGTTCCACACGCAGCGCCATCGCACCACGCAGGCGCGCGAGGTGAACCTGTTCCCCTCCGATCATGGCCCCGGTGATCCCGTCATCGCCGGCGTGCTCGGCAAGCTGCTGGAGCGGCTGGTGACCAGCGGCGGCGCGATCGCGCCCTCGCTCGACACCGGCTTCGTGGTGCCCTTCGACCCCGAGGCGTTCAAGGTCGCGGCGCTGCAGATGCTCGACGAAGCCGGCGTCCATTACCTGTTCCACGCGTTCGCCAGCGATCCGTTCATGGAGAACGGCCGCGTCGCAGGCATCGTCGCGGAGTCCAAGTCCGGGCCGATCACGATCCACGCGCGCGTCGTCGTCGATTGCACCGGCGACGCGGACATCGCCGCCCGCGCCGGCGCCGATTGCGAGATCGGCCGCGACGAGGACGGGCTGGTGCAGCCGATGACGCTGATGGCGCGCATCGCCGAGTTCGATCGCACCAAATTCCAGGAATACGTGCGCGCGCATCCCGACCAATGGCGCGGCGTGCACGGGCTGTGGGACCTGGTGCGCCAGGCCACCGACAAGGGCGAGCTGCAGCTGGCGCGCGAGGACATGCTGTTCTTCGCCACGCCGCACGCGCGCGAGCTGTCGCTCAACTCCACGCGCGTCACCCGCGTGCTCGGCGTCGACGTGTGGGACCTGACGCTCGCCGAGCGCGCCGCGCGCCTGCAGCTGCGCCAGATCGAGCAGTTCCTGCGCAAGTACGTGCCCGGGTTCGCCGACTCCTACGTGGTCCAGAGCGGCGTGCAGATCGGCGTGCGCGAGACCCGTCGCATCGTCGGCCGCTACCGGCTGACGGTCGAGGACATCATCGGCGCCCGCAAATTCTCCGACGTCATCGCCCGCGGGACCTACCCGGTCGACATCCACAATCCCAAAGGCAAGGGCACGGTGCTGCGGCACCTACCGGACGGCGAGGCCTACGACATCCCGCTGCGCGCGCTGCTGCCCCGCGGCCTCGACGGCGTCATCGTCGCCGGCCGGGCGATCTCCGGGTCGCACGAGGCGCATTCCTCGTACCGGGTGATGCCGATTTCGATGGCCACTGGTCAGGGCGCCGGCGCTTGCGCGGCCTTGGCCGCGCGCCAGGGCTGCCTGCCGCACGAGATCGCGCCGGAATCGCTGCAGGCCGAGCTGCTGCGGCAGGGCGCCAACCTCGGTGCGCGCAATCCCGCCGCCGCCACCGCTTAAAGAAACGCTGCCCAAGAAAAAGGGGCCTTTCGGCCCCTTTTCTCAAAGCTTGCGATGCATCACGGCGGCTGCGCCGCGGTGCAGGCGTCGAACACTTCCGCCGTCACGCCGAGGACGTCTGCGGACGCGAGCGTCGCGCTGAAGTCGATCTGCAACGCGTCATACGGCAGCGTGTTGACGAAGCCGATCAGCACGTGGCCGCGGCCGCCGAGGAGATCCAGCAGATCCAGGCCGACGCCCGGGTCCACCACCTGCTGCTCGACCTGGGTGCCGCCGGCGAACGTGGTGACCACCGCGTCCTGCAGCAGGTCCAGCTCCACCGTGCCACCCGGCAGGTTCACGTCGAAGGCCGCGACGCTGCCGGCCGGAACCGTGTCGTTGAGCGCGACATTGACGAAGGCCGTGCCGTTGAGGCCCAGCACGTCGACGACCAGGGGACCCAGCGCCGCGACTGGGAAATCGACCGAGGCAAACGTCGTCTCGTCGCCGTCGGCCGCGTTCTGCGGATCCGTCACCTCGCAGGGCGAGATCAGGCCGATCGTGTCGCACAGCAGGCCGCTGGTGCCGCCCGTGCCCGTGCCTTCGCCGCGGTTGGTGCACGTCCAGTTGCTGATGTCGCCACCACCGCCGGTGCCCGTATCGCAGGCGTCGCCGATGCCGTCGCCGTCTGCGTCTTCCTGATCCGGGTTGGCCACGGAGGGGCAGTTGTCGTCGCTGTCCGGAATGCCGTCGCCGTCCTGGTCGCCGCCGCCGCTACCGGGGCCGGCCACCGTCACGGTGATGGAGCTCGCGGCGTTCTGGCCGTCGAGACCCGTGCACAGCAGCGTGTAGAGGTAGGAACCTGGGGTGCTCGGCGGCGTGACCGACTCGGAGCCGTTGACGATCTTGGTGCCGGTCCAGGCGCCCGAAGCCGTGCAGGAGTCCGCGTTCTCAGTGGTCCAAGAGAGCGTGCTGCTGCCACCCGCGTTCACGGTTGCGGGATCGGCGCGGAAGCTGACGATGGTCGCCGCGTCCTCGGAGGTGCCGACGGTGACCGTCACCGAGCTGGGCTCGTTGGCGCCGCCGGGTCCGGTGCACAGGAGGACGTAAGTGTACGAACCGGGAGCTGCCGGGGGGGTCACCACCTGCGAGCCGTTGATGTCGCGAGCGCCGGCCCAGGCGCCCGAAGCCACGCAGGACGTGGCGTTGGTCGTGGTCCAGGAGATGGTGCTGGTGCCGCCGGTCTGCACCGTGGCGGGCGTCGCCACCATGGTGACGACCGCTGCGCGCGGCGTGCCGCCATTGAATCGCGCGGGACCCCCATTGGCTTCACAGCCGGCCAGAAGGGCCAAGGGGAGAATCAGATGTACAAGCGAGGCGACTCGTTTCATCGACGGCTCCGAAGGTGGGTGACCCGCTT
Organism: uncultured Gammaproteobacteria bacterium; assembly: GCA_963776465.1. Lineage (GTDB taxonomy): Bacteria > Pseudomonadota > Gammaproteobacteria > Nevskiales > Nevskiaceae > DASRHK01. Next base: position 171,773 of record CAVZMV010000001.1, read on the forward strand.
AACAGATCGTTGACTACTGGCTTTGGTTCAGCGGGCGGCCGGAATTATGCTGCATTGCGCCAGTTTTTTGTGTACGCCAGCGTACAGAGCGCCTCTTAGAACAGCGCTCGCGCCGTTACACAGGCGATTCCGGCGACGAACGCCGAAGCCGGGATCGTGAAGATCCAGGCCCAGACGATGTTGCCGGCCACGCCCCAGCGCACGGCGCTCGAACGCTGCGGGCGGAGCCGACGCCGACGATGGCGCCGGTGATGGTGTGCGTGGTCGACACCGGGATGCCCAGCGCGGTGGCGAGGAACAGCGTGATGCGCGCCGCCGGTCTCGGCGCAGAAGCCGCCGACCGGCTTGAGCTTGGTGATCTTCTGGCCCATCGTCTTGACGATGCGCCAGCCGCCGAACATGGTGCCGAGCGCGATGGCGGTGTAGCAGCTGCACGATCGACCCAGGTCGGCGGCACTGGCGTCGGTGGCTGCGTCGTAGCCGGCGGCGATCAGCAGCATCCAGATGATGCCGATGGTCTTCTGCGCGTCGTTGCCGCCGTGGCCCAGGCTGTAGAGCGCCGGCCGAGACCAGCTGCAGCCGCCGGAACCAGCGGTCGACGCGCGGCGGCGTCGGCGCGGCGGAAGATCCAGGCCACCGCGACCATCAGCAGCGACGCCGAGCAGGAAGCCGAGCAGCGGCGAGACGAAGATGAAGGCCACGGTCTTCCAGATGCCCGCCGCGATCAGCGCGCCGGCGCCGGCCTTGGCGACCACGCGCGCCGACGATGCCGCCGATCAGCGCGTGCGACGAGCTGACGGGAATGCCGTAGTACCAGGTGATGACGTTCCAGGCGATCGCGCCGATCAGCGCGCCGAAGACCACGTGCGCGTCGACGATGCCCGGGTCGACGATGCCCTTGCCGATCGTGGCCGCGACGCTCAGGTGGAAGACGAAGATCGCGACGAAGTTGAAGAACGCCGCGAACACCACCGCCTGCTGCGGCTTGAGCACGCCGGTCGAGACGACGGTGGCGATCGAGTTGGCCGCGTCGTGGAAGCCGTTCATGAAGTCGAACGCGAGCGCGAGCGCGACCAGCAGCACCAGGACCCCGAGGGAGATGGTCATGCAGTTCCCCGGGCCGCGCTCATCGCTCAGGAGTTCTCGAGGACGATGCCCTCGATGAGGTTGGCGACGTCCTCGCAGCGGTCGGTGATCGACTCGAGCAGCTCGTAGATCGCCTTCAGCTTGATCAGCTCGCGCACGTCGGTCTCCTCGCGGAACAGCTTGGCCATCGCCGAGCGCATCACGCGGTCGGCGTCGGACTCGAGCCGGTCGATCTCCTCGCACAGGGCTCAGGATCGCCTCGGCGTTGCTCGAGGTTGGACAGCAGCGCGACCGCGTGCTGCACGCGCTCGCGCGCTGCGCACGCAGATGTCCGCCAGGCGCTCTGGCCTCGTCGGCGTGATCTTGCGACGTCGTAGAGCGACATCGACTGCGCCGACGTCCTGCATCAGGTCGAGGATGTCGTCCATCGCGTGATCAGCTGGTGGATCTGGTCGCGGTCGATCGGCGTGATGAAGGTCTTGTGCAGGAGCTGCGATCGTCTGCATGCGTGATCTTGTCGGCCGCGATTCTCGATCGTCTCGATGTTGCGCTTGCGCTCCGGCAGCTCGTGCACCGCGTGCATCAACGCCTCGAGCTGCTCGGCGCCCAGCACCAGCTGGTCGGCGTGCTCGTTGAAGAGCTCGAAGAAGCGCCCCTCGCGGGGCATCAGTCGGCCGAACATGTTGTGCTCCTGTCGCATGGGCGCCGCCCCGGGGCGGCGCGACCGGTTCTTTTTATTCGCGCGACAGCTTAGCGGATTCGTGCGTCTCCGAACCGAGACAGCTTGGCGGGGTTGCGGTGCAGGTGTAGGCTTCGACGCCTCTGCATCAGGACCCAGATCGATGGCACAGCAACGGCTGCAGAAGCCGCACCGCGTCCTGGTCGTCGACGATCATCGCGACGTCGCCAACACCGTGGCGACGCTGCTGAAGCTGCTGGGTCACAAGGTCGAGCTCGCCTACGACGGGCCGACCGCGCTGCAGCTGGCCAGCGAGTTCTGTCCCGACACTGTGTTCCTGGATCTGGTGATGCCCGACATGGACGGCTTTGCCGTCGCCCGGCAGCTGCGCTACCTGTCCTGCATGCGCGAGGCGAAGATCATCGCCCTCACCGCTTTTACCCAGCCGGCGTTCCTGCAGGCCACTAACGATGCGGGATTCAGCGCGCTGATCACCAAGCCGGCGTCCGCCGAAGAGCTCAGCCGCGCGCTGTATTCCTAAAGCTACCAGAGCGAGTAACGGACCTTGTAGCGCCGCTGCAGCACGCCCCAGGCCAGCATGGCCTGTCCGGCGCAGAGCACCGCCGCACCGAGCAGGATCATCTGTCTTTCCTGGTGCCCCAGCGCGCCGAGCACGACGCTGGCGATCGAGGCCGCTGCCAGCAGCGTATTGGCCAGCACGTGGCTGAAGAGGAAATACCGCATCGAGACATTCGCGCGCTTCCACTCGGCGCGCAGCGTCGCAAGATTGAACTTCATGACTAGACCGCCCCGGACCGTCCCCGGGTGCGGACGGCACTGATCGACTCCCCGATCGGCGAAGGCCCTCGCCGCGACGCCACTGTAGACCGGCCGCCTCGCCGTGTCAGCGACGGGCGTCACATTAGGCTCGAATTGCTACTTGCGGCCCCTTGGCAGCGGCTCGCCGTCGCGACCGTAGGCAGGCGGCACGTAGATGTTCAACGTGCGCAGCAGCGTCTTGCCCGTGTTGCGGATCTCGTGCCGGTCCCCCGCCTCGATCAGCAGCAGGCTCCCCGGGCCGATGGCGTGCCGCCGGCCGTTGACCAGGGCCCGGCCGCGCCCCTCGACCACGAACAGCCATTGATCGCTGCCCCGGTGGCGGTTGTCCGGGTCGCCTTCGGCGTCGCCGGGCGGGATGACCATCTCCGCAGCCTGCCCGCGCCTGTTGCGCGGACCGACGCGGAACCCTTCGCGGAACGACAGCGTCTTCTTTTTCATAACCCTCAGGCTTTCCTGCTCTGCGTGAGACAGACCGCGCCGCGCAGCAGCCGTTCGTGCCACAGTTCTCCGACATGACCACCATCCTGCAGGTCGAGCACCGCACCACGTATCGCTACGCCCGGCCCGTGAGCTTCGGCGAGCACCGGATGATGTTCCGGCCCCGCGACAGCCACGACCTGTGGCTGGTGGACACCTCGCTGAAGATCTCGCCGGCGGCGAGCGTGCGCTGGCTGCACGACGTGTTCGGCAACTCCATCGGCATCGCCAGCTTCACCGAGGCCGCCGCGGAACTGACGTTCGAGTCGTCCTTCCGCGCCGAGCACTACCCGGGGGAGCACGAGAAGATCGTGCTGGAGGATTACGCGCGCGACCTGCCCTTCAATTATTCCGTCGCCGAGGTCGCCGACCTGGGCCGCACGGCGGAGCGTCACTATCCCGATCCTGCCCACGACGTGGATCGCTGGGCCAAGAGCTTCGTCGGCGGATCGGCCGGCGTCGACACGCTGGCGGTGCTCGAAGCGCTCACGCATGCGGTCAAGCACGAGTTCGAGTATCGGCGACGCGAGGAGATGGGCGTGCAGTCGCCGGTGGAAACCCTGGCGAGCCGCAGCGGCAGCTGCCGGGATTTCGCGCTGCTGTTCATGGAGGCGGCGCGCAGCCTGGGGCTGGCGGCGCGCTTCGTCTCCGGCTACCTGTACGACGAGGACCTGGTGGGCGCCGGCAGCGGCGTGGTCGGCGCTGGCGCCACGCACGCCTGGGCGCAGGTGTACCTGCCCGGCGCCGGATGGGTCGAGTTCGATCCGACCAACGCCCTCATCGGCGGCCGCAACCTGATCCGCGTCGCCGTGGCGCGCGACGCCACGCAGGCAGTGCCGCTGTCGGGCAGCTACGTCGGCACTCCCGGCGATTACCTGGGCATGGAAGTCCACGTGCAGGTCACCGTCGCCGATACTGCTTGACACCGGAACTTCGTTGGCGCGCCTCCGTTCCTATCTAGGTCGCCGGCCCCGCGGATCCGCGGGCCGACAGCTTCAAGAGCAGGAGACGGACAATGAAAGTAAGCGAATGCATGACGCGCGATGTGCGCATCGCCAATCCCGACCAGACCATCCGCGAGGCGGCAACCGCCATGTGCGAATGTGACACCGGCGTGCTGCCGATCGGCGAGAACGACCGGCTCATCGGCATGATCACCGACCGCGACATCGCCATCCGCGCCGTGGCCGAGGGCAAGGGCCCCGACACGCGCATCCGCGACGTGATGAGCCCGGACGTGAAGTACTGCTACGAGGACGACGACGTCGACGAGGTCGCCCGCAACATGGCCGAGATCCAGGTGCGCAGGCTGCCGGTGCTCAGCCGCGAGAAGCGCCTGGTCGGCATCGTCGCACTGGGTGACCTGGCCTGCGGGCGCGACACCTCCGACGAGGCCACTACCGCGCTCAGCGGCATCTCACGCGCCGGCGGGCAGCACTCGCAGTCTGCGGAGCCCAAGCACTAGAGGCTCGTTACAACCGCGCGGCTAACGCCGCGCGGATTCGGCGGGCGCCCTGCCCGTCATCGGCGACTAGTGCTCCCGATGACTGTGCTGGCTCGGGCGATTGCGCGAATGCATGCGGCCGGGGCCGCGCGACGGCGAGCCGTCGCCCCGCGCCCGACCGCGGTCCGGTTTCTCGCGGGCGAGCTCGGCTTCATCCTTGCCGAAGCCGCCACCGATCTCGGAGCCGTCGACGCGCCGCAGCTTCTGATCCGCGGCGCGCCCATGGTCCTCGTCGAGCAGCGTTTCTGGGCTGGCGTCGTCGGCAGTGGCGTGGCCGGCGGAGCCACCGGTGAGCCCGGCTTCGCGTACGCGTCGCGGAGTCAGCTCCCTGGCCGCGGTCGCCCGCGGCAGCGGATCGCCCGCGCGAGGCGGTGGCCTGTCGTCCTCGAAGCGCAGCTCTTCGGGCGGGTACTCGTTGAGGTCGGTTGCGTCAGAGGCGGCGACGCGCCGTTTCTTGCTCTGGTCCATGACGATGGTCCTCCTTCCAGCTCACGCGGTGGCGGCCTCCGCGGGCGCGCGCTGCGCGAGCTTCTCGATGATCGCGCGGCAGAACGCCGGCAGATCCTTGGGTGTGCGGCTGGTGATGAAATTGCGGTCGACGACGACTTCCTCGTCGACGGTGCGCGCACCGGCGTTTGCCAGGTCCGCGCGAATGGTTTCCACGCTCGTGAGCGTGCGGCCGGGCGCAAGGCCCGCGTTGATCAGGAGCCACGGGCCGTGACAAATGGCGGCGACCGTCTTGTTGGCCTTGGCGAAGCCTTTGACGAAGGCGAGCGCTTCCGGATCCACGCGCAGCTGGTCCGGATTGAACAATCCGCCGGGGATCACCAGCGCGTCGTAGTCCTCGGAGATCACCTGGTCGAGGGTCTTGTCGACCTTGACCTTCTCGCCTTTCTCGAAATGCCGGAAGCCCTGGATCTCGCCAGGCTCCGGCGCGATCACGTCGACCGTGGCGCCGGCGCCGCGCAGCGTGGCGAGCGGCTCGGCAAGCTCGGCCTGCTCGAAGCCGTGCGTGGCCATGATCGCGATCTTTCGTCCGTGAATGTTCATCGATGCTCCGTCGTGGGTCGGGTGGAACGCTCTTCTAATCCGACCCGGCGCGGACGCCGATGGTTCATGTCACGTTCCCGAAGGGAACGTTTCGGCTTCGTCCACCGACCTCGGCTCCGCGGCATGCGCGAGCGGCTTGAGCGCGCGCGTGACGTCGACGTGCAGCATCGCGTCGAACTGGCGCGGCAGATCCGCCTTGAAATAATGGCTCTGCCGCTCCGTCTGCGGCCGGTAGATGACGCCGATCGCGCGCTGCAGGCGCGGCGTCTGCAGCTGCGCGTGCTCGCGATGCGCGCGCAGGTCTAGCAGAAAGCGTGCCAGTCCGGTCTCGTGGAAGAGCGCCTCGTAGCTGTCCGCGCGACCGGGGACGATCCGCATCGTCTGCGCGGCGTCGCCCCAGTTGGCGGCCGCCGTAACCGTGCCGCCGAACGTGCTCATGCCGAGCGCGAACACCTCGTCGCGATAGTGCTCGCGCGCCAGCTGTCCGAGATTGAGCTCGCCCATCTGCGCCATCTCGGTCGCGCGCGCATCGCCCAGGTGCGAGTTGTGCGCCCAGACGACGATGCGCGGCGCCCGACCGAGCTCCTGCAGGTGCCGCTCGAGCGCCGTCAGCGTCTCCATCATGTGCCGGTCGCGCAGGTTCCAGGACTCGGCCTGGGAGGCGAACATCGTGCGGTCGTACTCCTCGGCGCTGCGCACCACGCGGGCGTTGAGCGTCGCGTCGAAGAAATCCTCGGCGCCTTGCGGCCCGTCTCGCGTGGCGTATTGCTGCGCTTGCGCCAGCATCTCGGTGAGCTGGCGTACCACCTCGTCCTGGCACGAGCGCGCGAGCTCCAGCTGCGTCATGTAGCCGTACGACTGCGGATCGCTGCCAACGCGGTCGAAGCAGGCGTAGCGCTGGCGCGCGCGAGCGGCGGCGGCCGGATCGACCTCCTCCAGGTACATCAGCACGGCGGCCATCGAGCTGCGCAGGCTGTAAAGATCGATGCCATAGAAGCCGGCGCGCTGCGCAGGCTGCACGCGGCGATTGTGCAGTCGCAGCCAGATCACGAACTCCAGCACCTCGGTGTTGCGCCACATCCACGCCGGGAAGCGCTCGAAGCTGCTCAGCGCGTCACGGGCAGTCGTGTCCTTGCCGCGGCACTGCACGAAGCGGTTGACGCGATACGCGTCGGGCCAGTCGGCCTCCACCGCCACCGCGGTGAAGCCCTTTTCCTGGATCAGGCGCCGCGTGATCAGCGCGCGCTCGCGGTAGAACTCCTGCGTTCCGTGCGAGGCCTCGCCGAGCAGCACGATCCTGGCGTCGCCGATCTGCTGCAGCAGTCCGTCGTAGTCGCCCTCGCCTTCGCCCAGCGGCTGCACCAGCGCGCGAAGGTCGTCGCCTGCAGTAGCCATGCAGGTTAGAGCCCGCGGAGCGGCCTGAGTTGCGCCGCGTTTCTGTGCTTATATCTTTTTCGGCATGGAGCCCTGGCGGCGCAGCCCAAGGCTTATATTCCTGGCCCGGACAAGGGATCACGCACCATGCAGGCCATGAAGCTTTCGGAGTTCCTCAAGCGCGAAGCGGTGTCGGAAGTGCTGCCGCTGCCCGAGCCGCGCGCGGGCAACTCTGCCGGCCTGTCGGCCGCGCAGATCGAGGAGCTGAACCGGGTCTACGCGCCACTGCATTTCGAAGAGCGCCTGCGGCGCCTGTACCGCGACTTCGCGCCGGAGAAGGTGCTGATCACCTCGTCGTTCGCGGCGACCTCGGCCTACTTCCTGCACATCATCTCGGACATCCGCCCCGATCAGAAGATCGCGTTCATCAACACCGGCTATCACTTTCCCGAGACCCTGGCCTACAAGGATTACCTGACGCGCGTGTTCGGCCTGAAGGTGTTCGACCTGAAGGCCGAGGACTGGAAGCACGAGTTCACGCAGCGCGACAAGACCTACGAGCGCGATCCCGACTACTGCTGCGCGATCAACAAGGTCGAGCCGCTGGATGCGGTGAAGCCGGACTATCACGTGTGGGTATCGAGCCTGATGACCTGGCAGACCGACGCGCGCGCCGACATGAAGATCTTCGAGGAGCGTCGCGGCATCCTCAAGTTCAACCCGATGATCGGCGTGACGCGCGGCGAGCGCGACGCCTACATCGCCGAGCACAACCTGCCCTTCCACCCGCTCGTCGCCGAAGGCTATGCCTCCATAGGCTGCACGCACTGCACCGTGAAGGGCGAAGGCCGCAGCGGCCGCTGGGTGGGCAAGCCGAAGACGGAGTGCGGGCTGCACCTGTAGGTCACACGCCCCCGTCGGACCTATCCGCGCTCGCTCACCAGACGCGGCTGTGCTCGTCGAGCAGCTCGTGCGCCTCCTCGGCGCTGACCGGGCGGAAGTCGTCGTACCACTGCGGGACGCCGTGATAGGTGTCCGGCGTCTCCACGCACACCACTTCGTCGGCCTCCTGCGAGAGGCGTCGGCAGGCTTCGCGGCTGCCGACCGGCGTACCGACGACGATGCGTTGCGGCTGGCGCGTGCGCAGGCACGCGACGGCAGCGAGCATGGTCGCGCCGCTGGTGATGCCGTCGTCGATCAGGATCGCCACGCGATCGTGCAGCTCCAGCGGCTCGCGATCGTCGCGGTAGTACGCCTCCAGGCGCCGGATCTCTTCGCGCTCGCGCCGGTCGACCGCAGCGATCTCGTGGGCATCCAGGCCCGTTTCCTCGATTACGGCCTGATCGAGCACGCGGATGCCGCCGCTCGCCACCGCGCCGAGGCTCAGGAGCTTGTAGTCGGGCACCAACAGCTTGCGCACCAGGAACAAGTCCAGCGGCAGGCTCAGCCGCTGGGCTACCTCATGGGCCACCGCAAGCCCGCCGCGCGACAGTCCCAGGACCAAGGCGTCGGTGCGCCTGGCGTAATGGGCCAGCTTCACAGCGAGCTTGCGTCCTGCCTCCTTGCGATCGGAATACATACAGATTCGACCGCATCCGGGGGCCGCGGTTTCAGGTCACCGGAACAGCTCGGGCTGCGGCTCGACGTCGATCCCGGGCTCGCGGAAGTTCGACAAGCCGACGCCGACCAGCCGGTACAGCGGCTCAGGCTCGGCGCGCTCGCGCAGCTCCAGGGCAATGCGCGTCAGGTCTTCCAGCGACGAAGGCGGCGACGGCGGCGTGTGGCTGCGCGTGAGGATGCGGAAGTCGGAGGTCTTGAGCTTGAGCACCACGGTGCGCGGCACGCGCTGGGTCTTTCGCGCAGCGTTCCAGGTCTTCTCGCTCAGGCGCCGGATCGCAGGCTCGAGCCCGGACAGAGGCACGTCGCGCTCGAACGTGTCCTCGGCCGAGATGGACTGCACCACCTGGTTGGGATTGACCCGGGTCTCGTCGATCCCGTGTGCCAGCTCATGCAGTCGCCGGCCGTAGCGACCGAAGCGCTGCTCGAGCTCCACGACGTCTCGCTGCCGCAGCTGGCCGATGGTTTCCACGCCGAGCGCCTCGAGCTTGCGGCTCATCACCTTGCCGACGCCGGGAATGCGACCCACTGGCAATGGCGGCAGGATCGCGTCGACATCGTCGGGCCTGATCACGAACAGGCCGTCGGGCTTGCGCCAGTCCGAAGCGATCTTGGCGAGGAACTTGTTGGACGCAACGCCCGCCGAAGCGGTGAGCTGCAGCTCCTCGCGGATCTGCGCACGGATGGTCTGCGCAACCTGGGTCGCGCTGGGCAGCCCCAGCTTGTTCTCCGTCACGTCGAGATACGCCTCGTCCAGCGACAGCGGCTCGACCAGGTCGGTGTGGCGGCGGAAGATCTCGCGCGTCAGGCGCGACGCCGCGGTGTAGCGGCTGAAGTCCGGCGCGACGAACACGGCGTCGGGGCACAGCCGCTCGGCGCGCAGCGCCGGCATCGCCGAGCGCACGCCGAACTTGCGCGCCTCGTAGGAGGCCGCGCACACCACCGAGCGCGCGCCGCGCCAGGCCACGACCACGGGTCGCCCGCGCAGCGACGCATCGTCGCGCTGCTCCACCGACGCGTAGAACGCGTCCATGTCGACGTGGATGATCTTGCGCATGTGCCGCGGGCTGCAAAATCCGATCGTATACGAAGCGCCGTGGACCTGACGCGCAGTTCACGTTGCAAGATACGGTGGCGTATGTAGGATGCGCGCTGCGTTGCGGTCGTGGCAGCGGGGGCTGCCGGTGTTGGGCGATCGCAAGGGGTGCGACTCACGTCCATAAAACAGGGAGCTAGAGATGACGTCGAAACACGGAGCATTGCTGTTCGTTGTACTTCTCGCGGCGACGTTCAGCGGTGCCGCATCCGCCCGCATCGCCAACAAGACCGTCTACCCGATCGTCTTCGCGCACGGCATGGCGGGGTTCGACAATATCCTGGGCTACGACTACTGGGGCGATGACTACGGCTACTACGTCCTCGACCCGTACGAGAACTGGGACATCGACTGGTACCAGAAGTCCTTCGTCGGCAAGGTCACGCCGTTCCAGTCCTCCGAGCAGCGCGGCTACGAGCTGTATCAGCAGATCCTGTCTTACATGGCGTCCAGCGGCGCCACGTCGGTGAACATCGTCGGCCACTCGCAGGGTGGCCTGGACCTGCGCAAGGCGGCCAAGAGCCTCTACACCGCCAAGGGCCGGCAGGTGGTGAAGTACGGCGTCAGCATCTCCTCGCCGCACCGCGGCTCGCCCATCGCCAAGCATGTGTGGTCGCTGGGTTCGGGCGTGCAGTCGGTGCTGGCAACGCTCGCGGAGTTCTACGGCGACGTCGTCTACGGCGCCGGCAACAATGCCTACGCGGGCTTGAAGCAGCTCATCCACAACGACATCGACGCCGGCGACGGCGTCACCACCGGCACCAAGGCCTTCAACACCGCCTACCCCGCCAGCACGACCTACATCGCCCGGCCGCGCTCGCTGCTGACGGCGCAGCAGGGCTCGTCGATGAACCCGGCGCTCTACATCGTCAACGAGGCCTTCTACGACCCGGATGGCGACGGCTACGCGACCACCGACGCCGACAACGACGGCGCCCTGGGCATCGGCAACGGCAATCGCCGCGACACCGACGACGACGGGCTGGTCGGGCTGAACAGCCAGCAGATGGGCTATCGCCTGCAGTACTACGAATCGTGGGGCGAGCTCGACTACATCTACGAGAAGACGGACACCGGCAACGTCACCGATCTCAACGCGCCGCCGTCGATCGCGATGACCTCGCACAACTGGGTGATCAACCAGGATCATCTGGACGTCGTCGGCGTGCCGCCGGATACGTTCGACGAGATGGAGTTCTACGCCGCCATCACCGACTTCATCGCCGACGGCGGTTACTAAGCCCACGTTGCGCGTTCTTCTCGCCGTCGCCGCCGCGATCGTCCTGATCGCGGCGCTCTGGCTCGCACAGCGTCCGGCCGTCGAGCCGTCGCCGCACGTGGCGGCAGCTGCGCCTGCACCGGCGTCGCTGAAGGAAATCCAGGTACGGCCGCTGCAGCCGCCTCCGGTCGTCGTCGTGACGCTGTCGGAACAGGACAACGACTTCGTCGCCAAGCTGCGCGAGAAGTTCGCCCTGCACGTCGGCGACAAGCACGCGCAGATCAAGCTGATCGAGCAGGTGCTGGCGTACCTCGAGGCGCATGGGCTCACCGGCGACTTGCCGCACGCTTACGCCCTGCTCAAGAGCCTGTTCCCGGAGCTGGCGGATGTTCTCTTCGCCAAGCTGCAGAGCCTGATGACTTACGACCAGTGGCTCGAGGAGAACCGCAACGTGCTCGCGGGCATGGAGCGGTCAGACCGGCGCGAGGCGCTGTGGGAGGCGCGCACCCGGCTGTTCGGCGACGACGCCAGGGAGATCTGGGCCGGCGAGCTGCGCAGCGAGCAGATGCGCGCCACGCTGGATGCGCTGCAAGCCTCGCCGCAGCTGACGACCGAAGAGAAGCTGGAGAAATACGTGGACTCGATCCACGAGGCCTACGGGGAGCGCGCGCCGGAAGTGATCGAGCGTCAGCAGACCGAGCTGCTGGACGCGTTCATGGAGCTCGATTCGGTGCAGGAGGAGCTGGCTGCGCTGCCGCCCGAGCAACGCCGCGAGAACCTGCATCACGTGCGCAGCGCCATGGGCATGGACCACGCGGCGCTGCAGCGCTGGGACGCGCTCGACCAGGCGCGGGATACGGCCTGGAGCGCAGGCCAGCAGTACATGCGCGATCGAGCACAGCTGGCGACGCAATATCCCGCGATGGAGCAAGAGCAGCGGCTGCGCGAGTTGCAGGAGCGCGCCTTCGGGCCGGAAGCCGAGACCATCCGCGCCGAGGAGGCCGCCGGATTCTTCCGCTTCGGGCATCGCCGCCAGATCGGGCGCGAGTGAGACGCCGCCGATAGAATCGGCGGCAATGAAGGCCGCCGACTCCCGCGACGCAGACCCGCGCGTCTGCAACGTCCCCGTCGCAATGTTCATCTTCAACCGCGCGGAGCCCGCCGCGGCGGTGCTTCGGGCCGTCGCCCGCGTGCGGCCGCGCTGGCTGCTGGTGAGCGCCGACGGTCCGCGCCCGGATCGGCCCGGCGAAAGCAAGCTGTGCGAAGCCACGCGCGCCGTGATCGACGCAGTGGACTGGCCATGCAAGGTGTCGACGCGCTTCCTGCCGCACAACCTGGGCATCGGCGCCGGCATGAGTTCCGGGCTGGACTGGGTGTTCTCGCAGACCGACCGGGCCATCCTCCTCGAAGACGACTGCGTGCCCAACGACAGCTTCTTCGCCTTCTGCGAAGCGATGCTCGAGCGCTATCGCGATGACGATCGCGTCAGCATGGTCCGCGGCAGCTGCTTTCCCGGCAGCGGTGATGACCTCGACGCCAGCTACCGCTTCTCGCGGTACCACAACATCTGGGGATGGGCGAGCTGGAGCCGCGCCTGGAAGCACTACGACGGCGAGATGCGCGCATGGCCGGAGCTCCGGCGCAGCCGCTTCATCGAGGAGCACGTCCGCGCCCCCGGCGCGGCGCTGCTGCTCAAGGCGCTCCTTGATCATTGCCACGCGGGCAAGCTCAAGACCTGGGACTTGCGCTGGTGGTACAGCTGCTGGCGCCGCGACGCGCTGGCGGTGGCACCGGACCGGAACATGGTGACCAATATCGGCCAGGGCCCGCAGGCGACGCATGCCACACGCGAAGGCATCGCGCCCTCGCAGCTGGAGTCCGAGGAAATGCCGTGGCCGCTGCGCCACCCGCAGACGGCGGACCCTGATCCCGCTCGCGACGATCTCGAATGGGCCTACATGCGCCGGATGATGGCGCGACCGCCGCGCCGCCCCGCGCCGCTACCGCTTCGCTAAGCCGCCTGCAGCCGCCGACGCGCGCAGCATCCGCTCCAGGATGGCGACGACCTCCGCGATGGGCGGCGGCGGGAAGAACGGCTCGGGATCGATCTCGATGCCGAGCGCTTCCTCGGCGTCGCCGGCCATGACCATCAAATCGAACGAGTCCAGCCCGTAGTCGGACAGCGTGCGCTCGAAGTCCACCTCGGACGCCGGCACTGCGAGCAGCGTCGCCAGGTGCGACCGCACCCAGCCCGCGACGTCGATGCCTGCTGGCCTGGCGCTCATCCGCTCCTCGCCGCCCGCCAGCGCCCGAGCGCCGGATGCGGTGCATCGGCCAGCCGCGGGAGCTCGCCGCGCAAATAACGTTCCTTGCAGCGCTGCCGCTGGATCTTGCCGCTGGTGGTGCGCGGCAGCGCGCCCGGCGCCAAGAGCGCCAGATCGTGCAGCGCCAGGCCGAACCTGCGGCTGACGCTCTCCGCCACGCGGGTGGTGACCGCGGCTGCGTCCAGGTCCGTCACGGCGCTGCGATCGACCTCGCAGGCGAGCACGATGCTCTCGCCATCGGCGGTCTCCAGCGAGAAGGCCGCGCCCAGTCCGCCGCCGAGCGCGGGGTGACTCTGGCTCGCGGCAATCTCCAGGTCTAGGGGATCGTGGTTGGCGCCGCGCACGATGATCAGATCCTTGCAACGGCCGGTGACGAACAACCCTTCCGGCCCCAGGAACCCGAGGTCCCCGGATCGCAGCCAGCCCCGCGAAGGCGGTGTGTCCTGCAGCTGGGCATCGAACACTGCCGCGGTTTCCTCGCGGCGCTTCCAGTAACCGCGGGTGACGCTCGGCCCTCGCAGCCAGATCTCGCCGATGCGCTCCTGCGGCATGCGCTCACGAGTCCCCGGATCGACGATCGCCACCTCGTGCTCCGGCGCGGCATGTCCGCAGCAGACCACGCGGCGCACGCTGTCGGCGCTCTGCGCCGGCGTCGCCACGCCGAGCGCCAGCGCCCCGACGTCCAGGCTGCGCGCATGCAGTCCGCTGCCCGGCGCGGGAACCGTGGCGAGCAATGTCGTTTCCGCCATCCCGTACGCGGGCAGGAACGCGCGCGGATCGAAACCGGCGCCCGCGAAGGCTTCGGCAAATCGCTCCAGCAGATCGGCGCGCACCGGCTCGCCGCCGCTGGCCACGGTGTCCAGGCAGGAAAGGTCGAGCGCGGCGCGCTGCTCGGGCGTGCTCCGGCGCACGCACAGGGCGAACGCGAAGCTCGGCGCCACGGTGTAGGTCGCGCGGTAGCGCGACACGGCTTCCAGCCAGCGCAACGGGCGCTGCATGAACACCATTGGCGGCATCATCACGCTGACGATGCCGAAGTAGACCGGACAGAGCAGGAAGCTCACCAAGCCCATGTCGTGATACGACGGCACCCATCCAAGGCGCAGCATCGGCCGGCCGTCCACCACGTTCTCCATCTGCGCGATCGCGCGCAGGTTGGCCGCGAAGTTCGCGTGCGAGAGCATCACGCCGCGCGGCGAGGTGGTGGTGCCGGAGGTGTATTGCAGCATCGCCAGCTGTTCAGGATCCGGCGCCTCCGGTGGCGACGCGGCATCGTCGTCGGCCAGCACGTCGGTCGCCACTGCGGGCAGAGACCGCAGCGCGTCGTGCTCCTGCGCGCCGCCGCGCAGGCTCTCGACCGTGAGCAGGGCCGCGGGCTCGGCGTCCCGGGCGATCCCCGGAGCGCGATCGAAGGCCTGCTGCGGAACCACGACGGGAACGATCGTGCCCAGCGCGCCGGCGTAGAGGCATCCGAACAGCGCGCCGACCAGCTCCAGCCCTTGCGGATAGACGAGCAGCACCGGCTTGCCGGCGCATTGCAGCGGGCGCAGCGCAGCAGCGATCGTGCGCGCCCGCCGGTCCAGCTGTGCATACGTCAGCCGCGCCGTTTCGCGATCGCCATCCTGCAGGAACACGAATGCGACGTCGTCAGGCCGCCGGGTCGCGCGGTCGCGCAAGGCCTCGACGATGGTCGCGTAGTCGTGCCCGTCGACCGCGCGAACCAGCGAACCCGGGAGCGTGTCGGCGCTCATTCGGCGGGGGCCTGCGCCACGGGATCCGGCGCGCGTTCTGCAGCGCCACGGATCTGCTCGATCAGCCCGGCAGAAAGCGATCCCTCGCTGGCGAACTCGCGGACCAGGGGTCCGAACAGGCCCGCGCCGAGCAAGAGCTTCATGCAGTTGTGCGCGAACGTCCCCGCGATCGGGATCAGCGTGGTGCCGGGAATCCCTTTCATGTCGCGCGCGTCGGCAGCGTCGACGGCGCAGTCCTCGCCGTAGATCAGGGTCAGGCGCGGGCGGCGCGTGGCGGCCTCGTAGAGGATCCGCGGATCCTGCGAGAACCGCGGCTCGGACTCCCGCCACTTCGGCAGCGCGGCCATCACCTCGGGGTCGACGCCCACCGGCAACAGCCGCGACCGCGGCGCGATCGCAAGCACCGCCTCCGCGCCTACCTCCAGGCCATAGCGCAAAGCGCCTGCAGCGCCGCCGCAGTAGCTGATCATGAACACCCGACGTGCCCCGGACCTCTCGATCAAGTTCCGCATGCCGGCAATCGAGGTGCTCAGATTAGCGCCCAGCCCGGGGATGCCGCCGAGATAGGAACTGCGCTCCAGGTCGCGGACGTAGAGCGCGCTCGTCCCCAGCGGCCGCAGCAGCCGATGGAAGATGTCGAACGTGATGAGCAGTCCGCGATCGCGGCCAGCGAACAGCACGATCAGGCGCTCCTGGTCGGGAACGATCTTCTCGATGATCGCCGCCGGACTGCGCAGATGGTCGCGCTCCGCGTCATCGGTGCGATCGCTCCCGGGCGCGGCTTGCGCCATGCCCGAGCGACGCAGCTGCCGCGCAGTCGACAGCAGACGCGCGGCCTGCGCATCGCGATCCGCCAGATCGCGCAAGCGATCTTCCAGGCCGTCGACCACGCCGGTACTGCGCCAGTGTCAGGCCGGCGCGGAGCCGGGCGCCGACGCTCGCATCGGGGTCGGCGACTTTGCGCCGCGCCTCCGCGATCTCCTCGCGCCAGTTCGAGCCCTTGACCAGCGAGAGCTCGATCCCCAGCCGCTCGTGGTCGGGGTACTCCTCGGCGGCGCGCTCCAGCAGCGGCAGCAGCTCCATTACCGTCTCTCGCTCGCGCGCAATGATCAACAGGATCACCAGGGCGTCGGGGTGGAGCGGGACCTCGTCCAGCACGCGGCGGCAGAATTGCCTGGCCCGGTCTGGAGCGCCGGCCGAGAGCGCGGCGACGGCGAGGCGCAGCAATGTCCTGCGATTCCCCGGAGCCTGCGCCAGCGCAGCTTCGAAGTGACCCGTGGCGATGTCGGGGCGGTCCTGCTGCATCGCCAGGTCGCCCAGGCCCACAGCGGCATCGAGCCGCGTCTCCTCGTGATTCAGCAGCTGCTGGAACAGCGCCGCGCCTTCGGCGGTCCGATCGCATGCCACCAACGTCTGGGCCAGCTCGAGCCGGGTGTGGTGATGGTGCGGATCGGCCTGTGCAGCTTGCGAAAAATATTGCAGCGCCGCGGTCCGCTGCTGCTGGCGCAGCAGGCGCGCCAGTCCGAGGAGCGCCGGTGCGTGGGCAGGATGACGCCGCAGAATCGACCGATAGGTTGCCTCGGACTCGCGCAACCGGTCGGACGCCGCTTGCGCTCGCGCGAGCCCGACGTGCGCCTCCAGGCTCGATGGGTCCTCTGTCGCCGCCTTCTGGAAGTAGCGCACCGCGATCGGAGCCTGCTTGCGGCGCATGGCGACGCGTGCCAGCCCGAGCAATGCATCCACGTTGCGCGTCGCGCCATTCAGCACCGCCTGGAATTCGACCTCAGCCTTGTCCAGCTCGCCCATGGCGAGATGTGTCCGTGCGCGCTCCATCCGGGGATCGGGCCGCGAAGGGTGGATCGTCGCCGCGCGCCCGAAATGCTCCAGGGCCGCAGTCCACTGCTCCCGCCGCCGGGCCTCCCGGCCCAGCCGCATGTGCTCGTTGAACTCAGCAGGAAGCTGGGAGGAGCCTTCCATGGCGTCGCGTGCTCGTGGCCGGCGGTGCGGCGGCTCAGATTAGCCGGGCCAACCCGCGGGCGGCAACGGTTTTCCCGAAGTCCCTGGAAAAACGCGGCGTCGATTTTGACGCCCGCATCGTCAGCCTCTGCGCTTCTGCTCCTCGGCCTGGCGCTCGCGCGCGGAGCGCCCGGTCGCCGGCGCGTCCGATGCGGGGAACGACTGGTAAGAAGCCTCCTCCACGCGATCCTTGGGATCCACGCGGGGACCTTCCTTCTGCTGCGTGGGCTTGGGCGGGACCACGGGCCGCTTCCTGTGCTTGTCCATGAGAGCCTCCGTTGATACCCGTTGGACCGTCAACATTCGGTAGCATTCGCCCGCCCACGCAAAAAGGATCACGCCCATGAAACCGGACTGGACGCTGGCGGACATGCCCTCGCTGAGCGGCAAGGTCGCGGTGGTGACGGGGGCCAACCGGGGTCTGGGCCTGGAGATCTCTGCCGGGCTCGCCGGCGCGGGGGCCAAGGTCATCCTGGCCTGCCGCACGCCCGCCAAGGCCCGCCTCGCGATCGAGGACATCCGGCGGCGCGCGCCGCGGGCCGACCTGGAGGTGATGACGCTGGACGTCGCCGACCTTGCCAGCGTCCGGCGATTTGCCGCCGATCTCTCCAAGCATCACGCGCGCCTGGACATCCTGTGCCACAACGCTGCCGCGATCCTGGCGCCGCTGGGCAAGACCGCCGACGGCTTCGAGACGCACATCGGCACCAACCACTTCGGCGCGTTCGCCCTCACGGGCCTGCTGCTCGACCGCCTCCTCTCCACGCCGGGCGCGCGCGTCGTCAGCACCTCGAGCATGGCGCACAAGCTCACGCCGGGGATGGACCTCGACGACCTGCACTTCGCGCACAAGGCCTACAAGGAGATGGACGCGTACGGGAAGAGCAAGCTCGCCGCGCTGCTGTTCACCTTCGAGCTCGACCGCCGCCTGAAGAAGGCGCGCACGTCCGTGATCGCGGTCGCCGCGCATCCGGGCTGGTCGAATACCAATCCCGGCCAAGGCAGCGTGCTGATGCGCATCAGCAACGCCATCCTCGCGCAGACGGCGGCGATGGGCGCCCTGCCCGCGCTCTACGCAGCGGCCGCTGCCGACGTCTCCGGCGGCGAATACTTCGGGCCCGGCGGATTCCAGCAGCTGCGCGGTCATCCGGCGCGCGTGCCATGCCGCAGCGAGGCCCGCGATCCTGCGCTGGCCGCGCGCCTGTGGACGATGTCCGAGGAAGCTACGGGGATACGGTACTTGTAAACGAAATGCCGACGTTTCTTCGCCGGCATTTCGTGAAGCAGAGGCCTGCGCGTTGAGCCGACGTTTCCTCGTCGGCTCCAACGCGTGACTACGTCAGAGGACTAGCCCTTGGCCTTGAGGCTCAGCTCGTTGTGCACTTCCTTGACGCCCTTGATGCCGCGGGCCACGTCCTCGGCCTGCTTCATCTCCGCCGACGTCGGCACCGTGCCGCGCAGCGTGACCACGCCGTCGTTGGTGTCGACGTTGATGCCGAGCGACTTCAGGTTCTTCTCCGTCAGCAGCGAGGCCTTCACCTTGGTGGTGATGGACGCATCCGAGATCATCTCGCCGGTCTCGTGGGCCGCGCTCTTGGTCGTGTCCTTGATGTCGTGGCCGACTTCCTTGGCGCCGGACTTCAGGTCACGCCCGGTGTCCTTGGCGTTCTCCTTGGCGTCGTGCGCCGTCTCGCGCGCGGAGGTCTTCGTATCCGGGCTGTACGGATCGGCTGCATTGACCGCCGTAGCGGCCGCGCCGAGTAAAAGGCTGAACATCAATGCTGAAAGTTTCATGTGGCTCTCCTCAGTGGGGGGGGTGAAGCGGAAACCGCGTGGCGATCCTTCGGCCGCGGGCTGCTGGTTGGACAAGCGAAGTTCGGGGACATTCCGGAGAAATCATCGGTCAGCAGGGCTGACTGTCTCTATTCGTAGACAGTAGGTCGGCTCAGGCGCTTCGTGCGGCGCCGACGCCCGAAAGTCGGATCCGCTTCGCTTGGTCCGACCTACCCGCCGACCCAGGCGCGGATTTCCGATTCCTGCGCCTTCACCAGGCGTCGGCCCTCGGCAATCGCTTCCGCGGCGCGATGGAAGTCCATCAGCGCGTAATCCTGCAGCAGCGGCACCAGCGCGATCTCCGGCGGATCGCCGGCCATGCGGCTGCGGGTGATGCGGTCCTGCATTACGTTGACGCTTGCCGCCATGACGTCGAAGAACCCCGGGCTGCCGGCCTCGCCGCTCTCGAAGTACGAAACCACTTTCTGCCAGAAGCTGCGCTCGCCGCTCACCGGCACTTCGCTCGCGGCCAGGCGCCCGGCGCGCGACATGTGCGCGCCGACCAGCTGCGCATTGAGATTGACGGCGACGACCACGTCGGCGCCCAGCGCCCTGCACGCGGAGACCGGCACCGGGTTGACCAGACCGCCGTCGAGCATCCAGCGATCCTGGTACTTCACCGGCGAGAACAGGCCCGGCATCGCGCAGGACGCGCGCGCGGCCGGCAGGATCGGCCCGCGCGTGATCCAGATCTCGCGGCCGGTCTTCATCTCGGTGGCGACGCTGACGTAGCGCTGCTCCAGGTCCTCGATGTTCGGGTTCCTGTGCTGCTCCAGGAAGAAGCCGAACAGCTTCTCGCCCTTGACGAAGCCGCCGGAGAAGGTGAAGTCCATGAGCGAGACGACATCGCGCACCGTGAGCTTCTGCACCCATTCGGAGAACGCTGCGAGCTGGCCCGACACGTAGACGGCTCCGACCAGCGCGCCGATCGAGGTGCCGGCGACGACGCGCGGCTTGATGCCCATCTCTTCCAGCCCCTGGATCACGCCGATGTGCGACCAGCCGCGGGCGGAGCCACTGCCGAGCGCGAGGCCAACGACCGGACTGTCGACCCGCGGCTTGACGCCGGCCCCGCCGGTGGGATCCGGCCGAACCGTCTCCGCCGCCTGCGGCAACGCCGCGGCGCCCTTGCGCCGGGGCTTGTCCTTCTTCATCCGAAGACGACCATGCTCTGGCGACTGATGGCCGCGAGCTTGCCGCCGGGCGTCCACACCATCACCGACTGGCTGGTATAGCCCTCGCCCGCGGCGACGACGTCGGCGTCCAGTCGCCAGGCCGCGAGCGCCTGCGCGGCCAGATCGATGGCCATGAACTCGAGCGTCCAGGTCATCGAGCTGCCGGGCGCCGGCTTCTTGAGCATCGACAGCGCGACCGGCGGCGGCGCGTCCGCGATCGCCAGCAGGTGTGCCTCGTCGATCGGTCCACGATCGCGAAGCGTGACCTCGATGATCGCCCGCGTCAGGGGATTGCCGGTGTAGGGCGGCGTGCCATGCAGCCAGCGCATCGGCAGGTGTCGCGTGAAGCTCGGCGTGATCCCGGCGACGAAATCGAAGCTGATCGGCTTGCCCGGCGGAACGGGCGGCTGCGCCGGCGCGACCTCGACGGTCGACGGCCGCGCGGCGCCGAACACGCCCACCAGCAGGCATTGCACGCTGCCCGCGTCGCCGACCCGTCCTTCGACCTGGATGGCGCTCTTGCCCGTGCGCAGCACGCGCGCAGTCGTGCTCACCGTGCCAGCCGGTACCGGGGCGACGAACGTCACCTGCAGCGTGCGCAGCGGCACCTCCCTGGGCACCAGCGCCCGCATGGCCTTCAGCGCGATCGCCGCCTGCAGCCCGCCGAAGAGGCTGCGGCCCTGCAGCCAGTCGTCCGTGACCACGCAGGTCCAGGCGCCGTCGCGCTCCTGCATCGAGGCAAGCAAGTCCGAGAATTGCATCGGGGTGCCCGTCATTGTTTGGCGGCTAAACCTAGCACGCTGGGACCGGCCTGCAGCTCAGCCCCTGCACAGCGCCGGGTCGAAGTTCTATGATGGCGCCATCGGGGAGGGAAAGAACTATAAGGAGGACACGATGCGTCCGTTCGAGCGTCTGCTGTTCGCATGCGTTTTGGGGGTCGCGTTGCTGGCCGGCTGCTCCAGGGCCACGCCGCAGAACTTCGAGAAGATCGAAGTCGGGATGAAGAAGGACCAGGTGCACAAGATCATCGGCAAGCCCAGCAAGGTCGAAGGCGACACCTCCGGCCCGGCGAGCCTGTACTTCGAGACCTGGAACAACGACCCGGTGGTGATCACCATCACCTTCGAAGGCGAGACCGTCGCCATGAAGACCATCAGCGGGGATCAGCAGCAGTAGGTGATGTGCTGCAGGGAAGCGCTTTGAGCCCGGTACCAGTCCACGATGCCGTCACCGCCGTGCTCACGCACGAGGGCGAGGCGTTGATCCTGCGCCGGCAGCCACATCTGCTGGCGTTCTCGGGGTTCCACGCCTTCCCGGGCGGCAAGGTCGATCGCAAGGACCGCGAGGACCCGACTCCTCTGCCGGGCCTGGAGCACCTGCCGCCGCAGATCGCGCGCGCGCTGGTGCGCGAGCTGCACGAAGAGCTCGGCGTCGACCTCATCGCGCTTGCCTCCCGCAACCTGCTCGGCGAGGTGCGCTCGCTGGGCCTGGCGGTGACGCCGGTGTTCGCACCGTTCCGCTTCGCCACGACCTACTTCTCCATCGAGGTGCGCGAGAAGCCCGCGCTCACGCTCGATCCCGGCGAGGTTGCCGAAGTGGAATGGGCGACGCCCTCCGCGCTGGTCGAGCGCTTCGAGCGCGGCGACATGCTGGCGGTGCCGCCGACCATCTGGGCGCTGCGGGCGCTGGCGCGCGACATGTGCTGCGCGCGCATCGACGAGTTCGACGGCATCGACCCCTCGGTCGAGATCAACTGGGTGGAAGCGGTCGCGGGCGTGCGCATGATCGGCGTGCGCTCCAACACGCTGCCGCCGGCGGACCGGACCAACTGCTTCCAGATCGGCGACCAGCACCGCATCCTGGTCGATCCGTCACCCAACTCGATGGAAGAGCTGGAGCGGCTTTGCGCGATCGCCGGCGAAACCGGCGTGCACGAGCTGTTCCTCACGCATCACCATCCCGATCATTGCCAGTACGCGGACGACATAGCGCGACGCTTCGGCGTGCCGATCGGCCTGTCCGCGGACACGCGCGCCCGCCTGGGCTCGATGCTCGACGGCGTGCAGGTGAAGATCTATCGCGAAGGCGACGTCGTCACGCAATGGCTGGGCAACCCCGTGCGCGTGATCGAGGTGCCGGGCCACGACGAAGGCCAGCTCGCGCTGATGCCGGACAATCGCGCCTGGTGCATCGTCAGCGACCTCTACCAGGGCGTCGGCACCGTCGTCATCGGCGGCGCCGAAGGCAACATGCGCAAATACTTCGCCTCCTTGCGCAAGATCATCGATCTCAATCCGCGCGTGATCTTCCCTTCGCACGGCATGGCCAACGGGACCGTGTTCAGGCTCCAGGAAACACTTAAGCATCGGCAGATGCGGGAAGACCAGGTCAAGGCGCTGTTCCTGGCGGGCAAGACCGAGGACGAGATGCTGAAGGTGATCTACAAGGACCTGGCCGATGCCCGGCTGCTGCCGTTCGCGCGCATGAACATCCGCAGCCACCTGCAGAAGCTGCGGGAAGAGGAAGCGATTCCTGTGTAGGTGTAGGTCGGTCAAGCGCAGCGGATCCGACGACAATCGTCGGCTCCGCCTCCGGCTTGAGCCGACCTACTCCTGCTTCTCCATCTCCTGATTCAACTGCTCGATGCGGTTATCGTTCGTGTCCAGCACCTTGTCGACCTTCTTGCGCGTGTAGCCGTAGCCGAGCGTGTCGGTTCCCTGCAGGGTCTTGGTCTCCTCGCGGCCTTCCTTGGGGACATAGTTGCCGTGGTCGTCACGGTCACCGCATCCGGCGAGCACCGCACCGAGCATCGCCGCGCACATCATCGTCGCCACTGTTCTCATCGCAACCTCCTCGCTACCGCAGCAACATCCGCAGCTCGGGCTGGCCGTCCTGATCCTGCACCACCTTCACCGGCGTGTAATCCCGCTCGGGGGCCAGCCAGAACCGCAGCGTCTTCTTGGGATCGTCGACGCGCTGCACGATGATCGTGTCGAAGCTGCCCGCCGGCACGTTGACCTTCTCGCGCCTGCCCAGCGCAAAGCGGTACGAGGTGACGCGCGTGCGGTCGCCCATGGCGAACTCGACCTCGTCGGGCGGCTTGGCGTCGCCGACGTGCGCGATCACCCAGATGCGCACGGCCTGCTGGATCGCCAGCCGATCGAGCGTTCCCGGCGTCACTTTCTGCTCCGCCGGGTCGCCGCCGCGCATCACGTTGGCCTTCCAGTCGAAGTCCAGCACGAAGTCCTTGTCGGCGCGGTCGGCGCGATGGAACTCGTAGTGACGCGACTGCAGACCGGCTTCGCTGGCGCAGAAATCGGTGACCTCGCGGATGACGCCGGTGAACATCTTGGCGACCCCTTGCGGCATCGCCGTGTACTGGTAGCGGTAGCAGTTGGGCGCGTCGCCCGGCATCAGGATGAAGCGCGCCTCGCCCAGCGTCATCGGCCCCATGTGCAGCTCGTAGACGGACTCGTTCGGGGTGAGCTTCACGGGCGCGGCAAGCGCGGCGCCGGCCACAGGCAGCAGCACGCCGAGCAGGAGCAGAAGTGCGGTGCGTTTCATCGGAATGCAGGTTCCAGGTCGTCCAGTGACAGCGGCGCGCGCAGCGGCGCGCCCTTGAACATGAGCCTGCCGCCGTCCATGCGCAAGTCGCCGCGGGCCAGCCACGCCACTGCCTGAGGATAGATTTTCAGCTCGATGTCGCGCATCACCCGCTTCGCCAGCGTTTCCGCCGTATCCTCGCCGCCCACACTTAACCGGCCCTGAATCGCCACCGGCCCGCCGTCTACCTCGGGGGTCACGAAATGGACGCTGGCGCCGTGCTCGCGGTCGCCGGCGGCAAGCGCGCGCTCGTGCGTCTTGAGGCCCGCGTACTTTGGCAGCAGGGACGGATGGATGTTCAGCAGCCGCCCGTGGAACGGCGCGATGAAGCCGGCGCCCAGCACGCGCATGAACCCGGCGAGCGCAACGACGTCGGGCCGGTGTTCCTGGATCGCGCTTGCCAGCGCCTGATCGAAATCCTCGCGCGACGCGAACTGCGTGTGATCGATGACCTGCCTCGGGACGCCGGCTTCTTGTGCGCGCGCAAGGCCCGCAGCCTGCGGTCGGTTGCTGATCACCGCGGCGACGCGTCCCGGGATGTCGCCGGCGGCGCAATGCTTCAGCAGCGCCTGAAGGTTGCGGCCCTGCCCCGAGATGACGACGACAACTTTTTTCTCAGGCAAACCTGACGTCCTGCTTGCCCTTGACGACCTCGCCCAGGATCCACGGCTTCAGACGCGATTTCTTCAGCGCCGCCATGGCGCGATCCACCCACAGCCGCGGCACTACCAGCACGAAGCCGACGCCGCAGTTGAACACGCGCCACATCTCCTCCTGCTCGACGTTCCCCGACTGGGCCAGCCAGTCGAAGATCGCCGGCCGCTGCCAGCTCGTGGTGTCCACGATGGCCCCGAGACCCTTGGGCAGGCAGCGCGGCAGGTTGCCAACGATGCCGCCACCGGTGATGTGCGCCATGCCGTGCACGGGGATGCCGGCGGCAAGCAGCTTCAGGATCGGCTTGACGTAGATGGTCGTCGGGGCCAGCAGCGCGTCGCCCAGCATGCGGTCGGCGAACGGGTGCGCGAGCTTGGCGCCGCTCACCGACAGGATGCGGCGCACCAGCGAGTAGCCGTTGGAGTGCGGACCCGAAGACGGCAGGCCGATCAGCACGTCGCCGCGGCGCACTTTGCTGCCGTCGATGATCTTGCGCTTCTCCACCACGGCGACGCAGAAGCCGGCGAGGTCGAAGTCGCCGTGCGTGTACATGCCCGGCATCTCGGCGGTCTCGCCGCCGACGAGCGCGCATCCAGCCTGGCGGCAGCCCTCGGCGATGCCGGTGATGACCTGCGCCGCGACGCGGTTGTCCAGGTGTCCCGTCGCGTAATAGTCGAGGAAGAACAGCGGCTCGGCGCCCGACACCAGCACGTCGTTGACGCACATCGCCACGAGGTCGATGCCAAGGCCCTGCACGCGCCCCGACTCGATGCCGAGCTTGAGCTTGGTGCCGACGCCGTCGGTGCCGCTGACCAGGATCGGCTGCTTGTACTTCTTCGGGATGCTGACCAGCGCCCCGAAGCCGCCGACGCCGGCAAGCACCTCGGGACGGCGCGTGGATCGCACGATCCGCGCGATGTCGTCGACCAGGGCGTCGCCGCCGTCGATGTCCACACCGGCGTCGCGGTACGTCAGCGGCTTTGGCTGCGTCATGAGGATGGGCGAAAGGAGAATGGTGATATTTTAGCGGTGAATTCCCACCCCGTTCAGGCGCATGCGCACTTTTCTGCTGCTCGCAGGCCTTCTTCCGGCCGCCGCCGTCGCTCAGGCGCCCTTGCAGTCCGCCGCGCCGGGCGCGGCGACGGCACCGGCGCCGGTCGTCGCCTCGGTGTCGCCCACCAATCCCTACGAGGCCGTGGTCCCGCTGATCGACGCCTCGCCCGCCGCCGAGGCCGCGGCCCTGCGCGAAGCGCTCGCGCTGGTGCTCGCGGGCATCACCGGCCTGTCCGACGTGCGCACCAGCGCCGCTGCGGCGCCGATCCTGGAGCAGGCGTCCAAGCTCGCCCAGCGCTACGGCGACGAGCAGGACCCGGTGACGCACGCGCTGCTGTATCGCGCGGCCTTCGATCCGCGCAGCGTCGAGGAAGCGGTCAAGCGCCAGGGTCTGCCGGTGTTCGGCGTGGTCGCCGGCGCCGAGCAGGAATGGCCCGTCGACGTAAGCGCGGTGAACACCTTCCGCGACTACGGTCGCGCCCTCTCCACGCTGCGGAAGCTGCGCAGCGTGAAGGGCGTGCAGGTCCGCGCCGTGCAGGCTGATCACGTGCAGATGCTGATCCGCTTCGAGGGCGACGCGCAGGCGCTGTCGCGCGCCATTGCCGGCAGCGGCAAGTTCGTGCCGGCGCTCGGCGCCGCAGGCCTGCAATTCGCGCTGCAGCCCGGCAGTTAGAGCCGAATGTTCGACGCGGTCAACCCTCGCTGGATCTGGCTGGGCGCCATCGCCGGCACGCTGCTGTCGATCTGGCTGCTCGCACCGATCCTGACGCCGTTCGTCATCGGCGCCGGGCTTGCGTACCTCGGCGATCCCATCGTCGACCGGCTGGAGCGGGCGCGCCTGTCGCGCACCGCCGGCGTGTGCGTGGTGTTCGTCGTGATCTTCGCGAGCCTGATCACTGCCACGCTGATCCTGGTGCCGATGCTGCTGGAGCAGGTGGTGGTTCTGCTGCACAGCCTGCCCGATTGGCTGCGCTGGCTGCAGGACGTGGGCCTGCCAAAGCTCGGCCTGGCCTTGCCGGAAGGCACGCGCCTGGACGCCGAGGGCATCAAGCAGGCCCTGAGCGAGCATTGGGCCGGCGTCGGCGGCATCGCTGCAGCCGCGTGGGCCCGCATCTCCGCGTCGGGCGCGGCGCT
The DNA here is from genome assembly GCA_963776465.1 of uncultured Gammaproteobacteria bacterium. Lineage (GTDB taxonomy): Bacteria > Pseudomonadota > Gammaproteobacteria > Nevskiales > Nevskiaceae > DASRHK01. Next base: position 198,258 of record CAVZMV010000001.1, read on the forward strand.
GCTCACCGCCGCAGTCAACCTGATGCTGGTGCCGATCGTCACCTTCTACCTGCTGCGCGATTGGGACCTGCTCGTGGCGCGCATCGGCCAGCTGATTCCGCGGCGCGCGCTGCCCAAGGTCCAGCAGCTCGCGCGCGAGTCGGACGAGGTGCTCGCGGCGTTCATCCGCGGCCAGCTGTCGGTGATGGCGGCGCTCGCCGTCGTCTACGGCGTCGGGCTTGCGATCGTCGGCGTGAAGCTGGCGCTGCTGATCGGCCTGCTCTCGGGGCTGGTGAGCTTCGTCCCCTACCTCGGCTTCATCGTCGGCATCGTCACCGCCAGCATCGCGGTCGTGGTGCAGACGCACGAGCTGCTGCCGCTGGTCTGGGTGGCGATCGTGTTTGGCATCGGCCAGGTGCTCGAGAGCATGTGGCTGACGCCGCTGCTGGTCGGGCACAACATCGGCCTGCACCCGGTTGCGGTGATCTTCGCCGTCATGGCCGGCGGACAGCTGTTCGGCTTCGCCGGCGTGCTTCTGGCGCTGCCCGCAGCCGCGGTGCTCGCGGTGCTGGTGCGGCACGCGACGGAGCACTGGCTGGCGAGCCGGCTTTATGGGGAGTCGCCGGTGATGGCGTCGACCACGAACGATTCCACGCCGCCCGGCGACGTCCCCGCCACCGCGCAACTGCCGCCTCCCCAATGAAAGGCCGGCAGCTGGCGCTCGGCGTGCAGCTTGCCGACGCCGCCGACTTCGACAGCTATTTCCCCGGTCCCAACGAAGAGGCGGTCGCCACCCTTCGCGGCTACACCGCGGCCGCGCCAGGCGCCGGGCTATTCCTGTTCGGCGCGTCCGCCACCGGCAAGACGCATCTGCTGCACGCGCTGGTGCGCGACGCCGCGGCGCACGGACTCGGCGTCGCTTACCTGCCGCTTCGCGAGATCGCTTCGGAAGGACCGCAGATCCTCGTCGGGCTGGAGAGCCGCGCGCTCGTATGCCTGGACGACGTCGACGCCGTCGTCGCCGATGCAGCGTGGACGCTCGGCGTCCTGCGGCTGATCGACGCGCTGCGCGCCGGGCATCGGCATTTCGCGCTGAGCGCGCGCGCCGCCCCCGATCGCATCGAGTCGGCGCGGCCGGACCTGGTCACGCGCTTGTCAGCCTGCGCGATCCTGGGCTTGAAGCCGTTGCAGGACGCGCAGCGCGCCACGCTGCTGCGCACGCGCGCTCGCGCCCGCGGGCTGGAGCTGGCCGACGATGCGGTGCGCTGGCTCCTGTCGCACCTGCCACGCGATCCGGCGACGCTCATCACCGCGCTCGACCGGCTGGATCAGGCCTCGCTCGCCGAGCAGCGCCGTCTCACGCTGCCGTTCGTCCAGCAGATCGTGCAGCCGCTGCTTCAGCACGAGCTTCCGCTGAGCGCAGCCGCACGAACAGCACCAGACTGACGAACTCCAGCGCCGCGACGCTGGCCAGCGCGCGCAGCGCCAGCGACTGGTGCGGTCGCATGTAGGCCTCAGCGAGCAAGCCGCCGCAATAGAACGTCAGCAGCATGCTCGCCCAGGCAAACGTGTAGCGGTCGCTGCGCCACAGCCCTGGCAGCGGTAACAGGAGCGGCAGCACCAGCACGATGCCGAGGCTGTAGCCCGCGACCATCGCCAGCCCTCCGATCAGCGCAGCGTGCACGCCCAGCACGACGGCGCGTGCGACGTGACTCGGCTTCATGCGGACTTGAGCTTGAGCGCCACTTCCGCCACGCGTCGGCCGAGCGCGAGGCACAGCTGTTCCTCCTCGCGTGTCAGCGGCCGCGGCGCGCTGCCGAGCCCCGCTACGTGCGATGCGCCGTAAGGCGTGCCGCCGCTCGCGGTCGTCGCCAGCGTCGGCTCGGTGTACGGGAGACCCACGATCAGCATGCCGTGATGCAGCAGCGGCAGCATCATCGACACCAGGGTCGTTTCCTGACCGCCATGCAGCGAGCCGGTGGACGTGAACACCGCCGCAGGCTTGCCCGCGAGCGCGCCGGATAACCAAAGCGCCGACGTCCCGTCGAGGAAATGCTTGAGCGGCGCCGCCATGTTGCCGAAGTGCCCGGGGCTGCCGAGCAGCAGGCCTGCGCATTCCTTCAGATCCTGCGGCTCGGCGTACGGCGGCCCTTCGTCGGGTACCTCCGGCAGCTTCGCGCTCTCGACACGGCTCGCCAGCGGCGGCACCGTGCGCAGCCGCGCGCGCGCGCCGTGCACCGACTCCACGCCGTGGGCGATGCGCCGCGCCATCTGCGCGATCGAGCCGTCGCGGGAGTAGTAGAGGATCAGGATTTCCACTTCAGCCGCGGTACCACTTCTTGTTGTACGCGTCGAGAACGCGATAGGGGTAGTCCGGCCTGCCGTACGAGCCGTTGTAGCGCTGCAGCGCGCCGACGAGCTTGCCCTTCTCGCGGTCGATGTAGTGCCGCAGGATCGTGCAGCCCATGCGCAGGTTGGTCTGCGGCGTGAACAGGCTGTCGCCCGGCTTGCCGATCTCCTTGAGCCAGAACGGCATGATCTGCATGTAGCCCTGCGCGCCGGCGCTGGACACGGCGTAGCGGTTGAAGCCGCTCTCGACGTGGATCACCGCCAGCGCCAGCTCCGGCGGGATGCGCGCGCGCGTGGCCTCGGCGTGAAGCATGCGCAGGAAGTCGATGCGCTCCTTGGCGTTGGGGATGCGCTTGGCCAGCCGGCTCGACATGTCGGTGAGCCAGACCTCGGCCTCGAAGCGGTCGGTGAACGACGAGGCGCTGATGGCGTCGACCAGCGCGGCGCGCAGCTCCGGCTCCATCGCGCCGGTCGGGCCGGCCCAGGCCGGCCGCGCGATCAGCAGCGCGGCCAGCAGCAGACTCCCCCACTTCATCCGCGCAAGATCTCCAGTACGGCTTCGGCGCTCGCGGAAATCATCTTAGGCGCAGATTCGCGCCGATGCTTGTACTCGAACTGGGCGTTGGCCAGGCTCTTGTCGCCGATGACGATGCGGTGCGGGATGCCGATGAGATCGGCGTCGGCGAACATCGAGCCGGGACGCTGGCCGCGGTCGTCGTACGCCACTTCGACGCCTTCTGCGATCAACCGCTCGTAGAGCCCGTCGGCCGCCTGTTTCACGTTGGCCGACTTGTCCGCGCCGATCGGGCAGATGATCACGCGAAACGGCGCGATGGCGTCGGGCCAGATGATGCCGCTCCCGTCGTGGCACTGCTCGATCACCGCGGCGGCGGTGCGCGTCACGCCGATGCCGTAGCAGCCAGACTCGGGAGTGACTTCCTTGCCGGCTTCGTCCAGCACGGTGGCCTTCATCGCCTGCGTGTAGACGTTGCCGAGCTGGAAGATGTGGCCGACCTCGATGCCGCGCAGCAGTTTGAGCTTGCCCTTGCCGTCCGGGCTGGCGTCGCCTTCGACGACCTTGCGCAGGTCGGCGGTCTCCGGCTCGGCGCAATCGCGGCCCCAGTTGGCGCCCCTGACGTGGAAGTCCTTCTCGTTGGCGCCACAGACGAAGTCGGCGATCTCCGCGGCGGCGTGATCGGCAATCAGCGGGATCGGGCACTTCACCGGCCCGAGATACCCGACCTCGCAATTGAACGCTTTCTCCACGTCCTCCGGCGCAGCCATCTGGAACGGCGACGCGATCTTCGGATGCTTGGACGCCTTGACCTCGTTGAGCTCGTGGTCGCCGCGCAGCGCGATGGCGATGAGGCCGCCGTCGCGCGCCTTGACCACGAGCAGCTTCACCTTGCTGGTCAGGGGAACGCCGAGCGCCTTGGACACGGCCTCGACTGCTTTCAGGCCCGGGGTCGACACTTTCTCCAGCGCTTGCGACGCCGCCGCGCGCGGCTTGCCCGACGGCTGCGTTGCTGCGGCCTCGATGTTGGCGGCGTAATCGCTGCCGTCGCTGACCGCCAGCAGATCCTCGCCGGAATTGGCGAGCACGTGGAATTCCTCGCTCTTGTTGCCGCCGATTGCGCCCGAATCCGCCTGCACGACGCGGAAATCGACGCCGACGCGCTGGAAGATGCGCGTGTAGGCCGCCTTCATGTTCTGGTACTCGCGCTCGAGATCCGCGGCGTTCATGTGGAAGCTGTAGGCGTCCTTCATCAGGAACTCGCGGCCGCGCATGACGCCGAAGCGCGGGCGGCGCTCGTCGCGGAACTTGGTCTGGATCTGGTAGAAGTTCACCGGCAGCTGCCGGTAGCTGCGGATCTCGCGCCGGATGAGGTCGGTGATGACCTCCTCGTGCGTCGGCCCGAACACGAAGTCGCGCTTGTGCCGGTCCTTCAGGCGTAGCAGCTCAGGGCCGTACTTGTCCCAGCGTCCGGATTCCTGCCAAAGCTCGGCGGGAATCACCGCCGGCATCAGCAGCTCCAGCGCTCCGGCGCGATTCATCTCCTCGCGCACGATGTTCTCGACTTTCCGCGCCACGCGCAGCCCGAGCGGCATCCAGGTGTAGATGCCGGCGGACAGCTTGCGGATGTAGCCGGCGCGCAGCATCAGCTGATGGCTGACGACTTCGGCGTCGCTGGGCGTTTCCTTGGTGGTGTTGAGCGGGAATTTCGAGAGGCGCATTGGCGTTGGGGCTTTATCGGACGCGAAAGTTTACAGGGTGGACGACAGCGGATCAGGTCCTGTCGGGGCCGCTCCGCGCATCCATGCGCTCTCGCGGCACTAGCACATCCCTGTGCGGCGGGCGTCGGGCGCCAGGGATGGCGCACGTCGAGCTACACGGAGCTTTTAAGGCGTCCCCCGGCGGACCAGACCCTTCGGCAGCACCAGCCTCAATCCGCGAACCACAGCCCCGGATTCATGATGCCTTTCGGATCCAGCTCGCCCTTCGCCGCGCGGATCGCGGCGCGGAAAGGCGCCGGGATCTCCAGCTTGCCCCAGCGCTGATGGTCGCGACCCATGGCGTGGTGATGGCTGATCGTGCCGCCATTGGCCATCACCGCATCCGACGCAGCGTTCTTGATCTCCTGCCACTGCTCGACCAGCGCGCCACGACGGCCGGGGCCGAAGAACGCGAAGTACAAGGAGCAGCCGTCGGTGTAGCTGTGCGTGCTGCGGCAGCCCACCATGCCGCTGCCGCAGGTCTTGACCAGCGCCTTCACCGTGGCTTCGCGCACCGCCTTGTAGAACTGGGGCACTTTCGACCATGGCACCGCGGTCTCGAACGTATCCGAGATCACGCCGTAGTCCATCAAGGCGTCGCGCAGGTACGGCTGGCGGAAGAACGTGTTGCGCCAGTCGCCGACCGCCTCCTTGCCGCCGTCGTCCTTCTGCTCGCCGCCGAGCGACCGCGCGATCTCGATGGTCTTGTCGAACAGCGCCTGCGTCGGCGCGCCCGCCGACTCGAAGCCCAGCACCATCAGCGCGCCGGTTGCGCCACGGCCGCTGTATGCCGCGCTGAGCATGTGCTCGTATGGATCCAGGATGCGCAACTGCGTCGGATAGATGCCGGACTGCAGCAGCGTGCGGGCGCAGTCCAGCGCCGCCTCGAACGTCTTGAACTTGATTCCCGCCGATTTGCGCTCGGTCGGCAGACGCACGCAGCGCAGCCGCACGTCGGTGATCACGCCGAGCGTGCCTTCCGACCCGCACCACAGGCGATTGGGATCGATCGCCACGCTCGACGCCGGCAATGGCCGCGTCTCGACCTTGCGACCGTCCGGCAGCGCCACCGTCAGCGATTCGACGCGATCCTCGATCTTGGCGATCAGCGTGGAGAAGTGCCCTGCCCCGCGCGTCGCTACCCAGCCGCCCAGCGTCGAATGGAAGTACCGACTGCGGGAAGTGACGCACCGCAAGCCCGTGATCCTTGAGCGACGCATCGAGATCGGGCCCGAGGATTCCTGCCTGCGCGTGCACGACCGCGCTCTGCGCGTCGACGTCCAGCACTCGATGCAGGCCGCGCAGCGACAGCGTGACGACGCCGTTGAACTGCTCCATGTCTTCGGCGTTGATGCCGCCGACGACGCTGGAGCCGCCGCCGTACGGGATCAGCGCGAGCTTGCTCTGCTGCGCCCATTCCATCACCGCCGCCAGTTCTCTCTCGTCGCGCGGCGTGGCGACGACGTCGGGTGCGTGCGCGAGCGTGCCGGTGCGCAGCGTCGCCAGGTCGCGGAAGCTGCGGCCGACCCCGTGCAGCAGGCGGGCGTCGTGCGCGTCGGTGACGAATGCCGTGAGCGGCGCCGGGACCTGCAGCCGCGCGGACGGCAGCTTGATCGCCGCGGCTTTCGGCGCCGCGTGCTCCTCGAACTTCGCGCCGGCCAGAAAGCCGCCGAGCATCTTCGTCAGCGGCTTGCGCTCGGCGTCGCTCAGCGCGTCCTCGACGTACCCCCAGGCAACCGGATTGAGCGTTTTCATTTGGGCGTAGCATGCCCTGACTGTCGTCCCGGTCCAACCACAAGAAGGGGTAAGCCATGAACAGTTCCAAGGGCATCGCCGTCGCTGTCACCAGTCTGCTGCTCGCTGCCACGATGGGCGCCGCCAGCGCCGCAGACGCAACCGCGGAGCCCGGCAAGGTCGTCGTCTCCCTGTATCACGCTGCGCCTGGCAAGCAGCTGGAGCTCCTCAAGTGGTTGGCGACGCGCGACGCGATCGCCAAGGAAGCCGGCGTTGCGCCGTCACAGCTGTACGCGCACACCGACGGCGACAGCTGGGATTACGTGGTGATCACGCCGCAGACGACCGAGGCCGAGGACGCCAAGCTCGAGGAGCTCGAGAAGAAGAAAGGACACAAGACGGGCTTCGCGCAGAACCTGGAATTCCGCCAGCTGATCCAGACGCACACCGACACCTTCGCGCGCGGCCCGACGACGGCGGCAGACCTGGTCAAGCAAGCCGGCAAGTAAGCGCAATACGCGGCGTTACGGTCGGCCTGCTTCGGCAGGCCGATTGCTGCGAACGTAGGCAGCTTCGAACGCGTAGGCCGGCTCTTCGACCTCGCGATAGTTGCGCGTGTAGCGGCGCGCAAACTCGTGCACACCCCATTCGCGGTACTGCTTGACGTGGAACAGCTCGTGCGCCCAGACCGTGACGTCGGCCGCGACTTGCGCGTCACGGAAGATGATCACGTCGACCAGCGTCACCGCCGCGACACGGCGGCCGACGGCGTCGCCGTAGAACTGATTGAGCGTCGCCAGGTCGAGCACGCTGCCGTCGTCGATCTGGTAGCGCGCAGCGTCGAGCGCCTTGGCGTCGACGAAGCGCTCGAGCTTGCGACGGATCTCCGCGGGAATCGGCAGCGCGCGCGCCTGGGCGCGGCTGCGCGTGTCGATCAACCATTGCTCCAGCAACATGCCACCCGCCTGCTGCGACACCTCGAGCACCGCGTCCGGCAGGCAGACGCAGACACCCGCCAGGCACTGCTCGGTCTCGTCGTCCAGGCAGGCGGCTGCGGCGCGCGGAAGCGCCAGGGCCAGGCAAAGCAGCAGAAGGCATCGTCGCATCGCGTGTAGGACACCACGGCACCCCGACAAGTGCCGGAAATCGATAATTTTCCAGCGGTTGTCGCGTAGCAGCGCAACCCGCAGGCGCGGTTTCGGCGGCTGGAAAAACGTGAAAGCAACGTGAAGCGATCGGTACGGTGAGCAGTACGTCGCCGGACTGACCGGGCCCTTGCGCACCCGTAGCTTGTATCCCGTCGGTCACACACAGGTGGGTGCCATGTCACGCTACGGAAAGCTTCTCTCGGTGGTCGCGCTTCTCTCTTCCAGCCTCATGCCGTTGACGGCGCAGGCGAACAGCGGGACCGCCACCATCACCTGCTCGCAGGTGACCTTCTTCTTCGAGTTCTTCCCGGTTACCGGGATCAACACCATCCAGGAGACCGTAACGGTCGATGGGGCGGTGGTGGCGAACGAGACTTATCAGTTCGTGGGCAGCACCTCCTCGAACAACCTGGCCATCGACGTGCCCGTCGGCACGCATGAGGTGGCGGTCCATGCGGAATGGGACGGTGAGGGTACGCGCATGGCGTACGACATCACCGAGACGGTCAGCTGCGCCTGCTCGATCACCATGCCCAACATGTCGACGGCCAAGGGCAACGGCTCGGCTTACCTGCTCAAGGCCAAGGTGCTCGGCGTGCAGCTGCTGCAGAGCGAAGTCACCAGCAGCAGCAAGACCGGGCCCGGCACCAATTCTGCCGCGGGCGGCCCCAAGACCGTCGAGCTGACCGGCCCGATCAGCGTGGCGCTGATGCAGACGACCTCGAACGCGAGCATCAACAAGAAGGGCGCCACCGACGAGAGCGTCGCCACCGCAGCCTCGGTCAACATCCTGAATCTCGTCACCGCCACCTCGCTGCGCGCCGATGCGCTGGCCTTCGCTTCGCCGACCGACGCGCGCTACTCGTTCGCCGGGACCATGATCGAAGGGCTGACCATCGCCGGCACCGCGATCAACGCGATCTACCCCAACCAGGTCGTACCGCTGCCGGGCGGCGGCACGGTGACCCTGCTCGAGACCGTCGGCACCGCCAGCAAGGCCAATGGCGTCGCCAAGGCCGATCTGTCGATCAACCTGATCCACGTCCGCATCCCGGCGACCCGGCTGCGGGCCCCGACCGACATCATCGTCGGGCACGCCGAGGCCCACGCCCGCTCGCCGCTGGCGACGCTCTGCGAGAGCCCGAACGGTTACGTCCGCGCAGAGGCCTTTGCTGCGCGCGTAAGCCGCAGCCACGTGCCGACCGCGCCCGCGATCACCTCCAACTACGTGACGATCCCGAAGACCGGTGGCACCAACGCGGTGGCGGGCCAGACGTTCCAGGTCGTCCGCGGCGATGGCTACCCCATCGGATCGGGAACGGTCTCGGAGCAGGTCAACGGAACGGTCGACGCATCGCAGGCGCGAGCGCTGGCCAACGCCACGGTCGAGTCGCTGTGCCTGCTGAACACCACGCCATGCGATCCGGCCTTCGGCCTGTGGCCGACCGACGGCATCGCCATGAGCATGGTGACGGCGGCCGCCAACTCGCGCGTCGGCGGTGGATCGGCCTCGTCGTGGACCGCGGGCTCGACCTTCGCCACCATCTGGCTCAACGGCCAGTTCATCAACCCGAACGAGTCGCAGCCGAACACGGTGTACAACCTGCCCGGCATCGGCACGGTGATCATCAACGAGACGCTGCCCAACGCCGGCAACAACAACGAGACCCACAACGGCGTCACGGTCAACATGATCCACGTGCGCCTGCTGCCGACGGGGCTGGACATCATCATCAGCGGCGCCAGCACGGAGGCGCATCACCAGTAGCGCCCTTCTCAGCGCAACAGATCCTCGGCGGGCGAAAGCCCGCCGATTTTTTTAACGCGTCATTCTCCGAACACCGGCAGCAGCAGGTAGCTCGGATCGTCCCCGCCTTCGCCGATCGTGTTGGTCGCCGGCAGCAGCGGAGTGATCTGGACCGCCGCCGGATTGCTGCGATCGAACTGGATCGACGCCGGCGCGTGCGTCGGCACGTCGAAGCTGGTGATGCGGATCTGGAGCCGGTGACCGGCGGCAACTTCGTACGCGGTTGGCCAGATCTCGACGTCGAACGGATAGGCCGCGCCCGGCTCGATCGGCGTTGGATTCACGTGCGTGTGATACGGCACGCCTTCGCGCGAGCGCGCGGGGTCGAGCGCGCGATGCGAGGCGCGCAGGTAGCCGTTGGTGATCAGCGTCTCGCTGCCGCTTGGCGCGACGTCTGCCAGCTTCACGATCCAGTCGGTGTCGGAGACGCTGGAGCTCGCCACGAGGTGCAGCACCGCGGGACCGATCAGCGTCAGCGGCGCATCGAGCACGTCGGTGCGGAACGTCAGCCCCTGCGCGCTTTCCAGGCGCTGGTCGGTCGGGATGTATGGCGAGATGGCCACCGTCCCGTACTGATCGAAGGTCATGGAGAGCCCCGCGAGGGGGTTGGTGAAGTAGCTCTCGCTGCCCGCGCTGGCTGGCGCGTCGGGCGTGAGACGGCCCTGCTCCAGATACAGGCGCTCGAAGCGCGTCGCGCGCGGTGGCCACTGCGTCTCGTCCAGGTAGTGGTTCGCGGCCTGGACATAGACGCGCACCGGACTGCGCGCCGGTGTCGGCGTGTCGAGCAAGTACTTCGCCAGGAACTCGAAGATCGTCGCCTGCAGATCATCGAGGCCGGGCGCGTTGGTGAGGGGTGCCAGCGGCGCGCCGCAGCCCTTGTGGGTGCACGGATCCATGTACATGCGCGTCTCCACGCCGGCACGCTGCGACAGCGCATGGAACATCTCGGGGCCGCCGCGCTGCGACAGGCCGTCGCGCCAGCCGCCGAGCAGCAGCACCGGCACGTCGATGCGGTCGACGTAATTGATCGGCGAGCGATCGGCGTAGAACGGATCGTCGTTCGGCCGCTCCAGGTAGTCGAACGCGATGGGCACGCCGGTGAGCTGCTGGATCTTGCCGAGCACGCTCATCTGCAGCAGCGCCGGATCGGTGTTCGTGCCGCCGATGCCCGGCCCGCCCTGCACGGCGATGTACTGCGCGTCGAAGAAGATGCTGGGGATGCCGCCATGGGCAAAGCCGTCGCGGTAGAGATCGGAGATCACCACCGCCGGCGTGATCGCCGCGAGGTGCGGCGGCTGCTGCCCCGCGGCGAGCAGCTGCGTGATGCCGACGTAGGAGCCGCCGGCCATGCCGACCCTGCCGCTCGAGTATTCCTGCGTGCCGAAATACTCGATCACCGCGGCGCCGTCGCTGGCTTCCAGCGGTGAAAAATAATTCTCGTTGAGATTGCCTTCGCTGCCGCCCGTGCCGCGCGTATCCGCCGTCACGCCGATCATCCCGCGCATCGCGAAGAGCTGGCGATCCGGCGAGCCGTTGACGCCGTTTCGGCCGTACGGCGTGATCGACAGCACCACCGGGAACTTGCCCGGCGCGATCGTGGCGCCATCGAGCGACGGGAACGTGACCGTCGTGGCGATACGCACGCCATCGGCCATCGGGATGGCGAGCTCCTGCGTGAACGTCTGGCCGTAGGTCGGCGCCGGGAGCGTTGCGGGCGGCGATGCGGCGGGATCCGGCAGTGGATCGGGATTGCCGGTGGACGGCACCGGCGTGCCGGGCGTGCTGGAGCCGCAGGCGGCGGCCAGGAATGACAGCGCGAGCGCGCCCGCTCGAACCAGCGTGCTCACGTCACTTGCCCGTGAACCTTGCTTCCCTGCGCTCCACGAACGAGCTCACGCCCTCTTTCACGTCCTCGCTGGCCATCAGCGGCATCAGGTCTTTCATCATCCGCGCGATCGCGGGAGCTTCCGCCTGCTGCTGCGCGATCCGTGAATTCTTCAGGCTCGCGTAGACCGCGAGCGGCGCCTGCTTGGCGATGCGCGTCGCCAGCTCCAGCGCGCGCTCGTACTGCTTGCCGAGCGGCACGACTTCCTGGACCAGGCCGATGCGCAGCGCTTCCTGCGAATTGAATTCGTCGCCGGTCAGGAGGTAACGCTGCGCGTTGGCCCAGCCGAACTCCTGCACCATGCGCAGCGTGGCGCCGCCGCAGGCGTAGATGCCGCGCTTGACCTCTATCTGCCCGAACCGGCAGTTGTCCGCGGCGATGCGCACGTCGCCCGCGAGCATGAGCTCGATGGCGACGGTGAAGCAGATGCCCTGCGCGGCGAAGACCACCGGCTTGGAGACGCGCCGGCCATTGTCGACGCCGAACGGATCGCGCTCGTTGTCCGGCAGCTTCGGCCAGCTGCCGCCGGAGAACGCGGGCGTCCACTGCGGCAGGTCCAGCCCGGCGGTGAAGTGATCGCCGACGCCGTAAACCACACCGCAGCGCAGCTCCGGATCGGTGTCGAGCTGGCCGTACACCGTCGCCAGCTGGTGGTAGGTGTCGAGGTCGAAGGCGTTGTACTTCTTCGGGCGGTTCAGGCCCATCGACAGCACGTGGCCTTTCTTCTCGACGAGCACTTTCTCTTCGGTCATGTTCCTTTTAATCCTTCACTTTGACTTCACGCTCGATCGGCTGGCCGCTCGCCCAGTCCCAGCAGCGCAGCTCGAGCACACCTTTGATGTTGAGCGACACGACCAGCGAGTAGGCCTTGTCGGCGGCGGCGAACCGATCCGCCTCCATCGGCTCCGGCGGCGATCGCGGCGTCGAGCGGTACCAGGCCCACGGCGTCTCGCCCTCGGCCTGCAGCTTCTGCAGCAGCTCGGCGCGGGTGATGGCGCCGTTGCGCGGGTGCACCGACGAGGGCTCGCCGTTGCGGGCGCCGACCAGACCTTCCACCGAGTCTTCCGGGGACAGCTGCGCCTCGTGCATCAGGCGCACTGCGAGCCGGCGCAGGATCACCAGCGGCGCGTCACTCATGCGCGCACACCGGACACTGCGGATCGCGGGGAATCGTGGCTGTCTTCCAGTTCATGTCGAGTGCATCCCATCGATACAGCCGTCCGACGTCTTTGCCGAGCCCGAGCAGGAGCTTGAGCGCCGCCAGGGCCTGCAGGCTTCCGACCACGCCGACCGTCGGGCCCAGCACGCCTGCTTCTTCGCAGGTTTCCTGCGCATCGCCGCGGTCCGGATACAGGCAAGCGTAGCAGGGACTGTCCGCGCGCCGCGCGTCGAACACCGCGAGCTGGCCCTCGAAGCGGATCGCGGCACCGCTGACGAGCGGCTTGCGTGCGTCGACGCAGGCCTTGTTGATCGCAAAGCGCGTCGGGAAATTGTCGCTGCAGTCGAGCACGACGTCGGCCGCCGGCACCGTGTCGGGCCAGGTGTCGGCGTCACGCTGCTCCAGCGCGACCTCTGGATTGAGTGCCGCGAGGTGCACGGCCGCGGCCTCGGTCTTGCGCCGTCCCAGGTCCGCCTGGCGGAAAAGGATCTGCCGCTGCAGGTTGGTGAGGTCGACGACATCGCGGTCGGCCACGATCAGCCGGCCCACGCCGGCGGCAGCGAGGTACTGCGCCGCGACGCTGCCGAGCCCGCCGACGCCGACGATCAGCGCGCAGGAATCGCGCAGCACCGACTGGCCCGCGACGCCGACCTCGCGCAGCACGATCTGGCGTGCGTAACGCTGCAGGTCATCCATTGCTGCGTCCGCCGGTGACGCGCTCCAGTCCCGAGAGATCGCGGCAAGTCTCCACATCGGTGAATCCGGCGTCGAGCAGCAGCGCGCGGACCGCCTCGCCCTGCTCCGCGCCGTGCTCCAGCAACAGCCAGCCGCGTGGGAGCAGATGCGCGGGCGCATCGCGCACGATCTCGCGGATGGCGTCCAGGCCATCGGATCCCGCAATCAGCGCAGCTTGAGGCTCGTGCGTAAGCGCCTGCAGATGCGGATCGCCGGCGGCGACGTATGGCGGGTTGGATGCGATGAGGTGGAAGCGCTCGTTGCCGAGCGCACCGAGCCAGCTTCCTTGCAGGAAGCGCGCGTTGAGGATGCCCAGCTGCTGCGCGTTGGTGCGCGCAACCTGCAGCGCGGCGACGCTGGCGTCGGTGGCCCAGACCTGCGCGTCGTCGCGATCGCTCGCGAGCGCCAGCGCGATGGCGCCGCTGCCGGTGCCCAGATCGGCAATGCGCGGCGTCGGCGTGTCGACCAGGACGTCGAGCGCCCACTCCACGACGGTCTCGGTCTCCGGACGCGGGATCAGCACGTCGCGCGTGACTTTCAGCGGCAGCGACCAGAATTCCTTGACGCCGGTGAGATAAGCCACCGGCTCGCCGTTGGCGCGACGCACGATGAGCTGGCGCAACTGCAATCGGCGTGAGGCTTCGATGGGATCCCGGCCGGCGCCGACCACCATCGAGCGCGGCCAGCCCAGCACGTGCGAGAGCAGGAGCTCGGCGTCGAGCCGGGCCGACTCGCTGCGCGGACGAAGCTCGGCTTCGGCTTCGCGCAGCGCCTCGGCGACCGTCATCCCCCGATCTCGGCCAGCTGCTCGGCCTGGTGCTCGGCCAGCAGCGGCTGGATGACGGGGTCGACGTCACCCTGGATGACGCGGTCGAGCTGGTAGAGCGTCAGGTTGATGCGGTGATCGGTCAGGCGGTTCTGCGGGAAGTTGTAGGTGCGGATGCGCTCGGAGCGATCGCCGGTGCCGACCAGCTTCTTGCGCGTCGCCGCGGTCTCCTTCTCGCGCGTCGTGCGCTCGATGTCGACCATGCGCGATTGCAGCAGCGCCATGGCGCGCGCGCGGTTCTTGTGCTGCGAGCGCTCGTCCTGGCATTCCACGACGATGCCGCTGGGAAGGTGGGTGATGCGGATCGCCGACTCGGTCTTGTTGACGTGCTGGCCGCCGGCACCGGAAGAGCGGAAGGTGTCGACCTTCAGGTCCGCCGGGTTGATGGAGACCTGCGTGGCCTCTATCTCCGGCAGCACCGCCACCGTCGCCGCCGAGGTGTGGATGCGGCCCTGCGCCTCGGTCTCGGGCACGCGCTGCACGCGGTGCGCGCCGGACTCGAACTTCAGCTGCGAGTAGGCGCCGAAGCCGGCGATGCGCGAGATGATCTCCCGATAGCCGCCGTGCTCGCCGTGGCTGGCGGAGAGGATCTCCACCTGCCAGCCGCGGTTCTCGGCGTAGCGCGAGTACATCCGGAACAGGTCGCCTGCGAAGATGGCGGCCTCGTCGCCGCCGGTGCCGGCGCGGATCTCCAGGAAGACGTTGTTGTTGTCGAGCGGGTCCTGCGGCACCAGGAAGCTCTGCAGCGTCTTCTCGAGCTCTGCGAGCCGCGCCTCGACCTGCGGCAGGTCGGCGTTGGCCATCGCCGCGATCTCGGCATCGCTCTCGCCCTGCATCTGCTTGAGGCTGTCGCGCTCGTCGCGCGCGGCGCGGTACTGCCCGAACGATTCGGTGACCGGCCCGAGCTGCGCGTACTCCTGCGACAGGCGGCGGAATTTCTCCTGATCGCCGATGACGTCGGGATCGGACAGCTCTCGCTCGATCTCGGCACGGCGCTCGACGAGGTGCTCGAGCTTGGCGATGAGGGAAGGTTTCATGGGGAAACGCCCCCATCCTGGCCTTCCCCCGCACGCGGGGGAAGGAACATCTAATTCTCGTCCTCGGGAAGGTCGAACAGCTTGCGCAGCCCCGCCAGCAGCAGCGCCTGCTCGACCGCATCGGCCTGGCGCAGCCGGCTGACCGGCGCGTGCAGCAGCTTGTTGGACAGCGTGTCGGCGACGAACGCGAGCACGTCCTCCACCGGCGCGCCGCCGGCGAGCTTGCGCCGCGCCTTCTCCAGCACCTCGTCGCGGCTGGCGCGGGCGCGGGAACGGATCGCGCGGATGGTGCCGCCGGCGTCGCGGCTGTCGAGCCAGCGGCCGAACTCGCGCGCGTACTCGTCGATCAGCCAGTCGGCCTGGTGCGCTGCCTGCTGCCGCAGCTTCTGGTTCTCGTCCACCACCGAGCGCAGGTCGTCGACGGTGTAGAGGTAGACGTCCTCCAGCTCGGCGATGCGCGGGTCGAGGTCGCGCGGCACGGCGAGGTCGATCATGAACACCGGCTTGCGCCGCCGCCGCTGCAGCGCCAGCTCCATCGACTCGCGCTCCAGCACGTAGCCGCGGGAAGCCGTGCTGGAGACGATGAGGTCGGCGGTCGGCAGATGCGCGGCCAGGTCCGACAGCGCGATGGCGTATCCGCCCAGCGTCTGCGCCAGCTTCTGCGCGCGCTCCAGGCTGCGATTGGCCACGATCAGGCGGGCGACGCCCTGCCCGCGCAGATGCCGCGCCAGCAGCGTGCTGACATCGCCGGCGCCGATGAGCAGGACGGTCTGCTCGTGCAGGTCGGTGAAGATCTTGCGGGCCAGCTGCATGGCGGCATAGGCCACCGAGACCGGATGCGCGCCGATGCGCGTCTCGCTGCGCACCAGCTTGGCCACCGCGAACGCGTGCTGGAACAGCCGCGACAGCACCGGGCCGACGGCACCGGCCTTCAGCGCCTGAACGTAGGACTGTTTCATCTGTCCCAGGATTTGCGGCTCGCCCAGGATCATGGAATCGACGCCGGCCGCCACCCGCAGGCTGTGCGCCACAGCACCGAGATCACGATGCGTATAGAAGTAACGTTCGATCAGACCCGATTCGGCCTGCCGCTCGCGCCGCCACCATTCGAGCAGGACCGGCTCCAGCGCCGGCTCGGCGATGGTCATGATCTCGGTGCGGTTGCAGGTGGAGATCAGCGCCGCCTCGGCAACTCCGGGCAGCGCCCGCAGGCGCGCCAGGGCCGCCGGCTGGTCCGCGTCGGCAAACGCCAGGCGGCTGCGCACGTCCAGCGGCGCCTTGTGGTGGGACAGCCCGAGGGTCAACAGACTCATGGAAGTAGAGATTTTCCGGCATGCGGCACTCCCGCACAAGGAAAAAGGGGACCATGGGATACACTGTCGACCCGATATTCCGTGGCATCTCGCGTCAACCCGTCTCCCGTGATCGGCACCGTCCCGTTTCTGCGCACCCTGAGCCTCCTGGCGATCCTCACCCTGGTCGCGCCTGTGGCCGTTGCCGCGGACGGCGACGACTCCAAGATCCAGTTCCACGTGCTCGCCGGCGAGATGGCCGCCGGGCGGCACATGCCGGCCGCCGCCGCCGAGCAGTTCCTCCAGGCTTCGCGCCTGAGCTCCGATCCCAAGCTCGCCAGCCGCGCCACCGGCCTGGCGCTGGCCGCCAACGACGAGGACCTGGCCCTGGCCGCCGCCAAGCGCTGGCGCGAAGTGGAGCCTTCCAGCCTGGAATCGCGCGAGGTCGTGACGCTGCTGAGCGTGCGCCGCGGCCTGATGACCGAGGCCTACGAGCAATGCGTCGCCATCATCCGCGACCATCCGGGCGGCGAGGCCGATGGCTTCCGCCACGTCGCGCTGATCCTGGCGCCGGAAGCCAAGCAGAAGGAAATGGTGCTGGCGCTGATGCAGCGCCTGGTCGGCGAGTGGCCGCAGCTGGGCGGCGCCCATTACGCACTGGGCCTGATCGCCCTGCGCTTCAACGGGCTGACGCTCGCGGAGAAAGCCGCGACCGAAGCGCTGCGGCTGCAGCCCAAGTCGTCGGAGGCGCAGATGCTGCTCGCCGGCGTGCAGGTCAAGAAAGGCGATCTCGACGCAGCCGACAAGACGATGGAGAGCGTCATCCGCAGCGCGCCGAACCCGAGCGAGCTGCGCATGGGCTACGCGCGGCGGCTGCTGGAATCCCAGCAGCGCGATCGCGCCCGCAAGCAATTCGAGCTGGTCCGCGCGGCCGCACCCAACGACGCCGACGCGCGCTATGCGCTCGGGCTGATGGCGCTGGAAGACCAGAAGCTGGACGAGGCCACGGCGCAGTTCTCCGTCCTCGCGGCCAAGGGCGAGCGCAAGAGCGAGGCGGCTTACTACATGGGCCGCATCGAGGAGATCCAGAACCATCCGGACAAGGCCCTGGCCTGGTACGACAAGGTCGAGACCGGCAGCCAGGCGATCGACGCGGCCGTGCGCAGCGCGCTGATGCTCGGCAAGCTCAAGCGCGTGTCCGAGGCCCGCGCGGCGCTGGCCGAGCTGCGGGACCAGTTCCCGACGCTGGCCACGCAATTCTTCGCGGTCGAGGGTGAGCTGCTGCTCAACGCCGGGGAGTCCGACAAGGCGCTGGACCTCTACAACACCGCGCTGACAGAGCGCATCAACGACCCCGACCTGCTCTACGGGCGCTCGCTGGCGCTGGAGAAGCTCGGCAAGGCGGACCTGGCCGAAGCGGACCTGCGGCAGATCATCAAGACCAGCGAGGACGATGCCCGCGCGCTCAACGCGCTGGGCTACCTGCTGACCCTGCATTCCAGCAGCACCGGCAATCTCGACGAGGCGCGCAAGCTCCTAGACCGGGCGCTCGAGCTCGAGCCCGACGACGCCGCCGTGATCGACAGCGCCGGCTGGCTGCAATTCAAGCTCGGCAACCTGCCCCAGGCCAAGTCGCTCCTGAAGAAGGCCTACGGCAAGGCGCCGGATCCCGAGATCGCCGCGCACCTGGGCGAAGTGATGTGGAGCATGGGCGACAAGGATGAGGCGCGCACGCTGCTGCAAGGCGCGCTCAAGGAAGCCCCGGATCACCAGGTACTCAAAGAGACGCTGGACCGGCTCGACCGATGAGGCTGCGCTCGTGGCTGTTGCCAGCCGCGGCCCTTTTCTCCGGATGCGCGACGGTCGCGCCGATCGACCAGCAGCGCGCCGACGCCGCCTGGACCAGCCGACGCGCCAAGCTCGAGCAGGTCCAGCACTTCAGCGTGCAGGCGCGTGCGGTGGCCACCGGCGCGCTGTCGGGCAGCGCCAACCTCAACTGGCACCAGGGACCCACGGAGTTCGACCTGAAAGTGTCGGGCCCACTCGGGATCGGCGCCCTGTCCATGGCCGGCGACGAGCACGACGTGCGCGTGCGCACCAAGGAAGGCAGCTTCACCACCACCGACCCCGAAGGCACGCTGCGAGAGAAGCTCGGCTGGACGCTCCCGATCAACCGCCTGCGCTACTGGGTCCTGTCGCTGCCCTCGCCGCAGTCCGACTACGACGTGAAGCTCGACCAGGAAGGCCTGGTCCGCACGCTCAGCCAGGACGGGTGGCTGCTCGAGTACACCGATTACGTCGACGTGGCCAAACGCGAGCTGCCGCGGCGCATCCTGCTGACACAGGGCGGCCTGAAGCTGCGCGTGCTGGTGGACGCCTGGTCGGACCTGCCGCAGTGACCGTGCGTCGGAACCCTGGCAGCTCCGAAGCGCTCACCTCCGATCATCCCTGGCCGGCCCCGGCCAAGCTCAATCTGTTCCTGCACGTGGTCAACCGGCGTGCCGACGGCTATCACGAGCTGCAGACCCTGTTCCAGTTCCTCGACTACGGCGACGACCTCTACTTCACGCCGCGTGGCGATGGCGTGATCCGGCGGATCGAAGGTCCCGCCGAGATCCCGGAAGAGCAGGACCTGGTCGTGCGCGCGGCGCAGGCGCTGGCGCGAATGGCCGGCGCCGGCCTTGGCGCCGACATCCGCGTGAACAAGCGCATCCCCATCGGGGCGGGCCTGGGCGGCGGATCCTCCGACGCGGCGACGACGCTGGTCGCGCTCAACCGCATCTGGAACACCGGCTTCACCCCCGACGAGTTGGCGACGCTGGGCCTGCGCCTGGGTGCGGACGTGCCGGTGTTCGTGCGCGGGCTGGCGAGCTGGGGCGAAGGCGTCGGCGAGCGGCTGAGCCCGCTGCAGCTCTCGGAGCCCTGGTATGTCGTGCTGGCGCCGCCCGTGCGCGTCAGCACGCGGGAGATCTTCGAGGACCCGGCGCTCGAACGCGCCAGTCCCAGAGTCTCGCTCGAGGACTTCCTCGCCGGCCGCACCAGAAACGTCTGCGAGCCGGTCACGCGACGGCGCCATCCGCAGGTTGCCGAAGCGCTGGACTGGCTGGGCCGGCACGCGCCGGCAAGGATGAGCGGAACCGGCGGCGCGGTGTTCGCGGCGTTCGGCGATCGCGCTTCCGCTCGCGCCGTGCAGGAGCAGGCGCCTGCGGAATGGCACAGCTTCGTCGCGCGCGGCATGAACCGCTCGGCGCTGCTGGCTAACTGAAACCCACCCGCTATAATTGCGCGCCCAAAAATGAAAGCACCTGATGGGGCGTCGCCAAGTGGTAAGGCAGCAGGTTTTGATCCTGCCATACGGTGGTTCGAATCCATCCGCCCCAGCCACCTCGGCGCCTTGTGCCGAGAGAAGGAATCTTCGATTCCGCGCAAGCGGAATCGGCCATGTTCTCTCTCCCCGCCTGCGGGGAGAGACTTAGAGAGGGGCTAGGCGAGCATGTCCGACCAAGGGCTGATGCTGTTCTCCGGCAACGCCAACCCGGTGCTCGCCAAGGAGATCGCGACGTATCTGAAGGAGCCGCTCGGGCAGGCCGCGATCGGCCGCTTCTCCGACGGCGAGTGCCAGGTCGAGATCCTCGACAACGTGCGCGGCCGCGACGTGTTCATCATCCAGTCGACCTGCGCGCCGACCAACGACAACGTCATGGAGCTCCTGATGATGATCGATGCGCTGAAGCGCGCCAGCGCCACGCGCATCACCGCGGTCATCCCCTACTTCGGCTACGCCCGCCAGGATCGCCGGCCGCGATCCGCGCGCGTACCGATCTCCGCCAAGGTCGTCGCCGACATGATCGGCGAGTGCGGCGCCAACCGCGTGCTGACGGTGGACCTGCACGCCGACCAGATCCAGGGCTTCTTCGACATCCCGGTCGACAACGTCTACTCCTCGCCGGTGCTGCTGGGCGACATCTGGCGCCGCAAGTACGAAAACATGATCGTGGTCTCGCCGGATGTCGGCGGCGTGGTGCGCGCCCGCGCGCTGGCCAAGCGCCTCGACGACGCCGACCTCGCCATCATCGACAAGCGCCGTCCGCGGCCCAACGAAGCCAAGGTGATGAACATCATCGGCGACGTGTCGGGCAAGAGCTGCATCCTGATCGACGACATGGTCGATACGGCCGGCACGCTGGGCCAGGCGGCCGGCGCATTGAAGGACGCGGGCGCGCGGCGCGTCGTCGCCTACGTGACGCACCCGGTGCTGTCGGGGCCGGCGGTCACCAACATCACCAACTCGCGGCTCGACGAGCTGGTCGTCACCGACACGATCCCGCTGTCGAAGGCCGCGGCGGGTTGCCCGAAGATCCGGCAGCTGTCGATCGCGACGCTGCTGGCGGAGACGATACGGCGCATCAGCGCCGAGGAGTCGGTGAGCTCGCTGTACGTGGATTGAAGGTCGGGGCCAACGGCCCTTCCTGCAACTTCAATCCCGAAACGCGACCAGGAACTCCGTCAGCGGGTCGAGCTGTCCGAGCTCCGGTGCATCCTCGAACGGTCCCTTGCCGAGAAGCTGGCGCGGATTGATCGCGGCGTCCTGGCGGCGGAACTCGAAGTGCGAGTGCGGCCCGGTGGAGCGGCCGGTATTGCCGAGCAGCGCGATCACCTGCCCCTGCGTCACGCGCTGGCCCGCCTTCACCTTCATCTTGCTGTTGTGGGCGTAGAAGGTCGTGACGTTCTCGTCGTGCTTGAGGATGACGAGGTTGCCGTAGGCGGAGAACTTGTTGCTGGCGTAGATGACGTAGCCGTCGGCCATCGCGTGGATGGGCTCGCCGACGTCGGCGGCGACGTCCATGCCCTTGTGCAGCCGGCCGAAGCGGCGCCCGTATTCGGAGCTGATGACGCCGGCCTGCACCGGCCATTGGTACTCGCCGATGTACTCCACCGGCAAGTCCGGCATTTCGAACGTCGTCATGCCGGGCACTTTGCCGTCGGTGAAGCCGCCGATGCTCGCCCTGCGCTTGACCAGGAGGATGGCGTCCTCGCCGAAGTCGCCCGCGTCATGGAATGTCTGCAGGATCTCCTTGCGACGCACGTAGCTGGCCATGCGCTGCGCCCAGGATTTGCCCGACACCATGGCGGCATCGGTCTTGTCGACGAGGAACGCCCGGGTCGCACCTACGGCCTTTTCCGCCGCTTCCTCCGTGTGCGCCCATTCACGCTTGTCGAACATCGAGCACGCGGACAGCAGGAGCGTGAGCACTGCGATTGCAACTGAAGACTTGCTGGACATAAGCGCCCCCGAGCGCCCTGCTGCTACCGGCTGAAACGTTACACGTTCGGCTTGACGACCACCAGCACCTGCCGGTTCTTGACTTGCTGTCCCGGCTCGACGCTGATCGATTCCACGGTGCCGCCGATTGGCAGCGCCAGCTGGAACTCCATCTTCATCGCCTCGAGCACCGCCAGCGTCTTGCCTTTCTCGACGACGTCCCCCGGCTTGACGTGCACGGCGACGATCTTGCCGTCGCTGTTGGCGAGCAACCGGCCATCCGAGCCGGCAGCCGCCGCCGCAGCAGGTGCGAGCGTGACGTCGGTGTAGCAATGGATGGCGTCGTCGGCGTCGACCCAGACCTGGTCGGCGTCATGCGCGATGCGCGCCCGGCCCTGCAAGCCGTCACATATGTAGTGGAACGCGTGATCGGCGGTGCGCGTCACCTGGATCTCGATTTTCTCGCCGCCCACGACCGCGGCGAAGCGGCGACCGCCGTGCACCAGCACCTCGAACGTGTATTCCTGGTCGCGCCACTTGAGCTTGTAGTCGGCCGGCGACTCGTGGGAGCTGTGCCAGCCGATGAACTCGCTTGCGAAGCCATGCTCGCGCATCAGCGTCTCGGCATCGTCCAGGTACAGCGCGACGGCCGCGAGCGCAATTTGGCGGTTGGACGGCTTCGCGGCGGCGACCTGCTCCTGCGGCATGTACTTGCCGATGAACGCGGTGGAGAAATCGCCGGACGCGAATGCCTCGTGCCGCAGGATCGCGCAGAGATAGTCGCGATTGCTGACGACGCCGAGCAGCGAGGTCTCCTCCAGCGCCTTGATCAGGCGGCCGCGCGCGGTCTCGCGATCCTCGCCCCAGGCGATCACCTTGGCCTGCATCGAGTCGTAGAACGGCGAGACCACCTGGCCATCGCGCAGGTAGGTGTCGACGCGGATTCCCGCGCCGGCGGGCTCGCGCCACGACAGCACCGTACCGGTCTGCGGCAAGTAGTTCTGCTGCGGGTCCTCGGCGCAGAGCCGCACCTCGATCGAGTGCCCCTTGCGGCGCGCGAGCACTTCTTCCTGCGTCATCGGCAGGCGCTCGCCCTGGGCGACGCGCAGCTGCCACTCGACCAGGTCGACGCCGTAGACGAGCTCGGTGACGGGATGCTCGACCTGGAGACGCGTGTTCATCTCCAGGAAATAGAACTTGCGATCGCGCGCGAGCATGAACTCGACAGTGCCGGCGCCGACGTACTTCACCGCCTTGGCGGCGGCGACCGCTGCCTGCCCCATCTGCTGGCGCAGCTGATCGTCCACGGCGGGCGACGGCGCCTCCTCGACCACTTTCTGGTTGCGGCGCTGCACCGAGCAGTCGCGCTCGCCCAGGAAGATCACGTTGCCGTGCCGGTCGCCGAACACCTGGATCTCGACGTGGCGGGCATCGACGACGGCTTTCTCGATCAGCAGCTGTCCGCTGCCGAAGGCGTTCGATGCCTCGGAACGCGCGGACTTGATGTGCGCCGCCAGTTCCTTCTCGTCGTGCACCAGCCGCATGCCGCGGCCGCCGCCACCGGCAGCGGCCTTCACCATGACCGGCATGCCGATCTTCTTCGCCTCGGCGACCAGCGTGTCGTCCGACTGATCGTCACCCTGGTAGCCGGGCACGCAGGGAACACCGGCGGCGATCATGCGGATCTTCGACGCGGACTTGTTGCCCATCGCCTCGATGGAGAACGGATCGGGGCCGATGAAGATCAGACCCGCGTCCTGCACGGCCTTGGAGAAGGCCTCGCGCTCGGAAAGGAATCCATAGCCGGGATGGATCGCCTGCGCGCCGGAGGTTTTCGCCGCGCCGATGATGTTGTCGATGACGAGATACGAGTCCTTTGCCGGCGGCGGACCGATGCGCACCGCTTCGTCCGCTTCGCGCACGTGCATCGCGTCCGCGTCGGCGTCGCTGTAGACCGCGACGGTGCGGTAGCCGAGCTTGCGCGCGCCGCGGATCACGCGGACCGCGATCTCGCCACGATTGGCGACCAGGACCTTGTCGAAACGCTTCATGCGGCTTTGCTCCATGCCATCCAGTCCGCGGCGCTGCGCTCGAAATAGGCGAGCTCCCCGAACTTTGCGTACATCGGGTGCGCAAACCTGCGGTTGGCCTTGCGCGTCAGGCCGCACTTCTCCAGCACGTGCAGCGACGCCGCGTTGTCGGGGTCTGCGACCGCGGTGATGGTCTGCAACCCCATCCGCTCATAGCCGTAGCGCATCAGCGCGATGCCCATCTCGGTGGCGTAGCCCTTTCCCCAGTGCTGGGGGAAGAGCCGATAGCCCAGCTGCACCAGGGTCTCGCCGTGGATCTCGTTGAGCAGGTGGAAGCCGATGCATCCGCCCGTGCTGCGCAGGCAGGTCGCCCAGACGCCCAGGGCCGGCCGCTCGTCGTAATACTTGATGATCCGGTCGGACAGCATGCGCTCGGTATCGGCGGGGCTGGCCACGCCGCCGATATAGCGCATGACGCGCTCGTCGCCATTGAGCGTGAGCAACAGCGGCAGGTCGTCGCGCGTGAAGCGGCGCAGCACGAGCCGCTCGGTCTGCAGGCCCGCCGCGTCCGTCATGAGGACGGCGCCCACTTGGGATTTCGCTTCTGCATGAAGGCGGCGATTCCTTCGGGCGCTTCTGCGCCGCGCACGCAGGCTGCGAACTTCTGTGCCGCGTCGTCGAGCACCGTGTCCAGGTCGCGACGCGAGGAGTTGATCACGATCTCCTTGGTCACGGCGTTGGCGATCGGTCCGCACTTCAGCACGTGCGCCAGCAAGGCGTCGAGCTGCTTGCTCAGGTCTATCTCGTCGCCGAACGTCTCGTGGACGATCCCAAGGTCGCAGGCCTGCACGCCGTTGAACTGCGCGCCGGTGAGGCAAAGGCGGCGCGCCTGCGTCAGCCCAATGCGCTCGACGATGAACGGTGCGATCTGCGCGGGCGGCAGGCCGCGCGTGGTCTCCGGCACGCCGAACTTGGCGTCGACGTGCGCGAGTGCGATGTCGGAGGTGCAGGCAAAGCCGAAACCACCGGCAAGGACCGCGCCTTCGCAAATGGTGATCACGACCGCGGGCAGATTGGTCACCTTGCGCAGCATCGTGCCGAAGCTGCGGTTGAACGCGACCAGCGGATCGGGCTCCCCGGCCTTGGGCGGCTTCATGCCGCCGGACATCATTTCCTTGAGATCCGCGCCGGCGCAGAAATGGCCGCCGGCGCCGCGCAGGATCACGACGCGCACGTCGGCCGCACCCGCGGCGAGCACGGCGTCGAACACCGCGTTGAGCTCCGCGACCATGGTCGCGTTGAGCGCGTTGCGCACTTCCGGACGGTTGAGCGTCACGCGCAGCACGCCGCCTTCGAGCGAAAGCAACAGCGTTGTGACCTGGGGCAGATTCATAGATTCGTCATGCCCGCGCAGGCGGGCATCCAGTTTTCAGCCCCGCGTCCTTTCAGAGAAGTCGAGACTGGGTCCCCGCCTTCGCGGGGACGACGCCTGACTTGTTCGCTAGCGCGTGATTTGTTCATAGAGGTCCAGCCACTCCGGATTCAATGCCTCGATCTCCCGAACCTTCCACATGCGATTCCATTTCTTGAGCTGCTTCTCTCGGGTGATCGCCGATTCCATCGTTTGATGTTGCTCGTACCACACGAGCAGGTGCACACCGTGTTCCTGCGTGAATCCTTGGACCAAGCCTTCCCGATGTTCCCAGACCCGCTTCGCGAGCTCGGACGTGACGCCGATGTAAAGCGTACCGTTTCGCTTGCTCGCCAATATGTAGACGCAGGGCTGGCGATTCATGGAAAACTGGGTCCCCGCCTGCGCGGGGACGACGAGTGCTCATTGGTGAATCTTCGACGATGACTTCTTGCTGCTGAACCCCAGACTCTTGGCGATGATGCGCAGCATGATCTCGTCGGCGCCGCCGCCGATGGAATACAGGCGCAGGTCGCGGTAGAGGCGCGCGATGGGGTTCTCCCACATGAACCCCTGCCCGCCCCAGAACTGCAGGCAGCCATCGGTGACCTCGCGCGCGACGCGCGCGGTCTTGAGCTTGGCCATCGACGCCATCAGCGTCACGTCGCGGCCGGCGACCATGTCGTCGACAGCGCGCCGCACCATCGCCCGGCAGGCCTCGATCTCGGTCTTGAGCTCGGCCAGGCGGAACTGCACGTACTGGTTGTCGAGGATCGACTGCCCGAACGCCTGGCGCTGGCTGATGTAGGCAACGGTGTCGCGGATGCAGTTGCGCATCGCCGTGAGGATGGAGGACGACAGGAACAGGCGCTCCTCCTGGAACTGCATCATCTGGTAGACGAAGCCCTTGCCCTCCTCGCCGATCAGGTGCTTCTGCGGCACGCGCACGTTGTCGAAGAAGATGATGGCGGTGTCGCTGGTGCGCTGGCCGAGCTTGTCGAGCTTGGTCTTGCGGTCGACGCCCTTGGCGTCCAGCGGAATGAGGATCAGCGACTTGTTGCCGTGCCGGCCGGTCGCCTGGCTCTGCTCGCTGGTGTTGCACAGCGTGCACGCCCAGTCGGCCTGTGTGCCGTTGGTGATCCAGAGCTTCTGCCCCGAGATCACGTAGTCGCCGCCTTCCTTGCGCGCCGTGGTCTTGATGGCGGCGACGTCCGACCCCGCGCCCGGCTCGCTGACCGCGATCGACGCCACGTGATCGCCGGTGATCGCGGGCTTGAGGTAATTCTCCTTGAGGTAATCCGAGCCGACGCGCGCGATCGCCGGCGTCGCCATGTCGGTCTGCACGCCGATCGCCATGGGGATGCCGGCGGAGAGGCAATGCCCCAGCGCCTCGGCGAACACCATCTCGAACGAGTAGTCCAGGCCCAGCCCGCCGACTTCCTCGGGCTTGCAGATGCCGAGCAGCCCGAGCTTGCCCATCTTGCGGAACACCTCGCGCGCGGGGAACGTGCCCGCCTTCTCCCACTCCTCGACGTGGGGATTCAACTCCTCCACGACGAAGCGCTTGGTGGTGTCGTACAGCTCCCGATGCTCGTGGGTGACCTGCATGTTCTAGAACCTCGCAACGCCGAAACTGTTGGGGAACACCTTGCGCGTGCGGCCTTCCTGCGCGATCGACAGGCACATGCCGAGCACCTTGCGGGTGTCGCGCGGGTCGATCAGGCCGTCGTCGAACAGCCGCGCGGTGGCGGCGAACGCGTTGGACTCCTTGTCGAACTGCTTGACGATGTTCGACTCGATGATGGCCAGCGTCTTCTCATCGACGGGCTTTCCTTCTTTCACCCACTTGTCGCGGGTGATGATGCTGATCACCTTGGCCGCCTGCTCGCCGCCCATGACGCTCGTCACCGAGTTGGGCCAGGCGAAGATGAAGTCGGGCCCGAAGCCGCGGCCGCACATGCCGTAGTTGCCAGCGCCGAATGAGCCGCCCATGACGATGGTCAGCTGCGGCACGGTGGCGTTGGCGACGGCCTGGATCATCTTGGAGCCGTGCTTGACGATGCCACCCTGCTCGCTCTCGGTGCCGACCATGTAACCGGTCGTGTTCATCAGATACACGATCGGGATGTCGGCCTGGCAGCACAGCTGGATGAACTGGCCGGCCTTGGTCGCGCCGCGGGTGGTGATCGGACCGTTGTTGGCGATGATGCCGATCTGGTGGCCGTGCAGCACCGCGCGGCCGCAGATCGTCTGGTTGTCGTACTCGGTCTTGAAGTCCAGGAACTCCGAGCCGTCGACGATGCGCGCGATGACCTCGCGGCAGTCGTAGGGCTTGCGGTAGTCCACCGGAACCACGCCGCAAAGCTCTTCGATGTCGTAAAGCGGCGCGCGCACGGCCTTGAGCTCGAGCTTCGGGCGGTTGGCGTTCCAGTTGATGTTCTTCATCACCTCGCGGGCGATGCGGATGCCATCGCCGTCGTTCTCGGCGATGAACTCGGCGGTGCCTGCGATCTGGCAGTGCATCTCGGCGCCGCCGAGCGCCTCGTCGGTGGCGATCTCGCCGGTGGCCGCGCGCAAAAGCGGTGGCCCGGCGAGGAACACCTTGGCACGCTTGCGGACCATGATCACGTAGTCGGACAGGCCCGGCATGTAAGCACCGCCCGCGGTCGACGATCCGTGCACGACCGTGACTTGCGGAATGCCGGCGGCGGATTTGCGCGCCTGGTTGGCGAAGGTGCGGCCGCCGGGGATGAACACCTCGGCCTGATAAAGCAGGTTGGCGCCGCCCGACTCGATCATCGAGACCGTCGGCAGCTTCTGGTCGAACGCGATCTCCTGCACGCGCAGACCTTTCTGCACGCCCCAGGGCGTCATCGTCCCGCCCTTGATGGCGAAGTTCGACGCCGAGACCAGGCAACGGGTGCCGGAGACGTAGCCGATGCCGATGATGGTGTTGCCGCCGGCGAGCGAGCCGTCCTTGTCGTCGTGGTGCTTGTAGCCGGCGAGCGTCGCGAGCTCGAGCCACGGCGATCCGCGATCCAGCATCAGGTGCACGCGCTCGCGCGGCAGGAGCTGCCCGCGCTCGTGGAATTTGCTGCGCTTGGACTCTTCCTCGTCGCGGCCCTTCTGCTCGATCGCGCGGAACTCGGCGACGCGCTTGAGCATGTCCTCGCGGTTCTGCTTGAACTGCGGACTTCCGGTATCGACCTTGGACTCGATGACGGGCACGTGGGCTCCCCTGTGGAGGCGACATCGTAAAGCACCCTCCCCAAGAAGTGAAGTAAGATTCATTCCTTGCCGGCAACTTGGGATTTGCGTGGCCTACCGCCGCTCTGCGCTGATGGAGGAACGCCTCGCGGGCAACCGCGAGCGCATCGTCGCGGCCGCGCGCAAGCTGGTGGCCGAAGGCGGCCTGCGCGAGGCCCAGATCGCGGCGGTGGCCTCCGAGGCCGGCGTATCCGCCGGGCTCATCTACCGCTACTTCAAGTCCAAGGGTGAGCTGTTCGTCGAGGTGCTCGATGCAGCGGTGAAGCACGAGATCGAGATCCTCACCGCCATCGTCAAGGGCGGCGGGTCGGCGCGCGACCGGCTCTACGCGGCCGTCGAGTCGTTCACGCGCCGCGCGCTCACCGGCCCCAACCTGGCCTACGCCTTCATCGCCGAGCCTGCCGAAGCCGAGGTCGACCGCGCTCGCATCCGGGCCCGCAAGCGCTTCGGCGACCTGTTCAAGGCGATCCTCAAGGAAGGCATCGCCGGCGGAGAGTTCCCCAAGCAGGATCTGGACATCACCGCCGCCTGCATCGTCGGCGCCTATACCGAAGCGCTGGTCGGGCCGATCGGGCCGTCACGGACTGGCGCGGGACACCGCGAGAAGCTGATCTCGGCGATCAGTGAGTTCTGCGTGCGGGCGGTCGGCGGCGGAATAGCGAAGCAAAAAGCGAAAGCAGGCTAACGGCGACGTCGGATCGGTTCTGGCGGGGGCGTGCGCGGCCAGGGACGGCCGCGCCCGAGGCTGACGGAGCTTTAAAGTCGTCCCCCGCCGGGACCGATGCGACGGCGCCCGAATCAGCCGACCGCTTTGGGCTTCACCGACCGATGGAATCCCTGATACGGCTTGCTGTTCTTGTGATCCACCAGCGGGAACACGCGCCAGTTGCGGCTGGCGGCGCCGTCGATGTTGATGCACGCGCCGCTGATGAAACCGGCACCCGGCGTGAGCAGGAACACGATCGCGGCGCTGACCTCGGCTTCCTCAGCAAGGCGCTTGAGCGGCACCGAGCCCTTCAAGCGCGGAATCACTTCCTTGGCGAACGCGGGATCGTATTGATCCATGCCCGATGATGCGACCCATCCGGGCGCCACTGCATTCACGCGCACGCCGGAGCTCGCCCACTCCACCGCTGCGGTCTCCGTGAAGTTCAGCATGCCCGCGCGCGCCGCCCCGCTGTGACCCATGCCCGGCATGCCGCCCCACATGTCCGCCAGCATGTTGACGATCGCCCCGCCGTTCTTCTTCATGCACTGCAGAAACACTTCACGCGCCATCATGAAGCCGCCGGTGAGGTTGTTGTTGACCACCGCGTCCCAGCCCTTCTTTGAGATCAGCGCCACCGGCGACGGGAACTGTCCGCCGGCGTTGTTCACCAGGCAGGACACCGGGCCCTGCTCGGCAAGGATCTTCCTGACCATCGCCTTGACCGTGTCCTCCTCGCGGATGTCGAAGGCGTACGAGGTGGCACTGCCGCCGTCCTCCTTGATCTCGGCCAGCACCTTGTCGAGCTTCTCCTGCTTGCGCCCGGTGATGACGACCTTGGCGCCGAGGCTCGCCAGCTCGTGGGCGACGCAGCGGCCGATGCCGGAGCCGCCGCCGGTGACGATGATCGTCTGATCCTTGAACAGGTCCGGCTTGAAGACCGATTGGTAGCCCATGGTGGCTCTCTCTAGGTTTTGTACGAGAATTTCTGCTTCTTGATGCGCATGATCGGATGCTCGAGATAGGTCCACGAGCAGTACCGACATGACGAACACGACTGCCAGGCAGATGAAGAGCGTCGGCTGCCCGCGCAGGACGGGGAACTGCTCGTTGAGCGCGCGGCCCAGGAAGAAGACGACCGGCAGATGGAACATGTAGAGCGAGTAGCTCATGTTCCCCAGCAGGACCAGCAGGCGATGGCGCAGCCAAGCAAGCCAGCGATGGCCGGAGAACTCGCCGACCAGGCCGATCATGCCGAAGTAGATCAGGGAGAACAGCAGCACCGGGCTGCTGCGGTCGACGTTGGCGTTCTCGAACGCCTGGTTCCAGCCGGAGATCATGTACGGCGCCAGCGCCCCCGCGCCGATCACAATCGCGCAGACGAGCGCGAAGCGCCAGCGTCGCCGGCTGATCTGCGGATTGAACTCCAGGTGCCGGCGCGTGTAGGCCAGGACGATGCCGAACAGCAGCCCGTCGATGCGCGTGAGCAGCAGCGCCGGGTTGTAGCCATACCAGCGCGCCACGTATCCGGCCACGAAGAGCGGAACGATGAACAGCATCGCCGTGCCAAAGCGCGGCCGGAAGATCAGGAACAGTGCCGGCCACAGCAGGTAGAACTGCTCCTCCACCGCCAGCGACCAGGAGTGCCAGAAGATCGGCACGTAGGCGAACACGCCGTTCTCCGGGCGCACGTAGAAATCGACGAACTGCACGAAGAAGAAATACAGCGGCACGCCGCTGGGCTGTCCGGCCGGCTCGAAACCGCAGCCCAGGGCGCCGCAGGTCCCGAGCACCGCGAGGAGGCTCACGAAGTACAGCGGCCACACGCGCAAGGTCCGGCGCACGTAGAAGTTGCGGACGAACTTAAGGTTGCCCTTGCCCTCGAGCAGAATCGTGGTGATCAGGTAGCCGGAGAGGACGAAGAAGAACTCCAGCAGCGTCCAGCCCCAGAACAGGTGGAACGGCTCGCGCCAGAAGTGCGTCAGGATCACGCCACACGACGCGATCCCTCGCAACGAGTCGAACTCGGGAATTCTTTGCAAGTGCTCCCTGCCCCGCGCTCCCGCCTTACAGCTTGCTGGTCAGCTCCGGCACGATCTGGAACAGGTCCCCCACCAGCCCGTAGTCGGCGATCTCGAAGATCGGCGCCTCCGGATCCTTGTTGATCGCGACGATCGTGCGGGCGTCCTTGATGCCCGCCAGATGCTGGATCGCACCCGAGATGCCGATGGCGACGTAGAGCTCCGGCGCGATGATCTTGCCGGTCTGCCCGACCTGCATGTCGTTGGGCACGTAGCCGGAGTCCACCGCGGCGCGCGAGGCGCCGACGCCGGCGCCGAGCTTGTCGGCCAGCGCGTAGATGATCTTGAAGTTGTCGCTGGAAGCCAGCGCGCGGCCGCCCGAGACGACGCGGTTGGCGCCCTGCAGATCGGGGCGCTCGCTCTTGTGCGACTCGATGCCGACGAAGGTGGTGTGCGTCGGCAGCGTAGCGGCGGAGGTGACCTTCTCGACGGCGGCGGACCCACCCGCGCCGACGACCTGGAACGAGGCCAGGCGCACCGTGGCCACGACCGGCGACGCACTGGTCTCCACGGTGGTGATTGCGTTGCCGGCGTAGGTCGGCCGGTCGAACTTGTTCGGCGCGTGCACGGCCATGATGTCGGACACCTGCGGCACGCCGAGCAGCGCGGCCACGCGCGGCATCAGGTCCTTGCCGAACGTCGAGCCCGGTCCGAAGACGTGCGTGGCGCCGCGCGACTTGGCCAGATCCGCCACCTGCGGCGCGATGACCGCGGCGATGTTGTGATCGTTGGCCGCGTTGTCGAGCTGCAGGACCTTCGTCACGCCCTCGAGCTTTGCCGCTTCCGCGGCTACGGACGCGCCGTCCTTGGCCAGCACCAGCACCTCGATCTCGCCGCCGACCTTCTGCGCGCAAGCAACCGCCTTGGCGACGCCGCCGTTGAGCTTGCCGTCGGCATGCTGCGCAACAACCAATATCTTGCTCATTACACCAGCCCCTTTGCTTTCAGTGCAGCCACGAGTTCATCCACCGTCTTCACCATCTGTCCTTTCGAGCGGCCGGCCGGCGCTACGGTCTTGACCACCTTGACCGGCGGCGCGGCTTCGACGCCGAGCGACGACAGGCTCACCGTCTCGATCGGCTTCTTCTTCGCCTTCATGATGTCCGGCAGCTTGAGGTAGCGCGGCTCGTTGAGGCGCAGGTCGGTGCTGACGATCGCGGGCAGCGTCACTTCCAGCGTCTCCAGCCCCGCGTCGATCTCGCGCGTGACCTTGGCCTTGCCCTCGCCGAGCTCCACCTTGGACGCGAACGTCGCCTGCGGCAGGTCCAACAGCGCCGCGAGCATCTGCGGCGTCTGGTTGTTGTCGTCGTCGATAGCCTGTTTGCCGAGCAGGAAGATCTGCGGGCTCTCCTTCTTGAAGATCGCCGCCAGCGCGCGCGCGGCGGTCAGCGGCTGCACCTCGACGTCTTCCTTGACGTGGATGGCGCGGTCGGCGCCGAAGGCCAGCGCCGTGCGCAGGGTCTCCTCGCACTTGGCGCCGCCGATCGTCACGGCGACGATCTCGGTGATCTTGCCTTTCTCCTTCAGGCGCATCGCCTCTTCCATGGCGATCTCGTCGAAAGGATTCATGGAGTGTTTGACGCCGTCAGTGACGACGCCCGAGCCGTCGGATTTCACTTGGACGCGGACGTTGAAATCCACCACGCGCTTGACGCTGACCAGTGCTTTCATTTCTTCGTTCTCTTACATGTTCGAATAATTGGGACCGCCGCCGCCTTCCGGAGCGACCCAGGTGATGTTCTGCGCCGGATCCTTGATGTCGCAGGTCTTGCAGTGCACGCAGTTCTGCGCGTTGATCTGGAAGCGCGGCTCGGCCTCCGTGCGCACGACCTCATAAACGCCGGCCGGGCAGTAGCGCTGCGCCGGCTCGTCGTAGAGCGGCAGGTTCTTCGCAATCGGGATCGAGGGGTCGGCGAGCTTGAGGTGCACCGGCTGCTCTTCCTCGTGGTTGGTGCTCGACACGAACACCGAGGAGAGCTTGTCGAACGTGAGCTTGCCGTCCGGCTTCGGGTACTCGATCCGCTGGGATTCCGCTGCGGGCTTCAGCGTCGCGTGGTCGGGCTTGAGGTCGCGGACGGTCCAGGGAACACGGCCGCCAAAGAGATTCTGCTCGATGAAGTTGATCGCGCCCCCGACGATCGCGCCGAACTTGTGCAGGAGCGCACCGAAGTTGCGGCTGCCGTGCAGCTCGGCGTGCAGCCAGCTGTTCCTGAACTTCTGCGGATAGAGCGCGAGCTCGTCGCCGCCGGCACCGCCCGCGAGCAGCACCTCAGCCGCGGCTTCGGCGGCCAGCATCCCCGACTTCATCGCCGTATGGCTGCCCTTGATCTTGGAGAAGTTCATCGTGCCGAGGTCGCAGCCGATCAGCGCGCCGCCGGGGAACACCATCTTCGGCAGGGAGTTGAAGCCGCCCTTGCAGATCGCGCGCGCGCCGTAGGACACGCGCTTGCCGCCTTCGAGGTACGGGCGGATCTTCGGGTGCGTCTTGAAGCGCTGGAACTCGTCGAACGGCGACAAGTACGGATTGGTGTACGACAGGTCGACGATCAGGCCGACCAGGATCTGGTT
This sequence comes from uncultured Gammaproteobacteria bacterium, assembly GCA_963776465.1. Lineage (GTDB taxonomy): Bacteria > Pseudomonadota > Gammaproteobacteria > Nevskiales > Nevskiaceae > DASRHK01. The sequence goes on from CAVZMV010000001.1 coordinate 231,809, forward strand.
GTTCTCAGCGTGATAGAGGAACGAGCCGCCCGGATTGGCGTTGTCCAGCGGCCAGCCCGCGCCGTGCACCACCAGCCCAGGCTGATGCTTGCCGGCGGGGGCGTCCCAGATCTCCTTGATGCCGATGGCCCAGTGCTGCGGATCCGCGTCCTTGCACAGGCCGTAGTGCAGCATGATCTGCTTGCCGATGTGCCCGCGGGCGCCTTCGGCGAGGAACGTGTACTTGGCGCGGATCTCCGGCCCCGGGGTGAAGCTCTCGGTGTGCTTGCCGTGGCGATCGACGCCCTTGTCGCCGATGACGACGCCTTTGACCACGCCGTCCTCGATGATCGGCGACTGCGCGGCAAAGCCTTCGATCACGTCCACGCCCAGGCCCTGCGCTTGCGTGTTGAGCCAGCGGCAGAGGTTGCCCAGCGAGAGGATGCTGTTGCCCTCGTTGTGCATGGTCTTCGGCACGAAGAGGTTGGGCATCTTCAGCGCGCTGGTCGCCGACAGGAAGAAGTAGACATCGTCGCGCGTGACCGGCGCGCCCATGGGCGCGCCCTTCTCCTTGTAATCGGGGAACAGCTCTTTCAGCGAGCGCGGCTCGAACACGGCGCCCGAGAGGATGTGCGCGCCGACCTCGGAGCCCTTCTCCAGGACGCAGACGGACAGCTCCTTGCCTGCTTCCGCGGCTTTCTGCTTCAGCCGGCACGCGGCCGCAAGCCCGGCGGGGCCGGCGCCGACGATGACGACGTCGTATTCCATGACGTCGCGCTGAACGCTTGCGGTCTCTTCAGCCATGTTCGTTTCGAGGGATCGTTGTGCAGCGCGGCATTATCCCAGAACTAGGCGCTCAGGAGCGAGGCGATGACCGCGACGTTGGCGATGTCGTCCACCTTGCATCCTCGCGACAGATCCATCCACGGCTTGGCCAGGCCCTGCAGGATCGGCCCGATGGCGTTGGCGCCGCCCATCCGCTCGGCGATCTTGTAGCCGATGTTGCCGGCGTCGAGGTCGGGGAAGATGAAGACGTTCGCCTGCCCCGCCACCTTGGACCCCGGCGCCTTGGACGCGCCGATCGCCGGCAGCAAGGCCGCGTCGAACTGCAGCTCGCCGTCGATGGCCAGGTCCGGCGCGAGATTGCGCGCGATCCGGGTAGCCTCGATGGCCTTGTTCGCGCGTGCATGGCTCGCCGAGCCGTGCGTCGAGAACGACAGCAGCGCCACTTTCGGTGTCTCGCCCGTGAGACGCTGGTGACTGGCGGCGCTGGTGATGGCGATGTGCGCCAGCTGTGCAGGGTCCGGATCGGGAACCACCGCGCAATCGGCGAAGCTCAGCACGCGGTCGCGCCATTCCATCAGGAACACGCTTGAGACGAGATTGCTGTCGGGCGTAAGGCCCACGCCGCGCAGCCCGCAGCGCAGGACGTGCGCGGTGGTCGCGACCGAGCCCATGACCGCGGCATCGGCGAAGCCCAGGCGCAGGAGCACGGCTGCGCGCATCAAGGCTTCTTGCTTAGCCGCGGCTACTTCGAGCGCGCCCTTGGGAGCCAGCAGGCCGTCGAGGTACTCGTCGACGCGCTGCTGCCAGTCGGCCGCTTCGGAAAGGAACACCGGAGTCGCGAGCTTGCCGGCCGCAAGCTGCGCCGCGGCCTCGACCACGCGCGGATCGTGGGATTCGGGAAGCAGGACGCGGCGCGGGCGTGCGGCGGCTTGCGCGCGCAGGCCGTGCATGAAGCTCATGCGTTACTTGAGCAGCGCATCCGGCACATCGAGCTCCATGTGCAGCATGGCCAGCCCGTGGACCTTGCCCTGCGCGTCGGTCTTCTGCGTCTCGGTGCCGCCGCCGCCGAGCGAGTCGTGCAGCAGGAAATTCAGCGCGCGCAGGTTCGGCAGCTCGAAGCGCTCGACCTTGCCCATGCAGATTTCCTTGAAGTGCTCCTTCACGCGCTCGGTCGTGAGCTGCTTGACCAGGAACTCGTAGGCCTCCTGCGACTTGGCCATGATCCCGACGTTGCTGCCGCTGCCCTTGTCGCCGGAGCGGGCGATGGCAATCTGCATCAGCTTGACCTTGGCCATGTCAGATCTCCTCCACGGTGACAGTGGTGCTGACCTTGCGCTTGTCGATCAGCGCCGGCCAGTAGCCGACGATCTCGCTCGCGCTCGGACGGCCGGCGGCGAAGCCGGTGATGCCCGGAGGTCCGCCGGTGACGAGGGGCGCCAGCTCGCGGCCGAGGAACTCCAGGAGCTTGCGATCCTTCCCCTTGGCGCCGATGCGCATGATGATCTCGCTCGGCTGGTCCGGCGGCGGCACGATGCCCTGGTAGCAGACGTTGGTGCCGACGAACTCCACGAAGCGATCTTCCTCGGGAACCTTCAAGCCGTACATGGCAAGTCGTTTGAAGACGACGTCGGCGCAGATCTTCCCCTTCTCGATCGCGTCCGGCCCGGTGATCACCAGCATGCCGGCGATCTTGTAGCCGTTGGAGTACGACATCGACACCTTGTAGGTCGGCGTCGGCGCCTGGCCCTTGATGCCGCTGACCTTGACGCGGTCCGTGCCGTCCTGCGCGAGGTTGATCGTGGTGAAGTCGGCGATGCAGTCGGGGCCCAGATAGCGCTTGGGGTCGCCCATCTCGTAAAGCAGCTGCGAGGTGACGGTCTCGACGTTCACCAGCCCGCCGGTGCCGTCGTGCTTGGTGATGACGAAGCTGCCGTCCTCGCTGGCCTCGGCGATCGGCCAGCCGATGCGCGCGAAATCCTTCACGTCGCGCCACTTGGTGTAGTTGCCGCCCGTGCACTGCGGCCCGCATTCCAGGATGTGACCCATGATCGTGCCCGCTGCGAGCCGGTCGTAGTCGTCGAGCGACCAGCCGAACTCGTGCAGCAGGGGGCCGAGCGCGATCGACGGATCCGTCGCACGGCCGGTGATGACGACGTCGGCGCCCTGGGCCAGCGCGTCGGCGATCGGCTTGGCGCCGATGTAGACGTTGGCGCTCGTGAGGCGGTCGAGCACGCTGGAGACCGGCGCGCCGCTGTCGAGGTTCTTGAACTCCTCCCCACCCTTCATCAGATCCGGCAACTGCGACAGGATGTCGTCGCCCTCGACGATGGCGATCTTGACGCCCGACAGCTTGAGCTCGCCGACGACCTTGCGGATCGCCTCCAGGCAGCCGCGCGGGTTCACGCCGCCGGCGTTGGCGACGACCTTGATGCCCTTCTGCTTGCAGCGCGGCAGGATGCGGCGAAGCATCTCGACGAAGTCGGTGGCGTAGCCCGCGTTGGGGTCGCGCGACTTCATCTTCTGCATGATGCTCATCGTGACCTCCGCCAGGTAGTCGAGCGTGAGGTAGTCGAGCGGGCCCTCCTCCACCAGGCGGATCGGCCCGAGAAGGCTGTCTCCCCAGAAGCCCTGACCATTGGCGACGCGGACGATTTTCTTTGCCATTGCCGTTGATTGCTCTCGTGGTGCCCCGTGCAGGCGGGCCAGTGTAAAGCAAAAACTGAAACCGGATTCAGTTCTTGGGGATCAGCCAAGTCGCGACCGCCAGCAGCGCCCCCGCGTAGACCCCGGCCAGCGCGTCGTCGAGCATGATCCCGAAGCCGCCATGCACGCGCCGGTCGAGCGTCCGGATGGGCCAGGGTTTCAGGATGTCGAAGAAGCGGAACAGGATGAACGCCGCGGCGAGCCAGTGGAAGAAATAGCCTTCTTTCAGATGCAGGCCCGGCAGCAGTGGAATGCACGTGATCAGGAACCCGACGATCTCGTCGAAGACGATGCCGCCGTAATCGTGCTGCCCGAGGAGCTTCGCGCTGCGCCCGCAAACCCAGCAGCCGAACAGGAACAGGACGAGCACCGCGCCGAGATAGATCTCCACCGGCAGCCAGAACAGCGCGAGCCAGAACGGCAAGGCGATCAGCGTCCCGAACGTGCCCGGCGCGATGGGCGAGAGGCCCGCGCCGAAGCCGAAGGCGACCAGATGCTCGGGCGTCGACAGGATCAGCTTGGCCAGGGGGCGGCCGATGTCGGGTTGCTCTGTCATTCGAAGTGCCGGTACGCCTGGAAGTCCTGCGCGATGGTAACGCCCTTGCCGTCCACGAAGCGCAGGCCGCGCTTGCGCGTGATCTTGCCGATCACCGTGAGTGGCACGTCCAAGCGTGCGGCGACGCGCTCTACGCTCGCGGCCGGCAGGCAGGCACACAGTTCGTAGTCATCACCGCCCGCAACCTGCAGACCCAGGCGGTGCTCAGGCGCTGCGCGCTCCCGGAACTCCGGCGAAGACGGCAGCTGGTCGGCGCGTATCTCGGCACCGACCTTGCTGGCGTCCAGGATGTGCTGGAGATCTCCGGCGAGCCCATCCGACAAGTCGATGACCGCGCGCGCCTTGCCGCGCAGCGCCAGGCCGGCACTGACGCGCGGCATGGGCCGGTCGAGACGCCGCTTCAGCGATTCGGGCAGGTCCGCGTCCGCGCGCTGCCGCAAGGCCAGCGCCGCGTCGCCGAGCGTGCCGGTGACGCACACCAGGTCGCCTGCCCGCGCGCCGGAGCGCCGGATGGCCGAGCCCGTGGGCAACGTGCCAATCGCAGTGATGGTGATCGACAGCGGACCTTGCGTGGTGTCGCCACCGACCAGCGCGACGCCGGTCTCCTGCGCCAGCGCGCGCAGGCCGCGCGCAAAGCCGTCGAGCCAGACCGGATCGGCGAGGCGCAAGGTCAGCGCCAGCGTGAACCACCGCGGCTGCGCGCCCATCGCGGCGAGATCGGAGAGGTTCACCGCCAGCGATTTCCAGCCGATGTCCTCGGGCGGCGTCTCCTCGGCGAAGTGCCGGCCGGCGACGAGCGTGTCGGTCGTGACCGCGAGCTCCTGCCCTGCCGGAACGCGCAGCAGCGCGGCGTCATCGCCGACGCCGAGCACCACGCCGCGACGCACGGTAGTGAGACCAGCGAAGTATTTGCGGATGAGGGCGAACTCATCCACGGCGATCAGATGTCGATTTCCGAGGCGCGCAGGTTGCGCGCCAGCTTGTCGAGCACGCCGTTGACGAACTTGAAGCCTTCTTCCGCGCCGAACATCTTGGCGAGGTTCACGGCTTCGTTCACCACCACTTTCCACGGCACCTCGGGCTTGTGCTGCAGCTCGTAGGCGCCGAGCAGCAGCACCGCGTGCTCCACCGGGTCGAGCTGCACCAGGGGACGATCCAGCAGGGGCACCAGCGCCTCGGTCAGCTGCGGCGCCGCTTTGACGGTGCCCTGCAGCAGCTCGCTGAAGTACTCGGCGTCGGCGCGGCCCAGCCCTTCGGGCTGGTCGCGAAACTGGGTGAGGAGCGAGTCCGGCGAAGTCTCGTTGACCAGCCATTGGTACAGCGCCTGCACCGTCAGCCGGCGCGCCAGGCCGCGGCGGCTTTGCGGAGCGTGCTCGTTCACCCGAGCTCCCGGATGAACCGGATCATTTCCAGCGCGCTGGCCGTGGCTTCGTAACCCTTGTTGTCCTTGCCGGCGCCGCAGCGCGCAGCGGCCTGCGCGTCGGTGTTCACCGTCAGCACACCGAATCCGACCGGCACGCCCGAGTCCTGCGACGCTTCACGCAAACCGCGCGAGCATTCACCGGCGACGTATTCGAAATGCGGGGTCTCGCCGCGGATCACGGCGCCCAGCGCAACGATGCCATCGAAGTTGGCGCGCTCGATCAGCGCGGATACGGCCAGCGGCAGCTCGAACGCGCCCGGCACCAGGAATTCCCGCGTCTGCGCGGCAGGCACGCCCCAGTCCTTGAGGCAACGGCGTGCGCCGTCGACCAGCGCCTGGACCACACCGACGTTCCAGCGCGTGGCGACGATGGCGATGCTGACGTCCCTGAACTCGTTCTTGCGCGGCCTGGGCGGCGCAGCGTAGCCCGACTTGCCGGCTTTCATTCTTCTAGTCGCACGCCACGTAGTCCACCACTTCCAGGCCGAAGCCGGAAATCGCGTGCATGCGCTTGGGCGCCGACAGCACGCGCATCTTGCGCACGCCGAGGTCCGAGAGGATCTGCGCGCCGAGGCCGTAGGTGCGCAGCACCTGGCGCGAATCGGCGGAGCTCTCGTCGGCCTGCGGCTTGTTGAGCGCCACGACCTGCTGCACCAGCTCGCGCGGCGTTTCCGGCATGCGCAGCAGCACGACCACGCCACTGCCCTCGTCGGCGATGCGCTTGAGCGCGCTGCGCAGCGGCCAGCCGAACTGCTCGTGCTGGATGCCGAGCACGTCGGAAAGCATGTTGCGCACATGCACGCGCACGAGCGTGGGCTCGGCCGCTCGGGTTTCGCCGCGCACGAGCGCGAAGTGCAAGGTGCTGGCGATGGTGTCCTGGTAGGTGACCATGCGGAAGTCGCCGAACTCCGTGCGCACCTCGGTCTCGGCGACGCGCTCGACGCTGTGCTCGTTCTGCAGGCGGTAGCGGATCAGGTCGGCGATCGTGCCGAGCTTGAGGCTGTGCTCGCGCGCAAAGCGCTCGAGGTCGGCGCGTCGCGCCATCGTCCCGTCCTCGTTGAGGATCTCGACGATGACGGACGCCGGCTCCAGCCCCGCGAGACGCGCGAGGTCGCAGCCTGCTTCGGTATGACCGGCGCGGGTCAGCACGCCGCCGGCCTGCGCCTGCAGCGGGAACACGTGTCCGGGCATGACGATGTCGGCGGGGTTGGCGTCCGGCTTCACCGCCGTCTGGATGGTGTGCGCGCGGTCGAACGCGGAGATGCCGGTAGTGACGCCTTGCGCCGCCTCGATCGAGACGGTGAACGCCGTCTTGTGCAGGTCTTCCTTGTGCGCAACCATCGGCGGCAGGCGCAGCTGCTTGCAGCGATCGGCGGTGAGCGTCAGGCAGATCAGCCCCCGGCCGTAGCGCGCCATGAAGTTGATGTCTTCGGGCCGCACCTTGGACGCGGCCATGACGATGTCACCCTCGTTCTCGCGGTCGACGTCGTCCATCAGCACCACCATCTTGCCGGCCTTGATGTCGGCGATGATGTCCTCGACGGCGTCCAGCTCGCGGGGGCGTGGATCGAGCGTAGCGACTTTCACTTGTCTTCCCTTGCGGCCAGGAGCCGCTCCAGATATCGGGCGATCAGATCCACTTCCAGATTCACCGCCGCGCCTGCTTCCAGCGCGCCGAGCGTGGTGTGCTGCAAGGTGTGCGGGATGACCATCAAATCGAAGCGGTTCTGCGCGACTTCGTTCACGGTCAAGCTTACTCCATCCACGCAGATGGAGCCCTTGCGCGCGATGTAGCGGGCGAGGTCACGCGGCGCCTCGAAGCGCATGCGGTTGCCGCCGCCGTCCTCGATGATTTTAAGGACTTTGCCGACGCCGTCGATATGCCCCGAAACCAGATGGCCGCCCAGCGGCGTCGCGGGCGTCAGCGAGCGCTCGAGATTGACCGGCGAGCCGACCTGCCATTTTCCCGCGGTCGTCGCGGCCATCGTCTCGGAGGACAGATCGGCGCTGAACCGATCCTTGCCGATCGTGACCGCGGTGAGGCAGATGCCGCTGACCGCGATGCTGTCGCCGACGCGCACGCCCTTGAACAAACCACGCGCATGCACGACCACACGCACGTCGCCGTCGCGGATTTCGGCGGAGGCAATGCGGCCGACGGTCTGGACGATGCCGGTGAACATCGCCCTCTCCCTAGCCCTCTCCCGCAAGCGGGAGAGGGAATAAAGGCCGCGCAGTGACGCGCAGATCGGGACCGACCTTCTTGAAGTCGACGAACTCCAGTGCGATCCGCTGATGCAGGCTGCGCAGACCCGGCAGCTCCGCCAGGGGCCGGCCATCGTGACCCAGCAGCGACGGGGCGTAGTACACGACGAGCTCGTCGACCACGCCCGCCTGCAACAGGGCGCCGGCAAGGCGCGGTCCGCACTCCGCAAACACCTCGTTGATCTCCAGACGCCCGAGGCTGACCATCGCCGAGGACAGATCGACATGTCCGCCGGCGCTGACGCCGACCAGCTGCACCTCTACCCCGCGGCGCTTGAGCTCGTCGACCTGATCGCCGCGGGGCCGAACGGCGAGCAGAATGCGCCGCGCGCCGTCCGCCCAGACCTTTGCGTCGATCGGCGCGCGCAGGTGGGTGTCGAGCACGATGCGGTCGGGCTGGCGCAGGAATTTCCCGCCCTCCGATGGCGCGAAGCGCACGGTCAGCTCGGGATTGTCGGCCAGCACCGTCGCGCTGCTGGTCAGCACGGCGCCGGCTTCGGCGCGGAGGCGATGCACGTCGGCGCGCGCTTCCTCGCTGGTGATCCACTTGGATTCACCGGTCGACGTCGCGGTGCGCCCATCCAGGCTCGCGGCGAGCTTGAGCGTCACGAACGGCCGACCCCGCGTCATCCGCGAGACGAAGCCGCGGTTCAGGCTCTCCGCTGCGTCCTGCAGCAGCCCGACCTCGACCTCGATGCCGGCCTTGCGCAGCTGGGCGATGCCCTTGCCGGCGACCAGCGGATTGGGATCCTGCATCGCCACCCATACCTTTTGCGGTCGGGCAGCGATCAGCGTCGGCACGCACGGCCCGGTGCGGCCCTGGTGACAGCACGGCTCGAGCGTCACGAACACCTCGGCGCCACGCGACTTCTCGCCAGCGGCGCGCAGCGCGCGGATCTCCGCGTGCATCTCGCCGGCGCGCTCGTGGAAGCCCTCGCCGACGACCTTGCCTTTGTTGAGGATCACGCAACCCACGCGGGGATTGGGATGCGTGGTCGATCGTCCCTGCTCCGCCAGGCGCAGAGCCTGGGCCATGGCTTTCTCGGGCGTGAGCGTCGCGGCGGCGGCAGCCATCAGGGCTTGCGCGCGCGCTCGGCCGGAGCGATCAGCGGCAGCTGGCTCTTGCGCTGCTCGGCGCCGGGCAGTCGCTTGAGGCGCTCGATCTCTTCGCTGAAGGCGCTGACGTCCTCGAAGCTGCGGTAGATCGAGGCGAAACGAACGTAGGCGACCTGGTCGAGCTCGTGCAGCTCTTCCATCACCCACTCGCCGAGCTGGCGCGAGTTGACTTCGCGCTCGCCGGTGGCGCGCAGCTTGGACGCGATGTTCTCGATCGCGCGGTCGACCTTGTCGGGCGCGACGCTGCGCTTGTGCAGCGCCATCTCCATGCCTTTGCGCAGCTTGTCCTCGTCGAACGGCACCGGGATGCCGTCGCGCTTCATGATGTACGGCATCGCCAGCTGCGCTTTCTCGAACGTGGTGAAGCGCCCCTTGCACTTCTCGCACTCGCGCCGGCGGCGCACCTGGCTGCCGTCCTCGGCAAGCCGGGAATCGACGACGCGCGTGTCAGGTGCCTTGCAGAAGGGGCATTGCACTTAGGCTGCCTTTTTTGCCGCCTGGTACACCGGGAAGCGCGCGCAGAGCTTCTCGACCTGGCCGCGCACGCGCGTGAGCGTGCCTTCGACGTCGTTGTTGGCGCTCATCGCGTCGACCACGTCGGCGATCCAGCCCGCGACCTCGGCCATCTCCTTCTCGCCGAAGCCGCGCGTCGTCGAGGCAGGAGAGCCGAGCCGCAGGCCCGAGGTCACGAACGGCGACTTGGGATCGTTGGGCACCGAGTTCTTGTTGACGGTGATGTGCGCCTGCCCCAGCGCGGCTTCCGCGTCCTTGCCGGTGACGTTCTTGGCGATGAGGTCCAGCAGGAACAGATGATTGTCGGTGCCGCCAGAGACCACCTTGTAGCCGCGCTCGAGGAACACCTTGGCCATCGACCGCGCATTGGCGATCACCTGCTTCTGGTAGCCCTTGAACTCCGGCGCCAGCGCTTCCTTGAAGGCGACCGCCTTGGCGGCGATGACGTGCATCAGCGGTCCGCCCTGGATGCCGGGGAACACCGCCGAGTTGAGCTTCTTGTTGAAGTCCTCGCTCTGTCCCTTGGTCAGGATGATGCCGCCGCGCGGGCCGCGCAGCGTCTTGTGCGTGGTCGACGTCACCACGTGCGCGTGCGGCAACGGGCTTGGATATTCGCCGACGGCGACGAGCCCGGCGACGTGCGCCATGTCGACCCAGAACAGCGCGCCGACCTTGTCGGCAATCGCCCGCATGCGCTTCCAGTCCTTCACGCGCGAGTACGCCGAGAAGCCGCCGATCAGCATCTTGGGCTTGGCCTCGACCGCGATGCGCTCCATCTCGTCGTAGTTGATGTAGCCCGTGGCGGTGTCCAGGCCATACGGCACGATCTTGTAGTGCTTCCCGGAGAAGTTGGCCGGGTTGCCGTGCGTCAGGTGACCGCCCTGCGCCAGGTTCATGCCCATGACCGTGTCACCGGGATTGACCAGCGCCATGAACACCGCGGCGTTGGCCTGCGCGCCCGAATGCGGCTGCACGTTGGCGAAGTCGCAGTCGAACAGCTTCTTGATGCGCTCGATCGCCAGCGTCTCGGCGACGTCGACGTGCTCGCAGCCGCCGTAGTAGCGCTTGCCCGGATAGCCTTCGGCGTACTTGTTGGTGAGCACGCTGCCCTGCGCTTCCATCACCGCGGGGCTGGCGTAGTTCTCCGAGGCGATCAGCTCGATGTGCGCTTCCTGCCGCGCACGCTCGGCCTGGATGACGCGATCGAGCTCAGGGTCGAATTGGGCCAGCGATTTGGCGTTCGTGAACATGCGGCGAATTCCCCAGAAAGAAAAACGTTAGTCGACGACCTCGAGCATCAGGTCCAGCGCCTTTCGCGCCGGAACGGCGATCTCCTCCGGCACGCGGATGCGGTTCACCGTGCGTCCGACCACCAGGTTGTCGAGCACCCAGGCCAGGTGCTGCGGGTCGGTGCGGAACATGGTCGAGCACATGCAGACCGTCGGCGACATGAACTGCACGGTGACTCCTTTGGGCTTCATCTCGTCGGCCAGGCGGTTCACCAGGTTCAGCTCGGTGCCGACCATCCAGTGATCGCCGGGCTGCGACGCGCGCACCGTGCGCAGAATGGTCTCGGTGGAGCCGACGAAGTCGGACTTCTGGCAGACCTCGAAGGAGTTCTCCGGATGGCTGATGACCTTGCCGGTGGGGAACTGCTTGCGGAAGTTGTCGATGTGCGCCGGCTGGAACATCTGGTGCACGGAGCAGAAACCCTTCCACAGGATGATCTTCGCCTGCTTGATCGCCTCGGGTGTGTTGCCGCCCATGGGCTTGGTGAAATCCCACTCGATCATCTTGTCGAGCGGCACGCCCATCTTGAAGCCGGTGTTGCGGCCCAGATGCTGGTCCGGGAAGAACAGCGCCTTCTCGCGCCGGGCGAACGACCACTCCAGCACCGCTTTGGCGTTCGAGGAAGTACAGACGATTCCGCCGTGGTTCCCACAAAACGCTTTAAGGTCGGCGGCGGAATTGATGTAGGTGACCGGCGTAACCGACTGATCCGGATCGAGGACTGTGGAGAGCTCCTCCCAGCACTTGCGCACCTTCACCAGGTTGGCCATGTCGGCCATCGAGCAGCCGGCGGCGAGGTCCGGAAGGATCACCGTGCGCTTGCCGAAGGTGAGGATGTCGGCCACCTCGGCCATGAAGTGCACGCCGCAGAAAACGATGAACTCGGCGTCGGACACCTCGGCCTTCTGCGAGAGCTTGAGCGAATCGCCGGAGAAGTCGGCGTGCTTGAAGACCTCGTTGCGTTGGTAGTGATGCCCCAGGATCAGCAGGCGCTTGCCGAGCATCTTCTTGGCCGCGACGATGCGGGCGTCGCACTCGGCGTCGTCCAGCAGGGAAAATTCTTGGATGGCAAGCGCTGCGGCCATGGTTCTCTCACGGTGTCGCGGACACCGTCGCGGGGCGCCATTTTACCCCCCGGACCCCTTCCCCGACACAAGGGAATGGTTGCCCGGGGGGCAATAAGCGCATTCCCTAGGGTTTGGGGGTCACCGTGAACGTGGCCACGTTGGCGCCCGTCACCTGCTGCAGCAGGGGCAAGGCCGTCGTCGCCGACGTGGCCGTGATGGTGACCGTGCCGCCGGCCGGATTGACGCCGCCGCCGACGCCCGCAAGCAGGAAGTTGGCGCTGGCGTTGACCACGCCGGCGACCGTAGCGTCGCTGGAGGTCCAGACCACGTGCCGGGTGATGTCCTGGGTGAACAGCGTCTCGCCGACCCCGTCGCAGGCTTCGGCCGCGGGGTGCGTCGCGTCGACGGTGGTCTTGGTGAAGGTCCCCGTCGCCTTGAACTGCTGCGAGGAGCCGAACACGATCGTGGCGCTCGACGGGCTGACCGCAATCGAGCAAAGGCTGGCCTTGACCGCCGTCAGCGCCATGTCGTTGGACTGCTTGAAGAGACTCGACGGGGGCGGATTGGCGCAGGTGAACGGGTCCGCGCCCTCACCCGGCGTGAAGCTCGACACCGGCGGGAACATCGCGAACATGCCGATGGTGCCCTCGGTCTGCGCCAGCACGTAGTTGCGCAGCGTATTGGTGGCCAGGAAGCCGATGAAGGCCTGCGGATCCGGCGCGACGCAGTAAGTCGCCTGCACGGAGAGGTCCTGCTGCGTGCCATCGCCGAAGTCGGCCGTCACGATCAGCTTCTCGCTCGTGGGTATGACGAGCTCGGCGCTATCGAACTCCTTGGAGAGGATCAGCGTCTGGATCGGCTTGACCGTCACGGTGGCGGTGGGCGCCGCGTCGCAGGCGGTGAACGTGGCCTTGGCCGTCAGCGGCGCGCCCGGTGCGACGGCGCTGACCAGGCCCGTGGTCTTGTCGATGGTCGCGACCTCGTCGTTCGGCGTGACGAAAGTCCACTCGGCGGTGTTGGTGATGTCGACCGGGCTTCCGTCGATCAGCGCGGACGCGCGCAAGGCCTCCAGCGATCCGGGGGCCATCGAGGAGTCCCCCGGGCTGATGGAGATGGCGCTGTTGTCGAGGTCCTCGACCGTCACCTCGATCTGCTGGTGCAGCCCGACGTAGTCGAAGCTGACGATGGCCGTTCCGGGCGCGATCGGCGTCATCGTGCCGGCGGTGAACACCACGCCTTCGTCCTGGCCGGGAACGTCGTCCACCCCGATCTCGCCGTTGCTGACGTGCACGACGCTCTCGTCGGAGGAGGACCAGCGGCCGCGCGTGGTGTATTCGCCGACTTCGCCGTCGGTGAACTTCCCGTACGCGCGCAGCTGGTCGCGCACGCAGCGGAAGATCTTGGTGCTGGCGACGGTCTCGGTGCTGGTGGTGATGACCACCGGCACGACGGCCAGGGTCTCCAGCTTGTTGCCGTCACCGATGCCATTGCATCCGGCGACGAGCAGGCCGGCCAACGCGATTCCAAACGATCTCATCGAAACTCCTTGATGCTTCTTCACGCCGACGGCGCCGCCTTGGCAGGGACCGTCGAGCGGATGTGTAGTTCACGCAGCTGGCGCTCGTCGACCGTCGACGGCGCGTTGGTCAGCGGATCGTGCGCCGTCTGGGTCTTGGGGAAGGCGATGACCTCGCGGATCGAGTCGCCGCCGGCAAGCAGCATCACCATCCGGTCGATGCCGATCGCAAGGCCGCCGTGCGGCGGCGCGCCGTACGACAGGGCCTCCAGCAGGAATCCGAATTTCTTCTCCTGCTCCTCGGGCGAGATGCCGAGCAGGTCGAACACCGCCTGCTGGATGTCGGGACGGTGGATACGAACGCTGCCGCCGCCGAGCTCGGTGCCGTTGACGACGATGTCGTAGCCCTGCGAGAGGATGGTGCCGGGCTGGTTCTTGATCTGCTCGGCGTCCATCTGCTTGGGCGCAGTGAACGGATGGTGCAGCGAGGCCCAGTAGCCGCCTTCCTTGTCTTCCCACTCGAACATCGGCCAGTCGACGACCCAAAGTGCGCGCCAGCCCTGTGTCGTGAGCTTGAGGTCGTTGCCGATCTTCAGGCGCAGCGCGCCCAGCGCGTCACTGACCACGCGCCACTTGTCGGCGCCGAAGAAGATGACGTCGCCGTCCTGCGCGCCGGTGCGCTCGAGGATTCCCTTGAGCGCGTTGTCGTGGATGTTCTTGACGATCGGCGACTGCAGGCCGTCCCTGCCCTTGGCCTTCTCATTGACGACGATGTAGGCCAGGCCCTTGGCGCCGTACTGCTTGACGAATTCCGTGCAGGCGTCGATCTGTCCGCGCGAGAGCTTCTCGCGGCCGCCAGGGACGCGCAGCGCGGCGACGCGGCACTTGGGATCCTTGGCCGGTCCGGAGAACACCTTGAAGTCGACGTCGGCGACGAGGTCTTTCACCTCGACGAGCTCGAGCGGGTTGCGCAGATCCGGCTTGTCGGAGCCGTAGCGCGCCATGGCCTCGGCGTACGACAGGTGCGGCAGCTTGCCGAAATCGACGTTGATCATCTCCTTCCACAGGCCGACGACCAGGCCCTCGATGATCGCCATGATCTCTTCCTGCGTCAGGAACGAGGTCTCGACGTCGAGCTGGGTGAACTCGGGCTGGCGGTCGGCGCGCAGGTCCTCGTCGCGGAAGCAGCGCGCGATCTGGTAGTAGCGGTCCAGCCCCGACATCATCAAGAGCTGCTTGAAGAGCTGCGGCGACTGCGGCAGCGCGAAGAACTGTCCGGGATGCGTCCGCGACGGAACGAGGTAATCGCGCGCGCCTTCGGGAGTCGCCTTGGTCAGGATCGGCGTCTCGACGTCGACGAAGCCCTGCGCGTCCATGTAGTCGCGGATGTACTTCACCACGCGATGGCGCAGGCGCAGGTTCTGCTGCATCAGCGGGCGGCGCAGGTCGATGTAGCGGTACTTCAGGCGCGTGTCCTCGCCGACGGTCTCGTCGTCGGGATGGAAGGGCGGCGTTTCGGACTTGTTGAGGAGCTCCACTTCCTGGCCCAGCACCTCGATCTTGCCGGTCGGCAGGTTCGGGTTCTCGGTGCCGGCCGGACGCGGCCGCACCTTGCCGGTGATCTTGACCACGTACTCGGAGCGCAGCTTGTCGGCGGCAGCGAAGGCGGCCTTCGTATCCGGATCGAACACGCACTGCAGCAGACCCGCGCGATCGCGCAGGTCGATGAAGATCACGCCGCCGTGGTCACGGCGGCGGTGCATCCAGCCGCAGACGGTGACGGTCTGTCCGGTGAGGCGCTCGGTGACCTCGCCGCAATAGTGGGAACGCATGGTTCGTCAGGGGTAGAAAAATCAGCCGCGCATTGTAGCGGGCGCGGGGAATCAGGGCAGCGGCTCGTCGATCTTCCGGTCGTTGGCGGTCGGGCCGACGACGCCCAGCGAGATGATGAACTGCATCCCTTCCTGCACCGACATCGTCAGCTCCAGCACCTCTGCCTTGGGCACCAGCAGCAGGAAGCCGGACGTCGGATTGGGCGTGGTCGGCACGAAGACCGCGACGAGGTCGACGCCGCCGGCCTTCTCCTCGATCTCGCCTACCGGGTCGGAGGTCAGGAAGCCCAGCGACCACATGCCCTTGCGCGGGTACTCGACCATCACCACCTTGCGGAACGAGTTGCCCTTGCCGGAGAACAGCTGCTCGGCGAGCTTCTTCATGCCGCCGTAGACCTGGCGCACCAGCGGGATGCGCCGGAACAGCGCCTCGGTCCAGGCCAGCAGCTGCCGGCCGAAGAAGTTGGCGGTGAGCGCGCCGGTGCCCAGCACCAGCGCAATCGACAGCAGGATGCCCAGGCCCGGGATGTTGGGCCGCAGGACCGCGGGGATCAGCAGCAGGCTGGTGTTGAGGACGCTGACCAGCGAGCTGACGACCAGCAGGGTCACGCCCAGCGGGATCCAGACGAGCAGACCCGCGAGGAACCACTTGCGCAACACCGCGCCGACTTTCTGGTTCATGGGTAAGCCCGCTTCAGCTCTTGGCCGTCGACGTGGGCTTCGGCTTTTTCGGCGTTTCGGCTTTCGCAGCCGGCTTCTCGCTCGCCGACTTGGCGGGCGCATCCGCCTTGGCTTCGGTCTTGGTCTCGCTCTTGGCTTCCGTCTTCGCCTCGGGCTTGTCGCCGGCCACGTTCTTCTTGTTGCCGGACTTGAAGTCGGTCTCGTACCAGCCGCCGCCCGACAGGCGGAATCCCGCCGCGGAAATGTTCTTCACCAGCTTCTTCTTGTGGCACACCGGGCATTCCTTGGCCGGCGGGTCGGAGATCTTCTGCATGATCTCCGACTCGGCACCACAGGCCTTGCAGGTGTATTCGTAAATCGGCATGCGACGTATTGTACCCGGCATGCCCTCCGAAGCGATGCTCGAAGCGATCCAGGCGGACATCACGACGCTCGCGCTGGACGCCATCGTCAACGCCGCCAACGAGTCGCTGCTCGGCGGCGGCGGCGTCGATGGCGCGATTCACCGCGCAGCGGGCCCGCAGCTGCTCGCCGAATGCCGCACGCTGGGCGGCTGCCCGACCGGCGCGGCGCGCATCACCCGCGGCTATCGCCTGCCAGCGAAGCACGTGATCCACACGGTGGGTCCGGTCTGGCGCGGCGGACAATCGGGCGAGCCCGAATTGCTGGCGAGCTGTTATCGCAACTGCCTACGTCTGGCGCAGGAGAACGGCGTCACCAGCATCGCCTTCCCCGCCATCAGCTGTGGGGTCTACGGCTATCCGATCGATCAGGCAGTAGCGATCGCGGTGCGCGAGGTCCGCGCCAACATGCCGGCCACGATCGCCCGCGTGGTGTTCGCGTGCTTCGGCGCAGAGATGCTCGACGCGTACCGCCAGGAATTACGGCGCTAGATCGATCACGAAAATCTGCTGCGTGCGATCGCGCTGCAGCCGCTGGGCGTTGCGGGTGCTGGCGAACACCAGTTTGTTCCCCGCCACGGCGGGCCAGGTATTGATGCCCCGGCTCGGGATCAGCTGCGCCGCGCCCCAGGTTCCGTTGGCCGCCTGCTTGGCCGTCATCACGCGCCAGCGCCAGTCGGCCGATCGGGAGTCGTGCCAGGTCGCGCGGACGCGGCCGTCGGCCGCGCGTCCGAGCTTCGGCCACAGGCTCATCGACGCGGGATTGGCGGCAATCGCTGCCGGCGCACTCCAGTTGAAGCCATCGGTCGTCCGGGACGACAGCACCGCGACGTTGACACCCGATGCGCTCGCGGTCGGCTTGGACGTCCATGCCGCGGTCAGCGCCCCGTTGCCGGCGAACGCCAGCGACGGATGCCGATCGGCGGCGTCGTCGGCGCCCAGGATCGACGCGTGGTTCCAGTTCACCGCGCCGGGGCCGCGCAGGCGGACCATGATCTGCCAGTTGTCGGGATCGGTGCCGTCGCCGCTGATGATCTTTCCGGTCCACAGCGGATCCGGGTCGGTGCGGTTGTCCTGCCAGCCCACCGCGATGCGGCCATCGGGCGCGACCGCCACCGTGGGCCACACCGACGCCGGGTAGCGCGCGCTGCGCGTGTCGGTCGGCAGCGCCGGCAACACGTTCTTCGGATGATCGTTGTCCCAGGACAGATTCACCGGCGCCGCATCGCGGCCGATGATCTGCGCCATGACGTCGAACGGATGCCGCGCGCTGTTCTCCTGCCAGGCCACAACCGGCTTGCCGTCGGCGGTGATCGCCAGCGCGGGATGCTCGCAACGACCAGCGATCTGCCGCACGACCTGCTGCGCGGCCCAGGTCTTGCCGCCATCGCTCGAGCGACGCATGTAGATCGCCGGGCGATGCGGGTTCTCGTCGAGGTACTCGTTCTGCCACACCACCCAGACGTCGTTGCCGCGCGCCGCGACTTTCGGGAAGCGCGCACCGATGTTGCCGGTCGTCAGCGCCACCGTCGGATCGTTCACACCGGCGACGCGGCGCCGATAGACGATCTCGGAACGATTGTTGTCATGACGCTCGGCGACGATGTGCGTGACGTCGCCCGACACGGCGACGTCCGGGAAGCCGGCGAAATTTCCCGCGGTGCCGAGCATGAGGGCGGCGCCATCGTTGGTGCCAACGTCTGCGGGCACGGGGATCTCCGCCTGGGCGTTGACCGGCGCGGTCGAGACGAAGATCGGCGCGGTGATCGCGCGCAGCTGGTTCGGCAGCGTCTCCGGCGTGGGCGTGAGCGACAGCGGAACGTTGCTGATGTCGTAGTGATCCGGCAAGCCGGGGCCGCGCGCTTCGGCGCGGTACCAGGTCGGCGCGCCGCCCGCGGTGACCGGCAGCGTGAAGCTGGTTTGCAGCAGGCTCGGCTTGAACGTCGCCACCGGTCCGGCGGACTTGCCCGGCGACTTGTAGAGGAACACCGTGGTGCCCACGGCGCTGGCGTCGATGCTGACTTGCAGCGTGCCGCGCGTGCCAGCGGGCACGATCACCTCGTCTCCCCCGATGATTCCGGTGGGTCCCGCGTCGTAACCGTTGAATTTCGCCGTCAGCGTCAGCTGCGGCGCCGCCGGATCCGCCGACAGGCTGGTCCGACCCGCGCGCAATCCGTCGACGACGGCGCGCTCACGCCGATCGGCGGCGAATACCCGGGTCGTGGGCATGCCCGGGCCCGCCGCAGCCCAGATCTCGCGGAAATGATCGTCGCTGGCGCCGGCGATGCCCGTGCGGAAGCCCGCGTTCCAGCGCCCTTCGGCGTAGGCCATCTCCTTGTCGATGTTGCTGCCGCGGTTCCACACCTCGATCAGGTCGATGCCGACCGCGCTGGCGTTGGCGTTGGGTGATCCGTCGTCGTTGGTCTCGCCGTCGTCGGGATGCGCCGTCACCCAGTTCGCGTCTTGCGCGTGCGCTTCCCAGATCGACTGCTGCAAGCGGCCGAAGCCCAGCCCGGTCGGCGGATGATCGCCCTGCACGATGGTGTCGACCGCACCCTGGACCGTGGCGTGCGGGCTGCCGTTGGCCTCCTCGGCGCGGATCAGCAGCAGGGTGAACGACTCCCACAGCGGGTCGTAATGCTGGTCGTAGGTGCGGTGGTCGGTCAGGGGCAGGAAATCCAGGCCTTCCAGGGTCGAGATCTGGATCTGCTCCTTGATGCCGGTATTGCCAGGGCCCTTCTGATCGCAGCATTGCCGCGGCAGGCTGCCGTCGGACGAGTGATCGTCGTGGACGTGCAGATCGCCCGCCAGCCAGACGCCGGCAAAGGACGCTGTCGTGCACGAAAGCATCGCGGCCGCTGCAAGAGCGGCTCTGTAATAGGTGTTCATCGGTGATTCTCCCCCTCGGCCCCGGGTCATTCTACGCAGCGGTCGTCCGCACCCCCGCTGGTAAATCCGCCTCTAAACGCGGGCAGGCCAAGGGAATGCATGAGTCGGGCAATTTGCCAAGGTTGCATGGCAAACATCCTGCGTTCTGCATGGATTTTCGACGGCTCCGGGGGCGTCCGCAGGTGCCAGGAGAGTTGGCATCCCTATTGCTATATGTCTGGCGGGGGGAAATTCGCGCAAGCAAACGAACCCCGATTCGCCGAGGCACCCCCGGGCTTCGGCGAGCCACAGGGCCGGAGCAACTCCGGCCCTTTTTATTTGTAGGGGAAAAACTTTCGGCGCAGATGTCCTGTCTGGCTCTTTAGCACCCGGAGTGATCCATGGCCCTGGTCCCGAACCACAAGCGCATCCTGGTCGTCGACGACAACAAGGACTCTGCCAACAGCCTGGCCGTCCTGATCCAGCTCATGGGTCACGAAGCCGCGGCCGCGTTCGACGGCCCCACTGCCCTGGCCATCGCGACCGACTTCAAGCCGGACCTGGTGCTGCTCGACCTCACCATGCCTGGCATGGACGGCTTTGCCGTCGCCCGGGAGCTGCGCTCGCGTCAAGGGAACGCCGCGCTCTCGATCATCGCGTTGACCGGCTTCGGCCAGTCGGATTTCCTGCGGGCCACCAAGGAAGCCGGGTTCGACTCCCACCTGACCAAGCCCGCGCCGCCGGCGGAGTTGACGAAGCTGCTGGGCTCGGGAGCCTGAGACTTCTTCAAACAAAAAAAGGGGCCAGATTGCTGGCCCCTTTTTTGGTTTGGTGGACGCTACAAGGCTCGAACTTGTGACCCCCGCCGTGTGAAGGCGATGCTCTACCACTGAGCTAAGCGTCCGGAAGAGGCGCGTATGGTAGGCACCGCGGGGGGCTTTTTCAATGATTCAGCTCCATCCGACAGGTTTCGCCGACGCATCCGGCGTATTGCGCCGTCGCCGCCCGCAGCGCAGCGCGGATCGCGGGAAGCTGGTTGTGCAGCGACTTCATCTGGTCCGGATCCGTCTGCAGGTCGTAGAGCTCGACCTCGCCCGTGGCGTACTCCACGTAGCTGAAGCGCGTCGTGCGCAACCCGCGCATCGACGGGACGATCACGGGCGACGGTGCCTCCCGCGTGTTGAACATGAGCTGCTCGGCCGGTGCATCGAGCAGGATCGGACGCCCGCTGCGCAGCGCAGGATTGCGCGCGAACGGCATCAGCGAGCGACCGTCGACGACGCGGCCAGCGGTGGCGCCCGCAAGCTCGACGAACGTGGGGGCGAGATCGATGTTCGCGACCAGCTCCTCGCTGCGCGCGCCCGGCGCGATCCCGGGACCGCGCATCAGCAGCGGCACGCGGATCGACGGCTCGTACATCAGGAACTTGTTCAGGTTGATGCGGTGCTCGCCGTTGAACCAGCCGTTGTCCGACGTGAACACGATGTAGGTATTCTGCAGCGCGCCGCGCTCCGTGAGCCTGGCGACGATGGCTTGCACCGCTTCGTCGACGGCGCGCAGCGATTGCAGGCGCCTGCGGTAGCGGCTCGTGCGCTGCGCCAGGGTCTCGTTTGCGTACATCGCGCCGAACGCAGCCACGATCGACGCCTTGTCGGACAGGTCCACCTCGTCGAAGCTCGGCGGGCGCGGCAGCAGCACGTTGGGGAAGTAGCCGGCATGTCGCGGCGCGGGCCTGGGGCCGGGATAGGGACTGCCGGGAGGCGGCGTCTCCGAAACCTCTTCGTGCGGCGCCAGAAACGCGACGCTCAGGAAGAACGGCCGCCCTTCGGCGAGGCGCCGGTCGATCGCGTCGAGCGCCAGGCTGCGCAGCACGTCCGTCTGATACAGCTGCGGATCCTCTGTGCCCAAGTTGCCGTACTTCGTGGTCACGCCGTTGCGGTTCACGGTGTAGCCCCACATCCCGTAAGTGCCTGGGTCCACCAGGCCCATCCAGTCGCTCCAGCCCGGAGGAATGTAGGTGCTGCCGCGCCGGTCGGCGCCGTAGCCGTTCAGGTACTTGCCGATGTGCGTGGTGTTGTAGCCGGCGCGCTGCAGCCAGACCGGCAGCGTCTCGGCATCGGTCGCGAATGCCTGCGCGCCGCCGCGGGGCGCGTAATTCCCCAGCACGCGGTGGTTGTGTGCGTATTCGCCGGTGACCATCGTTGCGCGCGACGGACAGCACAACGGCCAGGAGACGAATGAGTTCTGGAAGGTCACGCCCTGGCCGGCGATCAGGCGCAGCGTCTCGGGCATCGCCAGCAAGTCGCGCACCGCCTGGTCGTCGGTCATGACCAGGATCAGGTTCGGCTTCGCGGGGGTAGTGCCTGCGACCGCGATGGAAGAAGTACAGAAGCTGGCGACAGCGATCAGCGCCGCGAGAAAAATCCTGGGATGCACCGGGGAAGACACCTACCTGTGACGATGCGCATGAGTCTGCGGGCGCGCCGCCCGCGCGTCATTGGAGAATTCGTCCTGGACTATCGACGCTGTCTAGTAGTCACAGCTGCGATGAGGCAGAGGCGTCTTGTTGCCTTCGAACGATAGGAAGTCACGGCAGTACATCGGGTTGAACTCATGCGTAAGCGGAATCCACTTCGCGTGGTCCGCTTCCGTCATCCGCTCGCCGAATCGTCTGATCAGTCGGTCGCGGACCTGGTCTCGCACGGACGCAAATTTCGTCGGGACAGCCGGCCGGTACGAGTCACTGACATCGACGACGATGCTGTCCGCAAACCCTCTCGCCGCCATGAACACCGGCAGGTCCTCGCCCGGCTCGACGAAAACCGCAAACCGGTCTTGTAGCGTCGACTCCTCCACGCGGTCCTCGAAGCGCAATTCCCTGGCCACGTCGGCGAGCGCCGCGCGAACCGCCTTCCGGTCCCGCACGGACCCGTCGCTGTCGATGACGAACTGAGCCTGATGCATCACCTCCTCGGGAACCCGTGTCCGGCCGCCAGCGCACCCGGCCGCCGCAAGCGCGAGCGACAGGCAGGCGAACAGCGGCGTTTTCATTTCTTGTATCCCGGCCCGCGCACCACCTGCCCCGGCCGCGCGTCGGTGGGCTTGCCGCCGTCCAGGACCTGCACGCCGTTGACGAAGACGTCGCGCACGCCGGTCGCGAGCTGATGCGGCTTGTCGAAGGTGGCGCGGTCGGCGATGGTCTTCGGATCGAAGATGACGACGTCGGCGTAGCAGCCGGGCTTGAGGCAGCCGCGGCCCTCGAGCTTCCAGTTCTGCGCCGGCAGCTGCGTCAGGCGCCGGATGGCGTCCGGCAGGCTCGCGACCTTCTCCTCGCGCACGTACTTGCCCAGGAAGCGCGCGAAGTTTCCGTAGGCGCGGGGATGCGGATTGCTCTTCAGGAACACGCCTTCCGGCGCCGCGCCTTCGGCGTCGGAGCCCAGGCTCACCCACGGCTGCGACAGCCCGAGCTTCACGTTCTCCTCCGACATCAGGAAGTAGACGGTGCCGACGCGGTAGTGATCCTCGATGACGAGGTCGATGGCAGTGTCCTCGGGGGAGGTGCCGCGCATCCTGGAGATCTCCGCCAGCGTCTTGCCGGTCAGCGGCTTGAGCTTCTCGGACTTGAAGCCGACCAGGAGCACGCGATCGGGCGAGCCCGTGCCGATCAGCAGGTTCTCCCAGGCGTTGGTGGGCGTGCGCATCTCCTGCACGACGCGCGCACGGATCGCCGGATCCTTGAGACGCCCGATCCAGGCGTCGATGCCACCCTCCTGCACCCACGGTGGCATTGCTGCGTCCAGGCCCGTCGCGCCAGCGGTGTACGCGTACATGTCGGCGCTGATCGACAGGCCTTCCTTGCGCGCCTGCTCGATGCGCGCGATCGCCTGCGCCATCTTCGGCCAATTGCTCTCGCCAGCCGCCTTGAGGTGATACACCTCGGCGTGCACGCCGGTGGCGCGGGCGATGCCGATGAGCTCGTCGAGCGCTTCCAGAAAGCGGTTGCCCTCGCTGCGCATGTGCGAGATGTAACCGCCGCCCGACTCCGCCGCGGCCGCGACCAGCGCCTGGATCTCCGGCGTCTTGGCGTAGAAGCCCGGCGCGTAGATCAGTGAGCTGCCGACGCCGAGCGCTCCCTCGCGCATTGCCTGGCGCACCAAGTCCTGCATCTGCGCGAGCTCCTCGGGCGTCGGCTCGCGGTCGACGTTGCCGAGCACGTAGGTGCGCGCGGTCTCCGCGCCGATCATCGAGGCGACGTTCACCGAAACGCCGCGCTGGACCAGCGTGTCCAGATAGCCGCCGAGCGTGCTCCAGGTGACGTCGTAGTGGATGTCGGTCTGTGACTCGATCATCGCCGCCTTGAGCTTGTCGTTGACGGGGCCCATCGAGCTGCCCTCGCCCATGATCTCCAGCGTCACGCCCTGCTTGAGATCGGACAGCGCGCGGCCGTCGTGCAGCAGCGACTCGGTGGCCCAGGACAGCATGTTGATGAAGCCCGGCGCCACCGCCAGGCCGTTGGCGCCGACGACGCGCGTGGCGGTCCATTTCTCCAGGTCGCCGGTCTGCACCACGCGATCGCCGCGGACGGCGACGTCGCCGCGCACCGGATCGGCGCCGGTGCCGTCGTAGATCATGCCGCTGCGGATCAAAAGGTCGGCGTGCGTCGCCGAGTCGGGGCGCTCGCGACCGGAGCAGGCCATCAGCAGCGCGACGACCAACCAGGATGCTTTACGAAGTTTCACGATGCTCCTCCGGGCGCCGGCGTCGAGCCGTTGCGCGTCTGCACGAAATCGACGATGAACAAGGCCGCGGCCGAAACCGAAGCTGCGGTCGCCACGACTGCGAAAAATTGTGCGTGCGATAAAACCGACCATAGCGTTCCGAACGCACCGGCCGCGAGATTGCCCGCGAAGCCGGCGAGGAACCATAGCGCGATGGCAGTGGCCTCGAAACCGCGCGGCGCCAGCCGGCCGAACATCCCGAGACCTACGGGAAGGATGTACAGCTCGCCGATCGTCATCAGCATCATGAACGCCGCGAGCACCAGCCAGCTCGAGCGCCCCGGTGCGATCACGGCGGTGATGGCCAGGGCGAAGTACGAGATGGCCACGATCGCTGCGCCGAGCGACATGCGACGCAGATGCGGCACGTCGCGGCCGGTGCGACGCCCCTTGCGGTTCCAGTAGGCGACGAGAAACGGCGTGAGCACGATCACGATCAGCGGATTGATGCCCTGGAACCAGGTCATCGGAATGTTCCAGCTGCCGACGCTGCGATCGACGCCGGAGTCGGCCCACAGCGCAACGGTGTTGCCGATCTGCTCGTAACAGCTGCGGAAGACGACGACGATGCCGGCGATCAGCAGGAAGAATCCGAAGCGCGCGCGGACGCTGGCATCGACCGGCGGCAGCGGCTCGCGCTGGGATTTGGGCTTTTCCTTGGGGTCTGCCGGCAGGTACGGCCGGCCGAAGACGTAGGTCAGCAAGCCGACCAGCATGCCGACGCCGGCTATGCCGAAGCCGAAGTGCCAGCCGAAATGCTCGCCGATGAAGCCGCAGCCGAGCGCCCCGAGCAACGCGCCGACGTTGATGCCGACGTAGTAGACGCTGTACGCGGTGCTGCCGCGCGCATCGCCCGGCGCGTAGAGCGAGCGGATCTGGCTCGGCAGCGTCGGCAGGTAGAG
This sequence comes from uncultured Gammaproteobacteria bacterium, assembly GCA_963776465.1. Taxonomy (GTDB): domain Bacteria; phylum Pseudomonadota; class Gammaproteobacteria; order Nevskiales; family Nevskiaceae; genus DASRHK01. Next base: position 256,485 of record CAVZMV010000001.1, read on the forward strand.
GCCGTTGCCGATGGCGATGGTGGCCAGCGCCGGATACAGCAGCGCCGGGAACGCCATCATGAAATGACCCGACGCCATGATCGAGCCGCCGATGATTACCGCCATGCGCCGCGACAGGTGCCGGTCCGCGATCCAGCCGCCGAAGATCGGCGTCAGGTACACGAACGCGGTGTAGGCGCCGTAGACCAGCGACGCCTTGCCCTGCGCGATCGCGAGCTGCTTGGTCATGTAGTAGACCAGCAGCGCGCGCATGCCGAAGAAGGAGAACTTCTCCCACATCTCCGTCAGGAACAGGATGGTGAGGCCGCGCGGATGGCCGAACCACGTGACGCCGGAGGCGTCATCCTGAGCGGAGCGAAGGATCTTCACGCAGCGAACCGCGTAGCCACCTGGTCGCCCAGCGCGCTCAGCTGCCGGCCTTGATCGAGCAGGTAGACCTGGATGCGCGAGCTGGCGCCGACGATGTTGCCGTGCCGCAGGTCCGACAGGATGATCCGGTAGGTCTCCAGCGGCCGCGGCAGCTCGGCTTTGCCCAGCGCGCGGTAGTACATGCGGAAGTAGGCGTGGAATTCCTCGATCCGCGCCTTGATGCGATGGTTGCGGATGCCGCCGACCAGGCCCATGTGGAATCCCGCGTCCGCCTTCATCAGGTCGATGAGGTTGTCGGCCTGCGCCATGCGCTTGATGCAGCCGTCCAGCTGCAGCAGCTCGGCGCGCGTCAGGCGGCTGGCGCCGGTCTGCACCGCGTGGCCTTCGAACAACGCGCACATCTCGAAGAGGTTGACGATCTCCTCGCGCGTGAAGCGCTTGACGAAGAACCCGCGGTTGGGCTCGAAGTCGACGTAGTCCTGCGCCTCCAGCCGCCGCAGCGCTTCACGCACTGGCGGCTTGCTGGTGCGGAATTTCTTGGCGATGTGGTCCTGGCGCAGCGGCGCGCCCGGCAGCAGCTCGCCCTCGAAGATCGAGCGTCGGACCCAGTCCATGATGCGGTCGGAGACCGCGGTGTCGTCGGTGTCGCGGGCCTTGGCCATTTTTCGTATACGAAGTCCAGGCAGTGGGTGCATCCAGCGGCGCGGTCCCGCTCGTCGATGGATTCCCTGCGCATGCTTGACAGAAAATATCGTATACGATGATTATCGCTGGCGCGTCAACTCACAAAGCGGCGGAGTCCGATGGACGCATCAACCCGATTGTCCGTGCACGGTGCCGTGCTCGCCGCGGCGGCGCTCGCAGCGCTGTGCGTGCACATCGGCGCCGTCGCGCAGGATGCGCCCGTCGCGGCCGCGCCTGCAGAAGCTGCGCCTGTCGACGCTGCGCCTGAAGCCGCGCCTGCTCCGAAGGAGACGGTCACCACCGTACCGGTGACCCTGCCCGAGGACGACGACGGAACCGTCCATCTCGAGGAGGTCATCGTCACCTCCAGCAAGCGCGCGAAGTCGCAGCGCGACCTGCCGGGCAGCGTCGGCGCGCTGCGCGGCGAGGACTTGGAGAAGATGCACGCGCAGGGCATGAAGGACTACCTGAAGCTCGTGCCCGGCGTCTCGTTCCCCGACAACGGCAGCCCCGACGAGAGCGTGCCCATCATCCGCGGCATCTCCACCGACCTCGACGGTGGCGCCACGCCGCTCTCCACTGGCATCTATCTGGAGGACATGCCGTTCGCGGACCTGTTCGCCCCCTCGTCCGTGCCGGACCTGAATCCATTCGACCTCGAGCGGGTGGAAGTCTTGAAGGGCCCGCAGGGCACGCTGTTCGGCTCCGGGGCGCTGGCCGGCGCCGTCCGCTACATCGTCGAGAAGCCGAAGTTCGGCTTGTGGGAGGCGAAGATCTCCGGCACCGGCGCGAAGGTCAACGAGAGCGATGCGATCTGGCCGACCGGCGGGGCGGCCCTGAACATCCCGATTGGCTCGACGTTTGCCCTGCGCGCAGTTGGAGTGGTACGTCGCGACCAGGGTATCTACGACATGAGCGCGCCGAACTGCACGCCGGCGCTGCCGCCGTCGGTTGCAGTCGTGCTGCCCTCGACCCTGCCGCTGGCGGAAGCCCTGCGCACGGTGAACCTGCCGATCGTCCTCAACGGGCAGCAAGTCTGCAACGGCGAGAGCCGCAACGACCCGGACGCCGACAAGGTCCGGCAGTGGACGGGTCGCCTTCTCGCCGCCTGGCATCCGACGGAGCGCTTCAACGTCTCCGCCTTCTACTTCCAGCAGAAGACGCATCAGGACGATTACGGATTCGCGAAGGACCCGAGCTTCCTGGGCAGCAACGAATTCCCGTTCCCGAGCCCGCGCGATCACGAATTCGGAGGCGGCAACCTCTTGCTCAGCTACGACTTCGATTGGGCCAAGGTGCTGTCGTCGACGAACCGGATGACCAAGCACAACTACACCGCCACCCACGCCGAGTGGGGTTTTGGCCTGGGCAACCAGGACGACGTCGAATACGTCAACGTCCTCCGCGACGACGTGCGCGGCTGGACCCAGGAGCTGCGGCTGTCGTCCCCCGAAGGCGGCACCGGGATGTTCGAATGGCTGATCGGCGCTTCCTATCTGCACTACGGCAATGCGCACATGCAGTACGCCTTCATCGGCCCGGACAAGCCCGAGCCCGAGGGCCGTGACGATCTGTCTTCGACCGACATCCTGCAGGCTTTCGTCTACGCCACCTCCGACCAGGTGGCCAGCGAGAAGGCGCTGTTCGGGGAAGTGACGATGCGCGCCGGCGAGCATTGGGAGTTCACGGTCGGCGCGCGCCGCTACCAGACCGGGCTGGACGGCAACGGCATCGTCTGCGGCGCGCAGATCGTCGCCTTCTTTCCGCAGGCTGCCGCCAACAACGGTTGTCAGCCCGACACGTTCCACGACAAGACCCAGGGTCTCAATCCGAAGTTCGCGGCGCGCTACGTCCACAACAAGCACGTGCAGTGGTATGGGCTGGTCGCCAAGGGTTTCCAGTTCGGCGGCGTCCAGATCAATCCGCCGGCGCCCGGCTTCGAGGAATCCTCCAACAACGCCGGCTTCACGTTCGGACCCTACAAGTCGAGCCGCCTGTGGAATTACGAGACCGGGCTGCGTACCGAGTGGTGGCACCGCCGGCTGCGCTTCGACGTCGCCTTCTTCTATCTGGACTGGAATGACCTGCAGCAGACCGTCGCCATCCCCTACCTGGTGACGAACGTGAACCTGTCGGTCATCGCGAACATCGGGCGGGCGCATTCCACGGGCGTCGAATCGATCTTCGAAGTGTTGCCGTTCGCCGGCGCCAAGTGGGTCACGAGCGTTTCGTTCATGAACGCGGTCATCGACGAGCCGCTGGCCGTCGCCGCCTGCGGTGATCCCTGCCCGGCCGGCACGCGCCTGCCCGGCAGTCCGAAATTCCAGATCGCCAACGTGGCCTCGTACGAATGGCGCTCGCCGTTCTTCGGGTTGTCCCTCGGGCCGACCCTGACGCACGCGTACATCGGCGAGTCTCCCGACGCCATCCCTGCCACTGGCACGATCGGCGGCTATACGACCTACGACGCCCGGTTGGTCATCGCCAAGCGCGACACGCGCCTGCAGCCGGAGCTGTCGATCGGCGTCAATAACCTCGCCGACGAGCGCGGCGTCTCCTACCACACCCAAGTCAACAATCAGGTCGACGGCAGCCCGATCGACTTCTACCACTTCATCCAGCCGCGCACGATCGTGGCCAACTTCAGCATGCGGTTCGGAGGCTGATGAAAACGTCTGCCGCTCTGGCGGTTGTGATGCTCGCGACCACGGGCATGGCGCGCGCCCAGGAAGCGCCGGTCAGCAACGACCCGGTGCGCCCGGGCTGGTACGTGGCGACGATGTACTCGCACCTCTTCGCGTCCGAGAAGCGCTACACGGGTCGCGGCATGGGCGGCATCGTCGCGATCGGCCATCACGGCGACGTCGCCTCCATCGAGGTTGCGGGGCTTTACTACGCCGCCTTCAAGTACGGCGACGAAGCCCGGTACGGCGACGTGCCGTCGCTCGCCGGCGGACAGATCTCGCTGCTGTTCAACCCGCTGCGCGATTTCGGCCTGAGCCGCCTCTACGGGCTCGTGGCGGTCGGCGCTTTCGCCGAGAAGAACATGCCGGGCAAGGCCGCGGACGGCTCCGGCCTGTTCGGGGATCTTGGCCTTGGCTATCTGCAACCCTTGGGACTGTTCGGGCTGGACGCGTTGCTGCGCGGCGAAGTTCGCTATCGCGCCGACTACCAGATGGCGCCGCGCCAGGACTGGGAAGCACCGTACTTCCGCGACTGGACGCTCAACGTCGGCCTGCAGATCCCGCTCTCCCGCAAGCCGCCGCCACCGCCGCCGCCCGAGCCGCCCAAGGTCGTGCCAGTCGAGCCCGCCCCGGAGAACAAACAGTGAGCATGCGTTTCGTAGCGGCCGCGGCCGCCGCCCTCCTCTCCGCGACCGCTGCGGGCGCGTCGCTCGAGTACCAGCCGATACCGGGCGCCTCGCCCGAGCCGATCCGCGAAGGCGCCGGGTTGAAGAGCCCGCAGGACCTGGAGGCGTTCATCGACGGCGTGCTCGGCGCGCAGCTGTCCGAGCATCACATCGCCGGCGCGCAGTTCGCCGTGGTCAAGGACGGCGAGGTCTTCTTCGCGAAGGGCTACGGCTACGCCGACGTCGCCAAGAGAACGTCGGTCGATCCCGACAAGACGCTGTTCCGGCCCGGCTCGACCTCCAAGCTCTTCACCTGGACCGCGCTGATGCAGCTGGTCGAGCAGGGCAAGGTCAAGCTCGACGACGACGTCAACAATTACGTCACGCAGTTCAAGATCCCCGCCACGTTCTCCGCGCCGATCACGGTGCGCAACCTGTTCACGCACACGCCGGGCCTGGAGGACAACGCGCTCGGGCTGATGGCGCGCGACACGCAGTCGCTGGTGCCGATGGCGAAGATGCTCGGCCAGCACATCCCCAAGCGCGTCGTGCCGCCGACGACCGACTTCGGCGATGGCCGCATCGCCTCGTATTCCAACTGGGGCTGCTCGCTCGCGGGCCTGATCGTCGAGACCGTCTCGGGCATGCCGTTCGAGGATTACGTCGACAAGAACATCTTCGCGCCGCTCGGCATGACCAGCAGCACCTTCCGCCAGCCGCTGCCCGCGGCGCTCGCGCCGTTCATGTCGCACGGCTACAGCCACGAGCTCGGCGTATTCAAGCCGCACGAATTCGAGCTCATCAACGGCATGGCGCCGGCGGGCAGCATGAGCTCGACCGCCGCCGACATGGCGAAGTTCATGATCGCCAACCTCAACGGTGGCGCGATCGGCGATCAGCGCATCCTGAAGGAGGAGACCGCACGGCTCATGCACGGTCGCGCGTTCAGCCCCAACCCGCACGTCAGCGGCTCGGGCCTGGGCTTCTACGAGGAGTACGTCAACGGCTACCGCCTCGTCGGGCACGGCGGCGACACCATCTACTTCCACACGCTGCTGATGCTCGTGCCCGAAGCCAACGTCGGGCTCTACGTCTCCTACAACACCGCGGGCAGCCTGCCGATCGACAATCGCGGCGACCTCATCCACCAATTCATGGATCGCTACTTCCCGGCCAAGCTCCCGGACGTCAAGCCCGCGCCGGATTTCGCGCAGCGCGCCGCCAAGTTCGCGGGCAGCTATCGCTCCAACCGCCATTCGCGCACGAGCGTGGAGAAGTTCCTGTCCATGTTCGGTGACGCCAAGGTCGTGCCGACCAAGGACGGCACGCTGCTGATGACCAACGTCGCCGGCCCGGGCGGCTCGCAGTGGGTCGAGGTCAAGCCGGGCGTGTTCCGCGAGATCGACGACGACAACACCCTGGCCTTCGTCGAGGACGAGCACGGCGAGGTGACGCACGTCGTCGGGCCCTTCGCGTTCATCGCCGCCTACAAGCTTGCCTGGTACGAGACCGCGGGCTTCCACTACCTGGTGATGGGCCTGGCGCTGTTGGGCTTCGTGGTGGCAGTCGTCAGCGCGCTGCGCAACTGGAGGTCGGATCGCGCGGACACCGTTCGTGCGCGTCGCGCGCGCCGCCTCGCCGGGCTCACCGGCCTGCTCTTCATCCTGTTCGTCATCGGCATCGTCGCGTCAATCGCCTCGCTGTCGGACTTGAACGAGATCGTCTTCGGCATGCCGTCGCTGTTCAAGGCGGCGCTGGCGCTGCCGCTCGTCTGCATCCCGCTGACGCTGGCGCTGCTCTACTTCACGGTCGTCGCCTGGCGCCAAGGCTTCTGGACGCGCTATGCGCGCGTGCAGTACGCCGCGATCGCGCTCCTGAGCCTGGCATTCCTGTGGTCGCTGAACTTCTGGAACCTGCTCGGCTACAGGTTCGGCTGACAAAAAAACAAAGTCGTCGATCTGGAGAATCGCATGAGACGTTTCGCGCTCTTGTTCCTTCTATGCCCGCTCGCCGGCCAGGCCGCGGAAGACGCCTTTGCCTATCGCACGATCCCCGGCGTCTCGCCGGAGCCGATCCTGCAAGGGGCGGGTCTGAAGACGCCGGAAGAGCTCGAGGCGTTCATTGACGGCGTGGTGACTGCGCAGTTGCGCGCGCAGCACACCGCCGGCGTCGTCGTCTCCGTGGTCAAGGACGGCAAGCTCTTCTTCGCCAAGGGCTACGGCTACGCCGACGTGGAGAACAAGGTCCCGGTCGACGCGGAAAAGACCCTGTTCCGGCCCGGATCGGTGTCCAAGATCTTCACCTGGGTCGCGCTGATGCAGCTGGTCGAGCAGGGCAAGGTCAAGCTCGACGACGACGTCAACAACTACGTCACCCAGTTCAAGGTGCCGGACACCTACCCCGGCAAGCCAATCACGATCCGCAACCTGCTCACGCACACCGAGGGCATGGAGGACGGATCCTTGGGCTACCTGTTCGTCAAGGACGCGTCCGGGATGGAGCCGCTGGACCAGGCGCTGGCCAAGCACGTGCCGCATCGGGTGCGTGAGCCTGCCAGCGGTGACTTCACCAACGGCGACATGGCGTCGTACTCCAACTGGGGCACCTCGCTGGCGGGCCTGATCGTCGCCAACCTCAGCGGCATGACCTACGAGGACTACGTCGACAAGAACATCCTGGAGCCGCTGGGGATGACCCAGAGCACGGCGCGACAGCCGCTGCCGGCGACGCTGGCGCCGCACATGTCGGTGGGCTACGAGTACGAGGCGGGCCAGTACAAGAAGAAGGACTTCGAGTTCGTGAACTACTCGCCGGCCGGCAGCATGTCCGCGTCGGGTACCGACATGGCCAAGTTCATGATCGCGCACCTGCAGAAGGGCGCCTACGGCGACAAGCGCATCCTCAAGGAGGAGACCGCGCGGCTGATGCAGGAGCGTGCGCTCTCCCCCAACCCGTACATCAACGGCGCGTGCCTGGGCTTCTACGAGAACCACGTCAACGGCCGCAGGATCGTTGCGCACGCCGGCGACACCGGCTACTTCCACTCCGAGATGAACCTGCTGCCCGAGGAAGGCGTCGGCATCTTCGTGTCGGTGAACACCGCGCCGACACTCGGCTTCTCGGCCCGCAGCGATCTGCTGCGCGCGTTCATGAACCGTTACTACCCCGCGAAGCTCCCGCAGGTGAAGCCGCCCGAGGATTTCAAGCAGCGCGCCGCGCACTACGCCGGCAGCTACCGGATCATCCGGCACTCGTACACGTCGCTGGAGAAAGGGCTGTCCATCATGAGCGCCCTCAAGGTGAGCCCCACGGACCACAACACCCTGGTGATGAGCTTCGGCCCGTACGTGATGGAGCTGGTGGAGGTGAAGCCCAACGTGTTCCGCCGCGTCGACCAGGACGACATGATCGCCTTCAGCACGGATGACAAGGGCGATGCGACCTATGTGCTCGATCCGCTTTCCCTCCCCAATCATCCGGCTTACCGGATCGCGTGGTACGAGACGCCCGCGTTCCTCATGCTGATCGTCGCGTTCGCCCTGCTCTGCTTCGTGGTCGCCATCGTCAGCGCATTGCGGCACTGGAAGGTGGACCGGGACGCGCCCCCCGGCGCGCGCCGCGCGCGCCGACTGGCTGCGCTCGTCGCCACTCTGCAGCTGGTGTTCCTGGCGCTGCTCGGCGTCACCTTCGCCATCCTGATGGGCGATCCGTTCAGCGGCCTGCCCGGCGTCATGCGGATCGCGCTGGTGGTACCGCTGATCCTGCTGCCGCTGACGGTGGCGCTGCTGTTCTTCGCAGGCGCGGCCTGGAAGAACGGCTGGTGGACCGGCTACGGCCGCTTCCAGTACACGCTGATCGCGCTGGGATGCACCGCCTTCCTGGTGCTGCTGAACTACGCCAACCTCGTCGGCTACAGGCTCGGCTGAGGATGAAACGGACCGTCAGGCGCGCATGGCGCGCCCTGCTGCCGGTTCTCCTCGCCGGTTGCAGCGCGATGCCCACGAGCCAGTCGGCAAGCGACTACGACGTCGTCATCCGCAACGGCCGCGTGCTCGATGGCGCCGGCAATCCCTGGATCGCCGCGGACGTCGGCATCAGGAACGGCCGCTTCGCCAAGATCGGTCTCATCAAGGAGCGCGGCAGGAAAGAGATCGACGCCGCCGGCAAGTACGTGACACCGGGCTTCATCGACGTGATGGACCAGTCCGGGGACCAGCTGCTGAAGAACGGCCTGGCGGAGAACAAGGTCCGCATGGGCGTGACCTCGGCGATCGCCGGCGAAGGCGGCTTCCCGAGCCGCGATGGCGCACAGATCCCGCCCGAGGGCATCGGCGATTACTTCGCCGCGCTCGAGCGCCAGGGCATCTCGATGAACTTCGGCACCTACTACGGCGCAACGCAGGCGCGCGTGGAGGTGATGGGCGACGGCGACGGCAAGCCCACCGCCGCGCAGATGGAGCAGATGAAGGACCGCGTCGCCCGCGCGATGCAGGACGGCGCCTTCGGCATCACCACCGCGCTGATCTATCCGCCCTCCTCCTTCCAGACCACCGAGGAGCTGATCGAGCTCGCAAAAGTCGCGTCGAAGTACAAGGGCATCTACGCCAGCCACATCCGCGACGAGGGAAAGGACCTGCTCAAGGCGCTGAACGAGGCGGTCGAGATCGGCGAGAAAGGCGGCGTGCAGGTCGAGGTGTTCCACCTCAAGGCCGCGTACGCGCCGGGCTGGGGCCGGATCATGCCCAAGGCCGGGAACCTGATCGAGGACGCGCGCGCCCGCGGCGTGAACATCGCCGCCGACATGTACGTGTATCCCGCCGGCGGCACCGGCCTGGACGTCACCGCGCCCAACTGGGTGTTCGCCGACGGCTACGACAAGGGCATCGAGAAGCTGAAAGACCCGAAGCTGCGCGTGCGCCTCAAGAAGGAAGTCGCGGCAGGCTCGCAGCCCGGCTGGTCGAACCTGGTCGAGGCCTGCGGCGGCTGGGAGCACATCGTGCTCGCCGACCCGCACGCCGCGCAGTACCGAGCAGTACAAGGGCAAGAGCCTCGCCGACATCGGCAAGGCGCTGAAGAAGGATCCGGCCGACGTGGCCTGGGACATCGTCGTCGCTGGACGTCCCGATCGCGCGATGGCGCTGTATTTCATGATGGACGAGCGCGACATCGAGACCGCGCTCAAGTACCCGTGGGTCGCCATCGGCAGCGACGCCGCGGCCGCGGAGCACGGACAGGTCGATGCGCTTGGCCTGCGCCACCCGCGCAGCTACGGCGTCTTCCCGCGCGTGATCTCCGAGTACGTCAAGAAACGCGGCACGCTGACGCTGCCCGACGCCATCCGCAAGATGACGGCGTGGCCGGCGGCGCGCATGGGCCTCGCCGATCGCGGCGTGATCCGCGAAGGCTTGTGGGCCGACGTCGTGGTCTTCGACCTGGAGCGGATCAAGGACGAGGCCACGTGGGAGAATCCGTTCCTCTATCCCAGCGGCATCGACTACGTGCTCGTCAACGGCGAGGTCGTCGTCGCCGACGGGCAGCACACGGGCGCCAAGCCGGGGCGGGTTTTACGGGGTCCCGGTTACGTAAGAGGGGCTTTAGCCCCGATCGCGGCTAAAGCCGCTCCTACAACGAATTGACCATGGCCAAGCTCAAGCTCGACGTGCATCCCGAAACCTGGCCGCTCAAGGAGCCGTTCGTGATCTCGCGCGGCACGAGCACGGCCGCCGACGTCGTCGTCGTCACCTTGAGCGACGGCCAGTTCACCGGCCGCGGCGAATGCTGTCCGATCCGCCGCTACGGCCACAGCATCGACAGCGTGGTCCGGGAGCTGCACGCGTATCGGGAGCTGATCGAGAGCGACCTGTCGCTCGACGAGCTGCAGAAGCGTCTCTCCAAGGGCCCCGCACGCAACGCGGTGGACTGCGCGATGTGGGACCTGCACGCCAAGCGTGCGGGCAAGAGCGTCTGGGAGCTGTGCGGTCTGCAGGCGCCGGACGCAATCCTGACCACCGTCACCGTCGTCCTGGGTACGCCCGAGCACATGGCGAAGAAGGCCGCCGAGCGCAAGGACTGGCCGCGGCTGAAGGTCAAGCTCGGCGGCGAAGGCGACCTGGAGCGCGTCGAGGCCGTGCGCCAGGCCGCGCCCAACGCGCGCATCAGCGTCGACGCCAACGAAGCGTGGACCATGGAGCAGCTCGAGCAGTTCGTGGCGCCGCTGGCGAAGCTCGGCGTCGAGCTGATCGAGCAGCCGCTGCCGTCGGCGGTCGACGAGTCGCTGCAGGGCTTCAAGAGCCCGATCCCGCTCGCAGCCGACGAGACCTGCCACGACGTGCGCAGCCTGGACAAGGTCGTCGGCAAGTACCAGGTGATCAACATCAAGCTCGACAAGAGCGGCGGCCTGACCGAGGGGCTGAAGCTGGTCCAGGCGGCGCGCGAGCGCGACCTGGGCCTGATGGTCGGCTGCATGATGGGCACGTCGCTGGCGATGGCGCCGGGGTACGTCGTCGCCAGCCAGTGCCAGTTCGTCGACCTCGATGCGCCGCTGGTCAACGTCTCCGACCGCGAGCACGCGATGCGCTACGCCGACGGAAAGGTCAACGCGTTCAGCGCCGACCTCTGGGGTTAGGCATGCGCGTCGTCGTCGTCGGCTCCGGGCTCCTGGGCGTGACCACCGCGTACTTCCTCGCGCGCGATGGCTGTCAGGTCACGGTCGTCGACCGCGACTCGGAGCCCGCGCGCGGCACCAGCCACGCCAATGCCGGCATGCTCACGCCGAGCATGGCCGACCCGTGGAATTCGCCGGGCGTCTTCTGGCACCTGGTGAAGTGGATCGGCAAGGAGGACGCACCGTTCCTGCTGCGGCCGAGCGTCATTCCGCGGATGACGCGCTGGGGGCTGTCGTTCATCGCCAACTCCCGACCGGCGCGCTTCCACGCCAACATGGAGAAGAACCTGAAGCTCGCCTCGTACAGCCTGCGGGTGCTGCGCGAGCTGCGCAGCGAGCTCGCGCTTTCCTACGACGAGCGCGCCAACGGCACGCTGACGGTGTTCCGCAACCAGGCCGACTTCGACCTGGCGCGCGCGCGCTTCGATCACCTGGCAAAGCTCGGCTTGCACGTCGACGTGCTGTCGCCGGCAGAGTCCACGGCGCTGGAGCCCGCCATCGCCGACGTCGGCGACAAGCTCGTCGGCGGCATCCTCTGCCCCGAGGACGAGTCCGGCGACGCGCGCATGTTCACGCAGGCGCTGGCGGAAAAGGCGCGTGCGCTCGGCGTGCAGTTCCAGTTCAACACATCGGTCACGGGTTTCGAGACCACCGGCAGTCGCGTCGCAGCGGTGCTGACCGAAGGTGGCCGGCACGCCGCCGACGCCGTGGTCATCGCCGCCGGAAGCTGGAGCCCTCTGCTGGTCGGAAAGCTCGGCATCAACCTGCCCGTGCAGCCGGTGAAGGGTTATTCGATCACCGTCGCCGCCGGAGGCTGGAGCGCAAAGCCGTCGCGGCCGATCATTGACGCCGCGCTGCACGCGGCCATCACGCCGATGGGCGATCGCCTGCGCGTCGCCGGCACCGCGGAGTTCGCCGGCTACGACACGAGCCTGTCGACCGGCCGCATCAACAATCTCTTCGATCTGTTGCTCAGCGTGTACCCGTCGTTCGCGCCGCATCTGGATCGCACCAGCGCATCGCCGTGGGCGGGACTGCGCCCGGTGTCGGCGGATGGCGTGCCGCGCATCGGTCGCATGAAGCTCGACAACCTTTACGTCAACGCCGGGCACGGGCATCTGGGCTGGACCTTCGCCGCCGGCTCCGGGCGCCTGCTCTCGGACCAGATGCTCGGCAAGCCCACCGGCATCGACGCCGGGCCGTATGACGCACAGCGTTAGGAGCATCGCGGCGAAATGATTCTGTAGGAGGGGCCGTTGGCCCCGACAGTCCACTGGAGGAAGTCATGAGAGAGATCATCCGCGTGCCCGGCATCTCCGACGTCACCGACGCCGTCGGCGCGCCGCTGTCGGCGGTGACCAAAGGCGCAGGCCTGGTGTTCGTGTCCGGCATGCCGCCCATCGACGCCAAGGAGCGCAAGATCCCGGCCGGCATGAACGTCGCCGAGCAGACCCGCCTGTGCATGGAGAACGTCAAGGCCTCGCTCGAGGCCGCCGGCTCGTCGCTCGACAAGGTCCTGAAAGTGACCATCTACGCGACCAACTCCGCCACCTACGGGACCATCAACAAGGTGTATGCGGGCTTCTTTCCCGGCGGCAAGTACCCTGCCCGCACGTTCGTGGCCGTAGCCTCGTGGCCGATGGAGTTCGACGTGGAGATCGAGGCCATCGCATTGGCCTGACCACTCGGGTTTGGACCCGACCCGCTCCGGTAGAATGCGCGCCCGGAGGAGCCTCACATAATGAAACGCAAGACGCTGGACCTGCACATCCCGGAGCCCAAGTGTCGCCCGGGCGACAAGGTGGACTTCAGCGACATCAAGATCCCCCCCGCCGGCAAGGTCTCCAAGCCCGAGATCTCCGTGCCCGCCGGCGAAATCCGCGACCACGCCTACGACCTGATCCGCGTGCTGGACGACAAGGGCAAGGCGGTCGGCCCGTGGGACCCCAAGCTCGATCCCGAGACGCTGCGCACCGGCTTGCGCCACATGCTGCTCACGCGCGAGTTCGACGAGCGCATGATCAAGCAGCAGCGCCAGGGCAAGACCTCGTTCTACATCAAGTCCACAGGCGAGGAAGCGATCGCGGTTGCCGGCGCCATGGCGATGCACGACAAGGACATGTGCTTCCCCAGCTATCGCCAGCAGGGCCTGCTGATCGCGCGCGGCTGCCCGCTCGTGCGCCTGATGAACCAGATCTTCAGCAACAAGATGGACAACCTCAAGGGCCGCCAGCTGCCGATCATGTATTCGGAGCCGGACTACGGCTTCTTCTCGATCTCCGGCAACCTCGCCACGCAGCTGCCGCAGGCGGTGGGCTGGGCGATGGCGTCGGCCTACTCCGGCGACTCGCGCATCGCCGCCGGCTACGTCGGCGACGGCGCCAGCGCCGAGGCGGATTTCCACTACGCGCTGACCTTCGCCACCGTCTACCAGGCGCCGGTGATCATCAACATCTCCAACAACCAGTGGGCGATCTCGACCTTCCAGGGCATGGCTGGCGGCGAGCACGCGACCTTCGCGGCGCGCGCGATCGGCTACGGCCTGCCGGGCCTGCGCATCGACGGCAACGACTTCCTCGCGGTCTACGCCGCGACCAAGTGGGCCGCCGACCGCGCCCGCAACAACCACGGCGCCACCGTGATCGAGCACTTCACCTATCGCGCGGCGGCGCATTCCTCCAGCGACGATCCGTCTGCGTATCGCCCCGCCGATGAATGGAAGCAGTGGCCGCTCGGCGATCCGATCGACCGGCTCAAGAAGCACCTCGTCGCCATCGGCGAATGGGACGACAAGCGCCACAAGGCGCTGGAAGAGGAGCTCGCCGCGCACGTCGGCGCGCAGCTGAAAGAGGCGGCGAGCTACGGCACGCTCGGCAATCCGCCAGCGGACGATCCGGGATCCATGTTCGAGGACGTGCTCAAGGCAGTCCCGGGCCGCCTGGCCATGCAGCGCGAGCAGATGTTCGCCATGCGTCAGCTCAAGGACGAATAGCCATGGCCCGCATGAACATGATCCAGGCGCTGAACTCGGCGCTCGACTCGGCGATGGCCAAGGACCCGCGCGTCGTGGTCTTCGGCGAGGACGTCGGCTACTTCGGCGGCGTCTTTCGCGTCACCGCGGGGCTGCAGAAGAAGTACGGCAAGAAGCGCTGCTTCGACGCGCCGATCGCCGAAGGCGGCATCGTCGGCGCCGCGGTCGGCATGGGCGTCTACGGCCTGCGGCCCGTGGTCGAGATCCAGTTCGCCGACTACATCTATCCCGCGGTCGACCAGCTCGTCTCCGAGGCTGCGCGCCTGCGCTATCGCTCCGCCAACGGCTTCACCGCGCCAATCGTCGTGCGCACGCCTTGCGGCGGCGGCATCTTCGGAGGCCAGACGCATTCGCAGAGCCCCGAGGCGATCTTCGCCCACGTCTGCGGACTGACGACGGTGATGCCGTCCAATCCGTACGACGCCAAGGGCCTGCTCGCCGCGTGCATGGAAGACGACGACCCGGTGATCTTCCTGGAGCCCAAGCGCATCTACAACGGCCCGTTCGACGGCCACCACGATCGGCCGCTCACGCCGTGGACCAAGCACGAGCTCGGCGAAGTGCCCGAGGAGTACTACACGGTGCCGCTGGGCAAGGCGAACTTCGTGCGCCGCGGCGACAAGGTGACGGTCGTCGCCTACGGCACGATGGTGCACGTCTGCCTCGCGGCCGCGCAGGAGACCGGCATCGACGCCGAGATCATCGACCTGCGATCGCTGCTGCCGCTGGACCTCGACGCGATCGTCGAGTCGGTGAAGAAGACCGGCCGCTGCGTCGTCGTGCACGAGGCCACGCGCACCTGCGGCTACGGCGCCGAGATCGTGGCGCTGGTGCAGGAGAACTGCTTCTATCACCTGGAAGCGCCGATCGAGCGCGTCACCGGCTGGGATACGCCCTATCCCCACGCCTACGAGTGGGACTACTTCCCCGGTCCCAAGCGCGTCGGGCACGCGCTGAGAAAGGTGATGGAGAACTAGCATGGCGCTGCACACCTTCAAGCTGCCGGACGTCGGCGAAGGCATCACCGAGTCCGAGATCGCCGCGTGGCACGTCAAGGTCGGCGATGTCGTCAAGGAAGAGCAGGCGCTGGTGGACATGCTCACCGAGAAAGCCGCGGTGGAGCTGCCCTCGCCCGTCGCCGGCAAGATCGTCGAGCTCAGGGGCAACCCCGGCGACAAGATCGCGGTCGGATCGGCGCTGGTGGTGATCGAGACCGATGCTGTAGGAGGGGCTGTTAGCCCCGATCGGTCGCAGCCAACGGCCGCTCCTACAACGACAAAACCCGATCCTTCTGTAGGAGGGGCCGTTGGCCCCGACCGGTCGCGGCCAACGGCCGCTCCTACAAGTGCACCCGCCCACCATCCCGACCACAAACCCCTCGCCTCCCCAGCGACCCGCCGCCGCGCGCGCGAGCAGGGCGTGGACCTGTCGCAGGTTCGCGGCACCGGTCCTGGCGGACGCGTCACGCAGGAAGATCTCGACGGACACGCTTCCAGCGCCGGAAACACCGGGTCCGCGAACGTAGGGCGCGCCATGCGCGCCGGCGAGAAGCGCGACGGCATCGAAGAGATCAAGATCATCGGCCTGCGGCGCAAGATCGCCGAAGCCATGCAGCGCTCCAAGCAGCGCATCCCGCACTTCGCCTACGTCGAGGAGCTCGACGTCACCGAGCTCGAGACGCTGCGCGAGAACCTGAACCAGAACCGCCGGAAGGATCAGGCCAAGCTGACGCTGCTGCCGTTCCTGATGCGCGCGATCGTCAAGGCGATTCCCGCGTTCCCGATGGTCAACGCCCGCTTCGACGACGACGCCGGCATCGTGCGCCGCTACGCCGGCGCGCACATCGGCATCGCCACGCAAACGCCGAACGGTCTGGTGGTTCCCGTGGTGAAGCACGCCGAGGCGCTCGACATCTGGGCCGCGGCCGCGGAGGTCAAGCGCCTTGCCGACGCCGCGCGCGCCGGCAAGGCGACGCTGCAGGAGCTCACGGGCTCGTCGATCACCATCACGAGCCTGGGGCCCATGGGCGGCATCGCCTCGACGCCGGTCATCAACGCGCCGGAAGTCGCGATCGTCGGCGTCAACAAGATCGTCGAGCGGCCGGTGGTGTTCAACGGCCACATCGCCGTACGCAAGTGCATGAACCTGTCGTCGTCGTTCGACCATCGCGTCGTCGACGGCTGGGACGCGGCGAGCTTCATCCAGCGCGTCAAGCAGCTTCTCGAGCATCCGGCGACGTTGTTCATGGAATAGGCGACCACGTGGCCGCCATTCGTGCTGCTGCATGGTCGATCCTGTTGACCGCTTGCGCGCACACTGCGCCGCCGCCGACCTCTGAGGTTCTCCAAGGCACCTGGAAGGGCCCGCTGGAGATCCGCGGAACGTACGCGGATGGCAGCACCGCTTCAGACACCTTGCCCGTGCGCGTACGACTCGACGGCGGCAAGGCGCGCGTTTATCTCCCGAACGCGGACTTTCAGTGGAAAGAAGCCTATCCGGGCTCGTGGCTGGTGACGAAGCACGGCGACACGATCGTGATGCAGGCGTTGAACTCGGGCGGCAACGTCAACGTCAGATGGGATGAGACCTGCACGCTGACTGCCACCGCCCGTGCTGATGGCGACCTGCAGGTAGAGTGGAAGCGCGAGGTAAAGAACCTCGGGGGTCCGAAGGACCGGTATTCGAGTTTTGCCTTCAGTGGTAACGGCATCCTGCGCAGAGAGTCTCCCCCATGACCAACATCGTCGTCATCCCAGGCAGCTGGCGCAATGGCTCCTTCAACGTTGCGCTGGCGCAGGCGGCGATCAAGGCCCTGCCCGCAGGTACGAGCGGGCAGCTCGAGTCGATCCGCGACATCCCGATGTACGACGGCGACGTCGAGGTCTCGAACTATCCCGACGTGGTGGTGAAGCTCAAGGACAAGATCGTCGCCGCCGACGGGCTGCTGCTCGTCTCACCCGAGTACAACAACTCCGTGCCCGGCCCGCTCAAGAACGCCATCGACTGGCTGTCGCGCCCGACCAAGGACATCGCGCGCGTGTTCAAGGGCCGGCCGGTGGGGATCATCGGCGCGACCATCGGACCGAGCGGCACGCGGCTGGGCCAGGCCGCGTGGCTGCCGATCGTGCGCGTGCTCGGCATGCAGCTCTTCACCGGTGGATCCGTCTACATCACCTCGGCCGACAAGGTCTTCGACGACAAGGGCGCGCTGACCGACCCGAAGATCAACGAGGTGGTCGCCAAGTACGTGCAGGGCTTCGCCGCCTTCGTCGGCAAGTCCTGACGTGTTCCAGAAAAGCATCAAGGTCCGCAACTCGCCGATCCACGGACGCGGCGTCTTTGCGCTGCGCAAGATCCCCAAGGGGCGCGAGATCATCCGCTACGGCGGCAAGTTGATCACGCAGGCCGAGGCCGATGCGCAGGGCCCCGACGACGGTCACACCTTCCTGTTCATCCTGAACGACGATTACGTCATCGACGCGGCCAAGAACGGCAACGAGGCGCGCTGGATCAACCACTCGTGCAAGCCCAACTGCATCGCCTACCTGATCGAGAACAAGGCGGGCGATCGCAAGAAGGACAAGGTGGTGATCGAGAGCCTGCGCGACATCGCATCGGGCGAGGAGCTGACCTACGACTACCGCATCGAGTCCGACAACCCGGACTCTCCGGTGGAGCAGCGGCTGTGGGCGTGCCGCTGCGGGGCGCCGCGTTGCCGCGGGACGATGCTGCGGCGGCGGAAATCCAAGAAGAAGTAGGGCGCGCCGTGCGCGCCGTTAATGCCTGGCGGGTGCGTGCGCCACGCCGATGGCGCGCTCCACCGAGCGCACCAGCTCTTCTGGCCGGCAGGTCTTGACCAGGACGACACGCGCGCCGGCATCGAGCGCGCGACGGGCCAGCGGCGAGCCGCCACCAACGCCCGTGACGACGACGACCGGCACGTCCAGGCCGCGGGCCATCAGCACTTCCAGGAAATCGGCGCCGTTCATGCCGGGCATGTAGAGGTCGAGCACGATGCAGTCGGCGCGGGCCGAGGTCAGCGCCGTCAGGCACTCTTCCGCCGACGCGAAGGTCTTGACGGTCCAGCCGGTGGTCCCCACCACCAGGCTGATCGCTTCGCGCTGCAGCGCGTCGTCGTCGATCACGTAAATCACGCCGGTCTTGGTGCCCATTGGAGTTGCCCCGTTAGACGAAGGTCGCGCCGAATTCCCTGAGCGCGCTTTCGAGTGGTTTTAGCGATCGTCCCTGATACGGCCCTGCCATCACCCCGCCGCGCGGTCCCTGGATCGAGCGGTAATCCGTCATCACCGCGAACAGCGCCGGCGACGGATCAAGCCGCACCGCAGGCCCGCCGCTCTCACCGTGATGCCAGGCGACGTTGAACTCGAACACGACGTCTCCGCGTGAATCGGTCGACTGGGCCGCAATGATGCCTGAATTCGCGTGCGGCCTGAGCTGCATGGTCGAGTCCAGGTATTCCCCGTCCGGGTCGATCTCGAGGTCCGTGATCAGCGGCGAGGGATAGCCCATGGTGAGGATCTGGGCGCCATCCGGGACCCGGTCCAGCGTCAGCGGCATGGCGCCCAGGTGCTCCACCCCGTTGGCGCACGGCCCGATCTCCAGCACCGCCAGGTCAAGGTCGGGGTTCTCCACCGGGAAGCCGACCACCGGGAAGTGGAACAGGTGCGAGCCGTCGACCGGCGCGATCACCGCGTAGAAGCGGTCCTCCGGTCGCCGCGCCTGGCCGCTGTTGAGCACCTGGTGCGCGGTGATGAGGTAACGGTCGCCGACGATGCAGGTGGCGGTGCCGACGACGCTGGCTTCGAACTTGGCCTTGGTCTTGGCCTTCTTGGCGCCGGAGGGCTTGCTCGCCTGCACGCGCAGCAGCGCGCAGGTCGCCGCGCGCACCGGCGGGATCGTGCCGATGAGCGCGGCCGGGTGGTCGAAGCGCAAGTGCGGCGTCGGCTCCTTGATGATCACGCGCTGGGGCTCGCGGTAGCGGTCGCCCATCAGCTCCGGGATCGGCTCGTAGTACTCGGTCTCACCCTCGCCCTCAGTCTCGGCCTTCGGCACGCGCTTGGCCCGGGCCACCGGCGCGACAGATGGCGCCATGTTGGCGCGCGCCGACCAGCGCATCAGCACCGCTATCAACCCGAGCGGCACCGAAAGGATCGCGAGCGACGTGAGCAGGCCCGGCAGCGCGTCGCCCTGCGCAGGCGGCTGCGAGAACGCCTCGAAGGGATCCAGCGCGAAGAACGCCACCGCGGTCAGCAGCACCAGCTGCAGGGCCAGCGAGATCAGCATCCGGATGCCGGCCGCGGTCGGCTGCGGCCCGCGCAGGAACATGCACCAGCCGCTGAAGGCCAACAGCGCGATGGCGCCCAGGTCGAACACGAGGTGGATGACGAGGTCGCGGGTCTGCAGCGTGTCCGTCCGCGGCAGCACGTGGGCCAGATCGCCCGCGACGAAAATCAACAGGCACAGCAGCGCTACGGCGTTGACCAGCTTCAAAACGGGACCCCTTCCCTGGCTCTCGGGCAATCCTACTGCGGGCCGGGTGGTAGCGGCAAAGACGCTATTTCTTGACGATCTGCGTGTCTTTGACTAGCGAGTTCATGGCCCGCTCCAGGCAACGCTTGAGCTTCTCGTTACCCGCGCCGTCACCTTCACCGGGGAACTGCTTGCGGCATTCCTGCGCTGCGTTCTCCCACGGATCGGCGATTTTCTGGCGGGCAGCGGGGTCCGTGATCCGCATGTTCACACCGCAGGTGTAGACCGCGTAGTTGTAAGCGGTCCACGGGGGCATCTTGTCGTGCGAATAGACGTAGGCCGCAGCTGTTCTCACGGCTGGGCGGTAATCTCCGCTCAGATGCGAGCCTGTCTGTCCAAGATGACTGAGCCAATCCGCGGTGCGCTCGACCGCTGGCTCCTGCGGAATATCGGAGATCCGGTAGTCCTCCAGGGAGCAGAAGATCCGGCCCAGGACTTTGCATTGGATGTTGTCGTCGGGCGGACCGTTCGGCGACTTGGTGCCGCGCAGCGAGCCGACGCGACAGTCGGCGGCGTAGGCGCTGACGCCCCAGGATCCAAAAAGAGCAGCGATCACCACGGCCAGTCTCATTTGCTCAAAACGCATATGTATCCCCCTGACGTCTCATGTTGACCTTCGTGACATCGCCGCATAACCGCGGCGCCATCGGCACAAGCTTGCCGTGGACCAGCTCCATCACCCGATTCGCGAACTTGATCGGCGTCGCGCGGTGCGTGACAACGATCCGCGTCATCGGCAGTCGCGACAACATTTCCATGACGCGCACGTCCAAGGCCGGGTCCATATGGCAGGTCGCTTCGTCGAGGAACAGGACTCGCGGTCTGCGATACAGAGCCCTGGCAAGCATCAATCGTTGGCGCTCGCCGGCCGATAACGCATCGCCCATGTCGCCGATGAGGCTGTGGTAGTTCATCGGCATTGCCATGATGGCGTCGTGGATCAGACATTGCTTCGCGCATTCGATCATCCACGCTTGGTCGACCCGCTGGTCGAACAGCGTGATGTTCTCGGCGACCGAGCCGGACAGCAGCCGGTCTTCCTGGCTCACAGACGCCAGGTTTCTTCGATAGTTGGTCAGTCCAAGCCGCCGGATGTCGATGCCGGCAAACGAGACGGTGCCAGCGCTGGGTTGCTCCAGCCCCTGCAACAGGCGCATCAGCGTGGATTTTCCGCACCCGGAGGGCCCGATCAGCGCGAGGAACTCACCGTTCCTGACGGTTAGATCGACGCCATCAACAACCACCGGGTCCGTCGGGGAGTACGCGAAGCGAAGGTTCCGCGCCGTGATGTCGCCGCGCTCGACGGTTTCCAATGGCGGGACCGGAACGCGAGCTTCCTCCTCCGGATTGGTGAGCGCGATGTCTCCCAGGCGATCCAGGTGCAAGTCCAGGAGCTTCAGGCTGATCCATTTGTCGATCAGCGACCCCCCGGCACCCAGGAACTGCTGCTGATAGGCGCTGAACGCCATCAGCATGCCGATCGTGAACGTGTGATCCATGACCATGTTCGCGGCGACGTAGACGACCGCAAGGTTGCCGGCACCGAACAACAGTTGATTGGCGATGCCGAACCCCAAGTTCAGCCGGCTGATGCGGATGCTCGTATTGGTCACGGCAACGAACCGGTTCTGCCACTGGTTCATGCGATCGAGCTCGAGGCCGAACTGCTTGATCGTGCAAATGCCGCGAATCGTCTCCATGAACTGCGAGTTGGCCTCAGCGCCTGCGATCATGTTCTCGTTGGAAAGGTCGCGGAGCGGTTGATAGCGCAGGAACCGGAGCAACGCGTACGACACTAGCAATGCCAGAACGATCATCGTGAGCTGGGGCTGATAGACCCAGATCACGACGAGAGTAGTCACCATCAGCATGCCGTCGATAAACGCCTCGATCAGGCCATGCGTCAGCAGGTCCTGCACAGCGGAAACGGAGCCGAAGCGCGACATGACATCGCCGATATGACGTTTTGCGAAAAAGGAAAGCGGCAAGCGCAGGAGGTGCCGCAGTACGTTGCCCTGCATTTGCAAGGACAGGAGATTGCCCAGGGAGATCGAGATCCACGACCGCACCCAACCGATGGCGGTCTTCAGCAGCAGGACAGATAGGAATGCGGCTGCCAGTAGAGTCAGCAGGTTGTGATCGGCCCGCACCACGGCTTCGTCGACCACCAGCTGCATGTAGATCGGGCTCAGCAGCGCGAACGCCTGAAGCGTGACCGACATCAGCAGCAGCTGCAGCAGCAAGCGCTTGAATCCCCCGACCTCGCCCCAGAACGACAATAGTCCGAGGCGTTCGCGCATATCTCTAGCGATAAAATCGGACGCGGGCATCAACTCCAGCGCAACGCCGGTGAAGTGCTTTGAGACGACGTCCAGCGGAATCCTGCGCGCACCAACAGCGGGGTCGTGGATCTTCACGACCGAACCTCGGACGCTCTTTAGAACCACGAAATGGTTCAGACCCCAGTGCAAGATGGCTGGTGCGCGCAGTTGCGCGAGCTCCGACAACTCCAGGCGGAGTGCCCGTCCAGTGAGCCGCAGGCAGTCGGCGACGTTCATCAGGTGTTGAAGGGTCGCGCCCTTCAGCGATCCGGGGTACTCGCGGCGCAAACGACCAAGATCGATCGGCCGTCCGTGAAAACCCGCCACCATAGCGAGGCACGCCAGTCCGCATTCTGCAGCTTCGCTTTGTAAGGTAACCGGCAGGCGACCCCGGCCGGTGAAGTTGAGGCCTGCGGCGACGTTCATATCTTTGCCCGCACGGCGAGAATCGGACGGAAGATCCACTCCCACAACGCCCGCGGTTCTTCCAGAAGGTCCGCCTCCAGCAACATGCCTGCCTTCAAGGCTTGAGCCTCGCCGTGCACGACCACTGTTTGCAGCTGGAGTTGAACGGTGACCCGGTACGTCGACTCCGTGGCGGGTAGCGCCGACGGCATCTCGTCGGGGCGCAAGCTCACGCGGCTGACATCTTTCACCGCGCCGTCCTGCATGCCGTACTGCTCGTAGGGATAGGCGCTGTAGCGCATGCGCACCGGCTGTCCGGGATGCACGAAGCCGATGGCCCGGCTCGGCACGAGCAGACGCGCTTCGAGCAGGTTCTGCTCCGGGACAAGGACCATGAGGGGCTGTCCAGGCACCGCGAGCGCGCCGGTTTCCGCCTGAAGCGCTGTGATCCTGCCGCCGGCCGGCGCCGTAACGGTGTACGTGCGCTCGATCTCCAGCGCCGCTTTCTGCTGACGGATCTCGGATAGCTGGTTGTTCAGCAGCACCTGCCGTTGCTTGAGCTGGCCCGGCATCTGCAGCTGTTGCGACTCGACATCTGCAAGGTCGGTGGCAAGAGCGGTTTCATTGCGCGTAAGCGCGTACCACTCCTTCTGCAGCGACAGCACCAGATCCTTTCGGAAAATGACCTCGTTCGGCGTGGCGAACCCCTGTGATCGCAATCGCTCAGTGCCCGCCTGCAATTGTTCGGCTGCCGCAATTCGCTTCTCGAGCACTTTCAGCTCCGAATCGAGCGCAGCCAGCTGCTTGCGAAGCTCGGTCGCCTTGGCTTGCAAGCGACCATCCTGCGCCTGGTTGAGTCCCTCTTCGCGCGTCAACGATTCCGTCAGCGTGGCCTCGCGCGCCGCGAGTTCGTGAAGGATCTCTTCTGGGGCGCTGGTGCCTGAGCCATTGGAGAGCCCCTGCTCTACCGAAATGATGGCGAGGGGTTGGTCCGCCTCGACGATCTCGCCTTCCCGCGCCAGCAGCTTTTGGATAACACCCGGACGCGCCGCATACACCTTCTGCACGCCCTGTTCGGGCGCGAGGTACCCGCCGACGGTCTGGCGCGGAGCGTAGGTTGCTGAGAAAAGACCGAGCCCGATCACCGACAAGCTAATCAGGCATGCAGCTATCGCCCCGATCTGCCACGCAGGGCTGACGGCAAGCGGTGCACCGGAGAGGCGCTGCTCCCGGTAGTCCAGTGCTTCGCTGCGGAATAACGTGTTTGTCGATTCGAATGTCACGGCGCAACCCCCATTGCGCGCACGCCCGCCGTTCTAGATCAGCTGCCCCCAGTGAATGATCGTCACAAGCTTCCCGACTACAAAGAGCGCGTCTGCGATAAGCAACGCACCACACAACTGCCCCAGCCGCGTGGCCCAAGGCCGGGGCCGGATCGGGATTTCCTGTCTATTGGAATCGATCAGCAGGAAACCGAGCGCTAACCCAGCCGCAAAGCCGCCGGCGTGCCCGGCGTAGTCGGTTGTTGCGCTGTTGGTCCAGTCGGATGCAGCGCCGGTGAGCGCACACATTGTGAATGCGACCAACAGCTGGGGCGGCAGCACCTTTCGACGCCGCAACATCAACAGAAGCAGGAACGCTGTCAGGCCACTGAGCGCGCCTGAAAACCCGACTGATACGGTCCTCGGAAGGATGAATAGGGAGAAAATAGATGCGCCGAGCACGCCTCCGAAGGCGATGGTGGGCACTGTATGTCGCGCGGCAAGCGGCTCGACGAACCTGCACAGCACGAACCAGCCCACCAGATTACCGACGAGGTGCGGGCCATGATGGTGCAACAAGGGCCCGGTGAACATCCGCCACCACTCCCCCTGAAACGTGTAGGGCTTGCTGAACCCGAGCGCTCTTGCGGATGGCGGGAACATGTCGGTCGAATTGATATCCGCCAGACATTGGAGACTGAACACAACGATGAGGAGCGCGCCGAACCACCACAGCCATGGCGCCGGCTCGTACAACACCCAGGAAACAAACCGCACTCTAAATGTTCGCTCGCGCGTGGTGGCTTCGCTCGGTAGCCGGGAGTCGGCATACCGCTTTGCGTGACCAACCGCCAAGTAGAGTAAGACGGTCAAGCCAACAAGTTGGTTAATGAGGAACTTAGCCGATTGGCCACTCCAGAAGGCGTGCACAAGCAGCGCAATCTGGCCGACGACGAGTGCGCCGGTACCAATCAGCCAGCGAAGCTCGTAGCTTCCGCTGCGGAGAAAGGCTCCGGCCCGGAGCCAATCAATCTCGTAGACGGACTTAAGAAAGCGGCTGTCGGGGGTCCACACAAGGCGGTCGCCCATGCCGCCCCGGCTAGCGACAAGTCGCCTCAGCTTCTCCTCTGAACATGGACGCTGCTTCCACCAGCTGCGATAGCCGAACGTTCCTGACGGTGCGACAACGGGAAAGGCGTCGCTGCGTATCCACGGTGGACTCGTTGCGGCGGCAACGTCTTCCGCGACGGAAGCTGCAGGTGTAACCCCGGGCATAGTTGCGCTCCCCATCCCAGATCGGAGAACCAAAGAGGGGCTGCGCAAAGCGCCGCCCCTTGAAAGAGTAGTGCTCATCCTCTGGTTCAACAACCTGGGATACAGTCCTTGGAAAGCGATCTAATTGTGCTCAGTTGGGGTTGATGGGATGGCAGGTGTAGCCACCCGCACCGTCCTTGCAGATCGTCGGAAGATCACCGCCACCGCCACTGCCACCGCCGCCGCCGCCGAAGCCGCCACCGCCTCCGCCCCCGCTATTGCCGCCTTGTCCGCCTTCACTGCCACCACCGCTGCCCCCTACGCCCGAACCGGCGCCAGCGTTCCGCCGTTCACCCTGCTTCACCAGCGCTGTTCCTGCAGCGACCATGAGGGTCCCGACCACTCTTCCGTATGCCGGCATAGCCATGACCACTGGCGACCAGTTCTGCAGGTCGTGACCGACGTCAATCATCGTGTCGCCCAGCGCATCACCACCGGCCACCACCTTCACCTCTTCCATCGTCAATGCACGCATTGTGATTCCCCCTGTTCACCGCTGGATTCGCGGTCTGTTCAAGATATTCACTTGGCCGCAGAAAACACCTGTCAAATTTGACAGGCCACTTTGCGGGCGAAGATGCGATCGACCGCTCCTGCATCTGCGGCACGATCAGACGCACAGGCCTCTTTCAGAAATACCGTGCTCCGCTGAAGACGGTACGGATACTCGACGAGCTGGAGCTCACCGCGCATCGCTGCCTTGCAGATCGCTCCCCTCAACGTGTCGGCGCCGATCTTTTCTGCTGCACGCCTGAAGAAATACGTAACGGTCCGTGGCGTGATCTCAAGCTTGGATGCGATGACCTTGGCGCGATCTCCCATCGCAGCCAGCGATAAAACCTGCCGTTCCCGCAAGCTCAGGCGAGCGCTGTCCGCGTTCCGCGATCGAAGGTTTCGGACCTGGTCGACGAGCGTTGCGTAGATCCGATGTGAGTAAAGCTGGCAATGGCTGATCAGTGCGTTCCGGCTGTCTGCTGCGGCAGGAAGCGTCTCGCTGCGAACGAAGTTCATCAGACCTATCTCTGCGACCGGTCCGCGCAGAGGGACGGTGACGATGTGGTCCAGACCATGCAGATGCAGCGCAGCCCGCATCGCCTCCACGCGAGGCGCCGCGCTCCAGTTGACCTCGTCAGACGTAAACGGAACGGTCGTCGTTATCGCCTTCTCGATGAGCGGATCGATCGTCGCCCACTGATAGTGGTCATAGAGCCGGTCCCATTCGCTTGGAAGTCCGCTGATGACGACTTGCAGCGGCTCGATTCCGGAACCGGGGAACCGGATGAGCAGCAGGAAGTATTCAAAGCCCAGCTCCCGCGTCGCCAGCCGGCATGACGTCGCTACGTCGGTGAGTGCCAGCGAGCCCCTGGGAGACGAAGCTTGTGCGCGGAGCTGAGCTACTGTCGACATCGAACGTCCCCGGCGTCGTTGCTGATTTTCGTTGACGCAAGGCTGCCAGCCGGCCATCACCTTCGCGCCTGTCCGGACGGACAGCCGCGTTTCAACAACAAAAAACCCGCGACGCCTTCGCGCCGCGGGTTTGGGTTCCTCCTCTTCTTCTTGTTGTCGTTCTTCTTATTGGTGTTCGTTTACGGATGCTTCTCGCAGAGCGTGAAGCTGCCGCTGCCACTGTAGGAATACACGCGCCAGCGATACGTCCCGCTGGTGCCGGCGTAGCTTACAGATTCGCTCGACGTGGTGCCCGTGGAGCTCTTGGCGTTGCTCCAGCTGGCGCCGCTCTTCTTCTGCAGGTACAGGTCGAAGTCGGTGCCGGCCGGGACGGTGAGCGTGCCCGCGTGCGTGCCGCTGACCGAGCTCACGTAGCCATTGGACGTCGGCGCGTAGAAGTTGCCGCCGGAGGACAGCGTGCCGGTGTACTGCGTGTAGCCCGCAGCGCATGAGCCGCCGCCACCACCGCCTGCCGGCGTGAAGCTGCCGGTGAGGCTGACGCCGGAGTAGGCCGCGTAGCCGTTGAGCATCACGTAATAGGTGCCCGCCTGCGCGGTCGCGATGTTGCAGGTCTCGGCGTTGCCGTTGGCATACGGACGGCAGTCATACGACGAGGTCGTCGGCGCCGATCCGAACTTCACGTACATGTCCGCGTCGCCCGTGCCGCCCGACATCACGAACTTCAGGCCCGTGGCGCCGGCGGTGACTGCCAGCGTGAAGGACTGCTGCGATCCCGTCGCACCAGAGAGGCCGGTCTTGGCGACGCCGTTGGTGAGAACGGTCGGGCCAGGAGGAGGCGGTGGCGGAGGCGCGACGCCGCCGAGCGCTGCGGCCGCATCGACGATGCCGGCGCCGCACTGGCTGCACGTGGCCGGGAAGGCGCGCGCGGTGGCTTTGAGCTGGGCTTCGATCTGATCCGGCGTCATGCCCGGCGTCTTGGCGAGCATCAGCGCGGCGACGCCCGAAACATGCGGCGTGGCCATCGAGGTGCCCTGGTAGAAGGCGTAGCTGTCGGCGCCCGGACCCTGTGTGCCGGCATTCAGCGTGGAGAGAATGCCGTTGGGATCGTTGGCGCTGGTCTGGTCGCCGCCCGGGGCGGCGACGTCGACGATGGCGCCGTAGTTGGAGTACCGACGCGCGACCGCCGTTGCGGCCGACGGCTGCCACCACCACCGCGCCGGTGCAGTTGGCGGGGCTGGAGTTGGAGGCGTTCTGGTTCTCGTTGCCGGCGGCGACGATGAAGACCGAGCCGCGCGAGCGTGCCGAGTTGATGGCGTTCTGGGTGGTGGTGTCGCAGGCGCCGCTGCCGCCGAGTGACAGGCTCAGCACCTTGGCCGGATTGGCGTTGGCCGGAACACCGGAAACGGTGCCGCCCGAGGCCCAGATGATGGCGTCGGCGATGTCGGAGGTGTAGCCGCCGCACTTGCCGAGCACGCGCGCCGGCAGGACTTTGGCGTTGTAGGCCACGCCCGCAACGCCCGAGGTGTTGTTGGTGACCGCGGCGATGGTGCCCGCCACGTGCGTGCCGTGCCAGCTGGAGTTGGACGAGCCGGTGCCGATGCCGCACTGGTTGAGCGAGTACCAATCGCCCGGATCCTGCGCGTCGCTGTCGCGGCCGTTGCCGTCGACGGAGATCGCGGTGTCGGAGATGAAGTCGTAGCCCTGCACGATGTTGGCGACGAGATCGGCGTGCGGGCGATAGCCCGTGTCGATGACGGCGACGACGACGCCGGTGCCGGTCGACAGGTCCCAGGCGCCCGGCAGGCGCAAACCGCCGTTGGCCTCGAAGTAGTGCCACTGCTCGTTGTAGCGGCTGTCGTTCGGGGTGAAGAGCGCGTGCATGATGCGATCTTCTTCCACGTACTCCACGTCCGGGTTGTTCTTGAACTCGGCGATGAGCGCGGCCATCTCGCTCTTATCGACGTGCCGGCCGATCTTCATGATGTCGGCGCCCAGCGCGTTGCGATGCAAATGGTTGAGCGTCACGCCCAGACGCAGGCCGACGCCTTTGGCCAACCCGCTGACCAAGGCGCCGTGATTGGCGTGTGCGTGGTTTTCCTTGAACTTGACGATGAGGCGCTGCGGCGGCCCGGCGTTGTCGCCGAGGTCGAGCGCCGAAGCGGTGGTGGCGAAGAAGCTGAGGATTACGGCAAACAGAAGCCCGACGGGAGCCTTTGCTCCGCTGACCTTACTCATGGATTCACACCTCGTATGGCAGTTTGGTTGCGCCCGTTTTGCGGGCTCCGCGCCAGTGCCAAAACCTCTCCCTGTGCCTGGCGCATCCCAAAGGATGCGGGAGTCTAGGTTGGGAGGTTTTTCCAAGGCAACCTGATTTGTGCGTCAGGTCTCACTGACAGTGACGTCAGGTGGTTTTGTCTACCGTCGCGTGAAAGTTTTACCGGTCTTCGGGCTGGAAGACGTCCAGGTGCGCGCAGTTCTGCACTGGGTAGTCGATTGGCGGATAACGCCAGCGCGACAGCGCCTGGATCGCGGCGACCTCGAAGATGCCCTGCGGACTCGACTTCGCCACGCGGATGTTGAACGGCACACCGTTGGGGGCGACGTGGTACTTCAGCGCCACCCACCCGCGCTGGCCGTAAGCGGCGGCCCCGCGTGGATACGCCGGCGGCACGGTCGTGCTCGGCTGCATGATGCTGCAAGGATTGCCTGTTTCGAACCCGCGGGGGATCGGCGCCGGCGACTGGTACTTGGGCTCCTGCGCGCAGCCGGCGATGACGCACAAGCCAATTAGGACGATCGCGCGATTCACGGGCGCTCCCTCAAGCCTTCGGCCCGATTCTAGCCGCGAGCTCGGTGGTCAGCGGCTTCAGGAAAAACGAGTCCTGCGGCATGAGGTCGACGCGCAGGCCCTTGGCCCGCAATGCGTCGGCCACAACCGGCCCTACCGCAGCGACGCAGATCCCCAGCAGGCCCGCGCGCAGCGCATCGGCCTTGCCGTGCGCCTGCGCCACGCGGGTCAGGCGCTCGACCTGCTGCAGGCTGGTGAATGCGATGGCGTCGACCTTGCGCGCGACGACGTGCTCGATGAGGTCCAGCACCGCGCGGTCGCCGGCATCGTCGGCGTAGCGATATGGCGCGACCGTGTGCACCGTCGCGCCTGCGCCGGCGAGGAAATCCACGAGTGGTCGATTAGGCTCGGTGCCGTAGAGCTGCACGCCGACGCTGCGGCCTTTCAAGTCCAGCGCGCGCAGCGACTCGATGACGCCCGCGGTGGTCGGCTGCACGGCGACGACGTCGGATTTGAGACCCACTTCGCGCAGTGCCCTGCCCGGCTTGGGTCCGCGCGCGATCTTGCGCACCTCGGCGAGACGGGCGATGAAGCCGTCGCGCAGCGCGGGGCGATGACGGTCGATGCAGCCGAGCAATCGGCGCAGGCCTTCGCCGGTGAGCAGCACCAGGTCGTCCATGCCGCGCTGGTTGAAGCGCTCGATCCATTGCAGGACCGGCGCCGGATCGTCGGCGTCGTGGATCTCCACCAGCGGACAGCGCAGCGCGCGGGCGCCGCGGCGCTCCAGCATGGCGGCGAACACGTCGAGCTCGCGGGATTCCGGCACTGCGACGATGCGGCCCTGCAGTCCGGGTTCCGGCATCGGGGGATCAGCGCGGTCGGGGGACGGTGGCGTCGGCCAGTCTCTGGTTGGAGCGGAACAGCACGACCTTGACGCCGTCGGACGTCGGATCGAATTCCAGGTACTTGGTGGCGATGCGCGCCGCCAGCGCCTTGGTCGGGTACGGCCCGTAGGAATCGCTCATCGCGATCCAGACTTCGGAAGCCGACTGGTAGCGGAAGTTGACCGCGCTGAACGATACCTTGCACCACTTCTCGAAGCCGATGGTGCCGCCGCCGAAGTCCGAAACCGCGTCGGCTGCGGCTGGCGCGGGGGTGATCTCCACGGTCGTCGCCGTTCCCGCGTCCTGCGCGTGGACGGCGGGCGTCAGCACCGCGGCAAGGAGCGTGGATCCGATCAGTGCGTGGAGCGTTTTCATCTGTTTGCTCGTCAGGGCGTGCTGCGGGTGACGGTGGCTTCCGCGCCCTTCTCGTTGGTGCGGAACAGCACCACCCTGATCTTGTCCGTATCGTTCACGAAGCTCAAGTATTTGGCGCCGGCGCGGGCCGCCAGCGACTCGCTCGGGAACGGCCCGTAGGAGTCGCTCATCGCGATCCACACCTCGGACGCCGACTGGTAGCGGAAGGCCCAGGCCGAGAAGCCGGCCTTGGCCCAGCGCTCGAAGCCGTCGACGCCGGTGCCGTAGACGTTGACGTCGGTGTCGGCGCCTTCGGCATTGACGCTGGCCGGAAGGCGCTCGGCGTCCGCCGCGGAGATCGCCTTGGACTCGACCTTGAAGTCGTCGATCAGCCAGTCGCCGCCGCGCTTGACCAGGTCGACCTGGAGGTCGGCCTCGCCCGTGTCGAAGCGCGCGCTCCCGTAGTACTTGCCGGTGATGTCCAGCCCGCCCAGACCCAGCGCCGCGCTGCTGTCGCCGCGCGAGCCCTCGTAGGACCGCAGGCGCCCGAGCCGGCGGTAGATCTCGAACTTGCCCTCGATGTCCGCGGCCCGCTCGTTGAGGAATCTCGAGCTCGCGCGCTTCATCAGCGCGTCCTGCTCCCAGTTGGAGGTGATTGCCGGAATGGCGCAGTCGACGAAGGCGTGGCTCTCCTGGTCCAGTCCCGGTCCGCGGAGCGTCGCGAACACCACGACGACGCCCGAGACGAGAATGGCGAGCACGAGGATCGGCCCCAGGTATGCAAGGACTCTCATGATGGTTTTCGGTTGGTTCCCCCAGACGCCGTGGATTATGCACCGGGCAGGCCGCCCGCGATAATCCAAGCCCGCGCCACGGAGCCGTGCGATGAACACCCAGAGCCCGCAGTTCGAAGGCGGCTGCACCTGCCGCGCCATCCGCTACCGCATGACCAGCGCGCCGATGTTCGTGCACTGCTGTCATTGCCGCTGGTGCCAGCGCGAGACGGGTACCGCTTTTGCGCTCAACGCCGTGATCGAGGCCGATCGCGTGACGCTGTTGCAGGGAAAGCCCGAGACCGTGCTCACGCCCTCCAACAGCGGCAAGGGTCAGAAGATCGTGCGCTGCCCGACCTGCCACATCGCGGTGTGGAGCCATTACGCCGGTGGCGGCGATGCCATGAGCTTCGTGCGCGTGGGCACGCTCGACGAGCCCGACCGGCTGCCGCCGGACATCCATATCTTCACGTCCACCAAGCAGCCCTGGGTCGTGCTGCCGACCGGCACGCCGGCGGTCGCCGAGTTCTATCGCCTGGCCGATCACTGGCCCAAGGAAAGCCTCGACCGGCGCACGGCCGCGATCAACGCCGGAAAGCCCGCTTCCTGACGAACTTGGCCGGATCCGCGGCGTCCAAATCTCATACCCAGGGGTTTCAAGTGGAGGATCCGATCATGAACAACCGTTACCAGCGGCACAGCCGCACTCTTTTGATCGCTTGCGGCCTGGCGTTCTCGCTTCCGGCATTGGCCGACGAGGGCATCAAGGCACAGGTGGCATCCGCCCGCGCCGATTGCCGGGTGCAGCAAAGCCGGCTGCAGCCGCTGGAGCGCAACGCCAAGTGGTGCACGGACGATCAGACGCTGATCCGCGCCCGTGACGCCGCCGAGGCGAGCTGCGGCAAGGCCATGAAGCTGATGGTGGTGGCAGGCATGGAGCCCAAGCCGGTCGCGCCGCAGCCTGCACCCGCAACGCCCACGCTGACCGTGGTCGAGAAAGTGCGCCTGACGTCGGCCCAGGCCGCGGCGCTGCCGGGGGCGGAGATCGCAGCCCTCGAAATGGATCGCGACTGCCCGGGCAAGTCGGGGCGCCGCACCCAATAAATCAGCGCCGCATGAAAAAGGGGCCGCAAGGCCCCTTTTTCGTTGCGCGACCGATGCCCTACTCGTGCACCACCGCGATTGCGGTCAGCACCAGGCCACGCCGGAACGCGAAGCGCCCCATGATCGCCGGCCCGCGGCCCTCGAAGAACTTCACATGCGTCAGCGGACGCACCGCGAAGCTGCCGGAGCCCAGGTTCCAGCCCGCAAGGTCCAGCGTCACGTCGCTGAACTCCAGCCACTGGCTGGTCATCGCGTACTGACATTTATAGAACGCTTCCTTGGCGCTGAAGATCAGCGTCGAGAGCTGGTCCTGCTCCACCGGACTCATGGTCTCCAGCCAGCGCCGCTCGTCGGGGAGCAGCACCTGGTCCCAAACGTCGCGCGTGACGCTGCCGACGCGCTCGGCGTCGATGCCGATGCCGCTGAAGCGGCCGCGCTCGCCGACCGCGGCGGCGGAGAAGCCGTCGGTATGCGTGATGCTGCCGACCACGTGCATCGGCCAGCGCGGGCGCCGATCCGGCTCCGAGTCCAGCGGAAAATCGTTGATCGCGAACTGTGAGAGCGCGCGGCGTGCGCACAGCCGCCCCGCGGCGAACTCGCCGACGCGCTTGGCGACGGCGGCACTGACGATCCTGCGTTCCTCGGGCATCAGGAGCTTGACGTCGCCCTCGCCCGTGAGCTCGGCCGCGGCAACGCCCGCCGGAAGCAATTCCTCGAACAGCACTGACGTACGGGCCGGATTCTTCAATCTGGGTGGCTTCACCGCGGGCACCTTAGTGCGCAGTCTTTGGCTGATTTCCATTCTTATGTCTCGATATGTGTTGTGCCATCCGGCTCACGCCGGGATCTCGAAAGATCGAGAAGTGGTCCCCCTCGATCACCACGACCTCGACGCCGGACGCGAACGCGCTCCAGCCCATGTCGAGGTCCAGGAAGCGGCCGTGGGGCTCCTCGGCGCTCCGGAACAAGGTCACCTTGCCGTCGTATCGCTGCGGCGCGTACGCCTCGGAGCGATCCTGCAGGTAATTCACCAGCCATTCGTCGTAGTTCTCGTCGCGCTCGTCCACGCCGCGCAGACTGCCTTCGGCCGCCGGCGCCGTCTTGCCGAGCAGCTTCTTGACGATGGTGCGATCCGCCAGGAAGGCGCCCAGGCTCTTCTGCCCGGCCAGCACCTTGGACCAGTCCAGCGCGATCAGCTTGAAGCGGAACGACAGGTCCGCCAGGAATGCGCGCACGCGCGGCATGCGCTTGAAGTAGGCGGGCACGTAGGTGTCGATCATCACCAGCTGCGACACCTCCTGCCCCATCTTGCGCAGCTGGCAGGCGATCTCGTACGCCAGCGTCCCGGCGACGCACCAGCCGAGCAGCGCGTACGGCCCGTGCGGCTGCACGCGGCGGATCAGCTGCACGTAGCCGGCGGCGATCTCCTCGAACGTCTCCGGCATCTTGGCGCTGCGCAGCGAAGGGTCGAACAGCTGCAGCGAGGTGAACGGCTGCTCCGGCCCCAGCTGCTTGGAGAGCTGGTAGTAGACGCCGGTGTTGTTGATGGCCAGCAGCGGCGGCAGCGAGCCATTGGCCTGCAGCTTCACCACCTGGCGGAAGTCGTACTCGCGGGCGCTGTCGTGCTGCAGCAGGCCCGAGAACTGCTGGACCGTCGGCGCGTTGAAGAACGACGACAGCGACAGCGCCCGGCCGAAGTCCGACTTCACGCGCGCGAGCACGCGGCTCGCCAAAAGCGAGTGCCCGCCGAGCTCGAAGAAATTGTCGCTGGGCCCGATGTTCTTGACGCCGAGCACCGAGGTCCAGATGGCGGCGAGCTTGGCCTCGGTGGCGGTCAGCTCCTCGACCGCGGCCTCGCTGGTCTCCGTCACGGCCGGCGGCGGCGGCGGCGGCAGGCTTTTGCGATCGATCTTGCCGTTGGGCAGGCGCGGCAGCGCCGGCAGCACCACGAATGCAGAGGGGCACATGTAGCGCGGCAGCGAGCGGCCCATCGCGCGCCGCAGCCCGGAGACGAAGGCAGACGGCGTCTGCGCATCGGCGCGGCGCGGTACGGCGTAGGCCCAGATCGCCTTGTCGCCCGCGGCATCCTGGCCGACGACGACCACGGTCTCGGCGACTTCCGGCTGCGCCAGCAGCACCGCCTCGATCTCGCCAAGCTCGATGCGGAATCCGCGCAGCTTGATCTGGCTGTCGCCGCGGCCCAGGTAATCCAGGCTGCCGTCGCGGCGCAGCCGCACGATGTCGCCGGTGCGATAGATGCGCGCGTCGGGGACGTCGCGGAACGTGTCGGGCAGGAAGCGCTCGGCGGTGAGCTCGGCACGCCCGAGATAGCCGACGCCCACGCCATCGCCGCCGATGTAGAGCTCGCCGGGCGCCCCCGGCGGCACCGGCTCGCGATGCGCATCCAGGATGTAGAACTGCGTGTTGGCGATCGGCGGGCCGATCGGCACGGCGCCGTTGCCGCTCTTGATCTTGAGCACCGACGACCAGATCGTGGTCTCGGTCGGCCCGTAGATGTTCCAGAGCTCGCCGCCGCCGGCGAGGAGGCCTTCGGCGAGCCGGCGCGAGATCGCCTCGCCGCCGCAGATCGCCTTGAAGCCCGCCTTGCTGCGCCAGCCGGCCTCGATCAGGAACTGCCACGTGACCGGCGTTGCGAACATCGTCGTCGCGCGCGTGCGCGACAGCAGCTGCATCAGGTCTTCAGGGCTCGCGGCCTGGTCCTCGGTCGCCAGCACCAGGTGCGCGCCGACGATCAGCGGCAGGAACACGTCGAGCGTCGCCACGTCGAACGCGATCGTGGTGACGGAAAGGTAGATGTCCTTGGGCTTGAGGCCCGGCTCGCGGCGCGACGCCCACAGCACGTTGACCAGCGAGCGATGCCCGATCTGCACGCCCTTGGGCGTGCCGGTGGAGCCCGAGGTGTAAAGGACGTAGGCGACGTCCTTGGGCCCGGCGGTGAGCTCGGGCGGCGTCGCGGGATGCGCGGCGATGGCGGCTGCGTCGTTGTCGATCAGCAGCACCGGCGCCTGGCACTGCACCAGCCGGTCGCACAGCGTCGAGCGCGTGATCAGCGTCGCGAGCCCCGAGTGGGAGGCGACGTAGGCGATGCGCTCCGGCGGATGGGCCGGGTCGATTGGCGCGTAGGCGCCGCCGGCTTTGAGCGTCGCCATCAGCGCCACGACCAGGTCGGTCGAGCGGTTGAGCATGACGCCGACGATCTTGCCGGGGCCGACGCCGCGCTGGCGCAGCTCGTGCGCGAGCCGGCTCGACGCCTCGTCCAGCTCGCGATACGAAAGCGTGCGCTCGCAGGTGACGGCCGGCGCGTCCGGCGTGCGCCGGGCCTGGTCCATGAACAGCTGCGGCGTGGTGACGTCCTTGGGGTAGATCGCGCTGGTGGCGTTCCAGTCGACCAGCAGGGCCTGTCGACCGGCGTCGTCGAGCACCGGCAGCTGCGAGATCGGCCGCGATGCATCGGCGGCGATGCCGCGCAACAGCGTGCCGAAGCACGAGAGCAGCCGGCGCACGGTCTCGGCCTCGAACAGGTCGGTGTTGTACTCGCAGGAGATGCGCCAGCCGTCGCGGCGGTCGACGAGGAACACCGACAGGTCGTACATCGCGCCGCAGGAGATCGGCGGCAGCTCGGTGAGCCGGAAGCTGCCGTAGTCGCCGGCGCCTTCCAGCGCGCGCGGCACCACGAAGTTGATCGAGAAGAGCGGATTGCGCGACAGGTCGCGCTGCGGGCGCACGATGCTGATGGCGTGCTCCAGCGGCATGTGCCGGCGCTGGAAGGCGTCGTTGACGGCGTCGCGCACGCGGCACAGCAGCGTCTCGAAATCCGGGTCGCCGGAAAGGTCGTTGCGCAGCACCAGCGTGTTGACGAACAGCCCGATAAGCGACTCGAGCTCGGCCTCGTCGCGGATCGACGCCTGCGTGCCGACGCCGATGTCGGTCTCGCCGGTGTAGCGGTGCAGCAGCGTCAGCAGCGCGGTGAGCGTGGTGACGAACAGCGTGCAGCCGTGCCGGCGTCCCAGGCGCGTGAGCTCGGCGCTGACGGTACGGTCCAGCGGGATCGAGACGATGCGGCCGTTGGGCGTCTGCACCGGTGGGCGCGGACGATCGGTGGGCATCTCGAAGTGCCGCAGCCCGGTGAGGGTCTTCTTCCAGAACGCGGTGTCGACGCTCAAGGACTCGCCACCCAGGAACTCTGCCTGGCCGGTGGAGAACTCGCCGTAGCTCACCGGCAGGCGCGGCAGATCGGGCGCGCGTCCGGCCTGCCGTGCCGAGACGATCTCGCACATCTCGGTGGCGATGAGGCCCAGCGAGGTGGCGTCGCAGACGATGTGGTGCGCGGTGACCAGCAGCGTGGAGGCGCCCTCGTCGAGCATCAGGCGGGTGACGCGGATGAACGGGGGCGCGGAGCGCAGATCGAACGACGACCGGGCTTCCAGCTCGGCGATGCGCAGCGCCTCGGCCTCGGCCTCGCCCGCGGACAGCCCGGACAGGTCGATCTCCGGGATGCGGAACGACACTTGCGGCTCGATCGTCTGGAACGGCTCGCCGTCGCTCTCGGAGAAGGAGCTGCGCAGGATCTGGTGCCGCGCGATGATCTCGCGGAAGGCGTGCTCGAGCTCGGCGGTCGCGACCGCCCCCTCCAGGCGCCAGCGCGCGGCGACGTGCAGCGCCGGGTTGCCGGGATGCAGCTGGTTCAGGACCCAGAAGCGCCGCTGCTCCAGAGAGCAGGGATGGCGCGGCCGCTCCACCCCCATCCCCTGCTCGGCCCGCGACGCCGCGAGGTGCGGCTCGTTGGCGGCGGTGATGAAAGCCGGGTCGCAGGGCGGCGCCGCCGGGATGTCGGCGGCGTCACGCATCGGCTGCTCCAGCAGCGCGGCGTCGGCCTGATTCGAAGGTACGGTCCGAGACATGGCGTGGAGATTAGTGACGACGATCACGCGCGTCGGTCAGTTACCGTACAAAACCGTCGCAAAACGGAAACGAGCGTCTTTACCAGCGCGCCCGTGAACGTCCGGTTTCCGATGCAACGCGGGCTTGCGCGGCCGCCGGAACGAGGCAACAGTAAGGCCGCATTGCGCCTTGGCCGACCCCAAAACCTGTCGCCACCCGGCAGCGTACGAGAGCGGACAGACCCCCCGTACACACGGGCGCAGGATTCGCCACACAAGTCGAACCTGAGTGGCGGCAATGCAAACCAAAAATCGGTGGTTCAAGGGGGGGCTCCTCGGCGTGATCAGGATGACCGCGATCGTGGCGATGGCCGCGACGCTGGTCAGCGGGTGCGCGAGCGCGCCGGCGCAGACCGATGGGGCCAAGGTCGTTTCCTTCGAGCAGGCGGAAGCCGCGCTCCAGGGACCGCGCAACGAGAAGGCGGTGTTCCGCACCGAGGGCAAGAAGGCGCCCAAGGCGATGCCGCTGCCGGAGACCGCCGACGAGCCGCTGTTCAAGCTCGGCCCCGGCGACGCGGTGGCCGTGCAGGTGTTCGGCCGCCCCGAGATGAGCACCACCACTTATGTCACCGACGACGGCAACATCGAAGTGCCGCTCGCCGGCGTCGTGCAGGTCGCGGGGCTGTCCCCGGCCAAGGCCGCGGCGAAAGTCGCCTCGGCGCTCAAGGAAGGCGAATACCTGGTCGATCCGCACGTCAGCATCACCCTCTCGCAGTTCCGCAGCCAGCAGGTGTCAGTGCTGGGCGAAGTCCACACGCCGGGCCGCTTCTCCATCGAGTCGCGCACCACGGCGCTGGATCTGCTGGCGCAGGCGGGCGGCCCCACCGAGAACGCCTCCGAGGTCATCTACGTCCTGCGGCCTGACGGCAAGGGCAACGTCGCCCGTTTCGTCGTCGACCTGAACACGCTGCGCGGCGACGAAGGCGCGCTGCCGACACTGGCCCTGCGCGGCGGCGACTCGCTCTACGTGCCCAAGGCCGACCAGTTCTACATCTACGGCGAGGTGCACACGCCGAACATGTATCGCCTGGAGCCCGGCATGAACGTGCTGCAGGCGATCGCCCGCGGCGGCGGCATCACCCCGCGCGGCAGCCCGCGCCGGATCGAGATCAGCCGGCACAACCCGGAAGGTGGCCTGGAGGTCATCGACGCCAAGCCCACCGACACCGTGCAACCCAACGACGTGATCCGTATCAAGGAGCGGCTCTTCTAATGCAATCCACCGAACTGATGTCCGCGCCCGGCCAGGGCGGAGCCCTGATGCCGCGGCAGTACGCACCCCAGCAGGGTGGAGGCCTGTCCGCCGGACAGGTCGCCGCGATCGGCCTGGCTTACTGGCGCCAGGGCGCCATGATCGCCGCCGCAGTCGTCCTGCTGGCGGCGCTGGCGACCATGGTCATGCCCAAGACCTACACGGCGACCGCGACGCTGATGGTCAACTACGAGATCAACGATCCGCTCAGCGGCCGCGAGTTTCCCGCCGGCCTGCTCAGCAGCTACATGTCGACGCAGCTGGATCTGCTCGGCAGCGCCGACTCGATCGTGAAAGTGGTCGAGCGCCTCAAGCTGACGGAGAACGAGAAGTACGCCGCCGGATTCGACGGCGATCCGCGCGCGCTGCCGGAGTACGTGGCCAAGAACATCTCCAAGAAGCTGGAGATCAAGCAGGGCCAGTACGGCAGCCAGCTGATCTTCGTCACCTTCTCGGCCTCCGACCCGCACGACGCCTCGGCGGTCGCCAACGAGGTGGTGCAGGTCTACTTCGAGCGCGCGCACGAGCGCGCCACGGTCCCGGCCGAGGACCACGCCAAGCGTTACGGCGCCGAGATCGAGGAGCTGCGCAACCGCGTCGCCACCACGCAGGCGGCGCTCGACGAGTTCCGGCACAAGAACAACATCGTCGACATCCAGGCCAAGGCCGACATCGACATCGCCATGCTCAACGAGCTGGAGCATCGCCTGCTCGACGCGCAGAACGCGCGCCGCGGCTCCGAGGCCAAGCTCACCTCCGACGTCTCCACCAGCTCCAACGTGCTGGGCTCGACCATGGTGCAGTCGCTCAAGACGCAGCTGTCGACGCTCGAGTCGCACCTGGCGCAGCTGCGCTCGACGCTGGGCCCCAAGCATCCGGAAGTGCTGCAGGTGCAGTCGCAGATCGCGAGCACCCGCCAGTCGCTCAACGCCGAGGTCGGCCGCTACCGCAGCGGTACTTCCGGCGAGCTCAACTCGTCGCGCGAGCTGGAGACCAAGCTCGCCGCGGCCGTGGAAGCCAAGCGCAAGGAAGTGCTGGAAGTGCGCCGCCTGCAGGACGCGGGCTCCGAGGTACCAGCTGGAGTTCGACACTGCGCAGGCCGCCTACAAGCAGGCCCTGGAAGGCTACGACAAGGTGAAGATCGCCTCGAGCGGCCAGTACAGCAACGTCAGCTTCGTGAGCCGGGCCACGCCCCCGCTCAAGCCGTCCAAGCCCAAGCTCCTCATCAACCTGCTGATCGGCGTGATGCTCGGCGGGATGCTTGGGATTGCCATTCCGTTCTGCCGTGAGCTGCTCTCCCGCCGCGTGCGTTGCCGCGACGACCTGGAGCGCGACCACGGCATTCCGGTCCTCGTCGAATTCGATCCGATGCCTGCCATAAGGAATACGCCATGAACTGGGGAAACGTCGTCAACCGCCTGCAGCGCCGCAACGCGCCGGACGCCACCTATCCGCCGCGCAAGACGGCATCGGACTTCACCTCCCTGCGCCCGGCCAGCAACGAGCCGGAGCACGAGGCCGAGGCAGACGCCGAGACCGCGACGCGCTCGGAGGACACCGTCCGCCACGTCAACTTCCCCAAGGCGCGCGATCCTGAGTCGCCGCTGCGGGAGCGCGCCAAGCGCGGCCCCTGGGGCCGCCCGAGCGTGCGCCTGCTGCTGCCCTACGACCCGTTCGATCCGCGCAGCGAGAAGATCCGCATGCTGCGCACCGAGCTGATGCTGCGCCACGACGGCAAGGAAGGCGCCAACATCATGGCGATGCTCTCGCCGTCCGGCGGCGAAGGCCGCTCGCAGATCGCCGCGGAGCTCGCGGTCGCGTTCGCGCAGCTCGGACGCCGCACGCTGCTGGTCGACGCCGATCTGCGCCGCCCGGCGCAGCACATCCTGTTCATGGCCAAGAATCACCTGGGCCTGGCCCAGGCGATCGCCCGCGGCGAGTCCCCGCGCCTGCGGCCGGTCGACGGCCTGGAGAACCTCTCGGTGGTCACTGCCGGCCCGACGCCGCGCAATCCGCTGGAGCTGCTCTCGGACAACTGCTTCCAGAACATGATCGAGGCCTGGCGCGCCACGTTCGACTTCGTGGTGATCGACACGCCGCCGGCGGCGCGTTACGCCGACGCGCTGACGGTCGCCTCCAAGGTGCGCCGCGTGCTTGCGCTGACGCGGGCGGGCCACACGCCCTACAACGAGACGCGCGACATGCTGCGCCGCCTCAACGGCACCGGCTCCGAGGTCCTCGGCGCGATCATCAACCGCTTCTAGCGAAGGGCCCTTGGGGGGGCAAATGAATCCTGCAACTCGCACATCGGGGGGCTGGCTGGAGGGCGCGCTGGCCTGGACGCTGCTGGTGCTGATGGTCGTACCCGACAACTTCGAGTACGTCCGTCTGGCCGGCGACGCGCCGACCGCCGGCAGCCTGACCAGCCGCATCCTCTGGATGAGCCTGATCGTGCTGGGCACGGGGTCGATCCTGATGCGCGCCGGGCTTGCCTGGGAGCTGCTGCGGGCGCTCAACCCCTTCCTGCTGCTGTTCACGGTGCTGGCGATCGCCAGCGTTGCCTGGTCGATCGCGCCGGAAGTGACGGTGCGGCGCTGCATCCGCGTGGTGGCGATCCTCGTGGTGTCGCTCGCGCTGATGCTCAACGGCTGGCACCCGCGGCGATTCCAGAACGTCGTGCGGCCGATCATCACCCTGCTGCTGGCAGGCTCCATCGTCTTCGGCCTGATGAACCCGCAGCTGGCGATCCACTGGGACAAGTCGCCCGAGCTGTACGGCGCCTGGCACGGCCTGGCCAATCACAAGAACGGCCTGGGCGCGCTCGCCTGCGTCGGCTTCATCCTCTGGGCCAACGCGTTCTTCGCGCGCGAGGTGGCAAGGCTCTACGCGCTGGTCGGCGCGCTGATCGCCGGCGCCTGCCTGGTGCTGTCCAAGAGCACCACCTCGATGATGACGACGTTCTTCGCAACGCTGCTCCTCGCCGGGATGCAGCAAATGCCCAACGGCCTGCGCCCCTACACCTCGTACCTGGTGACGATGTTCGTCGCCATGCTGGTGTTCTACTCGCTGATCTCGCTGCGCCTGATGCCGGGAGCGGACCTGATCCTCAAGCCCATCGCCTCCCTGGCCGGCAAGGACGTCTCCTTCACCGGACGCACCGAGATCTGGGCCGTGATCACCGAGCACATCCGCTATCACTGGCTGCTGGGCACCGGCTACGGCGCCTACTGGATCGGGCCGATCATCGGCTCGCCGTCCTACCTGATGGTCGAGCGCGTGATGTTCTACCCGGGCTCGGCGCACAACGGCTATCTCGACATCACCAACGACCTGGGCTTCGTCGGGCTGTTCTGCCTGCTCGGCTTCCTCGTCGTCTACGTGCGCCAGATGATCCAGCTGATGCGCTTCAACCACTCGCTGGGCGCGCTGTTCCTGGCGCTGTTCCTGCAGCAGACGCTGACCAACCTGTCGGAGTCGCACTGGTTCTGGGTCCTCTCCGTCGGCTTCGTCATCTCGAGCTTCTCCACCGCGGCGCTGGCCCGCGCGCTGCTGCACGAGCGCACGCAGCAGTTCCAGGCGTGGATGGCGTCGCGCCGCGCGCCGGCCCAGCACATGCAGGGAGCGATGCAACGTGTCGGCGCCTAAGAAAAGCGGCGCCATCCCGTCGCTCGACGGCATCCGCGCCATCGCGGTGTCGCTGGTGTTCCTCGCCCACAGTGGCCTCGAGCACCTGATCCCCGGCGGCCTGGGCGTCACCATCTTCTTCGTGCTGTCGGGCTTCCTCATCACCACGCTGATGCGCATGGAGCACGCCTCCAGCGGCACGGTCGGCTTCAAGGCGTTCTACCTGCGCCGCTTCCTGCGGCTGATGCCGCCGCTGGTCGTCGTCGTGGCGCTCGCAGCCTTGCTGAGCGCCATCGGCCTCGCCGACGGCAGCTTCAGCGTCGGCGGCCTGATGTCGGTGCTGTTCTACGTCGGCAACTACTTCGTGATCGCGCAGGACTTCAACGGCCTGCCGCAGGGACTCGGGGTGATGTGGTCGC
The DNA here is from genome assembly GCA_963776465.1 of uncultured Gammaproteobacteria bacterium. Classification (GTDB taxonomy): domain Bacteria; phylum Pseudomonadota; class Gammaproteobacteria; order Nevskiales; family Nevskiaceae; genus DASRHK01. The sequence continues at coordinate 299,000 of CAVZMV010000001.1, forward strand.
TGGCGGTCGAGGAGCACTTCTACCTGTTCTACCCGCCGCTGGCGCTGCTGCTCCTGCACGCCGCGCGCGTGCGCATCTCGGCCGGGGTGCTCGCGGCGTTGTGCGCCGTGGTGCTGGCCTGGCGCTGCTGGCTGACCTCGCACGGCGCGCCCGAGGCCTACATCACCATGGCGACCGACACGCGCATCGACGCGATCCTCGCCGGCTGCCTGCTGGCGCTCTGGCGCAATCCCTGGCTTGACCCGCTGCCGGCAAAGAACCGCGGCCGCGATCTCGCCATCGCCGTCGGCTGCGTCGCGCTCCTGCTGGCCACGGTCGGCTTCCGCGGCGAGTACTTCCGGATGACGCTGCGCTACACGCTGCAGGGCCTGGCCATCGCGCCGCTGATCTACCTTGCCGTCGCCAACGCCGCCGAGCGGCCATTCCGCTGGCTCAACGCCGCGCCGCTGGTCTACATCGGCAAGGTCTCCTACACGATCTACCTGTGCCACCACCTGCTGCTGTCGATGCTGCAGAAGCAGGCGCCGGCGCTGGGCTGGCTCGGCGTCACGCTGATCGGCGCGCTGCTGACGCTGGCCGTGGCCGAGCCGATGCGGCGCCTGGTGGAAGAGCCGTGCGCCAGGCTGCGGCAGCGGCTGCATGGCAAGCGTCGGGTCCGCGCTGACGCGCTTGACCCGACCTACGCGAACAATGCCGTCGTTGGCATGAACACCTCGCCATGAAGACCATCACTGCCCGCACCAGCGTCTGCATCGCCACCTATCGCCGGATGGATCGCCTGGCGCTGCTGCTCGACGATCTGACCAGGCAGAACACGCTGCCGCTGGAAGTGGTGGTCGTCGACAACGACGCGCACTCCAGCGCGCATCCCGTGGTCGAGGCCTGCCGCGCGGCCGGCGCGCCCTTCCCGATCGTCTACGGCATCCAGCCGACCAAGAACATCTCGCTGACGCGCAACCGCACCGTCGAGCTCGCGCGCGGCGAGTGGCTCGCCTTCATCGACGACGACGAGCGCGCCCCGCCCGACTGGCTGGAGAACCTCGCCTCCGCCGCCAAGCGCTTCGACGCCGGCGGCGTGCTCGGCCCGGTGGTCCCGACCGTGCCCGAGGAAGCGCCCTCCTGGATCCGTCGCGGCAACTTCTACGACTGGCCGCGCACGCTCAGCGGCATCATGGTGCCGCCGAACCGCCTGCGCTTCGGCAACGTGCTGCTGCGCGCGGACCTGCTGCGCACCGGCGAGGCGCCCTTCGATCCCGCCTACGGCATCACCGGCGGCGAGGACGGAGATCTCCTCACGCGCCTGGTGCAGAAAGGCGCGCGCATCATCTGGTGCGACGAGGCGCAGGTGCACGAGCCGATCGAGCAGACCCGCCTGTCGCTGAACTGGCTGCTGAAGCGGTCGCTGCGCGGCGGCCAGGATTTCGCGCGCCACACGCTGGCCGGTCGCTACGGCGAAGCCACCACCGCGCGCCGCCTGAAGCTGATGTCGCGCGCGCTGGCGCAGCTCGGCCTCGCGGCCGCGTTCGCGCTGGTGTGCCTGCCGCTGGGCCGTCATCACGCCGCCCGCTGGCTGACGCGCGCCGTCGCCAATTTCGGAAAGCTCTCGGTGCTCTGGGGCTGGCATTACCGCGAGTACGCATAAAGGAATCGCCCCGCCCATGTCCCTCCTGCTCCACGCCATCCTTGCCCTGCTCTGGATCCCGGCGGTCGCCTGCTGCGTTTACCTGCTCGCGCTGACGCTGCTGTCGGGCAAGCCCAGAACGCCGGCGCGATCGTCGGGCCGCCTGCGCTTCGACGTCATCGTGCCCGCGCACGACGAAGCGGCGGTGATCGCCCGCACCGTCGAGAGCCTGCTGGGGCTGGACTGGCCGCGCGACCAGTTCCGCATCTTCGTCGTCGCCGACAACTGCACCGACGCCACGGCGTCGCTGGCGCGCGCCGCCGGCGCCTACGTGATCGAGCGCAACAGCGCCGATCTGCGCGGCAAGGGCTACGCGCTGCAGTACGCGTTCCGCGCCAGCCATGAAGCGGCCTGGGCCGACGCCGTGGTCGTGGTCGACGCCGACTCCACCGTTTCCACCAACCTGCTCGAAGCCTTCGCCGCGCGCATCGAAGCCGGCGCCGATGCGGTGCAGGCGCACTACGGCGTGCTCAACCCCCAGGCCTCGTGGCGCACGCAGCTCATGACCGTGGCCAAGACCTGCTTCCACGTGGTGCGCTCGCGCGGCCGCGAGCGGCTGCGCCTGTCCTGCGGACTGCGCGGCAATGGCTGGTGCGTGACGCATCACCTGCTCGCCGAAGTCCCCTACTCCGCGTTCTCGCTGGCCGAGGACGTCGAGTACGGCATCACGCTGGGCCTGGCCGGACATCGCGTGCACTACGCCGACGAGGCGCACGTGCTGGGCGAGATGGTTACGGTCGAGCGCGCGGCGCGCACGCAGCGTCGCCGCTGGGAAGACGGCCGCGCGTTGCTGCTGCGCACGCAGACCAAGCCATTGCTGCGCGCCGCCTGGGGCTATTCCGACGCCGCGTGCCTGGATCTCGCGCTGGACCTCTTGCTGCCGCCGATCACCACCGTCGGCTTTGCCATCGTCCTGCTGACGGCCGCGACCCTGCCTGTTGCCGTCTTCGCGCCCGGCTTCGCGTTCTGGATCGCGCCGGCGCTGTTCTGCTGCGCGAGCCTGGGCGTGCACGTCGCGCGCGGCTGGCAGCTGAGCGGCCTTGGCGCGCGCGGCTTCCTGGCGTTGGCGCAGGCCCCGCGCTTCCTGTTCTGGAAGATGGCCCTGGCGCTGCGCACGCGCGCGTCGGTCGAGTGGATCCGCACCGCGCGGGAGCCGCGCCCGTGACCGAGCCCACGCCGCAGCGCCCGCCCTCGGGCATCGGGGCCAAGGTCGCGAGCCTCGGCCAGCACGGCGTGTTCGTGCGCATGTTCAGCAGCGCGGTGATGAGCCAGGCGGTGCTGTCGGCCGCGAGCTTCCTCATCGGCCTGCTGCTGATCCGCCACACCACCGAGACGCAGTACGGCCTCTACGTGCTGGCGACCAGCGCCATCCTGCTGCTGACGTCGCTGCAATCCTCCTTCTTCGGCCCGGCGATGGTGATCCGCATGACGCCGCTGGACCGCGCCGGCCGCGGCGACGTCGTCGGCGGCCTGTACCGCGAGCAGCGCCGCCTGCTGCGGCCGATGACCTGGATCGCGATCGTCGTCGTCGGCGCGCTCTACGCCTTCGACATCGTCCCGACCAATGTCGCGATGCTGCTGATGGCGACCATCGTCGCGATCCTGGCCGTCCTCAAGCGCGAGTACTTCCGCACCGCGCTGTTCGCGCACCGGCGCGCGCACGACGTGCTGCGCGGCGACATGCTGTTCGTGGTGATGCTGCTGGTCGGCGCCTTCATCGCCACGCTGACGCCGCTGCCGGCGGTGGTCGCCACCGCCACGATGGCGTTGTCGGCGCTCGTCGCCGCAAGCCTGCTGTCCGCCTCGCTCAAGCGCAACGAAGCCTGGAACGAGCAAGGCATGCCCGGCATCCTCGGTCAGATCGCCGCCGGCGCCGGCTGGGCCACTTCCGGTGCCGCGATCCACTGGCTGTTCAGCCAGGGCTACACCTACGTCGTCGCGGCGACGCTCGACGTCGCCGCCGTCGCCGCCATCGCTTCCACGCGCCTGCTGCTGATGCCGATCAACCTGCTGTCCACCGGCATCAGCTCGATGATGCTGCCGGTCACCTCGGGCTGGCTGCACGTCCACGGCGTGCGCGTCGTGTTCGGCCGGCTGCTGGCGGTCGCCTTCGCCATTGGCGCCGCGGCCACGGTGTACCTCGGCGTGATGTGGCTGTCGCGCGACTGGATCTTCGCGGGCGTGCTGCGCAAGCAGTTCGAGCATCGCGACGAGCTGTTGCTGCTGTGGTCGGCGATCTCGCTGGTGATGGTGCTGCGCGACCAGCTGCGTTACCTGCCGCTGGCGCGCGCGCGCTTCCGCCGCCTGACCGGCCTTGCCGCGCTGTCCGCCTCGCTGTCCCTCGCCGCGACCTACTGGGGCATGCTCAATTACGACGTGCCCGGCGCGCTGTTCGGCGTGCTCGCCGGCGAGGTGGTCAGCGTCCTGGGCACCATCATCCTGTCGCTGTGGGAGATGGACGAGAAGCCGGACGCTGCGAACGACCCCGCGCCGGCGGCGACGCCGTCGAGCACCAGTCTCAACGAGGCGGTGCGCACGTGAGCACCATCCACCAGCTGATCGCCGCCAAGGCGCGGTTCCGCGCGCAGCACGTGGCCGTGCGTCACGGCGACCAGCAGCAGACCTACGAAGCGCTGATGGCGCGCAGCGGTGCGATCGCGTCCGCCTTGAGCGGGATCGGCGCGCAAGGCTTCGTCGCCGTGTGCATCGAGCGCGGCATCGATCTGCCGGCGGCGCTCCTCGGCGTGCTGCGCGCCGGCGCGGCGTACCTGCCGATCGATCCGGCGTTCCCGCCGCAGCGCATCCAGGCGATCCTCGAGGATTCGGGTGCGTCGGCGATCCTCACCTCGCGCAGCGTCAGCCTGCCGCCGACGAAGATCCCGCAGATCCTGCTCGAGGACATCGAGGCGACGGACACCGCGCCCGTCGCCGACGCCGGCGGCGAGTCCGCGGCGTACCTCATCTATACGTCGGGCTCCACCGGCAAGCCCAAGGGCGTGGTCGTCACCCACGCCAACGTCTGCAATTTCCTGGACTCGATGGCGCACGAGCCGGGCATGACCAGCAGCGACGTGCTGCTCGCGGTCACCACCGTGTCCTTCGACATCGCCGGCCTCGAGCTCCTGCTGCCGCTCTACGTCGGCGCCACCGTGGTCATCGCCAGCCGCGACGACGCGATGGACGGCGACCGGCTGAAGGCGCTGATCGACACGCATCGCGTCAACGTGATGCAGGCGACGCCTGCCACGTGGCGGCTGCTGATCGGCGCGGAATGGACTGCTAAGAAGGGATTCCGCGCGCTCTGCGGCGGCGAGCCCCTGCCCGTCGACCTCGCCGCGCAGCTGCTCGAGCGCGGCGTCGAGCTCTGGAACATGTACGGCCCGACCGAGACCACGATCTGGTCGACGGTCTGCCAGGTCACCGAGGCGCGCGCGCCGATCCTCATCGGCCGGCCGATCGCCAACACGCAGTGCTACGTTCTCGACCAGGACGGCCGGCCTTGCGAAGCCGGCGCCGAGGGCGAGCTCTTCATCGGCGGCGCGGGCGTGGCGCGCGGCTACTACAACCGGCCGGAGCTCAACGCCGAGAAATTCCTCGACGATCCTTTCCTCCCCGGCGCGCGCATGTACCGCACCGGCGACCTCGCCCGCTTTCACGCCGACGGCCAGCTCGAGTGCCTGGGACGCATCGACTTCCAGATCAAGCTGCGCGGATTCCGCATCGAGCCGGGCGAGATCGAGGCTGCGCTGCGCGAGCACGCCAGCGTCGCCGACGCTGCCTGCGGGCTGCGCGAGCGCGCCGCCGGCGACGCGCGTCTGATCGCCTGGTTGCAGCTGCGTAACGGCGCGTCGCTGGACGAGGGCGCGCTGCGCGAGCAGCTCTCGCAGCGCCTCCCCGATTACATGGTGCCGCAGCACTTCATGGCGGTGCCCGCGATCCCGCGCCTGCTCAACGGCAAGCTCGATCGCAACGCCCTGCCCGACCCGTTTGTAGGGCGCGCCATGCGCGCCGACACCGCCGCCCAGCCCGGCACCGAGCTCGAGCGCACCATCGCCAAAATCTGGCAGGACGTGCTCGGAACGCGCGAGCCGATCGGGCTGAACGAGCGCTTCTTCGAGCGCGGCGGCACGTCGCTGCTGGCGCTGCAGGTGCTCTCCAAGGTGCGCGCCATCGTCGGCGTGCGCATCCCCGCCACCAAGTTCTTCGCCGCGCCGACGCTGTCGCAGTTTGCGCAGATGCTGGAGCGGGAGTACTCCCTCGATACGCCCACGAAACGGGCGACTCGGGAGGATCGGACGCCGCTCGTCCCGAGTGCCCGCGAAGCGGGTGTAGCGAGGGACGACATCGCCATCATCGGCATGTCCTGCCGCACGCCGGGCGCCGAGAGCCTCGAGCAGTTCTGGCAGATGATCTGCGAGGGCCGCGAGGGCATCCGCGATCTTTCCGACGCCGACCTCGACGCCGCCGGCGTGCCCGCCTTCGAGCGCCAGCAGCCATCCTACGTGCGCCGCGGCGGCGTGCTGAAGAACGCTTACGCGTTCGACGCGGAGTTCTTCGGCTGCAGCCCGCGCGAGGCGGAGCTGATGGATCCGCAGCATCGCGTGATGCTCGAGTGCGCCTGGCATGCGCTGGAGGACGCCGGCGTGCCGCCGGGCGGCTCCAGCCGCGTCGGCGTCTACGTCGGTGTCGCGCACAACCACTACTTCGATCGCGCCGTCGCCAACAATCCGGCGCTGCGCTGGGGCGATTCCGGCTTCCAGACGCAGCTCGGCGCCGACAAGGACTACGCGGCGACGCGCATCGCCTTCAAGCTCAACCTGCGCGGGCCGGCGCTGGCGCTGCAGACCGCGTGCTCGAGCTCGGGCGTGGCGGTGCACCTGGCGATCCAGGGACTGCGCGCCGGCGACTGCGACGCGGCGCTGGTCGGCGGCGCCCGCATCAACGCGCCCGACGGCGGCTACGTGCACGTCGACGGCGGCCCGCAGGCGGTCGACGGCCGCGTGCGCCCCTTCGATGCCAAAGCCAGCGGCATGGTGCTCGCCTCCGGCGCCGCGTGCCTGGTGCTGAAGACGCTGGCGAAAGCCAAAGCCGACGGCGATCGCATCTACGCCGTGATCAAGGGCAGCGCCATCAACAACGACGGCGCCGACAAGATCGCCTTCACCGCGCCCTCGGAGGCCGGGCAGCTCGACGTCATCCGCCGCGCTCTCGCGGTCTCGGGCGTGGATCCGGCGACCGTCGGCTACGTCGAGGCGCACGGCACCGGCACGCATCTGGGCGATCCGATCGAGGTCGCCGCGCTCGCCGCCGGCTACGAATCCGCCGAGCGCATCGCGCTGGGCAGCGTCAAGGGCAACGTCGGACACCTGGACGCCGGCGCCGGCGCGATCGGCCTGATCAAGGCTGCGCTGGCGCTGCATCACCAGGTCCTGCCGCCGTCCATCAACTGTGACGAGGTGAATCCCGAATGCGCATTCGACCGCACGCCGTTCTTCGTCAATACCGCCCTCTCCCCCTGGCCGGCCGACAGCGCTCGTCGCGCCGCGGTGTCGTCGTTCGGCTTCGGCGGCACTAACTTCCACGCGCTGCTGGAGGAGGCCCCCAGGCCGCCGCCAGCGGCGAAGGCGTCCGGCGCTTCGCGTGCCCTGCAGGTGCTGCAGCTCTCGGCGCGCAGCGACGCGGCGCTGCAGCGGCAGGCCAAGTCGCTCGCCGCGCACCTGCGCGCGCATCCCGACGTCGATCTCGCGGACGTCGCCTACACGCTGTCGGCCGGGCGCGCGCACCTGTCGCGACGCACGGCCATCGTCGCGCGCGACGTCGAGCAGGCCGCAAAGCGGCTGGCCAACGTCGTCAGCGCCGACAGCTCTGCCGTCGAGTCGCCGAGCCTGGTGCTGATGTTCCCCGGCCAGGGCGCGCAGTACGCCGGCATGGGCGCGCAGGCCTGGCGCGAGGAGCCGGTGTTCCGCGATTGCATCGATCGCTGCGCCGAGATCCTGCAGGTGCGGCTGGGACTGGACCTGCGCGACCTGCTCTACGGCACCTATCCCGACGCCGACCAGCGCCTGAAGCAGACCGCGCTGGCGCAGCCGGCCATCTTCGCGGTGAGCTACGCCACCGCCATGCTGTGGCGCAGCTGGGGGCTGAAGCCCGCGGCGATGGTAGGCCACAGCATCGGCGAGTTCGTGGCGGCGACGCTCGCCGGCGTGTTCGAGCTCGAGCACGCGCTGCAGCTCGTCGCCGAGCGCGGCGCGCTGATGCAGTCGATGCCCGACGGCGGCATGCTCGCGGTGCGCCTGTCCGAGGCCGAGGTGCTGGCGCAGCTGCCGCCCGGCGTCGAGATCGCGGGCCTGAACGCGCCGCAGCTCACCGTCGTCTCCGGCCCGCGCGCGGCGCTGGCCGCGTTCGAGTCCGCGCTCATGGAGCAGCGCATCGGCGCGACGATGCTGCGCACGTCGCACGCCTTCCATTCCTCCTCGATGCAGAAAGCTGCGGACGCCTTCGAGAAGATCGTCGCGCAGGTGCCGCGGCAGCCCGCCCGCGAGCCGGTGATGTCCACGCGCACCGGCAACTGGATCCAGCCCGCCGACATGTGCGATCCGTCCTACTGGGCGCGCCAGCTGCGCGAGCCGGTGCGCTTCGTCGACGCTGCGCGCGAGCTGCTGAAGACGCCGGGCCGCGTGTTCCTCGAGTGCGGGCCCGGCCACAATTTGTGCGGCGCGGTGCGCCAGGCCATGCAGCCCGGTCAGTCCGGCGCCGCCATCGCCTCCCTGCCCGGCGACGCGATCGCCCCGGCGCTGGAGCACCTGCTCGCCGCCGCCGGCAAGCTCTTCGTCGCCGGCATCGCGCTCGACCCGCGGCATTTCCACGCCGGCGAGCGGCGGCAGAAGATTGGCCTGCCCGGCTATCCGTTCGCGCGCACGCGCTACTGCCTGCCGATCGGCGCCGGAGAGTCCGCGTCGATGCCGGCCGCCGCATCCGTGCCGGAGCCGGTGGCTGCGCCCGCGGCGGCCAACGAGCCTGACTGCGACCCGATGCTGGGCTACGTGCTCGGCGTGTTCCGCGAGCTCACCGGCAAGGTGTTCGTCGTCGCCCAGGCGGGCGTCAATTTCCTGGAGCTGGGGCTCGATTCCCTGCTGCTGATGCAGGTAGCCGCGCGCCTGAAGAACGATCTGAAGATCGAGATGCGGTTCCGCTCGCTGCTGGAGGAGCACACCAGCATGCGCGCCCTGGCCGACTCGCTCACCGGACGGGGTGTGTCGCCGCCCGGCAGCGTACAGAAGGCCGCCGCCCCCGCTCCCCAGAATGTCTCCATGGGAAGCCCCGTGACGACGCCGCCGCCCGATGCGCGCATCGGGCGCGACCGTGCCGGCAACCCCGCCTGGTTCGTGCCGGATCCGGCGCGGCCGGGACGTTACGTGCAACTGGAGCAGAGACCGTGAGTGGTGCGCAGGAGATCCCCGGCCTGATCGAGCACGATCCGTTCGCGGATGGTGCCCTGGAGGGCTTCGAGCCGGTCACCGAGTCGCAGCGCGAGCTGTGGCTGGCGGCCGCGCTCGGGCGCGAGGTCAACATCGCCTTCAACGAGGGGCTGGTGTGGACGCTCGCCGGCGAGCTCGACGTCGCGGCGCTGGAGGGCGCGGTCCAGCAGGTCGTCGCCCGCCACGACTCGCTGCGCGCCTGCTTCTCCGCCGACGGGCGCTGGATGTGCGTGCGCGGCGCGCTGGACGTGCAGCTGCCGGTGACGTCGCTGGAGAAGAACCCCGACCCGGCCGGCGCGCTGCGCGATGCCGCCGGCAAGCTGACCGGAACCTCGCTCGATCTCGAGCGCGGGCCCTTGTTCCGCTTCGAGCTCTATCGCACGACCTCGACCCTGCACCACCTGCTGTTCGTGGCCCACCACATCGTCTGCGACGGCTGGTCGTACAAGGTCATCGGCGAGGAGCTGTGCGCGCTCTATAACGCCTTGCGCGACGGCAAGCCGGCGCAGCTGCCTGCGCCCGACCAGTACCGCGACTACGCCACGCGCGAGCGGGCGTTCATCGAATCGCCGCGCGCCAAAGAATGCCTGGACTACTGGATGCAGCAGCTGCGCGATCCGCCGGCGCCGCTGTCGCTGCCGAGCGATCGGCCGCGCGCGCCCAGCCGCAGCTACGCCGCCGAGCGCTTCGATCATCGCCTGCCCAAGGACGCCACCGCCGCGCTGCGCAAGTTCGCGGCCGCGCAGAACGTCAGCCTGGTCACGGCGCTCTTCGGCGCATTTGCGGTGCTGTCGCACCGCCTGGGCGGCGACGAGGACCTGGTGATCGGCGTCGCCGCCGCCGGACAGACGCTGCACGAGCTGCCCAACCTCGTCGGCCACTGCGTGCACTTCATCCCGTTGCGGCTGCGGCCGCGCGGCTTCATGACCGTGCGCGATTTCCTCAAGCACGCGCGCGCCACCATGCTCGACGCGGTCGAGCACCAGGGCGTGACCTACGGCACGCTCCTGCGCCACCTGAAGATCAAGCGCGATCCGTCGCGGCCGCCGCTGATCTCCATCGCGCTCAACATCGACGGGCACGACGGCGAGCTGCAATGGTCGGGCCTGCAGGTCTCGTCCGATCGCATCCACCGGCAGGCCGAGAACTTCGAGCTGTTCCTGAACATCGTCGACGACGGCACGGAGCTGGTGCTGCAGTGCTCGCACAACACGCAGCTCTTCAGCGCCGCCAGCATGCGCAGCCGCATGCGCGAGCTGGAGACGCTGCTGCGCGCGCTGCCGCAGAACCTGGACGCGAGCCTCGCCGACCTGCCGCTCTCCAACGCCGCCCCGGCGCAGAACCCCGAGCCCGTCGCCGACCTGCCGATCCCCGAAGGCAGCGTCCACGGACTGATCGCCCAGCAAGCTGCGCGCACGCCCGACGCCATCGCCGTGGAATGCGGCGGCACGCGGTTCACGTTCGCCGAGCTCCTGGCGCGCGCCGACGCCATCGCCGCGGCCCTGCAGGCGCGCGGCCTGAAAGCCGGCGACTTCGCCGGCGTCTGCCTGCGCCGCACCGCGCAGCTGCCCGCGGCGCTGCTGGCCGTGATGAAGTGCGGCGCGGCCTACGTGCCGCTGGATCCCGAGCTGCCGGCGGCGCGGCTGCAGTTCATGTTCGGCGATGCCAAGGCGCGCCTGCTGCTGTGCGAGCAGGCGACGGCTGGCGCGCTCGACTCGGGCCCGCGCGTGCTGCTGGAAGAGATCCAGGGCAGCGCACCCGCGCCCGTCGACGTCAAGGTCGACGCAGGCGCGCCCGCCTATGCCATCTACACCTCGGGATCGACCGGCACGCCCAAGGGCGTGATCGCGCATCACCGCGGCGTCATCAACTGCATGGAAGGCACGCGCGCACGCATCAGCCTTGCGCCGAGTGACGCGCTGCTGGCGATCGCCACCTACGCGTTCGACGCCTCGATCCTGGAGCTCTACATGCCGCTGCTGTTCGGCGCGCGGCTGGTGCTCGCCACCGAGGAAGAGACCAAGGACGGCGCCCTGCTCGCCCGCGCGATCGAGCGCCACGGCATCACCCGCATCTTCACCGCTCCCTCGGCCTGGCGCCTGCTGCTCGCCGCCGACTGGCAGGGCAAGAAGGATCTCGTCGGCATCTCCTGGGCGGAGCCGCTGACGCCGGACCTGGCGCGCGCGCTGCTGCCGCGCATGAAGGAGCTGTGGAATCTCTACGGCCCCACCGAGGCCACCGTCTGGATGCTCGGCTGCCGGATCACCGACGCCGACGCGACCATCACCATCGGCACGCCGATGGCCAACACGCGCGCCTACATCCTGGACGATCAGCGCCGTCCGGTGCCCGCGGGCGTCACCGGCGAGCTGTACGTCGGCGGCGCGGGCGTGGCGATCGGCTATCTCAACCGCCCCGAGCTCACCGGCGAGCGCTTCGTCGCCGATCCCTTCGAACAGGGACGTTCAAGTGCGGACGCGGGACAGGACGTCCGGTTTGCGTCCGCGAGCGCGATGAACGCGCGCATGTACCGCACCGGAGATCTCGCGCGCTGGACCGCCGACGGCGACGTGGAGTGCCTCGGCCGCATCGACCACCAGGTGAAGCTGCGCGGCTTCCGCATCGAGCTGCCCGAGATCGAGGCCGCGCTCAAGCTCTGCGCCGGTGTCGACGAGTGCGCCTGCGGCGTGCGCGAGCGTGCGCCCGGCGATCCGCGCCTGGTGGCGTGGGTGAAGCTGCGCGACGAGGTCGGCGCCACCGCTTCCGACCTGCGCCAGGAGCTGCGCGAGCGGCTGCCCTCCTACATGGTGCCGCAGCACTTCCGCGTGCTCGACGCGCTGCCGCGCCTGCCCAACGGCAAGCTCGACCGCCAGGGCCTGCCCAATCCGTTCGCGCAGACCGAGGAGGTCGCGCGCGCGGCGCCGCGCACGCCGGCCGAGGAGCGCATCGCCACGATCTGGCGCGAAGTGCTGGGCCACGATTCCTTCGGCGTCGGCGACCGCTTCCTGGACGTCGGTGGCCATTCGCTGCTGGCCGTGGACGTCGCCGTGAAGCTGCGCGACGCCTTCGGCGCCAAGCTGCTGCTGCGCGAGGTGATGACCGACACGCTGGCGCAGCTGGCCCTGGATTGCAGCGCCAGCGCCGCGGCGTGCGGCACCGCGGGCGTGCAGCTCGTGGCCGAGGGCCGCTGACATGGAGCCGATCTATTTCGGACCGCGCGGCCGCCTGTTCGGCCTGCGCTCCGAGGCTATGGGCAAGCCGCGGCGCACCGCCGTGCTCATCTGCCACAGCTGGGGCGTGGAGTACATGCGCAGCTATCGCGCGTTGTATCTGCTGGCGCAGCAGCTGGCGGCGCGCGGCTTCGAGACGCTGCGCTTCGATTACTCCGGCACCGGCGACTCCGCCGATCCCGCCGACGGCATGACGCTGGATTGCTGGATCGAGGACATCCGCTGCGCCGCGCGCGAGCTGCGCGAGCTCTCCGGCGCCGACCGCGTCTGCCTGCTCGGGCTGCGTCTCGGCGGCCTCCTGGCGCTGCGCGCCGCGACCGAAGGCCTGCGCGCCGACGCCACGGCGCTGTGGGACCTGCCGGAGTCCGGCCTGCACTGGATCTCCGAGCTGCAGGAGCTGGATCGCCTGCACTACGCACGCAAGAACCGCTACCTGCCCGCGGCGCTGCGCCTGGCGCCCCTGCCCGGCGAGCTTCTCGGCTGCCCGTGGCCGGCGCCGCTGGACAAGGCGGTGGCAACGCTTTCGCCGACGGCGCCGACGACGACACAGCTCATCAACCTGCGCAGCGACGATCTGCCCGCAGCGCGTCTCCCCGGCGAGGAGATCCGGCTGCCGGACGCCGCGCACTGGAAGGACGTGAACTGGCTGACGCGCCCGTGGATCCCGGCCGGCACGCAGAAGGTCATCGGCGACGTGCTGTCCGAGCGCCTGCAATGAAAGAGCGCGCGCTCCAGTTCGGGCCCGATCGCCGCCTCATCGGCATCCTGTCCCTGCCGGACATCTCCGATCCGTCGCGGCCGGCGATCCTGATCCCCAACACCGGCGTGGAGCATCGCGTCGGCCCCAACCGCCTGCACATCCAGCTGGCCCGCGCGTTCGCGCGCCTGGGCTTCGTGACGCTGCGCATGGACATCTCGGGCATGGGCGACAGCGGCCTGCCCGCGGACGGCAGCCGCGGCGACGCGGTCGCCGACCTGCGCGCGGCGATGGACCAGCTCGAGCGCATGGGACTGGCCAAGCGCTTCGCGGCGGTCGGCCTGTGCTCGGGCGGCAACGACGCGCATCAGCTGGCGCGCGCGGACGAGCGCATCGTCGGCGCTGCCTTCATCGACCACTACCAGTACCGCACGATGCGCGCGGCCTTGCGGCACCTGATGCAGAAGCTGTCGGAGCCGCGGCGTGTCCTCAACTTCATCCGCCGCAAGTGGAACGAGCTGTCCGGCAAGCCGCCCGCGGAGTTCGACCCCGAGCTGCTGAGCTTCTTCGAGCAGCCCGCGCGCGAAGCCTTCCTGGCCGATCTCGAGCGCTTCATGCACCGCCGTGTGGCGCTGTTCTTCCTCTACACCGGCGAGAACCAGAACGAGTACAACTATCCCTCGCAGCTCTACGACGTGTTCCCGGCGCTGCGCGGCTATCCTCTGCACACGCTGCACTACGTGCCGCGCTGCGACCACACCTTCACCCACGTGCAGATGCGTGCCGAGCTCATCGCTGCGCTGGAGCTGTGGCTGCTGCAGCAGGTGCTGCCGGCTCGCGAGCTGGCCGCCACCGCAGCCGACGATCCGGCGGTGCGCGCCGCACCCGCTTTCGGCGAGCTGATGCTGACGCCGACGAAGTAACGCTTCCAGAAGACTGCCAGAGCGCGGTCGAATTCTCCCCGTCGTAGGATTGGCGCCGGGAGAATTGGAACTGGAGCGTTCATGTCGACCCGCCTCGCCTCATGCAGCTGTGGCCAGCTGACGGCCAAGGTCACCGGTGCGCCGGTGCGCATCTCCATCTGCCACTGCCTGGCCTGCCAGCGGCGGACCGGCAGCGTCTTCGGCGAGCAGGCGCGATATCCGCGCGAGAACGTGACCGTCTCAGGGACCTCGACCGAATACCTTCGCGCTGGCGATGAAGGCCCGGGCGCCAGGTTCCACTTCTGCCCGACGTGCGGCGCGACCGTGTACTACGAGCTGGTGGCGCTGGACGGGTTCATCGCGATCCCTGTCGGCGCCTTCGCCGATCCAGCCTTCCCGGCACCGCGGATTTCCGTGTACGAATCGCGGATGCACGCATGGGTCGTTCCGCCACCGGATGCGGAGCACATCCCGTGACCGTCCCCACCATAACCGCCTTCGAAGCGTCGCCCGATCGCGGACAGGGGATGGCGCGCGACATGCCGGTGCGCTGGGCGCTGGAGGAAGTGGGACAACCGTACGAGGTTCGCCTCGTGTCGTTCAGCGCGATGAAGCAGGCCGCGCATCGCGCGCTGCAGCCGTTCGGGCAAATCCCGACCTACGAGGAAGGCGATCTGGTCCTGTTCGAGTCCGGCGCGATCGTATTCCACATCGCCGAGCGCCACGCCGGCCTCCTGCCGCGGGATGCGAATGCCCGGGCGCGCGCAATCACGTGGATGTTTGCGGCGCTGAGCTCGGTGGAGCCGCCGATCGTGCAGAGCGAGGTTGCCGAGTACCTCGAGCACGACAAGAGCTGGTACCGGGAGCGCCAGCCGCTGGTCGAGGACCGCATCCGCAGCCGTCTGGGCGAGCTGTCCAGGCGGCTTGGGAATGCGGACTGGCTCGACGGCGCGTTCAGCGCCGGTGATCTGCTGATGGTGCAGGTGCTGCGCAGGCTCGGCGGCTCGAGCCTGCTCGCGGAGCACCCGAACCTCGGCGCCTACGTCGCGCGCGGCGAAGCGCGGCCGGCCTTCAAGCGCGCGTTCGCGGCGCAGCTGGCGGTTTTTTCAGACAAGGTTTCAACGCTCGGAGATCAACAATGAAAAGAGTCACCGGCATCGGCGGCATCTTCTTCAGCGCGAAGGACCCGGTTGCCCTGCGCGCCTGGTACAAGAGGCATCTGGGGATCGACGTCCAGGACTGGGGCGGCACCGCGTTCCAGTGGGTGGACGCTTCGGGCACGCCCGTCGGCGGAACGACCGTCTGGTCGATCGGCGGCGGCGATTACTTCGCCCCGAGCAAGTCGTCGTTCATGGTCAACTATCGCGTCGCCGACCTGCGCGCCCTGCTGCAGGTGCTTCGCGACGAAGGCTGCGAGGTCCTGGAGAAGACCGATGACTCCGAGTTCGGCAAGTTCGGCTGGGTGATGGACCCCGAGGGCAACAAGGTGGAGCTGTGGCAGCCGCCGGAAGGGCAATGAGGCAAATGGCTGGCTACTCCGGCAAGACGCTCGCTGCCAAGCTCGGGATCAAGGAAGACGCGATCGTCAGCACCGTCGGCGCGCCGAAGAACTACGCGATGCTCATCTCGCCGATTCCGCGCGGCGCGACGATCACCGCGCGCGTCGCCGCCGACGCGGATCTGGTCCACGTGTTCTCGACCGAGAAGTCGGAGCTCGCCAAGCACTTGAAGGCGCTGCGCAAGGACTTGCGGCCCGACACCGCGGTCTGGGTATCCTGGCCGAAGAAAGCGTCCCGCCTGCCGACCGACATCACCGAGGACACGATCCGCGCGCTCGCCCTGCCGCTGGGATTCGTCGACGTGAAGGTCTGCGCCGTCAACGACGTGTGGTCGGGCCTCAAGCTCGTCGTCCGCAAGGAGCTTCGATAGCGCACCATGCCTCGTCCAAACCCTCTGCTGACCATCGCAGCAGTTCTCTACGTCGCAGCGGCGCTGCCGCTGCTGTTTGCGCCCGACGAAGTCATCGCCGCCAGTGGCGGCGCGTCCTCCCCGCCGTTGCTCGCCGTCGTGCAGCTTCTGGGCTGTGCGCTATTCGGGTTCGGCATCCTCGACTGGATGACGCGCTACTGCCGCACCGACGGGATTTTCGGACGTCCCGTGGTCGTGGCGAATCTCAGCCATACCGCCAGCGCGGCTTTACTGCTGGCGCACATCGCCTTGCGCGGCGGCCGTTCGCCGCTTTTGCTGGCCGCGATGGCGACATACGCGCTGCTGGCCGCCGGGTTCGCCGCGCAGATCTTCGCGCGGCGCGACCGGTCCGACACAAACTGAAAAAGGAGAGGCAATGCCCGCGACGCTGATCGAGGTCCGTCGTCAGTACACGCCTGCGCAGGAGACCGCGTTGATGGAGGCCGTGCATGCGGCGCTGGTCGAGGCGTTCAGGATTCCGCCCGGCGACAAGACCGTCCGGCTGCTGGCGCACGAGCCGCATCGGCTGATGTGCGCGCCGCACCTGAAGACGCCGGAGCGGTTCACCCTGATCACCATCGACGCCTTCGCCGGCCGGACGATCCAGGCCAAGCGCGCGCTCTACCAGGCCATCGTCCGCAATCTCGAGGCGTTGGACGTTCCGCGGGACCACGTCAAGATCGTGCTGCATGACGTGGCCCGCGAGAACTGGGGCATCCGCGGCGGACAGGCCGGATCCGACGTCGAGGTCGGATTCAAGATCGAGGTGTAGGCGCTACCGCGTCGCGCCCGCCTGCCCCATCGCCGGCACCGGCTTGGTCCGCATGAAGCCCATGGTCTGGCGCCAGCCACCGGTCTTACTGAGCGCAGCTTCGCGCCGCGCCTTCTCGGAGCGGTTGATCCAGGCAGCGAGCGCGCCGACGCGCGGGTAGGTGAAGAGATCCATCAGCGCGATGTCGCTGCGCAGGCTCGACTTGATCAGCGCATGCGCCTGCTCCAGCTGCAGGGAGCTGCCGCCGAGGTCGAAGAAGCTGTCGTGGACCGTGACGTCGTCGTTGCCCAGCACTTCGCGCCAGATGCGCAGCAGCGTGGCTTCGACCGAGCTCGTCGACGCCCGGACCGTGCCGCTGGAGGGCGGGGCCGGAACCCGCTCGGCGAGCGCGGCGCGATCGACGTTGCCGCTGGACGTGAGCGGCAGCACGTCGAGCACCTGCACCACTTGCGGAACCATGTATTCGGCGAGCTCCTGATGCAGGTAGCTGCGCAGCTCGCCGGTGGACACGGCCCTGCCTGCAGGCGCCGTCACGAAAGCGGCGACGCGCCGCTGATCGACCTCGCCCACCGTGGTGACCGCCGCGTCGGCAACCATCCCGCTGCGGCGCAGGCAGGCTTCGATGGCGTCGAGCTCGACGCGACGGCCGTTGATCTTGACCTGGCGATCGGCGCGGCTGAGCAGGTCGTAGCAGCCGTCTTCGCGACGGCGCACGCGATCACCGGTGCGGAACAGCCGCTGCACCATGCCGGCGGCGTGACTGAAGCGCTCGGCGGTGAGCTGCGGGCGATTGAGATAGCCGTGCGCCAGCGTGGCGCCGCCGACGCACAGCTCGCCTTCGCGGTTGTCGGTGATCGGGCGCTTGGCGTCATCCAGGACGAGCGCCTGCGTATGCGCCAGCGGCTGGCCGATCGGGAGCGGTCCGGTGACAGGCACGTCCGCCGGCACGACGTAGCAACAGCTGACGGTGGTGTTCTCGCTCGGTCCGTAGACCCAGATCAGCTTGGTGCCGGCGAGCGTCTGCCGCGCCTTCTCGACGTGGTAGGCCGAGGGCACGTCGCCGCCGCCGATGAGCAGCTGCTGGACGGGCAGCAGCGACTGCGGCCGCTGCTCGATGATCTGATGGAACATGCCGACGCCGAGCCAGGCTGTCGTCACGCCGTGGCGCGCGATGGTGTCGGCGATGGAGTCGGTCGATGCGTTCATCGCCGGGACGATGGCGAGCTTGCCGCCATTGCACAGCGCGCTCCAGATCTCGAAGTTGGCGGCCTCGCAGGCCAGCGGCGCGACCTGCATGACCACCTGGTCGCGACCCACCGCGACGACGCCGCCTTCCTGCACCAGCCGCAGGAGGGCGCGATGGGGGATCTGCACGCCCTTGGGCTGACCGCTCGAGCCGAAGCTGTACATCAAGCAGGCGAGATCCTCGCCGTTGATCACCGGCATCGGCAGCGAGCGCCGGCCCGTCTCCAGGCGCGCCTCGGGACCGATGTCCACGGTCGGGCAGGCCCAGAATTGCACCTGGCGGCTCTGACGGATCTGTTCTTCGTGCACCAGCATCAGCGCGGGCGTGGCGTCCTCGCAGATGTAGCGCAGGGTCTTGGCGGAATGCGAGGGATCGAACGGCAGGTAGGTGCCGCCGGCCTTGAGGATGCCGATGATCGCGGCAGTGGTCTCGGGGCCGCGCGGCGCGTAGACGCCGACCAGCGTGCCGCGGCCGACGCCCTTCTCGACCAGCTTGCGCGCGACTGCGTCGGAGCGCGCGTCGAGCGCCCAGTACCGACAGCTCGCGGTTGCCCCACACCAGGGCGGTGCTGCCGCCACGCTCGGCAACCTGCCGGCGGAAAGCGTCGTGGATGGAATGCGGGCGATTCAGCTCTTTCTGGCGCTCCGCGGCTGCGTTCTGGCGGATGTCCTGCTTCTCGATGGCGGTCATGACTTCCCTCTATAGCGGCTCTTCTGCGGCGTCTGCCCCCTCGGCCTTCGGCTTCGCGCTCGCTCCTGGAACGCATCGTGGCAAGACGCAATTTGACAATCTGTCCGTTAGCGCACTTTTCGCGCGAACCAAACAAGAACGGCCGCGCGCAGCGGCCGCAGTCGATGAGGAAATTGCGTACGCAAACCCGTACCGAAAACCGTACGCAGCACCGTACCGATCACCGTACACAAGCAGGGTCCGCTATCGGACAGATGATCGAGGCGTTGCGCCGCATCATGCATCCCAAGATCCACACGCAATTGGGGCAGGTAAAAAAATGGCAAACGACATGAGGGACCCGGGATTCGATCCAGACGGCCAGAGCTCGTCGATAGTGTCCCTGCTGTCACCATTCCGCATGGTGATCGCCGAGCGTCTGCCGCTGGCCCACGCCGCCGTCATCGGCTCCTATCTGCTGCGCGCTCCGGCGCCGCCGATCCCCAAGCACATCGCCATCTGCAAGCGCGCGATGGACATCGTCGCCAGCGCCATCCTGCTGCTGCTCCTGTCGCCGGTCTTCCTGATCGCCGCGATCGCGGTGGCGTTCAGCGGCCGTCCGATCTTCTTCGCGCAGACGCGCATCGGCCACGCCGGGAACAGCTTCAAGTGCTACAAGTTCCGCTCGATGGTCCCGGACGCCGAGGAGGCGCTGAAGCGCCTCCTCGAGCAGGACCGCGCGCTGCGCGCCGAGTGGATGTGCGGGCAGAAGCTCAAGCGCGACCCGCGCGTCACCCGCGTCGGCGCGCTGCTGCGCCGGACCAGCATCGACGAGCTGCCGCAGCTGTGGAACGTGTTCAAGGGCGACATGAGCCTGGTCGGCCCGCGGCCGATCCTGCCCAGCCAGATCGTGCATTACGGCCGCTCCGCCAAGTGGTACCTGGCGATGCGCCCCGGCATCACCGGCCTGTGGCAGGTCACCGCCCGCGGCGACGGCGACTTCGAGCGTCGCGTGCGCCTTGACTGCGCCTACGCCAAGAACTACCGCTTCGTGGACGACTTCATCATCCTGCTCAAGACCGTGCTGGTGGTGGTGACCGGCCGCGGCGCGATGTGATCCGCCGGGGCCTCTGCGCAGCGCTGGTCCTGTTCTGCGGGACGGCGCTCAGCGCCTCGTCGCCGGGCTGGTCGGAGTGGAAGCACTTCTCCGAGCGCTTCATCCAGGAAGACGGGCGGGTCGTCGACCTCACCTTCGACCAGAAGAGCACGTCCGAGGGACAAAGCTACGGCCTGTTCTTCGCGCTGGTCGCCAACGATCGCGCGCGGTTCGACGCCATCCTGAAATGGACCTCGCTCAACCTGGCTGAGGGCGAGCTTGGCAAGCGCCTGCCTGCCTGGCACTGGGGCAAGAAGGAAGACGGCAGCTGGGGCGTCAAGGACACCAACGCCGCCGCCGACGGCGAGCTGTGGATGGCCTACACGCTCCTCGAGGCCGCGCGCCTGTGGAAGGCGCCGCGCTACGCGGAGATCGGCCGGCAGTTGCTGGCGCGGATCCGCGAGTCGGAGATCGTCGTCGCTGGCGAGAACACCCTACTGCTGCCGGGCCCCATCGGGTTCGATCTCGGCGACGGCCGCTACCGCTACGACCCGAGCTACCTGCCCCCGTTCATCCTGCGCTACCTGTCAGGCGCGGAGCCGGACGGGCCGTGGCGCGCGCTGCACGAGAGCTACGACCGCATCGCGGTCAAGCTCTACGCCAGCGGCATCGCGCCGGACCTGGTGGTGATCGACTCCAAAGGACACCTGAGCCCCGATCCCGAGCGGCCCGAAGGCGGCTACGACGCCATCCGCGTCTACCTGTGGGCCGGCATGTCGGGCGGTGACGGCAAGCAGCTCGTGCGGCAGCTTGCGCCCTTCGCCGAGTGGACGCGCCAGCACGGCGCGCCGCCCGAGAAGATCGACCCCGTCACCGGCGTCGCGCCGGTGAAGGACTGGTCGCCCATCGGCTACGCGGGAGCGCTGCTGCCCTTCCTGCATGCGCTGGGCGACGAGAAGACGCTGGACAAGCAGCTGGGACGGGTGCAGAGAGACCAGCTGCTGGCGCGGGTCGGCGGCTCGACCAACTACTACGATCAGGCCTTGATCCTGTTCGGCAAGGGCTGGCTCGACGGCGTGTATCGCTTCGACGATGCCGGACGGCTGATGCCCCGCTGGGAGAAGTGACCCCGGCGCTGCTCGCGCAGGTAGACCGGGTCGTTGGACGCAGGGCGCAGGATGAACTGCATCTTCGGCAACAGCTGGAAGATGCGCGGGCCGCGGACCAGATAGCGCGACGCCAGCCGGCGCGGGCTCTGCAGCAAACGGAACAGCCACTCCAGGCCGCAGCGGCGCATCCACATCGGCGCGCGCTTCTCCTGCCCGGTGATGAAGTTGACCGAGGCGCCGATGCACAGCGCCAGGCCGCGCGCCATGCGCCGCTCGCGCAGCTTCTGCGCGATGATCTCCTGCTGCGGCGCGCCCACGGCGAGCAGGCAGAAGCGGAACGGGCTGTGATCCTCCACGAAGCGCAGGCACTCCTCCACCGCCACCGGGTCCTTGATGAAGCCCATCGGCGGGTTGAAGTGCGCCAGGCGCTTGAGGCCGTACTTGGCCCGCAGCTTCTCGGCCTGCTCCTCGCTGCCGCCGACCAGCACCAGGCCGTCGTCGGGCGTGATGACCTTGTCGAACAACGCGGCGACGAGGTCGCTGCCCGCGCAGACCGGAAGCTCCACGCCGCGCCAGAAGCGCAGCACGTGCGAGATCAGGCGGCTGTCCATCAGCACGTAAGCGGCCTGTGCGTAGACCGAGCGGAAGGCCGGGTCGTCGTGCAGGCGCAGCAGGTGGTCGGCGTTGGGCGTGACGACGAAGCCGAAGCGGCGGTCGCCAAAGCCCGCCGCAATGGCGGTGAATCGCTGCAGGTCGAAATCGTCCACCGGGCACGACACGGTGGGCGCAGCGGCGGGAACCACGAAACGGTCGGCAAGTTGATCCATGCGGGCATCTTCCCGTCCGGGCCCCGGCCGCGTCTGTCCGTCCGCGAACATTGGGTCGTTCACGTGGGCCTGCGCGGCGTGGAGCCGGGCCGCACCCGCTCGTTGCGCTCGCCCTCGTCGCGCTCGACGTCGGCGCCCGGGAACTGCAGCCGGATCTCGCCGCCGACCGTGACGTTGTCGAAGCGCTCCAGCCGCACGTTGGAGTCGCGGTCGCGGTAGCCGCCGAACACGCGCAGGCCGATCCACGGCAGCACCTGGTAGCCGACGCTGCCGGAGATGATCTGGAACACGTCGCGGCGCTCGGAGCTGATGGTGGCGATCGGCGAGAGCGCCTCGAACTCGCTGTAGATATAGGTGTAGTCCGCGTCGACGCGGATGCGCACCGTCGGATGCCAGGTGACGCCGCCGGAGAAGCCGGTGTCGACGATGGCATTGGCGCCGGCCAGGTAGCCCTCGATGCGCCGGTAGGCTTCCAGCTTGAGCTCGGTCACCGCAGAGATCTCCCGGCGCAAGCCGATGGATCCGGTGAAGCCCGACACCTCGATGTCGCTGCCCTGCAGGTTGGTGTAGCCCAGCTTGGCGGAAAGCCGCGCGAGCTCGCTGACGTCGTAGTCGGCCGTGAGGTCGCCGGTGACGCTGTGGAAGTCGGGCGAGTCAGTGATGCCGCTGAAGCTTCCCTCGAGATATTCGCCGAACAGGCCCAGGGCCAGGCGCGCCTCGCTCTTGAACTTGAGCGCGCCGTTGAATGCAGTCTCGCGCAGCTTGAAGTTGGGGAAGTCCGGCAGCGGCGAGCGCAGCTCGTAATAGCGCGCGCCCGTCTCGACGCGGAAATTGTTGCCGACGTTGAGGCCGATGCCGGCGTTGCCGATGCGCTCCTGCTCCAGCGTGAGCTCGGTGGAGCGGCGATTGACGAACGAGGCCATGCGCCGCTCCTGGCGCACGTCGATCGTGCCGTCGACCCTTTCCTGCACGTTCCAGCCAAGGCCCGCGCCGACGCCGGTACTCGTCGTGGTCGAGCTCGCTGAATTGCCGGTACCGGACCCGGCTGCCGTGGGCCTCGGTGTAGATCTTCTGCAGTCCCAGCGTATAGCTCGCGTCGATGCCGCCCAGCGTGCTGAACAGCCAGTCGCTCTGCCGCGGGTCGCCCGGGCGCAGCTGCGCCTGCAGCTCCGGCGACAGGCTGAACACGTTGGATTCGTGCGTCGCCTGCTCGGCGACGAACGACTGGAACCTGAATTCCGCGGAGGCGATCGCCGGGTGCAGCATCGCGCACGCCGCGCCGAGCATCACTGCCTGCCGGCCGCGCGATCCCCTTGGCGGGCCTGACTCTCGAACGCTGTTCGACGCCATTGGCTCTCCCCTAAAAGGCTGCGCCGCTGGTGCGGCGCAGTTCTCTACGTCAAGGTTTTTTTACCGCGTGCGACTAGCGCAGACCGTAGTGCGAGCCGTTGACTGCCGGCTGACCGTTCAGGCGCGTGCCGACCATGGCGAGACCCGTCGGCACCGGCGCCATCGACGGCAGCGGCTGGCTGACGGGGACGCTGGTGTGCAGCCGAGAGTGCGAGGCGAAGTCCGCGTGCATGCGCGGCGCGCCGGCATGCGTCTCGGGCACCACCTGCGCCAGCTCGTCGCGGATTGCCGAGTAGCACTCGCAGGCGTGGTGCTGCAGGCGCACGCGATCCAGGACCAGGATCTTGCCGCGCTGGCAGCGCAGCAGGCCGGCCTTGCGCAGCTTGCTCGCCGACTCGGTGACGCCCGCGCGGCGGACGCCGAGCGCGTTGGCGATCATCTCCTGGGTGAGCGAGAGCTGGTTGGAGGTGGAGCGGTCCAGCGCCAGCAGCAACCAGCGGCAGAGCTGCTGCTCGACCGTGTGGTGGCGATTGCACACCGCCATCTGCGCCGACTGCATCAGCAGCGCCTGCATGTACCGCAGCAGGATCTGGCGCACGGCCGGCGAGCGGTTGAACTCCTCGCGCAGCATCGTCGCCTTCATGCGATAGGCCAGGCCTGCGCACTGCACCACCGACTGGCTGGTGCTGGCGCTGCCGCCGGCGAACAGGCTGATGCCGACGACGCCGTCGTTGCCGACGCTGGCAATCTCGGTGGAGCCGCCGTCCGAGGTCAGGCAGACCAGGGAGACGATGGCGTCGACCGGGAAGAAGACATGGGTGGCGGGAGCACCGGTGCCCGAAAGCACCTGGCCGCTATTGAGGCGGACGAGCTCCAGCGCGCCGTCCCAGCGGCGCAGGTCGTCTGCGGGGAACGCATCCAGAAGACGATTGCGGTAGGACCGCAGGGGAAGCTCAGCGGGGCGCCAGCTGTTGGCTGGGGCGGCCTGGGGGGCGCGCTCGATTGGCTCGGTGGCCCGAACGGCGTTTGTTTTTTTCATTGCTGCGATCTCCGACGACGATGCTTGACTTCTATTCCCACTCGCCTTGGTGACTCCCTCTGCGCGTGGGTCTTTGTGACCTTGCCAAGTCATAGAGCAAAAGGGATGCCAAGGTTTGAATCCGCAGGAGAACCCTCCTGTTTGGGCCTTCCGGTACGCAGGAACGTTCGCTGCCGTACCGTGTTCCGTCGCAGATCCGCGACGAAAACCGCCGCTCCAGCCCTATTTGCTTGATTTCTCTTGCGTTCGGCCTGTCGCTTCGAAGAGACGAAAAAAAAACGCGCGCCGTACCGTCGTTCACGTGCCTTGCATTGCGGTAAGTACGCTGCCGTGCGCGTTGCAACACCAAATGCGCGGAAAAGCTATGGATAGAACCTACTACCCGCGGCTGCACGGCGCGCTCCGCCCGAATAATGAAGTCGCGCCACGCCTGCCTGCGCGAACGGAGCCGCCGGATGAGCAAGATTCTGGTAATCGACGACGATCCGACCATCGTCGCCATCTACAGGAACGCCTTCAGCAAGCAGGGCTTCGCGGTCGAGACCGCCAACGACGGCGTCACGGGGCTGACGCGTTTCCACGAGTGGCAGCCCGACATCGTGCTGCTGGACATCAACATCCCGGCGCTCAACGGGCTGGAATGGCTGCAGACCATCCGCCACGAGCCGAGCTTCGAGAAGTTTCCGGTGGTGGTGCTCACCGGCGGCAGCACCCGCGCCAACGTCATGTCGGCCTGGAACGTCGGCGCGACCTGCGTGATGCTCAAGTCCCGCGACGAGCCGCAGCGGATCATCGACGTGGTCAAAGCGGTGCTGGGCAACGCCGGCCCACGGACCTGGGGCGCGGGCGCCGAGCAGCGCAGCCAGTTCCGCTAGCCGGGACGGCGCAACGGAAAAGGGGCCGCGAGGCCCCTTCTTGTCGGTACTGGCGGAGAGGGCGGGATGGCTGCGCACGTCCATGTGCTTGCCCTTCGGGCTGCTTCGCAGCTCGGCAACTGCTCCTGCGTTGCCGTCGAACCCTCTCGCGGGCTCGAAGCCCGCCCTCGCTCGTCCAACAAAAAAAGGGGCCGCGAGGCCCCTTCTTGTCGGTACTGGCGGAGAGGGCGGGATTCGAACCCGCGAAGCGTTTTGAGGCGCTTACACGCTTTCCAGGCGTGCTCCTTAAACCACTCGGACACCTCTCCAGAACAATAATTGTACCGGAGGTCGCTAGCTGGAGGGCTTGGCTTCGGGTGGCTTGGCCTCGGGCGCCGGCGGCTCCTCCGCGGGCTTGGGCATCGGCGGCGGGCGGTCGAGGCATTGCACGACCTCCTCGCCCTTCGCGTCCTTGACCTTCTCACCGAACGGCACCGGGTTGGCGGGCGGCGGCGGGATCTTCAGCGCCGCGGTGGACTCGGGAAGCTTCACGCCGTCCACCGGCTTGAGCGTTGGCACCGACTCGGCGTGGGCGTACGGCTGGTCGCTCAGGCAGCGCTTGCTGGCGCAGCCGGCCAGCAGGATCACGCAGGCGGCAACAAGCATCGATCGCAGCATCAAAGCGCTCCAGCGGCGCGCAAGGCTGCGCGCACGGTTTCATGACAATGGTCGGCCAGCGGGACCAGCGGCAGCCGCAGGCCGTCGGGCACGCGCTTCATCTGCCTCAGGGCCCACTTCACCGGGATGGGATTGGGCTCGACGAACAGATCCTTGTGCAGGCCGGCGAGCTTGGCGTCGATCGCTTCGGCCTTCTTGCGGTCCCCTGCCCGCGCCGCGGCACACATCTCGTGCATCAGGCGCGGCGCGACGTTGGCGGTGACGGAGATGTCGCCGGCGCAGCCCATCAGGATCGACTCGCGCGCGGTCGCGTCGTCGCCGGTGTAAAGCGCGAAGCCCTCCATCTTCAGGTCCAGCAGCTCGCGGATGCGGCCGAGCTCACCCTTGGCTTCCTTCAGCCCGGCGATGTTCGGCACCTTGGCCAGGCGCGCGACGGTCGCGGGCAGCATGTCGCAGCCGGTACGGCCGGGCACGTTGTACATGATGAGTGGCACCTCGACCGCTTCGGCGATCGCCTTGTAATGGCGGTAGAGCCCTTCCTGCGGCGGCTTGTTGTAGTACGGCGTGACCGAGAGGCAGGCGTCGACGCCGGCGCCCTTGGCGGCCTGGGTCAGCTCGATGGCTTCCGCCGTCGAGTTGGCGCCGGTGCCGCCGATCACCGGCACGCGGCCGGCCGACGTCTTGACGACGCGGCTGATGACTTCGGTGTGCTCGTCGACGTCGAGCGTGGCCGACTCGCCGGTCGTGCCGACCGCGACGATGGCATCGGTGCCCTCGGCGATGTGCCATTCCACCAGCCTGGCGAGGCTGTCGAAGTCGACGGCCCCGTCGGGATGCATGGGCGTGACCAGCGCGACGATGCTGCCGGTAATCATGCGAAAAATCGGGCGCGGGGTGTCGAAAGGGGCGCAAGTATAACGTGCAGCCCGCGGGCCTTGCGCCTTCGGCAAACACCGCTAAACTCACGGCGAAACCGCCCGGCTCCCAATGTCGAAAACCGAAAATACGCTGGCGATTGCCGTCCTGGCGGGTCACCGCGCGCAACTGCCGCTCGAGCTGTTCAAGGCCATCCGCGAGCGCGGCTGCGAGGTCGAGGACTGCCGCATCGCCCCGATCGGCGACCAGATGTCGGCATGCTTCCTGGTCTCGGGCAACTGGAGCGCGCTCGGACGGCTGGAGACGGCCCTGCCGGGCCTGGCCGAGAAGCTCGGGCTGCAAGTGCAGTTCAGCCGCAGCGAGCCGCGCACCCAGAACGCCGAGTACCGGCCTTACGCCGGCGAAGTCATCGCGCCGCAGCAGAAGGACCTGCTCGTCCACATCCTGGAATTCTTCCAGGGCCAGGACGTGGAAGTGGCGGAGATCTCCACGCAGAAGTACCAATCCACCCATACGGGCGCCGGCATGTGCAGCGTGCAGATGGTCCTGCACGTGCCGGTCAACCAGCATCCGCAGGCGCTGCGCGAGTCCTTCATGGACCTGTGCGACGATCTGAACGCCGACGGGATGCTCGATCCGATCAAGACCTAGGGCACCGATGAAAGTTGGCGACAAGCTTCCCGACCTCTCGCTCGCCGCCACCGGCGGCAAGGACGTCGGGCTCAAAGCCCTGAAGGGCAAGAAACTGGTCGTCTACTTCTATCCCAAGGACAACACGCCGGGCTGCACGCAGGAAGGCCAGGACTTCCGTGACCAGTACCCCGGCTTCGTCAAGGCTGGCGCCGAGATCCTGGGCATCTCCAAGGACAGCGTGCGCTCGCACGAGAACTTCGCCGCGAAGTACGGCTTCCCGTTCCCGCTGCTGTCGGACGCAGACGGCGCGGCCTGCGCGGCCTTCGACGTGATCAAAGAGAAGAGCATGTACGGAAAGAAATACCTCGGCGTCGAGCGCAGCACGTTCCTGTTCGACGCCAAGGGCCAACTGGTGCGGGAATGGCGCGGCGTCAAGGTCAAGGGCCACGCCGAAGAAGTCCTTGGGGCCTTGAAAGCGATCTGATACCGATTCTCGTGGCTTACGAAGTTTCTCCCTCCTCACAAAGCGCCGACCATGCATCGGACGCGCAACGATCCTCCTCGATGAAAAAGAAAATCTTCGTCCTCGACACCAACGTGCTGCTGCACGATCCCTCCAGCCTGTTCCGGTTCGAGGAGCACGACCTGTTCATCCCGATGGTGGTGCTCGAGGAGCTCGACGCCGCCAAGAAAGGCACCAGCGAGATCTCGCGCAACGCGCGCCAGGTCAGCCGCTTCCTGGACGAGCTGATGCGCGACAAGGATCACGCGCAGATCGAGCACGGCCTGCAGCTGCCGACGCAGCAGAACGCGATCGACAAGCCGGCGTCGGGCCGCCTGTACTTCCAGACCAAGCCGCCCGACGCCTCGCTGCCGCCGCTGATGCCCGGCAACAAGCCGGACAACAGCATCCTGGTCACGGCGCTGGGCCTGCAGGGCGAGCATCCGGGCCGCCGGATCACGCTGGTGTCCAAGGACATCAACCTGCGCATCAAGTCCGCGATCGTCGGCGTCCACACCGAGGACTACTACAACGACCAGGTGCTGGACGATCTCAAGCTCTTGCCCACCGGCTACGACCAGCTGCCGCCCGAATTCTGGCAATCGCACGGCGAAGGCATGGATTCCTGGCAGGACAAGAGCGGGCACGCCTGCTACCGGGTCAAAGGACCGCTGGTCAAGGACTGGTACGCCAACGAGTTCCTCTATCTGCCCGACGACAACGAGCGCGGCCTGGAGCTGCGCGTCACCACGACGCAGACCACCAGCGCCGAGCTCGAGGTGATCCGCGACTATCGCGAGGCCAAGAGCGCGGTCTGGGGCATCCACGCCAAGAACCGCGAGCAGAACTTCGCGCTCAATCTATTGATGGACCCGGACATCGATTTCGTCACGCTCCTCGGCGCCGCCGGCACCGGCAAGACGCTGCTGACGCTGGCCGCGGGGCTGGCACAGACGCTGGACGAGCCCAAGTACCGCGAGATCATCATGACCCGCGTCACCGTGCCGCTGGGCGAGGACATCGGCTTCCTTCCCGGCACCGAGGAAGAGAAGATGACGCCGTGGATGGGCGCGCTGATGGACAACCTCGAGGTGCTGACCCAGACCAGCGAGGCCGGCGACTGGGAGCGTGCCGCCACCAACGAGCTCCTCGCCAAGCGCATCAAGATCCGCTCGCTCAACTTCATGCGCGGCCGCACGTTCCTGAACCGCTTCATCATCATCGACGAGGCGCAGAACCTGACGTCCAAGCAGATGCGCACGATGATCACGCGCTGCGGCCCGGGGACCAAGATGGTCTGCCTGGGGAACCTCGCGCAGATCGACACGCCTTACCTGAGCGAGACCACGTCGGGGCTGACCTTCGTGGTCGACCGCTTCCGCGGCTGGCAGCACGGCGGCCACGTGACGCTGGCGCGCGGCGAGCGCTCGCGCCTGGCTGCGCACGCGTCCGACATCCTTTAATCCACCATGGTTCTGGGCAGACTCATGAGCGGCGTCAAAGACGGTGCGCTGGGCGTATCCCTCAAATCCTTCCTCAACGATCGCTTCAAGGATTACGGCGACGTGCTCGACTGCAGCGTCGACACCCGCAAGGGGCGCATCGAGCTGCACATGCGGCTGAAGGGCGAGCGCGAGCCGATCACCGCGGCGGTGGAGCGCTACGAGATCAAGGACGGCGACGACGGACGCGTCGTGGTCCTGCACAGCTTCTCCAGCTCGCGCGAGTGGATCACCAAGCTGATCACGCGGTTCTTCGCGGGCAAGCAGTACAAGCTGCCGGGCGCGGTCAGCAAGCTGTTGTGACGCTCGCGGCGCTCTGCGCCTTCGCGTTCCTCGCCGGCTTCATCGACTCCGTCGCCGGCGGCGGCGGCCTGATCCAGGTACCCGCGCTGTTCATCCTGATGCCCGGGGTCGCCCCGGCCACGCTCCTCGGCACCAACAAGTTCGCCAGCATCTGGGGCACGCTCTCCGCGACCATCCAGTACCTCACGCCAGGTGCCGATGATCTGGCGATCGGTGCTGCCGACGTGCGTCGCCGCGCTCATCTTCAGCTTCCTGGGGGCGCGCACCGTGGTGCACGTGCCGGGCGATTTCATGCGGCCCGCGGTGCTGGTGCTGCTGATCGCGGTGCTGATCTACACGCTGTGGAAGAAGGATCTGGGCAAGCTGCACGCGCCGCGGCTGTCGCACGCGCAGCAGCTGTGGGTGGGGCTTGCCACCGGCGCGGCGCTGGGGTTCTACGACGGCTTCTTCGGGCCGGGAACCGGCAGCTTCCTGATCTTCGCCTTCGTCGGCCTGTTCGGCTTCTCGTTCCTGGCGGCGTCGGCCTCGGCGAAGGTCGTCAACGTCATCACCAACCTCGCGGCGCTGGTCTACTTCGTTTCCAGCAGCCACGTCCTGTACGGCGTGGCGGCGCCGATGGCGGCCTGCAACGTCGCCGGCTCGCTGGTGGGCTCGCACCTGGCGATCCGCAAGGGCAGCGGCTTCGTGCGCGGGATCTTCATCGTCGTGGTCAGCGCGCTGATCCTGCGGTTCGCCATCGACCTTTTGTAGAGGACGGACATGAATCCCAAGGACCTTGAGAAGCTCTGCGCGAAGTGGCCGGGCGTCACCTTCGACATCAAGTGGGGCGCGGACTTCGTCTGCTCGGTCGGCGGCAAGATGTTCGCGGCGACGGGCAAGGAAGGCGGCGGCGTGTCGTTCAAGGTGCCGGACGACCTGTTCCTGGCGATCACCGAGCAGCCCGGCATCGTCCCCGCTCCCTACGCCGCCCGCTTCAAGTGGGTCCACGTGCAGGAGCCCAAGCGCCACGCGCGCAAGTGGCTGGAGCAGAACATCCGCACGTCGTACGAGCTGGTACGCGACAAGCTGCCGAAGAAAGTGCGCGAAAAGCTCACCGCCGACTAGATAGATGCGGTCTGTCCCGTCAGGACCGCTGTAAATACATCCCTGTACGCTGCGGACGCGGCGTCCCGTCCCTGCCGCGTACGCTCCTGCCGGGACAGACCGCATCTCCACGGACGGTGGTAGCGGACGTCGGAAGCCTTTCCGGGAGCGTGCGGCGCCAGGGATGGCGCGCCCGCAGGCTACATGGACGTATTCATGCCGGTCCTGGAAAGGCTTCCGGCGTTCGCCCGATCAGGCTCGCGAGGCGTCGAACGCCATCGTCGCCGCGACGTTGGGCAACCCCATAAGCAGCATCAGCAGCCGATCAATGCCGAGCGCAACGCCCGCGCACTCCGGCAGGCCTGATTCCAACGCCGTGATGAGCTCGACGTCGTAGGGCGGCACGTCGCGACCATGCGCGCGTCGCCACGCCTGATCGGACTCGAAGCGCGCGCGCTGCTCTGCCGCGTCGGTCAGCTCGTGGAAGCCGTTGGCGATCTCGATGCCGCGCCAGAACAGCTCGAAGCGCTCGGCGACCGACGGATCACCCACCCGCACCCGCGCCAGCGCAGCTTGCGAGGCGGGAAAGTCGTAGACCAGGCACGGCTTGTCGTGGCCCAGCGCCGGGCCGACCAGGATCGACATCGCCAAGTCGAGCCAGCCATCCCATTCGTCGATACCCTGCGGCACGTCGACGCAGGCAGCGTCGAACGATCGCCGCGCTGCGTCCGGGTCAGGCACGAACGGGTCGAAGCCTGCATGCCGCCGGAACACGTCGCGATAGGTGGCGCGCTCGCAGCGCTGCGGAACGCCCAGCGCCGCCACCAGCGCCGCGACCTCGTCCATCAGCTGCAGGTGGTCCCACTCCGGTCGATACCACTCGAGCATCGTGAATTCGGGATTGTGGTGCCGTCCCGCTTCGTCGACGCGGAACACGTGACAGATCTGGTAGATGGCGCCGCTGCCCGCCGCGAGCAGCCGCTTCATCGGGAATTCGGGCGAGGTCTGCAGCCACGACCCGGCCGTCGTGCGGAAGCTGTCGATGTGGCGATCGACCGTCGCGTGCCGCGACAGGATCGGCGTGTCGACTTCCAGGACGCCGCGGCTGGAAAAAAAATCGCGGACGGAACCGAGGAGCTCCGCCCGCGCTTTGATGGTCTCGAGCGTGGCGCCAGGGCGCCAGCCCGCGTCCCGCGTCATTTCCCCGCGCGCGCGAGGTATTCGCCGGTGCGGGTGTCGATCTTGAGCAGCTCGCCGATCTGGATGAACAGGGGCACGCGAACCACCGCGCCGGTCTCCAGGGTCGCCGGCTTGCCGCCGCCGCCCGAGGTGTCGCCGCGCAGGCCCGGATCGGTCTCGGTGACCTTGAGGATGACCGTGTTCGGCGCGGTGACCGTCAGCGGCAGGCCGTTGAAGAACAGGATCTTCACGGTCTCCTCGCCCTTGAGCCACTGCGCTGCCTCCGCGCAAGCGACCTTGCCGGCCTGCATCTGCTCGTAGGTCGCCGGATTCATGAAGTGCCAGAACTCGCCGTCGTTGTAGAGATATTGCATCTCCACTTCCTCGATGTCGGCGACTTCCAGCGTCTCGCCCGACCGCAGCGTGCGCTCGAGCACGCGCCCGTTCTTGAGGTTGCGGATCTTGAGCGTGTTGGTCGCCTGGCCCTTGCCGGGCTTGCGGTACTCGTTTTCGATGACCGCGTACGGCTCGCCGTCGATCAGGACCTTGGTCCCGGACCGCATCTCGTTGGTGCTGACTGAGCTCATGACTTTTATCGCTAAAATGGCGGCGGATGATATCAAACCTTGCCCGAGAGCCGCTGCCGGAATGGCAGCGCGCGCTGCAGAGCGCCTTCACCCGCCCGGCCGACCTCCTGCAGTACCTGCAGCTGGATCCGCGCCTGCCGGCGCTCGACCTGCCCGCGCGGCGGCCCGCCGGCGGTCTTGGCCGCCGGATAGAAAATGTTTTCCCGTTGCGCGTGCCCCGCGGCTACGCGGCCCGCATGAAGAAGGGCGATCCAAGGGACCCGCTGTTCCTGCAGGTCTGGCCGGCGCCGGAGGAATCCGCGGACGTCGCCGGATTCGGCCGCGATGCCGTCGGCGACCTGGCCCGGCTCAAGGGCGGCGGGATCATCCACAAGTACGACGGACGCGCGCTGGTGATCACCACCGGCGCCTGCGCGATCCACTGCCGCTTCTGCTTCCGCCGGCATTTCCCCTACGCCGACGCCCTGGCCTCGCGCGATCACTGGCGCGAAGCGCTGGCAGCCCTCGCCGCCGATCGCTCGATCAGCGAGGTGATCCTCTCGGGCGGGGATCCGCTCTCGCTCACCGACGACAAGCTCTCCGAGCTCGCTGAAGCCCTGGAGTTCCTGCCCCACGTCCGGCGGCTGCGCGTCCATACCCGTCAGCCGGTCGTACTGCCCGAGCGCGTCGACCGCCCGCTCCTGTCCTGGCTGGCGCGCGGACGATTGCAGAAGATCGTGGTCCTGCATGCAAACCACCCCCAGGAGCTCGACCGGGACGTTGCCGCGGCGACGCAGGCGCTGCGAGCGGCCGGCGTGACGCTGCTGAATCAGGCGGTGCTGCTGCGCGGCGTCAATGATTCGGCCGAGGTACTGGCGAAGTTATCCGAGCGACTGTTTGAATCCGGGGTGATGCCCTACTATCTGCACCTGCTTGACCGGGTGCAGGGAACCGCACATTTCGAGGTCGGCGCCCAGGAGGGCGCGAGCATCGTGCGTCAGCTTTCGGATCGATTGCCGGGTTACCTGGTGCCGCGCCTGGTTCGCGAAGAGCCGGGCGCGCCCGCCAAGGTGGCCGTGTCATGAACGTCGCCCGCAAGCCGCCCGGCCGGGAAGGCGGGCATGCCGCCAACATCCTGATCATGTGCGCGTCCGAGAACGACGCCCGCAAGCTCGAGAGCCAGCTGCGCAACGCCGGCC
Source organism: uncultured Gammaproteobacteria bacterium (assembly GCA_963776465.1). Taxonomy (GTDB): domain Bacteria; phylum Pseudomonadota; class Gammaproteobacteria; order Nevskiales; family Nevskiaceae; genus DASRHK01. The sequence goes on from CAVZMV010000001.1 coordinate 332,460, forward strand.
ACAACGTGCGCGCGCGCTGGGTCTCGTCCATGGACCAGCTGCAGGAGCAGCTCCAGTCCGCCGCGCCGGACCTGGTCCTGTGCTCCGACAACCTGACCGCGGTCAAGCCGACCGCCGTCACCGAGCTGTGCGTCGCGACCTACCCCGAGCTGCCGGTCGTCTGGCTGACGGAGCAGACGCGCACGGAGCTCCTGGTGCCGGCACTGGAGCGCGGCGCCGCCGACGTCTGCGCCACCACGTCGCCGGCCGACCTCAAGCATTTCGAGCGCGTGTTCGTGCGCGAAATCTCCACCGTCGCCCGTCGCCGCGAGCTGCAGGAGCTGCATAGCCGACTGGCGGGCGCCGAGAGCCTGAGCCAGCAGCTGCTGCTGGCCAACCCCGAAGCCCTGATCTACGTCCAGGAAGGCATCGTCACGCGCGCCAACCCGGCGTTCGCGCAGCTGGTGGGCGCCGAGAATGCCGACGGCGTGCTCGGTCATCCGCTGATGGACTTCATCGTCCCCGACAACCGCACGGCCGTGCGCCAGCACCTCAAGCACGTGACCCTGGGCCAGCTCGAGGGCGAGCAGGTGACGTTCGCGCTCGCCGACAAGGACAAGAAGGCGGTCGAGGTGCGGTCCCGCTGGAAGCGCACGACGCTGGACGGCGAGCCTGCGATAGAGCTGACCATGCGCAGCGAGGCGGCGCAGAAGACCGGAGCCGGCCAGGCTGCCGGCTCCGGGCCCCCGGGCCGCATCGCCTTCATCAAGGCGCTGGCGACGCCGCCCGACAATGCCAGCAAGTCACAGCGCTACCTGGTCTTCCTGGTGGTCGACGGCTTCCCGTCGATCGAGGAGCGCCTCGGGCTGCAGAGCGCCGAGGAAGCGGTGCTGGAGCTCATCGAGTTCCTGACCCGCCGGCTTGCCGGCGCCCGGGTGCTGTGCCGCTTCTCCACCGACGAGATCGCCGCGATCCTCGACTGCCCGCCGGACTTCGACGTCGAGACGCTGATCTCCAGCGTCTGCCGCGAAGTGGCCGCCGAGGTCTTCCACACCTCGTTCCACGAGGCGCACGTCACCGCGACGCTGCTGGCGTTGCCGCTGGGACAGGAGACGGTCGACAGCGCGCTGCACGACGTCTGCCGCGAGGCGCGCAAGCAGTCCAAGCAGGGCGGCAACAAGTCGGCGCTGCTCGGGCCTGCCGCCAAGACCAACCTGGCCGAGCGCGACCTCGCGCGCCGCGCCGCGCAGGTCAAGCATGCGCTGGAGCACAATCAATTACGGCTGGCCTACCAGTCCATCGCCAGCCTCGAGGGCGACACGCGCCAGCATCAGGACGTGCTGGTGCGCATGATCGACAGCGAAGGCCAGGAGATGGTGGCTGCCGACTTCATCGCCGCCGCCGAGAAGCACGGCCTGATCAAGGCAGTCGACCGCTGGGTGGTCGCGCAGATCGTCCAGCTCATCACCGAGCGCAAGGGCGTCACCGACCCGCCGTCGATGTTCCTGCGCCTGTCCGAGGAGACGCTGCGCTTCGGCGACGAGTTCCTGACCTGGCTCAAGACCCGCTTGCAGGCGCGGCCGCTGAAGCCGGACGAGCTGGTGTTCGAGCTGCAGGAGACGGTGCTGCAGAACCACGTGAGCAAGGCCAAGGATTTCTGCGAGGCGCTGCGCAAGATGGGCGTGGAGGTCTGCATCGGCTACTTCGGCGGCGGCCCCAACGCCGAGCGCCTGCTCGACACCATCCCGGCGCGCTACGTGAAGTTCCACCCGCAGTTCACGCAGCGCTTCGGCGACGCGGCGATGCAGAAGCGTCTCAACGCGCTGCTGCAGGCGGTCAAGCCGAAGAACATCAAGACCATCTGCTCGCACATCGAGGACGCCAACCAGATGGCCAAGCTCTGGCAGCTCGGCATCAACTTCATCCAGGGGCGGCGGATCCAGGAGCCCGAGGTGCTGAAGCTGTCCTGACTTGCGGACGGACGCGGGAAGGTCTTCCCGGGACCGTCGTGAATACGTCCATGTAGCCTACGTGTGCGACGTCCTGTCGCACACGTTCCCGGAAAAACCTTCCCGCATCCGCCACCGACGTTGGGTGGTGCGTCAGCTGGCTTGGTTACGCCGCCGCTTCCAGCGCCGCGATGCGCTGCTCGATCGGTGGGTGCGTGGAGAACATCTTGGCGAGCCGCGAGCCGGTGATGCCGAGCGCCGTCATCTGCTGCGGCAGCGTCGACATCCCCTGGTTGCCCGAGAGGCGCTGCAGCGCGCCGATCATCTTGCGCTTGCCGGCCAGATGCGCGCCGCCGGCGTCGGCGCGGAACTCGCGCTGGCGCGAGAACCAGCAGACGATCGCCGAGGCAAGGATGCCGAACACCATCTCCAGCACCATCACCGTCACGAAGTAGCCGATGCCGGCGCCGCCGCGGTCGCCATCGCGTCGCATGGCGCCGTCGATGACGTAACCGACCACGCGCGCGGCGAAGATCACGAAGGTGTTGAGCACGCCCTGGATCAAGGTCAGCGTCACCATGTCGCCGTTGGCGATGTGCGAGATCTCGTGGCCGAGCACGGCCTCGACCTCGTCCTGCTTCATGCTGTTCAGCAGCCCGGTGCTGACGGCGACGAGCGAGCTGTTCTTGCTCATGCCGGTCGCGAACGCGTTCATCTCGGGGCCGTCGTAGACCGCCACCTCGGGCATGCCGATGTTGGCGGTGCGCGCCAGGCGCTGCACCGTCGACAGCAGCCAGGCCTCGGCGGAATTACGCGGCTGGTCGATGACCTTGGCGCCGGTGCTCCACTTGGCGATGGTCTTGGACATCGCCAGCGAGATGAAGGCGCCGCCCATGCCGAAGATCGCGGAGAAGATCAGCACGCCCTGCACGTTGAGGCCGTTGGCGGTCAGCCAGCGGTCGGCGCCGACCAGGTGCACGACGACCGACAGCACCAGCATGATGGCGAGGTTGGTGGCGAGGAACAGGACAATGCGCTTCAAGCCGATCTCCTTTGAGGTGCCGCGGTAATCCGATAGTGAGGCCTAAGACCCGGAATTCAACACTTAAGTTTTCGATGTCTCCGCCTTGATCGACTGCACCGTCTGCCAGCCGCGCGGCAGGTGCGAGCCGCGGCTGGCGCGCGAGCCCTGGTAGGGCCCCCACTCCGACGGCTTGAGCGTCATCTGCCGCGTGCCGGACTGGATCAGCAGGCTCGCCTGCGCCGGCAGCGTCGTCCACACCACGATGCGGTCCTCGCCGCGCAGCGCGATCAGCTTGTTGCCCTTGCCGCGCGTGAGTTCCGGCAGCTCGGCGATCGGGAACACCAGCAGGCGACCCTCGGCAGTGACCATCGCCACGCGATCCTCTTTCAGATTGCGGATCGGCGACGGCGCCAGCGCCGCGGCGTCGGCCGACACGTTCAGCGCGGACTTGCCGGCGCGCTTGGCGGCCTGCAGCTCACCGAGCTTGGCGACGAAGCCATAGCCGTTGTTCGCGCCGAGCACACAGCGGTCCTCGGCATCGCCCAGGACCGCGCCGGCGACGCGCGCGCCATCCTGCAGATCCAGGCGCGACGTCACGGGCTCGCCGTGTCCGCGCGCCGACGGCAGGTCGTGCGCTGGCAACGTGTAAGCGCGTCCCTTGCTGTCGACCAGGATCAGCACCTGGTTGCTGCGTCCCTGCGCGGCCGCGAGGAATTCGTCGCCGGCCTTGTAGTCGAGCTCGAGCGGATTGATCTCGTGTCCCTTGGCCGCCCGGATCCAGCCGCCCTTGGAGAGCACGACCGTGATCGGCTCGGTCGGCAGGATTTCGGTCGCCTGCAGCGCCTGCGCCGCGGGCCTCGCGACGATCTTGCAGCGGCGCGCGTCGCCGTACTTCTCGGCGTCCGCCTTGATCTCCTCGGTGATCAGCTTCTTGAGCTTGGCGTCGGACTTCAGCAGGTCCTCCAGCTCGCTGCGCTCGGTGGCGAGCTCCTTCTGCTCGGCCTTGATTTTCATCTCCTCGAGCCGGGCCAGGTGGCGCAGCTTGGTCTCGAGAATCGCCTCGGTCTGGATCTCGGTGAGCTTGAAGCGTTTCATCAACACCGGCTTTGGCTCTTCCTCGGTGCGGATGATGCGGATCACCTCGTCGAGGTTGAGATACGCCTTCATCAGGCCGTCGAGGATGTGCAGGCGATCCGCGACCTTCTGCAGGCGATAGTTGAGCCGCCGCTTGACGGTGTCGACGCGGTAGTCGAGCCACTCGGTGAGGATCTCCTTGAGGTTCTTCACCCGCGGCCGGCCGTCCAGGCCGATCATGTTGAGGTTGACGCGATGCGTGCGCTCGAGCTCCGTGGTGGCGAACAGGTGCGCCATCAGCTGCGGGATGTCGACGCGGTTGCTGCGCGGCACGATGACCAGGCGCGTCGGATTCTCGTGGTCGGACTCGTCGCGCAGATCCTCCACCAGCGGCAGCTTCTTGGCGCGCATCTGCTCGGCGATCTGCTCGAGCACCTTGGCCGGCGACACCTGGTGCGGCAGCGCGGTGACGATGACGTTGCCGTCCTCCTCCTCCCACTTGGCGCGCACGCGCACCTGGCCGTTGCCGCTCTCGTAGATCGCGCGGATCTCCTCGGGCGGCGAGATGATCTCGCAGCCGGTCGGGTAATCCGGGCCGGGGATCATTTCGCACAGCGTCGACAGGTGCGCATTCGGCGCCTTGAGCAGGTGGATGCACGCCGCCGCCAGCTCGCGCAGGTTGTGCGGCGGGATGTCGGTGGCCATGCCGACCGCGATGCCGGTGGTGCCGTTGACCAGGATGTTGGGCAGTCGCGCCGGCAGCAGGCGCGGCTCGTTGCGCGTGCCGTCGAACGTCGGCAGCCAGTCGACCGTGCCCTGCCCGATCTCCGCCAGCAGCGTCTGCGCGTAGGCGGTCAGGCGCGACTCGGTGTAGCGATAGGCGGCGAAGGACTTGGGATCGTCCGCCGACCCCCAGTTTCCCTGCCCGTCGATCAACGGGTAGCGGTAGGAGAACGGCTGCGCCATCGTCACCATCGCCTCGTAGCAGGCGGCGTCGCCGTGCGGATGGAACTTGCCGATGACGTCGCCGACGGTCAGCGCGGACTTGCGCGGCTTGGACGCGGCGTTGATGCCGAGCTCGGACATCGCATAGACGATGCGACGCTGCACGGGCTTCAGGCCGTCGGCGACGTGCGGCAGCGCGCGGTCGAGGATCACGTACATCGAGTAGTCGAGGTACGCCTTCTCGGCGAAGACGCGCAACGGCAGCTTTTCGATTTCGATGGTGGTCATGGTGTCATTGGCGGGCAGCGAAGGGCTGCAGGAACGCGGTATCCATCCAGTAGCGACGTGGCTGCGACGGATCGACGTGGAGCGTGATGTCGGGGTGCTGGCTCAAGTACACGCTCGGGTCTTCCCAAACGCTGACCGGGCTTTCGTAGCGGTACAGCTTGCCGTCCAGCGGATTGCGCCACTGGGCGAGGACCTTCATGGGACAGCGACCGTTCATCTTCATGGTGCCGTCGACGCGCACACCGGCGAACTGGGCCTTGACGCGGCTGCCGTTCTCGCGCGCCCAGCGCGCATTCAGCCGCTGGCGCAGCGTCGGGATCAGGAAGCGGACGCCAAGGCCGCCGAAGACGAGCGTGAAAAAGCCGCCGAACATCGGCGCGAACCACAGCTGGATCCAGTTATCGATCTTGGCTTGCTGCGGCTTGCCCGGCGGATAGAGCACGCCGAGCGCTTCGCCGACGTGGAACTGCGCTGGACGATTGCCGATCGGTGCCTCGAACTCGATCGTCTCTCCTTCGGCCTCGAAGCGGACCACCGGGTGGTAGCCCGACTTGTTGCCGCCCCTGGAGACGTTGCGCACCACCTGCCCTTCCGCGCGGACGACGTTGTCCAGGAACTGCAGCTGCATCGCGCCGAAAACGATGGCGACGACGGCCGAGACGGTGCCGATGCCGGTGAAGAGATAGGCGATCAGGCTCGCGCCGCGCCCCATCGAGCTGATCACGATGGCTGGCGCCGGGACCGGCTGCGTAGCAGATAGCGACGGCGCGGCGATGAACACCGCTCGTCCCTGCTGCGCTTTCTGCAAGCGTGCCTGCTCGATGAGGCTGCGCAGATTGGCGAGGTCCAGCGTGCCCGCCGGCACCCCTGCGCTCTTCAGCCCGCGACGGATCGCGCGGAAGATCAGCACGATCACGAGCAGCGGCACGCCGATCGCCATGACGAGCACGAACAGGAGCGTGATGAGCATGGAGGCCATCTACTTGCGGATCCCGGCCGGTCCCACGGACTGCTGCAGCACCCGGGTGGCGCCCACCTTGATCTGGAACGTCCCGAAGAGGCTGGGCATCAGCGCGGCGATGCGGTTCAGGATCCGCAGCGAGAACGGCGCGACCGTGATCTCCGGGATGTTGCGCTCGATCGCCCGCACGACCGCCCTGGCGACGTCGTCGGTGGTGTTGGTGCCGATGCCGCGCGGCGGCTTGGCGCCGCTGGCGGCGAACATGCCCGCGTCGCGGATGATGCCGGGGAAGACGCAGGACACGCCGATGCGCGCGTCGTGCAGGTCCAGCCGCAGGCATTGCGCGAAGCCGCGCAGCCCGTACTTGCTGGCGCTGTAGATCGCCGAGAACGGCGAGGCCATGAGTCCTGCCAGCGAGCTGACGAACACCATGTGGGCGCCGCCGCGCGCCTGCATGCCGTCGAGCAGTCCGCGCGCGAGCAGGATTGGTGCGCGCAGGTTGACGTCTAGCAGCGCCGAGATCTCTTGCGTGGACCAGTCGCGGAAGTGCACCGTGCCCGGCACGCCGGCGTTGGCGACCAGCACGTCGATCTCGCCGGCGTGCAGCAGCAGGTCGTCGATCCCCTGCGACGTGGACAGATCGGCGGCGATGGCGCGGGCGTTGACCTCGGCGGCGAGCTGCGCCAGCGCGTCGGCGTTGCGCCCGGTGATCACCAGCTGTGCGCCCCGACTCGCCAGCGCTGCGACGATCGCGCGCCCGATGCCGCCGCTCGCCCCGGTAACCAGCACGCGCTTGCCCTGCAGATTCACGCCGCGAGCTCGGCCTTGTCGCCTTCCTTCTCCAGCCACTCGCGGCGATCGCCCGCGCGCTTCTTGGCGAGCAGCATGTCCATCAGTTTTTCGGCTGGCGTGTCGTCGAGGGTGAGCTGCACCAGCCGCCGCGTGTCGGGCGCCATGGTGGTCTCGCGCAGCTGCAGTGGATTCATCTCGCCCAGGCCCTTGAAGCGGGTGATCGAGACGTTGCCGCGGATCTTCTCGGCCTTGATGCGATCCATGATGCCGTCGCGCTCGGCTTCGTCGAGCGCATAGAACACGTTCTTGCCCACGTCGACGCGGAACAGCGGCGGCATGGCGATGAACACGTGGCCGGCTTCCACCAGCGAGCGGTAGTGGCGCAGGAAAAGCGCGCACAACAGCGTGGCGATGTGCAGGCCATCGGAGTCGGCATCGGCGAGCACGCAGATCTTGCCGTAGCGCAGCTTGGCCAGGCTGGTCTCGCCCGGCTCCACGCCGATCGCCACCGAAATGTCGTGGATCGCCTCGGACGCCAAGGCCTCGGCGGCGTCGACCTCCCAGGTGTTGAGGATCTTGCCGCGCATCGGCATCACCGCCTGGAAGTCGCGCTCGCGCGCCTGCTTGGCGGAGCCGCCGGCGGAGTCGCCTTCGACCAGGAACAGCTCGGTGCGCTTGAGATCGTCGCTGACGCAGTCGGCGAGCTTGCCCGGCAGCGCCGGTCCGCTCGTGATCTTCTTGCGCTCGACGGTCTTGGAGGCCTTGAGCCGCTTGTTGGCGCTGGCGATGACCAGCTGCGCAATCTGCTCGCCTTCCTGCGGATGCTGGTTGAGCCACAGGCTGAAGGCGTCGTGCACCGTGCCGGTGACGAAGGTGGCCGATTCGCGCGAGGCGAGTCGTTCCTTGGTCTGTCCGGCGAACTGCGGCTCCTGCATCTTCACCGACAGGACGTAGGCGCAGCCCTGCCAGACGTCCTCGGGCGCGAGCTTGAGGCCCCGCGGCAAGAGGTTGCGGAACTCGCAGAACTGGCGGATGGCTTCGGTCAGGCCCGTGCGCAGGCCGTTGACGTGCGTGCCGCCCTGCGGCGTGGGGATGAGATTGACGTAGCTCTCGGAGATCAGTTCGGTGCCACCCTCTGCAACCCACGCTAGCGCCCACTCTGCCTCCTCGCGCTCGCCCTTGAAGTTGCCGACGAAGGGCTTGGCCGGCAGCGAGGAGACGCCGTTCAGGCCCTCGATGAGGTAATCGGTGAGGCCGTTGTCGTATTTCCAGCTCGTCTGCTCTTTATTGACCTGGTCGTCGAGCCTGACCGTCAGGCCCGGACACAGCACGGCCTTGGCGCGCAGGACCTGCTTGAGCTTCGGCACCAGGAACTTCGGGAACTCGAAGTATTTCTCGTTGGGCCAGAAGCGCACCGAGGTCCCGGAGCGGCGCTGACCGGCGGTGCCGACCTGCTTCAGGTTCCCGGTCTTCTCGCCGTCCGCGAAGCTCATCGCGTACTCGGCGCCGCCGCGCCAGACGTGGACGTCGAGCCGCGCCGACAGCGCGTTGACCACCGACACGCCGACGCCGTGCAGGCCTCCGGAGAACTTGTAGGTCTTGTCGGAGAACTTTGCGCCCGAGTGCAGGCGGCACAGGATCAGCTCGACGCCGGTGACCTTGTGCTGCGGGTGCACGTCCACCGGCATGCCGCGGCCGTTGTCGACGACCTGCAGGGAGCCATCGTCGAACAGCGTGACGGCGATAAGGTCGGCGTGGCCGGCAAGCGCCTCGTCGACAGCGTTGTCGACGACTTCCTGGGCGAGGTGATTGGGCCGCGCCGTGTCGGTGTACATCCCGGGTCGGCGGCGGACGGGATCGAGTCCGCTGAGGACTTCGATCTGTTCGGCGGAATACTGGTTGGCGTTCGCCATGGAGCTGGATTTCTAGATGCGCGGGCAAGGTACTGGACGCGATGCGCGCACGCAAGACTGTTGGTCGAAGAAAGCATGTGATACGTGGGCTTCTGCGCTCGACAATCGATCGCCGGTACGGCGTGCCGGGGGACGACTTAAAAGCTCCGTCAGCCTCGGGTGGCGCCGTCCCTGGCGCCACACGCCCCCGGCAAGCCGCACCGGCCGCTCGCATGTGCCGGCTTTGCTTCCGGAGTGACGTTCGACGCGCTTGCGTTCGCGCGCGCGGAGCGGGTCGCCGCAGCAGGGACGCTGCGGCGAGCGCTATTTGACACATGGATGGTCGAATTAGCGCGACCCCGGAGTCGCGCGCGAACGCCGTCGCCGGCACGAGGGAAGCAAAGCCGGGCGACAGAGCTCCCGTTCAGACGGCGAACGTCACCCTCGCCACCGTCCCCTTCCCCGCTTCGCTGTCGAGCGTCAGCGTCCAGCCGCAGCGATGCGCCAGCGTGCGCGCGATGTAGAGCCCCATGCCGCTGCCGCCGTGGCGGCTCTTGGCGCCGGGCTCGAAGACGTGCGCGAGCTGCTCGGCGGTCATGCCCTCGCCGTCGTCCTCCACGCGCAGCGCGTGCGCGTCGAAGGCGACGCGCACCTCGCCGTCGGGCGTCGCGCGGATGGCGTTGCGCAGCAGGTTGGTGAAGACGATGCCGATCAGCGCCGGCGGCGCCTGCACCGTCACGCCCTGCTTCGACGTCCAGACGATGCGGGTACCGTTGTCTTTCGCTGCTGCCGAATACGGCGCGGCCAGCTGCGGCAAGAGCTCGTGCAGCTGCACGGTTTGGAACCCAGGCAGCTCGCGGCCCTGCGACAGGCTCAGCAGCGCGTCGAGGTCGGCGACCGTTTCCGCGACCGAGCGCTCGATGCGCTCCAGCACCTCGCGCGGAACTGCGGGCATCAGCGCCAGAACTTCCGCGGCGCCGCGGATGGCGGCCAGCGGCGTGCGCAGCTCATGACTGGCCGCGGCCGCGAACGCGCGCTCGCGCGTCACCAGCGCGTCGAGCCGGGCCATGTGGTCGTTGAGCGCGGCGACGATCACGTCGAGCTCGCCGTCCTCGGCCCAGCTCTCCAGGCGCTGTCCGCGCTGCCCGGGGTCGATCGCGCGGATGCGGCTGACCAGTGCGTCCAGCGGCTCGAGCGCGCGACCGGCGACCCAGCCACTGGCCAGCCACGCGGCCAGCCCTGCCGCGAGCACGCCGAGGATCAGCGCGGCGTGCATCCAGCGCTCGCGCTCGGAGAGACCTTCGACGTCGAAGAGCAGCCAGGCCCGATCGCCCGGCCCGACGTCCTGCACCAGCACGTGGAAGCGCTGGCCCGCGATCTTGAAGTCGCGATAGGAGCCGGGCGAGAGCGCGCGCAGCTCCTCCGGCGGCTCGCCATGCCCCGCGGCCGGCCGGAAATAGCGCGTCGACGCCTCCTGCCCCTGCAGCTCGCGCTGGAGCACGTGGTCCAGCGTCGTGCGCTCGATCCAGTCGTTGCCGATCCACAGCACCGCCGCGAAGATCCCGGCCAGCCCGACGGAGAAGGAGATCAGCGCCAGCGCGAGCCGGCGGCGCAGATCAGGCTGCATCGGCGCTCAGGCGATAACCCGCGCCGTGGACCGTGTGCAGCAATTTCAGGCGGAACGGCCGGTCGATCGCCGCGCGCAGCGCGTGCATGTGGACGCGCAGCACGTCGTCCTCCGGCGCGTCCGCGCCCCACAGCAGCTGCTCGAGCTCCGCGCGCAACACCACGCGATGGCTTTCGCGCATCAAGAGCTCCAGCAGCTTGCGCGTGCTGGGATTGAGCGCGAGCACGCGACCGCCGCGACGGGCCTCGAGCGTGTGCGGGTCGTAGGACAGATCGGCGACGCGCAGCGTCAGGTCGGCGGGATGCCCCGTGCGCCGGACCAGCGCCTCGAGCCGCACTTTCAGCTCCGCCAGCGCGAACGGCTTGACCAGGTAGTCGTCGGCGCCGGCCTCGAAGCCGGCGACCTTGTCGGCAGTGGTGTCCAGCGCTGTCAGCATCAGGATTGGCAGCCGCGGGCGCTCGGCCCGCAGTCGGCGGCAGACCTCGTCGCCCGCCATCTTCGGCAGCATGCGGTCCAGCACGAGCACGTCGAAGTCCTTCTGCAGCGCCAGGTCCAGGCCCTTCTGGCCGTTGGCGGCGATCTCGACCCGGTGGCCCAGTCCGGACAGGTAGTCGCCGATGTTCGCGGCGATCGGGCGATGGTCTTCGACGACGAGGACGCGCATGTCGAGCAGTTTAGTCGCTGCCGCAGCCGACCCCCCGCGGCTTTACACGATTTTTACATTTATCCGGCCCGGTCTTAGACTGCCCCGCAGCCGCGGCGACGCGGACCGATCTTCAACAGGGGGGAGACTTGTGAAAAATCATCAGCGCCTGCTGGCCGCAGGCTTGTTCTGCTCGTTTGCGCCGATGGCGATCGCCGCCGACGACGACGCTTCCGCCGTCGAGCTCGAGCAGATGCAGATCACCGCCACGCGCGAGCCCGAGCCGGCCGATCGCGTGCCTGCCTCGATCACCATCGTCACCGGCGCCGAGCTGCGCGCCCGCGGCGCCAACGACCTGCGCACCGCGCTGTCGCTGGTGGCCGGCGTCGAAGGCACGCCCGGCGGCGACGGCGGCCCCGGCGGCTCCGTGCCCGCGCTGTGGGGCCTGCGTGAAGTCGACGCGTTCCTGCTGGTCGTGGACGGCGTGCCCTGGGGCGGCGCCTTCAACCCGCAGACCGCGCAGGTCGATCTCAACAACGTCGAGCGCATCGAGGTGCTGCGTGGCGCGGCGCCGGTGATGTACGGCGCGACCTCGTTCAACGGCGTCATCCACATCATCCACTACGCCGCGGGCGAGAGCCCGACGCTGATCAGCGCCGGCGGCGGCAGCTACGGCAGCGTGTTCGGCACCGGCACCACCAGCTTGCCGGCCATCGGCGGATTCAAGCAGTCGATCGCGGCCACGATCGAGAAGCGCGGCTTCAGCGTCGACCGCGAGGACTTCCAGCGCTACCACCTGCTCTACCGCGGCGGCGCGGACCTGGGCTTCGGACGCTTCCGCCTCGACGGCGACGTCACCGTGCTGCCGCAGGCGCCGGACAACGTCACCTTCCGCAACGGCGCCAACCTGCGCACCGACCTGTTCTCCGCAGACGTCAACCACAACCCGTCGGACGCCAAGCTCGACCAGGACCGGTTCCACCTGGTCGCGGGCCTGGACGTCGACGCCGGCATCGGCGAGTGGGGCACGACGCTCTCGTTCACGCGCACGTTCGACGACATCATCCGCGGCTTCCTGCGCGACTACGCGCCGGAGACCGGCGCAGAGGCCGGCGACGAGGAGAAGCCGGACGACTTCGACGCCGACGGCTATAGCCAGAAGCGCCAGTTCACCGACATCTACTTCGACACGCATCTGACGACCAAGCTCGGCGACGCCGTCACCTGGACTACGGGCGTGGACTACCTCTACGGCAAGGGCAAGCAGAACGCCGTCAACTTCGGCTACTTCGTGAGCCTCGACGGCGAGGACGCGCCTGCGGGCAGCGACCAGCACGCCGACGAGCTGGTGCGCTCGGAGAACGAGCGCAACTTCGCCGGTCTCTACACACAGGTCGACTGGCGGGTGCTGCCGAGCGTGGACGTGCTCGCCGGCGTGCGCCTGAACCACACGCGCGAGGAGACCGTCGGACAGGAGACGCTGAACGACGAGGACCAGAACGACGTGCAGCCGGAGAACTCCGACGAGCGCACCAAGACCCGCGTCAGCGGCGTCGTCGGCGCAACCTGGACCGCCTTCCGCGAAGGCGGCAACCACCTCGCGGTCTATGCCGACTATCGCAACACCTACAAGCCGCTGGCGGTGGACTTCGGTCCCGAGGCCGAGGTCGACATCCTGCAGCCGGAGACGTCGAGCAGCTACGAGGCCGGCATCAAGGGCGCGGCGCTCGACGGCCGCTACGAGTACAACGCCAGCGTGTTCCAGCTGGACTTCCGCAACCTGAAGACGCCCGACGAGAACGGCAACAACGTGAACGCGGGCAAGACCAAGTTCAAGGGCGCGGAGATCGAGGTGCGCTACACGGTGATCGACAACCTCAAGCTCGCGGGCAGCTACTCGGTACCACGACTCACGCTTCGTGGAGTTCCGCCGCGGGCCGGGGCCGAGCAACATCGTCAACGGCAACCGCTTCGAGCTTTCGCCCTATCACCTGGCCGCGGTCGGCCTGCTCTACACGCCGCCGCAGGGCTTCAACGCGACGTTCGTCGGCAATTACACCGGCGAGCGCAAGCTGAACAAGTCCAACAGCCTGTCCAAGGGCGGCTTCACGACGATCGACGCCGGCATCGGCTACAACTTTGGCCGCGTCGGCCTGCACGTGAACGGCTACAACCTGACGGATCGTCGCGATGCGATCGCCGAGAGCGAGCTGTCGGGAGAGATCTCCGGCGCGTCGAGCTACTACCTGCTGCCGTCGCGGCGGATCATCGGCAGCGTGTCGGTGGCGCTGTAGTACTTGTCACACGGATAGGTCCGTCGGGGGACGACTTAAAAGCTCCGTCAGCCTCGGGTGGCGCCGTCCCTGGCGCCACACGCCCCCGTCGAACCTATCCGCGTGACGCGGCGCTGGGCACGTTCGACAGCTGCACGATCTTGAGCGCGAGCTCCAGCGCCTGCTCGTAGTTGAGGCGCGGGTCGACGGTGGAGCGATAGTCGCGCTCGAGGTCTTTCTCGACGAGGTCGCGCGCGCCGCCGAGGCACTCGGTGACGTTCTCGCCCGTCAGCTCCAGGTGCACGCCGCCGAGGTACGTGTCGCAGGCGCGATGGATCTCGAAGGCTTGTGACAGCTCGGATGAGATGTCGTCGAAGCGGCGCGTCTTGATGCCCGAGGCGGTGGCGTGGGTGTTGCCGTGCATCGGGTCGCAGATCCACAGCACGCGCTTGCCTGACTTCTTCACCGCCTCGACCAGCCGCGGCAGCTCGGCGCCGATCTTGCCTGCGCCCATGCGATGGATCAGCGTGAGGCGCCCGGGCTCGTCCTGCGGATCGAGCACGCGACAAAGCTCGAGCACGTGCTCCGTGGACATGCCCGCTCCAACCTTCACGCCGATCGGATTGCGGATGCCGCGGCAATACTCGACGTGCGCGCCCTTGAGGTCGGCGGTGCGCATGCCGATCCACGGGAAGTGCGTCGACAGGTTGTACCAGCCCGGGTTGCGCGGCACCTGCCGCGTCTGCGCCTGCTCGTACCACAGCAGCAGCGCCTCGTGCGCGGTGAAGAAGTCCACGCGCGAGAACTCGTGGATCGGCGTGCCGGTGAGCGTTTCCATGAAGCGCACCGAGTCGCCGATCGCGTCGACGCGCTTCTGATAGTCGGCGGCCAGCGGCGAATGCCGGACCCAGTCGAGGTCCCAGTACTCCGGGTGATGCAGGTCGGCGAAGCCGCCGTCGATCAGGCCGCGCACGAAGTTGATCGTCATCGCCGAGCGCGCGTGCCCTTCGATCAGCCGCTCCGGATCCGGCGTGCGCGCCTGCGTGGTGAATTCCGGGCCGTTGACGAGATCGCCGCGATACGCGGGCAGCGTCGTGCCGTTGCGCGTCTCGGTGTCGGTCGAGCGCGGCTTGGCGTACTGGCCGGCGAAGCGGCCGACGCGCAGCACCGGCTTCTTCATGCCGTGCACCAGCGCCAGCGACATCTGCAGGAGAACCTTCAGCCGATTGGTGATGATCTCGGGCCGGCAGTCGGCGAACGACTCGGCGCAGTCGCCGCCCTGCAGCACGAAGCGGCGTCCGAGCTGCGCCTCGGCCAGCGACTCGCGCAGCGCGTTGACTTCCCAGGACGTGACCAGCGGCGGCAGATGGCCAAGCCGCACTAGCGCCGCCTTCAAGGCGGACGCGTCGGGATACGTAGGCTGCTGCACCGCGGGCTTTTCCTGCCAGCTGCCGGGGTGCCAGTTTTTCGAGGCGTCGTTCATGGGCGCGAAGTATGACGGCGCAGGAACAACGAGGCTATCGTCGCCAGGCTGACGAATCCCGCCCCCGCCACAAACGTCGCCGACGGTCCGATGCGGCTCCACAGCACGCCGGCGATCGCGCTCGCCAGCAGCATGGCGATGCCGCTGGCCAGATAGAAGAGCCCGAAGGCCGTGCCTCTGCGCGCCGACGGCGCCGCGTCCGCGACCATCGCCGCGAGCAGACCCTGAGTGAACCCCATGTGCAGTCCCCAGAGCACGACGCCGGCGAGCAGCAGCGTCGGTCCATGTGCGGCGGCGAGCGCGACGTCGGAGACGATCAGCAGCACGAAGCCGATCGTCAGCAGCGTGTGACGGTCCGTGCGATCCGCAAGCTTGCCCACCGGATAGGCCGAGCCCGCGTAAGCGACGTTCATGAGCACCATGACCACCGGCGCCATCGCCATAGACAGGCCGACGTCCTGCGCGCGCAGGATCAGGAACGCCTCGGAGAACCGCGCCAGCGTCATCGCGAAACCGACGCCGACGACGATCCAGTAGGCGCGGCTCATGTTGCCCAGCTCGCGCCAGCGCAGGCGCGGCCCGGCTGCACGCTCGATGCGCGGTGCGACCTCGCGCTCCTGCACGCCGAGCCACAGCACGATCACGCAGATCACCGCGGGCACGACCGCGATCCAGAACACGGCGCGGAAATTCCCGGCGAGCCACCACATAAGCAGCATTGCAGCGGCCGGCCCTGCGATGGCGCCCACGGTATCCAGCGCCTGGCGCAGGCCGTACGCAGCGCCGCGCTGGTCGGCGTGCGTGAGGTCGGCGATCAACGCATCACGCGGCGCGCCGCGGATCCCCTTCCCCGCCCGGTCCAGGAAACGCGCGGTGAACACCCAGGTCAGCGTCGTGGCCAGCGGGAACAGGGGCTTCGACAAGGCGGCCAGGCCGTAGCCCAGGAGCACCAATGGTTTTCGTCGGCCGATCGCGTCGCTGATCGCGCCGGAGAACATCTTGACGATCTGGGTGACGGCTTCGGCGCCGCCTTCGATCAGGCCGATCGCCACGGTGCTCGCACCGAGCACGGAAACCATGAAGAGCGGCAAGAGGGCATGGATCATCTCGGACGAGGCGTCCATCAGCAGGCTGACGAGGCCCAGCGCCCAGATCGCGCGGGGCAGCTTGCGGCGGGATGTGACGGCGGTCACGTCAGGGGGTCTTGAACGAAAAAAGGCCGTCCCCAATTTAACAGGCGTCGGGCGATGGCCCGCGAAACTTACGGATCATCTACAGGAGTCACCCATGACACTCTTACGCTATCAGCCCTGGGGCTTGCACCAGGACCTCTGGAACGAAGTGAACAAAGCCTTCGACCGCGCCACCAACAGCGACGCCACCTCCGCCGCCACCGCCGACTGGGCCCCCGCCGTCGACATCGAGGAGCACGCCGACAAGTTCGTGCTCTACGCCGACGTCCCGGGCGTGGACCCTGCCAGCATCGAGCTCACCCTCGAGAAGGGCGTGCTGACGGTCTCCGGCACGCGTGAGAAGCGCGTCGAGCAGAAGGAAGTGCAGAGCCGCCGCGAAGAGCGCGTCTCCGGCCGCTTCTTCCGCCGCTTCTCGCTGCCGGACACGGTCGACACCGACTCGGTGAAGGCTTCCGGCAAGCACGGCGTGCTGGAGATCGTGATCTCCAAGCGGCCGGCGAGCCAGCCGCGCCGCATCACGGTGACGCACTGAAGTTGGACGGTGTTGTAGGAGCGGCCGTTGGCCGCGACCGAGGTCGGGGCTGACAGCCCCTCCTACAAAAAATAAACGGGGCGCCGAAGCGCCCCGTTTTTTTATGCCCGCGCACGTCGTCGCCACATCGCAGCGCCGAACCCGATCAGCATCAGCGGCCAGCCGAGCGCGCCGCCGAATCGCTTCTCGGTGCCCGCCGCTCCACCGCCGGACGAAGGCGGCGTCACCGGCGGCACCACCGGGATCGTCGACGCGACCGTCAGGTCGACCTGGTTGCTGTACGGGCTCGCGAGCTTCACGCCTGCGACGTCGTAGCGCGTGCGCACGCGGTAGCAGAACCCGCCGACCGGATGGCCGGCGAAGTCGTGCGACGTCGCATCGCCCGTCGCCACTTCCGACCAGTTGGAGTTGGTTACCGCGATGTTGTCGATATACCAGCCCGCTGGCGCGCCGACGGTGTACGCATCGCTGGTCATGCGGAAGCGCAGCAGCACGGACTGGCCGCTGAACTCACTGAGATCCACGACGCGCTCGCCGACGAACACGTCGTTGGGCAGCGAGCCCGGTCCCGAATAGGAGGCCAGCGTCTTGAAGCTGGAGCCACCGTCGGTGCTCGCCTCGACGTAGCCGAAGTCGTACCCGGCCTCCAGGCCCTGGCGCGTGGTGAAGCGCAGCGTCGAGGAATAGCCCTGCGGGATCTCGATCGGCTGCGTGGCCGTGAGCGACTCGTCCTGGTTCACCAGATCCGCGATGTAGTAAGCACTGCTGCCGCCGCTTGGCCGCGAGGTCCATTGCGCGCTGCCGCTCCACTGGCTGTTGCTGCCGGACACCAGTTGCTCCTCGGCGTCGTCGACGTAGCCCGGCGTGCAGCTCGCGGATTCCTCGAGCGTGTCGGGACCGGCCGCGCGATCGGGCCGCGTCCAGGTCAGCGTGTAGGCGCCGTCCGTATCGGGCCCTTCGTAACCCTCGCCGATCGACAGCTGCGGCGGCACCACCTCGAGCGTGCAGTCCGGATACACGTCCGCAATGATCGTCGCGGTCGCGGGCTCGGCCGGAATGCTGCCGTCGCCGGACAGGCCGGTGATGTCCGTCACCGTGAACTTCAGGTACGGCGGCAGCTTCCAAAGTCCGCCCTCTATCTCCGGCGCAGGGTAGTTGTCGATGTGCGTGCAGCCGTTGAAGGTCGGGCGCGACAGATTGAACGCCGCGTCCGACAGGTCCGGCGCGTCGTTGCCCGGATCGGGATTGGCATCGACCGGCGACTGGCTCGGATGGTCTGCGGAGGTGGTGTTGCCGTAACCGTGCGCGCGGTCCGTGTACATCATGTACACGCCCGGCTGCCAGCCCGGCGAGCCGCGCTCGCTCTGCTGCTTGCCGTCGAAGTCGTTGTTGATGCGGTCGCGCAGCTCCAGGAAGTACGCGTGCTCGATCGGCACGCCGTCCTCGGTGCTCGCGCGCACCCAGCCCTTGGGGAACAGCCGGTCGTCCTCGTCGCTGGCCTCGAAGTCGCTGGTGTAGATCACGCGCTCGTCGGCGCTGATCGACAGGTCGTCGATGAGCCAGCCGCGCTTGGTGGTGTTGGCGTCCGTGTAGTAGCTGAAGCGCAGCGTGATGTTCTTGCCCTTGTAGGGCGTCAGGTCGAAGGCGTCGTCGATGAACTGCGCGGGCGGATACGTGACCGCGCCCAGGCCGCCCAGGCCGGTGGAGCGGTTCGGGTTGTCCTCGGTGTTGGGGCCGGCGCCGGACACGCCGGTGATGCCGTTGCCCCAGGTGGCGTAGCACTCGACCATGTTCGGGTTGAAGCCCTGGATCGTGGTCTGGTTCTTCGAGGGCAGCGTCGCCCAGGTCGCACCGCCGTCGTCGGACACCATGACGAAGCCGTAATCCCAGTCCCACTCCATCTCGTAGAGCGTCTTGAAGGAGAGCGTCACGGTGCTGGCGTCGGCGTACTGCTGCAGGTCCGGCAGGTAGACGTCGAGGTTGTGGCCGTTGAGCGGCGGGCAGCCGAAGTCGTCGCCCGCGCCCGAGTACCACGCATGCGTCCCGGATGGAACCGACTCCGCGACCTTCGCCGTCGGCAGGTCCAGGCGGTACGCGTCGGAATTGTGGATGCCCGATCCGGTGAGCACGTACGGCGTGCCGTCGGGGCGCGTCCAGTGGATCTCGCCGGTGTCGAACTTGCTCTCGCGCAGCGTGATCTCGCCCGAGGTCAGCGGTCGCGGGACGACCCAGCCGAGCGACTGGCGGCCGTAGACGTCCATGTACTGGAAGTAGTCCGACGCCATCAGCATCCAGCCGCCGTAGGCCTCGTAGGTCGTCGAGTAGAAGTCCGGCAGGCCCAGCGAATGGCCGTACTCGTGCGCCACCACCGACACGTGCTCGTTGGCGTCCTCGGGGTTCACGTTGTACGGGCCGACGCGCACGAACACCGGCAAGGCGGTCGCGTCGGTGGTCATCAGCGTGCGGCTGTCGTCCGTGTAGTACATCGGACGGCCGAAGTGATCCTTGAGCTGGTCGTTGGAGACGTAGCCGGTCTGGCCCTCGGCGTCGGTGAAGTAGAAGCGGATGTCGGACTTGTGCGGCCAGACGTTGTTGGGGCCGGTGGGATCCAGGCAGCCGTGTCCGCCGCAGCCGGCGAACATCAGGTTGAAGAAGTCGACCACGCCGTCCTTGTCGGTGTCGTAGTCGCTGTAGTCGATGTCCGGGTCGGCGAGCGAGGCGGCGTCGTAGACAATCTTGGCGATCGGCCCGCAGCCATCGTCGATACCCGCCAGCGGCGTCGCGCCCGAGGCGATGTTCTGGCCGCCGGGATCGGAGCCGTAGTAGCCCTGCGTGCCGGGCAGCAGGTACCAGCCGTTCTCGATGCGGTTGGCATACAGCGGCGTGCCGTGCGCCTGCGCGATGGTCACGCCACTGCAGAAGCCGGTCGGCTGAAGCGTGGAGAACTTGTGCACGTAGTCCGCAGCGAACGGCACCGTGCCGCTGCCCATCGGCGGGCTGACGGTGCCGATCGGATAGAGCTGGCCGAACGACATGTCCTGGTAGAGCTGCCAGAGCGAGGTGCCGGTCGTCTGCGAGTTGATCTTCTCGTCGAGCGTCTCGGCGGTGTGCGCGCCGACGCATTCGGGCAGCGGCGTGCCCGGCCCGGTGCAATGCTTGATGTCCTGGTATTGCACCATCACCACCGGGAACGGCCGGTCGCCGTAGCGCGCCGTCTCCAGCGTCGTGACCTTGGGGCCGTGCGTGCGCGCCGCCACCGGCGACTGCCCGCTGACGGCAACGGTGACGTCGGCCGAGATGTCCTTCCAGACGACCTCAGGATCTTCCGCCAGCGACTTGCCGCGCGCCTCGACGATGATCTTGCCCACGGCGTTGGCGTCCTGCGCCGGCAGGTTGAACACCAGCGGCGAGCCCGCCACGCCGGTACCACTCGCCGGCGGCGGCGTCGCCTGCTCGAACACCGACGCCGGATGCAGCGTCACGCTGATCGTGGACGCGGGAGCGCCGGATTCGCCGGCCGAGTAGCTCAGCACCAGGGGAAAGCTGCCGCCGGGAAGCACCCAGCCGCCCGAGGTGAAGACCTTGGCGGTGACGGTGAGGCCGCCACTGGTGACGGTGTTGGACACGACCGCGAACGGCGGCTGACCGGCCTTGGCCATGATGGCCACGGCGGTGACGAACGAAAAAAGGAAAAGCGCGCCGGCGACGCCGGCGAGGCGGTGATTACGAGACATGACCCCGGACTCCCTCTGGATTGAATATGCCGGATCGGTGTCCGGCTTATCCCGCGTTGCGGTTGGCGCAATCGTACGCGAGAAGCCCGGGTCTTGCATCGGCGCGCGCGAAGCCCCATCTTTCCGGGGCAATGGAATTCCACGACTACTACAAGACGCTCGGCGTTGCGCGAACCGCCTCCGCGGAGGAGATCAAGAAGGCCTACCGCAAGCTTGCGCGCCAGTTCCACCCTGACAAGAACAAGGCCAAGGACGCCGAGGCCCGGTTCAAGGAAGTCAACGAGGCCAACGAGGTCCTGTCGGACCCCAAGAAGCGGCAGGCCTACGACGCACTGGGCGCCAACTGGAAGGCGGGCAGCCAGTTCACGCCCCCGCCCGGCTGGGACTTCCGCGGTGGCGGCCGTGGCGGTTTTTCTCGCGGCGGACCGTTCGGCGACGCGGGCGCCGGCGGTGCCTCGTTCTCGGACTTCTTCTCGACGCTGTTCGGGGCCAGCGGCGGATTCACCGGCGGCGCGCAGGATCCGCGCGGATTCGGCGGCGGCTTCACGCAGGAAGCCGAGGACACGCGCGCCAGCGTCACGATCTCGCTCGAGGACTCGTTCCACGGCGCGACGCGCACGCTGTCGCTATCCAACGGCCGCCAACTGTCGGTGCGCATCCCCAAGGGCGTGGTCGCCGGCCAGACCATCCGACTCGCCGAGCAGGGCGCGCATGGCGCCGACCTGCTGCTGGAAGTGGAATTCGCCGAGCACGCGCAGTTCCGCGCCAAGGGCCGCGACATCCTGGTGACGGTGCACGTCGCGCCTTGGGAAGCGGCGCTCGGCGCCAAGGTGCCGGTGCCGACGCTGGGCGGCTCGGTGGAATTGACGTTGAAGCCTGGCAGCCACGGCGGACAGAAGCTGCGGCTCAAGGGCCGCGGATTGCCTGGCACGACGCCCGGCGACGAGATCGTCACGCTGCAGCTCGTCACGCCGCCGGCGGTGACGGACGAGGACCGCAAGCTCTACGAAGAGATGGCGAAGCGTTTCGCCGGATTCGACCCGAGAGGTTCGTCATCATGAAATACACGCACGTCGCGATCGCGATCCTCCTGCTGACGGCGGCAACCGGCTGCGGCCGCCGCACGCCGGAGGTCAGGCCGGAGCCGCCGCTGTCGATGGCCGGCAAGCACTGCGTCAACAGTGGCTACCAGTACGTGCAGGAGTCCGACAACCTGGGCCTGTGCGTGAACCCGGCCAACAACCGCAAGTGCGAAGCCTGGCGGTTCCAGCGCGGGGAGTGCTCTTTGTAGGAGGGGCTTTAGCCCCGACCGTCGAGATTCGGGCGACGCTCGAACCACGGCTGCGCTTTCTCCAGCTGCGCGGCCAGGCGGAACAGCATCCCTTCCCCGCCGTGCGGCGCCACGAAGTGCGATCCGAGCGGCAGGCCCTCCGCGGTCCAGTGCAGCGGCACCGACATCGCCGGCACGCCGGTGAGATTGCCCAGCTGCGTGAACGGCACCCACTTCAGGTTCTCCGTCACCATCTGCTCGATGATCCCGGTCTTGAGCATCAGGCGCGAGAGCCTGAGCGCGATCAGGATCTTCATCGCCGCGTGCTGCCACGGCGGCGTGACGATCTGGCCGATGCGCGCCGGCGGCATCGCCGACGTCGGCGTCAGCATCAGGTCGTATTTCTGGTGGAACTCGCCGAGCGCGCGCGTGTAATCGCCCCAGCGCTGGTAGCCCTCGACGTAGTCGCTGGCACGGCTGGCGTCGCCGAACGCGACCATCGCCAGCGTGTCGAGCTCGAAGCCGTCGTTGCCGCATCCGGTCATCACCTTGAGCTTGCGCACCGTCGCCGCACACTGCGCGAACCACATGACGATGAAGTCCTTGGCCAGCTGCATGCCGTCGATCTTGGGCTCGGCCTCCTCGACGTCGTGCCCGAGCGACTCGACCAGCTTCACGGTGTGCTGCACCGCCTTGATCGCTTCCGGATGGACATCGGTGCCGATCGGCGAGCGCGTGGTGAACGCGATCTTCAGCCGGCCCGGATCGCGCCCGACCTCTTCCAGGTACGGCCGCTCCGGGGGCGCCAGATGGCAGAGTGATCCGATCTCCGGGCCATGCGTTGCGTCCAGCATCGCCGCGCTGTCGCGCACACTGCGCGTCAGCACGTGGTTCATCGCCGCGCCGTGCATTGCCTCGCTGATCGCCGGTCCCCACGGCGTGCGATGACGGCCGGGCTTGAGCCCAAACAATCCGCAGAACCCCGCGGGGATGCGGATGGAGCCGCCGCCATCGTTGGCGCCGGCCATCGGCACGATGCCGGAAGCGACCGCCGCCGCCGAGCCACCGCTGGAGCCGCCCGGCGTGTGCTCGGCGTTCCAGGGATTGCGCGCGGCGCCCCACGCGTCGGGCTCGGTGATGCCCTTGGCGCCGAACTCCGGTGTGTTGGTGCGTCCGAAGATCACGACGCCGGCGCTCAGCCAGCGCGCGGTGATCTCCGCCATGAACGGCGCCTTGTAGTTCGCGGCCTTCAAGCCCTTGCAGCCGTAAGCGGTCTGCACGCCCTGGTATTCCTGGAACAGGTCCTTGGTCAGGAACGGCACGCCGGCGAACGGCCAGTCCATCTTCTGCTTCGCCCGCTCGCGGGCGACGTCGTACATGGGAATGACGATGGCGTTGAGCCTGGGGTTCACCGCCTCGGCGCGGGCGATCGCGCATTCCAGGAGCTCGGCGGCGGTGACTTCCTTGCGCATCACCAACTCGGCCAGGCCAAGGCCGTCGCGCTGCACGTAGTCGTCGAATGTCACGATCGTTCCCCCGTGGTCCGGCGCCAGCATAAGATAAAGACCAAGGCCGCACTCTCGCCCGGGGATCACCATGGAAACCGCCCAAGCCCGACCCGCACCCGCGCTCGCGCAGCGCATGCGCGCGATCAGCGATCACGTCGTCAACGACTTCGGCGGCGGCGTGCGCCCGTGGAAGTTCTCGTGGGTGATCAACTTCCAGAAGGCCGGGACCTTCGCGTTCCTCGGCTTCTTGATGTGGTACTACGGCAACACCAGCACCGCCGCGTGGATTTACCTCGCGCTGCACGGCTCCTACGGGCTGGTCTGGATCTTCAAGGACCTGACCTTCCCCGATCCCAACTGGCAGAAGCGGATCACCATCGGCGGCGGCATCAACGCCTTCCTCGGCGTGCTCGGACGGTACTGGGTGTTCGGGTGGCTGCTGATCTCCGGCGTCTCGAACCCGACCTATCCCCTGCCCGACCAGGCCTGGTTCTGCCTGTGCATCTCGCTATGCATCCTCGGCTGCGTGCTGATGATCGCCGCCGACGCGCAGAAATATTTCACGCTGCGCGTGAAGCGCGGGCTGATCACCGACGGCGTGCACAAGTACATCCGCCATCCGAATTACCTGGGCGAGATGATGATCTACGGCAGCTTCGCGCTGATGGTCTGGCACTGGTACCCGGTCATCGTGCTGGCGTGGGTGTGGCTGGGTCTCTTCGCCGTGAACATGGTGATGAAGGAAGCCAGCATGTCGCGCTACCCGGAATGGGCGGTGTACAAGAAGCGCAGCTGGTGGCTGGTGCCGTTCGTGTTCTGAATCGGCGCGCATGGCGCGCCCTACGGTCAAAGGAAGCAGAAGTGGCGACGCGAGTTCCGCGACCCGCGCTTCGCGCGTGCTCGCGGCCGCTTTTGGCGAGCGTCGCCTACTTTGTCTGGCCACAGGCTCACAGAGATTCCTCTACCCTCTAAAGACAAAGTACACCGCGCCGCACATGCACAGCCCCGCCCAGAGGTAGTCGAGCTTGAGCGGCTGCTTCATGTAGATCAGCACGAAGGGCACGAACACGATCAGGGTGATCACTTCCTGCAGGATCTTGAGCTGCGGCAGCGTCATCGCCGTGTAGCCGATGCGGTTGGCGGGCACCTGCAGCAGGTATTCGAACAGGGCGATGCCCCACGACACCAGCGCCGCGATGATCCAGGGCTTGCCGCGCAGGTCGCGCAGGTGCGCGTACCAGGCGGCAGTCATGAACAGGTTGGAAAGGATCAGCAGACCCGAGGTCTGGGCAAGCACGTTCCAGTTCATCAAGGCATCTCCCGAAGGCGTTTGACTGCCGCGTCGCTCGAATCGAAATACCGGCGCTTGCCCGTTTGCGCCGAGTGGCCAGCCTCGCTCAGGACGTGCAGCACGTTGGGCTGCGCGCCGCAGAGCGCCACGAAGATGCCCGCGTCGTTCAGATCGTCGACCAGGCCTTCGAGCGCCACCAGGCCGCTGACGTCGATCGTCGGCACAGACGACAGGTCCAGGATAACCGCGCGCACCGACTTGTCGTGGTTGCGCAGCGACGCCATCGCCCGCTCGGCGGCGCCGAAGAACAGCGGCCCGGCGATCTCGTAGAAGCGCACGTCGCGCGGCAGCCCCGCCGGCGCCTGCGGATGTCCGGCCTCCAGCAGGTTGACCATCGACAGCTTCGACATGTTGTGCATGAACATCACCGAGCCCAGCACCACGCCGACGGAGATGGCGGTGACCATGTCCACCAGCACGGTCAGAGCGAAGCAGACCAGCATCAGCATCACGTCCGAGCGCGGCGCCACGCGCACGATGCGCACGAAGTTCTTGCGCTCGCTCATGTTCCAGGCGACCTTGAGCAGCAGCGCGGCTAGGCCGCACATCGGCAGCCAGGACAGCAGCGGCGCCAGCGTCAGCATCGCCGTCAACACGAACAGCGCGTGGATCGCGCTGGCGAACGGCGAGGTGGCGCCGGCGCGGATGTTGGCCGCGGTGCGCGCCAGCGCGCCAGTGCACGGGATGCCGCCGAACAGCGGCGCGACGATGTTGCCCAAACCCTGCGCGACCAGCTCGGCGTTGGGATCGTGCTTGCGCCCGGTCATGCCGTCGGCGATGACCGCGCACAGCAGCGACTCGATGGCGCCGAGCATGGCGATGGCGAAGGCCGGCAGCATCAGGTTCTTGATCAGGTCCCACGACAGGGGCATCGGCGGCCAGTGCAGCGCCGGCAGCGTCGCGGGAATGCCGCCGAAGCGATCGGCCAGGGTGGTGATCGCCGCCTCCGGCCACCAGGTCTTCATCGCCCACGCCGCGACGCCGCAGAAGATCGCGCCGGCCAGGTACGGCGGGCCGGCGAGCCGCCGGCGCCGCCAGAAGATCATCAGCACCAGCGTGGCCATGCCGAGCGAGAACTCGATCCAGTTGGCGTGCGGACGCGCGGCAGCGATCTCGGCGAGGCGCGTGGTGAAATGCTCGGAGCCCTCGAGCTTAAGGCCGAACAGATCCTTGATCTGCAGGCTGGCGATGACGAGCGCGATGCCGGCGGTGAAGCCGGTCGTCACCGGGTACGGGATGTACGAGATGAGGGCGCCCAGGCGGCCCCATCCCAGCGCGACCAGGATGACGCCCGCCATCAGCGTCGCTACCAGCAGGCCGCCGAGCCCGTGCTGCACGGCGATCGGATACAGGATCACGACGAAGGCCGCGGTGGGGCCAGTGACGTTGAAGCGCGAGCCGCCTGCCAGCGCGACCACGAGGCCGGCGATCACGGCGGTATAGAGACCGTGCTGCGGCGGCACGCCGGAGGCGATCGCGAGCGCAAGCGACAGCGGCACTGCGATAATGCCCACCGAAATCCCCGCCCAGAAATCCTTGGCGAGCGCGGCGCGGCTATAGCCCTCCTTCAGCGTCTCCCTCACGGCGGACGCCAGCGGCGGAAAGGCGCGGTGGATCTTGTCGAAGGCGGTCACAGGACAATCTTATGCTGACGCTGGTCGATGTCACCGATGCGCAGGGATCCGTGGTCGAATCCGGCTGGCTGTCGCGCGCCGAAGGCGTGCACCGCCAGCTGCGCACCAAGCTGCCGATGGACTACCCCGCCAAGATGAAGCGCGTCTTCGCCGGCGGCGGCCGCATGCTCATCGCGGCGAACGGCGACACCGTGGTCGGCGTCGCCATCTGGCGCGTGCACGAGAACACCTTCAACGGCGTGCAGATGTACGTCGACGACCTGGTCACCGACGAGTCCCAGCGCTCGCACGGCGTCGGGCATGCGCTGATGGACGCGCTGCAGAAGAAGGCGCGCGAGCTCGGCTGCGAGAGCTTCACGCTGGATTCGGGCACGCAGCGGCAGCAGGCGCACAAGTTCTATTTCCGCGAGGGGATGATCGTCAACGCGTTTCATTTCGACAAGAAGCTGACGTGACCGACGCGGCCGATCGGGGCCAACGGCCCCTCCTACAGGTCAAGCCGCACTTCTCGCGATTCCTCAACGCCAAGCCGGGGCGGCTGCACTTCGCGGCGCACAGTCACCATCCGTGGCCGGACGTCAGCTTCGAGGCGCACCAGCGCGCGTGGCTGCAGGCCGCCGAGCTCATCGACGGCAAGTGGGACACGATCTTCGGCGACGTCATCCCCGAGACGCAGCGGCACATCGCGCGCCTGCTGTCATTGCCCGATCCTTCCACCCTCGCCATCGCGCCGAACACGCACGAGCTGGTGATGCGGCTGTTCTCCTGCATCCGCCGGCGCAAGCCGCGCGTGCTGACCACCGATTCGGAATTCCACAGCTTCTCGCGACAGGTCGCGCGGCTGGAGAGCGCCGGCGCCGCCGAGGTGCGGCGCGTCGAGGTCGAGCCGTTCGAGGACTTCCCTGAGCGCATGCGCGCTGCGATCGCCGAGGGCGAGCACGATCTCGTCTACTTCAGCCAGGTCTTCTTCAACAGTGGCTACGCGATCCAGGACCTCGCCGCGCTCGTGCAGGCGGCGCCCGACGACAAGACGCTGATCGCGATCGACGGCTATCACGGCTTCATGGCGCTGCCGACGGATCTCTCGGTGATCGCGGACCGCGCCTTCTACATCGCCGGCGGCTACAAGTACGCGATGGCCGGCGAAGGCGTGTGCTTCATGCACTGCCCGCCCGGACGCGCGACGCGGCCGCTCGACACGGGCTGGTTCGCGGAATTCGGCGCGCTGGGCGCCGAGCGCCGCGGCAAGGTCGCCTACGGCAGCGACGGCACGCGTTTCATGGGCGCGACGTTCGATCCTTCCGGGCTGTACCGCTTCAACGCGGTGCAGCGCTGGGCGCAGATCGAAGGCGTCACGCCACTGAGCGTGCGCGCGCACGTGGTCGAGCTGCAGCAGTACCTGATGCGCGAGCTCGAGGAGATCGGGCATCCGCATCTGAATCGCGCGACGTTGAGGCCGGCGGACGTCGACGGCGCGCATGGCGCGCCCTACCGCGGAAACTTCCTGTGCTTCCGCACGCCGCTCGCCGCAACGCTCTCGCGCGCATGGCTCAACGACAACATCGTCACCGACTGCCGCGGCGACCGGCTGCGCGTCGGGCTCGGCATCTATCAGGGCGTCTCGGATCTGGAGGCGTTGCTACGGAGGATTTCGCGGCAGCATTGACGGCTGGAGAAAGGCGCAAGGATGCGCGGGCCCTTTACTTTGTACGCCGGGGTACTAAACAAGGCGCAGGCAACACGGTAGATTGGCGGCCATAACAAACAACAGGGATTCCGGACCTCATGGCCGTATCGCTACCGCCCCCGCTGGCACCCCAGCAGGGCAACGTGGAAGAACTGCGCGCCCGATCCTCCGGCGCGACCGTCCTCAGCTACCAGGACTACAAGCTGCACGTCATCGGCAGCGACGTCGTCGATCCTGACAAGCTGCAGCGCGCCGTCGCCAATGCCGACAACGTCTCCAATGCGGTGCGCGCGGTGACCAGCGCTTACTTCGCGGCCGGCTATCCCGCGGCGCAGGTCGTCTACGCGCTCGCCGACAAGGACCTCTACATCCTGGTGATGCTCGGCCAGGTCACCACGACCGCCGGCCCCAAGTACCTCACCGATTATTTCGAAGGCATGGACGCGTCCGGGCCGCTGACGGACAACATGCTCGAGCCGCGGCGCACGCTGGCCAGCTTGCACGCCGATCGCGCCGGCGCCAACGCCACGCCGATGTTCCTGCCGCAGACCAACGGCACCTACCAGATCGATTTGAAGCCCGACAAGGACGCGCCCAAGCAGACGTTCCTGCGCGTCGAGGTCAGCAATCCCGGCAACCGTTTCGTCGGCCGGCATTTCGGCGACGTCGACTTCAAGCAGACGTCGAAGTACGGCGACGAATTCCATTTGGCGGCGCGCCGCTCGCTGGACTTCCTGAACAAGAACAGCGAGAACACCGACTACACCGAGTACGGCGCCGGCTGGAACCGCGTCACCACGTGGGGCGTGTTCGGCGGCAGCTTCAGCAACCAGCGCTATCACCTGGTGCTCACGGACGTCGAGGCCGGTGGCGTGGCGCATCGCGACCTGCCGGTGCAGGGTGACTTCGCGACCGGCGAGCTCGACTGGTTCGGTCTGCTGACGGCGAGCTTCGATTCGCGCTGGACCATGCAGGTGCGCCTCGGGCGCACCGACAAGACGCTCGACGGCGAGGCCTTCGACGAAGGCAACCTGCAGCTCGAGCTCTACAACTGGGTCGAGGTCAGCACGCTGTTCTCGCAGGTCTATCACCCGGGCGCGCAGACGCTGACGATCGAAGGCGGTGTTGGGCTGAGCAAGGGCCTGACCACGGACGACGCCAAGCCCGGCGCCGATCCTTTCAGCGGCGCGCCGGGCGTGGACCTGGCGTACCTGCTGTGGAAGCCGTCGATGCGCGTGCAGCTGGTCACCTCGTCGGCGCTCACCTTCACCTTCGAGGCCAACGGCCAGGTGTCCGACGACAACGTGCCCGAGCAGCAGCAGTGGGTGCTCGGCGGCCTGAACAACGGCAGCGCGTGGCTGCCCGGCCTTGCGGTTGGCGACTCCGGCCTCATCGCGCGCTTCTCGATCGAGCCGGACGTGTTCCAGCTGTCGGAGAACCTGCGGCTGCTGCCCAAGGTGTTCGCCGAGTACGGGCTGGCGCAGTTCGAGAACATCTCCGACGACTCGGCCATCGGCCGCCAGCGGCCCGGGTTCGCCGATGCCGGTGTGACGCTGACGCTCGGCGCCTACGAGTGGCTGGAGGTCGAGCTCACCTGGGCGGAAGGCTTCTACGATCGCGACATCGAGGAGTCGGAGCTCGAGGCGTCGCGGGCGAATCTGTTTTTCAAGGTGGCCGGGAAGTTTTAGGCCCCCCTCTCCCTGGCCCTCTCCCGCAAGGGGAGAGGGAACACGTCAGATGTACTCGACGATGCACTGCGCCGACGGGTGCGTGCCTGGCGAGCGCGTCTCGCGCAGCACCAGCGTGGCGCTGCGGACCGGGTCGAACTTCGGCGGCAGCGGCCAGGGAATGGTGTCGTGGGCCAAAAGGTCCACGCGGCTCGCGGCGGAATTCATGTCGTCGCCCTCGAACACGGCGAGCCTGGCGCGCCGGCCCTCGGCCTCGTAACCGTCGGTCAGCTCGAAGCGATAGCCCCGTCCCGCCGCGGGCGCGCGTCCACCCGGCAAGATCCAGGTCACGCGCAGCACCATCGCTCCTGAGGGCAGCACGATCGCGGTGGCAGCGCCGCTGGGCAGTCGCCCGTCCATGGTGGTGCCGAAGCGCAGCGACTTGATCGGCGCCGTGGTCGAGGCGCGCGCGCCCTGCACGCCCATGTCCCAGTCGGTCACGTGGTTCGGCACCGCCTCGATGCGGCAGGCGCGGAAGCGCACGTGCGGCCGGAAGATGAGCGACTTGTCGGCATCGGCGACGAAGCGCACGAAAGAATGGATGTTGCGCGAGGCAGCGTCGTCGCTCGGCCCGCAGAACTCGCAGTTCTGGTACTGGATCGTCGCCGGCACGTTGTCGGCGTCGCTGCCGATCGCGCCGCGGCAGAGGAACCGGTGCACGCCGGTGAAGCGCGCGTTGGCGAACCAGTACTGCGCGCCGGAAGCGCTCACGCCCGCGGGCAGCTTGTCCGCATCGGGTGCCGCCACCGCATTGCTCGCGCGGATCTCGAACGTCGGTCGCGTGGTGCTGCGCCAGATGATGTCGTCGTAGCCGTCGATGCAGACGTTGCCGCGCTCCCAGCGGCAGCGCAGGAAGCGCGCGTGCTCGCTCAGGGTCTCGAAGCGCGCGTTGCGGATCATCAGGCTGTGCGCGGCGTCGCTCGCGTGCGTTTCCGGCAGGTCGATGACGAACGTCTCCTTCGGCGGCTGGTAGCCGGAGACGTCCAGGTTGGTGATCGTGACGTGACCGCCGCGGCGCAAGCGCACGAGCGTGCCCGCCGTCATAGTCGTGTTGATGTTGCTCATCCAGTAATTCAGGAACTGGCTGGAGCGCAGCGACTCGTCCTCGCTGTCGACCAGGAAGCCGTCGCGGAAGCCCTGTCCGCCGATGTTGATGCGGTCGAACTTGAATTCCGAGTTGGTATCGCCGCCGTGCGCGTCGCCCGGCACCGCCGCCACGCGCACGCCGCCGCGCCACGTGCCGTCGAACGCCAGGTTCTCGAACGTGAAGGAGTACCGCTTGCCGCCGGACTCCGAGCGAAACCAATCCGACACCGCCTTGGGCTCCGGCGGTGTGCAGAAGTGCAGGTTGCGGATCACGAGCCCATAGATGCGGTTCGACGCGAACAGCAGAGGACCGGGCGTCTTGGGGTCGTAGACGATCGTGGTCAGGCGCAGCCCCTCACCCTCGATCGTGTAGCCGTAGATCTGCTCGCCGTCGTGCGGCAGGTCCAGCATCGCCTTGGCTTCGGTGATGCGGATGAGGCCTGCGGGCAGCACGCCCTTGCAGCGCGAGTGCTTGAGCCCGTAGTTGTCGTCGTAGGTGCCCAGGCCCACGATGCTGTCACGCCAGTTGACTATCTCGGCGGTGGTGTCGGTGCCGTCGGTCTTCACGCCGTAGCGCAGGCCATGACCGTACGGGAACCACTGCGCGACGACGCCGACCTCGCCGGGCTGGACCGGATAGAGCAAGGTTTCGGCGCCACTCGGAATCGGCGCCGGAAGCGGTGCTGGCGGCGCCGGAGTTACGACGGGCTTGGGCTGCCCCGGAGATTTATCGCAGGCGGCGAGCGTGTGCGCGGCGAGTCCGCCCGCGGCCGCGAGCCCGATCCGCTGGAGGAACTGTCGGCGCTCCGGATCGTTGTCCGACGCCATCTACGGCCTGACCACCTTCTGGAAGCGGCCTTTGCCGGTAGGAGCGCCGGGATCCTCGGCGATGCTGCTTTCGGCGAACGCGCTGAGCTGCGCCAGCCGGTCTGCGGGTTGCGGATGCGTCTTGAGCAGAAGCTTGAGGCTCGAGTCCTGCTGGTTCATCGCCTCCAGCGTCTGCAGCACCGCCATCAGGCCGTAGGCGTCGTAGCCCGCTTTCTTGGCCAGCTGCATGCCGCCGCGATCGGCCTGCAACTCGTCGTCACGGCCGAGGCCGCGCGAATACAGATCGGTGAACACGCCGGTGGCGATGTTGTGGTACTGCGCGCCGCGGCCGCCGGTGGCGTAGTCCAGCGCCTTGCCCGCCGCGTTGCCGAAGACGCCGGACTGGATCAGCGTGCGCAGGTGATGCTTCATCTCCACGTGCACGATCTCGTGCGCGAGCACGCCCGCAAGCTCCGACTCGTCGTTGAGGCGGCGCAATAGACCCCTGGTGATCAGCACCGTCCCACCCGGCGCGGCGAAAGCGTTGACGCTGTCGCTCTCCAGCACGCCGAACGTCCATGGCAGCTCCGGACGGCTGCCCGCGCGCGCGACGTGCATGCCGACGCGATTGACGTAGGTCTGATACTTCGCGTCGGCCAGTGGCGCGGCGCCGAGCAGCGTCGCTGCTGCCTGCTCGCCGATGCGGTTTTCCTCTGCGTCGTCGACCTGCGGCGCGTAGCCGGTGGCCATCGCGATCTTGCCCAGCGGCGCATCGGGGCTGAAGAGATCGGACGAGCACGCGGTGAGCGTCAGCAGCGCGATCGCGAGAAGCGAAAGAAGAACTGGATCCCGGCCTCCGCCGGGATGACGACGGCCGCAGGCGCGGGCATGACGATTCGTCATTTCCGCACCTCCGTCCGTGTCAGCTGTGCGGCGAAGCTGGCCGCGTCCTGCGGCGTGGCGCGGTATTGGCGCAGGCGCGTGAGCGCCGCGTAATCCGGCTGCGCATTCTTGAGCGAGGCCTCGTCCAGACCGCGCACGCCGATATTGGCCGCCGGCTCGAAGCCCGGCAGCGAGGTGTTCGATTTCTTCTTGGTGAGCGAGGTCATGCGCACCGCCGCCATGCGCACCCAGCCGCGCCAGCCGGAGGTGGAGCTCACTTCATACCAGGCGCCCTGGCGATTCAGGATTTCCACCGGCTCGTTGGTGGGCGCCTGCGCGACCGACTTTGCGCCGGCCGACGGCGAGGAGCGCACGTCCGAAGTTTCCTTGACGACCGCCGACCCGGCGGCGATCGCGGCGTGCGGCGCCAGCAGCACGCAGAGCAGCAACGTGAACGGTGCGACGCGCTTGTGGTCCCAATGCATGAGGCACAACGTACGCGGACGCGTGCCCGAGGTCAATCGAATGAAGATTCTGCTGCACGCGCTGATCGGCCTGCTCTGCCTGACCCTGTGCGGATGCCAGATCTTCATCACCGGCAAGCCGCGCGACCCCATCCCCACCGTGCTGATCCCGCCGCGTGTGCCCGCGCCCAACGGCCGGCTGGTGATCGTGCTACCCGGCCGCGCCGACAACCTCGAAGCGCTGCGTGCGTCCGGCATCACCGAGGCGATCCAGGACGGCGATCCGACCGCCGAGGTCATCCTGGTCGCCGCGACCATGCCTTATTACATGGACGGCGGCATCGTGCGGCGCCTGCACGAGCAGATCATCGCCCCGGCCCAGTCACGCGGGCAGCGCAACATCTGGATCGCCGGCGCCTCCATGGGCGGCATGGGCGCCCTGCTGTACGAGCGCGAGCACCCCGGCGAGGTCGCAGGCCTACTGCTGATGGCGCCCTATCTCGGCGACAAGGCCCTGGTCGCGGAGATCGCCGACGCGGGCGGGCCGCAGCTCTGGCAACCGCCAGCCGAGCGGCCCACGAACGCGCGCGACGTCATCACGCAGAAAGAGTGGCAGCTGATCAAGACATGGAACCAGCGCCCCGACATCGTCGAGCGCGTGTGGCTGGTCTGCGGCGTGGAAGACCGGTTCAACCCTGCGGCGCGGCTGGTCGCTCCGCTGCTGCCGAGCGGGCACTTCCTCGAGCGCGCCGGCGGTCACGCGTGGAAAGTGTGGACGGCAGGCGCCAGCGACGTCTTCAAGCGCCTGGGCAATCAAAGCGCCCAGGGCGCGGCGATGAAGTAGTCAGAGCGCGTCGAGCGGGCTGCGCACGCCGCGGCCGCCGCGATTGAGGACGTGCGTGTAGATCATCGTCGTGCTGACGTCGGCGTGCCCGAGCAGCTCCTGCACCGTGCGGATGTCGTAGCCCGACTGCAACAAGTGCGTAGCGAACGAATGGCGCAGCACGTGCGGCGTGCAGGGCTTGTCGATGCCCGCTGCGCGCGCCGCTAGCGATACCGCGCGCTGGATCCCCTCAGGCTGGATGTGATGGCGCCGCTCGACACCCGACCGCGGATCGATGGAGCGCTGCGGCGACGGGAAAACGTACCTGCCAGCCCCAGGCCGTCGCGGCGCGCGGATACTTCACGTCCAGCGCGTCCGGGAGCCAGACGGCGCCGAATCCCTTTGCCAGATCGTCGTCGTGCAGCGCGCGGGTGCGGGCCAGCTGGCGCTGCAACGGAACGACGATGTTCTCCGGCAGCACTGTCACGCGATCCTTGCCACCCTTGCCTTCCCGCACGACGATCTGCCGGCGCGCGAGCTCGACATCCTTGACGCGCAGGCGCAGCGCCTCCAGCAACCGCATGCCGGTCCCGTAAAGCAGGCTCGCGATCAAACCGGTTTGCCCGTTCATGCGCTCCAGCAGATTCCCCACCTCCGACGGCGTCAGCGTCACCGGCAAACGCTGGCGCGGCTTGGCCTTCACGATCTCGTCGAGCCAGGGAAGGTCCTGCTCCAGGACATCGCGATACAGGAACAGCAGCGCCGACTTGGCCTGGCCCTGCGTGGCCGGGGCAACCGACCGGTCGACGGCCAGATGCGAAAGGAACGCCGTCACCTCCGCGGCGCCGAGATCGGCCGGATGCCGCCGACCATGGAACGTGACGTAGCGCCGCACCCACTGGACATAGGTCTCCTCGGTGCGCAAGCTGTAATGGCGCACGCGCAAGGCCGTTCTGAGCCGGTCCAGCAGCCGCGGAGACGAATCGGTCATGTCGGGTTCCGAACATAAATTTTTCGTCAGCCTAAACAGGCTCCCCGCACCCAAGTACCTGTCCGAGTGGACACTTCCTTTTTTATGGCGAACGGGTGAGCGTGAACCCGGTTCGTCTATTTCTAGTTGGGCATGACGAAAGAATTGGAAGAGTTGGTTGCCTTTGTCCAAGCGGAGCGTCGCGTCTGCCCGCAGCCGCAGCAGTGGAATCAACTTTGGGAGCAGCTGCCCGAGAGAAAGCGCGTCGGTCTTGGTTGGGAGCCGTCGGCTCCTCTCATTCTTGCCGCGTGGTGGGAAACAAGTGACTCCGAGAAACGGAGTCGCTTTCTCTCACACATACGCTGGGCCGCAGACCACGGTGCACTTCCAGCAGTCGGCGGTTTCGTCAGAAAGTTGCAGCCAGAGCAGTGGCACTATGAACGCTAACGTCATGCCCAACCCGGCGCTGCAGCGGACGGGCACGCCCTCGGCGGCATTGCCGCCTGCGGCGTGCCTTCCCTCAACGCGCTGCGCGCGTCTCGGCGCCGCTGAGCTTGCACGTTATGCGGACAACTCATGAGTAGCAATCGGAAGGCCGTCTTGTGGGCGCTCCTTCCCACATTGGTGTTGGTTGTCATCGCCGTGGCGGCCTTGGTGAAGGTTCCCGTTGTCGGGCCGGAGGTAGCATCTCGCGCGCCTCATGACGCCTTAGTGCAGCTGGTGTTCGGTAGCACGAGCGCGCTGCATTGGTTTGCCGTAACTATCCTTGGTCTCGTCACGTTACAAGCCGTGGCCTTATTTCATGCTTGGAAGTCCGCATAACCCTGCGCTCCAGCCGACGGTGTCGCCTTCGGCGACACTTCCCTCACAACGCTGCGCGTTGTTCGGCGCAGCTGAGCTTGATCGTTGGGCCGGCTAGCAATCATGGTTCGGGCTGGCACTCTCGCCACAGTTCTCCGGGGAGACGGCTCGGCTCGTCATGCAAAAGCAAAGCTGCAGCTGGAGAGAGGCGTAGGCTCTGGCAGTGCGGGTTCGGTTTTGCGCCGCATCGTCAGCAAAGGAGCGCTGCAGTCGTGAAGATCCGTCGCGTTCAGCAAAGCGGCTTCGGGGTCGGTCCGTGCCGGCCCAACCAGTCGTTGGAGCCGACGTTGCACTCATACGGCAAGCGCTCAGTCATGCAGCCGCGTGCGTGCAACGCGGCTCAACTCCAACGTTGGGTGGCTCAACAGCCATGAACTATGTGCTCGGGGTTTCTTTTATCGCGCTGGGTTTCGTCGCCGTCGTCTTTGGCGGCAGGAGCTTCACTGCAAAACGCGTCCCGGTTCTTGGCACTACCAAGCCAACCACAAAGCTCAACGTGTTCCTGTTCAGGTGGGGTGGTGGCTTGGCCGCCATCTGCATCGGTCTTGCGCTTCTCTTTGGTGCCTTGTGAGCCACCCAACCAGTCGCTGCAGCGGACGGGTTCGCCTTCGGCGGCATTTGCCGCCTGCGGCTCACCTTCCCTCGCAGCGCTGCGCGCAGCTCGGCGCCGCTGAGCTCCAACGTTGGGCAACAACATGGCGTTGACTCAAAAGCAGGCTGAAGATCAGGCGCGAGCCTTCGCATCCTTGGCCCAGCTCACCGCATGCCAAGAGGTTCCTTTCGGCCTCTATGGCGTAAAGCTCGA
The DNA here is from genome assembly GCA_963776465.1 of uncultured Gammaproteobacteria bacterium. Lineage (GTDB taxonomy): Bacteria > Pseudomonadota > Gammaproteobacteria > Nevskiales > Nevskiaceae > DASRHK01. Next base: position 368,724 of record CAVZMV010000001.1, read on the forward strand.
GAGGGAGTTCCTGTTTGCCGTTTACCACCCCAACCGTGTCGGTGGCACTGAGTACATCGCGGTTTCAAGAACCACCGGGGTCGCTCGCCCTGCAGGTGTCGTCGGTGAGTAGTTCAGCTCAGTTGTTGCCCAACCCATCGCTGCAGCCGACGGGCACGCCTTCGGCGGCATGGCCGCCTACAGCGTGCCTTCCCTCAACGCGCTGCGCGCGTCTCGGCGCGGCTGAGCTCACACGTTAGGCACGCATGACAGTGGATTCCGCTCTTGTCGCTGATTGGGTCAAGCTTCAGCGCACGCCGGAAGGAACAGCAGAGCACGACCGGCTGTTCTGGGCGTTCATGCGCGTTTGTGACCTTGTCCAGGAAAGTCCAGAAGAAGCCTGGGCATTTATTCTGGAGGCGCTTCGGAAAGACCAATCGAAAGAAGTCATGGAGACACTGTCCGCTGGTCCGCTCGAAGACTTGCTGAGTCAGCACGGTCCGATCTTCATAGAACGCATAGAAGCAGAAGCAAAACGCAACCCATCGTTCGCGTCTCTGCTTGGCGGCGTCTGGCAGCAGGGAATGCCAGAGGATGTCTGGGAGCGTGTGAAAGCCGCACGGGACAGGAGCGGCTGGGACGGTATTCCGCGTGCCTAACCCGTCGCTCCAGCTGACGGGTTCGCCTTCGGCGCATTGCGCCTCGGCTCACCTTCCCTCACAACGCTGCGCGTTGTTCGGCGCAGCTGAGCTCCAACGTTAGGCAGCGAAAAGCATGAGCTACGACCCGCTATCTGAAGTCGTTGACGCGCCGCTCTCCGTCTCGGCCGAAACGTTGCGGCAACTTAAGGCGCTGCTGAGCTCTGACAAGTTCACCGAGCTTCCTGGCACGAACACGGCGGAAGAAAAGACTCGGCTCTCTGAGCTCTTCAATACACTGCTGGAGCGCCTAGCAAACGGCGTCACCTCCAACCCAAGAAAGCGCTGGGTTATGGCGCAGTTCCAGCTGGCGCTTGATGCAATTAGCACTGAGGACACAGAAGCTAGAGAATTGTTCGGCGCTTACTTGGAGCGCGTAATGGACATATTCAGCATCGAGAGCTCCGATGGGCTGCTGGGCTTCTACCTGTGAGCGAGCCGCTGCCTAACCCTGCGCTCCAGCCGACGTATGCGCCTTCGGCGCATATTCCCTCCACGCGCTACGCGCGTGTCGGCGCGGCTGAGCTTGATCGTTGGGGCGCTTAGATATGGAACAACTACCTGACGCATCACAAGGAAATATGAGGCAGGGACTCTGGTTTGTGTTCCCCCTCGGCACGACAGTAGTAAGAGCATGGGGTAGCGCTGTTGGCCTCGAACGGATCTACGTCGATAACTCCGTGGTTTCGGAAAAACGCACTGTAGGTCGCAAGAGCACGCACGCGTTCGCTATCGGAGATGACAAGTACGAAGTCACGTTCCAGACGCTTAGTTACATGCGTGGTCACCTGGAATGTGCTCTTACAAAGAATGGTGAGCTGCTCAAAACCAAGAGCCTTCGCTACGAAGGCAGCCGCACTTCCGCGAGGAGACTCATCCTTAGCATTCTGGCGGGTGCCGCGGCTGGTGCGCTGGTCACCGTTATGCGCTGGCCCTTCTGGACAGTTCTTCCGCTATTCGTCGTGATACTCATCGTCCAAGCCAAGACGCGAAGGAAAGGAAGGGGCTATGTTTTTACAGAGTAAGCGCCCCAACCCGGCGCTGGAGCCGACGTATGCGCCTTCGGCGCATATCCCCTCCACGTGCTGCGCGCGTGTCGGCGCGGCTCAGCTTGATCGTTGGGCCGGCTAGCAATCATGGTTCGGGCTGGCACTCTCGCCACAGTTCTCCGGGGAGACGGCTCGGCTCGTCATGCAAAAGCAAAGCTGCAGCTGGAGAGAGGCGTAGGCTCTGGCAGTGCGGGTTCGGTTTTGCGCCGCATCGTCAGCAAAGGAGCGCTGCAGTCGTGAAGATCCGTCGCGTTCAGCAAAGCGGCTTCGGGGTCGGTCCGTGCCGGCCCAACCAGTCGTTGGAGCCGACGTTGCACTCATACGGCAAGCGCTCAGTCATGCAGCCGCGTGCGTGCAACGCGGCTCAACTCCAACGTTGGGCGGCATGAAACAAATCGCGCTTGGCGCGCTCCTGTCGGCCACGGTGCTGGTGGCAGCCTGTCCAGGTGTTCCGGGTGACCGCATCCCAGGCGTTGGGCTCCGAGCCCCGATCTCGCAACTTGAAGCCGCAGAGCGCGCGTTACGAACCGTCGCCAGCTCAGAGAACCTCATCATGGAGCGCGCGGAACAACATCAATATCCGGAGGGCTATGCTGGGTTTAGCCCTTTGTTGTTCGCTTCAGTTCCACCGGAAGGCCACGAGGTTCCTGCTCGAGCCTTCGTGCTGGAGGTAAGCAAGGCACAGGGCGTCCTGGCCATTAGCGTTCAGCGCAGCGTACTTGCCAACCCAATATGCAGAGCACTTCGCGAGTTCGCGGTATCGTTCACGGTAGAGCACGATGCCGAGCATTCACAATGCAGTTCCGCTACCACGCAGTAGTGCCGCCCAACCCGGCGCTGCAGCCGAAGGTCGCGCCTTCGGCGCGACTTCCCTCCGCGCTTCGCGCGTTCGGCTCGGCTGAGCTGGTTCGTTAGGTGCTGAATGTCTTCTGTCGAACTCACTCGGTATGAGTTGTGGCAAGACGATAAGGGCAGCTGTTTCTTTCCAGAGCACAATGAGTCCGCGCGGCGCACACTGAGCCCTACTGCTCGCCTCGTTTGGGAGTGTCGTGCAGCGTCCTGGGACGAGGCGCTGACTCTTAAGAACCAGTATCTCGGGTGGGAACCGCATGTCCCAATGGAGTAGTGGTTCCATCAAGCCGTACGCACCTGCACCTAACCCGGCGCTGCAGCCGAAGGTCTCGCCTTCGGCGAGACTTCCCGCGCGCACTCGTGCGCGCGGCTCGGCTGAGCTTGGTCGTTGGGCCTAATGAACTGCCAATGGACAACCGTGCTGTCGGCGCTTTTGACGCCCACGGTGGCAATTTTGGGATCCTATATCGCCTATCGGCAGTGGCGCACTGCGCAGAACAGGTTGAAGCTTGATCTCTTCGAGCGACGCATCGCTATGTTTGACGCAGCAGCGCATTTCATCTCGTCAATCGCTAGCTCCGGCAAGACCAAAGACGAAGAAGACTGGAAGTTTGTGGTCGCGATGAAACCGGCCAAATGGCTGTTCTCTCCAGCGGTCGCTGAGTATCTCGACAAGGAGTTAAGGGGAAAGGCGCTTGACCTTCAGGTGCTTCAGGCCGAACTCCCTGGCCTAGATGGTTTAGAACGAACAGCGAACATAAGGCTCCAAGCGGAAACTAAGACCTGGCTCGTAGACCAGTACAAGGCCCTAGATGAAAAGCTTGGCCCCTATCTTCGTCTCCGACATTAGGCCCAACCCGGCGCTGGAGCCGACGTATGCGCCTTCGGCGCATATTCCCTCCACGCGCTGCGCGCGCGTCGGCGCGGCTCAGCTTGATCGTTAGGCAGCATGAAATCGATCACGCCGCGAAAGATCTCTGCTGAGGAAGCCGCGGTGGTCAAGCAAGCTCTCGCGGTAGCTCACGTAAAGGACGCGCCCTCGATTTCTCCCAGGAACATTGACGGGTTAAAGGTCATCGCAATCTGCGAGTGCGGATGTCGTAGCGTTGAGTTTGAGTGCGTTTCCGGCGAGGAGCAGCAGCTCGCTGACGGTGTTGGCATTCTCAGGTCCGGTGAGAAGACGGACATTATTGTTTGGGGGCAAGGTGGCTCCGTTTCTCTTCTGGAGATCGTTGCCCACGGTGGCGCCGGTGAGCTTCCTATCAAAGTCCTTTCATGGGAGCAGGCTGGCCATGCTGCCTAACCCTGCGCTCCAGCCGAAGGGGTACTTGACCCGATTTCGTTGACACTTTGGCCTAACAGCAAGGGGAGGATTTATGGCCAGAGCGGGTCCAGCAAAGGTCTATCGATACTCAGCGGCATTCAAGCTCAAAGCGGTCAAGCTCAGCAGCCTTGAGGGCGTACGCATCAAGGATGTCGCCGATGCTCTCGATATCCATCCATTCATGCTGTCGAAGTGGCGTAAGCAGGTTCGTGATGGAATCTTGCGCGCGCGCGTATCTGTTCCGCCCGAGATCCGCGGCGACAAGCATTCGGTAGAGATGCAGGCGCTGAGCAAGCTCAAGCGCGAGCATGCTCTGCTGCAGGAGGAGCACGACCTCCTAAAAAAAGCCATCCGGTTCTGTTCCGATCCAAAAAACAGATCTTCGCTTTCATCGCGGAGCAGGACCGGCTCTCGGTAACGCAGCTGTGCCGTGCCTACGGCGTCACGCGCGCGGGGTTTTACGCTTACGTGCGTCGCGGCGTCAGCCGGCATCGGCGCGACGACGGCAAGCTACTCGAGCGCATCCGACAGCTCTTCGCGCAGAGCCGGGGCACCTATGGCAGTCCACGCATTCACGCGTTGCTGCGCCAGGAAGGGATCCGCATCGGGCGCAAGCGCGTCGCACGATTGATGCGAGACCACGATCTGGAGGCCCGGGCTGCGCGTGTTTACCGGCGCATGCCGGGAACGACGGCGTTCTTCGCCAAGGTTCCTCATCGACTGCCCGCGTCGACCACGGCAGCAAATCAGGTCTGGCTGGGTGACATCACGTTCCTGCGCCTTCCAGGTCGATGGCGCTACCTGGCGGTGGTGATGGATCGGCACTCGCGGCGCATCCTCGGCTGGAGCCTGGGATCGCAGCGCACGATGCAGCTGACACGCATGGCGCTTCGCAGGGCAGTCGACAATCGAGGGCTAAGTCCGGGCCTGATCTTCCATTCCGATCGAGGCAGCGAGTACGCCGCTTACGCCTACCGCGATCGACTGCAGAAGCTCGGCATCACCCAGAGCATGAACCGAGCCGGCCAGATGAATGACAACGCCCGAATGGAATCCTTCTTCCACTCCCTGAAGTCCGAAGAGCTTCATGGACGTCGCTTCAGCAGCGAACAGGATCTAGCCAAGGCTGTCCGCAGCTACATCGTTCGCTACAACAGCATCCGACCGCACTCTTCGCTTGGTTACCGCTCGCCGGTTGACTACGAGCGGATCGCGGCGTGAGGATCAGACATGCACTATCGAGGGTGGCAACAAAAGTGGGTCAAGTTCCAGGTCGCGCCTTCGGCGCGACTTCCCTCAGTGCGCTTCGCGCACTTCGGCTCGGCTGAGCTTGGTCGTTGGGCCGCCGATAGCCAATAGTTCTGGCCGTATATGCGCTTTGTATATACACTAGTGCATGCGATTCACCTGGCAAGAGTCGAAGCGCCGCGCGAACCTCGCAAAGCACGGCTTGGACTTCGTCGATGCATCGCTCGTCTTTGACGGCCCGACGTTCACCTTCGAAGACGACCGCTTCACGTATCGTGAGCAGCGCTTTGTAACGCTCGGGCTGCTTGCAGGCATCGCGGTTTCAATCGTCCATACCGAGACAGCACATGAAATACACATCATCTCTTTCCGCAAAGCGACGAGCCGCGAGGCCCGGATCCTCTTTGAACAAATCAAAAACTGACTGGCGTCGGCTGAATGCCATGAAAGACGAAGACATCGCACGGGATGAAGAGCATCCCGAGGCGACCATTGAACACATCGTCCGCGGCATCGCTCGTCACGGGCTGAAGCCACTGCCCCGAAAGACTGCTGTTTCGCTTCGGCTGGAGAACAGCGTCCTGGAGTGGTTCAAGGCGCAAGGGCCTGGGTATCAAACGCGCATGAACGCAGTGCTCCGAGCATTCCGAGATGCGTCGGCCCAACCCGGCGCTCCAGCGGACGGTCCACGCCTTCGGCGTGTCCTTCCCTCGCACGCTTCGCGTGCTCGGCGCCGCTGAGCTTGCACGTTGGGCCGCGAACAGCAAATGAAACAGGTTCTTCTCATCGTGGTGTTGATCGCGGTCGCCGTTGGTGGTTTCTATCGGCATCGGTCACAAGCCGCGCCACCTGAGCGCGAACGTCCTCGGTCGAGTGGTGCTGCGTCTGCAGCCGGATCCTTCACCTGCGACGGCCGCGTGTATTGTTCGCAAATGCATTCATGTGCCGAGGCTACGTTCTTCATCAAGAACTGTCCTGGCACGAAGATGGACGGCGACAACGACGGGGTTCCTTGCGAGAGTCAGTGGTGCGGCCAGTGAGGCTGCCCAACCCATCGCTGCAGCGGACGCTGAGCTTGTTCGTTGGGCCACATTTTTATGACTAAGAACGCGTTTTGGTTCCCGGCAAAGAAAATTGGTTGGGGCTGGGGACCGCCGGTCACTTGGCAAGGCTGGGCATTCCTGGTCGCGTGGGTCGCGGCTGTTCTCGTTGGCAGCCCCCTCCTGCATCATCGCGGTGGCGTGCCTCTCTTTCTGCTCTTCTTCATACCCATGCTTGGTTTGCTGCTTCTAGTTTGTTGGTTTAAGGGCGAGCCGCCGCGGTGGCGTTCGTGAAGTTGTGGCCCAATCTGCAGCGTCAGGGTTGGGCCTCATGAAGCCGACGTCCTGAAGGCACCGACTACATGGCCAGATACTGGTGGCAATGCACCTCGTGCGGCGACCGCCCCGCTTGGCTGACGGTCTGTCATTCACGGAGCATCGCCGCCTTCATTTGGGACGAGCTGGCTCCAAGTGGCTGGGATCAGCGTCTTCTGCGCCGCACGTGCAAATGCAAACGGCGTTCGCTGCGCATCACGTATCGGTTTCAACGCGGGGATCCGGAAAGGATCAGCATCAAGCACATTGTCGGGCTGGTCCCGGATGGCGACTATCTCCCCATGCTGTGGGACACCTTCAGGCACTCCAGTCCTCGGACGCATTGGATCGACTTCAAGTACCAAAGGGGCCGCAGCCCCTGGGGCCTGACCAAACGGCTGGTCTTGGAGAAGGCAAAACTTGCGCGGCTGCTGCGGGCCTATGAACGGGCGACTGGTACGGCGGTATCCGCCATGACATCCAGGTAATCGCGCAATGCGAGCGACGATGCGACTCGCGGTATTGGTAGTAATCGCTGTCGCAGGCTGTGCGCAGCCACCCCAGCGCGCGCAGCACACCATGTTCAAAGGCGTCGAGCTCTATAGCTGGAGGGACGTGGCCTCTGGCCAATGCCGGCACTCGCTCCTGCCCGGGACCAACCGCAACAAGCACTTGGCGGAGATCACGGCGGCTGACACTGCCATCGTGGACATGACGCAACTCAAGAAGCGGGTGGCGCTCCTGGCTGAAGGCGAGCAGGTCGTCTGGAGCTTTCCGGAAATCCCGGACACGCAGCCCTGCCCAAGCCGTGACGAAGTCGATGCGCTCATCGCCTTTGCAGCGGCGCACCAGGTCACGGTCCGCATGGGACGCCTTCCCTAAATTCCCTGTATCTTCGCGCTTTGATTTTCACAGGGGACTCCCGATGTCGAGAACGATTGGTTGCGCCGTGCTGTTGGCCGCAGGCTGCCTTGCCCTGCCCCAAATGGCCGCTGCCGCGCCCGTGGAGCTGGTGGAGCTGCCGGTCTGCACGCAGCTGGTGCCTGGCGCGGTGTCAGTGACCAAGACGCCCATCAACCTGCAGATCCGCGTGCTGCTCGACGGCGTGCCCTTGAGCCGCGCCCAGCAGATCGTGTCCCGGGCGCAGGCGGCGTACAACAAGTCGCTGATCACGATTGTGCCGAGCTACCAGTCGGCGAGCTTCAACGGGAGCGACGGCGCGCAGATCATCGCGCAGGCCAAGGCGTATTACGGCGGCGTGCGGCCTGCGGGCATCGACGTGGTCTACGTGATGACCAGCAAGGACATCACGGATGCGGTGAACGGCAGCGGTCTTGCAGGACTTGCCGATTGCATCGGCGGCGTCGCGCACGCGGACACGGCGTTCGCGGTCGGCGAGATCGCCGAATATCCGACGATCGATCTGGTGGCCTACAAGCTCTACACGGAGACAGGGGCCAAGGTGATGGCGCACGAGGTCGGCCACCTCATGGGCGCGCACCACCACTACGCCAACTGCGTCGAGGGACTGGTGCCGATGAAGGACGCGCCTTGCACGCTGATGTTCAACACCATCGAGCTGCAGAAGCTCGCCTTCTCAATATTGAACACCACCGTCGTGCGCGGTCACGCGCAGGCTTACGCCGCTCCCTGAGGGGGCGTTAGCGGTTGCGCACATTCGGAGCAGTGAAGAACAACGGCTGCCGTCTGCCTTATCTGGTGGGTGGGCTCGTGGCCATCTGCGCCTTGTCCGCTGCGCTGGCGTATGACGCCTCGGGCTTTGTCGGCGTCTGGAAGTTCGAGAAGAGCGCTTTCATCGGCAAGGCCACGATGTACACCCTCTTCTCCGAGGGCGGAACATGCACGCAGGTGGTGAAGGCGACCATCGCCGGCACGACGCACTGGGCAACCGATCGGTGCTCGTGGTCCATAGAGAACGCGGCGCTTTCCATACGGGTCACTGGCTCCGTGACGACGCCCAAGCAGGTGGGCACGTCAACCGTAGTGACGATCGAGTCGCTTTCCGCGGAGACGTTTTCCTACAAGAAGGACGGCGATCTGGAAAAATGGGTTCGCGTTGATGCCGTGCCAGCCGAGTACGCAGGCAAGCTCGACGCCGAAACACGACCTGACCGTCAATGACCACCAAAGCGACCACCGCCGGCACCCTGCACAAGCTGCCATCGGACTTCCGGCGCGCCATTCAATCCGACGCTGCGGCGAAAGGCCTCTGGGCCGATATCACGCCGCTGGCGCGTAACGAATGGATCTGCTGGGTCACGTCTGCCAAAAAGGAAGAGACCCGGAAGCGCCGCATCGAGGTTGGCCTGGACAAGATGCGTGGGGGAATGCGCCGGCCGTGCTGCTGGCCCGGCTGCCCACATCGCTGAAGAGGTAGTCAACCTTGATGCCGACCCTTCACCTGATCGCCATCGCCTTCTGGCTGGGCGTGGTCGGCGCCGAGTTCGTCATCGAGCGCAGCCGGACGGCGAGCAAGCCGCACGGCTACGAAGTCGCGCGCAACCACTACTGGATCGACCTGTATCTGGAGATCCCGGCGATCGTGATGATTCTCGCGACGGGGCTGGCGATGGTGAATCCGGGCAAGCTCTCCGCGCTCTACGTCGTCAAGATCGCTGCGGGACTGCTGGCCATCGGCGCCAACGCCGTGTGCGTGATCCCGGTGATCCTGCGCAAGCGCGCCGCCGATCGCGACGATCTGGCGGCAGTGATCCGCTATTCGCGCGGGATCGACTTGACCGCGGTGGTCGGCGCGCCCGCTGCGCTCGTTGCCTTGGCGCTGGGCGCCTTGATCGCATGAAGACCTATAGAGCCAGCTGTCACTGCGGACGCGTCGTCGTGGAGGCCGGGCTGGACTTGAGCCAGCCGAGCTATCGCTGCAACTGCTCCATCTGCCGCCGCAATCGCTTCTGGCCCGCGGTGGCGCTGCTGGACGGCTTTCGCGTGCTCTCCGGCGAGGCGGAGCTCACGAAGTACACGTTCGGCGCGATGAAGAACCACCACTTCTTCTGCCGGCATTGCGGCGTGCGGGTGTTCGGCGTCGGCAACGACACGCCGATCGGCAAGATGTATGGCGTGAACATCGGCTGCCTCGAGGGCGTCAGCGAGGAGGAGCTGTCGCGCATCCCCATCACTTACGTGGACGGCATGCACGATCGCTGGTCGGCGGCGCCGGAGTTCTGTCAACATCTCTGACGGAAACCTGGAGACCCTAGTCGATGATGCGAGCAATGGCCCTGGCGGCGCTGGTCCTGGCCTCCGCCGCGGCGCACGCGGATGCAGCGCTGCTGGAGCGTGCGCACGAAGCCGTGAAGAAGGAGCTGCAGAATCCGCAGAGCGCGCACTTCCGCAACGAGGTCGAGAACAAGGGCAAGGTCTGCGGTGAGGTCACGGCCAGGGACGCCAACGGCAACTATGGCGGCTACGCCCAATACGTCTACACCGGCAAGGGCGTGATCATCGCCCCCCTGCGCGGCAGCAAGGACGATCTGATGATCGACGCGGTCCGACGCGCCTGCGACCGCGTCACGGCGCCGGCCAAGGGCAAGCAGCCGCCCGCCAAATGAGGAAGGCGCCGGCCGCCTGGCTCGTCGTCGCCGCAGCGCTGTTGCTCGGCGGCTGCGCGTCGAACGCCGGGCTGCGCCCGGTGACGAGCGACGGCTGCAGCCTCTATCCGGATCGCGCCATCTTCGGCCCTGACGACTGGTGCGTGTGCTGCGAAGAGCACGACATGGCCTACTGGAAAGGCGGCACGCGGCGCGAGCGCCAGCTGGCGGACCAGCGCCTGAAGGAATGTGTCGCCGCGGTTACCGGCAGCCACCTGCGCGCGACGACGATGGAGCTCGGCGTGCTGCTGGGCGGCAGCCCTTACATGCCCACGCCGTTCCGCTGGGCATATGGCTGGCCCTACGGCCGCGGCTACAAGCCGCTCACTGCGCAGGAACAAGCTAAAGCGCGGAGCCTGGAGTCGCAGTATCGCGGCGCCGGCAAGTCCCGCGTCTGCAAATAGGTGTTGTAATCGACCTCGATACACAGGCGCTCAAGCGATGACGGAATCCGGGTTGCTCGATCTCATCCAATGGCCGGCGATGCTGGCGACGCTCGTCGCCGCGTGGCTGGTCGGCTCCACGTCCAAGACCAGGCGCAAGTACGGCTTCTGGTGGTTCGTGGCGAGCAACGTCCTCTGGGCGGTGTGGGGCTGGCATGCGCACGCCTGGGCGCTCATCGTCCTGCAGGCGGGGCTCTTCGTCCTGAACCTTCGCGGCGCCAAGAAGAATGAGTCGGCGGGCTGACCGATGACCCCGCAGGAGCTGCTGCTGAGCACCGGACCGCTGGCGCTGATCGTGGCGACCGCGGCGGAGGTGTCGCTGCTGTCCGTCGGCGCGGCGCGGCGACGCGTGTCGATGGTGACGGCGCTGTCGCTGCACATGCTGGCGGTGCCGATCTTCGCCGCGCTCGTCATCGTCGGCGGCATCTGGCTTGCGGGTCCGCAGACGCCCCAAGACCTGCCCGATGCCGTCATCCACGAGCTCCCGGCCGCTGCCGTCACGCTCGCCTTCCTGTCGGTGTGCCTGTTCCTCGGCGGCATCCTGATCATCCTCGTCGCCGGGGCGATGCGCGCCCTGGTGCGGCGGCCGCTGGCGAGCGAGCCGCCGCGGCCGAAGGAAGCGCCGGCAATCCGCACGCCGCCGACGATCCGGATGCCCTGATGGTCACCCTGTTGCTGGTCGTTGCCGTCGCGCTGGCGATCGTGCTGGTCCTGCGCCGCAAGCGGGCCCGCCGCAAGCCCACCGACGCCGAAGTGCTGGCGCGGCTGCGCAAGCAGGGCTCGGATCTCTCGAAGCCGCATCGCGTGGAGTTCTTCCTGCACTTCCCGACGCGCACTTCCGCCGTGCGCGCGGCGGAATCCGTGCAGGCGGCAGGCTTCAGCACCGAGCTGGGCCTCGGCACCGGCACCGAGCATCACGTGGTCTGCGCGACCCGGGAGATGGTGCCGGACAAGTCTGCGCTCGCCGACATCCGCGCACGCTTCGACGTGCTGGCGAGCTCCTTCGGCGGCACCTACGAGCAATGGACCGCGGCCGTCGCCGCCAGGAACGCGGACGAGGCCGAGAGCCAGCCGTGACGCCGCTGAAGAAGATGGAGCGCAAGCTGGGGCGCTTCGCGATCCGCAACCTCACGCTCTACCTGGTCGGCGGCCAGGGCCTGGCGCTGGTGCTCGGGCTGTCGACGCCGGGCTTCGTGGAGAACATGGCGCTGATCCCGGAAGCGGTGCTGGCCGGACAGTGGTGGCGCCTGCTGAGCTTCGTGTTCACGCCGCCGTTCGGCAATCCGTTCCTGGCGATCTTCGCGCTGTACCTGCTCTATTTCATGGGTGGCTCGCTGGAGAACCAGTGGGGCGCGTTCCGCTACAACCTCTACGTGCTGATCGGCTTCGTCATGACGATCGCGGTGGCCTTCGCCTTCCCGCACGGGATGGCGACCAACGCCTACGTCACCGGCTCGATCTTCCTGGCCTTCGCCTACCTGTACCCGGATTTCCAGATCCTGCTGTTCTTCATCCTGCCGGTGCGCATCAAGTGGCTGGCGCTGATCACGTGGCTCTACTACGGCTACGACTTCATCGTCGGCGGCTGGGCGACGCGCCTGCTGATCCTGGCGGCGCTGACCAACTTCCTGCTGTTCTTCGGCCGCGACATCTTCTATCGCGTGCGGCACGGGCATCGCCAGGTCAGGAAGCAGGCGGCAACGATTGCCAGCCGCGACAAGCCGCGCCACGTCTGCGCGGTGTGCGGCGTCACCGACCTCGCCGATCGCACCATGGATTTCCGCTACTGCACCAAGTGCTCGCCGCCGCTGGCGTACTGCACGGCGCATCTGGGCACCCACGAACATGTCCGATAGCGACAAGCTCTTCGCTGGCTCGATCCCCGAGATCTACGAGCGCTGCCTGGTGCCGCTGATCTTCGAGGCGTACGCGGCGGATCTTGCGCAGCGGCTGACGTCGCGGCCCATCTCGACGCTGCTGGAGATCGCCGCCGGAACGGGCGTGGTCACGCGCGCACTGGCGGCGGCGCTGCCGCAGAGCGCGGCGATCGTCGCCACCGACCTCAATCAGGCGATGCTGGATCGCGCGGCCACGGTCGGCACGTCGCGGCCGGTGCAGTGGCAGCAGGCCGATGCCATGCGCCTGCCCTTCCCCGACGCTTCGTTCGACGCCGTCGCCTGCCAGTTCGGGGTGATGTTCTTCCCTGACAAAGCCAGGGCGTTCGCAGAAGCGCTGCGCGTCCTGCGCCCCGGGGGCGTATTCCTTTTCAACGTGTGGGACCGCATCGAGGACAATGAATTCGCGGACACCATCACGACCGCGCTCGCCTCGATGTTCCCTGCCGATCCGCCGCGCTTCCTGGCGCGCACCCCGCACGGATATCACGATCGCGCGACGGTCCAGAAGGATCTGGCCAGCGGCGGGTTCAGCAAGCCCGCCCGGATCGACACCGTCGCGGTACGCAGCCGCGCCAAGTCTCCGCGCGATCCTGCGGTTGCGTACTGCCAGGGCACGCCACTGCGAAGCGAGATCGAAGCGCGGGGCGCGCTCGACGACGCGACTGACGCGGCCGCGAAGGCGATCGCCCGGCGTTTCGGATCGCAGGCAGTCGACGGCAAGATCCAGGCGCACGTCGTCATGGTCGAGCGCTGACCGCTACCATGAGCGCCATGGAGAACTACTGGAATCTCGGCCGCTGGGGCCGCATCCCCGTGTCGATGCACTGGACGGTGCTGATCGCGCTGGTGTGGCTGCTGCTGTTCTTCGGCGACCTGCTGGCCACGCTCGTCGCGGCGGTGGCGTTCTTCGCGCTCCTGCTGATCCACGAGTTCGGGCACGTGGCGGTGCTGCGCTGGAAGAAGATCCCGGTGGAGGGCATCACCCTCTACGGCATCCACGGCGAGACCGCGCACGGCTATGCGCGCTCGCGCGGCGACGAGATCGCGGTGGCCTGGGGCGGCATCGGCGCGCAAATGCTGGTGCTGGTGATCGCGCTGCTGCTGTGGCCGCTGATCGTTCAGTCCGGCAGCTACTTCGCGGTGGGCGTCGCCTCGCCGATCTACGTCGTGTTCACGCGCCTGAACATCTTCGTCATGGTGCTGGCGCTGCTGCCGATCGGCCCGTTCGACGGTCGCAAAGCCTGGCAGGTGATCCCCTGGCTGCGCCAGCGTCTGCGCGGCAGCGCCCGCGCCGTCTCCGGCACGAGTGAACCTGACGCCGGAGAAGCGCCGCGAGCTGGAGCGCAAGTCCGAGAAGGCCGCGCAGGACATCATCCGGCAGCTGGGGAAAAAGAAGTAGATTTGCCTATTGGCGAATTTGCCGCGCGTCGCATGGTCGATACTCTGCACATGAACGTCCGGCTGACAGCGTTGGCATGGCTCGTGGCGGCGCTGCTCGGCCCGCCGGCCCTGGCGGACCAGGCGATACCGGCCCCTCGCAGCGACGGCGCCCGCACGCCAATCCGCGTGTATTCCCCCGACAGCGCGGTGTGCGCGCCGCTGGCGCTGATCTCTCCGGGGGCGGGCGGCAGCGAGAACGACCTGCACTACCTGGCCGAGGCGCTGAGCGAGGACGGCTGGCTGGCGATCGTGCTGGGTCACAGCGATCGCAAGGCCCAGGCCACCAAGGTGCGCAAGAGCCGGCCCCGCGAGGACGTCCTCGATCTCGTCACCGACCCGCAGGTCTACCGCAATCGGCTGCTCGACATCGACGCGGCTTTGAAGTGGGTCGGCGCGCCGTGCCACGCGCCGTTCTCGGTGCTGATCGGCCACTCGCTGGGCGCGGCCACCGTGATGATCGAAGCCGGCGCGCGCAACCAGATGGACGTCAAGGGCGAGGATCGCTTCGACGCCTACGTGGCAATCTCGCCGCAAGGTCCGGGCTCGATCTTCCCGCAGCACGCGTGGAGCAAGGTGCGCCGGCCGATGCTGATGCTGACGGGCACCAAGGACAAGGCGCTGGAAGGCAGCTGGCAGACGCGCACGATCCCGTTCGACGACCTGCCGCCCGGCTGCAAGTGGCTGGGCGTGGTCGACGGCGCCACGCACATGAACTTCGCCGCGGGCGGCCTCTCGGGCAAGACCGAGAAGCTGACGGTGACGACGGTGAAGGCGTTCCTCGAGAGCGCGCGCAGCACCGGCTGCGCGATGCCGCCGCCGCAGGCGAAGGGGATTACGCTGAAGGCGAAGTAGGACTGATCAGCATCGCGTCCCCATAGCTGAAGAAGCGATAGCCGCTCGCCACCGCGTGGCGATAGGCGGCCAGCACGCGCTCCTTGCCGCCGAACGCGCAGACCAGCATCAGCAGCGTGCTCTCCGGCAGGTGGAAGTTCGTCAGCAAGAGGTCGACGACGCGGAACGCAAAGCCTGGCGTGATGAAGAGTCGCGTCTCGCCGGCGCCGGGAACGAGATCGCCTTGCGCCGCGGCGGACTCCAGCGCGCGCGTGACGGTGGTGCCGACGGCGACGACGCGGCGGCCCGCCGCCTTGGCGGCCTTCACTGCATCGCACAGCTCGCTGGAGATCTCGTAGCGCTCCGCGTGCATGCGGTGCGCGGAGAGATCCTCGACCCGCACGGGCTGGAACGTGCCGGCGCCGACGTGCAGCGTCAGCGTCGCGACGGCGACGCCGCGCTCCCGCAGCGCCGCGAGCAATGGCTCGTCGAAGTGCAGGCCCGCGGTCGGCGCCGCGACCGCGCCGGGCTCGCGCGCGAACACCGTCTGGTAGCGCTGCGCGTCCTCCTCGCCCGGGACGTGCTTGATGTACGGCGGCAGCGGGATGCGGCCGGCGCGCTGCAGGAACTCCAGCACGCTGCCCTCGCCCTCGTAGCGCAGGCGGAAGAGGTCGTCCTCGCGTGACAGCACCGTGAGCACGTCCTCGCCCACCAGGATGCGCATGCGCGGACGCGGCGGCTTGGAGAAGCCCAGCTGCGCAGTGAGCTCGCGCTCGCCCTCGATGCGCTCGACCAAGATCTCGACGCGGCCGCCGGTCTGCTTCACGCCGAGCAGGCGCGCCGGAATCACACGGGTGTCGTTGAAGATCAGGAGATCGCCAGGCTCGAGCAGCTGCGGGAGATCGCGGATCTGGCGATCCTCGACGGCGCGCATGGCGCGCCCTACGTCGGAGGGCAGATACAGCAGGCGCGCGGCGCTGCGCTCAGCCGCCGGCTGCTGCGCGATCAGCTCCTGCGGCAGGTCGTAATGGAATTCGCTTTTGCGCATTTGTGAGGAGGGTGCAGCGGCGTCGCTATAATGCGCGCCGTGCCAGTGTGGCGGAATCGGTAGACGCGCACGACTCAAAATCGTGTTGGGTAGCCCCCAGTGAGAGTTCGAGTCTCTCCCCTGGCACCACCAAATAAAAAAGGGCGGCCCGAGAGCCGCCCCCGATGCAGCCGCCGCGATCAGATCGCGAAGTCGAAGCGCAGCCCCGCGTGCCAGCCGTAAGTGCGCGCGCTGTTGTTCTGCTGGTAGACCATGCCGCCGCCGGTCAGGCGGATGTCGGGGATGGACTCCATCAAGAGCTTGAACGGGAACTCGACGTTCATGCCGTAGGAGACGCCGTCCAGGCTCTGGGAAACCTTGGTGCCGGCCGGCGGCGCGCCGCTGCCCTGCCCCACGGAGTAGCCGGAGACCTTGGTCCAGGCAAAGCCCAGCGGGAAGGCGAACTCGACCATGTCGAGCAGCGTGCCGGTCGGGACGATGTAGATGCCGTGGTCCTGGTTGACCTTGGCCTGGTACGGATTGTCGTCGTCCTGGCCCTGCCCGTAGTGCGCCTCCAGGCCGATGCCGTTGGTGATGCGCATGCCGACGCGGCCCTGATACATGATCGTGGTCGTGTCGGTCTGCTCCAGCCCGCTCAGGTTGGAGATCGAGAGCTTGGCGCTGCCGTAGGACGCGCCGACATAGAAGATCCAGGGATTGGCCTCTTCTGCAGGCGTTTCTTCGGCGGCCGGCGCGGCATCGACGGTCGTCGTCGCATCGGCGGTGGCGGTCGCGTCGACCGAGGCATCGGCGGGCGCCGCATCTGCCGGCGGCGCTTCGGCCGTCGTCTCGACGGGCGCTGCGTCGGTGGCCGTGCCTTCGGCCGGAGGCGTCGCCGTCGTATCGGTCAAGGTTGCAGCGGAATCCGACGGCGGCGCAGTGCTCGCATCGGTGGCCGGCGTCGTGCTGGCGTCGGCGGTCGGAGTCGCGCTCGCATCGGCGGGGGGCGTTGCGCTCGCGTCGGTGGTCGGGGTGGCGCTTGCATCCGCGGGCGGCGTTGCGCTCGCATCAGTCGTCGGGGTGGCGCTGGCGTCGGCGGGCGGCGTTGCGCTCGCGTCGGTCGTCGGAGTTGCGCTGGCGTCTGCAGGCGGCGTGGCGCTCGCGTCAGCCGGAGCGGTTGCGCTCGCATCTGCCGGGGGCGTCGCGCTTGCGTCGGCGGGCGGCGGGGCGCTGGCGTCGCTCGGAGGAGCTTCCTCCTTGGGCGTCCAGGTGTCCTGCGCGTGCACCGGCAGGGCCAAGACGAAGCCCAGCAGCAATACCCCTGACTTTTTCATGCTCCCCCCTAGGTTGGCCGCAAAATCATCACCCATTTTCCGCGCCAAATCCAGCCTTTGGACCGTGCTCTGCTACCCTTTCCTCATGAAAGCGACCGACGCCCGATGAAATTCTGCAGCGACTGCGGCGGCACCCTGGAGCGGCGGATTCCCGAGGGCGATCACGCGCCGCGGCAGGTGTGCACGCAGTGCGGCGTGATCCATTACCGCAACCCCAAGGTGATCGTCGGCTGCATCCCCGAGGCGAGCGACGGCCGCATCCTGATGTGCAAGCGCGCCATCCATCCGCGCCACGGCCTGTGGACCTTCCCGGCTGGATTCCTCGAGCTCGGCGAAACCGCTGCGAGCGGCGCGGCGCGCGAAGCCAAGGAAGAGTCCGGCGCCGACGTGGAGATCGAGGACCTGCTCGCGGTGATCGACGTGCCGTACGTCAGCCAGGTATACATGATCTACCGCTCGCGCCTGGTCGGCAGCGCTTTCCACACCACGCCGGAAAGCTCGGAGGTGGTGCTGATGCGCGAGGACGAGATCCCGTGGGACGCGATCGCCTTCCCGACGATCTGGCACAGCCTGAAGTTCTTCTTCCAGGATCGCAGCGCCGGGCTGCGCGGCATCCACACGCTGGCGCTGGCCTACAAGCCCAAGGCGCCAGCACTGGCGGAGGTGGCGGGGTCGCCGGAATGAAAAAGCCCGGCTAAGAGCCGGGCTTCTTGTAGGAGGGGCTTCAGCCCCGATAGTTTCGCGGCTTACGCCGCTCCTACACGCAGCCTGCGACGCACCAGCGCCGCCCCGAACATCGGCGCCAGCAGCAGCCACGTCAGCGAGCCGCCGTCGTCCTCGGGCACCCGCGCCGGCGCGACCTTGCTGCCGATGAAGCCGGGGCGCGGGTCGTTGTCGCCGGGCCCGTTGTCCTGGATCTTCACGGTGATGACGTTGCCGTCGATCCTGGCCTGGCCCGGATCCGGCGTGGCGTCCTGCGGATAGCGGTAGCAGCTGTTCTCCACGCAATCGATCCAGTCGGAGATGTTGGTGTCGTCCGGCACCTCGATGGTGAGCGTCGTCACCGCGTTGTTCGGCACGCCGCTGATGACGAAGGCGAAGAATCCGAGCGGATACTCCAGGCCCGCGGGCGGGTTGGCCGGCGCGTCGACGACGCTGATCGCCGAGAAGGTGCCGCGGTCGGTGGTGAACGTCACCTCCTTGCCAGCGGCCGCGCTGTCGAGCGTCACGTGGCTGCCGCCGACGCCACCGCCGCCGTCGTTGTCGACGATGGTGATGATCTGCGTCGACTGCGTCCCGAGCGTCGCGCCGGTCGGCGTGCCGAGCGTGACGACGATGGTCTCGCCGCTCTCCGGCGCGCCGTCGTCGACGACGTTGATGGTCACGGTCCCCGACGTCTCCCCCGCCGCGATGACCAGCGGGCTCGTGGTCGAGGTCGTGTAATCCGTGCCCGAGGTGGCGGTGCCGCCGACCGAGAACGGGATCGAGACCTCGTGATCGGTCTCGGACGACAGCTGCACGGTGACCGTCACCGTGCCGTCGCTTTCGGCGGCCTCCGACGTCGCCTCGGCAACCTGCACCGTCGGCGTCGCGCCCGCGGTGTCGTCGTCGGTGATGGTCAGCGTGTTGGTGACGTTGGCGCCGAGCGTCGCGTTCGTCGCCTGGGTAAGCGTGAGGATCACGGTCTCGTCGGACTCGTCTTCGGCGTCGTCGACCGGCGTGACGACGATGCTGGCGTGCAACTGGCCCTGCGGGATGGTGATCGTGTGCGAGGCCGGCGTCAGCGTGTAGTCCCCGGCCGCGGCGGTACCAGCGACGGTGAAGGTGACGGTGACGTCCTCGGAGCTGATTGCCGACAGGTCGAGCGCGATGTCGATCGCGCCGGCACCCTCGTCGCGGCTTTCAGCCGATTGGTGGAACTGCACGGTCGGCACGGTCGGGCCGTCGTCGTCGGTGATGGTGAGCGTGTGCGTCGCCGCCGGGCCCAGCGTGGCGTTGGCGCTGGGCGAGCTCAGCTGCAGCACCACGGTCTCCGCCGGCTCGGCGGTGGTGTCGTTGACGATGGTGACGACGATGTCGGCGCTGGTCTCACCGGCGGGGATCGTCACCGGGCTGGACTGCAGCGTGTAGTCGCCCGGCGTGGACGCGGTGCTCGCGCCGGTCGCTGCGAACGCGACCGTCACGTCCTGCGCGGCCTGGTGCGACAGCGTCACAACAACATGCCGGTTGCCGGCGGACTCGGCCACCGACGAAGTCGCCTGCGAGAACTGCACGACCGGCAGGCCGGTAGGCACGCCGACGGTGGTGTTCTCCACCTCGGAATCGTTCGCCGAGTGCGAGTCGAGCTGGTACTCGGTCACGGTGCCGGTGGTCTGCGCGGAATCGCCGGTCGCCGGCGCGTGCAGCGTGATCGTCACCGGCGAGGACTGGCCCGGCAGCAGCAGGTCCTGGTAGCTGCAGTGCTCCTGCGGCGCCGAGAACGTGCAGGTCCATTGCGTGCCGGTGCCCTGCACCTCGGTGGCTCCGGCCGGCAGCACTGCCGTCAGGTCGACGTTGTGCGAGGAGCCGATCATCTGGTTGATGCGCGCGATGCCCGGCGAGGCGCCGGCGATCGGCGTCACGGCCGCATGGTTGTTGCTGACCGTGTAGGTGTAGGTCAGGACGCCGCTGCCCGGGACGGGATCGGGGGAATCGGTGATCGCCAGCGAGAGGTCCACGTCCTCGGGGCCGACGAAGCGCCGTCCCAGGATCTCGGCGCCGTCGCCGGTGTCGCCGCTCTGCCAGACGACGGTGAAGTCGCCGTCGGCGTCGAGCGCGACCGCGGGCGCCAGCTGGTGCGGCCGGGGCCGCGGCACGGCATTGACGCGCACGGCCGTGCCGCGCGCGACGAAGTTGGGGTCGTAGCGGCGGAAGAAGACGTCGGAGGGCTCGCTCTGCGCCTGTCCCTGCTGACGCGTGTCGTAGGTGATGACCGACTCGCCGGTGGCGCTCATCGACACGTCGCCGAGCGACACGCCGGTGATGTTGTCGGCGGCAACTTCGAACTCGTCGGTCAGCGCCGTGCCGGCGGCGCTGAAGCCGCGGGCGTGGATGTGCGTGGGATTGGTCGACCAGGCCAGCAGGAACCTGCCGGCGCCGTCCATGGCAGCCTTGACGTCGCCGACGTTGATGCCGTCCTGCTGGCTGGCGACGAACGCCGGCCCAACCGGATCGCCGTTGGCGTCGTAGATGCGGGCCTTGACCACCGACAGCGAATTGTTGGTGACGACGTAGGCGACGACGAAGCGGCCGTCCGGCGCCATCGCGATGACCGGCGGCTGGTTCAGCGTGGTTTCGGCGGTGACGACGATGTCGGCGCCGACCTGCTGGCCGATGGTGCCGTAACGGCGCACGACGATGGAGCGCTGCAGGCCGGTGCCGCGGAAGTAGACGAGCGCGAAGCGGCCGTCGGCGTCCATGGCGACGCTGGGCTGCTGGGTGGAGCCCGTGGCATCGACCGCGAAGGCGGCGCCGGTGGCGTTGCCGTCTTCGCCGAAGACGCGGGCGCGCAGACCGTCCTGGTCATTGAAGGCGACGACGAAGCCGCCGCCGGCGTTCATCGCCGTGTCGGGATCGAAGCCGTTGGCGATCGGCGCTTCGTCGGTGAAGCCCACGCCCAGCGCCGAGAAGCGCCGCAGCCGGATCTGGCTGACTGCCGGACTGTCTGGGACCAGCTGCCAGGCGACGATCGTGCCGCCGCTGGCGTTGCTCGCGATCGACGGCGCGCGCTGGACGTTGCCGGCCGGCGCAGTGTTGACCTTGAACTGAGGACCGAACGGCTGACCGGCCGTCGGCGAGGCCGCTGACAACGCCGGCAAAAGGCCCGCCAGCAGTGCAGCAAAGCCGGTGATTTTCCATCCACGCATGATCGTCTCTCCCCAATCCAGCCAGTAGCTTGTCGTAGTAACCGCTGATGCAGCGTGCAGATTAATGCCCCGCGGGCCCCTTGGCCACCCGCAGACCACCCTCAAGCCGTTTCAACGCACCCCGGTTTGGCCGTAGAATTCGCCGCTCCGCTGCGCCCGCATCCTTCGAGGAACCCCATGACGTTCGTCGTCACCGAGAACTGCATCAAGTGCAAGTACACCGATTGCGTGGAGGTGTGCCCCGTGGACTGCTTCCACGAGGGCCCGAACTTCCTGACGATCGACCCCGAGGAATGCATCGACTGCACGCTGTGCGAGCCCGAGTGCCCGGTGGACGCGATCGTGGCCGAGGACGACCTGCCCGCGGACCAGGCGCACATGAAGGACCTGAACAAGGAGCTGGCCAAGCTCTGGCCGGTAATCACCGAGAAGAAGGACGCGCCGGCCGACGCCAAGGAATGGGAAGGCAAGCCGGACAAGCTGAAGCTGCTGGAGCGGTAGAAGCCTACGGCGCGACGTCCGCCGGATCTATGTCGCCGTCCTGCGCAACCGTCGCGTTGGGCGTGTTGAGCATGCTGGCCAGCTGCGTCGGCGGCACGTAACCCGGGAACAGGTCG
The DNA here is from genome assembly GCA_963776465.1 of uncultured Gammaproteobacteria bacterium. Classification (GTDB taxonomy): domain Bacteria; phylum Pseudomonadota; class Gammaproteobacteria; order Nevskiales; family Nevskiaceae; genus DASRHK01. The sequence continues at coordinate 390,350 of CAVZMV010000001.1, forward strand.
CCGTTGGGCAGCACCATCGCCGGCGTTCCGCGGACCCCGAGCTCCACGCCGAGCTGGTACTCCTTCATGACCGGATTGGCGCAGCTGGCGCCTCCGGAAAGCTTCTCGCCCCGCTTGGCCCGCGTCAGCGCGTCCTTGCGATCGGCAGAGCACCAGACTTCCTGCGCCTTGGTGAACGACGGCGTGTTCGGGCCAGTGCGCGGGAAGAACACGTAGCGCATGGCGATGCCTTGCGCGTTGTAGCCGGCGATCTCGCTGTGCAGCTTGCGGCAGTAGCCGCAGTCGATGTCGGTGAAGACCGTGACCGTGTGCTTGGTCTGGATCGGCGGCTTGGGCGCGAACTCGATGTACTCCTTGCCCAGCGAGGCGATCGAGGCGATCCGGTCGGAGCGCCGATGGTTCTCGGTGATCTCCTCGCCCTTCTCGATGTCGACCAGGTCGCCCTGGATCAGGTAGCGGCCGTCACCGGTGACGTAGCCGAACAGGTGGCCACGCTGGATCTCGTAAACGCCGGGGATCGGGCTCGGGTTGATGTGGTCGCGCTCGATCTCGGGCAGCTTCTTGGTCAGCCGGTCGCGCAGCGCCTCGAGCTCTTTTGGATTGGCTGCAGCCGGCGTCGCAGCAGGTGCCGCCTTGGCCAGCACCACCGGTTCGGTGGAAGCCTGTGCCTTTTCGTCCGACTTGCCCGCGCCGACCGCGATCGCAACCCAGCCGCCAATGGCGCCCAGCGTGAAAACAAGGGCGAGAGATAGCCAGCGCGTCATCGGAGGGCACATCCAAACGGGGAGGGACGCCAGTATGACAAAACAGCCAGTCCTTGGTTCGACTGTAGGAGGGGCTGTTAGCCCCGACAGTCGGGGCCAACGGCCCCTCCTACAAAAGCAAGCCGTCACCCTCTGGGGTGATGTTTCTCGTGCAGCGCCAGCAGCCTGGCGCGGGTCACGTGCGTATAGATCTGCGTCGTCGACAGGTCGCTGTGGCCGAGCAGCATCTGCACCGCGCGCAGGTCGGCGCCGTGCTCGAGCAGATGCGTGGCGAAGGCGTGCCGCAGCGTGTGCGGCGACATCGCGATGCCGATGCCTGCCTTCACCGCGTGCTGGCGGATCAGTCGCCAGACGTTGTGCCGCGTCATCCGCTTGCCGCGGTTGCTCAGGAACAGCGTGTCGGACGTGCGCGTGTCGAGCAGCTCGGGTCGGGCGTTGCGCTGGTAGGTGCGCAGCCAGTGCACCGCCTCCTCGCCCATCGGCACCAGGCGCTCGCGCCCGCCCTTGCCTACCAGGTGCGCGACGCCGCGCTCGATGTGGACCTGCGGGATCGTCAGCTGCACCAGCTCCGACACGCGCAGGCCCGAGGAGTACATGAGCTCGAGCATCGCGCGATCACGCAGGCCCAGCGACGTGTTCGTGTCGGGCGCGGCGAGCAGGCGCTCGATCTGCTCGCCGGTCAGGGTCTTGGGCAGGCCGCGCGCGACCTTCGGCGCCGCGATCAGCGCTGTGGGATCGTCGCTGCGCTGTCCTTCACGCACGAGCAGCCGGTAGAAGCGGCGCAGCGACGAGAGCAGGCGCGCCTGCGTGCGCGCGGTGAACGCCGCGGTCCTGGTCGCGCCGCGGTTGCGGCTCTGCAGGTAGTCCTGGATGTCGCGCTGCGTCGCCTGCGCCAGCGCCACGTCGCGGCTCTGCAGCCAGCGGGCGAAGAGCTTGAGGTCCGAGCCGTAGGCGGCCTGCGTGTTCTTGGAGGCGCCGCGCTCGATCCAGAGCGTGTCGAGAAACCGCGCGATCGCGGCTTCATCGGCATCGGCTTTCGGGGACGCTGACGGCACGCACCTATAATAGCGACCCGCAGCAGCCGCCCTCCGATGCGCCAACTCGCCCGTCTCGTCTACGGTGTCTACGCCCTCTGCGCGTGGCTCGTGCTGATGTTCCTGGTGTTCTGCCCGCTGATCATCCTGCTGCCGACGCTTTCGATGCGCCGGGGCATCGGCCGCGCCGGCGTGAAGATCGCCATGGCGGCGATCGGCCTGCCGCTGCGCGTGCGCGGCCTGGAGAACCTTCCCGAGGGGCCGTGCATCGTCGTTGCCAATCACGCGAGCTATCTCGACGGGCTGGTGCTGACCGCCGCCCTGCCCGCGCGTTTCAACTTCGTCGTGCAGGAAGGCGCGGCGCACTGGCCCTACGTCGGCCTGGTGATCCGGCGCATGGAGGTGATCTTCGTCAATCGCACGTCGGCGCGCGAAGGCGCGCGGCATACGCGCGAGCTGATCCGGCGGCTGCAGCGTGACGAGTCGCTGACGGTGTTTCCGGAAGGCACGTTCCGCAAGGAGCCGGGATTGATGGAGTTCCGCAACGGCGCCTTCCTCATCGCCGTGCACGCCGGCGTGCCAGTAGTGCCCGCGGCGATCCGCGGCACGCGCCAGCTGTTCGGCGACGGCCAGATCCTGCCGGCGTTCAGTCCGGTGACCATCGAGATCGGTAGGCCGCTCGTATCGGCAGCGGGCACCGATCGCGCCGCCGTCATCGCGCTGCGTGACCAGGCGCGCGCCGCGGTGCTGGCGATCTGCGGCGAGCCCGACGGCCATGCGGGTGCGTGACGTCATGAGCCCGCGCAGCCGCTACGAGCGCGACCTGCAGCGCGAGGGGTTCGTCGCCGATCCGGCGCAGAGCCGCGCCGTCGACGAGCTGCAGCGCGTGCACGACGAGCTGCTCGCCAACCGGCCGCGCAAGCGGCTGGTGAGTGGGCGCCTGCAGTGGCCGCCGGTGAAGGGGCTGTACCTGTGGGGCAGCGTCGGCCGCGGCAAGACTTACCTGATGGACGCGTTCTTCGAGTCCCTGCCCTTCACGCGCAAGCTGCGCCTGCACTTCCACCGCTTCATGCTCGACGTGCACGAGCGCCGGCTGCAGCACCAGCACGAGACCGATCCGCTCCTGCGCATCGCCGACGACCTGGCGCAGAAGCTGCGCGTGCTGTGCTTCGACGAGTTCTTCGTCTCGGACATCGCCGACGCGATGATCCTGGGCCGGCTGATGGAGGCGCTGTTCGCGCGCGGCGTGACGCTGGTCGCGACCTCGAACGTGGAGCCCGACCAGCTCTATCGCGACGGCCTGCAGCGCGAGCGCTTCCTGCCGGCGATCGCGGCGATCAAGAAGCACGCGACGGTGGTGCGCCTCGACGGCCCGGTCGATTACCGGCTGCGCGCGCTGACGCACGCCGAGATTTATCACCATCCCAGCGACGCGGCGGCGGAGTCCAACCTCGAGCGCTGGTTCACCGAGCTCGCGCCCGACGCCGGCGATACGGACAAGGACATGGACCTGAACGGCCGCCCCGTGCGCGCGCGGCGGTCGGCCGACGGCGTGGCGTGGTTCGACTTCTCCGCGCTGTGCGAAGGGCCGCGCAGCGCCGCCGACTACGTCGAGCTGGCGCGCACGCATCACAGCATCATCGTCTCGCGCGTGCCGCAGCTCTCGGTCGAGCACGAGGACGCGGCGCGGCGCTTCATCAACCTGGTCGACGAGTTCTACGATCGCGGCGTGAACCTGATCCTCGCCGGCGCGGTGCCGCTGGAGCAGCTCTACACCGGCGAGAAGCTGGCGTTCGAGTTCAAGCGGACGTTATCGCGGCTGGTCGAGATGCAGTCGCAGGAGTACCTGGCGCGGCCGCATTTGTCGTGATGCGTGCTCAACCGGCGGCGCGCGGCCGCCCGGATAAGTCCGCCGGGGGACGACTTAAAAGCTCCGTCAGCCTCGGGTGCGGCCGTCCCTGGCCGCACACGCCCCCGTCGAACCTATCCGGGCGTCCGCAGCCAGAGTGCGCGCAGATGCGGTTGGCCGGACAGGTTTGCGGGGGCGTCGGGCGCCAGGGATGGCGCACGTCGAGCCTACATGGATGTATTTACGGCGTCCCCCGCGAGCCTGTCCGGCCGACCGCCGCACACCCGTCACCACTCACCGCTCGTACGTCTGGCCCCGATACGTCACGCGCTGCAGCTGGATCGCGCCGCGCGGGCGGAATGCGTCGGACGCGAGCTTGAACTCGCCGTTCTCCATCGACAGGCCGAGCAATCCGTATGCGGCCGACAGCATGCGCGCGGCCGCGCCGGTGTACCAGCTCCAGCCGCCCTTGCCCTCGTAGCCCGGGCCGTCGTAGACGTCGGCCGGCTGCTGATGCGGCGGCAGGCCGTACATGCCGAGTTGCTCCAGCGAGGTTTTGGACAGCGGCGAGATCTTCACCCAGATCTCGGCCGCGCGGGCGCGGCAGTGCCGCACCAGATCCTGGTCGTCGGCGGCACGGGCGAGCTCGGCGCAGCGCAGGAACGCGTCGACGATCCACGACACGCCGTGCGAGTACTGGCCGCCGTTCTCGCGCACGCCGGGCGGATAGTCCGCGACGCGCCCGGGATAAGGCCGCGTGTTCTCGTCGGAGGCCGACTTGTCCAGCAGAACGCGCGCGTCTTTCTCCAGCTCGCGCAGCGCCGCTTCGAGCACGGTCAGGCCGCGCTGCAGGTCGACCGCGCCCGACAGCACCGGCCAGGCTGCCATCAGCGCGCTGGGCGAGAGCATCTCCTCGCCCTCGTCGGTGAACGCGCGCACGTAGGCATCGCCGCGGCGCAGGCCGTCGAGCGCGGTGCGTAGTTTGGACGCCGCGTCGGCGTAGCGCTGCTGCGCCGTCGCCCCTTCGCGCTTCTCCGCCAGCGGTGCGAAGCCGAGCAGCACGTCGTGCAGGAAGAAGCCGAGCCAGCCGCTCTCGCCGCGGCCGGCGATGCCGGCAACGTCGAGGCCGTCGTTCCAGTCGCCGGAGCCGAGCAGCGGAATGCCGTGCGCGCCCAGGCGCGCGAGCGACCACTCGATGGCGCGCCGGCAGTGCTCGTAGACCGTGCCATCCTCGCGCGACGCGCGCGGCACGAACATGATGCCCTCCTGCCCGCGCGGCACGGCGCGACCTTCCAGGAACGGCGCACGGACATCGAGCACGGCCGCGTCCCCGGTTGCGCGCACGTACTGGATCACCAGGTACGGCAGCCACAGCTGCGGATCCGACGCCATCGTGCGCACGGCGATGCCGGTCCTGCCGTCCCACGACGGATGCCACCACTTGACCACGTCGCCGTCGACGAACTGCTGCGCGGCGTGCAGCAGGATCTGCTCGCGCACGAGCTCGGGCCGCGTGAACAGCAGCGGCAGCACGTCCTGGAGCTGGTCGCGGAACCCGAACGCGCCGCTGCGCTGGCTCGGCCCCGCGCGGCCCCAGAGGCGCGCGCACAGCAATTGATACGGCAACCAGTCGTTGACCAGCCGGTCGAACTCCGGCCGGTTGGTCTCGACGCGCATGATCGACAGCTGGTCGTCCCACCAGTGCTGCACCTGGATCAGCGCGCGCTGCGCCAGCGCCGGATCGCGGCAGGCCTCGACGATCTTCCGGGCCTGCGCCGCATCGGGTGCCTGGCCGAGGAGAAACACGACGCGAACGTCGCTGCCGGCGGCGATTTCCACGGTGCCGGCAAACGCGGCGATCACGCAGCCGTCGTCGGCCTGCTGCCCGTCGGCAGTGCCGATCGCAACAAAGTGAGGATTGGCCAAGTCGCGGCCGCTGCCGACGAAGCGCGCGCGCGAGGTCTCCTGCGCCTCGACGTCCAGGCTCGTGGCCGCGAACGCGCAGCCCTTGCGGAAATCGTTTGCGGGGTTGGAGAAGAACAGCACGTCGTCGTCGACGACGACTTGGATGCGGCCCCTTGTGTCGACCGGAACTTCGCCGAGCACGATCTGCGCGTAGGGGACGACGCGCAGGCGTCGCGGCGCAGCGCCGTGGTTGCGGATGCGCAGGAGCTTGATCTCGACCGGCTTGTCGATCGGTACGAAGACGGTCTGCTCGAGCTCGAGATCCCCGCGCTTGCAGCGCAGCGTCGCGTAACCGCGGCCATAGGTCGCCGCGTGCTCGGCATCGGGGCGGCGATGCGGCGCCAAGCCCACGGTGTCGATCTCGCGTGTCGCCAGGTCGCAGACGTAGATCGCCTGCCCCGGCATCTGCGCCGCGACCGTATCGAGGTTGAACGGCGTCAGCGCGTTCTGCTGCGCATTGCCGGCGAAGGAGAACACCTCGCCTTCGTTGCTGACGATGGCGCCATGCCCGACGGGATTGGCCAGCAGGTGCGCCCACGGTCGCGGCGTCGCGGCGCTCAGGTGCAGCTCCGCGCCGTCGTCGGAGAACCGGAACGGCAGCGCCGTCACTTCCGGCACATGCAGGCGGCGCGTCTGCGACACGGTCGCCGCAAGCGCTTCGGCGCTGACGCGCGACACGGCGACGTGCGCGGCGATGTCCTCCATCGCCTGGGGCATGCTGGTGGCGTAGCCGTCGATGAACTCGATCTCGACCGAGCCGCTCGCGGCAAGATCGACGTGCAGCTTCAGGCTCGCCGCCGGATCGAAGCTGTAGAGCCGGCCCTCGTCTTCGGGCGCGCGCATGTCGCGGCCGTCGAGCGCCTGCGGCGTGCGCGGCGTGCCCGCGCCGAGGAACCAGGAGCGGGAATCTTCGTAGGCGACGAGTTTTGACACGCCCCCTCCCTGGCCCTCCCCCGCATGCGGGGGAGGGATCAACTTCACGCAGTGATAACCGACCTCGCGCGACATGCGCTGCAGGCGGAACTGATTTTCATCATCGCGAAGCAGGCGATTGCGATAGACGATCGCATTCAGGGGGCGGATGAACCACGTGCCGACGTGGATCGCCGCGAACGGCGGCGAGCGCCGGTAGGCGTCGACGCCGGAGAGCGCCAGCTCCTGGAAGCTTACGAGCTCGATGCGGCGCGGCGCGGATTGCAGGTTCTGCAGGCGGATGCGCCAGCGCTCCACCGGCTTGCCATCGTCGAGGCTGACGTCGGCCTGCACGCGCACGCCGGCGTGGCTGTTGACGATGCGCAGGCTCGTCGGCGTCGGATTCGTGACCGCGTAGTCGGGGCCGGCGATCTGCAGCGGCTCGCGCGCCAGCGACCACAATGGGCCTTGCGGCTGACCCGCTTCGTCGACCTCGCGCAGGTAGAAGAACTTGCCGCGCATTTGCAGCGGGTCGTCCGGCCGGCGCGTCAGATCGAGCACGTAGCCGTCACGCACGGTGCTGAGCACACGGCTGTAGCCGCGGCCATCCGGATGCAGCTCGGCGCTGACGAGGCCGTTGCTGATCGTCATCACCCGCGGCGGCGCAATGGTCGCAAGGCTGCCCGCGCGGCGGCGCCAGGCCGAGACGATCCACGAGATCGCCACTGCCGATGCGACGAGCGCCGCGGCGCGATATCCATAGACCAGCACGACGACGGCCGGCAGCGTTGCCCCGCCCGCGTCGCGCAGGATCGCGGCCTGCGCCCACACCGCGTCCCAGTCGGCGCCGCGCGGCAGGAAGAACGGGATCAGCAGCGGCGCCCAGGTCAGAAAGCGGCGGATGCCTTCGGGGATGCAGCGCGTGCGCGAGGCGTGGCCGATGTAGCGCGCGGCCTTCTCGTCGAGCGCGTCGCCGCCGACGAACGACAGGTTCACCAGCGTGGCGACGCGCAGGCCCATGTGATCGAACCACACCAGGACGCGCAGCCAGTCGTAGGCGAGGATGCCGAGGAACACCGTCAGGCTCCAGGTGCGGAAGTCCGCCGGCGACAGCGACCACGACAGCACCGTCGCCGCGAATGTGCGCAACGCGCCGTCCTGGTTGTACCAGGTGGGCTCCGGCGCCAGGCGCAGGAAGGTGTAGATGATCGGGGCCATCCACAGTCCCCAGCGCAGCACGCGTACGGTCTGCTCGACCATCGCCGATGCGCCCGCGCCGCTGAACAGCTCCCTGAGCGGCGTAAGGCTGCGCTGGAACAAGGCGGTGAGGAAGACCAGGTTGATGCCGAAGAGCGGCGCGGCCAGCGACCAGTTGATCACCCCCGACAGCGACTCGGCGTAGAACAGGCGCACGCCGCCGACGGTCGCGCCCAGGTTCACCGCGCCCCACTTGCTGAACAGCGGATAGACCACGTAATCCGCCGGCGCCTTGCCTGCGGCGGCGAGATTGACGGCCGCGTAGCTCCAGAACTTGGTGATCACCGCCGCCAGCTGCGGCGCGTCGAAGTACCAGGTGAGCGCGCCGCCGACGAATCCGCCGAGCACAGCGCCGAGCCAGTAGACGCGCCATGAATGCAGGCTGCGTCGCTTGCGCAGGAGCAACGCGCCGAAATCCCAGACGAGATCGGCGCCGGCGTAGGCGGCCGCTCCCACCACGAAGCCGCAGAGGAAGCGCGGACCGCCCGATAGCGTCGGCAAGCCTTGCACCAGCAATGCGCCGAGCAGGCTGCCGGCAACGGCGCCGCGCAGGTAGTTGCGCGGATCGACGACGGCGGCGATGAGCCGCGAGAAGAACGGAGCGCTGCCGTCGAAGCTCTCGAGGATGGTCTTGGCCAGCGGGAACACGATCGCGCCGAGGATCGCCGCGCCGACCAGCGGATGCGCGACGAGCAGGGCCACGAGCGACGCCTGCGCCAGCATCCACGCGGCCAGGTGCACCACCAGCATGAACACGCCGCCATAGATGAAGCCGCGCAACAAGCCGGCGCGCCAGTGCGCGGCGCTGAACTGCTCGGTAGGCCGGCGACCGCGCAGCGCGTCGAGCATGAGACCGGTGAGGAAGAACGTCAGCGCCCAAAGGCCGGCCTGCGACAGCGCGGCCGCAGAGATGACCGGCACGAGGCGCGCGGCTACGGGCCACTCCGCGAGCGCAGCCGTGCTGCCGACGTCGGCGATGAGCGGCGTGACGGCTGCGAAGGCGGCGCCCACCACGGCCACGGCGTGCAGGCGCAAGCCGCGCGTCACGCGCCGGTCCATGACGAGGCCGATGCCGAGCAGCACGATCTCGTTGAAGGCGACGAGGATCAGCGCGCGACCCAGCGCCGTCGCCAGCGGCGGCGGCAGCGCGTCGCCCGAGGCCATGTCGCCGAGCGCCTGCATCAGCGTCGACGAGGCCAGGAGCAGCAGCACGCCGAACAGGTACGGCAGCGCGAGCACGGCCAGGGCCGCGGGCAGCGAGAGCGCGCGCCGCGAGCGCGCGGCGGCCCACAGGATGGCGACGAGCAGGACCAGCGCCGCGGATGCGGCGCCGATCGGCGTCAGGGCGAAGACGTCACGCCATTGCGCGGGCGTCTGCCACAGCGTCGCGGCCGGATCGATCGAGACCGCAAGCAGGACGAGGCTGAGCGCCGCCTGCAGCGCCAGGCGCGTGATCGGCGTCGCTATTGAGTTCAATCAGTCCGGCGGGCGGAACGTGAACAGGATGCGGCAGCCCACGGTGGGTGCTTCGGATGCGTGGTAGCGCCACTGCTGCAGCGCCCCGATCGCGATCGGGTCGAAGCTGCCTTGCGGGCTCGACGAGGAGACGACGATGTTGGACGGCGCGCCCTCGGCGGCGACGTCGTACTGCAGCGCCACCCAGCCGGGCTGCCGCCAGCCCTGCGGGTATTCCGCCTGCGCGCGCTGGATCGGCTCCATCTCGTTGCAGGGATTGTCCTTCTCGAAGCCCATCGGCTGCGGCGCGACGGGATCGAAGTCGGTGGTGGCGCAGCCCGCGACGAGGCAGACCGCTGAGGCGATGACGGCAATTCTCACGGCGTCCTTTCTTGACGAAGGTGTGCCGCTATTGTCACCTCAGCCGCAGCGAACGGAAAGCCTCCATCGCGCCGACGACGGCGCCGCCACCGATGCCTGCGCGCGCGTCGTCACCGGGAACCAGGCTCACCTCGATGGGCTGCGCGCCCTTCTGCCGCAGCATCTCGTTGACGGTCGGCAGATCCAGGCCGACGAGCTTCTTCCACTCGGCCTGCACGTCGCCGAGCTCGCGTGCGATGACGTCGATGCGCTCGCTCTGGTAGGCAGTGGGCCTGCCCTCGTAGCCCGTGACCATGCCGTAGACGTTGTCGGCGTGCTCGCGCAGGCGCTCCTCGCCGGTGATGGCGCCGCCCTCCTTGGTCGCGACGATCTTCTTGCGCACCTCGTCGGCCTTGGCGTCGAGGTCGGCGAGCTTGATCGCCAGCGGGTCGTCGGCGGCGAGCGGCGCCTTGCGCTGGCCGATGAGGCCGCGCATCGCGTTGACCTGCACCACCACGTCGGTCATCTCGCCGAACAGCTGGCTCACGCGCATCGAGGCGTCGAAGTTCTGCTTGCGCTCCGCCATATCGAACTTCGCGCGGCGGTCCAGCTGGATCTCCAGCGGCGCTTCGTAGACCTGCCCGTTCTTGGTCAGCCGCACGCGATAGGTCCCCGGCACCACGCGCGGACCTTGCTGCGAGTTGCCGGCGACCTGCGCCGCCGGCGGCACGCGCGGCGCCTTCACGCGCATCGACCAGTAGACGCGGTTCAGGCCGCGCCGCTTGCTCGCGGGAATGGTGTCGATCACCTTGCCCTGCGGGTCGAGGACCTCGAGCTTGAGCTTGCCGAACAGATGCCGGCTCTTCTGGTAGTAGGCGATCACCGCGCCGTCGGGCGGATTGGGCCCCAGGAATTTGCCGGCGCCTTCCGACCAGCCGCCGCCGAACGTGCTGAGGCGCTGCTGCGTCGGCCGCGTCTTCACGAACGCCACGTCCTTGGCGAGCAGCGCATCCGACAGGTCGCGCAGCGGTGTGATGTCGTCGATGATCCAGATGCCGCGGCCGTGCGTTGCGAGCACCAGGTCCGAGTCGCGCGGCTGCACGACCAGATCGCGGACCGCGACCGCCGGGAAGTCGGCGCCCTTGTATTGCGCCCAGCGGTTGCCGCCGTCGGGCGAGATCCACAAGCCGAACTCGGTGCCGACGAACAACAGGTCGGGCTTGACCGTGTCCTCGCGCACCACGTGCGCGTAGCCGCGCAGTCCCTGCTTGACGCCGGCGATCTGCTTCCAGCTCTTGCCGTAGTCCGTGGTCTTGAAGACGTAGGGATCCATGTCGCCGAACGTATGGCGATCGAACGCCGCGTAGGCGGTGCCCTCGTCGAAGCGGCTGGCCTGCACCCACGATACCCACGAGGCTTTCGGCAGCCCCGGCACGTTGGCGACGACGTTGCTCCACTTCTTGCCGCCATCGCGCGTGATCTGCAGGTTGCCGTCGTCGGTGCCGACCCAGATCAGGTCCTTGTTCTTCGCCGACTCGCTGATCGAGTAGATCGTGGTGTGCATCTCCGCGGCCGAGTTGTCGACGGTGACGCCGCCGGACTCCTCCTGCCGCTGCTTCTGCGGATCGTTGGTGGTGAGGTCCGGCGAGATGCGGTCCCAGGTCTGTCCGAGGTCGCGCGAGCGGAACAGGAACTGCGCGCCCATGTAGATGGTCTTGCCGTCGCCCGAGATGTGGATCGGCGTGTTCCAGTTCAGCCGCATCTTCTCGTGGTAGCCGGCGAGCGGCTGGATGATGCGGGCCTCGTGCGTGTGGCGATTGACGCGGCCGGCGAAGCCGCCTTGCGCCTCGGCGTAGAGGTAATCCGGATCGGACGGATCGGGGAACATCCAGAAGCCATCGCCGCCGAACATGTTCTCCCACTGCGCGTTGGCGATGCCGTTGGGGTACTGCGACTGCCCGACCCAGGAGGTGTTGTCCTGCAGGCCGCCATAGACGCGATAGGGATCCTCGTTGTCCACGCTCACGTGATAGAACTGCGAGATCGGCAGGTTGTCACCCTTGAGCCAGCGGGTGCCGCCGTCCTGCGAATACCACATGCCGCCGTCGTCGGCGTTCATGACGATCTTGCTGTTGGACGGGCTGATCCAGACGTCGTGCACGTCGCCGTGCGCGCCGGCGAAGCCGCCAACCGCGGAGAAGCTCTTGCCGCCGTCCTCGGACAGCAGCAGCGAGCCGCCCGTCTTGAACACGCGGTTCTCGTCCTTGGGATCGACGATAAGGTTGGCGAAGTAGAACGGCCGCCAGACCATGAACTGGCTCTTGTCGCGCGCCTCCCAGGTGTTGCCGCCGTCACCCGAGCGATACAGGCCCGCACCCTTGGCCGCCTCGATCGCGGCGTAGATCACCTTGCTGTTCGACGGGGCCACCGCAAGCGCGATGCGCCCGAACGGCTTGGCCGGCAGGCCCTTGTTGGATTCGGTCGTGAGCTCGCTCCAGCTTTTGCCGCCGTCGCGGCTGACGTGCAATCCGCTGCCGCTGAACGCCTTGTCGTTGTCGCCGCCGGAGCGGAAGCTCCAGCCCTTGCGGCGGAAGTCCCACATCGCGGCGTAGAGCAGGCCCGGATCCTTAGGGTCCATCGCCAGCGACGAGCACCCGGTCGAGAGGTTCGCGCCTTTCAAGATCTGCGACCAGTGCTTGCCGCCGTCGGTGGTCTTGTAGAGGCCGCGCTCGGCGGAATCGCTCCACAGCTTTCCGGGCACGCAGGCGTAGACGGTGTCGCTGTCCTTGGGGTGCACGATGATGCGCACGATGCGCTCGGACTCCGGCAGGCCCATGTGCGTCCAGCTCTCGCCGCCGTCGGTCGACTTGTAGATGCCGTTGCCGATCGAGACGCTGTTGCGCGTCCACGACTCGCCCGTGCCGACCCAGATCGTCTGCGGATTCGATGGATCGATGGCCACCGCGCCGATCGACTGCACGTCCTCGTGGTCGAACACCGGTTTGTACGTCGTGCCACCGTCCTCGGACTTCCAGACGCCGCCGCTGGCGGAGGCCACGAAGATCGTGGTCTTGCCGTCCTTCTCCATCGCGGCGATGGCGGCGACGCGGCCGCTCATCGTCGCCGAGCCGATGTTGCGGGCGGTCAGGCCAGAAATGGAGCCGGCGTCGAACGTGACGGCAGGCTTTGCATAGAGTGGCGCGCTCATGACGAGCAGCGCGGCAGAAAGCTGCAGATGCTTGATGGCCATGTGCGCTCCCTACTTCGCCGGAAAGTGGAACAGCACTTCGTCGAACGCGACGTTGGCTTCGGCCTTGTCGATGACGAGCTGGCCTTTCTCGCTGGAGCCGCGGTCGCCGAAGCCGATCTCGAACGGCACGTAGACGCCCTCGACCAGCTCGTAGTCGCCGAAGTCGATCTCCTGCTCGACCTCACGGCCGTAGACCTGGCGCTGGTCGACCTCGCGGATCGCCAGGAAGTGATCGGGATCGAGATAGACGATGCGCTTGTCGCCGTTCTTCTGGGTGACGCGCAGCTTGTGCGCGTCGGACCCGTCGACGTCCTCGGTGCCGAGGTACTCGACCTTGTTGCCCTTGGCCTTGTAGTTGAGCAGCGGGCCTTCGAGGTCGGACTGGTCGACCAGGTCCTTGGTGCGATCGGGCGGCAGCCGCTCGGGATCCTTGCGGCCCTGGAACGGGTTGATGGCCCATCCGTCCTTGCCGTCGTAGGCCTGGATGATGGTGAGGCCCTGCGAGGAGATCTCGTTGCGGATCATCCCGGGCCGGACCATCTGGGTGAAGCCGAACTCGACGCCGTTGCCGGGCTTGAACGCGCCGGTGTAGCGCACCGACTTCAGCGCCGCGATCTTCGCGGCGCCGCCGCGCGCCTCGGTGTTCTTCGCGATCAGCTCGTCGGCCGTGTAGGCGTTGGCCAGGACCGGCAACGCGCAGAGCAGCGCGGCCAGCAGCGGGATTCTCCTCATGTCTCACCCCGGTTCGTCGTTGGATTCCAGCGTCGGCAGCTTACCCCGCCGCTTCGCGGTTGGATGCGCGAGGCGGGCGTTTGGTTTGAGCGGACCCGATACGTCCGTATCGGCCACCCGGATAGGTCCGCCGGGGGACGACTTAAAAGCTCCGTTAGCCTCGAGTGGCGCCGTCCCTGGCGCCACACGCCCCCGGCGAACCTATCCGGGCGGCCTCGCCGAACCAGCGTGGCTTCGCTTTGCTTCCGGAGTGACGTTCGACGCGCTTGCGTTCGCGCGCGCGGAGCGGGTCGGCGCAGCAGGGACGCTGCGCCGAGCGCTATTTGACACATGGATGGTCGAATTAGCGCGACCCCGGAGTCGCGCGTGAACGCCGGCGCCGGCACTCCGGAAGCAAAGCGACGCGGTAAACCGCAGTCGGGGCTGAAGCTCCTCCTACAAGTACGCGGAGAACAGCCAGCAGATCGCGTCGCGCACGCGCACTGGCAGCGAGCGGGATTGCATCTCGGCGAGGGTGACGGCGCGCGAGCGGGCGCGGGCGTCCTCGAAGTGGCGCGTGATGCGGGCCACGAAGGACTGGTCGAAAACCTCCAGCATCAGCTCGAAGTTGAGCCGCAGGCTGCGCCCGTCCATGTTCGCCGAGCCGATCTGCGCGTAGTAATCGTCGACGATGAACAGCTTGGTGTGCGCGAACGGCGCCGGCGCGTAGTAGACCTTCACGTGCCGCTGCAGCAACTGCCAGAGCATCGTGCGCGTGGCCCAGTCCACCGGCGGATGATTGCTGTGCTCGGGCAGGACGACCGCGACCTCGATGCCGCGCAGCGCCGCCGATTGCAGCGCGCTGACGAGCTCCGGCGGCGGCAGGAAATAGGGCGTCATGATCAGCACGCGGCGGTGCGCGGTGGCGAGCGCGCCGAGCAGCACCATCATCAGCGCGGCGATGTCCAGGTTCGGGCCGTCGGTGATCACGCGGCAGACGGCCGTTCCCGCGTGCGCCTGACGCGACGGCGCGGGCTTCATGTTCTTGCCGGCGGCGAATCGCCAGTCCTCGGCGAACGCGCACTCCAGCTGGTGCACGACCGGCCCGGTGACGCGGAACTGCAGATCGGCGGTGCCGAGGTCGCCGCGCTCGACGACGTAATGCCGGTCGGCGATGTTCATGCCGCCGGTGAACGCGACCTCGCCGTCGACCGAAAGGAGCTTGCGGTGATTGCGCAGGTTCACGTGCAGCATCGGTGGGAGCAGCCGCGGCGGCAGGAAGCGCGCGACCGATACGCCGAGCCCGCGCAGCATCGCCGCGGCGCTCGGGCGGTAATACGAATCGGCGACGCCGTCGACCAGCACCCGCACCTCGACGCCGCGCGTCTGCGCCGCCACCAGGGCGGCGACGAACTGCTTGCCGGCGGCGCCGCCGTCGAAGATGTACGAGGCCAGGCAAATCGTGCGCTGCGCGCGATCGATGGCCTGCAGCATCGCGGGATACGCCTCTTCGCCGTTGACCAGCGGCTCGACCAGGTTGCCGGCGACCAGCGGACAGCCCGCCATCGCCTCGCCGATGCGCACCAGCTCCTGCATCTCCGCTTCGGCGACGCCGGGCACGCGCGGCAGCAGCGCCGGCGCGCCGACGATCATGCCGCGCCTGGGCTCGGTGCCGACGATGCGCCGCGCGGTCATGCGGATGCGGTTGATGCCGAACCAGTAGTAGAGCAGCGGTCCGGCCAGCGGGAACAGCACGCAGACCGCGATCCAGCCCCAGGCTGCGCGCGGATCGCGCTTGGTCAGCAGCGCGTGCCCGCCGGTGAAGATCGCCAGCGCGGCGACGAGCGCGAGCAGCAGCACCTGGAGGAGCGCCGGGCTCGCCTCGGTCATGCCGCCAGCGGGACGGTGATATCCGCGGCCAGCGGCCGGTGATCGGAGAACGTGTGCGGCAGCGCGACCAGGCTTTCGACCTTGATGTCGGGCGACACCAGGATGTGATCGAGCGAGCGGCTCGGCTTCCAGCTCGGGAACGTCGCCGGCGTGCCGGCCGACACCCACAGGCCCGAGCGCAGCAGGCCGGCGTGCGTGCGCAGCTTCTCCGGCCCGCAGTTGAGGTCGCCGATCAGCACCGAGGGTCTTGCGTGCGGCACCAGGTCGGCGAGGAAGTGCAGCTGCCGGCGCTGCGTGCGCGGGCCCAGCGACAGGTGCGCAACCAGCAGCGTCAGGTCGCCCCACTCCGCGTCGAGCTGGATGGTCATCGCGCGCCGGCCCGGGATGCTCGACGGCAGCACGTGCTCGACCGTGTTCACCGGCTGACGGCGCGACAGGTAACCCAGGCAGTGCCGGGCCACGGGCTTCAAGTCCCGCGTCACCGACAGGCCGAAGTGGCTGAAGCCCGCTTTCTCGGCCAGGTATTCCATCTGGTTGACGTAGTGGCTGCGCAGGCTGCCGGCGTCGGCTTCCTGGATGGCGACGAAGTCGTAGTCGCGCATCAGCTCGGCGATGCGGTCCAGGTTGTAGTGCATCGTCGGCGACGGCAGCACGTGGTGCAGCGCGCGGGTGACGTAGTGCCCGTAGTGACGCGTGTGCATCCCGACCTGGATGTTGAACGACAGCAGCTTCAGGCGCGTCCGCTTGGGCTCCTGCACGGCAGCCTCGAAACCGCGGATCAGCGGGGCGTTGACCATGGCCCCATTCTAGAATGCGGGACGGGTGCGGACGGTCCGCCGGCGCTCATAGATAAAACATCACCAAGGTCCGATGCCAGGAGGCCCGGATCACTACACTGCCGGCTATAAATGACTGCCCTGCCTCGCTACCAGCTCCCGCCCCGCACGGGGAGGGCCAACGGCTTTGCCGGGAGAAATCCGGTGACCATGGCACCTGAAGGCTCAGGCGCACGCAGCGCGCGCACGCTCACCAATCGTGAGGCGGCGATGCTGTACGGCCAGGGATGGGAGTGCTCCGAGACGGGCGCCCAGGTCTGGCAGCGCCTGACGCTGAGCGCCACCGCCCCGGCCGAGCTCGCCGGCGAGGAGCAGACGATTGCCCGCGCAGTGCGCCTGCTGCGGCGCCGACGGCTGGAGGTGCAGTTCGGCACCGAGCAGCTGCAGGGACGCCTCTCCAGCCTGCGCGCCAATCCGCTGATGCGTCTGGCCGCGCGCAAGACCTACGCGGAGCTGCAGGCGCAGCTGGCGTTGCACCAGCAGATGGTCAAGGAGCTGCCGCAGGCGCCCGAGATCCACCGCCTGGATCCGGACGCCGACAGCGGCCTGCCGAGCAATGCAATGAAGGTCGGCGCCTCGGTCTGGTACGTCAACCGCAAGACCCAGCAGCTGTTCTCCTGCGAGATCACCGGCGTCGCCATCGAGAAGCTCGACGGCTCGACGCTGGTCTACGAGACGCTCGGCGCGGTTCAGGACGGCAAGCCCATCCGCCGCACCTGCGCCCACCGCATGGACGGCCTGAAGACGCTCGGCGCCCCCGAGACCGCCTTCATGGATCCGCTGACGGCGCGCGACTACCTGAAGATGATCGCGCCAACGCCGGCGCCGGAAGAAGCACCCGCCGCGGCGGTGCCCGCCGCCCAGGTGATTCCGATCAAGGCCGTCGTCGCCGCGGCCGCGCCCCAGGCCGAGCCTCCGCCGTCGGAGCCGCAGGCAGCGGCACCGGACCTGTCGGATCCGGATCTGCACTCGATCGCCACCGCGCCGTTCGACGAGTCGCTGCTGCGCTGAGCGCTTCGAATTTGTAGGAGGGGCTGTTCGCCCCGACCTGTCGCGGCTAACAGCCGCTCCTACAAGGGTAGCGACACCACCATCGTCGTGCCCTGCCCCTTGATCGACTCGGCGTGGATGCGCCCGCCATGCACCTCGGCGACGCGCCGGCAGATCGCAAGGCCGATGCCCGTGCCCGGGAACTGATCCTGGCTCTCCGCGACGCGGCGGAACGGCTCGAAGATCTCGCCCAGATGCTCGGCGTCGATGCCGATGCCGCAATCGCTGACGCGGATCTCCCACGCCGACGCGGCTTGCCGCGCCTGGATCTCCACCACCGGCTGCTCGCCCGGCTGGAACTTGATGGCGTTGTCGATGAGGTTGGCGAACAGCTGCGTGAGCAGGCTGGCGTTGCCGGTCACGGTCGGCAGCGGCGGGCGACGGATCTGCGCATGGCGCTGGTCGACCGCCGCGCACACGCGCTGGCACGCGGCCTTGACCACCGCGTCCAGGCTCACCGGCGTCATCGACGCGGCCACGCGCCCGATGCGCGAATACTCCAGAAGGTCGCGGACCAGGTGCTCCATGTCGCGCGCGCCGCTGAGCATGCTCGATAAGAGCGGCGCGGTGCCGGGCGGAAGCCGGCCGGCCGCGCGCGAGGCGAGCAGCTCGCCGAAGCCGACGACGCTGCGCAAAGGCGCCTGCAGATCGTGCGAGACCACGTAGGCGAAGCGCTCCAGCTCGCGGTTGCTCGACTCCAGCTGCTGGCGGCGCTCGTCCATCTGCCGCAGCAGGCGGTAGGTGCGCAGCGCCGCGCTGACCAGCACGTTGAGGCGCTCGAAGGTGAGCTCGGTCTTGGTGCGGTAGTCGTCGATCTCGTAGCGGGCGATGACGTCCAGCGCCGGCGCCTGGCCGGGTTGGCCGGTGCGCAGCACGATGCGTGTGTGCGCGTTGTCCATCTCCTCGCGCACGAAGCGCACGAAGTCGAAGCCGGCGTGCTCGGTCTCCATCACCACGTCGAGCAGCACCAGCGCGATGTCAGGGGTCTGCGCCCAGATCTGCCGGGCCTCGCGATCCGACATGGCGATCAGGATCTGCAGCGGCCGTCCGTCCATCTCGAAGTCGCTGAGCGCCAGGCGCGTGACGGCGTGCACCTCCGGGTCGTCGTCGACCACGAGCAGGCGCCAGGGCGCCGGCGCGGGCGTCGGCGCCTGGGGGCGGATCGGTTCGGGCATGTTCACGACGACGGCGTGGCTTCCGCCATGCGGCACAGGTTGGCGTAGGCGATGCCGACGTTGCGGTAGAACAGCTCGAGCAGCCGCTGGTCGTTGAGCGACAGCGGTGTCTCCGCCGCGACGTAGAACACCAGGTCCTGCGGGCCGGGCTGGAACCCGACGATGTGGTCGGACCCGTAGATCAGGCCGTGCGTGCTGGTGGCCGTGCGGATGCGCTCGGTGACCGCGGTCGGCAGCGTCTCGCACGCGTTGGTGCCGACGAACGACTCGAACGCGCCGGTGCCGGCGACGATCTTGTAGTTCTCCTCCGGCGGACGGCCGGCAGCGGCGACGCCCGAGGTGTGCATCATCAGCGCGTCGCTCTCCACGAACAGCAGCGCGATCAGCTGCTCGAGCACACCCTGCGCGAAGCGCTCCAGCGAGTGGATCTCGAAGAGCTGCGCGGTGGACTGGATGATCTTCTCCAGGCCGCGGCGATTGGCCTCCAGCGCGATCAGGTCTCGGTAGGTCGACAGGCTGGTGAAGACCGCGGTGTACAGCCGCTCCCAGGTCAGCTCGGTCTTGTGCATGTAGCCGTTGATGTCGTAGCGCGTGATCACCTCCATCTCCGGCGCCTGCCCGGGCTGGCCGGTGCGCAGGATGATGCGCGTGAACTTGTTGCCGAGCGTGTTGCGCACGTACTGCACGACGTCCAGGCCGGCGGTCTCGCTCTCCATCACCACGTCGAGCAGGATCAGCGCGATGTCGCGGTGCTGCTCGGCCAGCAGCGCCTTGGCTTCGCGCGCGGAATGCGCGTGCAGGAAGGTGAGCGGGCGCCCGGCGAAGGTGAAGTCGTCCAGCGCCAGCGTGCTGACGGTGTGGACCTGCTCCTCGTCGTCGACGATCAGCACCGTCCAGCCGGGACGGCCGACGTGCGGGATGAATCCCTCAGGCGCGGGCGAAGCTTGCGTGTGCTCGTTCATGCTCGGTGTGTGCCTGTTGTGAATGGGTGCCGCTGGGGAAGCGGACGGTGAATTGCGCCCCCTTGCCGGGGCTGCTGGCGACGGTGATCTGCCCGCCCAGCACCTGCGTCACCAGGTTGTAGACGATGTGCATGCCAAGGCCGCTGCCCCCGGAGCCGCGCCGGGTGGTGAAGAACGGGTCGAAGATGCGCGCCAGGTTCTCCGGCGGCATGCCGGCGCCGTCGTCGGCGTAGACCAGCTCGATGTTGCCGCCCGACTCGGTGACGCGGATGTCGATGCGGCCCGCCTGCTCGGGCGCGAAGGCGTGGATCAGCGAGTTGCTGATGAGGTTCGTCAGGATCTGCGCCAGCGCGCCGGGATAGCTGTCGGCGCTGAGCGTGTCGCTGCACTGCAGGGTGACGTTCTGCCCCGACTTGCGCAGCCCGGGCCCGAGGCTGATCAGGACCTCCTCGATGTACTTCCTGAGGCCGAAGCGCCGGCGCTCGCCGCTGGACTGGTCGACCGCCACCTGCTTGAAGCTGCGGATCAGGTTGGCCGCCCGCTCCAGGTTGGCGAGGATGATGCGCGTGGCCTCGTCGGCGACCGACACGAAGCGGTCGACGTCCGCGGGCGTCATCGCCCCGGAAGCGTGCTTCTGCTTGAGCTGCCCGGCCTTGGCCTGCAGCGTCGAGGCCGCAGTGACGCCGACGCCGACCGGCGTGTTGATCTCGTGCGCCACGCCTGCCACCAGCGCGCCGAGCGAGGCCATCTTCTCGCTCTGCACGAGCTGCGCCTGGGCGTCGCGCAGCCGCGCCAGCGTGCTCTGCAGGTCGGCGTTGGCGGCGGTCTTCTGCGCCACCTCCGCCTGCAGCGCGTCGCGCGCCTGGCGGATCTCCTGCTGCTGGCTGCCGATCTGCGTCAGCATGTGGTTGAAGTCCTCGACCAGGCGGCCGATCTCGCCCTGCCCGCCCGAGGCGACCTGCACGTCGGTACTGGCCGGTCTCGGACACGCGCCGCGCGCTGCCCGCGAGCGCCACGATCGGGCGCGAGATGCGCCCCTGCATGCGCCAGGCGATGGCGAGGCTGATGAAGAAGGACACGCCCATGATCGCGAGCGTGATCGCGACCTGGTTGCGCAGCGTGTGCTGCAGGGGCTCGAGCGTCTGCGTCAGCGCCAGCACGCCGGCCGACTCGCCGCGCAGCACCATCGGCCGCACCAGAGTCTGCGATTCGCCGACCCGGTGCAGGCCAGGGGCCTGCGGCCGCTGCGGGCACTTGGCCGTGCCGTAGCTGGCGAACGCGCCGTCCTCGCCGTCGCTGGCGTACAGGCAGGCGCTCTGGATCTCGGGCTTGGCGCGCAGCGCTGCCAGGGTTTCCGTCGCCGCCTTGCGATCGCCGAACACCAGTCCCGCGCTGGCCGTGTCGGAGATGATCTGCGCCACCGCGTCGAGGTCGCGCTCGAAGTTGGCGCGGGCGTTGCCCCAGGCGTAGGCGATCAGCGCCGCCGCCGACAGCACCAGGCCGGCCACGCTCGACAGCACCGCCATCGTGGTGAGCTGCCCGCGGATCGAGGTCTCGCGCACGGCTGCCCCGCTCACTCGCGTACCACGCGCGCGACGTTGAGCAGGTGCGAGGACATCTGCAGATGCTCGCGCTCGGCGAGCGCGACGTTGATCTCGAACCGGACCTTGCGCTCCTCCAGGAAGAAGCGGATGGCGCCGGTGCGCAGCGTGTCGCCGCCCTCGTAGACCGTCAGCACGCTGGCGCCGGCCAGCGACTCCAGCGACGAAGCCAGCCGGCTGGGCTCGACCGTGCCGAGGTAAGCGACGTGGCACTCGCGCATCGCGTCGACGCGCTGCACCCGCCGCACGACGACCCTCTGCGTGTCGATGGTCTTGCCTTGCAGCACTTCGTCGAGCGCCGGCGCCAGCGGGTCGTTCTCCAGGATGCAGAACAGGATGGCTTTGTCGCCGGGCGTGAGCTTGGGCGGCGGCCAGGTGACGAAGCGCGCGAAGTTGAAGAGATACGCCGCCTTGATCTGCTGCACGCGGTCGACTTCGCCGCCAGCGCCCCAGGCAAGTGCAGGCGCGGCGATCGCGCAGGCCAGCAGCAGGCCGGCGAAGCGGGTGCCCATGCGGGTGGAAGCGCCCTTCTTCATTTCCAGTTCCAGCGCAGCTCGAGGAACAGCCCGCGCTCCAGCTTGCTGCGGGTGGCCTGCGGCCCGTTCTCGGGGTGGCTGTCGTGCACCAGGTTGCGGCCCACCAGCCCCAGCTCCAGGCCCGGCCCGAAGGAGCGTGCCAGACGCAGGTTCAATTCCGTGTAGGCCGGCACGCGCGTCGAGCCGCTGGTGCTCGATGGCGTCGCCGTCTGCGGCAGCGCCGCGACGTAGCGCCAGAACGCGCCCAGGTGCCAGTTCGGCGCGAACGCATAGGAGGCGACCAGCCCGGCCTGGTGCCGGGGGTTGCTGCCTTCCAGGGTAGCCGCGGTATTGACGTCGCCGCTGTCGCCGTCCGGGCGCGCGTCGAGGACGAGGAACGAGTAGAACGGCCGCAGCTCGAGCTCGTCGGCCGCCTGCCAGACCACGCTGAGCTCGGCGCCGTAGCCGTGCGCGCGCATCTTGTTGTCGAAGGCGCCGGTCAACGTCGTCGGCTCGGTGCTGCGCAGGCTGGTGTAGTCGTTGAAGTAGGTCGCAAGGTCGAGCGCCAGGTTGTCGCGCGCGCGCCAGCGCAGGCCCCATTCGTAGGCGATCAGCTTCTCGGAATCCAGGTTCGGATTGCCGATGCGCGACAGGCCGGGACCGCAGACGCCCGGGAAGCCGTTGGGCTCAGGGCAGAAGATGGCGATGTCCTGGTCGATGCGGTTGGGCGTGCGCACCGCGCGCGACACCGCGGTCCAGGTGAACACCGTCGGCGAGGCCTGCCAGCCGAGCCGGATGCTCGGCTGCACTTCGAACCCCGACAGGCTGTTGTGCTCGAACTTGCTGCCGATCGTCAGGGTGCCGCCCTCGAACAGGCTGACCTGGTCCTGCAGGAACGCGCTGTAGGTGTTGAGCGCCCGCGAGGCCGGATCGAACAGGATCACCAGCGGCGGCCCGCCGGTCTCGTCGCGCGACCGCTTGAAGCCGGCGCCGTAGACCAGGGTGTTGCGCTCGCCGATCAGCCATTGCTGCTGGAAGTCGATGGCGGCGGTCTTGCGCCGCTCGGTGAAGATGGTCGGGTCGACGATGCTGTAAGTGTCGTACGACGCCTGCACCGACCAGCGCCCGTCGTCGTCCTTGCCGCCGGTCCAGCGCGCCAGCACGTTGCCGCCGCTCTTGTCGAGGTCGGCAACTGGCCCGCTACCGCCCATGGCGTCGATGGTCTGGACGTTCTCGTCGGCGCGGTACAGGTCGCCGGCGATGGTCAGCGAGTTGGCGTCGTTGACGTCCCAGTCGGAGCGGAAGCCGGTCTGGATCATGCGCATGTCGTCGGCCGGATCGCCGCCGTCGGCCCGTGTCGCCGAGTCGCGCGAGGAGGCCTGGCTGTAGATGCGCAGGCTGCCGGTCTCTCCCAGCCGCACGCCCAGGCGTGCAGATGCGCCGTACGGGTCCTCGTTGCCGGCGTAGATCGCCCCGCTGGCGCCCTGCGTCTGCGCCGCGCTCTTGGTGATGATGTTGATGACGCCGTTGACGGCGTTGGCGCCCCAGAGCGTCGCCCCGGGGCCGCGGATGACCTCGATGCGGTCGATGTCCGGCAGATAGGTGTCGAGCACGTCCCAGAACACGCTGGAGGTCAGCGGCGTGTAGACGCTGCGGCCGTCGAGCAGGACTTCGAGCTTGTCGGCGCTGGTGCTGTTGAAGCCGCGCGCGGAGATGGCATAAGAGGTGACCGAGCGCTGCGCGACCTGCAGGCCCGGAACCAGGCGCAGCGCCTCGGCGATGCGGCGCACGCCCGAGCGGCGGATCTCGGCGCCGGTGAGGACGAAGATCGCGGCCGCGGCGGCGGTTGCGGGCTCGGCTCGCTTGGACACGGAGGTCACCTCGACCTGCATCAGCTCGTCGAACGGCACCGCGGTGACGTCGGAGGCCAGCTTCGGAAGGGCGACGGTTTCGCCGTCCAGCGCGGAGGCGCTGGCACAGACCAGGAGCATGGCGACCGCAGGGGCGCCGGCCGCGAGCCGGCGGCCGGCCGAGCGCCACATTCGAGCAGCTAATTGCGTCATCGCGCCCTCCGTGTCGAACTGGGCCGCAGGCACTTTATACCCAAGCCCTTCCCGCGCTAGGCATGCGTAGAAGTACCTCTACTTGCCGGGACCCCCGGCGGGGCGCGTAATGCCCCATGCGCGCGCGGCTTCGGCGCGGACGGAGGTCATGGCTACAGTGCCCGCGGTACCCGAGAACGTGACGCGGATCCTGATCGTGGACGATCGGGAGCAGGACCGCGCCCTGCTGTGCGCCATGCTAGACGACGTCGGCGGCGAGCACTACATCATCACCGAGGCGCGGTCGGCAGAGGAAGGCGAGCGCATCTGCCGCGCCAACCCGCCGGACTGCGTGCTGCTGGACTACCAGATGCCGGAGGTCGACGGCCTGGAGTTCCTGCGCCGGCTGCGCGGCGAGCACGGCGCGGTGCCGGTGCCGGTGATCATGCTCACCGGCTACGGCGACCCGTCGGTCGACGTCGCCGCGATCCATTCCGGCGCGCAGGACTTCATCCCCAAGCAGCACGTCGAGACGGGGCTGCTGCGCCGGTCGATCCGCCACGCCATCGACCGCCATCGCATCGGCAGGGCGCTGCGCGAAAGCGAGGAGCGCTTCCGCTCCCTGAGCGAGGAGCTGCGCCGCGCGCGCGACGAGGCGCTGCAGGCGTCGCTGGCCAAGTCCGAGTTCGTCGCCAACATGAGCCACGAGATCCGCACGCCGATGAACGGCGTCATCGGCATGACCGAGATCCTGCTCGACAGCCGGCTGACGCCGGCGCAGCGCGACGCCGCCGAGACCGTGCGCTACAGCGCCCAGTCGCTGATGACGATCATCAACGACATCCTGGACTTCTCCAAGATCGAGGCCGGAATGCTGAACGTGGAGGTCACCGACGTGGAGCTGCGCGACGCGCTGCAGCGCGCGATCCAGATCGTGTCGGAGAACGCCGCCGGCAAGAGGCTGCAGACCGTGCTGTCGCTGGATCCCTCGCTGGCGCCGGTGCTGCAGGGCGACCCGGTGCGCCTGCACCAGGTGCTGACCAACCTGATCTCCAACGCCACCAAGTTCACGCACCGCGGCCGCATCGACGTGTCGGCGACGCTGGTCAGCCAGACCGACGAGCACGCGCTAGTGCGCTTCGCGGTCGCCGACACCGGCATCGGCATCTCGGCGGAGGCGCAGGCGCGCCTGTTCCAGCCGTTCATGCAGGCCGACGGCTCGACCACGCGCAAGTACGGCGGCACCGGCCTGGGCCTTGCGATCTGCAAGCGCCTGGTCGAGCTGATGGGCGGCACCATCGGCGTCGACAGCCAGGCGGGCCGCGGCTCGACGTTCTGGTTCACCCTGCCGCTGCGCAAGAGCCCGGAGGCCTGCCGCAGCGCCGCCCGCGCGCGCCGGCCCGCGGCAAAGCCCGACTCCAAGAGCAGCGGTCACGCCTGGCGGATCCTGGCCGCGGAGGACAACCCGGTGAACCAGATGGTCGCGCAGCACCAGCTGCGCCGGCTGGGCCTGTCGGCGGATTTCGTGGACAACGGCGCGCAGGCGCTGGAGGCGCTTCAGCACGACGCCTACGACGTGGTGCTGATGGACTGCCAGATGCCCGAGCTCGACGGCTACGGCGTGACGGCGAGCCTGCGCCAGCACGACGGGCCCAATCGCCACACCTGGATCATCGCCATGACCGCGCACGCGATGGACGGCGACCGCGAGCGCTGCCTGGCCGCGGGCATGAACGACTACATCGCCAAGCCGGTGACCGCGCAGGCGCTGGACGACGCGCTGCGGCGGTTCGAGCACAGCGCGGCGGCGGGTTGAAACGCAGTCGGGGCTAACAGCCCCTCCTACAAGCCCTTTCTACAACGCCCCTCCAACAAGCGCGTCGAGCGTCGTGCAATCGCTCTCGCGACGCGCGGCGTCGAACATCGCTGCGGCCTCGCTGTAATTGCGTGCCAGCGCGCGCAGCCACTGCTTGAGACGTCCGGGCGCGTAGGCCGGACTGAGCTTGTCGCGCACCTGCCGCCAGAAATCCTGCACCAGCGGCTGCAGCTCGCTCCAGGTCATCGGCGCCGGCGCGCGTCCCTGGCGCACTGCGGCGATCTGCCGCGCCAGGTCCGGTCGCGCGATCAATCCGCGTCCGAGCATGATGTGCGTCGCGCCGGAGATCTCCCGACAACGCTGCCAGTCGGCGACGTCCCAGATCTCGCCGTTGGCGAACACCGGAACGTTCACCACCTCCTGCACGCGTGCGATCCATTCCCAATGCGCCGGCGGCTTGTATCCGTCGACCTTGGTGCGCGCGTGCACCACGATCTGCGAGGCGCCGCCGTCGGCGAGCGCCCGCGCGCAATCCAGCGCCACGTCGGTGCTGTCGTAGCCCAGCCGCATCTTCGCCGTCACCGGAATGCGCGACGGCACCGCAGCGCGCACGGCGCGCAGGATCCGGTGCAGCAGCTCGGGCTCTTTCAGCAGCACCGCGCCGCCGCGCGACTTGTTCACGGTCTTGGCGGGACAGCCGAAGTTCAGGTCGACGACCGGCGCGCCGAGCGTGCACGCCAGCGCCGCGTTCTCCGCCAGGCACGTGGGATCGGAGCCGAGCAATTGCACGTGCATCGGCGTGCCCGCACGCGTGCGCGCGCCGCGCGCCAGCTCCGGCGCGTGGCGGCGGAACACGTGCTCGGGCAGCAGCTGGTCGTTGACGCGGATGAATTCGGTGACGCACCAGTCGACGCCGCCGACGCGCGTCAGCACGTCGCGCAGCACGTGGTCGACCAGGCCCTCCATCGGGGCGAGCGCGATCTGCATCGGGAGTTCCCTCTCCCCTTGCGGGAGAGGGTCAGGGAGAGGGGTTGGCTGGTTGCGCTGCGTTTACCGCCGCCCGCCGAACAACCGCAGCAGCATCAGGAACAGGTTGATGAAGTCCAGGTACAGCGTCAGCGCGCCCATCACCGTCTTCTTGCCGAGCGACTCACCCTCTTCTCCGGCGACGTACAGCGCCTTGAGCTTCTGCGTGTCGTAAGCGGTGAGGCCGACGAAGACGATGACGCCCATCACCGACACCGCCCATTGCAGCGCGCTCGACTTCATCCAGAAGTTGACGACGCTGGCGATGATCACGCCGATCAGGCCCATGTAGAGGAAGGACGCGAAGCGCGTGAGATCGGTCTTGGTGGTGTAGCCGTAGAGACTCATCGCCCCGAACGTGCCGCCGGTGATGAAGAACACGCGCGCGATGCTCTCGCCGGTGTAGAGCAGGAAGATGCCGGACAGCGACAGGCCCATCGTCGCTGCGTAGATCCAGTAGGTGACCTGCGCCGTGGCAAGGCTCATCTTCTGGATGCGGAAGGACAGGAACAGCACCATCGCCAGCGGCGCCAGCAGGACCACCCAGATCAGCGGCGTGCCGGCGATCTTCAGGTACAGGCCGCTGGACGCGGCGTAATACGCGACGGCGCCGGTGGCCGCGAGCCCGCCGGCCATGTAGCTGTAGATGCCGCGCATGTAGTCGCCCAGACCCGCGTCCTGGACGATGACGGCTTCCGGACGAGCGGCGGCGGCGAGACGGGGCTTGAGTTCGATGGGCATGAGCGCGTTCCTTGTTATCGATGCGATAACAAGGATACGCGGGTTGGCCTCATCGGGTCAGGCGGTTTCCGCGGTCTTCGCGGCGGCCCGGTAGCTGTTGCGCAGGTCGCGGACGATGTTGTGGTTGCGGATCGCGCCTTCGTACTGGCGCTGCACCACCTTCTCGATCAGCTGCGGAAGCTTGACGTTGAGCGCGTTGATGTACGCAGCCTTGGCGCGGTCTTCGGCGCGCTCGATCTCCTCGAGCATGCCGAGGTTGGGATCGCCGACCGACGTCTTCATCTTGGCCCAGCCGCGATTGGCCGCACCGACGACGGTGCCGCTGTCCGCGGGCGTGCCGCCGAGCGACTGCACCAGCTGCTGCAATTCGGTCACCGCGGTATCGCAGTCCGCGGATCGTCCCTGGAACATCGTCTTCAGCTCGGGATTCGTCGCTACCTCGGCGGCGTCGGCGAATCCTTTCTTGCCATCCTCGGACGTCTGGATGAGATCGTTGAGCACCGTCAGTGTGTCATCGGCGTGCATGTGGGGTTCCTTGCGTGGCAGCCGGAGATGTCCGGCATCTGCCCCCAAGATGAACCCGCACCGCCGATCAGTCGGTGCGCTACGACACCCAGATGACTAGACGCCGCGGATCTTCGACGCCTGCGGACCCTTCTTGCCCTGCGTGACCTCGAACTCGACCTTCTGGCCTTCCTGCAGCGGACCGCCGCTCTGCACTTCGCTGATGTGCGCGAACAGATCCTTGCCGCCGTCGGAAGGCGTGATGAAGCCGAATCCTTTCGATTCGTTGAACCACTTCACCGTGCCCGTGCCTTTGTCTGCCATGTCTGCATTCCTCGTTGCTGGTGGGCGCCATTGTCACCGCATTGCGCGACGAGCGCTCGCGCGCGCTTCGGGAAACGGCATCGCGCCAAGCGCGTATAGTGACGCACCGTGCTCCTGCGGTGCTCCACTTGCGGAATCGCCCATGGCACGCATCACCATCGAAGATTGTCTCGAACGCGTCCCCAGCCACTTCATGCTGACGCGCATCGCCGCCAAGCGCGCGCGCCAGCTGGCCCGCGGCGCCGAAGCCAAGCTGCCCTGGCACGATCACAAGTCGACGGTGCTGGCCCTGCAGGAAATCGCCAACGGCCACGTCACCGAGTCGGTGCTGGACGAGGCGGACCTCGCAATCATCGAGCAGCCGAAGGTCGACTTCGACCGGCTGGATCCGCTGTTCGAGTGACCACACGATCCTGGCCCGCGGCCAGGATCTTGCGCAGCTACGCCGGGTTGCGCGCCGTGACGAACCAGGTGCTCGACGGTCCCCAGACGCCGTCCTTGCGAACGTAGCGCGACAGCGTTTCGCGCAGCGCCGTCACCACCTGCGGCTTGCGCTTGGTGCCCTCCTCGCCGGCGAGCCGGATGATCTCGCCCGCCGGCCCCAGCGCCATCGCGAACTCCACCGCCTCCTCCAGGTCGCGGCCGATGCAGATGTCCGCGTCGAAGCGCTCGAAGCCGATGCGATCGTAGCCCGCCGCCTTGAGCATCGCGCTGACCATGTCCGGCCCGGCCATCGAGAACGGCCCGGGCCCGCAATGGACCTGGTTGCTTTCTTCGTGCGACACCACCGGCACGATCTCGCGCACGCGTAGCTCGGCGTCGTGCAGCCAGGGGTTCTCCTCACGCTTGCGCCAGACGATCTGCGTGAACTCCCCGCCCGGCTTGAGCGCCTTGCGGATGTTGCGCATCGCCGCGCCCGGCGCCATGAAGAACATCGTGCCGAAGCGCGCGAAGGCCGCGTCATAGGGTCCGCGCAGGTCGTCGCTCTGCACGTCGGCGACGAAGAATGACGCGTTGGCGACGCCGGCGACCCTGCCGTCGTCTGCTGCAGCATCGATGAAGTTCTTCGCGCAATCCACGCCGGCAGCATGTCCCGACGGTCCGACCGCCTGCGCGATGCGCAGCGTGCTGTCGCCGAATCCGCAACCGACGTCGAGCACGCGCGCGCCCTTGCCGTAGGCGCCGCGCGAAAGCACCTCGTTGCTGTGGGCGGCAAGGCCCGCGACGAGCAGATGCTTGAAGCGCGTGAACTTGTCGAACAGCACCGTGTTCCAGGCTTCGACGACGACGGCGTTGTCGCTCATACAACTCTCCCGCGGACTGGACGGTCGAACTAGCATAAGCGCATGAAGATCGCGACATACAACGTCAACGGCATCCGCTCGCGGCTGCCCAACCTGCTCGAGTGGCTGGAACGCGAAAGCCCCGACGTCGCCTGCCTGCAGGAGCTGAAAGCAGTCGACGCCGCGTTCCCCGTGCT
Organism: uncultured Gammaproteobacteria bacterium; assembly: GCA_963776465.1. Taxonomy (GTDB): domain Bacteria; phylum Pseudomonadota; class Gammaproteobacteria; order Nevskiales; family Nevskiaceae; genus DASRHK01. The sequence continues at coordinate 419,869 of CAVZMV010000001.1, forward strand.
CGACATCCGTCGCGCCGGCTACGAATCGATCTGGAACGGCCAGGCGTCATGGAACGGCGTCGCCATCCTCGCCAAGGGCGTCAAGCCCGTGGAGACGCGCCGCGGTCTTCCCGGCGGCGCCGACGACACGCACAGCCGCTATCTGGAAGCGGCGGTCAACGGCGTCCTCGTCGGCTGCCTTTACCTTCCCAACGGCAATCCGCAGCCGGGGCCGAAGTTCGACTACAAGCTCTCCTGGTTCGAGCGGCTGATCCGCTACGCGGCCAAGCTCTACAAGAGCGGGCAGCCGGTGGTGCTCGCCGGCGATTACAACGTGGTGCCGACGGACGAGCTCGACATCTACAACCCAAAATCCTGGCGCAAGGACGCGCTGCTGCAGCCGCAAACGCGCGAGTGCTACCGCCGGCTGCTGGCGCAAGGGTGGACCGACGCGCTGCGCGAGCACGTCGGCGACAAGAAGGTGTTCACCTTCTGGGACTACTTCCGCCAGCACTGGCCGCGCAACGCGGGCCTGCGCATCGACCATCTCTTGCTGAGCGGTCCGCTAAAATCAGGCCTGCTCGGGGCCGGCGTCGATCGCTGGGTCCGCGGCCAGCCCCACGCCAGCGACCACGCGCCGACCTGGGTGGAGCTGGAGCTCGGATCCAAGAAGAAGCCGGCGCGCCGGATTGTCCGGTCGCGGACGCAAAAAGAACCTTTGCGAAAGCGCAAAGCCTAAGGCACAGAAAGGGGGTTTTACCGTGAGCAAGACCAACAAAGGCGGCAACGCCAGGCCTTCCATCGCCACCGGCATTGCGGGCCTGGACGACATCCTGCACGGAGGCTTGACCCCGGAGCGGCTCTACCTGGTCGAGGGCGACCCCGGCGCGGGCAAGACCACGCTAGGCCTGCAGTTCCTGATCGAGGGCGTCCGCCTGGGCGAAAAGGGCATCTACGTCTCGCTATCCGAAACCAAGTCGGAGCTCGTGGCGATCGCGGCATCGCACGGGCTGTCGCTCCAAGGCATCGACATTTTCGAGATGGCCCCCTCCGAGGCGACGCTTGCGCCGGAGGACGAGAACACCATGTTCCATCCGTCCGAGATGGAGCTCGCCGACACCACCAAGGCGGTGCTGATCGAGATGGAGCGCATCCAGCCGCAGCGTGTGGTGTTCGATTCACTCTCCGAAATGCGCCTGCTCGCGCAGAACCCGTTGCGCTACCGCCGTCACGTGCTGGCGCTCAAGCAGTTCTTCGCGGGCCGCCAGTGCACCGTCCTGCTGCTCGACGATCGCACGTCGGACTCGTCGGACCTGCAGCTGCAGAGCATCGCCCACGGCGTCATCACGCTGGAGCGGCGCTCGCCGGAGTACGGCGTGATGCAGCGCCGGCTGCAGATCCTGAAGCTGCGCGGCAAGGCCTTCCGCGCGGGCTTTCACGACTTCGTCATCCGCGAAGGCGGCCTGGTGGTGTTCCCGCGCCTGGTGGCCTCCGAGCATCGCGAGGCATTCGCGCCGGGACAGCTGTCCAGCAACCTGCCCGCGCTCGACGCGATCATGGGCGGCGGGCTGGACAAGGGCTCCAGCACGCTCCTGATCGGGCCCGCAGGCTCGGGCAAGTCCACGATCGCGATCCAGTACGCGGTCGCGGCCGCGAACCGGGGCGATCGCGCGGCCGTGTTCCTGTTCGACGAATCGCCAAGGACACTCCTCGCCCGCGCGCGCGGCCTGAATCTGGGGCTGCAGCACGTGGTCGACAAAGGCGGCGTGGCGTTACGCCAGGTCGATCCCGGCGAGATGTCTGGCGGCGAGTTCGTGGCGCTGGTCCGCGCCGAAGTGGAGCAGAAGGGCGCCAAGGTCGTCGTGCTCGACAGCCTGACCGGCTATCTCAACGCGATCCCCGAGGTCCGCCACCTGGCGTTGCAGCTGCACGAGCTGCTCAGCTATCTGGGCCAGCGCGGCGTGACCTCGCTGCTCGTGCTCGCGCAGCAAGGCATCGTCGGGCAGATGCACACGCAGCTCGACGCCAGCTACCTGGCCGACTCGGTGGTGCTGCTGCGCTACTTCGAGGCAGGGGGTCACGTGCGCCAGGCGCTGTCGGTGGTCAAGAAGCGCAGCGGCGCGCACGAGCGCACGATCCGCGAATTCAGCTTCGGCCCGGAGGGCATCCGCATCGGCGAGCCGCTGACCCAGTTCGAAGGCGTGCTGTCGGGCACCCCCAGGTACGTCGGCAACAACATGCCTTTGCTCGGTGCCCAAACGCCGTGACGGACCCGCTTCCCTCGGAGGCTGCGCCCGCGACCCGGGTGCTGGTGATGGCGCCCACCGGGCGCGACGCCGCCAACACCTGGGCGGTGCTGGGCCAGGCGCAGATCCGCTCGAAGATGTGCCGCGACATCCCCGAGCTGTGCCGCGACATCGAGGCCGGCGCCGGCACGGTGCTGCTGACCGAGGAAGCGCTCAGCCACGCCAGCACCAGACAGCTGGAGACGCTCCTGGCGCGACAGGAGCCGTGGTCCGATTTGCCGTTCATCTTCCTCACCCGCGGCGGCCCCAGCTCGCCGGCGGGCGAGCGCGCCATGGCGCAGCTGGGCAACGTCATCCTGCTCGAGCGGCCGGTGCGCGTCTCCACGCTGGTCACCGCGGTGCGCACGGCGCTGCGCGGGCGCACGCGCCAGTACCAGATCCGCGACCTGCTGGAGAAGCTGCGTGATGCCGACCGGCGCAAGGACGAGTTCCTGGCGATGCTGGCGCACGAGCTGCGCAATCCGCTGGCGCCGGTACGCAACGCCGCCGACGTGCTCAAGGCGATCTCGGAAGGCCAGTCGAAGATCCACCACATCGCCGACATCATCGACCGCCAGGTCAGCAGCCTGGCGCGGCTGGTCGACGACCTGCTCGACGTATCGCGGATCACCCGCGGCAAGATCGCGCTGGACAAGGGCCGCTGCGAGATCGCCGAGCTGGTCGAGCGCGCGGTGGAGACCAGCCGGCCGCTGATCGACGACCATGGGCATCGCCTGGCGGTGGAGCTGCCCAACGAGCCGGTGTTCCTGGAATGCGATGCGGTGCGCATCGTCCAGGTGCTGTCCAACCTGCTCAACAACGCCGCCAAGTACACGCCGCGCCAGGGCCAGATCCGCCTGCGGGCGCACAAGGAAGGAAACGTGCTGGCCGTCTGTGTCTCCGACACCGGCATCGGCATCCCGGCGGAGATGCTCGACAAGATCTTCGACCTGTTCACGCAGGTCGACACCTCGGTCACGCGCGCCCGCGGCGGCCTGGGCATTGGCCTGACGCTCGCGCGCAGCATCGTCGAGCTGCACGGCGGCAACATCGCCGTGAGCAGCAAGGGCACCGGCAAGGGCAGTGAGTTCACCATCCGCCTGCCGCTGGGCGCGACCGCGAGCGGGAACCAGCCGGCCGAGCCGCGAAGGGCGAACGGCTAAGCGATCAGCGTTTCAGGATCGCTTCGATCTCTTCCGGCGAATGCAGCCGCCCCACGCCGACGCCGGGGCAATCGCGCTTTACTTCCAGGCTCCAGACTTTCTTGGACATGTTCTCCGGCCAGAACGGCCAGGTGCGGCACTGCCCGGGGCGCGCCTCGTAGACGGTGCAGCGCGCGCCGTCGAGGAACTGGCAGTCCTTGGCCGGCTCGCGCAGGTGGAACAGGCCTTCGGTCTTCTCGCAGTGCTGCCGCGTGAACGCGGCGGTGGTCAGGCCCAGGTGCTGCGCCATCCGCCGGCGCTCCTTCAAGTCCACGTAGATGTAGCCGTAGCCGTGGCGCGCGCGGCAGCACTCGCCGCAGCCGGTGCACTCGAAGCGGATGCCCGACGCGTAGACGCTCTTGTCGATGCGGCTCATTGCGCTTGGATTGTCAGGCAACCAGCTGCAGGTTCGCCAGCCGCGCGTAGAGCCCGCCGTGCAGCATCAGCTCGGCCCGGCTGCCGACCTCGATGATGCGCCCTTGCTCCAGCACGACGATGCGATCGGCGCGCTGCACCGTCGACAGCCGGTGGGCGATGATCAGCGTGGTGCGGTTCCTCATCGCCGCCTCGAGCCCGCGCTGCACCAGTTGCTCGCTCTCGGCGTCGAGCGCGCTGGTGGCTTCGTCGAGCAGCAGCAGCGGCGGGTTGCGCAGGATCGCGCGGGCGATGGCGATGCGCTGGCGCTGTCCACCCGAGAGGCGCACGCCGCGCTCGCCCAGGAACGTCTTGTAGCCCTGCGGCAGGCGCGCGATGAACTCGTCGGCCAGCGCCGTGCGCGCGGCTTCCATCACCTGCGCATCGCTTGCCGCCGCGTTGCCGTAGCGGATGTTCTCCATCGCGTCGGCGGAGAAGATCACGGCGTCCTGCGGCACGATGCCGATGTGTCCGCGCAGGTCGGAAGGATCGAGCGCGCGGATGTCGACGCCGTTGAAGCGGATCGCGCCGCTGGTCACGTCGTAGAAGCGCAGCAGCAGCTGGAAGAGCGTGGTCTTGCCGGCGCCGCTGGGGCCGACCAGGGCGACGGTCTCGCCTTCGCGGATCTGCAGCGAGATGCCGTCGAGCGCAGCCGCGTCCGGCCGCGACGGATAGTGGAAGCGCACGTTGTCGACGTCGATGCGCGCCTGGCGGGTCTCGGGCAGCTTCACCGGCGACGCCGGCGCGCGGATCGCAGGCTGCGCGACCAGGAGCTCCATCAGCCGCTCGGTGGCGCCGGCTGCGCGCATGACGTCGCCCCACACTTCCGCGATCACGCCGATGCCGCCGGCGGTGACCACCGCGTAGAGGATGAACGAGGTCAGCTGCCCGGCGGTCATCGCGCCGGCGATCACCGACTGCGCGCCCAGCCACAGCACGAAGACGATGGCGCCGAACACGCCGGCGATCACGCCCGCGGTCATGCCCGCGCGCAGCCGCGTGCGCCGGATCGCGGAAACGAAGCTGTGCTCCACCGTGCGCTCGTAGCGCGTCGCCTCGTCGCGCTCCTTGGTGAAGGCCTGCACGGTCGGGATGGCGTTGAGGATCTCGCCGGCGACGGACGAGGTGTCGGCCAGACGGTCCTGCGACTCGCGCGACAGGCGCTTGACCGCGCGGCCGACGGCGACGATCGGCACCACGACGCCGAGCAGCAGCACCACCGTCACCGCGAACAGCTTGAAGCTGGTCACCGCGAGCATGACCATGCCGCCGGCGAACTGGAACGCGCTGCGCAGCCCCATCGACACCGAAGAGCCGACCACGGTCTGCACGAGCGTGGTGTCCGCGGTCAGCCGCGACAGCACTTCGCCGGTCTTGGTGGTCTCGAAATACGCGGGCGACTGCGACAGCATGCTGCGATAGACGGCGTTGCGCAGGTCGGCGACGACGCGCTCGCCGATCCAGCTCACGTAGTAGAAGCGCAAGGCGACGGCCGCGCCCCAGAACAAGGCGATGCCGAACAAGGCCAGGAAGTGCCAGTGGATCGCCGCGCCGGCGGTGAAGCCGTGGTCGATCAGGTCGCGCAGCGCCAGCGGCACCGTCAGCATCGCCGCGGAGCCGACGCATAGCAGCACGAAGGCGATGACGACGCGCGACAGATAAGGCCGCGTGAACGGCCAGAGGCCGCGCAGGGCGGCCAGGCGTCTGGGTGCAGGAGGGCTCATCACGGGCGGCACGATAGCAGGAGCGCCCTGGTCCAGCGTGTTGCCGCCGTCAGCGGAAATCCGCTGACGGCGTACCGCTCAGGGCCTAGTGCGGGCCGTCGTGCCAGCGGCCGTCGCGGTCGCGGTAACCCTGGCGATCGCGATAATTCCCGTCGCGGTCGCGGTAGTAGCCGTCGTGGTCGCGGGTATAGACGCGGTGATCGCGCGTGTCCTGCGTGACGTAGACGTCCCGCTGGCTGGATCGATTGCCGGCGGGCACGGGGACGGCGATGCAGGCGGTGAGCACGAGCGTCGCGGCAATTAAGACAATGACTTTAACCATAGCGAATGCACCTCTTGTTTCGTGCATTCACCCTAGCCCCCGCCGGCGGCGACGTCCGTGCGCTACGCCGCTCAGCGGTCTTTCGGCAGATGCTCCGCGATCAGCTTCTGGAAGCGTGCGTCGTTCCACAGCGGCTGCCACTCCGGGTCGCGCTTCAGCAGATGCGCGTGCAGGCCTCCGGGCACCGACAGCAACGGGGCCAGCTCGGCGAGCGCGCGATCGTGGTCACCAAGGCGCATCCTCGTCGCGGCCGCGAGCATCGCGATCTCGGGCCCGTCATACGCGTCGCGCGACGCTGGCAGCAGCTCCACTGCGCGCCCGGCATTGCGAAGCGCGGCGTCGCGGTCCCCGAGGTTGGCCTGGGTAAGGCCCAGCCAGGCGTGGGCTTCGGCCAGGTTCACGCTGTCGGGCTCCTGCTCGATGTACGCCTGCACCTGCTCCCGGGCGCGCGCAAAATGAGTCCGCGCCCGCTGCATGTCGCCCATGGCGCGGTACGACTGGCCGATGATGAAATCCTTCGGCACCACGAAGTTCGAGCTGCCGAGCGGAAAGCCGTCCCGCGGCAACGCCGTCAAGAGCGCGACGGCGTCGGCATAGCGACCCTCGAAGCGCGCAAGCAGGATCCTGGCGATCGAGACCGCCTCGCCGGGATCCACTCCTGCGGGCAGGCTCTCCAGCACCTTGCGCATGGGACCGGTCTCGCCGGTGCGCAACAGCACGACCGACAAGGCCGCCAGCCGCACGCCCACATCCTCCGGCGCCAGCGCGCGCGCCTTCTCGAAGGCTGCGGCAGCCTCGCCGTAGCGGCGCATCCCCACGTAAGTGTCGGCGATGTCGAGCTGTGCGGAGGCATTGCCCGGATCCAGTTCCGCGGCACGCTTGAGGGTCTCCACGGACTGGTCCCATTGCCCGCGGCGCCGCTGCACGTAGCCGATCGCCGCGCGCGTGTCCGCCGAGCCGGGCGTTCCACGCAGAGCCTCCTCGAACTCCTCGAGCGCGTGCTCGTAGTCGCGATAGCAGTGGTAGAAGTACATGCCCATCGCCAGGTGCGCTTCGGGCAGATCGGGCTGCAGGCGCAGCGCGGTCTCCACGGCGGCCTTGGCCTGGTCGCGCCGGCGGGCCGTGGTGTCCAGTCCCCACCAGTAGGCTTCGGAGTGCAGGCGCGACTGCGCGGCGTAAGCGAGCGCGAAATCCGGATCGAGCGCAACCGCCTGCTCCAGCAGCGTCTGGATGCTGAACGACGCCTCGCGGTTGTTGAAGTTGGGCTGGCGGTACAGCTCCGCCGCGCGCAGGTAGAGGTCGTAGGCCTCCGCGTTCCCGGTCGGGCGCCGCTCGATGCTGCTCTTCTCCTGCGGCGTCAACGCGCCTCGCACGGCCGCGACGATCTGCTCGGCGATCTCGGTCTGGATCGCGAAGACGTCGGCCATGTCGCGGTCGTAGCTTTCCGCCCAGAGGTGGCGGTCGCTCGCCGCCTCGATCAGCTGCGCCTGGACGCGCACGCGGTTGCCGGTGCGCTGCACGCTGCCCTCGACGATGTGGGCCACGCCCAGCTCCTCGCCGATCTCGCGCAGGTTGCGCGCGCCGTCCTTGTACTGCATCACCGACGTGCGCGAGATCACCTTCAAGTCCTTCACGCGCGCCAGGTGCGTGAGCAGGCTGTCGTGGATGCCGGAGGCGAAGTACTCGTTCTCCTTGTCGGAGCTGAAATTGGAGAACGGCAGGACGGCGATCGACTTTTCCGCGTCCTCGCGCACGGCGGTGCCCTTCGGCTCGTCCCCGCACTGACGGAACCACAGCAGGATCGCGAACGCGACCAGCGCGATGAGCTTCCAGCTGCGGCGCCGCGGCTTGGCCTGCGCCTTGCGCGCTTCGGGCTTGGGCAGCTGCACGGCCCGGACCGCCGCTGGATCGAGCAGGAAGACCTCGACCGCTTCGGAGATGTTCTTCAGCGGCGGAGTGCCGACGGAGCGGAAGTCCGCGGAAAGGTGATTGCGGACCAGCGTGTGCACGGCGCCGGAGATTGCCAGCCCGCCGTGCGGCGACAGCGGCTCCAGCCGCGCCGCGATGTTGACGCCGTCACCGACGATGTTGCGCTCGTCGCTCTCGATCTCGCCCAGGTGGATGCCGACGCGGAACTGGAAGCGGCGCGCTTCGACGATGGCCGCGTTGCGCTCGGCCTGGCGCTGCTGGATCAGGATCGCGCAGTGCACCGCCTGCACCGCGCTCTGGAACTCGAGCAGGAAGCCGTCGCCGGTGGTGTCGACCTCGCGACCGCCGAGCGTGGCGAGCGCCGCGCGAACCATGCGCCGGTGGTCTTCGAGCAGCTGATTCGCAAGACGCTCGTCCTTCTGGCACAGGGCGCTGTAGCCCACCATGTCGGTGAACATGATGGCAGCGAGCCGGCGGTGCTCTGTGACGGCGCTCATGGCGCCGCAATACTAAGTCATTGGCTGACGCAGCCAAACGCACCGAGCGTGTGCGTGGACAGCGACGGCGGCAGGTCGGCCGGCGCCGCGCCCCAGCTCATCTCCGGCGTGCTGTTGACGCCGAGCTCCAGACGTGAGGCCGCGCGCGGCATCACGAACCAGCTCCTGGTCGACACCACGCCGTCGAGCATCGCCCGCGTCACGAACGGGAAGAGCGGCGACAGGCCGGGCGTGGCGATCGTGAAGTTTCCGGACGGCCTGCGGATGGTGACGCTGTTGAAGTGCGGGGCGCCGATCACGTAGAGCGGTGTGCCCGGATTGATCGGGTAGACGCCGAGCATGGTCCACACCAGCCAGCCCGAGAGCGCGCCAAGGTCGTCGTTGCCGGGCAAGCCCAGCGGCGTCGGCGCATAGATCGACGCAGCGGCGCGCGCCGTGATCTGCGTCTTCCACGGCATTCCGAGATAGCTGTAGACGTACGGCGCTTCCAGGTCGTGCTCGTTGCCGGGGGCGTACTGATTCCCGTAATACGTGGTGCCGAAGGCGGTGATGGTGTTCTGCAGCGTCGGCACCGCCAGCGGCCCCGCGTCGAGCGGGAACCCGAAGAAGAGGTCCAGCCGCTTCTGCATGCGCGCCGGGCCCATGCGCTCGATCAGGCCCGCGTAGTCGTGCATCGCCAGCCAGGTGTATTGCCAGGACGTCCCTTCCTGGAAGCCGTAGCCGAGCTCCGGCAGGAAGGGCTTGAGCCAGCTGCCGTCGGCGTGGCGCGGCCGGATGAAGCGGGTGTTGGGATCGAACAGGTTGCGATAGTTGAGCGAGCGCTGCGCCGCCGTCACCGCCGCGGCGGGGCGCGAGGATTTCAGCGTCAGCGCCAGCGCGAAATCGGCGATGCCGTACTCCAACGTCGTCCCCGCACGTCCGGTGCCGCCTTGCAGCTCCTCGGCCAGCGTCGGCACCGGCACCGGGAGGTAGCCCTGCTGGAGGTCGGCGAGCCGGCGGCTTGCCAGCGACTGCATGGCGTCGAGCAGCTCCGGCTGCGCGCCCGTGCCGATGTTGCCGCGGCACAGCGACTCGGCGATGAACGGGATCACCGGATCGCCGGACATGTGGCCGGCGTCGCGCTGCGCCTGCTGCCAGCGCGGCAGCGCGCCGCCCTGGCGATGGAAGTCCAGCAGCGAGCCAACCATGTCGCGATAGATGCCGGGAACGATCTCCGCGAGCACCTGGTTCTGGCCGCGATAGCTGTCCCAGAGGGAGAACTGCGTGTAGTGCGGCCGCGTGCCGGTGTGGATCTGGTCGTCGGGGCCCGGATAGCGCCCGTCGACGTCGGAGAGCAGGTTGGGGAACTGCTGCACGCGCGAGAGCGCGGTGTAGAACGACTGGCGCTGCGCCAGCGTGCCGCCGGTGACGGTGATGCGCGAGAGCGCCGCGTCCCACTTGGCCTGCGCCGCCGCGCGCACCGCGTCGAAATTCCAGCCGGGGATCTCGGCGTCGAGGTTGCGCAACGCGCCGTCGGCATCCACGTGCGAGATGGCCAGCTTGGTGAGCAAGGGACCGGTCAGGCCATTGAAGGTGAGGACCACGCCGAGCGCATCGCCCTGCACCGTCTGGCCAACGCCGACCGCGCCGCCGCCCATCCGCTGCACCGTGTACGGCGCGTTGAAGCGCGCCGCGAAGTACACGTTGTAGTTGTCGCTGGTCCGCACCGCGCCGACGAGCACGCCGTCCGGCCGGAGCGTCGCGGATCCGAAGCGGCGGCCGCCGAGCTCGCGGCCGATGGCGAACACTAGGCGTTTCTGCGTCGGCAGATGCCAGGTGAACCGGTAGAGCGAAGCGCGCTCCGTCGCCGTCACTTCCGCGTTGATGTTGTAACGCAGCAGGTTGACCTTGTAGTAGCCGGCCTGGGCGGTCTCGACTAGGTGCGAGAACGCCGAGGCATACGCCGGCGCCGCGCTCGGATAGCCGATGTCGGCGAGATCGCCGGCGGTGACGTTGCCGCCGACCGGCATGATCGGGATCTGCCCGCCCTTGAACACGCCCGCCGACATGTGCACCTGGCTGAAGCCGGTGATGAGCGAGTTCTGGTACGAGTAGCCGCCGTAGTTCAACGGCCCTTCCGTGTCGGGACCGGGGTTGACCATGCCGAACGGCGCGAACGGCCCCGGATTGACGAAGCCGGGCGGCCAGGTGCCCGCGAGCGGCACGACGTACGTCGACAGGTGCGCGTCGTCGGGAACGATCGGCACCGCGGCATTGGCCGCGCCGGGCCGCGCGAAGAACGCGATCAGCGCGACGATGAGGAACAGCGGATTGAGCGCGCCGCCGAAGCGAACCGCCCCCTCCCCGGACCCTCCCCCGCCCGCGGGGGAGGGAGAACCCCCCGGACCGAACGCCACCGACTTCGGCGTCTCGCCCATCGGCTCGCCGCCGGGACCGTTGGCGTAGGTGAGCCACGGCACGTTCTCGGTCGCGTCGACCGGCGGCTGGCTGTAATCGCACACGCCGGCGGGGAACGTGGCCTGCAGCGCAGTCCATTGATCATCGGTGAACGTCACTGGCAGGTACTCCTCACGCACCAACGGTTTCAGCTGGCACTTCATCACGTCGTCCGTCAGCGGCGCGCCGGCTTCGATGCGCGGGCTGGAATAGGCCTGCACCAGCACGTCGCAGATCGTGGCCGGCACGTCGTGGCCGGCGCCGTCGGTGCAGCGATCCTGCACGGACGCAGGAATGTTCTGCAGGATCTTCTGCGAGAGCGGCACGTCGCGCGTATCGGCCTCGACCGCGGTCAGCCACTGGTCGACCGCGAGGATCGCTTGATCCGCGTAGTTGACGTCGCCGAGCAAGGGCACGGTTCCGCGCCACAGGATCTGGTTGGCAGCGGTGGAGAAATTGCGCAGCAGCCGCGCGCGCATCACGTAGGTGCGATAGACGTCGTGGAACGCGCCGGGATCCGGGCCGCGCAGGTCGATGATCGCGACCTCGTTGAGACGCTGCGCCGTGTCGATCGCACCGGTGCGATACAGATAGCCGAGCGCGGGACGATCGGCCTCGACGCGACCGGGGCCGATGGGATTGGCGTTGATGTCCTGCGCCTGCAGCTTGCTGTTCAGGTCGACGAACTGCGCCGGCGTCAGCGCGCCGGACATCAGGCCCTTGAGCCCGTACTGGATGCCGACGTTGTCGAAGGGACGCTGCGCGTAGCCGTCCTCGTCGCGGCGGCCGAACACGTTGACCATGTAGTCCTGCAGCGAGCAGCGCACGCCGGTGGGATTGGTGTTCTCGTCGAACACGTCCTCGGTCGGCACGCCCGGACAGGAGCGCGAAGGATCGCCGCTGTAAGGGATCACTTCGGTGAACGTGATCGGGTTGACCGGATTGGGATGGCCTTCCACCGCCGCGATGGCGAGCGGATCCCAGACCACGCCGGGCGCCCAGTCCAGCGGATGCTCGAAGTAGTCGCGCAGCCCGACGTAGTCGACGTACTGCTGCGACGACGACCACGCATCGGTGAAGCTGCACTGCGGCGTGATGCCCTGGTAGAAGCCGGGATAGGCGTTGGCCACCTGCTGCTGCACCAGCGATCCGCCGGAGCAGCCGCTGCCGATGGTGTAGCGCAGCTCGCCGTAATGATCGACCAGGTACTCCTTGGTCATGATCATCGCCTCGGCCTGCGTGGCGATGTTGCAGTTGTGCCCGGCGTTGTTGAGCGCGTGCGACATGGTGATGAAGCCGCGCGACAGCGCCGCGTCGTTGATGACGTCGGGCGCGTCGGCCATCTCGTAGGCGGTGTCGCAGCTGGCGCCGTGGAAGATGACCAGCTTGCCGTTGTAGCCGGCCTGCGGAGCCCAGGGCTCCCAGGGCAGGCTCGGGTCGTACAGCACGGCGATGCGGTACTCGTCGCGGTCGATCACGCCGGTCTCCACGCGCACGATGAAGGGCACGGTGGCGCCGTTGTCGGTCGTGGTCATGGCGACGTCGCCCGGCGGATTGGCCGGATCGTAGGCACGGAGCACCGATGCGCCGACCAGCGGCGCGTCGGGGATGCTCGGCAGCAGCGAGGACTTGTACATGAACTCGTAAGTGGGCGGACGATTGCACTGATCGTCCTCGACGCCGTCGGCGCAGGTCCAGGGCTGGATCTGCGGTCCGGAGAACACCGGCCCGCCGATCGGATGGTTGACGATGTGGATGGTTGCGCCGCGGCCGTCCGCCAGGCGCGCGGTCAGCAGGTTGTCGCCGAGCGCAAGACCGGTGACGAGCCCCATCACTCGACCGTTGTCGCGCAGTTGCACCTGCTCGCTGACGTCGGCGCTGCCAAGCTCGGTGCGCAGCGTGGAGGCGTCGGCGCCCGCAGGCAGCAGAACCTCCACCAGCGCGTCGCCGGCGGAGACGATGTCCGCGCGGTTCGACAGCACGCGGAGCTCCACCAGGCCGCTGGCGGAATCCTTGGGCTGGATCGACGCGGTGGTTTTGCCATTGCAGCCGGCGCAAGCGGCAGCGATGCATGCCGCTGCCAGCCACTGTTTTCGTGGCCTGAATTGGTTCATCGGAAACTTCTCCCCTCTCTCGGCCGCAACAATGGCATAACTGCCGCGCGGCCGGGCGAACCGACTGGAAACAGAGCGATTTTTACCTACGGCCGCGCCGCTTTCAGATCGCGGGCTTGGCCCGGCCATCCAGCGCGGCCAGTGCGCCCCGCAGGAGGCTGGTCGTCACGGGCTTGGACAGGTAGTCGTCCATGCCTGCCATGAGGCACTTCTGCCGGTCCTCCGGCATCGCGTGGGCGGTCATCGCCACGATCCAGACGTGCCTGCCCGGTCCTTCACGACGCCGGATTTCCGCGGTCGCTTCATAGCCGTCCAGCACCGGCATCTGGCAATCCATCAGCACCACGTCGAAGCTGCCGTTGATCACGGCGTCGACTGCCTGCCGCCCGTCGTCGACGAACGTCGCCTCGAGCCCGAGCTTCGCAAGCTGGTGACGCGCGACCATCTGGTTCACCGGGTTGTCCTCGGCCACGAGGATGCGCCAGGCGCGCACGGCCATTTCCGCCGAGGGCGGCGCCGGGGCGCTGGACTCGGCTTGTGCGTGCGGCGCCTCAGCGAGCGCGTTGAGCGTGTTGTAGAAGTCCGACGTCCGGATCGGCTTGGTGAGCAGGGTCATCACGCCGGCCCGCTGCAGCGTCGCGGCCTCGTTGATGCCGCGCTGCGCCTGCAGCAGCACGACGTGGGTCGACGCCAACGCGGGCTGCTCCTGGATGCGCCGTGCCAGCTCCAGACCGTCCATCTGCGGCATCCGCTGGTCGATGATGGCGACGTCGAACGGCGCGCCGCGCTGCACGGCCGCCTTCAGCGATTCCAGCGCAGCGGGTCCGTCAGGCGCTTCCTCCACTCTCATGCCCCACGCCCGCATGCGCTCCGTCAGCGCCTTGCGCGTCGTTGCGCTGTCGTCGACGAACAATGCGCGCATGCGTTGCAGCTGCGGAGGCCGCTCCGGCGCCGCGGCCGCCGCGGGACAATTCTCGAAGCGCGACGTGAACCAGAAGCTCGAGCCCCGCCCGGGCTCGCTGTCGACGCCGATGTGGCCGCCCATCAGCTCGACGAGCTGCTTGGAGATCACCAGGCCGAGCCCGGTGCCGCCGTAACGGCGCGTGGTGGAGCTGTCCGCCTGGCTGAACGGCAGGAAGAGCCGCTTCTGGGCCTCCAGCTTGATGCCGATGCCGGTGTCGCGGACGGTGAAACGCAGCACCGTGAAATCGTCCGCTTGCTGCTCCAGGCTGACTCTGACGACCACCTCGCCGCGCTCGGTGAATTTCACCGCATTGGCGAGCAGGTTGGTCAGCACCTGGTGCAGGCGGCCCGGATCGCCGCGCAGCACGGCCGGCACGCCGGGATCGAAGAACGCCACCATCTCGAGCTCCTTGGCGCGCGCGCGATCGGACAGGATGTCCATCGCGCGCTCGACGACGCGGGTGACCTGCGTCTCCACCAGCTCCAGCTGCATCATCCCGGCTTCGACCTTGGAGAAGTCGAGCACGTCGTTGATGATCCCCAGCAACGCCTCGGCGCTGAACCGGATGGTCTCCGCGATCTCCTTCTGCCGGGGCGTCATGTCGGTGTCGAGGAGCGCCCCGGTCATGCCGATGACGCCGTTCATCGGCGTGCGGATCTCGTGGCTCATGTTGGCGACGAACTCGGACTTCGCGCGCGACGCGGAAAGCGCTTCGTCCCGCGCGTGCTCCGATTGCTTCTCGGCCACGGTGCGCTTCTGGACCTCGAGCATGAGCTGGCGGTTGGCAAGCTCCAGATCGGCCGGCGACCGCAGCTTCAGCACCATCGGCACCAGCGGGATCAGGGCGAGCGCGGTCAGGATCGACGTGCTCGCCGTCATCGCCTTGATGATGCCGTCGAGCGCGTAGAGCGGGCGCCAGATCGTGACGATCCCGAACACGTGGGTGATGCCGCACAGCATGATGAATGCGGCGAACAGCCAGAAGACGCCGCGGAACGGGATGTCCGGACGCTTGCGCAGGAAGTAGACCAGCGTCACCGGAATGGAGAAGTACGCAAGCGCAATGGTCGCGTCGGAGAGGACGTGAAGCCAGAGGATGTCGGAGCGCCAGAGGAAGCAATGCCCGTGGGGCATGAAACCGGCTTCAGAAAGCCACGTGAACATTGCATTCCTCCTTGAGCCGACAGCTCCTGGAGGCAGCCTAAAGCAAGCGTTTCAGCGCGTCTGTGCTTCGGCGTGCTTAGCCAGCACGTGCGCCACGACTGCGCTCACGCGCTTGCCGGTCGGAATGTGCAGAAACTCGTTTGGCCCGTGCGCGTTGGAGTGCGGACCGAGTACGCCGGTGATGAGGAACTGCGCTTCGGGGAATTTCTCCCCGAGCATGCCCATGAACGGGATGCTGCCGCCCTCGCCCACGTAGGCCGGCGGCCGGCCGAAATAGGTCTTCGACGCCTCGGCTACGGCTTGCTCCAGCCACGGCGCCAGCGGCGGCGCGTCCCAGCCGGCGCTCGCTTTCTCCAGCTCCACGGTCACCTTCGCGCCGTAGGGCGGGCTGGCTTCCAGCAGCTTCTTCAGCGCGCGGCTCGCCTTCTTCACGTCGAGCCGCGGCGGCACGCGCAGGCTCAGCTTCACGGCCGTCTGCGGACGCAGCACGTTGCCGGCATTGGCCAGCGACGGGATGCCGTCGACACCGGTGATCGCAAGCTGCGGCCGCCAGGTGCGGTTGAGCACGAGCTCGGTCGTGTCCTTGTGCACGGGCCGCATGCCCTTCACCAGCGGGAACTTGGCGTAGACGTTCTTGCCCAGGACCTTGGCCGCGACCGCGGCCTGCTTGCGGCGCTGGCGCGGGATCTCGTAATAGAAGTCGCCGGGCTTGATGCGGCCGGTCTTCTCGTCCTCCAGCCGCGAGAGGATCTGCCGCAGGATGCGGAAGCTCGACGGCACCACGCCCGACGCGTCGCCCGAATGCACGCCTTCCTCGAGCACCTGCACGCGCAGGTTGGCGCCAACCAGGCCGCGCAGGCTCGTCGTCAGCCAGAGCTGGTCGTAGTTGCCGCAGCCCGAGTCCAGGCACACCACCAGCGACGGATTGCCGATACGCTCGGCCAGGTGGTCGACGTAGAACGGCAGGTCGAAGCTGCCCGACTCCTCGCAGGCCTCGATCATCACCACGCAGCGCGCGCGCGGCGCGCCCTGCTCCTGCAGGCTGAGCAGCGCGGCCAGCGACCCGAAGATGGCGTAGCCGTCGTCGGCGCCGCCGCGACCGTAGAGGCGGTCGCCCTTGCGCACCGGCGTCCACGGTCCCAGGCCCTCGCTCCAGCCCGTCATCTCCGGCTGCTTGTCGAGGTGGCCGTAGAGCACCACGCAATCCTTGCGCGATACGCCGTGCGCAGGCACGTCGCCGCCGGCCTCCTTGGAGGCCGGTACATCTATGTAGATGAGCGGCGTGCGGCCCGGCAGGCGGATCACTTCCAGCGTCGATCCCGGGAGCGCGTCGAGCTTGGCGCGCGCCCACTTCTCCATCAGCTTCACCGCGTCGTCGATGTGGCCGTGCTCGGCCCACTTCGGGTCGAACATCGGCGACTTGCAGGGGATGCGGATGTAATCGGTGATCTGCGGGACGATCTCGTCGTCCCAAAGCGAGCTGATGAGGCCGGCGGCGGCAGCGGAATCCATGATCGGTCCAGGCGTTTTGGAGGCGAGGGAGTCTAGCAGCGGCGGTGAAAAGTACGTTCCCGAACAGACGCTCCTACGCCCCCGAATTACCTTCTGCCCATCAACAGAGGAGTGGGCACATGAATTCGATCACTGGCTCGGGCCGTCGGCTCGCGAACATCCTTGCGTCGATCGCCGCGGCAGCCGCGTGCGTGTCGACCCCCGCGCACGCCGATGACGCGGCCATGCAGGCCGCCGCAACGTCGACACGTACCCAGTGGAACGTGATGGTCGGCCGGGCGCGCGACCAGCAGGCCGGGATGATCGCTCCCAAGGCCGCCACGCCGCCGGTGATCAACTCGGTGTCGATCGCGGCGGGGACCAATGCCAACGTCACCAACTTCCCCAAGCCGGTGCGCGTTAACCTCAACGTCAGCAGCGTGGCGGGCGTGCGCAGCATCCTGATCGACGTGCGCAGCCGCGACTTTGCGCAGGGCCACCGCCGCGAGGTCGTGCTGCCGTACCTGCACAAGACCGGCGTCATCGGCGTCGAGACCCTGCCCTTCGTCAGCCACAACATGCCGGGCAACTACGACGTCCGCTTCGTCGGCGTCTGCGACATCCTGGGCCAGTGCACCGAGCAGGACTTCTATGGCACGGATCCCGTCGCCGGTCGCGCGTTCGCGCTGACCAATTCGCGCCCCCCCGATCTGAGCAAGCCGAGCATCTACAGCGCGGCGCTGAACACCGCGACCCTCACCACGCATTCCACCGGCGAGGCGCTGGTGAACCTGGCCCTCGGCATCGATGACACGGTGACCGGCGCGGTCGGCGTCAGCGTCTGCGCCCGTCCGGCGTCCGAGGCCTACGAGGTCTGCGGCTACTGGGACCTGCCCTCGGCGATGAAGCACGGCGTCCAGAAAGTGACCATCCCGTTCGAAGGCAACTCGCACGAGACGGGCACCTGGCACATCGCCGTGGTGGAGATCGTCGACCGCGTCGGCAACCAGCTCTTCCAGATCGACCCGACCGCGCTCGACACCATGTTCCCCGGCGGCCGCACGTTCACGCTTAGCAACGGCTCCTGATCCCCCAGTCCACGTAGCGCGCTCCAGGGACGGAACGCGCTACGTGCGACTTCTGTGGAGTTGGCGTCCTCGGCAGGAATCGACAATTTCGTCTGGAACGAAATTGAGCGAGCGCAGCGAGTCCTGAAGCGAAGCGAAGGACGCGACCCACGGATGGGTCGCGCTACTTGCGACCGTGGGAGCAGGTGAGATCCTGCCGGGAGAGCCAACGAAAAGGGCTCGCTATGCGAGCCCGCTCGTTGGCGTCCTCGGCAGGAATCGAACCTGCGACCTGCCGCTTAGGAGGCGGCCGCTCTATCCACTGAGCTACGAGGACGGTATTGCGATTCTAAAGCCCTAACCCACTGACGGCACACGCCGGATCGCGTGTTGTTAGCTGCACGTCGCAGCGAGCGAATACTTGAGGTGGCCCGTTGCGGTGTCAATCCGGTTGTGACGCAGGTGTGACAGCGCGACTTGCAGTCAGCGCAAGGGCTTTGATGATTGTTCGGAAGCGACCCTCGGCGGAATTCGACTCCGAATGTGAACGCTTCCATTCTTCGCGAACAGCATGCAGCGGTTCATCAAATTGTAGTCCAGCAGAGTTGCTTCTCCTGAACTGCCCTTGAGCAGAAGGATGAACTCCCGCAAATCGAGGAGCTGAAAGAATGCGCCGGTCGAGCGAATCGCATCCATGAGTTGTGATTCAATCTCGCTCCAGTCGCCCCAATGCATGAGTTCTGTTATTAGGACGATGCAATGTGGGGGCTTGTCGCGCACAAGATTCAACTCATTGCCATCGTCATCGAAGACTTTCTCGCCGCGTGCTAGCGCACTTGCTGCTCCAACCAGTTGCGCAATCGCTTTCTTAACCTGCTTTTGAACCCCCTTCGTCCGCCGAGCTTGATCCCGGTCGAATCCAGCGTTCAGAACGGACAAATCCTTCGCTTCAATCAGAAAGCATCCGTATTCGTGGGAGGCCAAAACATCTGTCAGCTCACGCATCTTTTTGCCGATCTTGACCTGCGGACCCTTGTGGAGCGTGAGCGGAAAGACTGACTCAAGAGAAGCCCATACCGCACGCTCAAACATCTCCCCCTCGTCCCTATCATCAAGAGTAATGGTGTGATATCCGCGCATTCCGACGAACGAGATATTGTTCGTCCGCCACGCCTCAAGGATTGTTGGGATTTGAAGGGTCGGAATGTAGACCGCTCCTGCATGGGCCTGCGTGCCATCTACGGAGTAGGCGAAGCAATCGAGCGACGCGGAGCAGTCTGCCGTGAAGGGGCCTACATAGAGTTGCTCAACCTCGCCCATCATCGCTCTGACCCGGACCGCATCGCCTTCGGCCAGCGCCACATTCGACCATGCCAAGCAAACATCCATCTCGTTGAACAGAAAAACCGGCAGCTGTCGAGCGTCGAGCGCTCGATCGAGGGCTTGATGCTCCTCCAGTTCGCGTTGCATTCCAGATATGAAGATGGGCGCATCCGGCATGTCGAGTATTCGCACGCCCGTGCAGAGGTGTTTGGCGCGCTTCCCGAACACCAACTCAAGCGGGCAACCAGCAAGCAGGGCCTTGATGCTGGAACTAGGCGCCTTGATGAGAAGCGCCAATTCCTTGCCCCCGTTGGCGGGGACATACCACACCGAGGCTTCCTCGGACCTCATTTCTCGGTATACGCGGGCGCTGGGAAGATGCATGTAGCTCGCGACGCGTCAGCCTTGTCTGAAGACGAAATAGTCGCCGTCTCGATACGCGAATCCGTTGGGTTCGAACAACTGTGAAGCAGGCGTAATGCTCGCCTCGCGAAGACCGTAGTAGAGCACCAGCAACACGAACAATCCGGCCGCAGCGTTTAGAACATGCTCCAGACTGGCCTTATCGAAGTGTTCGGAGCGGTGATGTTTCACCTTGTTGTTTGCCGTCCACCATAGGGGCGGCCGATCTTGTCTTGACCAGTTTGTCCATGGGGTCAAAGTAAGTCCGAATCGCGGAACCTCGACCTGATTCGTCGGTAGCGTCGGATACTGGCTCACTAGGACGGCCTGATAACGGTTGATGCTGCCGACGGATTTTGCTGGCGCTATCCGCTTGCATAGTGCCTTCCCCACAACATCCACCTCGGAAGCGCAGACCATCAGAAGCCGAGCGAGCTCCAGCGAATAGCACTTGAAGTTTGCCTCCGAGAATTCAATCCACCGGGACAAGCCAAACAAGTCTTCCTCTATGCAGAGGAAGTAGTTCCAGTGTTTGGGAATCTTTCGAACCTGTATCCCCATAAGCGCACCTCTATCCAGCCGTTAAGTTCGGAACGCTGGGCCAACAAACCCCTGAATCTCAGGGGTTTCAGGTTAGCCAATGGTAGGATCGCTCGGGACTTCCTGGGTAGTTAGCCGATGTTGAGCAGACCCGTTCCATCACCTGGTGCGGACCATTTTGGTGTTCTTGAAGGCTTTGCCGCCACGGAGCCTTGGCTCGATCACGTCTCCCGGGCATCTGATGCCCATGGAAATGAGCTTGGCTTTTTTGCTCGCAAAGTGTTCGAGCAATTTGCCCGTCGGGGTGGCCTCTACGTCCTCATCGATCAGTCAGCGAAACCGGCGGTCTATGTAGGCCACCTCCTGTTCGATCTGCGATATCCGCGCGCTCACGTTCGTCAGATGTTCACGCTGGCGGAGTATCGGCGGCGTGGGGCAGCCTCGGCACTGCTGAATCAGCTTCGAGCATCACTGACCCAGGGAGGTTACATCTCCATCTACGCGCGGGTTGCCGAGGATCTGCGTGAGGCAAACGCGTTTTGGCACGGTCAACGCTTCTACGTGCAGCGGTCTGTCCTTGGCGGGGCTACAAAAAACCGCCAGATACTCGTCCGCTGTCACGAGCTAGAGTCACCCCAACTCTTTCCGCCCAGCGGTCTCAACGAACACAACCCTCTGGGTCTGTTGACCGCCTCGACAAGCGATCTGCCGATGTTCTTGCTCGACATGAACGTATTGTTCGATGCACAACCTCGTCGGCTTCGGCGCAGCGAGGTCGTCGGGTTATTTCAAGCCGAGCGCATGGGTTTCTGCCGACTGGCAATCAGCGATGAAGTTAGGCAGGAGCTTCAGCGAACAGCCCTGCAGGGCAAAACGACGGACCCAATGGGAGCGTATATCGATACTTTCCCCTGCGTTCCGGTAGGGCAGAACGCCGATTCGATCTGCGCCCAGCTAGCCGCAATCGTCTTTCCAGAAGCCGCAAATGGGAACGTGCTGACCGCCCGCCAAACATCGGACCTACGACACATCGCGGCCGTAATAGCCAATGACCTAGGCGGTCTCATCACTGCCGATGAAGCGCTCCTTCGCGCCGCGCCTGCGATCGAAGAGAAGTTCGGCGTTCAAATCGTGTCTTCTGGCTATTTTCTTGCGGACGAAGCCACAAGGACCGACGACTTCGAGTCCATAACCAAAGAGACCTTGCGGCTTTGCACGGTCTCAAGCGACGTGGACGCTGCCGTGCGCGCGATGCTCAGCGAGGGTGTGCAGATTTCCGGCTCAGAGATCGCTAGTCGTTGGCTGTCTATCGACAGCCAGAATCGAGTCGCCATCCGATGCGCCGCATGGGCGGGGTCGAAGTGTATCGGCTACATAACGTGGCCCGCCCGCACACCGATCGGCGCGGTTGTTGTTCGTGCAGCGCTGGATGAATCACACGCGCAAGCACTCGATGCTGCGCGCACGCTGCTGCTCTACTTGCTGGAACGGCTGACCGGAGAGGGGCCTCGGCAAGTTCGGTTGGAATTGCCTGCTCATCAGTCAAACCTTCGTGAGGTGGCAGTCGGCTTGGGATTTGCTGGGTCTCCGAAGGAGAGCTATCTCGTTAAGTCGATCCTGGGGCGGGTTCTCACGCGCACAAATTGGGCGGCCGGCCATGAACTCCTCACTTCCGTTGGAGGCCCGAAGCTCCCAGCGCAGATTCCAACCTTCCGATGCGTCGAGCAACAGCTCGCGTTGCTGACGCCAGAGGGCAATAAGGTCCACATCCCATTGGATCGGCTGGAATCGCTACTCTCACCCGCTCTACTGTGTCTGCCCGGACGCCCCGCTGTCATCTGTCCTGTCCGGCGACAGTATGGCGAGCCGCTACTCGGTTACTCGCCTCAGACTTCGCTCCTGCCGCAACTTACGGCATCGCTCTTCACGGAGCGGCTTTATGTAGGAGACCCCAAAACTCTGAGACACGTCAGGCGCGGCACGCTGGTCCTTTTTTATGAGTCTAGTAAGGCAAAAGGCCGATCCGAAGTGGTGTCGCTCGCTCGGGTCAGGGAGGCATACCTCAAGCCCACCGACTCGTTTGGCGCGAATGACCTCAAGAACTCAGTGCTGACGACGAAACACTTGCCTAAGATCGGGAAATCCGAGATGAAAGCGGCGATTGTCTTTGACAACATCTTTACGCTCCCAAACGCAGTTGGTCTGGCGACGCTGAAGCGCCTTGGGTGTGGGCGTCCGAACGACTTGATCACGACAAAGCCAATCTCTGACCAGCAGCTCCAGGCGATTCTTGAGGAGGCATTCAGTGCCAACTGATGCAGGGCACATTCTCATTTCGCTAGAACCTCGCCACGCTGAAAACATTCTTGCCGGCCGCAAGCAAGTCGAATTGCGAAAGCGAGTGATGAAGATAGTTCCGGGAACAACGGTGTGGATTTATGTGAAGTTGCCCGTGGGCTGCATAGTCGGGTCGGCACGAATCGGAGCAACTGACGCCTCTTCGCCATCCGCCCTCTGGCGACGTTATGGGTCCGTGTCCGGCTTAACCAAACGTGAGTTCTTCGAATACTTTGATGGTTCGCAACTAGGTATTGCGCTGACATTGGAGGGCTCCAGTCGTTTGCGAAACTACATCTCTCTCGATGCGTTGCGCGAACTCTGCGAGAGCTTTCAGCCTCCTCAATTCTTCGCTCGATTGTCGGCAGACCATCCAATACACGATGCCGTGATTTCATCGGCCTGACACTGCATGACCTACGAAGTCGCCGAGCTTCGCAACGACCAGCGGTGGGCTTATCTTTGTGCGCTCGACGAGGAACTGCTCAAGGGCGGCGTCATCTTGTCGGAATGGTGCTCACTAATCATTTGTGAGGCAGATGAAGCATTCGCTGCAGGCGCCTATCTCGGTTCCGTCCTTACTGCTGTCGCAGGCATAGAAGCGTTCCTCCGCTTCGATATGCAGGTGAGTGGATCGTCGCATGGCCTTTCGAAGCTAATCGACTCTGCACCGCTCGATGCGGGCCTCAAAGCCGACCTGCACGCACTCCGAAAGTATAGGAACGAGTGGGTCCACGTGGACGATCCGAACGACGATGAGAAGCTCGCTGCTCGGTCATCTGACGATCTTCGAAATGCCGCATTTCACGCAATGCGGTGCTTGCGGCGAACGCTATATGCAAATCAATGGGTATGACGGGCTAGATCAAGCGGACAAAGGCGAGCGACCGCTCTTCATCCACGGATAGCCAGGGCGACATTCCTATGGCGCTTACCCAAATGCAGCTCATCCAATCGCTCGGTGAGGCGATGGCCTGGTTTGAGCGCGAACTACAGTGGGGCGTGCCACCAACGGAGCTGCGACACTTGTGCGGGCGAATTGGCGAGCTTTACGCCGCACTCATTACCAACGGTCAGATGGCCGTTGCTGTCAACCAGCAGGGATATGACGTTGTGAGCGGCAAGGGCGAGCGGATATCCGTCAAGACGACCGCCATGATGGGCGGCAGCGGACACGTTTCGTTCAATCCAAGGTCGCTGTTGCAGGTTGATCGCGTTATCGTGCTGCGCGTGAACACCGAGGAAATGCAGGTTGAAATTCTCCTTGACGCACCAGTGGCCGAAGCTACGGCGCTGATGACGGCGGAGGGTGAGGCGAAACGCACGCTTTCTTTGAGCCGCCTCATGACGAAGAGCAAGCCGCGCAGTGAACAGAAATCACTCAAAGAAGTTGGCTACAACGCCTATGTCATTCGCGAGCTTGAGAGCGGGACCATTGAGGTTGAGAAGGATGGCGCTGCTCTGAGTCCTGTTAGACCTGTGCTGCGTGAACTAGCGCGACAACTCAGCGTGCCCTTAGTGAGCGTTAACGGCGTTGAGCTAAACACTCGCCAACTCGGCAGCAATGTAATGAAGAGCATTGCCATGCTCGATCCGGCCGCACAGAACGCCGTTCCGCTGAAGGATTCTTCCGAGGGCGCGCCCTGATCCGGCCAATACGGGAGGTCTCAAGCGGTCGCTGATTCACATATCGTTGCCGCTTCCTTTCCTAGCTTGAAGTTCACCACCTCGATCTTGAGCCGCTGTAGTGCCTCGGCAAGGTCGGATGCGAGCGGCTCACCTTTGGGCAGAACCATAACTCTCCGGCAATTCGCGTCCGTGCCGTGAACAAGTAGTTGCCCGATCGCAGCATAGACGTCGGATCGGGCCGCGCACGTCTTGACCTCGAATACTTCGACCAGCGTGCTGTCTAGCGCCACGCCCATGTCAATCAAGCGGTTCTTTACTAGACGCGCGCCTTTGGGAAGCAGGTCCAGCCGCCGCCAGTCGTGCAACGCATCCACGACTTCACCGTGTCGCGAGAGGTAGTCGATCTTGCTGGAGCGCAAGCCGCGACGCCTTCCCCGCGCCTCAGCATAGAAATCATCAAGGACTTGCAGTGCGCGGCGAAAAGCTGGCGTCTCGAGTTCACCCGATCGCACTGCTCGCTTGAACGCCGCGATGATGTCGATGTATCGAACAGCCGAACGGGTTGCCGCAGCGCCTTCCACAGGCATCACTAAAACACCTTCACGGATGCTGCCGGAGCGATCGACTACATCTCTCAAAGGCTCATTGCTATAGGTCAGGAATCGTGACTTTCCAACTCCCTTGGTTCCGCCACCGACGCGACCGGAGTGAAACAGATAAACCGCGCCCGACTCGCCGTCACGGGCGAAAAAGCCTGCGACCTGATCGTTGCGCCCTTCGTATCCCGTGTTGATCTCAACAGAAATCTGGAGGCTGCCCACATCTTCAAATAGTCCAAACCAATTCAACCGTCGCGGATTGGGCGTTTCAGAATCAGGAAGGTCCGCAGACCAAAACCAGTAACGACCGTCGGTCGCAACTTCCGCGTTGTGTTGGGTCCCTCCGGGATAGCCGATCTTCTTAACGGCACGCCGACGAAAATCGCGTTTGATCGTCGCCTCAAGCTGTTGCTGAGCGGTGGCGATTTCTTCTTTAGACTCCAGTAGTGAGAACACAGCGCGCCTCCGAGGCCAACGGATGTCGGTGATCTCATCGTAGCTGAGCCCCAGCCACGCACGGCTAGTGCCGGGGCGCTCCGACAGCGAGCGGGGTTCGTTTTAGGAGTCAGCGTTTTGCTGTTCGCGTCTGCTTGAGTTCGCGCACCTTGGGAAATAGATCGCCTATTTCGCAGCCAAGAGTTTCGGCAATCCGAATCAGGTTGAGCGCGGCCACGTTCCTATGCCCACGCTCAATACCCGAGTAGTAGCTGCGAGCTAGTCCGCACTCCAGGGCAAATCCTTCCTGTGAGAAGCCGCGCTTCT
This sequence comes from uncultured Gammaproteobacteria bacterium, assembly GCA_963776465.1. GTDB lineage: Bacteria > Pseudomonadota > Gammaproteobacteria > Nevskiales > Nevskiaceae > DASRHK01. The sequence goes on from CAVZMV010000001.1 coordinate 445,049, forward strand.
CGCGAAGCTCTCGAAGCTTCCGACCGAGTTGAACGAGCTGTTGGCGCGCAGGCACCTACAAACCATATGCACATGAATCTCATAGAACCACGCTCTATGAGTGACACGGTGTCCTATACTTTTACCCTGCAGTCATTCGCGGCTGCCAATTGGGGGCGTGTGTGGGAATAGGAAGCGAGGAGCAGTCGGAGCCCGCCAAATTCGTGGCGGAGCTCGCGGAGCTAGGCCGCCGTCGCGCGGCCGGCGAACTAACAGAGGGCAGCTTCAAGGAGCAGAAAGCGGCCCTGCTGCGGAAGAGATTGGAGAGCCCCGCCCAAGTCGCACCTGAGGGGGATCGGTCCAACTGGGAAGCCATCAGAATGGTGTGCGGCCCACTGATGGCGCTGGCCTTGTTTCTGGGGGTGCTGGCGGCGGGTGGCTGGACGGCTTGGTCCGCTCTAACGGGCAAGATTTCACTCCTCGCGGCCGCAGGGATTTTTGCGCTTTTAGCGCCGGTGCTCTGGCTTGGGCTGAAGCTGGGCGGTGGGCCGCCAGTAACGCTGAATGAGATCGTCTACGGTAGCGCCAACGAAGCAATTGCCTGCCCACACTGCGGAGCGAAGGGCGGAGTCAGGACGCGCCGTGTCAGCAGGAAGAAGGGCCTTAGTGGCGGCAAGACTGCTGCGGCGATCCTCACGGGTGGGGTGTCAATCTTGGCCACAGGGCTGTCCCGTAGGGAGGCCGCGACCGCCATGCACTGTGACAACTGCGGACTTGATTGGGACCTGTAAGCGTCCCGGTCTTACTGTCCCTGCGAAGCGGCGTCAGCAAGAAATAGTCAACATTGCTGTTCCGGCGCACCCAGCTCCATGCTGGGTGGACTCACGGCTGAGTTCTCGCCGTGGAACCGGAGGATCAAACGATGCGCGGCTCAGCCAACCCTGAACACTTCGCAATTCGAGCCGACGACGGCAAGCTGACTGATCCGCGGCTCGTAATCTTTCCGATATTTCTCGCGCGAGAAGGGCACCCGTATCAGTTCCTCGGAACTGGCTTCTTCATTACAACGTTTGGCTGGTTCGTCTCGGCGAAGCATGTCTTCGCCGCGGCAGGCAGTGCCCACGGACTGCACATCGTGCAGTTTATCGATGACACGAAATACCACGTTCGCCCTGTCCTGGGTTATGTAGGCCACCCAAATGCAGATGTCGCCATCGGAGTTTGTGCCGAAATGAAACACAAGACGGCGGGGCACTTGCTGACGAACAAGGTTCTGTCACTCGATGTGCGCACGCCGGAGGTCGGTGACACAGTCTGGACCTACGCATACCCAGGCACGACGGTGACCCAATCCGAACAGCAGGTCATCGCGCTGAACCCCAACTACTACGTTGGACGCGTAGAGGAACTGCTACCGAACGGGCGGGATCGCACGTTTTTACCGGGGCCCTGCTTTAGAACATCGATGGTCTTGCATGGCGGCTCAAGCGGCGGCCCTGTTTTTGCGAAGCCGGGCCACGTCGTTGGAGTCAACAGCACTGGCATTGATCTTCCGCCGGGGACCGACGATGTTTCATTCGCGTCATGGATTGGGGACATCGTCCCCCTCGCTGTTCCAAACGTCTTGGACACTCGCGATAGCACCAACAAGACGATCAGCATCCGCGAGCTAGTGGCAGCTGGGCACGTGAGGTGCTATGGCATGCAACAGGTGATCTCGTAGCAGCGGGGACACCACCAATGCTTACCTGCCGCGACCTACCGCACGTTTTCGATCCAGGGGTAGCTGGGGTAGCGGGTAGTTCGCCCGGATGGGCGAGGTCGCAAGGGCCGCGTGTTCACCTACTCCAGTCGTTCCTCACTGCGGCTCGAAGCCGCTTTCAATCCACGCGTCGATTGTGAGTCGGATCGTCAGCGCCGCGCGCCTTGCAGCCTCCTAACTTTTTCCAACGCGCGTAAAGCAGGTTCTTATCTGTAAGAGATGTATGACTGTATTAAATACATCGAGCGCGATTCCTTACCCCCATCTGTTGATAACTTGAGATGGACAGGGACCTCCGGGACGGGCTTCGGCTTTTGGATCTGAAGGTTCCGGCTGTTCCGCGGGCTTCGCGCCTACGCGCAGCCTAGCCTCACGTTTGTTCCGCCAGTCTGGAAGCCTGGTGGCGCGCGAGATAGGCGGTTCTTCTACCGTCCTCAGGGTGCTGCTGCGGCTGCGTTTCAGAGTTGACGTTCCTTTGATAGTGGTTCCAGACGCAAGCTTGCGAACCATGTGTCGGCGCAATGACTTGTTGTTTCCAACCTAGTATCAAAGTGCGAGCGTCAAGCGAGGAACAGTCAAGGGGATCGAGACCCCAGGTTACGGTCCATCAATCCCCTAGGCTAACGACAGAGGGACGCATCTGCTGCGACCAGACGCACGTTCATAGTGGGCGAGCGCGCGGATAGCAGTGAACACGAAGGACGCGGCAGGTGCGATCCGGTGCGTGCGGTCGCGAAAGCTAACGGGGACGATCACCGCGACGATGAACGCTCGCGCTGAAAGTATAAGTAATCGGCCATTGGCGCCGGAAAATTGTGCCGCTGTTTTACAGGGTGGACTCTGCAATTCCCTAGGAGTCCAACATCCTCGCGATCCACGCTGCACCCTTATCGCCGTCCCGAGGTGATAGCGACGATGTTGATCACAGTGCGAGTTGCTTCAGCGCACAACGATGCATCTCGATGTGTCGCCGTTCGCCTATGTTGCAGGTCGTTGGCAAGCACGAGAGCAGCCTTCGCGTGCCTGCGCAGCGCTTCATTGGATTGACCTGCGTATTCAGTCGAAAGGTAGGCATCCAGCATCCGATTTGCATCGGTTGAGGATGGCTCGACACCATCCGAAGTCTTGTGCACACCCGGCTTGTAGACAGCTTGAGCAAGCGAGATGAGCGCCTCTCGGCAGAGTAAGCCGATGGTCTGGAATTCCTCCTCCTTCTCTGCTGCCGGCAGCTTTGCTATGAGCTGATCGACGACGCGGTCCACACGAGTCCAGCCGGTAGGTTCACTGTTCGGCTCGGTGGACAGGGCTGCGTCGCCATGGAGTGAGTCCCGCAGCGATTGGTAGATTCCCCGGACGTAGTCCCGTCTGGATTGATAGGTCGGTAGATCTCCGTTCTTCCAGCGTCCATACCAGGCCCACAGATCATCGAACTGGTTTGGATCGCGGACAGATCGCCCGGCGAGCAGGGTTCTTATTTGCGCTCGTCGTGCCTTGTATTCGTCGTTCCTGCTTTCGATGCGAGGCCCGCCGGTTGCCACAGCGATCATTAGTTGCTGCTGAGCGTCGATCAATGCTTCCAGCTCGGTGAGTTCGTGCGCATCCTTTTCGACCAGGAAGGCGCGTGCAGACATCTCGTGAATCTGAAATTCGACCGGAAGGACTGCCCCCAGCGCAGCCTTCACGCGGGCGTGAACGTCGCTGTTGACATCTTCTCCGAAGAATCCCTCCTCGCGAAACACCGCGAGATCAGAACTGTGGCACCGAAGGGTTACATAGAGACCGATCACGGTCGTGTTGGAATACCGCTGCGCGGTCTGGCTGATTTCCAGTTGAGATCGGCCGAGAATCTCCGCATCCGCCACATTGCCTTGGTTCCGCAAATGGCTGGCAGCACTACGTCTGAGGGTATCGGCGTTCGGAACTTTCATACCGGCAGACAAATAGTCTTACCACCCCTCTCACAAGGTAGAAGAACAAGAAGAACAATCTGGCCCTGAGGTAGAAGAGGCGAATTTCCCCCTAACCCCATTTAGCACGATGGGGGTTAGGTGGGCCTCATCTATCTCAGGTCGGCCCTGAGTCTAGATTCTTTCCTCATCCGAGCCACAGCTGTGTATTGCGTGCTGGATTAGGCGAGGTAGAGGCTCGTCCATCACGCTCAAACTGCACGGCCTGCGGCAACCTTTTGGGCCACTTCCGCCGTTGGGGCTTGCAGTTTCCTTCTGCCCCGTTACATCTCGCGTCCGAACGTCAGGATACCGATAAGGCGCGAGCAATTACTTTGTTCCGACGACCTCCTTGTATCGCTCAATGATCGCGGCAGAGCGCGTGCTCATGAGCAACCCATAGACGAGGTCTTGGCTGATCGCGACGTCAACGCGCGCAGAGTGAACGTCCGCGAGTCGCAACGACAACGCCGCCACGCCGTAGTCGAGGACTTCCTGGACTACGGTGGAGGGTGGGACCTGTCGAGCATGAGCGATGTTCTGCACCAACTCGCAGATCGAACCCTGAATGCCCACGAAGAAGTCTTGATAGCCCAGTTGACGACGCATCGCCCTTCGGCGCTGCTGTCGCTCTGCTGGGGTCATCCGTCGTTCCCCTACAGGGGGACGCCCTCGTTTCAGGCGCAAGGCGGTGACTGACTTCGCCGAGGAACCTTTTGTCACGATCGCAAGCCTACTATATTTGTGACCGTCACACAAATACTTACACTTCTGACTACACATTGGACGTTCGTCCTTTCACGTAGTCGGGAGACCATAAGCATGGGCAACGGGAAGTTCGTCGCGTATTACCGAGTCTCAACCGCGAAGCAGGGTCAGAGCGGATTGGGACTTGAAGCTCAGGAGGCGGCGGTCTCGGCCTATCTACGCGGGGGCTCTTGGGAGCTTGTAGGAGCCTTCCGGGAGACCGAGACAGGCAAGGGGTCGAATGCGCTAGAAAAGCGCCCCCAGCTGCGGGCGGCTTTGAATGCGTGCCGGGAGCACCGAGCAACGCTTCTCATTGCGAAGCTCGATCGGCTAGCCCGAAACGTCCATTTCGTGTCGGGCTTGCTCGAAACTGGCTGCGATTTCGTTGCAGCAGACATGCCGCACGCGAACAAAGTCATGATCCAGATGCACGCCGTGATGTCAGAGTGGGAGCGAGACCAGATCAGTGCGCGAACCAAGGCTGCGCTGGCCGCTGCCAAAGCGCGGGGCGTCGTTCTTGGTGCCACGGGTATTCAGAACCTTGCCCAGAACATTTTGCAGCGCCAGAGCGAAGCTGACGCGTTCGCTGCGAAGCGCGGGCCGCTGATTCAAATGTTGCTCGACAAAGGGATGACGCAGCGTGCGGTGTTGCGCGTGCTCAACGATCAGGCCATTCCTGCCCCGCGCGGGGGTCCCTGGTCGCTCGTCCAACTTCAACGCCTGATGTGCCGCCTTTCGCTTTCGCCCCAAATGCGAATTGCAAAATCGCTTTGAGAATCCAATGAATGACTAATAAGAAAACAGAGGAGCAAGAATTGAGAGAGATTGCTTAGTGCATCGGAATTCTGTCCACAAATTCAAAGGCCTGCGAAAGCAGGCCTTTTGTTCAACTATTCGTGTTCGAAGTAACTCTGCTGGACTAGGAACGACTTAGAAGTTTTTTTTTGAAAGCCAAGGCGGCGAAGACCACCATGGCCAGCGAAGTCAGCGCCTGGATCGCGACGCTGGAATGGTCGATCAACGGACCCAAGTCCATAAACGCATCACACCACCTTTGCCGGAGGCGGTCAAACCCACGCCCCCAGACTCAACCCAATTTCTCCAGAAGCGATTCCGGCCGAAGATGGGTGTAACGCTTCAGCATGCTCAAGCTCTGGTGCCCGGTAATGAGGGCGACTTCCATTAGCCCCAGCCCTTTCTCGAAGAGTCGAGAGGTCCCTTCGTGCCGCAAATCGTGAAATCGAAGGCCCGCTAGGCCAGCTCGCTCCCTGGCGCGTCCGAACGCTTGGGTGATGCTGTCGGGCTTCAACGGGAAGACGTGGCCCTGGCGCGTTCCGGCGAGCGCCGCTAGCGTTGCAGCCGCGCGCTGTGAGAGGGGGATGACGCGCGAAACGTCCGTCTTCGTCTTCGGGATGCTGAGCAGGCGTTCAGACAGCTTCAAATGCTCCCATCTCATATTCGCTATCTCGCCTCGCCGCATAGCGCTCTCCAAGGCAAGGATCACGACGGCTCGCGTGTAGGAGCAGCTCAGAGCACTCAAGAGGCGGTCCTCTTCGCCGCTAGCGAGTCGTCTGTCACGACCGGGCGGCATTTTGGGCTTCCTCACGGAGGGTATGCCGGCCGGCAAAGCTATACCCCACTCCTGATGAGCGCGCTTCAGGACCCGATTCACGAGACCTAGTTCATGCCGGACCGTTTGAGCTGACACGACGCGCAGCCTAGCGTCACGGTATGCAGCAAGCTCCGATGTGGTGAAGCGTGCGAGCGGCAACGCACCGAACGATTTTCGGATTTGCTTGATGTGGCTGGACGCTCTCCACCGTAGCGAGCCCATCACTTCACGCGCGTATCGGTCTACGGCGTCCGCAAACTTGGTTTGCTCTGCTGTAGTTCGATCAACGAATACGCCGCGTTCGATCTCCGACTCGACAATCGAAGCCCACTTCGCAGCGTCGGATCGCACCGTGAACGTTCGCGAGATGGGACGTTGTCCCTGCTTCCGAACCTGCGCTTGCCACTTGCTCTGACGCCTTCTGATCGTCGCCACTGAGTCCCCCGTTGTGACACGGGTGTGACATCAGTGACTTTTGGGCTGGTAGTTTCGCTGCGTCCTATGTCGGACCGCCTTCAGGTAGATGGCGATTTCCGGCACTGTTCGACTTAAGACTCTGCCGCTTAGGAGGCGGCCGCTCTATCCACTGAGCTACGAGGACGTGGCGGCGCGATTGTACTGCCGCCTCGATCTACTTCCGCGATTTGCTGGGGGGCGGTGGCGCCTTCACGCCACGAGACTGGTCAAGCGCCCACTGCACCGCGGAGAAGACCGTCTCGGCGTTCCACTGATTCTTGAACAGGACGCCGGTGATCGCGGCGTTCATCGCCGCCTTCACTTGCGGCGACTCCGGCGGCTCTGCTGTCAGGATGACCACCGGCATCTCCCGATACTGCGGATTTCCACGGATGTTGATCAGCAGGTCCATGCCGCTGCGCTCCGGCATGTTGAGGTCCAGAAGGACGATGTCCGGCTTGAAGATCTGCAGCGCGACGAAGCCGGCGGTAGCGTCATGCGCGACCTCGACCACGAACTGCCGGACCTGGAACTGCTTGCTGTAGATCGCCGTCATCACGGGATCGTCGTCGATGATCAGGATCCTGTTGGGTCTTTTCACGTTCATGTGCGCAAGCCTACCATCCGGCCGGTGACGGGCTTGTACAATGCCGGCGATCCATCGCCATGACCGACTACAAGCCCTACCTCGACTGGATCGACCAGCAGGCGCCCGCGCTCAAGGGCGAGCTGCTGCACCTGTCCGACATCAACTCCGGCAGCTTCAACGCCGCGGGGGTCAACGCCACCGCGGCGCGCCTGGGCGGACGCTTCGTGTCCCTGGGCGGTGTCGCCGAGCGCATCGGCGTCGCGCCGTTCAAGTCCACCGCGGACGATGGCGCGGAGCGCGAGCGCAAGCTCGGCGATGCGCTGCGCATCCGCGCGCGCAGCGAGGCGCCGCTCAGGATCTTCTTCTGCGGACACCTGGACACGGTGTTCTCCGCCGACCATCCATTCCAGAAAGCGCGCGAGCTCGACGAGGACCGCGTGCTGGGGCCCGGCGTCGCCGATCTCAAAGGTGGTCTCCTGGCGATGTGGCTGGCGATCTCTGCGCTGGAGCGCAGTCCCTGGAAGGAGCGCATCGGCTGGGAAGTGCTGCTCAATCCCGATGAGGAAGTGGGATCGCAGGGCTCGGCGCCGCTGCTGGCCGAAGCTGCCAAGCGCAACCACTTTGGCCTGGTTTACGAGCCCGCGTTCCCCGACGGCAACCTCGCCGCCGAGCGCAAGGGCAGCGGCAACTTCGACGTGATCGTGCACGGACGCGCGGCGCACGCGGGTCGCGACTTCGCCGCCGGCCGCAACGCCATCGCCGCCGCGGCCGACTTCATCCGCGACTTGAACGCGCTCAACGGCGCGCGCAACGACCTGACGATCAATCCCGGCTACGTGCGCGGCGGCGGCGCGCTCAACGTCGTGCCGGATCTGTGCGTGTTCAAGTTCAACGTGCGCACCAGCAAGCCGGCCGACGAGGCGTGGATGCAGAAGCAGCTCGAGACGCTGCTGAAATCCGCGGGCACACGGCCGGGCTTCAGCGTCGAGTTGCGCGGCGGGTTCACGCGTCCGCCCAAGCCACTGACCGATGGCATCCGCAAGCTGATGGGCATGGTCGGCGAATGCGGCAGCGCGCTCGGCCTGGACCTGCAGTTCAAGCCCACCGGCGGCTGCTGCGACGGCAACAACCTCGCGGCGCACGGCTTGCCGAATATCGACAACCTTGGCGTCGTCGGCGGCGAGATCCATTCCGACCGCGAGTTCATGCGTTACTCGAGCCTCGCCGAGCGCGCCAAGCTCTCGGCGCTGCTGCTGCTGCGGCTGGCGAGCGGCGAGGTGTCGTGGACGTGACCTCGCCCTTCACCTATACGCTGCGCGTGCGCTACCACGAGTGCGATGCGCAGAAAGTCGTGTTCAACAGCCGCTATGGCGAGTACGTCGACGTGGCCTTCGGCGAGTTCATGCGCGCGCTGGGCTATTACGACAACGGCCCGAACGGAAATCCGGAGCTGCAGCTGGTCAGGCAGGTCACCGAGTGGAAGGGACCTGCGCGGTTCGACGACATGCTCGAGATCGCGGTCGCGCCGCTCAAGCTCGGCAACACCTCGCTGACGCTGCGCAGCGAGTTCCGCCGCCAGGGTCAGGCGGCGCTGCTTGCCCACACCGAAACCACGTACGTGCACGTCGACGCGAAGAGCTTTGTGAAGTCCCCCTTGCCCGCTACCATGCGCGCCGCCCTCGAGCAGGCCCTGCCCAAATGAAGATCATCCGCCCGATCCGCATGAGCGACCTCGACGCGCTCCTGATGATGGCCAAGACCGCCGGCGCCGGCTTCACCTCGCTGCCGCCGGTGCCGGAGTTCCTGCGCGCCAAGATCGCGCTGTCGGTGAGCTCGTTCGACGCCGACGTCAAGGAAGCGGGCCACGAGCGCTACATGTTCGTGCTGGAGGAGACGAGCAGCGGCGAGATCGGCGGCTGCTGCGCGGTGGAAGCCGCGTGCGGGCTGGACGAGCCCTTCTACAACTACAGCGTTGGCCTCACGGTGCATGCCAGCCGCGAGCTGAAGATCTACAACCGCCATCCGACGCTGTACCTCTCCAACGATTACACCGGCACCGCCGTGCTGTGCTCGCTCTATCTGCGTCCGGAATTCCGCGAAGGCGGCGCCGGACACCTGCTGTCGAAATCCCGCATGCTGTTCATGGCCTCGCACAAGCAGCGCTTCGCCGAGAAGGTCATCGCCGAGATGCGCGGCGTCTCCAACGAGCAGGGGCGCTCGCCGTTCTGGGAGGGCCTGGGCCGCCACTTCTTCAGCATCGAGTACGGCGAGGCCGAGCACATCGTCGGCACCGGCAACAAGGCGATCATCGCCGAGCTCATGCCGCATCATCCGATCTACACCCTGCTGCTGCCGCCCGAGGCGCAGGCCGTCATCGGCAAGGTGCATCCGCAGACCGCCGCTGCCCTGCACCTGCTCGAGCAGGAGGGCTTCCGTTACCAGGGCTACATCGACATCTTCGACGGCGGCCCCACCGTGGAGGCGCCACTCGCCGAGATCCGCTCGATCAAGCGCTCTCTGGTGCAGCCGGCGCGCGTCACCGCCGAGCGCGGCAGCGGCGGCGGCACGCTGTGCCTGGTGGCCAACACGCAGCTGCACAACTATCGCTGCGCGCTCGCCACGCTGTCGTGGGAGGGCTCGGCGCTGGTGATCCCGACGGAGCTGGCGCAGACACTCCAGGTGAACAACGGCGATCCGCTGCGCGTCGTCGCGCTGTAACGACGGTGGATTTCGTCCTGTCCAAGCTGCTGTGGGCGCTGACGCAGCCCGCGACGACGCTCTTCTTCGCGGTCTTCGGCGCCTTCGTGCTGCAGCGACGCATGCCGCGCTTCAGCCGCTTGCTGCTCGCGGGCTCGGCGCTGTTCCTGCTGGTGCTCAGCACGACGCCGATCGGGCGCGCCACGCTCGGCATCCTGGAAGACCGTTTCCCGCAGCGCGAGATCCAGGGTCCCATCACCGGCATCATCGTGCTCGGCGGCGCCCAGTCGCCGGAAGGCACCAGGGCCGTCGGACACCCGCAGGTCAACGAGGCCATCGAGCGGATGCTCTCGTTCGTGGAGCTGGCTCGCGCGCATCCCGAAGCCAGGCTCATCTTCACCGGCGGCAGCGGGCTGGTGATGGTCCAGGACGTGCGCGAGGCAGACGACGTGCCGCCGTTCCTGACCGCGATCGGCTTCGATCCGTCCCGCGTCACGCTCGAGCGCGACTCGCGCAACACCTGGGAGAACGCGCTCTACGCAAAGAAGCTCATGCAGCCCAAGCCCGGAGAGAAGTGGGTGCTGATCACCTCGGCCTCGCACATGCCGCGCGCGGTCGGCTGCTTCCGCGCGGCCGGATGGCCGGTCCTGCCCTACCCCGTCGACTACCGCACGCTGCCGCGCAACCGCTGGCCGATCCTGGCGACGCTCGCGCAGCTGGAGATGCTCTCGCTTGCAGCGAAAGAATGGGTGGGCCTGGTCGGCTATCACCTCATGGACCGCACCGACGCGTGGTTCCCGGCGCCGGAGCCGGAGTAGGCGACCAGCCGCACCACGACCGGCGCAGGCGCAGCCGTTCGCGCAAGCTCGCGATTGGGCTGACTCCACCGCAGCTCGCCCCTGGCGACGCGCGCTTGATCGCGCTGCCGGTAGTTCTGCATCACGATCAGCACGGTCAGCCAGAGCGCGCAGCCGCCTACCAAACCCAGCAGCGGCAGCCACAACAGCACCGCATAGTCCGACGTGATGGCTTCCATGTCTGCGCTCCCTGTATGCCCGAACCGGGCAGCTACAGGAGACCAGAGCGGCTTCAGGGGCTCAACGGCGCGATGTGAGCTGGCCCGCACTTTCCGCCGGAGAATTGCTTCAGCCGCTGGGGTCTGCAGGCGCGGCGAGCGACGACTCGGGAACCACGATGGTCTTGCCGTGCACGCTGATGCGCCCGGCCTTGGCGAAGTCCTTGAGGATCATGCCCGCGAGCTCGCGCGAGCAGCCGGCGAGCTTGCCCAGATCCTGGCGCGTGATGCGGATGGTGCGCCCCGGGGTCCCGGCCCGCGCGTCGATGTTCGCCGCCATCTCGGCGATGACGAGCCAGACACGATCGGCCGCATGCAGCGCGGGCATCTCCGCGAGCCGATGGTTGATCGTGCGCAGGCGATGCGCCAGCTGGCCGGCGAGCTCGAGCCAGAGGCTCGGGTACTTCTTGGTGAGCTCGACGAACGGCTGGTAGGCGATCTCCAGCAGCGCGCAGTCGGCGGCGGTCTCGATCATCGCGCTGCGGGATTGGACCCCGGGGAACAGGCACATCTCGCCGAAGAAGTCGCCGGGATACAGGTAGGCCAGCAGCAGCTCGGGATCGTGCGGGCTGGAATAGCGCACGGCCACGAGGCCGGACATGATCAGGTAGAGATGGCCGGGCTTGGCGCCCTCCTCGATCACCACGTGATTCTTCGGCAGATCGCGATGACGCGCGATCTTGAACAGCTCCTTGAATCCAGGGTCGCGGCTGACGCGATCGAAGTTCGTGGTCATCGTCGGCGCGACAGGGCAAGCAGCAGCATCGGCAGCATCAAGATCAGCGTCAGCGCGCCGCCAAAGCGCTTCTCGCTTTGCGCAGGAGGCGGACTCGGCGGCGGCGGCAACACGACCGGCGGCGGGTTCAACACGTCGCCGAAGCCGATCGGGAAGCCGATGTTGCCGGCCTCGTCGATCGCCTGCAGCACCAGGTTCTGCGCGCCGGCCATGCCCGCGAGGCGCATCGTCTGCGGTGTGCCCTGCGCCGCGGGCGTCGGCACGTCGCCGATCTCCTCGCCATCGACGACCAGGCGATAGCGATCCGCGGCGCCCTGGTTGCAGATGCCGTCGTCACCTGGCGCGGTCCACTCCAGTTTCAGATCGCCGCCGTCGGGCGTCGCCGTGAAATCGCCGACCGCGCCCGGCGGCGTGCCGTCGGTGTCGTAATTGCCGCTGCTGCGCGGGTCGTGGCGGAACGTCGGCCACTCGCTCTGGCACGACGGCGCGCCGACGTCCCATTCATAGAGATAACCCTCGCGCGTGATCGCCGCGACGCGACCATCCTGCGAGATCTCCGGCGGCGCGTAGATCCAGCCGCCGGTGATCTTCGGGAAGCCGGTGACGTCCTGGCCGGTGATGCCGTCGTAGGCGTGCACCAGGCCAAGGCCGGTGCCGGCGAGGATCTGGCTCGAAGCGCCGCCCGCGATCTTCGCGACGTTGCTGGCGGAGAGGAACTGGTAATCGTCGGTGACCGTCGGATACGCGGGCAGCGGCAATCCGGTCGCGGCGTCGTAAGCGCCGATGAGATGGTTGTACGGCGCGTTGACGCCGACGAGCAGCAGGTTGGCCACCTGCAGCAGCGACACGCCGTACTTCACGACGGTCGGACGGCCCAGCCCGGTGAGATCGCCGATGCTCGCCGACTCGAAGAGATTGAGCTGGCCGGTGCGATCCACTGCGTTGCTCGCCACGCCGAAGACGCCCTGCTGCATGCCGCGGATGACGCTGCCGTCGACGGCGTAGGCAGCGAGCATGCCGCCGGTCGTCGAGGTGACGATGTTCTGCACGCCGCCGACTTTCACCAGCGACGCGCTGTGTCCGGGGCCAACCAGCGGCAGCGTGTCCTGGATCGCGCCGTTCAGATGGATGGGCCATCCAGGAAGGAATGTGCCGGTGGCGCCGCTCACCGCGTAGACGCGCGAGGAGCCGCCCGCGGCGGTCGCGAGCACGTCGACGAACGCTTCGGCGAGCCCTCCGCTCGTCAGGATCGATCCCAGGTTCGGCGAGTCGCCGCCGTAGGACTCGTTGCTGGCGATGACGACGTCGTCGAAGCCGTCGCCGTCGAGATCGCCGATGGCCGGATCGTTGACCGACTCCGCGTACATCGGCGTTTCCTGCGTGAGATCGACGAGGTCCACCGGGAAATTCGGCACCGCGCTGCCGTCGCCGCGGAACGCGTAGAGATGCCCGTCGAGGCCGGCGAGCACGATGTCGAGCGGCTTGTCGTCGCCTTCCAGATGTCCGACGCCCGGATTGGCCAGGAAGCCGCACTTGCGATGGATGTCGTCCTGGCGCTGGTCTTCGCCGCGGCAATTGTCGAGGTCCATGCTCACCGGGAAGCCCGGGCGCAGCGTGCCGCGATGCGACCACACGTAGACGTGGATGCCGGCGGCGGTGATCAGCTCCGGGAATCCGTCGGTGTCCAGATCGGCGACGACGACGCCGCGGAGCATCTCGCGCGCGGGCGTCGCGACCGAGAGCGCGGCAACGCCGGGCGCGATCGGATGCGCCGCGGCTTGCGACTGCATCATCGTCTGCACCGGGAATCCGGGCAGAGCGCTTCCATCTTTCTTGAGCACGCGCAGCACGCCGTCCTCGGCAGGCACGATGAGCTCCGGCACGTTGTCGCCGTCCAGGTCCGCGTAGCGCAGGGGCGCCTCTCCGCCCGCGCCGAGGCGCTGCGGGAATCCGGGTCGCAGCGTCGGATCTGCGGAGGCGTTGAAGATGCGGCGGTCGATGCCGGCGATCGCAAGATCCTCGCCGGTGACCACCAGCCGCACGGCGAACTCGCCGGTGAAGGGATTGGTCGACGTCGGCGAGAACACCGGCCCACCGGTGTCGTAAGGGATCCCGTAGGTCGCGAGCGCGTCGCGAACGGCGGCGAGATCGATGTCGCCGAAGTCGGTGACGGTGTCGCTGGCGTCGCCTTCGTGCGCGACGGTCCAGCTCGTCGGCCCCTGGCCGGCGCCCCACTCCAGCCGCCAGTGGAAGGTCGTGCCCGCGCGCGCAAGCCCGGTGACGTGCAGCGTGTCGCCGGTGAGCGGCGCGTACCAGTCCGGCGTGTGGATCGCTGCCTCCGGCACCAGGTTGCCAGCGGTGGCGAGCGATACCGCATCGCCGAGATTCACGCGGCCCCAGCCGAAGTGCGAGTCCCAGCCGGGCTGCGCGGGATCGGGCAGCAAGAGGCCCGCGGTGTTGGGCGCGGTGATGTCCTCGGCGGTCTGCTCCAGGATGATCCGCGTCTGGTCGGGCGTCAGCGTGACGCCGGCGTCGCGCGCGGCGGAGATCACGAGCGCCGCTGCGCCGGAAGCCTTGCCGGTGTTCACCGAGCCGGTCGCGCCTTCCATCGAGATCGAGCTCTTGCCGCCGAACTGCGTGGTGTTGGCGCCGCGGAAGTACGTGAGCGGCGGGATCTGCGAGCCGACCGGCAGGTTGAGCAGCAGCGCGGCGGCCTGCTCCGGCGCGTCCTGGCCGAGGCCGACGCTGTCGGGCACGGTGCCCTGGATCAGCATCACGTGGCTGTAGCCCGCCGGGAAGTTGTGGTTGCCGGTGTTGAGGTCGTCGCCGGAGAACGTCTGCACGAGTCCCTTCTGGTACGCGTACTCCGATGCCGCCTCCATGAACGCCGAGTGCGCCAGCGCGCCGTCGGCGCCTTCGATCACGGCGACGCCGTTGTCGGACGCGTAGACCACCGCGAGCCCGAACGTGTTCGGATCGGACACGAACGTGTCCCACACGCGCAACGGCAGGAACTGGCACTTGGGGCAGACTCCGATCTCGCCCTCGCCGTCGTTGCCCTGCTCCACTGCTTCCTCGGTGCGCCCGGTGCCGTGGTTGCCGGCGGCGAAGTAGCTCGACTGGTCGTAGGCGTCGTTGTCGTCGTTGAAGAAGTCCCAGCCGGCGATGTCGTCGACGTAGCCGTTGCCGTCGGCGTCGGTGTGATCGGAGAACGCGCGGATCAGGTCCTGCGCGTCGACCAGGTCCTCGATCGCGTTGACGCCGGCGTTCTTGTCGACGCGTGCGTCGTTGGCGTAATCGTCGACGGTGACTGCGCCGTCGCCGTCGAGGTCGTAGCTCGCATGCGTCTGCCCGCCGGCGTCCTGCGGCAGCGGCAGCTCGGCCGTGTTCAGGTGCACCTGCCGGCGCAGGCTGGTCTTGTCCCAGCGGATACCGGTGTCGAGGATGGCGATGACCACGTCCGGGCGGCCGCGGGTGAGCTTCCAGGCGCCGGCCGCGTTGAAGCCGGAGATCTGCGCGTTGCCGAAGCGCACCGGATCGGTGGGATCGAGGTATCGCGCCAGCGGCGACAGCGCCGAGGCGAAGCCGAAGAGATCGAAGCGCTCGTCATAGAGATTGGTCGTGGTGCGGCCGTCCGGATCGTCGGGCTCGGCGCGGTCGTACGACGGATCGTTGGGCGTGTCGTCGCGCTGGACGTTGCCCGGGCCGAACTGCTGCGAGGTGTCGGTCGAGGCCGGGTGCTCGAAGTCGCGCGTGGCGGCAAAAGCCGTGAGGACGACGATGGCCGCGGACGCGGCCGCCAATGCGGACTTGTTCATGCTGCACCCCCGAGGAACAGCGACAGACTACGGGATGGCAGGTGCAGTTGTCCTCAGCTTGACAGCGGAGACGGTGCCCATACGAACGGGTCGAACTTGTGCCGGACAACTTCTGCGCAGTTGCCTTTGAGTAGAATCCCCAAATGCCGCGGACCCTGCGATTCCGCTCCAGCCTTATCCTGGCCGGTCTGATCTGCGCGCATCTCGCGATCGCCTGCTCGGTGCTGTTCTCCGAGCGCTCGATCATCTGGCCGTTGCACAACGACACCGTGCACCGCCTGCCGCATGGGGCCGACTTCTTTGCCGTCTACCATGGCGCCGCCCAGTGGCAGCGGGGACGCAGTCCTTACGCCGAGGATCCTGACGGGCTGACGCCCTACCACTACCGGTTCCGCTACGCGCCGTCGGTCGCACTGCTGGCGCAGCCCGTCACGGCGTTGTCGCCGCGGTCGGCCGAATTGCTGTGGTCGGTTGTTCTGGAGGCGCTTCTGGCCCTCACGATTGCGCTGCTCTGGCGCCGCTTGCCGGCGCGTGCGCGATTGCCGATCACCGCGATGCTGTTGCTGAGCAGCCCGTATTTCCTCGAGCTCCACATGGGTCAGTTCACGTTCGCCGCGGTCGTGCTTTGCTTTTGGTCCGTCCTGGCGCGGGGCACCGCCTTGTCCTTCACCGCGTCCGTGCTCATCAAGCCGGTCGGCCTGGTCCTGGCTCCCGCGTTTCTGCGCAGTCCCGCGCACGCCCTGTCGTACCTGCTCGCCGCGGCCTTGCTGGTCGGCATTTCGGCGCCGTACTTCCTGCACCATCCGGACGACTGGCACTACTTCTACGAGCACAACTTCCTGACGACGGTGGACGCGGCCGCGGACTTTCACTCCGGAAATTTCGGCTTGCTGCATCTGATCCATTTGTCCGCGGGTGACGCCGGCTTGGTCAGCTTGCAGATCCATTGGGCAACGTTCGCCGACGGCCTGCGGCTGCTGGTCCTGGGGCTGACCGCGCTGGCCGTGCTGCGGTCGCGAGCCGCGACGCTGCCGATTGGCGCATGCGCACTGCTGCTGGCGCATTTCCTCAGCTACGGCGCCGTCTGGGAGCACCACATGAGCGCCGTGCTCCTGAGCGGCGCCGTCATTGCCGCGTCTTCGGGCTCGCGGAGCAACGCCTACCTGACGGCGACCCTCGTGTGCATGCTGTTGCTCGCGCTGCCGACGCCGTCGTCGCTGTTCGACGTCGACCGCAATCCGTCGATTTGGGACCCGACGCCGGCGTGGCCCCACTGGGTACCGTACCTGGTGATGCTCTTCAAGGTGCTGCCCACCGTCGGCCTTTTCGTCCTGGCGATGCGAGCCGTCGGCGATGGTGGATACATGGGCGTCAGCGAGACCCTTCGCCGATATTGGCCGCGGCTGCGGGGTCGTCAAGCCTAGGCGTGCACCGGAGCGGATCGCTCTTGCGGAAGTTGGCCGGCTCGTTCACGAAAGCGCTGGCGCGCACGAGCCGGCGGCTCGCCATCTGCAGCTCGACGATCGCGCCGGCCCGCTCCCACGTCAGGATCGGACCCGCGTTAACCGCGTGGATCAATGCATACAGCTCCGCCAGGTCGGGATCTTCGATGCGATTGGTCCCACTGCGCAAAGTCGCTCCATAGCCTGCCGGCGCAGGACGCTCGTAGTGCCCGACTCGCCACGGCCGCTTGGCAGGCAGGCGCGCCAGCAACGGGTCTGTGAGGGCGTATGCATCGCTGATGCGCCAGTCGAGCGGCAACAAGTACGTGCCCAAGCCGACGGTGCAGATCAGGTACGGGTTGCCGCGACGGCGGTAGAAGTCGGCCTGGACTGCCGCGGGGCTGTTGGCGAGCGTCGTTTCGCCAAGCCCTAGGTTGCGCAGCAGTCCCTGATGGCGGTAGTAGAACGCACGCTCGTCCTCGATGCCGCTCGGAGGAATGGTGTGGTCGTTGAAGCTCAACGGACTCAGGACGGTGCTCGGAACATTGCCGAGGAAGGCGACGACGACGAGCCACGCGAGGCGCGGCATGCGCAGCTCGCCACTGGTCCGCAGCAGCACGACGAGGCAAGCCAGCAAGGGGACGCTCAGGAACCGGCCAGACATGAAATCGCCGCCCACGCGCAGGACGTAGAGCAGATAGAGCGCGACACCGCCGGCGACCCACCGATGCGGCCGCCGGACGCCAAGCGCCAGTCCAGCGGCGATCAACAGACAGCTGGCGGCATCGCTCGACCAGGCGTCGGCGAAGTAACGGACCCCTTGTGCCATGAGCTCGCCTGGCTCGATCCCTGCGCCGACTTTTGCGAGAAAGGTATTGGGCAGCGGGTCGCCGTAGTAGATCGTGGCGAAGAGCAGCCACGCCAGCAGTGGTGAAGCGCCAAGCAACACAGCCCGCAGGTGGGCGAGGATCGGCAGCCTGCGCGCCGACGCGAGCGCGTGCAGCATGATCGGCGCGGCGAAGACGCCGAGGTCGAGACGGTTTACGGCCAGGAGCGCTCCCGCCAGGACCACCCTATGGAACCAGGCGGCATTGCGCGGTTGATCGGCGTAGTGCAGCCAAAGCAGCCAGATCACGATGGTGTGCGAAAGACCGTTTTCCAGACCGCTCGTGCTGTAGTCGATGAAAAAGCGGGACGTCGCCGCGATCAGGAGCGCAATGGCTGCCGCGACTCGGCTTGGACTGAGCCGAAGAATTCCGTAAGCCGTCACCGCCAGCGCGACGGCAGACAGCGCCACGCTCGTGAAGTATTCCTCGCGAGTGACAAACGCGGCCATCCCGACCAGCAGCAGCCACAGCGGATGCGTGAAAACCTGCACCCGTTCTCCCACGTTCCACACCAGCCCGTCCCCCTTCAAGAGGTGTTCGATCACACGGAAGCTGATGAACGCGTCGTCCGAGACCCAGGCGGTCTTGAGGAAAGACAACGACAGGATCACAGACGCGAGGCCGAGGAGCATCCGCTCGGAAGGGGGCCATTTGATGCCTGGGCGGAATGCGAGCACGGCTGAAGTCTAGGACGGGACCTTCGCCGAACGCGAGGCCATCTCGCATAGAATCTGAAAATGCACTCGCTCTTCATCGACGGCCATTGGGTCGAGGGCCACGGGCCCGAATTCGCGAGCTCCGATCCCGCCACCGGCGAGGTGATCTGGAAGGGCCGCGCCGCATCGGCGCAGGACGTCGACGTCGCAGCCCGCGCCGCGCGCGCGGCGTTCGAGGGCTGGGGCGCCCTGCCCTTCGCCGAGCGCGAGCTCCTGGTGCGGCGCTTCGCCAAGCTGCTGGAGGAGCACAAGCCACAGGTGTCGGAGGCGATCAGCCGCGATACCGGCAAGCCGCTGTGGGAATCGCAGGCCGAGGTGCAGGCGATGATCGGCAAGGTCGACATCTCGGCCCGCGCCTATCGCGAGCGCACCGGCACCAGCGAGTCGCAGAGCGGCGCGGTGAAGAACACTCTGCGCCACAAGCCGCACGGCGTGGTCGCGGTGTTCGGTCCGTACAACTTTCCGGGGCATCTGCCCAACGGCCACATCGTGCCGGCGCTGCTCGCCGGCAACGTCGTGCTGTTCAAGCCCAGCGAGCAGACGCCGCTGGTGGCGCAGGAGACGATCAAGCTCTGGGAGAAGGCTGGCCTTCCATCCGGCGTCATCAGCCTGCTGCAGGGCGAGCGCGCGACCGGCGAGGCGCTCGCCGGGCACGCCGAGCTCGACGGCCTCTACTTCACCGGCAGCTCGCGCACCGGGCAGATCCTCAACCGGCAGTTCGCCGACGCGCCCGGAAAGATCCTGGCGCTGGAGATGGGCGGCAACAATCCGCTGATCGTCGGCGAGGTCGGCGACGTGCGCGCCGCCGTGCACGACACGATCCAGTCCGCGTACATCTCCTCGGGCCAGCGCTGCACCTGCGCGCGCCGGCTGTTCGTGCCGCGCGGCGACGTCGGCGATCGTTTCGTCGCGACGCTGGTCGAAGCTGCAAGGCAACTCAAGATCGGGCGCTATGACGACGCGGAGCAGCCGTACATGGGCCCGGTGATCTCGCCGCAGGCCGCCGAGCAGTTGCTGTCCGCACAGGCCAGGCTGATCGCGCAAGGCGCCCTACCGCTGCTGGAGATGAAGCGCCTGCCGCTGGGCCCCGCGTTCGTATCGCCGGGGCTGCTCGACGTGACCGGCGTGAAGGATCTGCCGGACGAGGAGGACTTCGGGCCGCTCCTGAAGCTGATCCGCTACGACGACCTGGACCAGGCGATCGACATGGCCAACCGCACGCGCTACGGATTGTCGGCGGCGCTGCTGTCCGAGCGCCCCGAAGACTGGGATCGCTTCTACCGTCGCATCCGCGCCGGCATCGTCAACTGGAACCGGCAGACGACCGGCGCCTCGAGCGCCGCGCCGTTCGGCGGCGTCGGCGCGAGCGGCAACCATCGCGCAAGCGCGTATTACGCCGCGGACTACTGCGCCTACCCCGTGGCCTCGGTGGAGGCGCCAAGGTCCGAAGTGCCGGCGACGCTGTCACCGGGATTGAAGCTGTGAGGCGGTTTTGCGGGCTTGCGCTCGCGGCGCTTCTCGCGTCCTGCGCCTCGCTCCCCGAGCAGCCGTCCCCCGAAGAAACCGAAACGCTGGTCCACGCGCTCGACGCGCGGCTGCCGCCAGCCTCGCTGCGCAAGTCGGTCGGCGACGATCCGGCGACGCTGGAGTTCGCGCGCCACGCGATGGCGCTGGTGCAGCAGCAGACCGGCCAGCCGTATATCGGCGACAACCAGGTGACGCTGCTCGAGGACGGGCCCAAGACACACGCCGCGCAGCTCGCGGCGATCGCGGCGGCGCGCAGCTCCATCCACATGGACGTCTACATCCTGCGCGACGACGAGCTCGGCAAGAAATATGCGGCGGCCTTCCAGGAGAAAGCGCGCGCGGGCGTGAAGGTGCGCGTGATGTACGACAGCTGGGGCAGCGTCAGCACCAGCGCCGATTTCCTGACGAAGATGCGCGACGCCGGCGTCGAGCTCTCGGAGTTCAACAGCGTCAACCCGGTGAAGGATCTGCGGCTGTGGCGCCTGAACCATCGCCGCCATCACAAGATCCTGGTTGTGGATGGCAAGGTCGCTTTCACCGGCGGCATCAACGTCAGCGACGAGTACGCGGGTGACAGCGAGCTGCGCGAAGAGGCGCGCAAGCGCGGACGCCGCGGCTGGCGCGACACCCAGGTGCGCATAGAGGGACCCGCGGTCGCCACCTTCCAGAAGACCTTCCTCTACTTCTGGGAGAAGACCACGCAGCACAAGATCGAGGAGACGCCGGCGCTGCTACCGCAGCTAAAGCCCGCGGGCCGCGACCTGGTGCAGGTGCTGACCAGCGGCGGCGCCGACCTCATCGACGTGCTGGTGCCCATCGAGGAGACCGCGCGTCGCCTCACCGATTCCGACGCCGAGAAGACCAGCAAGAAAAGGATTTACAGCGCCTACCTCGCTGCCGTCGGGCAGGCGCGCTCGCGGGTCTGGATCACCCAGGCGTATTTCGCGCCGGACCGCCCGTTCGTCAAGGCGCTGAAGGACGCGGCGGCCCGCGGCGTCGACGTGCGGCTGATGATGCCGGGCCTGAGCGACGTTGGCACCGCGCTGGCGCTGTCGCGTCATTACTACGCGGGCCTGCTGAAGGCCGGCATCAAGCTCTACGAGTACGAGCCGGCGGTGATGCACGCCAAGACCGCGGTGATCGACGGCGTGTGGGCGACGGTGGGCTCGTCCAACCTCGACTACCGCAGCTTCATCCACAACGACGAGGTCAACGCCGTGGTGATCGGCCGCGACTTCGGCGCGCAGATGGACAAGCTCTTCCTGGCCGACGTCGACCACGCCAAGGAAATCAAGCTCGAGGAATGGAACGACCGCGGCTTCTGGCAGCGAACCAAGGAGCTCGGGGCGGTGCTGGTGAAGTACCTGGATCTGATGTCCGCGGTCGAAGCCAACTTCGACGGCCTGGTCGGACCGACCCACAACTACGCGGGCCTGGCCTACGGCAACGTCGCGTCGGCGAAGAATGCCCAGCGCGCCTCCAACCCGCGCGAGGCCGCACTACAAGGACTGCGCAAGATGAAGGCGCTGGCCGACCTCGGTCTCGCCCAGGGCGTGCTGCCGCCGCACGAGCGCCCGCACATCCCGACGCTCAAGAAGCTCGGCTTCACCGGCCGCGACGCGGCGATCCTCGAGCGGTTGCAGAGCGAAGCGCCGCATCTGCTCGCCTCCGCGGCGTCGGCATCGGCGATGTGGACGGCCAACGCCGCGACCGTCTCGCCCAGCGCCGACACCGGCGATGGCCGCACCCACTTCACTACCGCCAACCTCTGCAGCCACCTGCACCGCGCCATCGAGGCCGCGACCACGGCGCGCGTGCTCAAGGCTGTCTTCGCGGAGCGCAAGTACTTCGCGCACCACGCGCCGCTGCCGGCCACGCCGGGCTTCGGCGACGAGGGCGCCGCCAACCACACGCGTCTGTGCTCCGACTACGGCGAGCCTGGGCTGGAGCTGTTCGTGTTCGGCGCCGGCGACCCCAGCCGCGGAGAGATCGCGCCGAAGAAATATCCGGCGCGGCAGACGCGCCAGGCCTGCGCTGCGATCGTGCGGCTGCATCGGCTGGAGCCGGAGCAGACGCTGCTGGTGCAGCAGAACCCCGACGTGATCGACCAGGGCGTGTTCCACAACGACGTCATCGCCGTGGGCAATCGCGAAGTGCTGCTGTACCACGAGCGCGCGTTCGTCGACGCGGCCGCGGTGCGCACCTATGTGTGCACGCACTTCTCCGGGCAGCGCCGGCCGGCGTTCGTCGAGGTGCGGGACTCGGAAGTCAGCGTGGCGGATGCGGTGGCATCCTATCTGTTCAATTCGCAGCTGGTGTGTCCACCCGATGGCGACATGCTCCTCGTCGTCGCGCGCGAGTGCGAGACCAACCCGCGGGTGTGGGACAAGATCCAGCAGATCGTCGCTGCAAGCGACAACCCGATCGGCGGCGTGCGCGTGTTCGACCTGCACCAGTCGATGGACAACGGCGGCGGCCCGGCCTGCCTGCGGCTGCGCGTGGTGCTGAAGTCCGAGGAGCGGCTCGCGGTCAACGACCGCTGCTGGATCACGCCCAAGCGCTTCGAGGAGCTCTGCGCCTGGGTCACGAAGCATTACCGCGACCGGCTGCTCCCCCAGGACCTGGCCGACCCCGCCCTGCTCGACGAGTCGCGCACCGCGCTGGACCGATTGACGGGTATCCTAGGCTTGGGGTCGGTCTACGACTTCCAGTTGTGACGGCCGGGGGGACCGCGATGACGAACACTCGATTCCGTTGGTATGCGTGGAAGGACCTCGACCCCGACACCCTCTACGCCCTGCTCAAGCTGCGCAGCGACATCTTCGTGGTCGAGCAGGACTGCGTGTTCTCCGACATGGACGGCCTGGACCCCAAGTGCGAGCACCTGTGCGGCTTCAACGAGGCGGGCGGCCTGGTCGTCTATCTGCGCATGCTGCCGCCGGGCCTGAAGTGGCCGGAGCCGGCGCTGGGCCGGCTGGTGGTGCATCCCAAGGCGCGTCATTCCGGGATCGCGCGCGTGGCGCTGTGCGAAGGCATCGAGCATTGCTCGGAGCGCTTCGCCGGCCAGCCGATCTTCCTGTCGGGGCAACAGTACCTCGAGCACTTCTACGTGCAGTTCGGCTTCGTCACCGTCAGTGAGCCGTACCTGGACGACGGCATCATGCACGTCAACATGCGCCGCGCGGCCGACAAGCCCGCCCCGTAGGTCCTGACCACGTGCGCCCGGACTTTCCGGAGCGCAGTGTCACCGGATGCGGGATCCCGTCCATCACGATCACAGCCGCGGCAGGATCCTCGTCGTCGACGACGACGACGCCATCGTCGTCATCCTGCACAAGCTGCTCGAGCGCAGCTTCGACCTGGCGCTGACCACCCGCTCGACGCAGGCGCTGGACTGGATCGTGCGCGGCGACCGCTACGACGTGATCCTCTGCGACCTCTTGATGCCTGAGCTCACCGGCATGGACCTGCACGAGCGGCTGTGCCAGCAGGCGCCCGACCAGGCCAAGCGGATGATCTTCGTCACCGGCGGCAGCTTCAACAACCGGGTCCAGAGATTCCTCGGCACGGTGGCAAATCCGCACCTGGAGAAGCCTTTCGACCTGCGCCAGCTGCTGGTGCTGATCAACGCGCGCCTGCTCGGCGCCCAGCACTAGCGCCGCGATGCGCCGGTATGTTTTCACGACAGTCTTGCCCTTGTGCGCGCTGTCCAACAGGCGGAGGCTGGAATTCGTTGCAGTTCGACTTCGGGCTGACGGGGCGGCGGAAGCAGCTGGCTGGCGGCGAAGATATCTGGAGAGCTGGAACGTGTATCGCAAAGTGATGGCGCTGGACGAGATCTGGGACGAGGACATGCACGCCTGCACCGTCGACGGCTGCAAGGTGCTGCTGATCCGCGTCGGCGATTGCGTCTACGCGTACGAGGATCGGTGCGCGCACCTGGGCTTGCCGCTGTCGGACGGCTACATGCATGCAGGCAAGCTCACGTGCGCCGGCCACCACTTCGAATACGATGTCTGCACCGGCACCGGCATCAACCCGAAGAATCGGCAGCTGACGGTCGTCCCCGTGCGCATCGAGAAGGGCCAGGTCTACGTCGACGTGGCGTCGCAGGCGCCGGCATGACCAGCTTCCTCAGGATCCGCAGCCGGCGCCGCCGCGATCCCGACGGCGCCGTCGAGCCACACCCCGTCGACCTCAAGCCGCCAGCGCGATCACGCTACCCAGCAGCTGCGCGCGATCCGCACACGGCCCGACCAGGATCTCGACCTCACCCGCCTCGAAGACCGGGCTCGAGATCAGGTCCGAGGAAGCGCAGCTCCGCGGCTGCGAGCGACATCTGAACCGTGCCGGTCTCGCCGGGCTCGAGCGAAATCCTCGCGAAGCCCTTGAGCTCCAGCAGTGGCCGCGCGACGCTCGCCACCTTGTCGCGCATGAACAGGAACACGGTCTCCTCGGCCGCGCGGCTGCCTTCGTTCGTCACGTCCACGCGAATCTCGATGCGATCGCTCTCGGTGACGCGCTCCGGGCGTCACGCGCAGGTTCGCGTAGCGTGAAGCGCCCGTACGTCAGGCCGAAGCCGAACGGGAACAGCGGCGCGTTCGGCGACGTCGAGGTACTTGCTCGTGAAGTGATCCTTCGGCGTCGTCGGGCCGGCCCGCTCGGGCGCTGGCCGAAGAACAGCGGCACCTGGCCGAGCGCGCGCGGCCAGGTGATCGGCGTGCGGGCGCTGGGCGACACGCGGCCGGTGAGCACGATCGGCAATGGCGTTGCCGGCCTCGCTGCCGAGGAACCACGCGACGAGCAGCGCGTCGGCCTGCTCCGCGAGCCACGGAACGATCAGCGGCCGGCCGGAGAACAGCACGCGATCGACCGGGATCTCGTTCGTCTGCGCGCGCGTCGAGCACGGCTTCGGCGAGCGCACGCTGCTCGCCCGGGCAACTCCGGGATACGCGCGGCTACGCCGCTTCGCCGCTCATCTCGCGCCGCTTCGCCGAGACACAGGATCACCGCATCTGCGCCGTCGACGAGCTCGACCGCGCTGGCGATATTGTGCCGCGCTTGCGCTCGGGGCCGATGGCGACGCCTGCGGCGTGCGCGATTTCGCGTCTGCGGGAAGCGCTCGCGCAGGCCGGCGAGCACGCGTGACGCTGCGCTGCTCGTAACCCGGCGGCGCGCCCACGGCCCGCGCATCTGCGCGCCGCGCATCCGGCCAGCGGTCCGATCACGCAGAGACGCCGGAGCGCGGTCGGAAGCGGCAGCGCATCCTCGTCGTTCTTCAGCAGCACGAGCGACTTCGCGCCGACGTCGCGCGCGAGCTTGCGGCGCCGCTGCGACGGCCTTCGGCGTCTTCGGGCTTGCCGCCGCGCCGGTACGGATCGTCGAACAGGCCCGAGCTTCTCCTTGAGCGCAGCACGCGGCGCACGCACTCGTCGATCTCCTCCATCGTCACGAAGCCGCGCTCGAGCGCGACCGGCAGGCCGTTGCGATAGGCCTCCGCCATCATGTCGATGTCGACGCCCGCTTTCAGCGCGAGCGCCGCCGCTTCGACGAGATCGGCCGCGACGCCGTGATGGATCAGCTCGCTGATGGCGTTGTAGTCGCTCACGAGCACGCCGTCGAAGCCGAGCTCGCCGCGCAGATAATCGCTGCAGCAGCGCCTTGTGCGCCGTCATCGGGATGCCGGCGAGATCGGTGAACGCCGGCATGATCGTCGCCACGCCGGCATCGACCGCCGCCGCGAACGCCGGCAGATGCACTTCGCGCAGCGTGCGCTCGGAGATGTCGACCGACGCGTAGTCGCGACCCGCCGTTCACCGGCCCGTAGGCGCAGAAGTGCTTGGCGCAGTCGCGGCCACGCGATTCTGCGGACGCGAGATCCGCACCCTGGAACCCGCGCACTTTCGCGCGCGCGATCTGCACGGCGAGCCACGGATCCTCGCCCGGACCCTTCGACGGTGCGGCCCCAGCGCGGATCGCGCGAGACGTCGAGCATCGGCGCGAACGTCATCGCGAGGCCGTCGGCCGCGGTCTCCTGCGCCGCCTCGCGCGCCGTGCGCTTCCCACGCCTCGCGATCGAACGTCGCCGGCCTCGGCGAGCGGGATCGGGAACATGCGTGCGGTGGCCGTGGATCACGTCGAGCCCGATGAGGAGCGGGATGCCGAGCCGCGACTCCTCGACGGCGAGGCGCTGCATCTCGTGAACGTCGGCTCCGCGCCGACGATGTTGAGCAGGTTGCCGATGGTGCCGTTGACGTGATGACGTCGGTGGAATCGCCGGCGATGACGGGCCCGGTGACGGCGTAGCTCGACGGCAGTCATGGTGAGCTGGCCGAGCTTCTCGGCCAGCGTCATGCTGGGCCAGCAGCTTGATCGATGCGGTTCATGCGTGTAATCATGTCCTTGTTCGCGAAGAAATCGCTGGCGTTACAGGAAGACTCGAATATGCCTATCGAGCGTCCGACCGCAAATGCCTCACGCAAGCGCAGTTCACGAAGCGTGGCGCCGTCGCGACGCGCTCGCGCGATCGGCTGCGACGACCCCGAAGCTCGCTGCGTTGCCCGACGACGCGCTGCTCGAGGCCGTGCAGCGCCAGACGTTCCGCTATCTTCTGGGAAGGCGCGCATCCCGGCGAGCGGGCTCGCGCTCGACCGGCGCAACGCCGCGCAAGCGAGCGCCGTCGACGACCCGGTCACGATCGGCGGCTCGGGCTTCGGCGTCATGGCGCTGATCGTCGCGGTGGAGCGCGGCTGGGTCACGCGCGACGCCGCGCTCGAGCGGCTCGACCGCATGCTCGGCGCTGCTGTCGCGCGCCACGCTGCTATCACGGCGCGTATCCGCACTTCATGGACGGCGCGCACCGGCGCGACCATCCCGTTCAGCCGCAAGGACGACGGCGGCGACCTCGTCGAGACGTCGCTGCTGTGCATGGGCCTGCTGTGCGCGCGGCAGTACTTCGAGCGCGACACGCCGGCCGAAGCAGCAGGTCCGCAAGCGAGATCACGACGCCTGTGGGACGAGGTGGAGTGGAGCTGGTACACGCAGGGCGGCCGACGTGCTCTACTGGCACTGGAGCCCGAACAACGGCTGGGCGATGAATCACGAGATCCGCGGCTGGAACGAGTGCCTCATCACCTACGTGCTCGCGGCCGGATCGTCGCCGCGCTACCCGATCGACGCCGGAGGTCTATCACCAGCGGCTTCGCGCGCGGGCCCGGGCTTCCGCAACGGCAAGTCCTATCACGGCATCGAGCTGCCGCTGGGCATGCGCTACGGCGGGCCGCTGTTCTTCACGCACTACTCGTTCTGCGGCCTCGATCCGCGCGGCCTGAAGGATCGCTACGCGGACTACTGGGAGCAGAACCGTGCGCCACGTGCGCATCAACCGCGCGCACTGCGTCGCGAATCCCGAGCAGCACCATGGGATACGGCGAACCGCATGCTGGGGCCTCACCGCGAGCGACGACTGCCAGGAGGTCTACTCGGCGCACGCGCCGGACAACGACAACGGCACGATCTCGCCGACCGCGGCGCTGGCGAGCCTGCCGTACGCGC
Source organism: uncultured Gammaproteobacteria bacterium (assembly GCA_963776465.1). Lineage (GTDB taxonomy): Bacteria > Pseudomonadota > Gammaproteobacteria > Nevskiales > Nevskiaceae > DASRHK01. The sequence goes on from CAVZMV010000001.1 coordinate 472,592, forward strand.
CGCGCGAAGTGATGCACGGCCGCTGCGGCACTTCCTGTCGCATCACGGCGAGCGTGCCTGGGGCGCGCTTCGGCTTCGTCGACGCGTTCAGCGAGGGCCAGGACTGGTATGCCGACACTTTCCTCGCCATCGACCAGGGTCCGATCGTCGTGATGATGGAGAACCACCGCACGGGCCTGCTGTGGAAGCTCTTCATGGCAGTGCCGGAAGTGCAGAACGGACTGCGCCGGCTCGGGTTCTCCAGCCCGCATCTCGAAACGCTGACGGACATCGCTCGATCGATGGATCGAGCGCGAATACCGCTACGCCGCCACGGCGCATGCTGAGGAGCGTCTCGCGCACGCGACCTCGTCAAGACGCGCCCGGGTTTCGGCCAGACCGTGCGCGCGGCCAAAGGCTCGATCGTCGCCTCGCCGGTGCTGGCTTCCTACGATCCGGATCCGGACTATTTCTTCCACTGGTTCCGGGATTCGGCCATCGTCATCGATGCGCTGCGCCTGCTGCATGAAGCGGGCGCGGTGCCGGCCGACGAGGCGCTCACGCATTTCACCGATTTCGTCGCTTCAGCCTGTCGCTGCAGCAGCTCGAAGGACGCGCACTCGCGACGCCGGAGCGGCGCGCCAAGGTCGCGCCGGACTTCGTGCAGTACCTGCGCGACGACGCGGAGCTCGCCTCGGTGTGCGGCGAGCACGTCGTCGCCGAGACGCGCGTCAATCCCGACGGCACGCTCGACATCTCGAAGTGGGGGCGTCCGCAGCACGACGGGCCGCCGCTGCGCGCGCTCACCCTTTTGCGATGGGCGCGCTCGACGCCGCTCGACGCGGAAGCGTCTGCCCTGCTCAGTGCCGATCTGGAGTTCACGCTGCGGCATTGGCACGAGCCCTCGTTCGACATCTGGGAGGAGGAGAAAGGCTTGCACTACTACACGCTGCGCGTGTCGGCGGCGGCGCTCGGTGCAGGTGGAGAGCCTGAAGCGGCAAAGGAAATCCTGCGATCGCTCGACGGCGCATGGCTGCAGGAGGAGAACCTGGACGTCGCGGTCATCCTGGCGACGATTCACGCCGATGGTGAAGGCGATCATTCCGTCCACGACCCGCGCATGCAATCCACGCTCGCGGCGCTGGAGCGTCACTTCGGGGAGGTCTACCCGATCAACCGCGGTCGATCGGCTCCGGCGCTGGGCCGCTATCCCGGCGACGTCTACTACGAGGGCGGGGCCTGGTATGTGGCGACGCTGGCGGCGGCGGAGTTCTGCTATCGCGCGGGCTCGCTGGAGCGTGGCGACGCGTTTCTGGAAACCGTGCGCGCCTTCACGCCGGCCAGCGGCGAGATGTCGGAGCAGTTCGACCCACGCACCGGGGCGCAGAAGTCAGCCCGGCACCTGGCTTGGAGCTACGCGGCCTTCATCTCCTGCGTCGCGGCGCGCGCCGACTTGCGCCGGCCGACAGGTGCTGCGTCTGTGGTTTAGCGAACAGAGATTCCCCTCGCCACTGGTCACACTGCGGCATACCCAGTCACAACAGGAGCACCGCATATGAACAAGGACCAGGTTGAAGGCAAAGTCGACCAGATCAAGGGCGACATCAAGGAAGCCACGGGCAAGATCATTGGCGACAAGACCATGGAGAACAAGGGCAAAGTGCAGAACACGGTCGGCAAGATCCAGGAAAGCTACGGCGACCTGAAGGAAGACATCAAGAAGTCGATCTGATCGACGGCGCGCCCTTCAGGGCGCGTTCAGGTAACGCGCGCATGCTGGTCTTCTTTCAAGTCATACAGAAGACCTGCCATGCGCGTTTTGCTTTTCACCCTCACCCTCGTCGGGACAGCGCTGGCATCTGGCTGCGTCGTCGTGCCTTCGGACCATCCTGCCGTGGGCTTCTACGGACCGTTTCCTGCCGTATTCGTCCCTGACGACGATCATCGCGGCCGCGACCGGCGCGACTATGACCGGCGTGACTACGACTCGCGCAATTACCGCCGCCGTTATCGCACCGACGAGTAGCGCTTCGCCTATTTCTTCTTCTCGTAGCCGCTGTGCCAGACGACCTCGCCCGTCCAGCTCGTTTGCGGTGGCGGCAGCTGCGGCGCGGGCGCTGCAGGCGCGGCCGCCGGCGTCCGGAATGACGGCGTCGGCGCTTCGCCCTTCTTGAGCTTGGCGATCTCCTGCTTGAGCCGCTCGATCTCCAGCCCCGACTGAACCTTGGTGTTGAACAGGTCCTGCACGGTCTTGTCGACGCCCTTGATCTGGCGCGTGACTTCGAGGATGTCGTTGGCGATCTGACGGTCCTTGTTGGTCCGCGACATCTTTGCCAGCAGGTCGAATACGGGTTTGAGCGAGATCATGACGCGCGCGATCGGAAATCCAGACCCATGATATAGAACCTTCCCCCGCCCAGGGCTGTCCGCACTTCTAGCGATGAACGAGCCATCCAGGGAGATGACTGGCAGCGCGACGGACGGCAGCCTGCGGCGCCAGCTCGGCTCGATCCTGCGCGCGCTGCGCACCTCGCCGCTCGGCAAGGTGCTGCTGTGGCTGGCCATCGGCATCGTCGCGGTGATCCTGCTCACCGCCTACGGCCAGATCCGCCTCAACGCCTGGAACAAGAACTTCTTCGACGCGGTGGCGCGGCGCGATTTCGGCGGCTTCATGTTCCAGCTCGGCGTGTTCTTCGTCATCGCCGGCATCCTGCTGGTGCTGAACGTCGGCCAGCGCTGGCTGGTCGACACGCTCAAGGTGCGGCTGCGCGAGACGCTGGTGACGGACCTGGTGGGCCACTGGATGCAGCCGCGGCGCGCGTTCTGGCTGGCGCACGCCGGCGCCATTGGCGTGAATCCCGACCAGCGCATGCACGAGGACACGCGCAACCTGTGCGAGATGTCGACCGACCTCTCGGTCGGCCTGCTGCAGGCGACGGTGCTGTTCGTGAGCTTCGCCGGCATCCTGTTCGTGCTCTCGGCCGACTTCTCCATCCGCGTCGGCGGCACCGACTATCCGATCCCCGGCTTCATGCTCTGGGCCGCAATCCTCTACGCCGGCGCCGGCTCGGCGATGAGCTACTGGGTCGGCCGCAGCCTGATCGGCCGCAGCGCCGAGCGTTACGCCCGCGAGGCCGACCTGCGCTTCTCGCTGGTGCGGATCAACGAGCATCTCGACGGCATCTCGCTGGCGGCCGGTGAAGCCGACGAGCGCCGGCGCGTGCAGGATTACCTCGAAGCGCTGCTGGTCGCCGCGCGCCGGCTGGTCTGGGGCCACACCAACCTCACCTGGGTCACCGCGGGATTCGGCTGGATCATGGGCGTGGCGCCGATCCTCGTCGCCGCGCCGCTGTTCTTCTCCGGCAAGATCTCCTTCGGCGGGCTGATGATGGCCGCGGCGGCGTTCACGCAGGCGCAATCGTCGCTGCGCTGGTTCGTCGACAACTTCAGCATGATCACCGACTGGCGCGCGACGTTGCTGCGCGTCGCGAGTTTCCGCCAGGCGCTGACCACGGACGACGCGCCCCGCGACATCGACAAGCGCATCGCCTACGTCGAGGGCAAGCCAGGCCAGCTCGTCATCGAGAACCTCGCCATCGAGTCGGCCACCGGCCGCGACCGGCTGCGCGAGGAGCGCCTGGTCGTGAAGCCCGGCGAGCGCGTGCTGATCGTCGGCGCACCCGGCACGGCGACGACGCAGCTGTTCCGCGCGCTGGCTGGCCTGTGGCCTTGGGGCGCGGGCCAGGTGACGCTGCCCAAGGGCCAATCGATCCTGTACGTCCCGCGCGGCACTCCGTATTTGCCGCGCGGCACGCTGCGCGAGGTGCTGGCCTATCCGCTGACGGTGGAGCGCTTCGGCGAGCCGGCGTTCGCGCACGCGCTGGAGCGCCTGGGTCTCGGCCGCCTGGTGCCGATGCTCGACGTCAACCAGCGCTGGGACCGCGAGCTGTCGCACGACGAGCAGCTGAGCCTGGCCTTCGCGCGTCTGGCGCTGCAGGCGCCGCCGTGGGTGCTGATCGACGACGCCTTCGGCTCGCTGGACAACGACGCCTTCGAGCGCCTGATCGCGGTGTTCGCGGATGAGCTCAAGGCCAGCGGCGTGATCCACATCGGCCGCGCGGTCGAGGAGCGCGATCCGCTGTTCTCGCGCGTGCTGCACCTGGTGAAGGCTTAAATGAGCCGCTGGCGCTCGCTGATCCTGCTGCTCGCGGCCCTGCCTGCGCTGGCAATCGCGCAGGACTTCGGCTTCGACGCGCCCGCGCGCGCCGGAGACCCCGGCACTGCGGCCGTCATGCGCGACCTCGCCGAGCGGGTGCTGCCGGTGTACGAGGATCAGGATCGCGAGCGCTATCTCGCCAATCTTTCCGCGCTGCAGCTGGTTGCCGGCGAATATGGGGCCGCGCACGGCACGCGCGAATCGCTGCGCGAGCGTCGGCAGAGCGCCGGCCTGCGGTCGGATGGTCGCGCGCTGCTCCTGGACGTCTACGCGCAGGCGCGCGACGAGGAAGCGGACAACGAGGTCAGCTTCGCGCAAGCATTCACGCAGGCGTTCCGCGAGCAGATCTCGGTCCTCAACGACCAGGATGCCTCCGCCATGGCGGCGTGGGTCGGCACGCCGCTCTCGAGCTTCCAGGAGTCGCTGCAGAAAGCGCTCGACCGCGTGCGCGGACAGCCGGGCGTGTCGCAGCCCGAGGCGATCCAGCTGGTCTGGACCTATCTCGTCTACGACGCCTACCGCAGCGCCGGGACCCTGCTCGAGACGCTCGCGCGCGAGGACGATCAGCGCCGCTACCTCATCGACGACGACGTCCTCATCGCTCTCGACGGCGGCGCCAGGCTCCACGCGCGCGTGGTGCGGCCCAAGCGCGCAGAGAAGCTGCCTGCCCTGCTGGAATTCTCGCTCGCCTCCGCCGACCACGACGCCAAGCTCTGCGCCGCGCGCGGCTACGCCGGCGTCGTCGCCTACGCGCGCGGCAAGGACAGCCATGGCAAGACCGTGGAGCCCGCCCGGGTCGCGCCGTTCGAGCACGACGGCGCCGATGCGCGCGCGGTGATCCGCTGGATCGTCAGGCAGCCCTGGAGCGACGGCCGCGTCGGCATGCTTGGCATGGGCTACTCCGGCTTTGCGGCGTGGGCCGCGGCCAAGCAGCCGCCCGCTGCGCTGAAGGCCATCGTCACGCACGATGCGATGGCGCCCGGCATCGGCTTTCCGATGGAAGGCCGCGTCTTCCGCAACGGCGCGTATCGCTGGGCGCTGTCGGCCGCGCAAGGCGATGCGGCGCCGGGCGACGAGGGCAAATGGCGCGCGCTGGACCAGGACTGGTACAAGAGCGGCAAGCCGTACCGCGAGCTGGATCGCATCGCCAAAAAGCCCAGCGCGATCTTCCAGCGCTGGCTGGAGCATCCCAACTACGATCGATGGTGGCAGCGGATGATCCCGTTCCGCGACGAGTTCACGCGCGTGCGGATCCCGGTGCTGACGACCGCCGGCCAGGGCGGCAGCGCCGAAGTCGGCAGCCTGTGGTACTTCGGCCAGCATCATCGATACGACAAGCGGGCCGATCACACGCTGGTGATCGGACCCTACGACGAGTCGTTGCGATTCCAGTGGCTCGACCACGTCTTCAAGGACGGCCCCAGGCCGTCGCTGCTGCAGGATCGCGTGAACTACGCGCTGGCCGGGACCGGGGAGTGGCGCCATGCACCGTCGCTCGATGCAATGGCCAATGGATCGCTGAAGCTCTACCTGGATGGCGCCGCAAAACGACTCGTGCCGCGGGCTTCCGCAACCGCGATGCTCGCGCAGACCGTCGATCTTGCGGATCGCTCGGATGCCGGCGCTGCGCTGCCGAGCGAAAGCAGCCGCGGCCTCAACGTCGTCCACGGCGCGACCTTCACCAGCGATGTGTTCGCGCAGGGCTTCGACGTTGCGGGGCTGCTCTCGGGGACACTCGACTTCACCGTGAACAAGCGCGACGTCGATCTCTACGTCACGCTCTACGAGCTGCAGGCCGGCGGCAACTACGTGCAGCTCGCCGATCCCTACGAGTTTCGCGCCAGCTACGCGCGCGATCCGATCCATCGGCGCCTGCTCAAGCCCGGCCAGCGCCAGCAGCTGAAGTTCAGGAGCGAGCAGATCGTCAGCCGCCGGCTGCAGCCCGGTAGCCGTCTGGTGCTGGTGCTCGGGATCAACAAGCGTCCCGACCGGCAGATCAATTACGGGACGGGCGGCTCGGTGGCCCACGAGTCGAAGGCAGATGCCCGCACGCCCTTGAAAATCCAGTGGTACGGGTCGAGCTTCGTCGAGGTTCCGGTCAGGAGGTAGCGGTATACTTTGGCCCCGATTGAGCGGGCCGCATCGTGTACACGCATTTTTTCAAGCTCCGGGAACCGCCGTTCTCGATCACCCCGGACCCCACCTACCTCTACCTGTCGCCGCGGCACCAGGAAGCGCTGGGCCACCTGCTGTACGGCACCGGCCAGCACGGCGGCTTCGTGCAGCTGACCGGCGAGGTCGGCACCGGCAAGACCACGATCGTGCGCACGCTCTTGGCACAGAAGCTCGACAACGTCGACGTGGCGGTGATCCTGAACCCGCGCCAGAGCGAGGCCGAGTTCGTGCAGTCGATCTGCGACGAATTGCATGTCAACTATGCCGGCGCGCATGGCGCGCCCTACACGCTGAAGGTCCTGCACGACGCGCTCAACGCGCACCTGCTGTCGACGCATGCAGCGGGCCGCCGCACCGTGGTGATCATCGACGAGGCGCAGAACCTCGAGCGCAACGTGCTCGAGCAGGTGCGCCTGCTGACGAACCTGGAGACGCACAAGGACAAGCTGCTGCGGATCATGCTGGTCGGACAGCCCGAGCTCGCGCAGATGCTGTCGCGCGCGCACCTGCGCCAGCTGTCGACGCGCATCACCGCGCGCTATCACCTGACGCCGTTGTCCGCAGCCGAGACCGCCGAGTACATCAAGCATCGCCTCGGCGTCGCCGGCTGCACCGACGAGCTGTTCAACAAGGCGTCGGTGGCGCTGATCCATCGCCTGACCGGCGGCGTGCCGCGGCTGGTGAACATCCTTTGCGATCGCAGCCTGCTCGGCGCGTATGCGCGCAACGAGCGCGTCGTCACACCGGCCATCGTGCAGGGCGCGTCCACCGAGGCGCTCGGGGACATGCCGCCCGCAAAGCGCAAGCCGCTGCCGTTCTGGAAGCTCGGCGATCGCCGCCGCTGGACGCTGCCTGAAGCGCTGATGGCGGTCGGGATCGTCGGCGTCTGCGCCTGGTGGTGGTTCGATCCGCGCCAGACCATCGCCTCGCGCAACGAGGAAGTCGCTGCCGCACCCGACGCGGTCTCGGCCTCGCCCGCGATCACCTCGCCCGAGGGCGTGGCGCCGCCCGCGCCTGCCAGGGTTGCCACCCCGATCGCATCGACGTCGGAGCCGCGCCTGCGCGACATCTTCGAAGGGTCCGAGCCGCTGGCGGTCGTGACCGGTCGGCTGATCCGCCTGTGGAGCCCCGGCATGACGCTGCCCGCGGGCTCGCAGGTTTGTCCGGCGCTGGCCGCGCAGGGATTGCAGTGCTACCGCGCGCACGGCGACTGGAAGGACCTGCAGATGCTCAACCGCCCGGCGATCCTGACGCTGGCCACCGGGCGCGGCGTGCTGAAGTACGTGCTGCTGCGCGACTTCGCCGGCGAGCGGGTCGTGCTCGACGTGTCGCAGACGACGGTGCAGATCCACAGCGCCGACCTCGAAGCGGCGTGGACCGGCGAGTTCCTGGTGCTGTGGCGTCCGCCGACCGATCAGCTGCGCATCACCACCGGCATGCGCGGGCCGGCCGTGGTCTGGCTGCGTCAGCAGCTGGCCCTCGCCTCCGGCCAGCCGCCCGCACAGCCGGTGTCGGAGCTCTTCGACAACGCGCTGCGCGAGCAGGTGGTCCGCTTCCAGCGCGATCGCGGCCTCAATCCCGACGGCGTCGCCGGCGCGCGCACGCAGATGCTGCTGTCTGCGCTCTCCTCCGATCCTGCCGAGCCGCGCTTCCGCACCGCCATGAGCACGCCGCAATGAGCTACATCCTGGAAGCACTTCGCCGCGCCGAGCGCGAGCGTGAGCAGGGTCAAGGCGTCACCGTCACCGGCGCAGCTGGCGAGCCGGTCGCGCCCCCATCCAGACGCGGGCCGCTGATGACGGCGATCGTGGCGCTGCTCGCGATCAACGCGCTCGTCGTCGGCGTGTTCCTGCTGCGCGACAAGCCGGCGCCGACACCTGCGCCGCTGCAGCTCAATGTGAGCACGACGGCTCCTGCTCCCGTCACGAGCCCGGCGCTCCTGTCGAAAGAAGGCCTGGATGCGTACGACGAGCCGGTCGTCGAGCAGGGCGTTGCGTCGATGGACGACCTCGGCGCCGCGGGGGAACTCGATGAGCCTGCGGCTGCGCCGCAAACCGTCGTGGAAGGACCTGCACCCGCGCCGCGCGGGCGCGTGACGTTCGCGAAGAAGCCGTTGACCCCTGTCGTCAAGCCGGTGCCATCAACGGATCCCGAGAACGATGTCGCCGATACCACGGACGACGCGCCGGCCGAAGTCGCGAGCACGCAAGCGGTCGCACCTGCACCGGCGCTCAACGCAGCAGCCGCGAAATCGGGCATCAAGCCGCTGTCCGACATGTCGGCGGCGTACCAGGCGACGTTCCCGCAATGGGTCATGGAAGTGCACGTCTACGACGCGCAGCCGCAGCGCCGCTTCGCGATGATCGGCGGCCAGCGCTATCACGAGGGCGACGCGCTGCCGCAAGGGGCGCGACTGGTGGGCATCGTGCCCGAGGGCCTGGTCGTGGATTTCCGCAACGAGACCGTGCTGTATCCGATCGGCCGGCACTAGCGGCGCGTTGCCGTTCGGAGACAGGTTGGTTCAGGCGCGATTCAGCGCCCGCGCCTATGCTGCGGGCCAGCGGTATCATCCGCTGACGTGAACCCCCAGGAGATCCCCATGAAGCGCCTTTTGCTTGCTGCTGCCCTGAGCGCTGTCTCGTTTTCGGCCTTGGCCGACGTGTCCGTCGGCGCCACGATCAACATCGGCGCGCCGGATTTCTACGGCCGCATCAACATCGGCGACGTGCCCGAGCCGCCGCGCCTGATCTACCGCGAGCCGCGGATCATCGAGCACGTGACCGTCGTGCACGAGCCGGTCTACATGCGCGTCCCGCCGGGACACGCCAAGCACTGGGACAAACACTGCGCGCAATACAACGCCTGCAACCGCCCGGTGTACTTCGTCGAGGACGACTGGTACGAGCACACCTACGTGCCGCACTACAAGCAGAAGCATGGCGGCGGCGGACACCACGAGGATCATGACGATCACGGTGGCGACCACGGCGACCATGGCGGTGGCCACGGTAAGAGCAAGGGCGGCAAGGGGAAAGGCGGCAAGGGCAAGCATTGATTCATCTTTGTAGGAGGGGCTTCAGCCCCGACCTGTCGCGGCTAAAGCCGCTCCTACAAAAAGCGATCAACAACCTGCGCGGATATCCTCGCAGACGTGCTGGACACCAGCCCGGTCAGGGAACGACCGGGCTGACTTGTACCGGAAGCTGAACTTGTCGATGCCCTGCGCGCCGCCGTCGTCGAGCAGCCGGTCGTCGGCGTCGTCGTAGCCCGGCTCGCCCGGCGCTTTGAGCCAGCGGTCGAGCCAAGCCAAGGTGTACCACTGCGCCAGCGCGTTGCCCCAGCCGCCGTCGCAATAGCCGTCGATCGTGTCCGGGCACCAGGACGTCGTCGGGAACGACGGCAGCAGGCTCCACTCGTAGTGCGAGCTGCCGCGCACGGTGATCGTGTACATCGGGATGCCGGCCGCGACCCAGTTCGCGAATGCTTTTTTCTTGGCCTCCGGATCGGGCGGCTGCAGGAACGGCGCGGGCGTGAGCCCGTACTCGCTCGACTGGTTCATGGTGGGCGTGTGCGGGATCACGGAGCTCGAGACGCTGTCCCAGCCGACAGTGACCTTCACCGGATTGTCGGCGTCGATCAGCCCGGGCCAGGGCTCCGCGTCGGGCGCGCCGTAGCTCTGCACGACCGACACGCCCTGCGCGCCGAGCGAGTGCCCGACGATGCCGAGGCGATCCCGATCGATGCGATCCCAGAATGGGTTGAAGTCCACGACCTCGGTGGGATACGTGCCGGCGCAGGTCTGGTTGTGGGGATAGACCACGTCGGGTGTGGAGCGGAAGAAGTCGATGACGTTGACCAGCCCGGTCCAGAACACCGAGGAATTGGCGTTGCTGCCCTGCGTGCCGGAAGGCGTCTGCTGGTCGGAGCGGCCCTGCCCGCGCGGGTCGAACGTCAGCACCACGTAGCCCGCGCGCACCAACATCTGCGCCGCCCACCAGTACGGCGGCTCGGGCGCCTGCACGGAGCCGTTCTCGATGACCACGTTCGGCAGGGCGTCGCCGGCCTTCGCGCCTTTCGGCGCCCACACGCGGCCCGAGATGCGGGCGCAGCCGTCGTCGTAGATCACGAACGGAACGACCTCGGCTTCGAAATCGTAGAACGACGCGCCATCGGGGCCGGGGGCCGCGCGATAGCGGAACGGATCGCCGGCGCACTGCATGCCCCAGGTGGCGCACAGCGGCGTGACGGTCGAGTTGCCCGAGGGCAACAACAACCAGCTCGGATCCGCGATCGCGCGCGCGAGCCATTCGTTGTGGTTGTCCGCGCCCTGCGTCTGCCAGCGCAGGAGAAATCCGGGATTGCGCGCCTGCTCGGCCGGTGCTTCCAGGACCTTCTCGTAATTCTGCGTCTCGCAGATCGTCCATTGCGCGGACGGGAACGGCGCAGCATCGCAGCTGCGGTCGATGCTCACCGGCGGCGGCTCGTTGCCTGCCTGCGGCGAGGAAACGCCGTCCGCGCCGCTGCCGCCGCAGGCGCACAACGCCGCGGCGAGCGTCACCTGTAGGAGAGGCTTCAGCCCCGACCGGTTCACGCGTTCGACACTTTCGGCATCGACGCCAGCGACGCGCACGCTGCCTCCAGCCGCTTCAGGCCTTCGGCGGCATCGGCTTCGGAGATGTTCAGCGGCGGCGCCAGGCGCAGCACGTCCGGACCGGCGATCAGGCACCACAGGCCTTGCTTGAGGCCCGCGTTGACGATCTCCTTGGCCTTGCCCTTCCACGCCGGGCTCATCGCCGCGCCGATCAGCAGGCCCATGCCGCGCGCCGATTCGAACAGGCCGTAGCGCTTGGCGAGCGCGTTGACGCCGGCGCGCAGCTGCTCGGCGCGCGCCTTCACGTTGGCGAGCGTCTCCGGCTTGCTGACTTCTTCCAGGGCCGCGAGCCCCACCGCGCACGCCAGCGGATTGCCGCCGTAGGTCGAGCCGTGCGTGCCGAACGCCAGGCTCTGCGCGATCTCGCTCGTGGTCAGCATCGCGCCGATCGGGAAGCCGCCGCCGAGCGCCTTGGCGCTGGTCAGCACGTCGGGCGTGACGCCCATGTGCATGTAGGCGTAGAGGCTGCCGGTGCGGCCCATGCCGGTCTGGATCTCGTCGTAGATCAGCAGCGCCTTATGCTTGTCGCACAGCGCGCGCGCCGCCTTGAGGAACTCCGGCGTGGCCGGCGTGATGCCGCCCTCGCCCTGCACCGGCTCGATGACGATCGCGCAAGTCTTGTCGCTGACGTGCGCTTCCAGCGACTCCACGTCGTTGAACGGAAGATGCGTGATGCCCGGCGGCAGCGGCTCGAAGCCCTTGGTGTACTTCTCCTGTCCGCCGACGCTGACGGTGAACAGCGTGCGGCCGTGGAAGGCGTTGTAGAAGGACACGATCTCGTGCTTGTGCGGGGCGAACTTGGTCGACGCGTGCTTGCGCGCGAGCTTGAACGCCGCCTCGTTGGCCTCGGCGCCGCTGTTGCAGAAATACACGCGCTCCGCGAACGTCAGCTCGATGAGCTTGGCGGCCAGCTTCAGCGCCGGCTCGTTGGTCATCACGTTGGACAGGTGCCAGAGCTTGTTCGCCTGCTCGGTGAGCGCGGCGACGAGCTTGGGATGGCAATGGCCGAGTCCGGTGACGGCGATGCCGCAGGCGAAGTCGACGTACTCGCGGCCGGCCTGGTCCCAGATGCGCGAGCCCTGTCCGCGCACCGGGATCACGTCCGCGGGCGCGTAGTTGGGCACCATCACTTCGTTGAAGGTCTGCCGGGTGACTTGCATGGCACTGACCACACAGGAAAAGGGGGCGAGTAGTATACGGCCATGAACGATCGCGTCCGTCTGGAAATCGCCCAGGACCTCGCCACCGTCACGCTCACGCGCGGCGACAAGCACAACGGCATCGATTTCGAGATGATCGACGGCGTTCTCGGCGCCATCCGCACGCTCAAGCGCAATCGCAAGGTGCGCGCGGCCATCGTCTGCGGCGACGGCCCGTCGTTCTGCGCCGGCCTGGACTTCAAGAGCGTTTTCGCCAGGCCGCTGAAAGCGGCGCTGGGGTTCTCCTCGCTGTGGTCGCCCGTGCGCAACAAGTTCCAGGACTGGAGCATGGGCTGGCGCGAGCTGCCGTTCCCCGTGATCGCGGCCGTGCACGGCAACTGCTTCGGCGGCGGCATCCAGCTGGCGCTCGGCGCCGACATCCGCGTGTGCGCGCCCGACGCCAAGCTGTCGGTGATGGAGTCCAAGTGGGGCCTGATCCCCGACATGGGCGGCGCGGCGCTGCTGCGCGAGCTGGTCGGCATCGACGTGGCCAAGGAGCTGTGCTTCACCAGCCGCGTACTTTCTGGCACGCAGGCGCACGCGCTCAAACTGGTGACGCACGTGTCCGACACGCCGATGGAGCACGCGCGCCAGCTGGCCGAGGAGATCATGACCCGCTCCCCCGACGCGGTGGCGTCGGCGAAATTCCTGCTGCAGCGCGCCTGGAACTCCGGCGAGTCCGCGACGCTTGCGCAGGAGCGGCGCTACCAGCGCAAGCTCCTCGGCTCGCGCAACCAGCGGATCGCCGTCGACCGCAACATGAAGAAGGCCGAGCAGCCCTACGCCCAGCGCCGCATCGCGCGCTAGGACCACCGCTTCTAGTGCGACGTGGTCGGCTGCGCCAGCGGCCATCCGCCGGTAGCCGCCTGATCGACGGCCGTGAGCACGAGCTCAGGCTCGGTCACGGCCTTCGACAGCACGTACAGCGCGTCCGATTCCCAGGCTGCCTTCATCTGCCAGGCGTGCGAGCCGGAGCTCAGCACCACTACCGGCAGGTTTTTCAGGCTCGGGTAGCTGCGCACCTCGTGCAGCCACTCCACGCCGTTGACGCCCGGCATGTCCAGGTCGAGCAGCACCACGTCGGGCCTGAATCTCTTCAGCGCCAGCAGGCCTTCGGTGCCATCGACGGCGACGTGGACGTTGTAGCCCGCCGACGACAGCTTGCGCCCGTAGACGGTGGCAACGACGGGATCGTCATCGATCAGCAATACCTTTTTCATCGCGAAAACCCCCCGGGGAAATCTCGCTGGGAAGTTTCGGGCGGGAGTCGGCGCCGGGGGGCGGGCTGGTATTTCTTCTCTCTTTTATGTCTGATGGAGCACAGAACGACCCATCCGGACGCGGTATCGTCCGCCGGCACTCCCACGCGCATCAGGAGAAGACCATGAGATTCCCGATCGTCCTTGCATCCGCCCTCGTCGCCATCAGCGGCCAAGCCTTCGCCGCCAAGGGGGACGCCAACTGCGCCGTCACCCACAAGGATTGCTATCCGGCCTGCGTCAAGCACACCGCCGACGGGTCGGACTGCGCCAAGATCCAGACCGTCTGCCGCCAAGTCTGCGGACCCGAGCCCGAGCGTCCGGCGTACGACGAGGAATCCAAGATCGTGCCGATGCCGGCGCTGCCGCCGCAGGGCAAGACGGTGTCCGCAGAGCAGCCCTGAAAAAGCAAAACCCCGCCTTGCGCGGGGTTTTTCTTCGGGGACTTGGTGGAGCGAAAGGGGATCGAACCCTCGACCTCCGCATTGCGAACGCGGCGCTCTCCCAGCTGAGCTATCGCCCCATTTAAGAGGGCGCGTAGTTTACCAGCGGGCAGACAAAACACCAGCGCGCGAGGGCGCGTCCCTCCCCCGCGGTATAGTGCTGGCGACCCGGGGGGAGAAGCATGCACGTCACCAGCAAATGCGCGGCCGCGCTCGCGGTCGCCGCGACTATTTTCAGCGTCACCACCCACGCCGCCGGCATGTCCAGCCACGCCGCGATGGCCGACTTCGGCCGCGAGGCGCTGCCCGATTCGCCACTCAAGGCGCTGCTCACGCGTCATCGGCCGACGATGCTCGCCGGCGCCATCCATCCGGACGGCGGCTACGGCAGCGGCTCGGCCTTCCCGCCCGATCGCGAGATGGCCGAGCGCGCGCACTGGGGCGACTTCTCGCTCGCCTTCATCAAGTACCTGCGACAGAACGGCTGCGCCGCTCACGCGCGCAATCTTGTGCGGCTGGCGCCGGTCTTGCCGCAGCTCACCGGCCTGATCGACCCGACGCTGGCGGAGAAATGCGAGCGCCTGATCGCCTTCGCCTGGGGCAACGCGGCGCACGGTCTGACCGATGAGACCTGGGACTCGCTGTTCGAGCCGATCGTGCGCGAGCGCGGCGAGGATCCCAATCCCGCAGGCCTCCTCGACGCCACACGCCTGTGGGGTCCCTTCACGCCGGGTGCGACGCTGCGCACGCTGGTCGGCGCGTCGAACTACCAGTCGCTGAGCTCGGTGTTCGCGGCCACGCCGCTCAACGCCATCGAGTACGCGATGGACGTGATGCTGATCTACGACCACAACATCTGGCTGGATGCGCCGGCGCTGCTGTTGCCGCCGGTGGACGACCTGGTCGAGGTGTTCCGCATCAATCGCCAGAACCAGGGCGTGACCGCGGCGATGATCCAGCGCGCGCACGCCGTAGCGCGCGCCGCGGTTCAGGCAGAGCGCGTCGGCGCAGCCACCGAGCAGGTGCGCGTCCGCAGCCAGATGCCGTGGGCCGCGGCCAACTACTGGGCGGGCCCCGGCGGCATCGTCGACGGCGGCTACATGGTCGGCGCGATGTACCGTCAGCTGTGGAACCGCCTCGTTGGCGACGAGCCATTCGCGGCGCCGTTCGTCGGCGGCGTGCATCCGCGCCACGGCGCCACCGACGTGCCGACGCGGCGCGACGCCGCGGAACTGCGCATCCACGCGTTCTTCGGATCGAGCATGGATCCGGTTTCGATCGAGACGCCGGGCGCGTTCAGGCTGCTCGATGCGCAGGGCAACGTCGTTCCAGGCATGGTGAACGCGGGCATCTACCAGCGCGAGTTCACGCACACCATGAAGTTCTTCCCGGGCGCGAACCTGCAGCCCGGCAAGACCTACACCGCCGTGCTGACGACGCAGATCCGCGACGAGCGCGGCGCGCCGCTGCCGCGCGAGTTCCGCTGGAGCTTCACGACCGCGCAGTAGGCGGTTCGGGGTTTCGGCGTCGGTCGGGCCGTGCAGTGAAGATCCTGGCCCACGGTCCCATTCCGGGAGCCCTGCGCATCTGGAAAGTGGCGCCGAGCTCCGCCCAGACCAGAGGATGCGTCCGCGAGAAGCGAAGGTCGTCGCGTCCGTCCAGCGGCGCGTCCGACACCATGGCCGCGAAGATCCCCGCACGCCTGAGCTCCTGGATCATCGCGTGCTGCGCAGCATCGTCGGCCGGATACACGCTATAGGTGTCGTACGCCGGCGAATCGCGGGACAGGCAGGCGTAGAGCTCAGGATAAAAGGGCGCGGCGAGGAAGCCCGCCGGCTCATTCTCCTTTCCGGCGCACAAGCGCGTGGCCACGTCGAGCGTGCGTGCCGCGTCGAGGGTGACGTCGATCTCCAGTCCGCCGATCGCGCGGCGGCAGAACGCCGCGGCCTGCGCGCGGCGCTGAACCATCGGCTGCAGCGGCCAGAGCGTCCATAGCGAAAACGTCAGGACCAGAGCGCCGCTCCACGGCGCGATGGCAACTGTGACCAGCAGCACCAGAAGGCAGAACGGGCTCATCGCGCCCGCGATGTGCTCGGGATCGGCGCGGCTGACAGCGTAATGACTGGTCACTAGCGTCAACGCCGCCGCAGCCAGAATCGCGGGACCCGTGCCCGGCCAGAGATCCGGCGTCACCGCGACGAGGGCAAGTGCAGCGACGGGCACCACGAGCAATGCCAGGAACAATCCCTTGAACGTCGTTTGCCGCGCTGCGTCCAGGCCGCCGAGCTGCGTTGGCGTCGCGCGCCATGGCCAGGGCAGCGGCAGCGGCAGGTTGCTGGAGCCTCGCGCAAGCACCGACGTCACGCGGCGAAGGTAGAACTTGCGGCGGAAATCTCTCGAAACAAGCATGGACAGGAACGGCAGCATTCCCGTGAAACCGCTCGCCACGACGATCAGCGCGGCGTGCGCGTCCGGGATCAGCCACGCCGCGCGCGCCGCGATCACCCCCACGAGGAGCAAAGCCGCGCAGAGGTAAAGGAACAGGTTGAAGCCGAAGAACAGCGACGATCCCGCCAGGACGGACGCTGCCGCCAGCGTCTGCGTCGACGGCGCGATCAGCATGTGCGAGAAGCCTGCCCAGGCAAGGAGCGTCCACGCGTGCTCGAACTGCCGGTGCTGCGGATAAGTCCAGATCGAGAGCGCCGCTCCCGCGAAGACGATCGTCATCCAATCCAGTCCGAGCTCACGCAGGACCAGCAGCGCCGCCAGCAACCCCATGGCGAAGAAAAGGTGGGTCGCGACTCTCAAGGTCAGCAAGCCCGGCCCGAAGACCCTGCCCAGCAGTGCCAGCCACGCGTAACGCCCCGGCTCATAGGACTTGAAGTCGCGATGCGGCATGCGCCCACGCAGGACCTGCTGCATGCCGAACCAGAGATACCCTTCATCGGGTCCGAGCGGCGCGCGCAGGCGGCTGATGCAGAGTGCGGCAGACAGCGCGGCCGTGGTCAGCGCGCAACCCATCACGTCGCCCGTTGTCATCGACCGTGCTCCGCGAATCCGTCGGATGCCTAGGTTAGTATGGGTCCCGTCTCATAACGTCAGCCGAATGCTGGATCGTCATGCGTATCGCGACGTTGCCCAGTCAGCCGCAGATCGCGGCGATGGCCTTCCCGCAGGAGCGACTGCAGCTGATCGCAGCGCGCGAGCGCTGGCACTTCTGGCACGCGCCGCGCACACGCCTGCTGCTCGAAACCATCGGGCGACACATGTCCCCGGACGCTGGCCGGATCCTCGACGTCGGCTGCGGCACCGGCGCGTTGGTCGAAGCGTTGCTCGCGCAGGGATTCACCGCGCAGGGCGTCGATCCCTGGGCCGGGGAGAGCCGGCTCGACCCCGATCGCTTCAAGACCGGACAGGCGGAGTCCCTGCCCTTCCCGGACGGCGGCTTTGCGGCGGCATGCGCGTTCGATGTGCTGGAGCACGCTGACGACGGCATCGCGCTGCGAGAGCTCTTCCGCGTCCTGGCGCCCGGCGGCCTGCTGTTCGTCAGTGTTCCCGCGTACGACTGGCTGTGGAGCAGCCGTGACCGTCTGGCGGGCCATCGGCGTCGCTATTCGCCTTCGCTGCTTCGCGCGCGCGTAACCACCGCAGGGTTCCGGATACAGCGCTTGTTCGGATACCAATTCCTGCTGATGCCGCTGCTTGCCGCCTCGCGACTGTGGTCCCGGATCCGGACCCGGGAGGACACCGCCGGCGAGGATCGGCCGGGACGTCTGGTGAACCTGCTGCTGAGGGCGATCAACACCACCGAAGTCAGCCTCGGCCGATGGCGCCGTCCCGCGACCGGTACGAGCCTGGTGCTCGTCGCCCGCAAGCCGGCGAGCGATCGCTGATGGAGATCCTGCTTTTTTCCCACGATACCGCGTACGCGGCCGGAGCCTGCGCTGCCGGCGTCGCCGGGATCGTGGTCGACTGGGAATGGAGCGGCAAGGCGGATCGGCAGATCGGGCAGGACACCGAAATCAACCGCGGTACGCTCGCGGACCTCGACGCCGCGCGCACGTTTGCCGGCGACCGGTTGATCTGTCGCATCAACAACACGCCGGCGGCCCGCGAAGCCGAAAGCCGGCTCGCGGTAGAGCACGGGGCCTCGGAGATCTGGCTGCCGATGGTGCGCAGCGTGCGCGAGGTGGAGCAATGCCTGCGCAGCATCGATGGTGACGCGGCCCTGGGTGTCCTGGGGGAGACCCGCGAAGCCATGCAGCTCGGCCGGGAGCTCCAGCAGCTGCCGCTGTCGCGCGTCTACATCGGCCTGCATGATTACCGCATCGACGCCGGCAACGGCGGGCTGTTCGAGCCGATCGTCGATGGCACCCTCGATCAGTTCCGCTCGGAGTATCACGGCGCGTTCGGCTTCGCCGGCGTGACGCTGCCGACGGCGGGCAGCCCGATACCGCAGCAGTTGCTGCTGGCGGCCATGGTGCGCATGGGGTGCACGTTCGGCGTCGGCCGGCGCAGCTTCCGCGCCGACGTCCCGTCCGACCGGATCGCCGACGCGATCGACGCGATCGCCGCGCAAGTCCGGGAGCTGCGCTCGCGGGCAACCGAGCAGGTCCGCGACGACCATCGGGCGCTCACGCGCCTGGTCGGCATGCTCTCGGGCGTGGGCGTCGCGCCCGCGGAGGAGGTGGGGACGTGCGCGCGCTGATCGTCGGCGGCAGCGGCGCGATCGGCAGCGCTGTCGCGCGCCACTGCGGCGAGATTGGCGTGGAGACGCACGTCACCGTCAGGAAGACGTCCAGCACTGCGCGGCTCGCGCCCTGCCCCGAGGTGCGCCGACATGTCCTGGATCTTGCAGAGCCGGATCGCGTTGCCGATCTGATCGGCAGCGTTCAGCCCGACTGGATCCTGATGTCGGCGTTTTCATCGCCGACGCGCACGACGGATGCGGCGGCGCGGCGCAGTCTGCTGCTCGGCATGAGTCACGGACTGCTGGGCCTGCTCGAGGGACTGCGCACGGCCGGATTCAAAGGCTCGCTGACGTGGATCGGCTCCGCCCTGTGCTACGGCAAGGGCGACGGGATCCGGCGCTGCGAAGATCCCTTGCGTCCGTCGACGTTCCGCGGCGCGGTGAAGTCCGCAGAGAGTCTCCTGGCTGCGCAGATGACCGCCGACTGCGGGATCGCGCTGACCGAGCTGCGCGTCTTCACCGGCTATGGACCCTTCGAGCAGCGGGATCGATTGATCCCGCGCTTGCTGCGCGCAGGGCTGCTCGGCGAGCGCGTGCCGTTGGCCGTGAAGCCTGCCACGCGCGACTGGGTTCATTACGGCGACATTGCGACAGCCTGCCTCGCCAGCGCGTCAGCGACTGGCGAGCGCCGGCGTGTCTTCAACGTCTGCTCCGGCCGGGTGCACGACACGCACCAGGTTGCGGGATTGCTCGAGCGGATCGTCGGCAAGCCGCTGATCGACAGCGCGCCCTATGAGGTCGAGGATCATTACGGCGACGCCCTCCCCGGAGAACCCCCGACCTCTGCAGATGGCCTGGATTGGTCGCCGACCCTGGACCTGCAGAGCGGGCTCGAACAATGCTGGCGCTGGGGCTGCTCGGCCGAAGGCCGACGCTACCTCTTGCAGGACACGCTGGTGCCTGCGTGACCGCCGAGACATCTGCGCCGGAGCTGAGCTGGGTGCTGCCGCTTTTCCGCACCGCAGATCAGCTGCGCGAACTGCTGTCGCGCATCCATGCGGCGTCGGCAGGCCTGGTCGGGTCGCATGAGGTGATCCTGGTCGACGACGCCTGCCCCGATGGCAGCGGCGCCATCGCCGAAAGCATCGCTGCGCGCGACCCGCGTGTGCGCGTATCGCGTCTGGCCGAAAACCGCGGGCAGGACGATGCGCTGCGCGAAGGGCTGCGCCTGGCTCGCGGCAGCTGGATCGTCGTGCTCGACGCCGACCTGCAGGATCCGCCGGAGGCGATCCGCCAGCTCTGGCCGCTGCGCGACGTCCACGGAGAACAAGTGGTCTTTGCCGTGCGCACCGGTGCATACACGACGCCGGGACGCGCGATCACCTCGCAGATCTACCGGATCGCGATCTCGTGGGTCGGGGGCTTGCCGGCCGGCGCCTGCCTGTTTGCGCTTCTCGGGCGCCGCGTCGTCCAGCGGATCAACGCGGTCGCCGGCGATCGCGTCTCGCTCCTCGCTCTCATCGCGGCTGCGGGCACGCACTTCCAGACCGTGCAGGTGAGGCGGGCGCCGCGCGAGATCGGCACGTCGAGCTACAGCGCTCTCGACCGCTGCGAGAAAGCGGCGCGCTCGCTCTGGCAGATGTTCGCGGCGCGCCGCTTGCATCGCTCGCTTGGATCGAGCGCGCCATGAGCCGTCCGTCGGTAGATGCAGCGCACGCTGCCGCGATCGCCGCGCAGATCGAATACTTCGCCGAGCGCCGGCCCGTGCGCATGCTGGCGCTCGATACGCCCTACATCCACCGCCATTTCGACGAGGTCATGGCCGCCGCGGCGCTCGCGCCCGGCGCAGCGGTCTGCGAATGGGGCTCCGGGCTTGGGCGGTTCTCGCGCCTCCTGCTGACGCGCCAGTTCGCGCTCACCACCATCGAGCTCTCGCCACAGCTGGTCGAGGCGGCGCGTGCCGGGCTCGCTGGCTGCGGGCCGGTGACGACGCACTGCGGCGACATCGCCGACGTCCTGGACGCCGGCGTCGGCGACTTCGACGCAATGGTGGGGTTCTTCGTGCTGCATCACCTGCCCGAGCTGCCCCGCTACTTCGCTGCTGCCCATCGCGCGCTGCGGCCTGGCGGCCGGATGGTCTTCGTCGAGCCGAATCCGCTGCATCCGCTCTACCCCGTCCAGATCAGTCTGACCCCTGGCATGCGCTGGCACGCCGAGCGCGGCATCTATCGACTGACGTCCGGCGCGCTACGCCGCCACGCGGCCGAGGCCGGATTCTCCAGGGTCGACATCGCTCGCTACGGCGCGCTGCCGCGCGCTGCCTACAACTGGCTGGCGCGCTGGCATCGCGAGAAGTCCGCCGAAGCGTTGCTGCCGACGGCGATCAAGCCGTTCCAGATCGTGGTTGCGTGGCGATGACCTGGGGACTGCAGACGCCGCGAGCCGGCCGCGATGCCTTTGCCGAAATCCTGTTCGAGGCCGACTCGCTGGAAGCGATCCCTTTCGATCGCGTTCGCCGCGCCATTTCCGAGCATTCCCTCGCCTGCGTTCGCGGCCTGTTCGATCCGGAGGAGGTCCGGTCGACGTTGCGCCGCATGCGCGAGGCCTTCGATCCGGCCCACGATCGCAAGCACGACCCGAAAGACAGCGATGCCGTCCGCCGCAATTTCCAGAAGCTGCAGGTGGGCGCGAATTCCGGCGTCAACAGCCGCCGGACGCTCGGCCGCTTCATGCGCGCGCTCTATAACCCGATCTTTGCCGAAGACGTTCACGGCATGCGGGCGCACTTCATCAAGCTCGCCCAGTTCAGGAACCTGCTGTCCGGGCAGCCGCGCAACTTTGCGGTTGACGGCACCGAGAACGGCTCCTGGACCTGCGCGCGCCTGCTGCAATATCCGCGCGGCGGCGGCTTCATGGTTCCGCACCGCGACGTGTATTCCCAGGCCGCCACGGCCGATGCCGGCGTGGACTATTTCCAGCCGTTGCTGCTCCTGTCGGAAAAGCCGCGCGACTTCGTCGAAGGCGGAGGCTACGTGGATCGCGGCGAGTCGCGATTCCACTATGAAGGTTTCACGCAGGCCGGCGACCTCGTCGTCTACGACGGCGCGTCGGTGCACGGCGTCGCCGACATCGATCCGATGTCCGATCTGGACATGCAGACGTTCAGCGGGCGTGTCGTGGCGCTGGTGTCCCTTTATCGGCTTCTCGACGCGGGCACCGACGACTATGCGCAACTCGGTCAGCGCGGTGTACGTCTGGTCGGCGCGACCAGCTGACCTGAAGGATTGGCCGCGATCTGTCGGGGCTGACAGCCCCTCCTACAAATCTCGCAGGATCTCCACCGCGGCGTTCTTCCCGGCCGCACCCATCACACCGCCACCGGGATGCGCGGCGGCGCCGCACATATAGAGACCTCGCACCGGCGTGCGGTAGTCGCTCCAGCCCGGCACCGGCCGGAAGCTGAAGAGCTGATGCAGCGGCATCGCGCCCTGGAAGATGTTGCCGCCGGTGAGGCCGAAGCGGCGCTCCAGGTCCAGCGGCGACAGGATCTGCCGGTGCAGCACCGACGCCGGGAAGTTCGGCGCGTACTGCGCGATCTCCTGGACGCACAGGTCCGCGAACCCTTCCTTGATGTCGTCCCACGTCCCGGACGCGAGCTGATACGGCGCGTACTGCACGAAGAGGCCGATGACGTGATGGCCGTCCGGCGCGAGCGTGCGGTCGACGCTGGAAGGGATCGTCATCTCGATGATCGGATGCCTCGAGGGCGCGCCGTACTTGGCGTCGTCGTAGGCGCTCTCCAGGTGCTGCATCGTCGCGCCGATATGGATGGTGCCGCGATGCTGTGGCCCGAGCGTCTTGCCCGGGCAGGAGGTGAAGTCCGGCAGCTCCGACACCGCGAAGTTGATCTTCATGCTCGCGCTGGAATAGTCGATGCGCGACACCGCGTCGCGGAACGTCTGCGGCAGCACGCCCGGGTCGATCAGCCTCTCGAAGGTGACGTGCGCATCGGCGTTGGAGATCACCGCGCGCGCCTGGATGACCTGCCCGCTCGCCATGCGCACGCCGACGGCCTTGCCGCCGTCGACCACGATCTGCGACACGGCAGCACCGGTGCGGATTTCTCCGCCGGCGGACTGGACGGATCTCGCCAGCGCCTGCGTGAGCGCGCCCATGCCGCCTTCGACGTAGCCCCAGACGCCGCGGGCACCGCCGGCCGTGCCCATCACGTGATGCAGCAGCACGTAGCCGGTTCCCGGCGCGGAAATCGGCTGGAACGTGCCGATGACGGCGTCGGTGGCAAGCGTCGCCTTGAGCACGTCCGACTCGAACCAGCGATCCAGGATCGGCCGCGCTGCACCCGTCAGGACCTCGATCGCCTGGGGCAGATCGTCGCCGAGCTTCTTCATCGCCCGGTAGAGCGTGCTGCCGCGACGCAGGTTGCGGAGCCGGTCGAGCAATCCGCGGCGTCGCCACGTCGCCGGCAATGGCAGCAGGTCGGGCGGCGTGCCCATGAGCGCCGGCTCCAGGCACTCGGCGATGCGCGTGAGCAGCGCCTCGTATCGCGGGTAGGCCTCGGCGTCGCGCGCGGAGAACCTGGCGATCTCGCGCCGGTTGAAGGCTTCGTCGGGCCCGAGCAGCAGGTGACGCCCGTCCAGGCACGGCGTGAACGACGAGGGACTGCGCGGCAGCACCTTGTAGCCGTGGCGCGCGAGCTCGAGATCGCGCTCGACCTCGGGCAGCAGCAGGCTGATCAGGTAGGACGCCGTGGAGATGCGATAGCCCGGCGCGAACTCGTCGGTGACGGCCGCGCCGCCGACGACGTTGCGGCGTTCGAGCAGGAGCACCTTGCGGCCGGCGCGCGCCAGATACGCAGCGCAGACCAGGCCGTTGTGACCGGCGCCGATGAGGACTGCGTCGTAGGTTTCTTCTTGCGCCATCGCTGTTAGCCTTTATCGCCGTGAGCCTATCCCAGACCGCCGTTCTCGTGTTCGCGCGCGCACCCGTTCCGGGTCGATGCAAGACGCGGTTGATTCCGGCCTACGGTGCGCCCGGCGCGGCGCGGATCCATCGAGGTCTCGTGCTGCACACGCTATCGATCACGGGTGTAGGAGCGGCCGTTGGCCGCGACCGGTCGGGGCTAACAGCCCCTCCTACAAGAAGCATGCAGCTCTGGTGCGAGCCGGACATGCGTCACGGGTTCTTCCTGCGTTGCCGGCGCGAGCTTGGCGTCGTCCTGCGACGCCAGCCGGCAGGAGATCTCGGCCGCAAGATGGCGCTGGCGATGCAGCACGCGCTGCGCGGATCGCGAAAGGTCCTGATCGTCGGCACCGACTGCCCTGCCCTGACGCTGGCCGACCTGGAATCAGCCGCGGCGGCGCTGGACCACGCCGACGTGGTGCTGCAGCCCTCGAGTGATGGCGGCTACGTCCTGATCGGCGCGCGGCGCTTCGCTGCGGGGGCGTTACGCAACATCATGTGGAGTAGCGGGCAGGAACTGGTGCAGACGCGCAATCGCCTGCGCCGCGCAGGGTTCACCTGGAAAGAGTTGCCGACGCGCTGGGACGTCGACTGGCCGGCGGACGTGCGCAGGGCCAAGCGCGAAGGTTTCAATCCTTTCCGAGCTTCTTCAAGAGCGGTGTGATCAGGTCCATCGGCAGCGGGAACACGATGGTGGAGTTGTGCTCGCCGGCGATGTCTTTCAGCGTCTGCAGATAGCGCAGCTGCATCGCCTGCGGCTCCTGCGACAGCATGCGGGCGGCGTCGCGCAGCTTCTCGGCCGCCTGCATCTCGCCCTCGGCGTGGATGATCTTGGCGCGGCGCGTGCGCTCGGCCTCGGCCTGCTGGGCGATGGCGCGGATCATGGTCTCGTTGATGTCGACGTGCTTGATCTCGACGTTGGTGACCTTGATGCCCCAGGCGTCGGTCTGCTGGTCGAGGATGGACTGGATGTCGCGGTTGAGCGCCTCGCGGTCCGTCAGCAGCGCGTCGAGCTCGTGCTTGCCGAGCACCGCGCGCAGCGTGGTCTGCGCCAGCTGGCTGGTGGCCTCGTAGAACATGGCCACCTGCAGGACCGCCTTGGAAGGATCGACCACGCGGAAGTACACCACCGCGTTGACCTTCACCGAGACGTTGTCGCGTGTGATCACGTCCTGCGGCGGCACGTCCATCACCACCACGCGCAGGTCGACCTTGAGCATCTTCTGGATCAGCGGGATCAGGATGATCAGGCCCGGCCCCTTGGTGCCGGTGTATCGACCGAGCGTCAGGATCACGCCGCGCTGGTATTCGTTCAGGACCTTGAACGCCGAGAACAGTAGCGCCACGCCCACCACGATGAAAACCCCGAACAGTCCGCCCATGTCGCCTCCTTCAAGCCTTGTGAACCGGTTCCACTTCCAGGGTGAGCCCGTCGACCCGCGTCACCCTGGCGCGCTGGCCAGTCTGAAGTGGCGTCAGCGTGCGCACGCGCCAGCGTTCTCCGGAAACGCGCGCCCAGCCCTCGCCTGCAATGGGCTCCAGCGCTTCCACCGTCTGTCCGAGCAGCCCGGTATCGCCGGTGACCACCGGCGCGCGCCGCGAACGCCACAGCAGGTACAGCGTGACCGCGAGGAGAGCGGCGGCGCTCAGCGCAATGCCGGCGATGACGCCGAGATTGATGCCGTAGCCCGGCACGTCGATGTCCATCAGCATGATCGAGCCCAGCACGAAGGCGATGATGCCGCCGAACCCCAGCGCGCCGAACGTGGGCGCGAACGCCTCCGCGATCATCAGCACCACGCCGAGCAGTATCAGCCCCAGGCCGACGTAGTTCACCGGCAGCACCTGGAACGCGTACATCGCCAGCAGCAGGCAGATCGCGCCGGTGACGCCGGGCAGGATCGCGCCGGGGTGATAGCCCTCGAGCAGCAGCCCGTAGATGCCGATCAGCATCAGGATGTAGGCGACGGTGGGATTGGTGATCACCGCCAGCATCTTCATGCGCCAGTCGGGCTCCATGTTCTCCACCGGCAGGCTGGCGGTCTTTAGCTTGACCTCGCCGGTGCTGGTCGAAACCGCGCGGCCGTCGATTTTCTTCAGCAGGTCGGCGACGTCCTGGGCCTGCAGGTCGATGACGTTCTGCTTGAGCGCATCGTCGGACGACAGGCTCCTGCCGTGACGGACCGCAGCCTCGGCCCAGTCGGCATTGCGTCCACGCTTGGCCGCAAGTCCGCGGATGTACGCGATCGAATCGTTCAGGACCTTCTGCTCCATCGCGTCGACGGTCTCGCCCGACTTCGACTTCTTGTCCTCGTCAGGCTGCTTTTCCGTCTTGTCCTTCCCGTCGACGTCGTCCGGCTTGGCGACCGGCCAGGATCCGCCGATCGGCACCGGCGTCGCGGCGCCGAGGTTGGTGGCCGGGGCCATCGCCGCAACGTGGCAGGCATACATGATGTAAGTGCCAGCGCTGGCGGCACGCGCGCCGCCGGGCCCGACCCAGCAGGCGACCGGGATCGGCGACGCCAGGATGGTCTTGATGATGTCGCGCATCGCCGTGTCCAGGCCGCCGGGCGTGTCCATCTGCAGCACGACGACGGAAGCTCCGGATTCGATGGCTTTGGTATGCGCTTTCTGGAAGTAGCCGCTGCTGGCGGGGCCGATCGGCCCGTCGATCTGGAGCAGCGCGGCGTGGGGACTGGCTTGCGGCTCGGCGTATGACGCCGCCATGGGCCAAAGCCCCAGGATCAGCAGCAGCGGGCGAAGGAAGCTGCGCATGGCGCCAGTTTAGGCCCGGGGCCGGGTGACCGTGTAAAATCCGCGCCTCTTTTTAAGGGCTGGCGGTCGTTTGGCACCGCCCCCTCCCAACCATTGGCCAACGCCGGGCATCCAAAGGATTAGGGCTGGCGCTGGCCATGAGCGATGGTATCGATGAACGTTAGAAGGAATCGGGGCCGTATTCCCGGCGGAAGCTGGGGCATCGTCGGGCTCATCGCGGCAGCACTCGTGCTCTGGATGGTGACGGGGGCGTTTTCGGCCAAGAAGCCCGAGGCGACCGCCGCCGAGAAGCTCGCCGAGGACAAGTCGGCGGAGCGCTTCCACGTCATGGTCCGCGAGCAGGTCGCCGCGCCGATCCGCCGCGAAGTCACCATCAACGGCAACACGCAGCCCGACCAGATCGTCAACCTCTCCTCCCAGGTCGACGGCCAGGTGATCGCCATCGGTGCGCGCAAGGGCACGCGCGTGAAGAAGGGAGACCTGATCGCCAAGCTCGACAGCCGCGACCTGTCGCAGCACAAGGCCCGCGAGGCCGCGACGCTCAAGCAGCGCGAGCTGGAATACGAAGGCGCGCAGAAACTGCACGCCTCGCGCTACCTGACCTCTTCCGAGCTCGCCTCGAGGCTCGCGGCGCTGGAGTCGGCGCGCTCGGAGCTCAAGGACACCGCGTTCCAGATCGCGCACCTGGAGATCCGCGCGCCGATGGCCGGCATCGTCGAGGACCAGCAGGTCGAGATCGGCGACTACGCGCGCGTCGGCAGCCCGATCGCGCGCCTGATCGTCAACGATCCGCTGCGGCTGTCCGGCGGCGTCAACGAGAACGACATCCGCCTGATCAAGGTCGGCGACGCCGCCACGGCAGTGCTTGCCGATGGCGAGAAGCTGTCAGGCTCCGTGCGCTTCGTCTCCGCGCTGGCCGACGAGAAGACGCGCTCCTTCACGGTGGACGTCGCCGTGGTGAACCCCGACGGACGCATCCCGGCTGGCTTGTCGGCGCGCGTCTCGATCCCCGGCGACGAGGTTGCCGCGCACCGCATTCCTGCATCGTTGCTCTCGCTAGCCGACGACGGCGAAGTCGGCGTGAAGTTCGTCGGCGATGGCGACAAGGTGGTGTTCACGCGCGCGCGCATCGTGCGCGCCGACGGCGACGCCGTGTGGGTGTCCGGACTGCCCGACCGCATCCGGCTGATCACCCGCGGCCAGGGCTTTGTCAACGCCGGCGAGCCGGTCATCGTCGAGTCCGAGCCGCCGCCCGCCGCCACCCAGCAGGCCGTCGCGACCGAAAAGGCCGCGCGCTAAGGCTGCACGATGAAGGCTTTCCTCGACGCGGCGCTCGACAAGCAGAAGCTGATCCTGCTGACGCTCGGCCTCATTTTCGTGGCCGGCGGCATCACCTACGTCGGCATGCCCAAGGAATCCAATCCTGACGTGCCAGTGCCGTACATCTACGTATCGCTGGCGCTGGAAGGCATTTCGCCGGAGGACTCCGAGCGCCTGCTCGTGCGGCCGGTGGAGACGGCGCTGCGCTCGATCGAGGGCGTGAAGAAGATCCAGTCGCGCGGCTATCCGGGCCTGGGCACGGTGACACTGGAGTTCGACGCCGGCTTCGACAACCAGAAGGCGCTGCGCGACGTGCGCCGCAAGGTCGACGAGGTGCGCAGCAAGCTGCCGCAGGAGATGGACGAGCCGATGGTCCAGGAGACCAACGCC
The DNA here is from genome assembly GCA_963776465.1 of uncultured Gammaproteobacteria bacterium. Lineage (GTDB taxonomy): Bacteria > Pseudomonadota > Gammaproteobacteria > Nevskiales > Nevskiaceae > DASRHK01. The sequence goes on from CAVZMV010000001.1 coordinate 500,669, forward strand.
GGCCTGGACCCCATCCTGCTGGTCGACCTCTCCGGCCCGGTGCCGGAGCGCGCGCTGGTCGCCATCGCGCGCAACCTGCGCGACGACCTGGGCACCATCAAGGGCGTGCTGCAGGTCGACATCAACGGCGACCGCGAGGAGATGGTCGAGATCCAGGTCGACCCGCTGAAGATGGACAGCTACGGCATCTCGCAGGAGGAGCTGTTCAGCCTGTTCGCGCGCAACAACCGCCTGATCGCCGCCGGTGTGCTCGACACCGGCAACGGCCGCTTCGCGGTGAAGCTGCCGGGCGTGATCGAGAACGTCCGTGACGTGCAGGACCTGCCGGTGAAGGTGTCGGGCGACCGCGTCGTCAAGTTCTCCGACATCGCCGTGATCACCCGGGCCTTCAAGGATCCGGTGTCGTTTGCGCGCCGCAACGGCGAGCGCTCGATCACGCTGGAAGTGGTCAAGCGCCTTGGCGAGAACGTCATCGACACCGTGGACCGGGTCAAGCACCTGGTTGGCGAGAAGCAGAAGCTGTGGCCCTCCTCGGTCAAGGTCAGCTATGCATACGACCAGTCCAAGGAGATCAACGAGATGCTCAACGATCTCCAGAACGGCGTGCTCACCGCCGTGATCCTGGTGGTCTGCGTGCTGATCGGGTTCCTCGGATGGCGCACCGCTTCGCTGGTGGCCATCGCCGTGCCCGGCTCGTTCCTCATGGGGATCCTGGCGCTGTCGATGCTCGGGCTCACCATCAACATCGTCGTGCTGTTCTCCCTGATCATGGCGGTGGGCATGCTGGTCGACGACGCGATCGTCGTCAGCGAGTACGCCGACCGCAAGATGTGCGAAGGCCTGCCCGCCGCCGAAGCGTACCGCGCGTCCGTCAAGCGCATGGCCTGGCCGATCATCTCGTCGACCGCCACTCGCCTCGCGGCATTCGTCCCCTTGCTGTTCTGGCCGGGCATGATCGGCGGCTTCATGAAGTTCCTGCCGGTCACGCTGATCGCGACGCTCACCGCCTCGCTGGTGATGGCGCTGATCTTCATCCCGACGATCGGCGCGATGTGGGGCAGCGCCAACTCGCATACGCTCGACGAGCAGCGGCGCATCGCTGCCGCCGAGACCGGTGATCTCTCCGAGCTGCGCGGCGGCTCGGCGCTGTACCTGCGGGCGCTGACCTGGGCCGTCGACCACCCGCGCAAGACCTTCGTCGGCGCCGTCGTCATCCTGGTCTCGATCTTCGGCGCGTACCAGTTCCTGGGTGCGGGCGTCGAGCTGTTCCCCTCCGGCGATCCGGAGGGCGCGCGCGTCTACATCCACGCCCGCGGCGACCTGTCGGTGTTCGAGAAGGACCGGCTGGTGCGCGAAGTGGAAAGCCGCATCCTCGACATCCCCGACTTCGAGTCGGTCAACGCCAAGGCCGGTGCCGCCGGGCGCGGCGAGAGCCCCGACACGATCGGCTACATCCGCCTGCGCTTCAAGGACTGGAATACGCGCCGCACGTCCCAGGACATCATCGCCGACGTGCGCAAGCGCACGGCCAACATGCCGGGCGTGCTGATCGAGATCGAGCTGCCGCGCAACGGCCCCAGCCAGGGCAAGCCGGTGCAGCTGCAGGTCGCCTCCTCGGTGCCGGAGTCGCTGGACGACTCCAACAAGCGCATGGGCGCGGCGGTGGCGGCGATCCGCGAGGCCATGGGCAGGGTCGGCGGGTTCGTCGACGTCGAGGACAGCCGGCCGCTGGACGGGCTGGAGTGGCACCTGCAGGTCAATCGCGCCGAGGCCGCAAAGTACGGCGCCGACATCACGCTGGTGGGCAACGCCGTGCAGCTGGTCACCAACGGCGTGCTGCTCGGCAAGTACCGTCCCGAGGATGCGGCCGACGAGATCGACATCCGCGCGCGTTACACCGCGCCGTACCGCAACCTCGACCAGCTCGCCAACCTGAAATTGCAGACGCGCGACGGCCAGGTGCCGGTCGCCAACTTCGTCGAGCGCAGGGCGGCGCCGCGTGTCAACTCCATCCTGCGCATCGGCGGCAAGCGGGTGATGACGATCGACGCCAACGTCGCCACCGGCAAGCTCGCCGACACGCAGGTCCGCCAGCTGCAGAGCACCCTGGAGCAGCACCCGCCGGCGGTGCTCGCCGACGGCACCGTGCACGTGAGCTTCACCGGCGAGCAGGAAGACCAGGCCGAGTCGCAGGCATTCCTGCAGAACGCTTTTGGCCTCGCGATCTTCATCATGATCGCGATCCTGGTCACGCAGTTCAACAGCTTCTACCAGACCGCGTTGGTGCTCTCGGCGGTGCTGTTCTCGACTGCCGCGGTGTTCCTCGGGTTGATGGTGCTGCACAAGCCGTTCGGCATCGTCATGGGCGGCATCGGCGTGATCGCGCTGGCCGGCGTCATCGTCAACAACAACATCATCCTGATCGACACCTACAACCACCTGCGCCGCGACGATCACATGGACGCGCGCGAAGCCTTGCTGCGCACTGGCGCGATGCGCTTACGGCCCGTGCTGCTCACGGCGGGCACCGCCATCCTCGGCCTGCTGCCGATGGCGTTCGGCGTGAACCCGGACATCATCCATCGCCTGGTGACGATCGGCGCCCCGAGCTCGCAGTTCTGGATCCAGCTGGCGTCGGCAATCGCCGGCGGCCTCGCCTTCGCCACGCCGATCACCCTGATCCTGACGCCGGCGCTGCTGATGTGGAAAGAGACGCGCCGCGCGCGACGCTCCGCGGCTGCAGCGCGGCCTGAGCCCGAGGTCGGCAGCGCCGCGTTCGCGCCGAAGTGACCGTGGCGACGCCACGGTCATCCTGAGCCAGCGCGGGCCGGCGCGCGCGAAGGATCTCTGTGCCACTTCCCTTCCTCAAAAATCCCTGCTAAATAGCGCGCGTCCGGGGCAACGTGCGGAAAAGGCACCACCAGATGGCCGGTAAGAAGCAGCAGGCTGCCAAGCCGATCGACGAGCTGGCCGAGGAAGCCGAGGAAGGCTGGGATAACGTTGCCGAGGTCGACGCGGACGCCGCGGATCAGGCCGGCCAGCGCCTCCGCGACTGGCGCGACGTCGAGAAATACCGGGAGATGCGCGAGCTCCGCCGGCTGGTCGGCGACGAGTTCGACTTCACCGACGTGCTGGGCGAGATCCCGATCCGCACCGCCAATTCGCCGCGGCCTCCCGCGCGTCCCGCGCAGCCGCAGAAGGCTGCCCCGGCCACTGCCAAGCTCAAAAGCAAGCCAGCAGCACCGGTGAAGCCCGCTGCACCGGTGAAGCCGGCAGCGCCCCTGAAAGCCACAGCCGTTGTGAAGCCGGCGGCGAAGAAGCTGGTGACCCCTTCGGTGGTCGCGAAGGCCAAGGCCGTGCCGCCGAAGAAGGCGGTCAAGCCCAAAGCGCCGGCGAAGAAGGCAAAAGCCAAGAAGCGGTAAGGCTACGGCTTGAGCTTGCCCGTGAGGTAGGCAAAGGCCGCGTCGACGTCGTCGACCATCGCGAAACCCTCGAGATCGGACGCGGAGATCAGCCCCCGCTCGAGCAGGAACTTGAAGTTGATCGCCTTGGTCCAGAACTCGCCGCCGTAGAGCACCGTGGGCATGCCCCGGCTCTTGCCCGTCTGCACCAGCGTCAGCACCTCGAACATCTCGTCCATGGTGCCGAAGCCGCCGGGGAACACCACCGTCGCCTGCGCCAGGTTCATGAACCAGAACTTGCGCATGAAGAAGTAGTGAAACTCGAAGGCGCGCGACGCTTCCACGTGCGGGTTCAGGTTCTGCTCGAACGGCAGCGAGATGTTGAGACCGACGTTCAGGCGCTTGTCGACGCGAGCCGTCCCCTCGTGCACCGACTCCATGATCCCGGGGCCGCCGCCGGAAACGATGTGGAAGCGGCTGCCGGCCGGATGGTTGGCGACGGTCCATCGCGCCAGGCGCTCGGTCAGGTCCGCCGCTGCCTGGCAATAATCGGGGCCCTCCGGCGGATTGCGGCACAGCCGGGCCGAGCCGAAGAAGATGATCGCGTTGTTGATGCCCTCGCGCGCCAGACGACGCTTGGGCTCGAGGTACTCGCAGAGGATGCGCATCTCGCGCGCCTCCTCGCTCATCAGGAATTCGTTGTTCTTGTACGCCTTCACCAGCTTCATTCGTCGCTCCGATGCTCAAGCGCTAGCGTACGCGAACTCGCCGGCGCCATGGCGTCGGATCGGTCAACGAGCGGGGGAAACTACGCCGGGGTGGCGGCGGGTGCTGCCAGCGTCGTCCAGACCAGCGGCTCGGTCTCCCGGGTGAACGGGATGTCGGCGATGCGGGCGATGGCGTCCTGCAGCTCGGGCGACGGGTCGATCACGGCCGCGCGCCCCTCGACCAGGTCGGTCGCGAAGCTGGTGGCCCGCAGCGACAGGAAGCGCTCTTCCATGTAATGGCTCAGCGCCACCGAGTTGTGCGTCGGGTAATAGCTCTTCACGCGCACCCAGTACTTCTTGCCGACCGTCGGGTCGATGATCGTGCACCACACGCCCGGCACGAGGATCAGGAACAGCAGCTGGTGCAGCTCCTGCTCGGGCGTGAGCTGCGGCACCACGACCTCGGGCTCCTCCTGCACGACCGGCGGCGCCTCGGCCGAGGCCGGACGCGGCTTGCGTGCGGGCCGGGCTTCGCCAGCGGAGGCAAAGGCAACGCCTTCCCCTTCTGCCGTGGTCGGCAGCATCGCGTCGGCTTCGGAGCTCTCGCCATCGTCTTGCGGCGCCTGCTGCACCAGGCGTGCGTGGCTGGCGCGCTCGGTGCGATCCAGGTAAGCCTGCAGCAGGCCGGAGACGACCTCGTGCAGCTTGGCTTCGGAGAAGCCGATGTTCGACAGCCGGCGGGAAATGGCGGTGACGACTTCGGCCTCTTCGGCAGAGCGCTCTTCCGCCGAGCCCGTGGTGGGCCCGAGGCTGGCGAGCACGCGGTCGACCAGCTCCATGGTCTGGTTCCAGGACTGGCCGCCGAATCCGTGGCGGATGTAGTCCAGCGTCAGCAGGGGGCCGAAGCCCGACAGCATCAGGCGCATGACGCCCTTGGGCAGCTGACGGCCGCCGATCCGGTGACGCAGCTCATGGGCGACCATGCGGCGCACGCGCTCGACCTTGGCGCGATTGCGCTGCTGCAGGTGCTCTTCCTGATCGCGCAGGAAGCCGTCGGCCGTGCGGTCGTCGATGGACTGGCCTTCGACGCTGCGCAGCTTGCCGGGATCCTTGTCCAGTGCCTGGACCATGGAGCGCACCAGGCCTTCCAGGTCCTGGAACGCCTGCGGCGACGCCGTCGAGCCTGCGGCGCTGAACTGCAGCAGGATCTCGAAGAGATCGTTGGAGGCGCGGCGGGCCGGATGACCGGTGTCGGTGAAGAACGTCGGATCGGTCAGCGCCTGCTTGATCACGGGCAGCTGCATCCGGCCGAGCATCGGCTTGGCCTTCTCGGTCAGGCGCGGATCGCGGTAATAGGCGTCGAACATGCGCGCCACCAGCGCCACGTTCGGCGCAGGCAGCCACGCGGGCGCGATCGGCCAGCGACCGTCCGCCAGCGACGAGAGGATGTTGGAGACGTCGCGGGCCAGCGAGGAATCGGAGTACCCGCTGCCGCCCTTGCCGGGCGCTGCAGGCATGGCCGGAGCGGCTCCGCCGGAGGGCGGCGGCGGTGGCCACGGCATGCCGGAAACACCGCCCGCCTCACCGAACATGCTTGCGGCCGCAGAGGCTGCGCCATCGCCTGCGCCAAACTGCATGCCCGGCATCCCGGATACCAGGCCCATGACCTGGTCGAACATCGCCGCATCGACGCCGGACGCCCAGGCGGGCGCGGGCTCGCCGGCTGCGGGAACGCTCGGAGCAGCCAATGCCTTCGGCTTGGCTGCGGACGGTTTGCCGCCGGCGCCGGCAGCCGGACGGCGCACGTCCTGCTTCTGCTCGACGCCATGGCGTGCGAGGAGCTGGTTGGCCGCGGCGATGACTTCCGAGAGCCTGCCGACGACCAGCCGATCGAACAGCTTGAAGATGACCAGCTTGATCGGGAAATCGACCGACAGTCCCTGGATTGAATTCTGGAACGCGCGAATGATGCGGGCCGGCGACATTGCCTCCGGGGACATGCCGCCCTCGGTCATGTCGGCCAGCCGGGCCAGGCGGCGTTGCAGCTCAACGAGCTCGTGGCTGTGCAGGGCCGAGGCCTTGGTCTCCATGTTGCGGACGGCGATCAGCTCCTCGACCGTCTCGCGATCCATCAGCGCCATCTTGGTGGCGTCCAGCGCGGCGGTGTCGGAAGGATCGTCGCCCTCCTGCGCGATCCGCAGCAGCGCCTCGTGCAGCGAGGTGCGGAAGCTGGTCATGATCTTGGCGCGCTGGATGCGCACCGTGCGCATGGTGTCGTAGTAGAGCTGCTGCTCGGACCCGTTGCGCGCTTTCTCAGCCGAGTCGAAGAGGATGTCGTCGGCCTTCTCGAACATCTCGCGCAGCTGCTCGCTGAGCACGGACGCGGCCATCTCGTGCAGCGCGGCGACGATGGGGTTGGACGGAGACGGCGCAATGCCGGGGGCTCGCGATGAACCCGCCCCGACCTGATCAGGTCGCGTGCCGGCGTCCGAGTCTGCCTTCATCAACTAGTCTCCCCGAAACCACGGTCCGAAACGCGCCCTGTTTCTGGAGCACTCCGTGGACCGAAGTCGAAAGCCAATATGCACATATGGAAAACGTTTGTCCATTTGAGACGCAAATTGTCCATCGCCGAAATTCGCGCCACCACCCACAGCTCACAGCATACCCTCCGCAGGAACCGGAGCAAGTAGGAAATTGACCAATACTTCAGCCCCCACGCGCGGGTCAGGCACCGTCTTGAATTCACCCGCTCCTCCCCACATCTTCAATGACATATTGATCGTCACTTCGAGGAAGGCCGCATGCGCATGGATAAATTCACCAGTCGCTTCCAGCAGGCGCTCGCCGATGCGCAGAGCCTGGCTGTCGGCCGGGACCATCCGGCGATCGAGCCCGCGCATCTCATGCAGGCGCTGCTGAACCAGGACGGTGGGTCGACGGCTCCACTGCTGCAGCAAGCCGGCGTCAACACGGACATGCTGCGCTCCAAGCTGGCGCAGGCGGTGGAGCGGCTGCCCCGCCTGGGCGAGAACACCGGCGATGTCAACGTCGGGCCGGAGCTGGCCAAGCTGCTGAACCTGACCGACAAGCTGGCGCAGAAGCGCAAGGATCAGTTCATCTCCAGCGAGCTGTTCGTGCTGGCGGCCCTGGATGACAAGGGCGCCGTGGGCGAAGCCCTGCGCGCCGCGGGCGCCCGCAAGGAGCTCCTGGAGAAGGCCATCGACCAGGTGCGCGGCGGCGCCAAGGTCGACTCGGCCAACGCCGAGGAGCAGCGCGGAGCGCTGGAGAAGTACACGATCGACCTCACCGAGCGCGCGCGTGCCGGCAAGCTCGATCCCGTGATCGGGCGCGACGAGGAGATCCGCCGCGTGATCCAGGTGCTCTCCCGCCGCACCAAGAACAACCCGGCGCTGATCGGCGAGCCCGGCGTGGGCAAGACCGCCATCGTCGAGGGGCTGGCCCAGCGCGTCATCAACGGCGAGGTGCCGGAGTCGCTGAAGAACAGGCGCCTGCTGACGCTGGACCTGGGCGCGCTCATCGCGGGGGCCAAGTACCGCGGCGAGTTTGAGGAGCGGCTCAAGGCGGTGCTCACCGATCTGGCCAAGCAGGAAGGCAACATCATCCTGTTCATCGACGAGATCCACACGCTGGTCGGCGCGGGCAAGGCCGAGGGCGCGATGGACGCCGGCAACATGCTCAAGCCCGCGCTCGCGCGCGGCGAGCTGCACTGCATCGGCGCGACCACGCTCGACGAGTACCGAAAGTACATCGAGAAGGACGCTGCGCTCGAGCGCCGCTTCCAGAAGGTGTTCGTGGGCGAGCCCTCGGTGGAGGACACGATCGCCATCCTGCGCGGCCTGAAGGAGCGCTACGAAGTCCACCACGGCGTCGACATCACCGACGGCGCGCTGATCGCGGCGGCCAAGCTCTCGCACCGCTACATCACCGATCGCAACCTGCCGGACAAGGCGATCGACCTGATGGACGAGGCCGCCTCGCGCATCCGCATCGAGATCGACTCCAAGCCCGAGGCGCTGGACCGGCTCTACCGTCGCCTGATCCAGCTCAAGATCGAGCGTGAAGCGCTGAAGAAGGAACAGGACGAGGGCGCCAAGCGCTCGCTTGCCGCGCTCGAGCAGCAGATCAAGGATCTGGAGCGCGAGTACAGCGACCTCGAGGAGAAGTGGAAGGCCGAGAAGGCCAGCGTCACCGGATCGGCGGGCGTCAAGGAAGAGCTCGAGCGGGCCAAGCTGGAGCTCGAGGCGGCGCGACGCGCCGGCGACCTGGCGCGCATGGCGGAGCTGCAGTATGGCCGGATCCCCGAGCTCGAGCGCAAGCACGCGCAGGCGGGCGAAAGCGCCGGCGCGCCGAAGAAGTTCGAGCTCCTGCGCAACAGCGTCACCGAGGACGAGATCGCGGAGATCGTCGGGCGCTGGACCGGCATCCCGGTCTCCAAGCTCCTGGAGGGCGAGCGCGAAAAGCTGCTGCGGATGGAGCAGGCGCTGCACCAGCGCGTGGTCGGCCAGGACGAGGCGGTGTCGGCGGTGGCCAACGCCATCCGGCGCTCGCGATCCGGCCTGTCCGATCCCAATCGCCCCATCGGCTCGTTCCTGTTCCTGGGACCGACCGGTGTCGGCAAGACCGAGCTGTGCAAGGCGCTCGCGGCGTTCATGTTCGACACCGAAGAGGCGATGGTGCGCATCGACATGTCCGAGTACGGCGAGCGGCACAGCGTTGCGCGCCTGATCGGCGCGCCGCCGGGCTACGTCGGCTACGAAGAAGGCGGTCAGCTGACGGAGGCCGTTCGCCGGCGCCCGTATGCCGTGGTGCTGATGGATGAAGTGGAGAAGGCGCACCCCGAGGTCTTCAACGTGCTGCTGCAGGTGCTGGACGACGGTCGCCTGACCGACGGCCATGGCCGGACGGTGGATTTCCGCAACGCCGTCATCGTCATGACCTCGAACCTGGGCTCACAGCTCATCCAGGAAATGATGGGCAAGGACAAGAAGTCCTCGGCCGGCGATTACGCCGCGATCAAGGAGGCGGTGATGGCCGCGGTCGGGCAGCACTTCCGGCCGGAGTTCATCAACCGCATCGACGAGGCGGTCGTGTTCCATCCGCTTGGCAGCACCCAGATCCGCTCGATCGCCAGGATCCAGGTGGAGCGCGTGGTCAAGCGGCTGGCGGAGCGCAGCATCCGCATCGAGTTCGCCGACGCGGCGCTGGATCGGCTCGCGGAAGCGGGTTACGACCCGGTCTACGGAGCGCGTCCGCTCAAGCGCGCGATCCAGTCGCTGGTGGAGAACCCGCTCGCTCGCGACATCCTCGACGGCAAGTTCGCGGCCGGCGACACCATCCGCGTGGAGGCCGAGGCCGGCGAGCTGCGATTCGCGCGCGCCGCAGCCGGCGCGACGCGTCAGCGCGAGGCTGTCCCGGCGAAATAGCGCCGCGCCTGCTCCCATGCGGACGCGCCGACCTGCGCGCCCATGCGCCGGCCGGTGAAGTCGTCGACGCGGGGATGGATGCCGCCGTAGAGGCGCGACAGCCCGGCCTGGTCGGCGGCGTCGTAATACGTGGCCCACTGCAGGCGCACGTCGGTGGACGGCCCGATCTCGAACTGCAGGAAATGGTTGGCGGGCGCCAGCGCTTCGCCCATGCCGCCAGGGAAATACGCGCTGCCGGTGAACGCCGTCAGCACTTCCGCGGCTGAGCGGCTGAAGGTGCTGTGCCCAGAGAAGTACGACGCGAACGGCGGCGTGACGAAGGTGCTGCGCTGGAACGGCACCCACTCCACCGCGCGGATCCAGCGCGTGCCGCCGGTCTGCGTCAGCGGATCGGTCGGCTGGCCGGGCCAGACTTTCACCGCGATCTCGCCAACGTGATCGGCCAGCGCCTCGTGGCGCTCATCCGGTGCGCTGCTCTCGGCGGTGATGGTTTCGATCAGGCCCGGCACTTGCGGCAGCTGACCCAGGCCACCGAGGTAGCGCACCTGCGAGATTGGGCGCACCGAGTCGTACTTGCGCTTGACGCCCCAGCATTCGATCGCCGCGTCATGCAGCGCGCCGTTGAGCGCCAGGTAAAGCTTGACGTCCCACTCCAGGTCGTCGACGACGGGACCGGCCGCGCCTACGCGCTTGACGGTGCTCGGCTGATCCGAGACGTAGTTGGCGAGCACGTTCCAGTGTCCTGGCGGCGTTTCCGAGGTCGGGCCATCGGCCCAGAACTCCGAGAGCACGCGCGCGAAGTCGGCGCGGCGCACCAGCTGCGGAGCGTAGGGCTGCCCGGTCACCGGGTTTACCGCGTAGCCCGCGCCGTCGTTGGTCCCCAGCGGATTGTTGCCGAACGTCGCTGGCGAGATGTCGATCATCGTCGGATCGCTGGCGTCGAGCTGCTGTGAGAACTGCAACAGCTGCACGACGCCGGCGGTGAACTCGGCGTCACCGAGCTGCGGCGGCGGGCCCGGATCGATGTAGACGTCGCCAGCATTTGCGCGCGTAAGCGCGAATGGTTGCACATCGTTCCACTGCGAGCCGGTGAAGACCTGGATCTTGCCGGGGATCGGGATGCCGTTCTGGCTGACCTGGAAGTCCAGCGCCAGCGGCTGCCAGCGGTTCGGGTCGCTCATCACCGTACCCGGCTGCTTGACGATGAGCGGCTCATTGACGGGCGTGTAGGTGGGATCGGTGTAGTTCTGCGCTTCGTTGGCGCCGTCAAGCAGCGCGTGCGCCAGTACCGCCGAGGCCACGCGGTTGCCGAGCGCGGCCGGCGTGTCGCCGTCCGTTGCGGTGAAGTCCTTGTCCAGGCCCAGCGTCGCCATGCGTGCGTCGAGATGCGGCTGCGTCACCGCGGCACTCACCGACAGCGAATAGAGGTGCGACAGGACGCGGTAGGCGGCGTAGCTCACCGCAACCTCGCGCTCGGGCTGGATCGCGGCGCGTTTCGGCTCCGGGGCGATCACGGCGTCGCCCTCTTCGTCGTAGGCGACCCACGCGTCCCACATCGCCGCCGAGAGGTAGTAGAGATTGCGCGCATGCACCGGCGGTCGCGGCAGGTCGATGCGGATCGCGGACAGCGCCTCCTCGTCCCACTGGCGGGCGACCGACTTCGCCGGCGCCACAATGGGCGCGGGTGCGTCGTCGCTGCATGCCGCGATCAATGCCACCGCCAACATCAGCGCCCTACCGCTGCGCATAAGCCCTCCTCAACGCCGCGCGCGGAAGAATTCGCGCAGCAATTGTCCCGACTCGGACTCCATCACCCCGCCGGTCCACTCGACTACATGATTGAGCCTGGGGTTTGAGATCACATCGTAAACCGAGGAGACGGCGCCGGCCTTGGGATCGCGCGCGCCGAACACCAGGCGCTCGATGCGCGCGTGGACGATCGCGCCCGCGCACATCACGCAAGGCTCGAGCGTCACAAAAAGCGTGCAGCCGGTGAGCCGGTAATTGCCCAGATGTCGGGCAGCCGCGCGCATCGCCACCATCTCCGCGTGCGCACTGGGATCGTGCGACTGGATCGGCTGGTTCCAGCCCTCGCCGATGATTTCGTCGTCCTTGACCACGACGGCGCCGACCGGAACCTCGCCGTCCTGCGCCGCGCGTTGAGCCAGCTCGAACGCGTGCTGCATCCAGCGCTCGTCGCTATTCCCACTCAATGGTCGCGGGCGGCTTGGACGAGATGTCGTAGGTCACGCGCGACACGCCGGCGATCTCGTTGACGATGCGGCGCGCGCAGGTCTCGAGCAGCTCCCACGGCAGCTGCGCGGACCTGGCGGTCATGAAGTCCACCGTCTGCACTGCACGCAGCGCGATGACCGGCTCGTAGCGGCGCCCGTCGCCGGTGACGCCGACGCTCTTGACCGGGAGGTAAACCGCGAATGCCTGGCTGGTCTTCTCGTACCAGCCGGACTTGCGCAGCTCCTCGATGTAGATGTGATCCGCAGCGCGCAGCGTGTCCGCAGCCTGCTTGGTGACCTCGCCCAGGATGCGCACGCCCAGGCCCGGACCCGGGAACGGGTGGCGATCGATCATCTCGCGCGGCAGGCCAAGCTCGAGCCCGATCTTGCGCACCTCGTCCTTGAACAGCTCGCGCAGCGGCTCGATCAATTTCAGCTTCATGCGCTCGGGCAAGCCGCCCACGTTGTGGTGCGACTTGATCACCTGGGCCTTGCCAGTCTTGGCGCCGGCGGACTCGATGACGTCGGGATAGATCGTGCCCTGCGCGAGGAAGTCGACGCCTTGAAGTTTGTGCGCCTCCTCATCGAACACGTCGATGAACTTGGCGCCGATGATCTTGCGCTTGGCTTCCGGATCCGCGATGCCTTTGAGCGCGTCGAGGAACCGGTCCTCCGCGTTGACGCGGATCACCTTCACGCCGAGGTTCTTCTCGAACACCTGCATCACCTGGTCGCCCTCGTGCAGGCGCAGCAGGCCGTGATCGACGAACACGCAAGTGAGCTGCCCGCCGATGGCCTTGTGCAGCAGGGCCGCGACGACGGAGGAGTCGACGCCCCCGGACAGGCCGAGCAGCACCTTGCCCTGCCCCACCATCGGCCGCACCCGCTCGATCGCGTCCTGGATGATGTTGCCCGCGGTCCAGGCGTTGCCGCAGCCGCAGATCTCGTGCACGAAGCGCGAGTAGATGCGCGCGCCCTGCGTGGTATGCGTGACCTCGGGATGGAACTGCACGGCGTAGAAGCGGCGCTTCTCGTCCGCCATGCCCGCGATCGGCACGTCGCCGGTGGAGGCGATCAGCTTGAAGCCGGCCGGGATCTCGGTGACGCGATCGCCGTGCGACATCCACACGTCGAGCAGGCCGTGTCCTTCCTCGTTGACACGATCCTCGATGTTGCGCAGCAGCGCCGAGTGCCCGCGGGCGCGGATCTCGGCGTAGCCGAACTCGCGATTGTCGGAGCGCTCGACTTTTCCACCGAGCTGGTGTGCCATCGCCTGCATGCCGTAGCACAGCCCCAGCACCGGCACGCCGAGCTTGAGCACGACATCGGGGATCGGGGGCGCGGCGTCGTCCAGGCACGACCAGTGCGAGCCCGACAGCACGATGCCCATCGGCGCGAACGCGCGGATCTCCGCCTCGGTCATGTCCCACGGGTGCAGCTCGCAGTAGACGCCGAGCTCGCGGATGCGGCGGGCGATGAGCTGGGTGTACTGGGAACCGAAATCGAGGATGAGGATGCGGTGCTGGTGAATGTTCTGCGCCATCACTCCACCCGATAATTGGGTGCTTCCTTGGTGATGGTCACGTCGTGGACGTGGCTCTCCTTGATGCCGGCGGCGGTGATCTTCACGAAGCGCGTTTTGGTGCGCAGCTCCTCGATCGACTGGCAGCCGGTGTAGCCCATGCAGGCGCGCAGCCCGCCTACCATCTGCTGCACGATCGCCGACATCGGCCCCTTGTACGGAACGCGGCCCTCGACGCCTTCGGGCACCAGCTTCTCCACCTCGGTGGTGGTGTCCTGGAAATAGCGGTCCTTGGAGCCCTGCGCCATCGACATGGCGCCCAGCGAGCCCATGCCGCGGTAGGTCTTGTACGAGCGCCCCTGGTAGAGCTCGACATCGCCCGGCGCCTCCTCGGTACCGGCGAGCATCGAGCCGACCATCACCGCGTAGCCGCCTGCCGCGAGCGCCTTGGCGAAGTCGCCTGAATAGCGCACGCCGCCGTCGGAGATGAACGGGATCTTCTTTTTCTTCAGCGCCTCGGCCACCGACATGATCGCGCCGATCTGCGGCACGCCGACGCCGGCGACGACGCGCGTCGTGCAGATCGAGCCCGGGCCGATGCCGACCTTGACCGCGTCGACGCCGGCTTCCACCAGCGCCAGCGCAGCTTCGCCGGTGGCGATGTTGCCGCCGATCACCTGCAGGTCCGGATGTGCCTTCTTGATCGCGCGCACGCGGTCGAGCACGCCCTTGGAATGTCCGTGCGCGGTGTCGACGACCACGACGTCGACGCCCGCGTGCATCAGCGCGGCAACGCGGCCCTCGGTGTCCGGGCCGGTGCCGACGGCGGCACCGACGCGCAGGCGTCCGCGCTCGTCCTTGCAGGCCAATGGGTAATCGGACGATTTCTGGATGTCCTTGACGGTGATCATGCCCTTCAACTGGAACTTGCCGTTCACCACCAGCACCTTCTCGATGCGGTGCTGGTGCAGCTTGGCGATCACTTCCTCCTTCGACGCGCCTTCCTTCACGGTGACCAGGCGATCCTTGGGCGTCATCACCGCCGAAACAGGCTCGCCGTAGCGGGTCTCGAAGCGCAGGTCGCGCGAGGTGACGATGCCGACCAGCTCCTTGCCGTCGACCACCGGCACGCCGGAGATGCGGTTGGCGCGCGTGAGCTTGAGGACCTCGCCGATGGTCATGTGCGGCGGCACCACGATCGGGTCGGTGATCACGCCGGACTCGAACTTCTTCACCGCCCGCACTTCCGCAGCCTGGCGCTCGGCGGTCATGTTCTTGTGGACGATGCCGATGCCGCCTTCCTGCGCCAGCGCGATGGCGAGCTTGGCCTCGGTCACGGTGTCCATCGCCGCGGACAGCAGCGGGATGTTCAGCCGGATGCGCGGCGTGAGCTGGGTGGAGGTGTCGACCTGGCGCGGCAGAACTTCGGAATAAGCCGGCAGCAGCAGCACATCGTCGAAGGTCAGGGCTTCGGTCTGAATGCGCATGGGGGGAGCCTTAGGTTCCATGGACTATTATACGCGAGCACTTTTCGCCACACTGTTTCATGGCCAGCGCCACGCCACGCAGCGGCGATCCCGATCGGCACGTCTTCAGCGTATCGACGCTGGCGGAGATGCTGCAGGGCGTGCTCGCCGACGTCCTCCCGAACATCTGGATCCAGGGGGAGATCTCCAACTTCCGCAATCCTTCCGGGCACTGGTACTTCACGCTCAAGGACGCCGGCGCGCAGATCCGCTGCGCGATGTTCAAGAGCAGCAACTTCTACGTGCGACCGCAGCCCCGGGACGGCGACGAGGTCCTGATCCGCGGCAACGTCGGCTTCTACGTCGCGCGTGGCGACCTGCAGATCATCGTCGAGCACCTGGAGCCCGCCGGCGCCGGCGCGCTGCTGCGCGCGTTCGAGGAGCTGAAGAAGAAGCTCTCCGCCGAAGGGCTGTTCGACGAGAAGCTCAAGCGGGCAATTCCCGTCGCGCCCCGCGCGATCGGCCTCATCACCTCCTCCAAGGGCGCCGCCATCCAGGACGTGCTGACGACGCTCAAGCGGCGCTTCCCGCTCGGCTCCGTGTTCGTCTACCCGGTCGCGGTCCAGGGCGAGGCCGCGGTGCCGGGCATCGTCTCGGCGCTGCGGCAGCTGCCCTTGCGCGCGCCGGTGGACGTCGTGCTGCTGGCGCGCGGCGGCGGCTCGATCGAGGACCTGTGGTGCTTCAACGACGAGCGCGTCGCGCGGGCGATCCGCGCCTGCACCGTGCCGGTGGTCACCGGCATCGGCCACGAAGTCGATTTCACCATCGCCGACTTCGTCGCCGACCTGCGCGCGCCGACCCCCACGGCGGCGGCGGAGCTCATCAGCCCCGACCAGAACGAATGGCGCGCGCGCGTGCAGCAGCTGCACGGGCGCCTGGCGCGGTGCACGACCGCGGGCCTGCAGGAGCAATCCTCACGGCTGCAGCGGATGCAGTCGCGCGTGGCGTTGCTGCACCCGACCCGACGCCTGCAGCAGCACCTGCAGCGCCTGGACGAAGTCGTGGAGCGATTGCGTCGCATCCCAGGACGGCGCCTGGCACAGCTGCAAGCGCAACTGGGCGGCAGGACCGAGCTGATGCGGCTGCGCGCAACTCAGCGCTTCGCGTTTGCCCGCCAGCGTCTGCGATCTGCCGAGGCGATGCTGGGGAGCGTCAGCCCCCTGGCGACGCTGGCGCGCGGCTACGCGATCGTGCGCGGTCCGTCCGGCGAGATCGTGACACGCGCAAAGGCCGTGCAGCCCGGAGATCGCCTCGACATCGTCGTCTCCGACGGCGGCATCCTGGCGGACGTCGCCCAGCCGAAGACCTGACGCGTCACTGGATCGAGCAGAAGGCCGCGAGCTGCGAGGCGCTGAAGGTCGTCGACACGCCGCCGTTGACGCTGACGCTGATGCTGCCGCCGGACTGGAAGGTGACGTCGGCCCGCCCGCCATTGGCGCTGGTGAAGTGCAGCACGCCGCCGTTGAAGTTCTCGTTCTGATCGATCACCAACGGGCGATCCTGCGGCGTGGTCACCGAAAGCCGCCCTGACATGCAGTTGGCGGTGGCGCGGGCCATGTCGTTCAGGCCGAAGTTACCGCCGATCCGGGCGATGCGGTTGCCGCTCTCGGCGCTGGAGAACATCAGCATGTTGTCGAACACGCGCGTCGCCGACTTGTGGCTGACGAGGTTGTCGAACTGCTGGATGCCGGTGGCAAAGTTGTCGCCGCTGGTGGTCTGGCGCCCGGCGCCGAGCAGCAGCAGGCGCTGGTCCGAGACGCCGTTGTCGATCTCCAGCCACAGCGGCGCGCCGTTGTCGCCGGCGAAGAAGCTCTCGTCCTGGCACTGGCTGCCGGCGCCCGCGTCGTTGCAGCGGGTGGATTCCACGCCGCGCTGGATGATCCGCTGGGACCCCGAGCCGTCGATGCAGTCGAGGAACTCGGTGCGGCCGTCCTGCGCGAACGGCGTGCTGTCGTCGGTGGTGAACGTCCGCGACCCGCTCCTGGCGCAGGCCGTGGTCGTGGTCGCCTTGGCAAAAGCTTTTCCGAACGGGCTGCCGCTGATCGTCAGGCCGCCGGTGAGGTTGACGAAGCTGCGGATGGCAGCCACTGCCATCGCGCCATCCGTGGGCGTCGACAGCGTCGCGGGGACGTCGGCGCCGGAGGTATCGATCAGGGACGGCCCGCCCTCGTCGCCGCCACCGCATGCGACCAGAGCAGCGGCCAAGCACACATACACCATTTTCCTGCTCATCTGAATCCTCCTCCCAATGTTCGTCACCGCCATCGCTCGGTCATGCGCCGCCGTTTCTTGACCTGTCGACCGGTCAATTCGTTCTTGCGGCCCTTGAACGGATTGTCACCTGTTTTGAACTGGAGCTGCAGGGGCACACCGCGCAGGTCCAGCGCCCGCCGGAATTCGTTGACGAGGTAGCGCTTGTAGGCCAGCGGCAGCCGCTCGGTCTGGTTGCCATGGATGACGATGACGGTGGGATTGCGCCCACCCTGGTGCGCGTAGCGCAGCTTGATGCGCCGGCCGACGACCGCCGGGGGCTGGTGGCGCTCCATCGCCTGCTGCAGGACGCGGTTGAGCTCCGGCGTCGACAGCTCGCGCTGCACGGACTCGTTCACGGCCTGAACGTCCGCCATGAGCTCGCCGAGCCCGGAGCCGTGCCGGGCCGAGATGAAGTGCAGCGGCACGTGCTCGAGGAATGGCAGCTTCAGATCGACTTCCGACTTGATCCAGGCCCGCCGGCTGGCATCGAGCCCGTCCCACTTGTTGACGGCGAGCACCATGGCGCGGCCGTGATGCGCGACCAGGCCCATCAGGCGCGCGTCGTGCTCGCCGATGTCGGCCTGTGCGTCGGCGACGGCGATGACCACGTGCGCCATCTCGATGGCCTGCAGGGTCTTCACGATCGACAGCTTCTCGAGGTGCTCGGTGACGCGAGCCTTGCGCCGCACGCCGGCGGTGTCGATCAGCGCGAAGTCCGCGCCTTCATACTGGAACGGCACTTCAATGGCGTCCCGCGTGGTGCCGGGCTGGTCGCCCGCGAGCACGCGGTCCTCGCCCACGAGCCGGTTGACCAGCGTGGACTTGCCGACGTTGGGCCGGCCGATGATGGCCACGCGGACCGCCCGCGAGGCGGCCGGGACTGGCGGTGTCTCCGGAAAATCGGCGAGCACGGCGTGCAGCAGCTCGGCCATGCCCTCGCCGTGCTCCGCCGATACGATCGCAGGCTCGCCCCATCCGAAGGTGAAGAACTCGGCGACGGCAGCCTTGCTCATGCCCTCGGCCTTGTTGGCCACGACCGTCACGGGCTTGCCGGTCTTGCGCAGGTCCGCCGCGATGGACTGGTCCTTGGGCTTAAGGCCCGCGCGCGCATCGACCATGAACAGCACGCGGTCGGCTTCCTCGATCGCCTTGAGCGCCTGCTGCTCGGCGAGCCTTGCGAGCGCGTCGTCGGATTCGGGGAACAGGCCGCCGGTGTCGACGACGACGAAGGATTTTTCGTCGAATCTGCCGCTGCCGTATTGACGGTCCCGGGTCAGGCCCGGCAGGTCAGCGACGAGCGCCGCGCGCGTGCCGGTCAGGCGGTTGAACAGCGTCGACTTGCCGACGTTGGGACGCCCGACCAGGGCGAGGACCGGCAGCTTGGAAGACATGTCCGCGCACCATCGCCGTGAAAGCTACTTGGCCTTGGCCGAGATGGCCGCGACCTTGCCGTCGGCGTTGGCGACATACAGCGTCTCGCCCCCCGCCACCGGCGTCGCCGCGATCGGGTCCGACCCTACGCGCGTGCGCGCCACGATCTTGCCGTCGCGGGGATCCAGCCAGTGCAGATAGCCCTCGAGATCGCCGACGACGATGTTGCCGTTGAAGGCGACCGGCGCGGACAGGCGCCGGGTACTGCAGCGCTTCCTGCTTCCAGGCCGCTGCGCCGGTGCGGGCGTCGAGCGCCCAGATGACGCCGTCGTGATCGGTGACGAATAGCAGGTTGTCCAGCAGCGCCGCGCCGGTATAGCTCTTGATCGAGCGGCGCCAGCCCACCTGGCCGGTGCCCACGTCCAGCGACGCCAGCTCCCCGCCGAAGGACAGCGCGTAGAGCACGTCGTCGCCTTCGAGCAGCGCCGCGTCGACGTCGGTCAGGCGCTCGAGCTCGGTGCGGCCGGTCGGCACGGTGATCGCCTGGTCCCACAGCAACGCGCCGTCGCTGAGCTTGAGCGAGACGACGTGGCCGTTGTCCAGGCCGGTGATGACGCGAAGTCCGGAGATCAGCGGCGGCGACAGGCCGCGCAGGGTCAGGCTCGGCACGCTGCGATCGAAGGTCCACAGCCGGGATCCATCCGCGGCCGACAGTGCGTAGACGCGGCCGTCGACGCACTTGACCACGACGCGCTCGCCGTCGGTCGCGGGCGGCGCCAGCACTTCGCTGGAAACGCTGGCGCGCCACAGCTGGCTGCCGTCCGCGCGCTTGAGCGCGATGACCTCGCCGTCGAGCGTGCCGACCAGAACCTGGCTGGTGCCCACCGTGGGCCCGGAGATGACGCGCGCGCCGGTCGCCGTCTTCCAGACGGTCGCGCCGGTGGCGGGGTTGATCGCGAGCACGTGCCCGGCGGCGTCGGCCGCATAGAGCGCGTCCTGCTGCAGGTCGAGCTTGAAGCCGGTGTAGAAACCCTTGTCGCCGGCGCTGGGCGAGCCGGACCACTTCGTATCCAGCTTCAGGTCGGAATTGGCGATGTCCTTGAGCTCGGCCGGCTTGCGCGCCTTGCTGGCGGAGCAGGCGGCGATCGCCGCGGTGAGCGCCAGCGCGACGAGCTTCAGGCCAGCCTTCACGAAGCGGCCTTCACGTCGACCAGGTCGTCGAGCTTTTCCTGCAGCGTGCCGCTGGGCGACGCGGCGGCCTGCGCCTTGCGGTAAGCCTCCGCGGCACCGCTGCGATCACCCTGCGCGAGCTTGATGTCGCCGCGCAGCTCCAGATACAGCGGGTCGAACTTGCCGGTGTCCTTGACGTCGAGCGCCTTCAGGGCGTCGTCGAGCTTCTTCTGCTGCCAGAGCACGCGGGCCTGGCGCAGCCGCGCGACGTGGCGCAGGCCCTCGTCGTCGCTCTTGTCGATCACCCATTGCAGCTGCTTGGATGCCTCGTCGAGCTTGCCGTTGGTCACGTGCAGCTGGGCGACGCGCAGCGCCGCGTGCGTGGCGTACGGTGTATCGGCGTGGGATTGGGCGAGCGTGTCGGCCAGCTTGCCGGCCTCGTCGGCCTTGCCGGCGTCAGCGGATTTTTTCAGATCCTCGTACATCTGCGCGGCGTCGGCAGCGACGCGCTGCTCGTGGCCCTGCCACGCCTGCCATCCGAAGATGCCGCCCAGGCCCAGCGCCAAGCCGGTGGCCAGCGCCTTCCAGTTCTCGTTCCACCAGCGCTTGAGCTCTTCGACCTGTGCTTCGTCGTCGTAATGCGACATTGCCGTCTCTTTCAATTTTGGGTGAGCAGTCCGGACAGCCGGGCCGGGAGCTCCGACCAGCTGATTTCGGTCTGCGGGGTTGAATCGCGGAGGGATTTTACTTGAACTGTCCCGGCGGCGGTTTCCTGCTCGCCCAGGATCACCGCCAGGCGCGCGCCGGCACGATCCGCCCGCGACAGCTGGCTCTTGAGCTTGCCGCCGCCGGCGTTGACGACCACGCGCAGCTGCGGGCCCTGATCGCGGAGCGTTTCGGCGAGCTTGCGGGCGGCGCGCTCGGCTCCCTCGCCCATCGCGCAGATGTAGACCTGCGGCGCCGACTCGGGGATGGCGAGCTTCTGCGCGCGCATCAGCAGCGCCAGTCGCTCGATGCCGCTGGCCCAGCCGACCGCCGGCGTCGGCGAGCCGCCGAGCTGCTCGACCAGGTTGTCGTAGCGCCCACCCGCGCAGATCGTCCCCTGGGCGCCAAGCTCGGTGGTGATCCACTCGAAGACGCCGCGCGTGTAGTAGTCCAGGCCGCGCACCAGCCGCGGGTTGACGACGAAGGCGATGCCGAGGTCGGACAATCCCTGCTGCAGCCCGTCGAAGTGCGCGCGCGATTCGGCGTCCAGGTGCTCGATGACGCTGGGCGCCGCGCGCAACAGCTCCTGCGTGGCAGGAACCTTCGAATCGAGCACGCGCAAGGGATTGGTCGACATGCGACGACGCGAGTCATCGTCCAGGCCGCTCTCGTGCTTGTGCAGGAACTCCACCAGCGCGGCGCGATAGGCCTGGCGCGTGTCGGCGCCGCCAAGCGAGTTGATCTCCAGCCGGAGGTTCTTCAGGCCCAGACGGCGCCACAGCCGGGCCGACATCGCGATCATCTCGATGTCCACGTCGGGTCCGGCGATACCGTAGGCCTCCACGTCCAGCTGGTGGAACTGCCGGTAACGCCCGGCCTGCGGCCGCTCGTAGCGGAACATCGGGCCCCAGGTCCAGAAACGCTGCTGCTGGTTGTGCAGCAGGCCGTGCTCGATGCCGGCGCGCACCATGCCGGCGGTGGCTTCGGGCCGCAGCGAGATGTCCTCGTCGCCGCGATCCTTGAAGGTGTACATCTCCTTCTCGACGACGTCGGTGGCCTCGCCGACGGCGCGCTTGAACAGCGCCGTGGACTCCACCACCGGCAGGATCAGCTCGCCGTAGCCGTGCGCGGCGAACACCTCGCGTGCGCAGGACAGCAGGTGCTGCCAGGCCACGGTGTCGGCGGGCAGCACGTCGTTGAAGCCGCGGATGGCCTGGAGCTTCATGCGGATTCGTCAGCCTTCTGCTTTTTCAGTTTTGCGCGCAGCGAGCTTGTCGCGCACCAGCTTCTCCAGCCGGTCGACCAGCGTGTCGTTGTGCGACTTGTGCTGGATCTTGCCGTCGACGTAGATCGAGTTGGGATAGCCGCCGGCGACGCCGATCGCCGCTTCGCGGGCCTCGCCCGGACCGTTGACCACGCAGCCGATTACCGCAAGGTCGATCGGCTCGGACACGTCCTCGAGGCGCGC
The DNA here is from genome assembly GCA_963776465.1 of uncultured Gammaproteobacteria bacterium. Lineage (GTDB taxonomy): Bacteria > Pseudomonadota > Gammaproteobacteria > Nevskiales > Nevskiaceae > DASRHK01. The sequence continues at coordinate 522,473 of CAVZMV010000001.1, forward strand.
CTCGAGCTGGTTGACCACGTCGATGACATTGAAATTCTGGCGCGCGCACGACGGGCAGGCGACCAGGTTCACGCCGCGCGAGCGCAGGTGCAGCGACTTCAGGATGTCCCAGCCGACCTTCACTTCCTCGACCGGATCGGCGGCGAGCGAAATGCGGATGGTGTCGCCGATGCCGTCGGCCAGCAGCATGCCCAGGCCGATGGAGGACTTCACGGCGCCGGCGCGCAAGCCGCCGGCCTCGGTGATCCCCAGGTGCAGAGGCTGATCGATCAGCTTGCCGAGCTTGCGATAGGCCTCCACCGTCATGAACACCTCGGAGGCCTTCAGCGACACCTTGAAGTTCTCGAAGTTGTGCTTCTTCAGGATTTCGATGTGACGCAGCGCCGACTCGACCAGCGCATCGGAGTTGGGCTCGCCGTACTTCTCCTGAATGTCCGCCTCCAGCGAGCCGGCGTTGACGCCGATGCGGATCGGCACGCCGTGATGCCGCGCGCAGGCGATGACCTCGTTGACCTTCTTCTCGCCGCCGATGTTGCCGGGATTGATGCGCAGGCAGTCGGCGCCCATCTCCGCCGCCTTGATCGCGCACTTGTAGTTGAAGTGCATGTCGGCGACCAAGGGCACGTAGCCGACTTCCTTCTTGATCTTCCCGAACGCCTCGGCGTCGGCCAGCGTCGGCACCGACACGCGCACGATGTCGGCGCCGGCCTTCATCGCCGCCTTGATCTGCGCGACCGTCGCCGGCACGTCCTGCGTGTCGGTGTTGGTCATGGTCTGCACCGAGATCGGCGCATCGCCGCCGACGGTGATGCGCCCGACGCGGATCGGCCGCGACTTGCGCCGCGCAATCCTGTGGGCCGACTTCATCGCCATGGCTTAGCTCTACCGGGGCGCGGGCGGCGGCGAAACGGGGCCGGGCTCGGGCTGGTTCACCGGCGGCGGCCCTCCCGGCACGGCCGAATTCTCAGAGGCCGGCGCAGTGGACTTCACACCTGCGGGCGCGCTCTGCGATGCCGGAGCGGGGATCGCCTGCGGTTCTGGCTGTGGCTGCACTGCGGCCGGAGCCGGCGCCGGTGCGGGATTACGAACCGGCGCCCGGCGCACCGGGGCCGGACGCACGGCTGCGGGGAGCCGCCGCGTGATGGCGCTCAGCGATCCGCTCTTGAAATACAGCACCGCCGCTCCTGCGATCGCGGCAAAGATCACGATCAGCAGGATCCACAACATTGGATTCGAGCGGCCTTCCTCCTCCACCGGCGCGACCTCCTCGCGAGGAATCTCGGCCGCGGGCCGCGCCGCCTGCCGGCTGTCGAAGGCGCCGAGCACGCGCGACTCGGGGATGTTCAGGGCGGCTGCGTATTTGCGCAGGTAGCCGCGCACGTAGACCGGCTGGCCGAGCTTGGCAGTGTCGTCGTGCTCGATGGCTTCGAGCACCGACACCGGGATCTTGGTCCGGGCGGCCATCTCGGCGAGCGTCAGCCCTTCCTTCTCGCGCGCCAGCCGCAGCGTGATGCCGGGCGTGCCGGACAGGTTGGCCGCCAGGAGCGTGCCGGTGTCGGAGTGCGAGCTCGAATCGGTCATTTCTTCGGTGAAGGCTTGCTGCGGGGATCGGCGAAATGGGCTTCCGGAAACTTGGTCTTCAGCAGCTGCTCGTACATGCGGGCGGTCGTGGCGTCGCCGAGCGCCGCTTCGGTCTTCGCCCGCAGCCACAGCGTGTTCGGCGACAGCGCGCCCACGGCTTCGTAGCGCTGCAGGAAGGCGCGGGCCCGCAAGTAGTCGCCACGCTCATAGCTGAGCGATGCGAACTGCGCCAGCGCGTCGGGAAACTTGGGATTGGCCTTGAGCGCTTCGCGCAGGTAGGTCTCGGTCGTGTCGGGCTCCTTCGACCGGATGCAGGCGCCAGCGTTGGTCCAGGCCACTTCCTGGTGGGGATTGTCCGGGTTCTTCGCCGCCTTCAGGAACAGCTTCTCGGCCTCGTCGGCCTTGCCCTTGCCGCACAGGAAGATGCCGTAATTGTTCAGGCTGTCCGGGTTGTCGGGCTCCAGGGACACGGCCTGGCGGAATGACGCTTCCGCCTCCTCGTCGCGACCGCGACGCGAATACAGGATGCCGAGGCCGGCGTGCGCGGTGGTGAGACGCGAGTCCTCGGCGATCGCGCGCTTGAGCTTCTCCTCGGCGAGCTTCAGATCGCCCTTGCGCATGTAGTCGAGTCCCATCTGCGCGTTGATCTTCGCCGCCTGCTTGAGATCGGGCTCCGCGTTCTTGGGGATGTCCGAGGGCGTCGTCGCGCAGCCTGCGAGGAGGAGCATCAGGCTTGTGGCGGCGAGCCTCACGACACCACCTTCACGCCGATGTCGCCGAGGCGCCTCTTTTGCCGCGACTGCACCTGTCCCACCAGTTGCCCGCATGCCGCGTCGATGTCGTCGCCGCGGGTCTTGCGCACCAGCGTCAGGATCTTCTTTGACTTGAGCACGTCGGCGAACGCCACGATCGCCTCGGGACGCGAGCGCTTGTAGTCGGTGTTCGGGAACGGGTTGAACGGGATCAGGTTGACCTTGGCCGGCATGCCGGCGAGGAGCTTCGCGAGGCTGCGGGCGAGCGCCGGCGAATCGTTGACCCCGTCGAGCATCACGTACTCGTAGACGATGTGGGTCTTGCGGTCCTTGCCGTCGACGTAACGCCGGCACGCGTCCATCAGCTCGGCGATCGGGTACTTGCGGTTGATCGGCACGAGCTCGTCACGCAGCGCGTCGTTGGGCGCGTGCAGGGACACGGCCAGCGCCGTGTCCGCGTCCTCGCGCAGACGGTCGATGAACGGCACCAGGCCCGAGGTCGACACGGTGACGCGGCGCTTGGACAGGCCGAAGCCGAAATCGTCGAGCAGGATGCGGATCGATGGCAGCAGGGCGTTGTAGTTGGCCAGCGGCTCGCCCATGCCCATGAAGACGATGTTGGAGATGACGCGCTCGTTCTGGAAGTCGCCGCCGAGCGCGCGCGCCGCGAACCAGACTTGGGCGATGATCTCCGCGCTCGTCATGTTGCGGTTGAGACCCTGCTTGCCGGTCGAGCAGAACGAGCAGTCCATGGCGCAGCCGACCTGCGAGGAGATGCAGAGGGTGCCGCGATCGGCCTCCGGGATGAACACCGTCTCGACCGCGTTGCCGCCGTCCAGGCGCAGGACCCACTTGCGCGTGCCGTCGGCGGAGGTCTGCTCGGTGACCAGCTCCGGCGGCTGGATGACGAAGTGCTCGGCCAGCCGCGCGCGCAGATCCTTGCCCAGGTTGCTCATCGTGGCAAAGCTGTCCTGGCCGCGGCGGTAGATCCACAGCATCACCTGGTCGGCGCGATACGGCTCCACGCCCATCTCCGCGAGCCGTGCCCGAAGCTGGGCGCGATCGAGGCCGAAGAGGTTGATGGCGCCGCTCATGTCCTTACCGTGTGCGGGGGCACAGCTCCGTGGTGCGGAAGAAGTAGGAGATCTCGGTCTTGGCGTTGTCCAGGCTGTCGGAGCCGTGCACCGCGTTCTCGTCGATGCTGGCGGCGAAGTCCGCGCGGATCGTGCCCTTGGTGGCCTTCTTGGGATCGGTGGCGCCCATGATCTCGCGATGCTTGGCGACCGCGTTCTCGCCCTCGAGCACGCTGATCATCACCGGCCCGCTGGTCATGAACTTCACCAGGTCCTTGAAGAACCCGCGCTCGGAATGCACGGCGTAGAAGCCCTCCGCCTGCTTCTGGGTCAGGTGCTTCATCCGCGCTGCGACGATCTGCAGGCCGGCTTTCTCGAAGCGCGCATAGATGTCGCCGATGTGGTTCTTGGACACGGCGTCGGGTTTGATGATCGAAAGGGTGCGCTCAACCGCCACGTAAGACTCCTTGAGATAGAAGAGGATGCGCCGGCGCTAAGCCGGCGATAGAAAAAGCGCGAGATTATACCGCGGCTTAGAGGCGAACTGCGCCGGTCAGACGGTGAAACTTTCCCCGCATCCGCAGAGCGCCTTGGCGTTGGGATTGACGAAGCGGAACGCCTCGTTCAAGCCCTGCTTCTGGAAGTCGACGGTAATGCCTGCCAGCAGGGGCAGGTGCTCGGCGGCCACCACCAATCTGGCGCCGTGGCTCTCGAACACCTTGTCCTGCGGGCCGATCTCGTCGGCGTAGTCCATGGTGTAGGCGTAGCCAGAGCAGCCGGTCTTCTTGATGCCAAGGCGCAGGCCCAGGCCCTTGCCCCGGCCGGCGATCTGCTTGTCGATGCGGCGGGCTGCGGTCTCGGTCAACTGGATGGACATCTGGGTCACGCTCAGGGTACCTGGCTCAGCAAGCTGCGGAGAACGTCCTCTCCCAGCACTGCACAATGGGCACGATCGTCGGCTATTTCAAGCGCGCCGCGGATGTCCGCGGCGGTGACGGCCCGCAAGTCTTCGACGCTGCGGCCCTGCGCCAGTTCCGCCAGCAGCTCGCCCACCGCGATCGTCGTCGGACAGCCGTAGGCCTGGAAGCGGGCCTGCTCCACCCTGCCCTGCCCGTCGATCTTCAGCGCCAGCGCGATCAGGCTTTTCGAGGCCGGCGTGCCGGCGCGGGCACGGATGCCGCCGTCGATCACGCCCGCATGGGCAGGCTCGCGGAAGCGCTGCCAGACCGGCTGCGGATAACCGAACACGTTCGGCAGCATCAGGCTGCCCGCTGCCATAGCGGCGACAGCGCCCGCAGGCGCTCGACCGCCTCGGTCACCATCAGGGCCGCGCCGCGGATGTGGGCCTCGTCGGTCTGGCGGCCCAGCGAGAAGCGCAGCGAGGCGCCGGCGAGCTCGTCGTCGCGGCCCAGCGCGCGCAGCACGTACGAGGGCTCCCGGGTCGCCGAGGAGCAGGCCGAGCCGCTCGACAGCGCCAGCCCCGGCAGCAGCGCGCGCAGCGACTCGCCTTCCACGCCTTCGAAGCTGACGTTGAGGATGTGCGCGACGCTGTTGTGCGGATCGCCGTTGCGATGGATGCGCGGCAGCACGCTCAAGCGCTCCCAGAGATCCTGGCGCAGCTCGTCCAGCCGCGGCGCCGCGGCCGCCATCTCCTGGCGCGCGAGCCGGCAGGCCTCGCCCAGACCGACGATCTGGTGCGTCGGGAGCGTGCCGGAGCGCATGCCCTGCTCATGGCCGCTCCCGTGCATCTGCGGCGCCACGCGCGCCCGCGGTCGCTTGCGCACGTAGAGCGCGCCGATGCCTTTGGGGCCGTGCAGCTTGTGACCGGTGACGGTGAGCAGGTCGATCGGCACGCGCTGCAGGTCGATCGGCAGCTTCCCCGCGGCCTGCACCGCGTCGACGTGGAAGAGGATACCGCGCTCGCGCAGCGCCGACGCCATCGCCTCGACGTCGTTGATCGTGCCGATCTCGTTGTTCACCCACATCACCGACACCAGCGCCGTGTCGGGCACCGCGGCGGCGATCACGTCGGTCGGCGCGATGCGGCCAACCGGGTCGGGCTTGAGGTAGGTCACGCGCACGCCCCGCGTCTCCAGGTGACGGCAGACGTCGAGCACCGAGCGATGCTCGACGCGCGAGGTGACCAGGTGCTGATGCGGCTGCGCGCGGAACTCCAGCGCGCCCTTGATCGCGAGGTTGTTCGACTCGGTGGCGCCGGAAGTAAAGACGATCTCGTCCGGCGACGCGTTGATCAGCTCTGCGACCTGCGCGCGCGCTTTCTCGACGGCGGCGCGCGCGGCGCGTCCGGCAGCATGATCGGAAGCCGGATTTCCGTAGCCGTCCTTCAGCCACGGCAGCATGGCCGCGAGCACGCGCGGATCCAGCGGCGTGGTGGCGGCGTGATCCAGGTAGATCATGACGACGACGCAACGGCTGGCGCGAGCGCCAGGCTTCCCAGCGCCTGCAGGAACTGGTCGACGTCCTGCTCGGTGTTCTCCTTGCCCAGGCTCACGCGGATCGCGCCCTTGGCGACGTCGCGGGCGATGCCCATGCCCAGCAGCACGTGGCTGGGCTCGCCCTTGCCGCTGGCGCAGGCCGAGCCGCTCGATACCGCGAAGCCCTTGCGATCCAGCTGCATCAGCAGCGCTTCGCCGTCGTAGCCGTGCAGCGCGAACTGCACCGTGTTGGGCACGCGCTCGGCAGCTTGCGCGAAGATCTCCACGCCGCGCATCTGCTGCAAGCCCGCCTCGATGCGATCGCGCAGCGCGCGCATGTGGGCGGCGCGCCCGGCGAGCTCCTGCTGCGCCAATTCCGCCGCCGCGCCGAAGCCGACGATCGACGTGACATTCTCCGTGCCGCCGCGCAACCCGCGCTCCTGCGGACCGCCGTGCATGAGCGGCGCCAGCTCGACGTGGCTCTTCACCACCAGCGCGCCGATGCCCTTGGGCCCGTTGATCTTGTGGCTCGACACGGACAGAAGGTCGCAGCCCCAGCCGGCGAAGTCGACGGGGATCTTGCCGGCCGCCTGCACGGCGTCGACGTGCATCCACGCATCGACCGCGTGCGCGAGGTTGGCGATGCGCGCGACATCCTGGATCACGCCGGTCTCGTTGTTGGCGCGCATTACCGAAACAAGCCGCACCGGTCCGCGCTTGAGCTGCGCCTCCAGCTCCGCGAAGCGCACGATGCCTTGCCGATCCACCGCAACCGGCTCGACCGCCCAGCCCTTCTCCTTGAGCGATTCGGCCGCTTCCATCACGCACGGATGATCGGTGACGCCGTAGAGGATGCGTGACGGTGGCTGGCGATCGGTGACGCCTTTCAGCGCCAGGTTGTTGGCCTCGGTGCCGCCGGAAGTCCAGATCACCTCGCCCGGCTGCGCGCCGACCAGCGCCGCGACTTGCGCACGCGCCGTCTCGACGGCGTCGCGCGCGGCGCGCCCGAAGCGGTGCAGCGACGAAGGATTGCCGTAAGGACCCGTGAGGTACGGCAGCATCGCCTCGACCACGCGGGGATCGAGACGCGTCGTGGCGTTGTTGTCCAGGTAGACCGGCATCGCTAGCCGGTCTTTCTGTCCTTGGGCTTCGCCGCGGCGAGGGAATCCAAGGGATGCAGATCGGCCGCGGCTTCCTTGCAGAAATCGGGCAGCTCGAGCTTCTTGAGCTCGAGCTCGGGCATGCGCGAATCGACCTCGTGCAGCACCTTGCACACCCGGATCATCTGCTCGTCCAGATTCTGGATGTGGTCGAGCATCGCCGAGATGGCGTTGGCCACCGGGTCGGGCATGTCGCGCGACAGGCCGTAGGCGTCGAAGCCCATCTTCTTGGCGATGGCGACGACCTTGTCGGACGGCACCACCGCTTCCTGCACGACGCGCGCGGGGATGCCGACGACGGTCGCGCCGGCGGGCACTTCGCGCACCACCACCGAGTTGGAGCCGACGCGCGCGTTGTCGCCGACGACGAACGGCCCGAGGATCTTGGCGCCGGCGCCGACGACGACGTTGTTGCCCAGCGTCGGATGGCGCTTGCCCTTGTTCCAGGAAACGCCGCCAAGCGTGACGCCGTGATAGAGCGTCACGTCGTCGCCGATCTCGGCCGTCTCGCCGATCACGACGCCCATGCCGTGGTCGATGAACAGGCGCCGGCCGATGCGCGCGCCCGGATGAATCTCGATGCCCGTCAGCCAGCGCGCAACCTGGGAATTCATCCGCGCCAGCCAGCGCAGGCCGTGCGTCCACAGCCAGTGGCTGACGCGATGGCCCCAGACCGCGTGCAGGCCCGGGTAGCAGGTGAGCACTTCCCAGGTGGTGCGCGCTGCGGGATCGCGATCGAAAACGCTGGCGATGTCTTCGCGGATACGGTCGAACATGGGACAATTTTACGATGAAACCCCTGGCAGCCGTTCCGGAATCTGCGGGCAAGGCCGAGATCTACGCCCTGCTCGAATCGCAGGCCAAGGCCTTGATCGAAGGCGAATCCGACCTCATCGCCAACCTCGCCAACGTCGCCTCGCTCGTCTGGCACTCCCTGCCCGACCTGAACTGGGCGGGCTTTTATCTCTGGAAAGGCGAGGAGCTGGTGCTGGGCCCGTTCCAGGGCAAGCCGGCTTGCGTGCGCATCGCCTTGGGCAAGGGCGTCTGCGGCACCGCCGTCGCGCGCAAGGAAACGGTGATCGTCGAGGACGTGGAGAAATTCCCCGGCCACATCGTCTGCGACTCGGCGTCGCGCTCGGAGATCGTGGTGCCCATGCTGCGCGGCGATCAGATCGTCGGCGTGCTGGACGTCGACAGCCCGAAGCTGGCGCGCTTCGACGAGGAAGATCGGTGGGGGCTGGAGCGGCTCGTGAAACTGCTGGTCGACGGCGGATAGGTTTCGCCGGGGGCGTGTGCGGCCAGGGACGGCCGCACCCGAGGCTGACGGAGCTTTTAAGTCGTCCCCCGGGGAGACCTATCCGCCGTCGCCAGAGTTGGACGAGCGCTTCTTCGGACTCTCCACCGTCTTCAGGATCCCGCGCAGGATCGCCAGCTCGTTGGCATCCGGCTGCGTGCGGTTGAACAGCAGGCGCAGCCGACGCATCAGCAATCCTGGATTCTTGGGGTCGAGGAATCCGGTCGACAGCAGCACGCGTTCCAAATGCTCGTAGAAGCGCTCGACGTCTTCGGTGGTCGGCGGCGCGTAGTTCGGATGATCGCGTTTGAGCGCGACCGACGGCACTTCCGGCATCGCCGCCTTGCGCAGCTCGTAGCAGAACACCTGCACCGCCGCCGCGAGGTTCAGCGAGCCGTACTCCTCGCTCACGGGAATGCGCGCGGTGGCCTGGCACTGCTCCAGCTCCTCGTTGGTGAGCCCGACGCGCTCGGAGCCGAACACCAGCGCGACTGGGCCTTGCGATGCGCGCTCCAGGATCCGCGACGCCGCATCCCACGGCGTCATCGGTTCGTCGCCGAGATGTCGCGGCCGCGCGGAGGTCGCGACCACCCAGACGCAGCCGGCGATCGCAGCGGGCAGATCGTCGAGGATCTGTGCCGCTTCGAGCACGCCGACCGCGTGCGTGGCCTGCGCGCGCGCCTTCTCGTCGACGGCGCACTCGGGTCGCACCAGCACCATCTGCGACAGGCCCATGTTCTTCATCGCCCGCGCCGCTGCGCCGATGTTGCCCGGATGCCGCGGCGTCACCAGGACGATGCGCACGCGCGCGAGGAGCTCAGCCGGGGTCGGGAGGTCGGACATCGCGTGATATTCTAAGGACCTCGCTTCCCCCGCTCCTTCCCATCGTGCATCCCCTGGTCAACATCGCCATTGCCGCCGCGCGCGCCGCGGGCAACCACATCATGCGGTACATGGATCGCGCCGATCAGCTGAAGATCACGAAGAAGGGACGCAACGATTTCGTCACCGAGGTCGACCGCGGCGCCGAGGCCGAGATCGTCCGCCAGGTGCGCAAGAACTACCCCGATCACGAGATCCTCGCCGAGGAAGGCGGCGCCTCCGGCAAGAACGACGTCGTCTGGATCATCGACCCGCTGGACGGCACCACCAACTTCCTGCACGGCCTGCCGCACTTCGCGGTCTCGATCGGCATCCAGGTGAAGGGCAAGCTGGAGCACGGCGTGATCTACGCGCCCTGCACGCAGGACCTCTACGTCACCTCGCGCGGCACCGGCGCCACGCTGAACAGCCGCAAGATCCGCGTCAGCAAGACCAAGGACCTGGACGCCAGCCTGGTCGGCACCGGCGTGCCGATCCGCGCGCAGAACCTCGACGCCTACATCCCGATGCTGCGCAGCGTGGTCGCCACGACCGCCGGCGTGCGCCGCGCCGGCGCCGCCTCGCTGGACCTCGCCTACGTCGCCGCGGGACGGCTCGATGCGTTCTGGGAACTGAACCTCAAGCCCTGGGACGTCGCCGCGGGGCTGCTGCTGGTGGAGGAAGCCGGCGGCATCGTCAGCGAGATCTTCGGCGCCGAGGACCTGCTGGCGACCGGCAACGTGCTGGCGGCGACGCCGAAGCTGCATCCGCAGCTGGCGGAGATGCTGCGCCAGACGCAGTCAGCGCCGGTATAAGCGCAGCGCGGTCCGACGACAGGCTCGCGCGAGCGTCGGGCGCCAGGGACGGCGCACGTCGAGCCTACATGGACGTATTTACGCGCGTCTCGCGGGTGCCTGTCGGCGGACGCTACTGTTAGGGCCGCTCGTCGATCTCTTCGGTCTTCGGCGGCAGCAGGTCGTCGCGCGACACGCCCATCACCACCGCCAGGTTCGTCGAGATGTAGATCGACGAGTAGGTGGCGACGATCACGCCCACGATCATCGCGACCGAGAAGCTGTGCACGCTGGGGCCGCCCAGGAAGAACAGCGCGGTGCAGACCAGCAGCGTGGTCAAGTGCGTGATGACCGAGCGCAGCAGCGTCTGGTTGACCGACAGGTTGACGATGTCGAGGATCTCGCCGCGGCGGATGTTGATCAGGTTCTCGCGCACGCGGTCGAAGATGACGATGGTCTCGTTGTTCGAGTAGCCGATCAGCGCCAGGATCGCGGCCAGCGTCGTCAGGTCGAACTCGACCCAGAACGCGGACAGGAACCCCATCACCATCACCGCGTCGTGCACCAGCGCGGCGATCGCGCCGACCGAGAATTTCCATTCGAAGCGGAAGGCGATGTAGGCCATGATGCCGATGAACGCCATCAGGATCGCCAGGCCGCCGTTGGTGGTGAGCTCCTCGCCCACCTGCGGGCCCACGAACTCGACGCGGCGCACCTGCTCGGTGGTCACGCCCAACGCATCGATCACGGCGGTGCTGATCTTGGAGGCGTTGGCGTCCTTGCTCGGCGGCAGGCGGATCAGCACGTTGCTGGTGCCGCCGAAGTACTGCACCACCGGGTGCTCGTAGCCGGCCTTGCCCAGGTCCTCGCGCACTTTCTCCAGCTGCACGGTCTGTGGGTAGACCACTTCCACCAGCACGCCGCCGGTGAAGTCGATGCCCAGGTTCAGGCCGCGCGTGAACAGCAGCAGCAGCGCCAGCGAGGTGAGCACGATCGAGACGATCAGGCCCGTCTTGCGCTGGGCCATGAACGGGATGTTGGGGACCTTGGCGAAGATTTTCATGGGCGTTCTCGTCTCACCACACCGGCACGTCTTTCATGCGCTTCTTGCCGAAGAAGATCTGCGCCAGCGCGCGCGAGCCGACGATGGAGGTGAACTGCGACGTCAGGATGCCCAGCGCCAGGGTGATCGCGAAGCCCTTGACCGGTCCGGCGCCAAGCGCGAACAGCACGACGGTGCCGATCAGCACGGTGACGTTGGCGTCGGCGATGGTCAGGAAGGCGCGGTTGTAGCCGGCCTCGATCGAGGCGTGCGGCGAGTTGCCGTTGCGCAGCTCCTCGCGGATGCGCTCGTAGATCAGCACGTTGGCGTCCACGGCAATGCCCATGGTGAGCACCATGGCGGCGATGCCGGGCATGGTCAGCGTCGCCTGCATGATCGACATGCCGCCGATGATGAGCACCATGTTCATCAGCAGGGCCGCGACCGCGAACATCCCGAACACGCGGTAGTAGAAGATCATGAACGCCGCGACCAGCGCGAGGCCTAGCGCCGCCGCAAACTTGCCCTTCTTGATGTTGTCCTCGCCCAGGCTCGGTCCGACCGTGCGCTCCTCGATGATCTCGATCGGCGCGGCCAGCGCGCCGGCCTTGAGCAGCACCGACAGGTCGTGCGCCTCCTTGCTCGACAGGCCCGTGGTCTGGAAGCGGTTGCTGAAGACGCCGCGGATGCTGGCGACGTTGATGATGTCCTCGACCTTGCGATGCTCGCGGATCGGCTCGCCCTTGGCGTTGTAGGTGGTGACGACCTCGGTCTCCTTGAACACCACCGCCATCGGCTTGCCGACGTTCTTGGAGGTGAACTCGAACATGCGCTTGCCGCCGGCGCTGTCCAGCCGCACGCTCGCCGCCGGGCTGCCGTCCTCGTCGACCGTCGGCGCGGCGTCGACCAGCTGCGAGCCGCTGGCGATGATGTCCTTCCTCACCAGGATCGGCCGGTGATCCTCGCGGGTGAAGAACAGCTCGTCGCCGGGCGGGACGATGCCGCTGGACGCGGCCGCGTTGGCGTCGGCCTCGGTGTCGACGGCGCGGTACTCGAGTGTCGCCGTGGCGCCGAGGAGGTCCTTCACGCGAGTCGTGTCCTGCACGCCCGGCAGCTGCACGACGATGCGGTTGGCGCCCTGCTTCTGCACCAGCGGCTCGGCAACGCCGAGCTGGTTGACGCGATTGTTCAGCGTGATGCGGTTCTGCTCGACCGCGCGCTGTAGGATGTCCTTCTGCTCCTTCTCCGACAGGCGCGCCTCCAGCGTCGGCGGGCTCACGCCTTCCGGGCTGGACAGCGTCAGCTCCGGGTAGTCCTTGAGCAGCGCCTTGCGCGCCGCCTCGAGCGTCGCCGCGTCGGCGAACTCCAGCACGGCGGCGTCGCCGGCCGGGTGACGCCCGGTGTAGCGGATGTTGTTCTTGCGCAGGAACGCCGGCAGGTCAGTCAGGTAACGCTCGACCGCCTTCTTGCGCACTTCATCGGCGTCGACCTCGAGCAGGAAGTGCACGCCGCCGCGAAGGTCCAGGCCCAGCGCCATCGGCTTGGCGCCGAGCGCCGACAGCCAGCCCGGCGTCTTGGGCGCCAGATTCAGGGCGACGACGTGGCCTTGCGGCAGGTCCTTCTTCAGCGCGTCGGCGGCCTTGAGCTGCGTCTCCTCGTTGCCGAAGCGCGCGATCCAGTGCTTGGACTCCATGCGCGATGCCAGCGGCTTCAGACCCGCGCCTTCGAGCACCTTGTCGACCTGCCCGCCGAAGTCGGCCGGCAGCGGATCGCCCGACTGCGTCGAGATCTGCACCGCCGGGTCGTGGCCGTAGAGGTTCGGGGCCGCGTAAATGCAGCCGATCAGCCCGACGACGATCAGCAGCACGAACTTCCAGAGCGAATAGGGTTGCATTAGAGCGTCTTCAGCGTTCCTTTCTGCAGCACCGCGGAGACCGACTGGCGCTGCACCTTCACCTCGACCTTGTCGGCGACCTCCAGCGTCAGGAACACCTCGCCGATGCCGACGATGCGGCCGGCGAGCCCGCCGCCGGTGATGACCTCGTCACCCTTGGCCAGCTTCTCCAGCATCGACCGCTGCTCCTTGGCGCGCCGCATCTGCGGGCGGATGAGCATGAAGTAGAAGAGCACCACGAGGACGACCAGCGGCGCGAACTGCACCAGCGCGCTCGGCTGCTGCGCGGCCTGCTGCGCATAGGCAGGGGAAATCAGGAAATCGAGCACGGGCACTCCGGAGGGGATTTTTGAAGCGCGCGATTATGCCACACGGCCCCCGGCGATCTACGGGCAATCCGCGGGCTCGCCCTCGATGGTGAACGTGCTGCTGACGCCCGAATACGGCTCCGCCGCAGCAAGCAGGCTCATGCGCGCCGCGCCCTCGTGGCGCAGGCGATAGACGCCCGCGGGCGTGTCGCGGGGAACGGTCCACACCGCCGCTGCGGTGGAGGTTCCGGTGATCGTGTCCAGCGGCAGCAGGGCCGGGATCGTCGGGGCCCAGTCGAAAATGAGCTCCGGATCGCGATCGGTCGCGACCACGTCCCAGCCGCCGTCGGCGCGCTGTCGCTCGGCGAACACGTAGCTCGACTGCGTCTTGAGGTCGTTGCGCGGATGGCCCGCCTGGAACGCGGCGCGCACGGTATCGCCGCGCTGCGCGGTCGCCGGCACGTCCTCGACGAGGTCACCGAACGAGGTGACCAGGCCCGGCAGGTCGGACGGGACGTACGGCGGACGCACGAGGCGCGGCACTTCGTCGGCGATCGGCGGGCCTTCCGGCGCCGGCGTGTCCTCGGCCAGCGTCAGCGCGAGCTTGCGCGATTCCTGCTGCACCGCTGCCAGCGTCCACGGACCGTACAGCGTGGAGGCGCCCTCGTACTGCTGCGAGGAGAACTCCTCGCGCGTCGTCAGGTACTGCACGAAGGCGTTCGAGAGACCGGCGATGATCACCGTGTCGATGCCGACCGGCGCGAGCACGTCGAGCAGCGTCTTGCGGATGCGCCGTGCCGACATGGTGGTGATCTCCCACGGCAATCCCATGATCGCGAGATTCCCCACGCGGAAGATCTGAAACGGCAAGGGCGTCGGCCCCTGCGGCAGGAACACCGGCTTCTCCGCCTGGCAGGTGAAGTCGCCCATCGGCGTCGGCTGATGGAGGTTGCAGAACACCGCGGTCGAGGCGATGTGGCTCGGGATGTCGGTGTCGTACGGCGAGGTCGGCGGGATGCGCTCGTTGAGCAGCGTGTTGAAGTCCTGGCGCGCGGCCTCGATCACGTCGGGGCTGGAGCTGCAGCTCACGCCCTCCTCGCCCGGTCCGGTGCCGTCCTCGGCGCCGCCGCCGAACGACGGTCCCACCGCGCCCGAGCAAGTGCGCTTGGGATCGGCGTCGAGCTCCGCTGGATGGCGCAGCCCGGCGAGCACGACGGGATCGGTCACCTCGATCTGGTCGATCGGCACGTTGAAATAGCGATAGTCCACCGGACCGGAAACGGCAGCGCCCTGCGCGAACAGCTCCAGCGCCCGCGCCAGCTGCTTGGTGCCAGAGATCGCGTTGGACTCGAATTCGTCGCGGCCGCCGCCGCGCCGGCCGTCGGGAAACGGGTACCGGAAGATATCGATGTTCGGAGAGGCGTCGCCCTCGTCGGTCTGCGCAAAGGCGGCGACAAAACTGTCCGTGCCTTCCGGCGCCAGGTAGTCGGTCTCGAGGATCCGCTCGAAGCCCAGCGAGGCGAAGCCCTTGTTGTCGCTGCTGACCCAGTGGGCCGTCGTGCCGACCGACGTCGGATGCACGCCGAACCAGTTGATGATGCCGACGGCGGTGGCGTCGTCGCGCACGAGGTTGAGCTGGACGACGCGCTTGTCGTTGTCGATCTCCTCGCCGCGCGCGTCGAGGAACTCGCGGCGCTCGTCGACCGGGTCCAGCGCGAACGCGGTCGGCGAGCGGTTGATGTTGGTATCGAGCAGCTCGCCGACCGCCAGGCGGATCGGCGCGGCTTGCGGATGCGCCTGCAGGTCGGCGTGCGCCAGCCGGATCGAGCCGAGGATGCCTTCGACGATGGCGTGGAAGGTGTCGTCGTCGTAGCCGAAGTGGAAAAGATTGCCGCCGATGTCGTGCGAGAAGCCGGCGGGCCCCGAGTGCGTATGCGTCGCCGACAGCATCACGTTATCGGCGCCGTAGAACTGCGACAGCTCCGGATCCGCGGCGATGCGCGAGACCACCGCGTAGCGCACCGCCGGCCAGATCATGCCGATGTCGGTCGACACGAACATGACCCGCCGGCCGTTGCACGGCGACTCCATCGCGAACGCCCGCGCGTACTGGCGCGTGTGGATGCCCGACAGGATTGCCAGCGGGTACTCGTAGCCCATCGAGCTGGTGTTGCCGACGACGCCGGTGGCGTCGTGGATGCCAGAGCCGAACCGGAACTGGCTATTGCCCTGGCAGGCGCCGGCTGCCTGCGGGCCGGCGGCGACGTCGGTCTCCAGGCGTCCGGGAGCGTCGACGCCCTTCCCCACCTCGAGCAGCGGGCTTTGCAGCACGCACTGCGCTTTGCGGCTCTGCACGACCGCGCGGCTGCCGGGCGCTGCTTCGACGCCGCTGCCGCTCGCGGAAATTCCCGTCGGGTTACTGCTGCCGCAGGCAACCAGGCCCAGAACCGCAACAACGCCAATGAACACGCGCATGCACCATTATAATTCCCGGCTCGCTCCAACCGCCGTTCCCCTCATGGCCACCTACCAGGCGCCGCTGCGCGAAATCGGTTTCGTCCTCAACGAGGTGCTCGACGTCAGCCAGCTGTCGAAGCTGCCGGCGCTCGCCGAAGGCACGCCCGACGTCGTCAACGGCTTGATCGAGGAAGCCGCCAAGCTCCTCGAGGAAAAGCTCGCGCCGCTCAATGCGACGGCCGACGCTGGCTGCAAGTGGAAGGATGGCGAGGTGATCGTCCCGGACGGCTTCAAGGAGGCGTACAAGCTCTATTCCCAGGCCGGCTGGATGAACGTCTCCAACAAGACCGAGCATGGCGGCCAGGGCCTGCCCTACACGCTCTCCAAGGTCATCGAGGAGATGCTGTGCAGCGCCAACGTTTCCTTCGCGCTGTACCCGGGATTGACCACCGGCTGCTACGAGGCCATCGAGGCCAGCGGCACCGATGAGCAGAAGCAAACTTATCTGCCCAAGCTCGGCAGCGGCGAGTGGACCGGCACCATGTGCATGACCGAGCCGCAGGCAGGCTCCGATCTCGGCGCCGTCAAGACCAAGGCGATCCCGCAGGCCGACGGCAGCTACCTCGTCGAAGGCAACAAGATCTTCATCACCTCCGGCGAGCACGGCATGGTGGACAACATCGTCCACTTCGTCCTCGCGCGCCTGCCCGATTCACCGGCGGGGGTGAAGGGGCTGTCGACGTTCGTGGTGCCGAAGTTCCTGGTGAAGAAGGACGGCACGCTCGGCGAGCGCAACAAGGTCCGCTGCGTGTCGATCGAGCACAAGATGGGGCTGCACGGCTCGTGCACCTGCTCGATGGCGTTCGAGGGTGCGCGCGGCTGGATGATCGGCCAGCCCAACCAGGGCATCCAGAACATGTTCGTGATGATGAACTTTGAGCGCATCATGGTCGGCAACCAGGGCCTGGGCCTGTGCGAGCTCGCCACCCAGAACGCCATCCGCTACGCGCGCGACCGCAAGCAGGGCAAAGCCTTCAACGGCAAGCCCGAGATCGTCGAGCACCCCGACGTGCGCCGCATGCTGCTGCAGATGAAGGCCGTCACCGAGGGCGCGCGCGTGCTGGTTTACGAGACGGCGATGTACACCGACACCGCGCGCAACCACGCCGACGCTGCCGTGCGCGAGGAAGCGCAGGACTTCGTCGAGCTGAACACGCCGCTGGTGAAAGCGTTCTGCACCGACTCGGCGGTGGAGCTCGGCAGCATGGCGATCCAGGTCTACGGCGGGCACGGCTACATCCGGGAGCACGGCGTGGAGCAGATCGCGCGCGACGCCAAGATCCTCTGTCTCTACGAAGGCACCAACGGCATCCAGGCGATGGACCTGGTGCGCCGCAAGCTGATGCTGCATAGCGGTCGGCTGCCGGGACGCTTCTTCACCAAGGCTCGGGCCGCGGTCGCCGCGGCCGGCAACGAGCTCGCGTTCGTCGCGCAGCCGCTGACGGCGGCTCTGGACGATCTGGAGAAAACCACGCGCTGGGTGCAGGACTCCTACAAGACGACGCCGGACGACGCTGCGTTCGGCTGCGTGGATTTCCTGCGCGCTTTTGCGCTCACCTATCTCGGCTACAACTGGCTGCGCATGGCGCAGGCGGCATCCAAGCACGCCGACAAGGGCCTGCGCGACGCCAAGCTCGCCACCGCGCGCTTCTTCGCCACGCGCATGCTGTCGCAGGTGTCCGCGCTGCTCGCCAACGTGCGCAACCCGGCGGCCGAGCTGATGCAGCTGGATGCAGGGAGTCTCTGATGCACGACTTCTTCAAGCCGTTGCTGGACTGGTACCTCGCGCAGCTGGCCACCGGCGGCTATCCGCTGATCGTGCTGCTGATGGCGATCGAGAGCTCCTTCCTGCCGCTGCCCAGCGAGCTCGTCATCCCGCCCGCGGCGATCTACATGCAGCGCAGCGGCGGTGGCTTCCAGGCGTATGCCGGCATCGTCGCCGCCGGCGCACTCGGCTCGTGGATCGGGGCCACGTTCATGTACTGGGGCTCGCGCCTGCTGGGGCGTCCGCTGGTGATGCGCTACGGCAAGTACTTCCTGGTGCCCCCCGAGAAGGTCGAGGGCGCCGAGCGCTGGGCGTCGCACTACGGCGCCGCCGGCGTATTCGTCGCGCGACTGCTGCCGGTGGTGCGCCACCTGGTCGGCATTCCGTTCGGCATCGTGCGCATGAATTACATGCGCTACTCGATCTTCACCCTGCTCGGCTCCGCGCTGTGGTGCGCGGTGCTCGTCTGGATCGGCCTGAAAGCCGGCCAGGACGAGGCGCTGATGCAGGGAGATCTGCACCGGATCACGCTGTGGACGATCGGCGCGCTGATCGGCCTGGCGGCGATCTACTATCTGTTCGTTCATCGCGCGATGAAGCGCAAGCACTAAAGGAGCTCACCATGGGCGTCTACGAATTCGCAGCAAAGACCATCGACGGCAGCCAGCAGAAGCTCGATGCCTACAAGGGCAAGGTGCTGCTGGTGGTCAACGTCGCCAGCAAGTGCGGCTTCACGCCGCAGTACAAGGGCCTGGAGGCGCTGTATCGCAAGTACAAGGACAAGGGCTTCGAGATTCTTGGCTTCCCCTGCGACCAGTTCGGCCACCAGGAGCCCGGTGACGAGAACGAGATCAAGAATTTCTGCTCGCTGAACTACGAAGTGAGTTTCCCGCTCTACGCCAAGATCGAGGTCAACGGCGAGAACACGCATCCGCTCTATAAGCACCTGAAGAGCGAGGCGCCAGGCATGCTCGGCAGCGAAGGCATCAAGTGGAACTTCACCAAGTTCCTGATCGACCGCAGCGGCAAGGTGGTGAAGCGCTACGGCTCGGTCGACACGCCGGAAAAGATCGACAAGGACGTCGCCGAATTGCTTTGAAGCGACCGATTGCCTGCGCGGCGGCGCTGCTGCTCGCCGCCTGCGCCGACGGCGGCCCGCAATCGGCCACGAGCCCGCCTGACGGGCAGATCTGCGTCGAGCGCACGCCGACGGCGCCGCTGGTATCGGCGCATCGTGGCGGCGCCGCCTACGCGCCCGAGAACACGCTGACCTCGTTCGGCAACGCCGTGCGCCTGGGCGTCGACGAGCTGGAGATGGACACGCAGCTCACCAGCGACGGCGAGCTCGTCGTCCTGCACGACGACACGCTGGATCGCACCACCGACTGCTCCGGCGCGGCCAACGCGCACACGCTCGAGGAGATCAAGGCCTGCGACGCGGCCTATTGGTTCGCGCCGGGCCAGAGCGTCACCTCGCCGTCGATGGACCTCGAGCATCCGCTGCGCGGCACCGGCGTCACCGTGCCGACGCTGCGCGAGGTGCTCGACTGGTACCGCACCATCGACTGCAACCCGCCGCGCATGTCGATCGAGATCAAGAACATCCCCGGCGAGTCGAACTTCGACCCGGCGGGAAGCCGCATCGCCACGGTGCTGCTGCCCCTGCTCGCCGAGTTCGGCTTGCAGGACCAGGTCGTGATCCAGTCCTTCTGGCCGCTGACGCTGCAGGTCGTCAAGCAGATGAATCCGGCGCTGAAGACGCAGTTCCTCACGACCACCAGCACCGGCCAGACCGCGCTCGCGAATCTCACGTACGTGATCGCCGGCGGCCACGACATCTCCGCGCCAAACTTCGACGCGCCGGATTTCACGGCGCAGTTCGTCACGGCGGCGCACGCAGCCGGCAAGGCGGTGATCCCCTACACGGCCGACGATTCCAACGATCAGCTGCAGGTCATTGGGCTCGACGTCGACGGCGTCATCACCAACTTCCCCGCCTGCCTCCTCGACAACCTGAGCCGCGCGCGGCCCGCGAAGGTGACGCCCGACGGCGTGCCCGATATTCCCGCGTGCCCCGCGTCCGCGGGCGCGAGCCCGATGGCGCCGCTGCAGGATCGCCCGTCGCCGCAGGTCTGCGAATCGCTGCGGCCGTCGCGCTGGCTGCCGGTGACCGGCCATGCCAACGCCGATGCGAAGCTGCGCGTCGTCGGCGTGCAGTACAAGCAGGACGTGCGGCACGTCGAGACCTACGAGAGCTTCCGCACCAAGATGCGCTGCCTGGTGGAGGATCACGTCGTCCCGCTGATGCAGCCGGGCCTGCCGATGCTGGTGGTGTTCAACGAGGACATGGGGCTGATGACGCTGGCGACGGGCTCGCGCGGCGCGCTCGTGCGCACGCAGGCGACGACGCCGCTGCGCGCGCCGATCGGCGATGTCCAGCCAGTCTCGACCGGCGCCGCGCTGGTGGAGATGAACGCTGCCTACGCGCCGCAGATCGCCGCGTATCAATCGATGTTCGGCCCCATCGACCCGCGCAAGGAAGTGTTCGTCGGCGCCACCGACACCTTCGTGCGCGCGTTCTCGACCACGTTCTCCGATATCGCGCGCGACTATGGCGTCTACGTCGTTGCCGCCAACAACATGCCGCCGTACCGCGCCTCCACCGATCCGGTGGAGATGCTGCTGTTCGCCGATCCGGACCTGCCGAGCGTCGACGAGGTCTACGTCGCAACCTCGCAGCACGTCGCCAACGTCGCGTTCCTCTGGGGACCGCGCGACGTGCATCCCGGCGCGCCCGCTGGCGCGAAGAACCTGCTCTTCCGGAACGAGAAGGTCCCGCTCACCTCCATCGAGCTGACGCTGCTGGCGCTGGACGAAGGCCCCGCGACCGGCGACGCCGCCATCGCCAATGCCGCCGGCTACAACGTCGAAGGCTTCCAGCTGGGATTCGCCACGTCCCTGCCCGCGTTCATCTGGGGCTACGAATTCGGCCAGCGGCCCGCGGACCTGCAGCCCTGCGCGGACCTGAAGGTCAGCTACATGCCGTGCATGGACGCGCTCGGCGTCGACGTCGTGGTGCAGGACGAGGCCAACCCCGGTCGCTGGGCGATGGACTACGCGGGCGGCTGGCAGCCGCTGGAGTGGATGAACTCCACGTGGCGCACCGTCGCCGAGCCCGGCGTGAAGTTCCGCTACAACGTGACGCCGATGCTGGTCGGCAACCTGCTGGACCTGCCGTTCGACGGGCAGAGCGCCATCACCGCGCGCGGCGGTCAGGATCCGCTGCGGCATTACGTCGGCAACCTGGAGTTCTCTCCGGGCGTGGACGTCGACTGGTACCAGGCCTTCGTCGGCGACAAGCCGGAGTTCCTGGCGCTGGCGCCGTGGGTGAGCGAGGACGCGCCGCGCGACGTGCTGCGCGCGACGGGCGCGCAGCTGGCGCCCGGCAGCGGCGACGCGCTGGAGAACGACTACCTGGAAACCGCGGTCTGGGCCGACCTCACCCGCTAGGGGTTCAGCACGCTGGTCGTCTTGGTGGCGCTGTCGTTGCCCGGATTCGGATCGATCGTGCTGCTGCTCGCCGACGCGGTGTTGCTGATGGTCGTGCCATTGGCCGTGCCGCTGTCGACCTTGACCACGATCGTGAACGTCCGCGCCGCCGCCGGAGCGGCGGATGCCGCCGTGCAGCTGATCGTGCCGCTGGAGCCCACCGCCGGATTGGTGCACAGCCAGCCGCTGGCGCCGGAGTTCGAGACGAACACAGTGTTCGCCGGCAGCGTGTCGGTCATCGACAGGCTGCTCGCGGTGCCGGGCCCGTTGTTCACGACCTTCACCTTGTAGGTGATGTTCTGGCCGGCGTGCACCGGGTCCGGTGAATCCGTCAGCGTCACCACCAGATCGGCCCGCCGGTTGACGGTGGTGGAGGCGGTTGCGCTGTTGTTGCCGGCCGTCGGATCGGGCGTGCTGCTCGTAGCCGTCACCTTGTTGCTGACCTTGGCGTTGTCGGCGACGCCGACGTTGACCTTGGCCACGACGGTGAACGTCGCCGTCGCCAGCCGGGCCAGCGACGCCTTGGTGAAGCTGATCGTGCCGCGCGTGCCGACGGCGGGCGTGATCGCGCTCCAGCCCGCGGGCGCCGTGGCGCTGACGAAGGTCACGCTCGCCGGCAGCGGGTCGCTCACCGACACGTTGGCCGCGTCGCTCCGGCCGTTGTTCTTCACGGTGACGGTGTAGGTGATGCTCTCTCCGGCCAGCACCGGATCTGGCGAGTCCAGGTTGGTCACCACCAGGTTGGCGCTGGCGCTTACCGTCGTTGCAGAGGTGCTCGCGTTGTTGGCGGGGACCGGATCGGCCGTGGCGCTCGAGGCGGTGGCCGTGTTGCTCAGCGTCGTGCCCGACGCGACGTTGGCGTTGACCTTCACGACGAGGGTGAACACCGCCGATGCTCCTGACGCCACCGAAGGATTGGTCAGCGTCACGGTGCCGGTCGCGCCGACTGCCGGCTTGGAAGCGGTCCAGCCCGCCGGTGCCGCCAGGCTGAAGAAGGTGACGTTCGCGGGCAGCGGATCGGAGATCGACACGGTCTGCGCGGTCTGCGGGCCGTTGTTGCTCAGCGTGATCGTGTAGGTCAACTTGTCGCCGGCGATCACCGGATCGGGCGAGTCGACCTTGGTCAGCGACAGGTCGGCGCCGCTGGCGGCGATGTCCGGGCAGGCGAATGGGGCGATCAGCGACCAGCCGATGTCCTTGAACGCGCAGGTGGTGAGGTCGACGTGCGCGCCGCCGTCGAGCGGCGTGTAGATCGGCTCCATCACCAGGTTCGGCGTCGCAGTGGTGTCCCAATGCGAGAGCGACGATCCGGACTGCGAGGGGTTGGGCGCGAACATGCGCGCGCGGGTGTTGGTCTTGCCGTCCGTGAGGAACCCGATGCCGCCGTTGGTGTTGGCGCTGTTGAACGTCAGCGAGCTGCCGCTGATGGCGACGGCGGCGCGCTGCGAGTTGCTCTCGAGTGGCAGGAACAGCGACGTGGTCTCGTCGTACAGCGCGTAGTCGAAGATCGAGAACTTGCCGTCGCCGAACTTCGCCGCCCCGGTGGCGGCGTTGACCAGAGAGGTGAAGCCAAGGCCATGGCCGATCTCGTGGACCACGACGTTGATGAAGCCGATGTCGCTGCCGAAATTCTGGTCGAGCCCGTAATAGAACTTCTTGGTGCCCAGGCAGCCGCCGACCGGCTTGGCGTCGATGCCCTTGTTGAAGTGGGCGACGATGTCCGCGTTGGCGGGCAGCACGTCGCTGCCCTTGATGGCGTTGACGAGCGCCGCCGGGTAATAGGTGTTCGCCTGCGGCAGGCCGCTGGTGATCACCAGCGTCGGACCAGCCGAGCCGAGCGTGGCCGCGCTGGCGCTGCAAGAGAGGTCCGCCCAGTCCGCGTCGATGAGGAGGCCGACGCTGCTCTGGATGCGCTGGGCCCAGACGTTGACGGCGAACTCGAACGCCTGCTTGCGCTGCGCGCCCAGGGTCGTGCCGGTATTGCCGCCGACGGGCGAAACGCCGGTCGTGTCGTTGAAGCCGGTGCCGGCGGCGTCGGTGTAGTTGACCGTGAAGGTGAACGCCGAAGCCGGCGCAGCCGCGGCGCCGAGAGCCAGCAGCGCGAAGGCGCGAGCGGCAATCCAGCGCACGGTTTTCATCGGCCGGCCGGCTCGTCGTCGCAGCGAACCTGGAGGCTGCCGTCCTCCTCGATGGTTGCGCTGATCTCCTGCATCACCGCGTCGGCCGGGATGACGATGGTGCCGTCGGGCAGCACCTGCGGCACCACCTTGGCCTTGCTCTGCACCGGCGCCGGCAGCTGCAGCCAGTCCGATGCGTCGGGCGCGCGCAGCTCGCCGGTGTTCGGGTCGACGAAGATTTTCTGGCCAGCCGCGGTCGTGGGTGGCTCGGATGTCGCGGCAGTCTCGCCGCCGGAGTCGGCGAGCGACGCCGACGCGAAGACCCACATCGCGGCTGCCGCGATCCAGCGTTGATCGATCATGGGATTGCCACCGGCGTCGCGCCCCCGCGCTTCAGGGGAAGGAATATGCGCGCGTGGCTGCCGCCAGGCAAGGCGGCGGACGGTTCAAATGTGAAGTGCCTCACAGCCCGTCAGTATCGGGGCGTCGGCGCAGCGCTCCAATGGAGAAAACCTCACACCGCCCCGCCCTTCTTCAGCCCAGCGAGCTCCACTCCTGCGGGCTGACGCGGATGGCGCGCAATGCGCCTTCGCGCGCGGCCGGGCGCTCAGGGCGGCTTTGCCAGATCACCACGGTGTCGGCGAGGTCCGGCCCGAAGCCGAGCTCGTCGGGCGCGTACGGGTGCGTCTGCGCCGACCAGCGCGCGAACTTGCGCGACTCGTCGAGCACGCTGCCGTGCACGGGGTTGTAGTAGACGAAGAACGCGTGCTCGAGGTCCTGACTCAGTTGCCGCTCGATGGCGGCGACCAGCGCCTGCACCAGCGAGCGGTCGAACGCGTGGTACATGAAGAACACGATCTGCTTGTCCGGGATCGCGAACGTGGTGGCGTCGCCGGCCTGCACCTCGATCGGCGTGCGTCCCGGATAACGGCTGGCGATCGCGCTGGCGTTCTTGCGTCCCACCTCGACCAGCGCCGGCGCGAGCTCGACGCCGACGATGCGGCGGAACGGGAATTCGCTGGCGACGATCAGCGGCCGGCCCTTGCCGCAGCCGATGTCAACGAGGGCGTAGCGCTCGTGATCAGGCAGCGAGGCCAAGGCCGCGCGCACGATGCTGGGCTGCGAGCCGCCGTAGGGCGCGATCTTGTCGCCGAGCCCGGACTCGCCTGCGCATTGGTCGGGCGCCATGTAGCCGCTGGTGTCGACGCCGTGCGCCGCGTCGAAAGGATGTGGGCGCATCCAGCCCGCGTAGATGCGCCGCACCACGGGGATGCGCTCGAGCACCGGCTTGATGGCCGGCGCCCATAGCGCGCGATACAAGGTCTCCCTGAACGGTTGGACGCTCACGATCTGTCTGACCGGGCGGAAGGCATAATCGTTCGGATGGACGACAAAAAGCTTTCCCTCACGCGCCGCAAGCTGCTGACCGGCGTGGCGGCAGCTGGCGCGGGCTCGGTGCTGGCCGGTTGCGGCAGCAGTTCTCCCGTCGCAGGCGCGCATGCGGCCGGACCTGGCGGCGCCACGACCGGCAGTTACGAGACCGAGGTCGCCGTGGTCGGCGCCGGCTTGGCGGGTCTCGCCACGGCGCGAACGCTCGTCGCCGCCGGTCGCGACGCGCTGGTGATCGAGGCGCGCGACCGCGTCGGCGGCCGCACGATCAACAAGCTGGTCACCGCGCCGGGCGCAAGCGCCGGCACCATCGTCGAGATCGGCGGGCAATGGGTGGGGCCGACGCAGGACCGCGTCCTCGCGCTGATCCAGGAGCTGGGCCTCGAGACGTTCAAGACCTACAACGAGGGCAACTACGTCGACTATCGCAACGGGTTGCTGCTGGAGTACGGCCACCTGTTCCCCGTCGATCCCACCGGGCTGGGACTCAATCGCATCCCGCCGACCGATCCTGCGGGCGCGGCCGAAGCGGGCGCTGCCATCGAGCGGCTGAACATGATGGCGGCGCAGGTGCCGCTGGAGGCGCCGTGGACCGCGCCGAACGCACACGCCTGGGACAGCCAGACGTTCCAGAGCTGGATGGACTTGAACGTCGTCACGCCCGGCGGCAAGGCGCTGCTGGCGCTGACGGTCGAAGCGGTGTTCTCGGTCGAGCCGCGCGACACCTCACTGCTGCACGTGCTCTTCTACATCGCCTCCGCCGGCAATCTCAACAACCTGATCAACACCGCCGACGGCGCGCAGGACTCGCGCATCGTCGGCGGATCGCAGCGCATCTGCCTTTCGATGGCGCAAGCGCTCGGCGCCCGCGTGCTGCTCGGCGCGCCTGTGATGCGGATCGAGCAGGACGACGCCGGCGTCACCGTGCGCGGCGAGTCCTTCAGCGTGCGCGCGAAGCGCTGCGTGGTGACGGCGCCGCCCGCGATCGCGGCGCGCATCCGCTACCAGCCGATCCTGCCCGGGATCCGCGACCAGATGACGCAGCGCATGCCGATGGGCAGCGTCATCAAGGTGCAGTGCGTGTATCCGACGCCGTTCTGGCGTGACGCGGGCCTCGCGGGTCAGGCCACCAGCGACACCGGGCCCGTGCGCATCACCTTCGACAACACGCCTCCCGACGCCAGCGTCGGCATCCTCATGGGCTTCATGGAGGGCGAGGACGGACGCCTGGCCGACCGGATGACGCCGGAGCAGCGCCGGCAAGGCACGATCGAGTCCTTCGTGCGCTACTTCGGATCGCAGGCCGCCGATCCACTGGAGTACATCGAGATGAACTGGATGGCGGAGGAATGGACGCGCGGCTGCTACGGCGGCGTCTTCCCGCCGGGCGCGTGGCTCAACTTCGCGCACACGCTGCGCCAGCCGTTCGGCCGCATCCACTGGGCCGGCACAGAGACCGCCACGATCTGGAACGGCTACATGGACGGCGCAGTGCGCTCGGGCGAGCGGGCGGCGGCGGAGGTCTCTGCAATCTTGTAGGAGGGGCTGTTAGCCCCGACGGTTGCGGCTAAAGCCGCTCCTACAAAGATCGCGCGGCGAACGTGTCGCAGCGATTGACGTCGCCCGATTCAAAACCGGTCTTGAACCAGCGCACGCGCTGCTGCGAGCTGCCGTGCGTGAACGAGTCGGGGACAACAGTCCCACGCTGCTGCTTCTGCAGCCGGTCGTCGCCGATGGCGGTCGCCGTGTTCAGCGCTTCCTCGACGTCGCCCGCCTCCAGCCACTGATTGCGCTGCTGCGCCTGGTAGGCCCAGACGCCCGCGAGGCAATCCGCCTGCAGCTCCATGCGCACGGACAGTCCCTGATCGCCTTCCATCCGCTCGCCGCGCGCCTGCGCGCGCTCGACGTTCTCGGAGACGCCGAGCAGCGTCTGCACGTGATGGCCGACTTCGTGGGCGATGACGTAGGCGTAGGCGAAGTCGCCGCCGCCGCCGAGCTGCGCGTTCATCTGCTCGAAGAACGACAGGTCGAGGTACACGCGGTGATCGCGCGGACAGTAGAACGGGCCGGTCGCGGAGCTGGCGTTGCCGCAGCCCGATCGCACGCCGCCGGAGAACAGGATCAGCGTGGGCTGCTCGTAGGTGCGCCCTGCCTGCTGGAAATAAGCGCCCCAGACGGTCTCGGTCTCTCCGAGGATGACGCGGATGAAATCCGCCGCCTTGTCGGACGACGGCGGTGGCGGACCGTCCTGCTGCACGCCCGGCCCGATGCCGCTCTCGACCAGCCCCAGCATCTCCAGCGGATTGACGCCCATGAGCATGCTGATCACCACGACGACCGCGGTGCCGCCCAGGCCAAGCCCGCCGCCCAGGCGCATGCCCGAGCCGCGCAGGTCCTGCACGTTGTCGCTGCGTCGACCGCCGCCCCAGCGCATGTGGTCCGCTCCCTTGATGGATATGACGTTGAGACTCCGCCGATCCGGCGGCGTTCATTACACGGCGCGCTGCAGCCTCTCGGCATAGCCGTTTGCCAGCGCGTCGAGCGCGGCGACGCAGTTGCCGTCGTACGCCGGTCCGTGCATCAGCCCGAGCGTGCGCGGCTTGAGCTCCGCCAGGCGCCGGATGCTGGTCGCGGTGGCCGGCGTCAGCGCGGTGGCGCGGAAGACGTCTTCGGCGGCGAACGCCGGCCCGACGATGTCGGTGCCGCTGCGCGGCTCGTGCTTGCCGATGGCGGTGAAAAGGTCCCCGCACAGCAGCGTCTGCGTGGTCTCCTCGAACAGCACGCCCGCGTCCCAGCAATGCGGCACGTGCGGCGTCGCCAGGTAGCGCGCGCGCTTGCCGCCGAGATCGATGGTCGCCCCGTCGGCCAGCCCCTGCGGCTTGCGATCGGCCAGGTCGTTCATCGAGATCATGCAGCCGATCTCGCCCACGGCAACGGTCGCCTGCGGCGCGGCGCGCAGCCATTCGTTCATCGCGCCGGACTCGTCGGACTCGTGGTGACCGAAGGACACCCAGCGCAGCTTGCCCACCGGCAGGACCTTGCCCATCGCCTCCGAGATCAGCGGGAACATCGCCCGCGGCCCGCAGTGGAACAGCAGCGGCTCGTCGGCGCGGACCAGGTACTGGTTGAAGGTGAAGTTGGCCGGCTGCACGTACGTGGACAGGCGGAAGATGTTGTCGGCGATCTCGTGGACGACGGTTTCCATGACAGTCACTCCCCTTCCTGCGTCATCGGCGCGGCAGCCGGGACGGCGACCAGGCGCGAGGCGGCGCGCTGTCCCGCTGGCGATTGGAGGAACTCCCCGGCGAAGAGTTCAAAGGTTCCGGCCTCGATCGCCCCGCGCATCCGCTGCATCAGCTGCTGGTAGTAGTGCAGGTTGTGGATCGTGTGCAGTCGCGCGGCCAGAATCTCGCCGCAGCGATCCAGGTGATGCAGGTAGGCGCGCGCGTAGTTGCGGCAGGTGTAGCAGCCGCAAGCCGGGTCCAGCGGCGCCGCGTCATCGCGGTATTTCGCGTTGCGGATGCGGACGATGCCTTCGCTGGTGAACAGGTGTCCGTTGCGCGCGTTTCGCGTCGGCATGACGCAGTCGAACATGTCGATGCCACGTCCCACCGCCTCGACCAGGTCGCGCGGCGTGCCGACGCCCATCAGGTAGCGCGGCTTGTCGCGCGGCATCTGCGGCGCCAGCGCGTCCAGCACGCGCAGCCGCTCCTCCTCGGTCTCTCCCACCGACAAGCCGCCGATGGCATAGCCGTCGAAGCCGATGTTGGTGAGCGCGCGCACCGACTCGCCGCGCAGCTCCGGGTACATCCCGCCCTGGACGATGCCGAACAGGGCACCGGGCTTGCCTTCGTGCGCCGCCTTGCAGCGCAGCGCCCAGCGCGCCGACAGCTCCATGCTCTTGCGCGCCTTCTTCTCGGTCGCGGGATACGGCGTGCACTCGTCGAACTGCATGACCACGTCGGCGCCGAGCAGCTGCTGCACCTCGACGGCGCGCTCGGGCGTCAGGAACACGCGATCGCCGTTGATCGGCGAGGCGAACTTCACGCCGTCCTCGGTCACCTTGCGCAGCGCCGACAGGCTCCAGACCTGGAAGCCGCCGGAGTCGGTGAGGATCGGGCCGTCCCAGTGCATGAAGCGGTGCAGGCCGCCGAGCCGCGCCACCTCCTCGCCGCCCGGCCGCAGCATCAGGTGGAAAGTGTTCCCCAGGATGATCTGCGCCCCGCTCTCTCGCAGCTCCTCGGGCGTCATCGCCTTGACCGTGCCGTAAGTGCCGACGGGCATGAACGCCGGCGTGTCGACGACGCCGCGCTCGAAGTGGAGGCGGCCGCGGCGTGCGAGGCCGCGTTCGGCGATGAGCTGGAATTCCATCGCGGCATTGTACCGGCGCGCCGTTGACGCAACCGCCGTGCGGGTCTAGGTTCTAGCCCCACCGTTCCGGTGGACATCGGGAGCCATTCGATGATCAAGCACACTGTTGCAGCCGTTGCAGGCCTGGCGATGCTCGCAGCCACCTCGCTGGCGTTCGCAGGCAAGGCCAAGGACGACGAGGTCTGGCCGGCGGAGGCCATCAAGTGGGAAGACGGCCCGGTCAAGGGCACGCACGTCGCCAAGCTGTGGGGCGAGTGGATGAAGGGCGGACCCTACGGCGTGCTGGTGAAGTTCGACGGCGGCGTGATGCACGAGTTGCATCACCACAGCCACGACCTTCGCACCGTGATCGTGTCGGGCACGTTCGTGTTCCAGCCCGAGGGCGGCAAGGAGACCCGGCTGGGCCCCGGCTCGTTCCTGCGCCAGGTCGGCGGTAAAAAGCACGTCAGCGGCTGCGCCAGCGGCGCGGAGTGCGTGTTCGTCATCACCTCGAGCGACAAGTTCGACTATCTCGACGACAGCGGCGCCGACGCCAAGGGCAAGAAGACGGACGCGGAAGGCAAGAAATAGCGATGCGACACCGGACGGCGTTCGCGCGCCGTCCGGCTCGTCGGAAAGGAATCAGACCATGTGCCGCAACATCAAGACGCTGTTCAACTTCGCGCCGCCGGCGACCGACCAGGAGATCCAGGCGTCGGCGCTGCAGTTCGTGCGCAAGCTCTCGGGCTTCAACAAACCCTCGCAGATCAACCAGGCCGCCTTCGACCTCGCGGTCGCGCAGGTCACGGACGCCGCGCGCCTCTTGATCGGATCGCTGGTGACGCTCTCGCCGCCGCGCGACCGCGAGACCGAGCGCGCCAAGGCCATGGCCGAATCGGCGAAGCGCTTCGGGCGCGCGTCGTGAGCCAGGCGCTGTTGCGGACGCTGGTGGCGCTGGCGGTGCCGATCCTGGTCTTCGCCATCGCCGGCTGGCTGATGATGCACATGACGGGGCGCGATCGGTTTCCGCAACGGCGCGACCCGGTGACGGTGCCGCTGAATTTCCGCATGACCGGCTACGACGCCGGCGCCGCGCAGGCGTACTGGACCTGGCTGGGCGACGCCGGGCGCGCGGCGGAGCAGCGCTTCCTGGAAGCCGACCTCGTGTTCCCGTTCTTCTACGGCGGCGCGCTGCTCTTCAGCCTGCTGTTCGCGTGGGCCGGCCTCGGACGACCGTTCGATGCGACCTGGCTGGTCGCGCCGGTCGTCATCACGCTCGTCGCCGACTGGGTAGAGAACCTCGTGCACCTGCGCCAGCTCGGACACTTCGTGCGCGGCGAGCTGGTGCAGCCGGGATGGATGCAGATCGCGTCGATGGCGACCTCGGGCAAGCTGGCCCTGTGCGGCTGGATGCTGGTCAAGGCGCTGGGGAGGGCGCCGTGAATGGTTGAGGTGCCACTGTCGCCGGCGGCCATCGCGGCGCTGCACGAGGGCGACAAGATCCAGGCGATCAAGATCGTACGGCGCGAGCGTGGGCTCGGCTTGAAGGAATCCAAGGATCTGGTCGACGCCTACATCCGCAGCCAGCCGCTGCTGCACCAGGCCTACACCGAAGCGCAGGCACAGGCACGTCGTGGCGCCCTGCTCTGGGTGGCGATCGTCGTCGCCGTCCTCGTCGCCGCCGGCCTCTACCTGGCGACGCGATGAGCTTCCAGCGCGCGGTCGCGGCCACCTTCGACTTCCTGGTGCGCGATCACGGCTTCCAGTGGGTCGAGCGCTCGGAGTTCACCGTCGGCGAGTTCGCCGAGTACCGCAAGGACCCGCTGACCGTCACGCTCGGCTGGTACAAGGGCGAGATCGACGTGAACTTCACCATCGCGCTGGACTTCGCCGCCGGCCACGCGGTGTTCCGCCCGTACCTGTCACGCATGTTCGCGCTCTACGAGATCGCGACGCGCCAGAACCCGGCGGCGTACGCCGATCTGTCGGCGCGCATGAAAGGGCGCGGCTACATCACCAACCTGGAATCGGCGCGCGTCTACCTCGAGGAGTGCGCGCGCATCGTCAAGCGCTTCTGCACCCCGATCCTGCAGGGGGATTTCGCGCTGCTTGAGCAGATCACGCAGGCGCGCAGCGGGCGCAAGGTCTAGCTAGAAGTCCGATGCGGTCTATCGCGGCAGGACCGCATCTCCACGAACGTGACCCGCGCCGGCCGACAGGTTTGGCGGGAGCGTCGGGCGCCATGGATGGCGCACGTCGAGCCTACAGGGACGTATTTACGGCGTCTCCCGGCAGACCTGCGGTCGGCGCGCACCGAAGTCGCGTTAGCGCGACGCCAGCGCCAGCGTGCCGCGGTTGGTCTCGTTGTAGTTGTCGCGCAATCCGCCCGCGGCGATGAACGCCTGGTCGCCGGCGAGCAGCTTGGTGGCCGCGCTCCAGCGTCCGTTGGCTTGCGTGGCGGCGAAGGTCTGCTGCGTGCCGTTGGCGCGGCGCACCGTCACCGTCGCGGACTTCGGGACACCCTTGCGCGCCCAGGGCCGGAAGCTGCACTGATCGCAGATGCGCGGGCTGCCGTTGTCCTGCACGAAGCGGAACGGCGAGGTATAGGTGCGCGGATACGCGATCGGCGCGAACGCGAAGCTGACGTTGCCGATGGCGTCGAGCGCGACGCTCTGCACGTTGAGCCCGCCCCAGTTGCCGACCGTGAACGGATTGGACACGAAGTGGTACGGCAGGTCGCCCATGTTCTGGCGGTTCTTGCCGTCGACCACGAAGCGATAGCGGCCGGCCGGGGTTGAGCCCAGGCGCGCCGGGTGCGCGGCATAGGCCTCGAAGTTGGCGGTCCACTGCCACTCCTGGCTGCCCGTGTAGGTCGAGATCACGCCGTCCACGCCGAGCGGGAACTTCACCATCGTCTGCACCTCGCCGGCGCCGTCGGCGAAGCGCGTCCACACGCCGGGCGAGGTCTCCCGCTCCACGCGCGCAACCGGATTGTCGATCGCCGTGCTGCCGCCGACCCAGGTGAAGGTCGCGGCGTTGAAGTGCTCGACGTTCTGCGGCTGCGCGACGATGCGCGCGGGCGTCGCGTCGTTGGGCACGACGTCGAGCCAGAGGTTGTAGGCGTTGGAGGTGATCTGGCCGAGCGCGAGCGCGAGCGAGCGTTGCCGCGTCTCGTCGGCGATGACGATGGTGTTGGACACCACGCCGTTGTTGTACGGTGCGGCGCCCTGCATCGACGCGGCCATGCGCACGAGATTCGTCGCCATGTAGTCGGCCGTGTGCGAGCCGTACGAGGTCAGCGCCTTGCGATAGCTGTCGCGGTTCATGTACTCGCGATAGCTGACGGTGTAGCCGTTGTAGTCGCCGGCGTGGCCGACGCCGACCGCGAGCTTGTAGCCCGGCGCGCCCAGGTCCTGGATCTCTTCCTTTGTGAAGTTGCCCCAGATCCGGTTGACGTCCAGCGGCTCACTGTTGGCGGCGAGGATGTTGGCGGGATCGTTCCAGCCGCGCGCGTTGTTGTGCACCTGCGCGCGCATGTGCGCGATGGCGGCGGCGGAGAAGTTGGAGCCCGGGATGCCGGTGGGGAACTCCGCCGGGTTGTAGTACTGCAGCTGCTGCTGGCACACCGGCTCGTTGGCGTAGGCGGGCATCAGGCACGCCCAGTCGAAGCCGTCGTAGATGTTGCCGCGCTTGGCGTCCAGGCGCGACTTCAGGTTCAGGATGAGGTCGTTCTGCGCCTCGCAGGCGCAGGACGCCAGGATGACGTCGCCGATGCGGAATGCCTGCAGCTTCAGGCGCAGGTTCTCTTCCACGGCGGTGAAGGCGGAGAAGTCGTAGTGATCCGGGATCGGGATGCCGGACTCTTCGGCGAGCCCCGCGATCTGCGAGATCGCGCCGAACGCCGGCAGCAGCGGCTCGAGCGCTTCGGTCGGCACGTAGTCGGAAGCACGCGCGCAATCCGGCAGGCCGGCCACCGGCACGCCGGGGTTACCCGCGAGCGTCGGATCGGTGCGGCAGTTGGAGACGCTCGGGTACGGATGTGACAAGGGACCCGCGATCCAGGCGTTGACGTAGTCGACCGGGAAATTGGTCGAGTACGGCACGACCACGGACGGGTCATTGGCGCCGATCTTGTTGAAGCCGTCCTTGATGGCGTCGGCGAGGTAGCGCGAGTTCTGCTCGCTCATCGCGTAGCCCTTGTGATTCCAGTCGCGGATCACGCCCTGGCCGGTCGGGCAGTTGAAGCTCTGCGGCGTCGCGCCGCCGCCCCAGGTGCCGCAGACCTTGCCCTGGTCGTCCAGGATCTGCGAGCTGTTGCCGCTGTTCTCCGAGCTGCCGACGTCGCCCTGGCTCCAGAGCAGGACGGCGCCCGTGTCGCGCTGCACGTAGCGCTCGACGTGCGCGACGAAGTCCGCGCTGTGCAGGCCGTAGCCATCGAGGCCTTCGGGATGCTCACCCCAGTTGGCCCAGAGCGCCATCGGCTTGGGCGTGCCGCTGCTGATGTCGTCGAAGCGCAGCAGCGTCAGGTCGTGATCGTTGTACTCCAGCGGATAGCCCGCGGGCGTACCGTCGTCGGCGACCGACGGGCGCACGACGTTGCCCTTGAAGATGTTGTGGCGCACGACGGTGGCGCCCATGCGCACGGGCTTGAGGCCCCCGGCGGCGTTCTCGATCGCCTGCGCGATCTTGCGCGCCTGGAACTCGAACGCGCGCTGGTCGTAGACGTCCTGGAACACCCAGACGCCCCACGCGAGCGTCGCGTAGTAGGTACGAGCTGTGATCGTGCGTGACGTGATAGAGGATGTCCTCGTAGTGGATCCCCGAGGTGCGCTTGGTCTCCAGGATCTGGCCGACGCGGCGCATCAGCATGTCCTGCGCCAGGTAGTTGTCGGTCTTCACCAGCGCGATGCGCTTGCCGTTGGCGCCCTCGATGACCAGGGCGCGCGCGGTCTGGCGCGACTGCACGCCATAGCTCTTGTCCTTGGCGCGGTGATAGAGGAACGGATCGACCTCGTCGCCGCTCAGCAGGTTCTGCGGGAACGTCGTCGCGTCGCAGTACTGGCCGGCGCAGGCGCCGACCTGGAAGGTGTCGTCGACTACGCCGACGCCGGCGCGGACCAGCCCGGTGGGCACCGGCTTGGTGCCGGTACCGATGACCTCGCCGCCGACGTTCACGCCGAGCTTGGCGTCGATGTCGTCGACGTCGCCGGTGTAGAGCCCGTCGCTTTCGAGAGGACCGCCGCAGGCGGCCAGGAACAAGCTGAAGATCACGGCCGCAAGGGCCGCGCGCTGATTGGTGAACATGGTGCTTCCTCCTCCCACACGGATCGTCTGTGCGACCCGCTCTAATCGTGGGGAGAATTGTGGCATTTCGGCGGCCTGGATACGGCCGCGACCCCGCCTTCATTCAGGGCCGTGAAGCTCTGCAAACCCCTCCCCGCTACGGCAGCGGCGCCAGGGGGATCTCGGCCCGGTTGGTTTCGCCGCGGTCATCGAGCAATCCGCCCGGTGCGATGAAGGCGCGGTCGCCCGACGCCAGCGTGGTCGCGGCCGTCCAGCGACCGGCCACCGGCGTGGCCGCAACCGTTTCGTTGCCGCCGCCACTGCGTGCGATGGTGACCTGCGCGGAGACGGGCACGCCCTGGCTGGCCCATGGCCGGAACGTGCAGGTCTCGCAGATGCGCGGGTTGCCGTCGTCGGCGATGTAGCGGAACACCGAGGCGTAGCTGCGCGGATAGGCTGAGCTGATCTCGAAGCTGACGCTGCCCGCGCCGCTCTGCACGGCCGTCACGTTCAGCCCGCCCCAGGGCAGGACCGCGAACGGATCCGACTCGAAATGGTACGGCTCGTCCGCCCCGCCCTGGCGGATCACACCGTCGACCACGAAGCGATAGCGGCCGAACGGCGTCGAGCCCAGGCGCGCGGGATGCGCGGCGTAGGCCTCGAAGTTCGCGGTCCAGTGCCACTCGTGCGTACCCAGGTAGGTTTCCACGGTGCCGACCGCGCCGATCGGGAATTCGACCTTGGTCTGCACCTCGCCGGTCATGTCGGCGAAGGCCGACCACGCGCCGGGCGCGGTCTCGCGCTCGACGCGCGCGACGGGGTTGTCGATCGCCGTGCTGCCGCCGATCCAGCTGAAGGTCGCAGCATTGAAGTGCTCGGTGTCGACGGGCTGGGCCAGGATCGCTGCCGGGCCGACGTCGTCGGGCATGCCCGCGATCCACGTGTCATACGCGATCGGCGTGATGGTCCCGAGCGCGGTGGCCAGCGTCGACTGACGCAGCTCGTCCACGTCGCCGACGGGCGCGAGCAGCTCGCCGGCGAGCGGCGGGCCGCCCTGCATCGACGCCGCCATCCGCACCAGGCGCGTGGCCATGTAGTCGGCCGTGTGCGCGCCGTAGGAGGTGAGCGCCTTGCGATAGCTGTCGCGGTTCATGTACTCGCGGTAGCTGACGGTGTAGCCGTTGTAGTCGGCCGCGTGGCCGATGCCGACCGCGAGCTTGTAGCCGGGCGCGCCGAGATCCTGGATCTCTTCCTTGGTGAAGTTGCCCCAGAGCGACGCGACGTCGGCGGACTCGCTGTTGGCGGCGAGCGCGTTCGCCGGGTCGTCCCAGCCGCGCGCGTCGTTGTGCACCTGTGCCCGCATGTGCTCGATCAGCCCCGCGTCCTCGACGCTCCCGGGGATCGGCGTCGGGAATTGGCTCGGGTCGTAGTACTGCAGCTGCTGGATGCAGACCTCTTCGGTCGCGTGCTCGGGCAGCAGGCAGGCCCAGTCGAAGCCGTCGTAGATGTCGTCCTCGACGGCGTTGAGGCGCGACTCGAGGTTGAGCACGAGATCGTTCTGCGCCTCGCAGGCGCACGACGCCAGGATGATGTCGCCGATACGGAATGCCTGCAGCCGCAGCCGCACGTTCTCCTCGACGCCGGTGAAGCCGGTGAAGTCGTAGTGATCGGGGATGCCGACGCCCGCCTGCTCCAGCGTGCCCGCGACCTGGGACAGGCCCGCGAACAGCGGCAGCAAGGGCTCGGTCACGGTCGTGTATGCATCGCCGACCGGATCCTGCCTCGACAGGCGCGCGCAGTCCGGCAGCCCCACGACCGGCACCCCCGGATCACCGCCGACGGTGGTGTCGGTGCGGCAGTTCGAGATGCTCGGATACGGATGCGACACCGGGCCTGGGATCCACGCGCTCACACGGTCGACGTCGAAGTCGGCGGTGAGCGGGACCGCCACCGACGCGTCGCCGGCGCCGATCCTGCGGAAGGCTTCGACGACGGAATCCGCCAGGTAGCGCACGTTGCGCTCGGTCTGCACGAAGCCGCGATGATCCCAGTCGCGCAGCGTGCCCTCGCCCGGCGGACAGTCGACCATGACTTCTGCTTCGGGATCTTCCGGCCAGTTGCCGCACACCTGCCCCGCGTCGTCGAGGACCTGCTCGCGGTTGCCGGTGTTCTCCGAGCTGCCGACGTCGCCCTGGCTGAACACCAGCGGCGCGCCGAGGTCCCGCTCGACGAAGCGCTCCAGCGACGCCAGGTAATCGGCGCTGTGCAGGTCGGGCCCGTCGAGGCTCTCCGGATGCTCGCCCCAGTTGATCCAGATGGCCAGGGGCTTCGGCTCGGCAGGGTCGCTGACGTCGTCGAAGCGCAGCACCGTCAGCCCGTGGTCGTTGTACTCGAGCGGATACCCGGCGGGCGTGCCGTCGTCGGCGACCGCGAGGCGCACGACGTTGCCCTTGTAGATGTGATGCTTGACCACCGCGGCGCCCAGGCGCGCGGGCTTGAGATCCGCGGCGGCGAGCTCGATGGCCTGGGCCATCTTGCGGGCCTGGAACTCGAACATGCGCTGGTCGTAGACGTCCTCGAAGGTCCACACGCCCCACGACAGCGTCGCGTAGTACGCGGCCGTGTGGTTGTGGGCGACGTGGTAGAGGATGTCCTCGTAATGCACGCCGGACGTGCCGGCCTCGTCGAGCAGCTGTCCGACGCGGCGCAGCAGCATGTCCTGCGCCAGGTAGTTGTCGGTCTTGAGCAAGGCGATGCGCTTGCCGTTGGCGCCCTCGACCACGATGGCGCGCGTCGTCAGCCGCGACTGCACGCCGTAGCTCTTGTCCTTGGCGCGGTGGTAGAAGAACGGGTCGATCTCGCCGCTCAGGAGATTGCGGACCTGGATGTCGTCGTTGGTGTCGCAGTACTGGCCGGCGCAGGCGCCGACCTGCCAGGTGTCGTCGACCACGCCGACGCCGGCGCGGATGTGCGACTCACCCGTGAACGGCGGGTTGTCGATCGCTGGAGGGTTCTGCACCGGCGGCGGCGTGACGCCGCTGGTGCCGAGCGGACTGCTGTTTCCGCAGGCGCTGATGGTCAACGCGGTCAGGCCTGCGGCCCAGGCGCGGACGTTCCATGTCCTCATCTGCAACTCCCCGGCGGCAGGACGCCGCGCACAACCATGATACGGCCGCGGACTTACCGGGGCGCGGGATACAGCGCGGTGGCCATGGCCTTGAGCAGCGCTTCCGGATCGAACGGCTTCTCCAGGAAGGCGGCGGCGCCGAGGGCCTGCGCGCGCTCCTCGTGGCCGGCGCGCTTGGTTCCGGTCAGGAAGATGAACGGGATGCCCGACAGCGCCGGGATGTCGCGGATGCGCTCGGCCACCTTGAAGCCGTCGCCGCCCGGAACGGAGATGTCGAGCAGGATGATGTCCGGCTTCTCGCTGCGCACCATCGACATGGCGATGACGGCGTCGTAGGCGCTGGCGACCTCGTAGCCGGCCGAGGTCAGCCGGATCGCCAGCGCGCGGTGCACCGCCTTGTCGTCTTCGATGATCAGGACTTTCTTCATCGTCGCGAGGATAACAGCCGGCGATCCCGTGGGCAGGCGTAAAGGTTCACTACGGACCGATGTTGGCCAGCAGCGCCGGCAGCCCGGTAGGCGCCAGCGCAGCGTTGGCGGCGTCGTGCGCGGCGACGCTGGTCAGCGTCACCGTTCCCGCTTGCCCGCCCCCGCCACCACCACCGCCTCCTCCTCCCCCGCCCCCGCCACCACCGCCGTTGTTGCCGCCGCCGGTGCCGGGCCCCTCGCCGATGCCGTTGTCGTCGTCGGTGCAGGCTGCGGTATTGCACGTGGTGCCGCTGCGCTTGTCCTCGTCGCTGCAGCCGGCGAGTACCGCCAGCGCCATCAGCGCCGGCAGCGCCAGGCGCCGCGGCAGGAGCAGCATCGCCAAGAGCAGGATCGCGAACGCCAGCAGCGTGCCCTGCAGTGGCAGCGATCCTGCGCCTGCATGCGCGCTGTTGAAGAAGCTGAATCCGCGCGCAGACTGCTGCGGCCGCATGTCGGTACTCGACGCTGAAATCGCCGGCGCCCTGGGCCGGGATGCGCACCGCGGGCGTGAAGTTGAACACGGGCTGCGCGGCCGGATTGACGATCGCGACGCGCTTGCCGTCGGGTGCAGTCACGACGATCTGAGCGAACGCCTGCGGGTCCGACAGCTGCATCGTCAACGAGTCGACCAGCGCCGCCTGCCCGCCGAGGTTGGTCATGTGCACGGTGTTGAACACCGGCGTCGCGCTGCCCCGCGTGAGATTCGCCGGCGCAGGCACGGTCACCGCGAGCGTCGCCGGCAGTGGCGTCGGACCCAGCGGCACCGACGCGATGGCGACAGCCGAGCCGTTGCCCGCGTCGTCGTAGGCGCGGAGCAGCAGGCGCGAGCCGCCCGGCAGCGATGGCAGCGGCGCCGACAGCTGGCTGCCGGCATCGCCGCTGACGCTCGAGATCGGAACCGCGGTGGCGTCCTTCCAGCTGCCGGGCGCAGCCGCGGATTCGCGGCGCAGCTGGTAGCTCGCGGCGCGGCCGCAGTAGCGATCGTCGCCGGTGGCGAGGAACTGCAGCGTCAATGCGCCGCTGGTGGCGCGCGCGACCGCGACGTTGCGCAGCGGATAAGGCCGCTCGCCGTCGGTCGAGTAGTTGCCGCTGCGGCGCGCATCGTGGCCTTTCTCGGGCCACTGCCCCAGCGCGGCGCAGCCGGCGCTGCTGCCCGCCGTCATCGGCGTCTGGTAGAGACGCAGGTAGCCTTCGCGCGTCACCGTCGCCATGTACAGCCGGTTGTCGGAGTCGCCGTCGTCGCCGCGCACGGGGCCGGCGCCGACCGCTGCCGACGCCACGATCCAGCCGCCCGTGTGATAGCGCTTGATGTTGGCGAACTCGGTCGAGGCCAGCGTCGCCGCGACGGTGTCGCCCACGGCCGTGCTCTGGATCGCCGACGCGAGCCCAAGGCCGTCGATGTCCGCGACGATCGGCGTCGTGAAAAACTGCAGATCGTTGATCTGGATCGGCGCGTTGGGCTCGTACTGGCCCGTGCGCGCGTCCCACATCGCCAGCTGATCCTCCGCGCCGACGGAATGCTCGTCGATCGCCGCAATCGACAGCGCGCGGCGCAGGCCGGTGCCCGGGCCGACGACGGACAGGTGCAGGCCGTTGTCGAGCGAGCCGACCGCAAGCCCGCCCACGCCGGCGATCGCCGGCGTGTCGACGGCAGTCGATCCGGGGCCGAAGTGCGTGTCGGCCAGCGCGATGTCGAGCCCGTTGGGATCCTTGCCGTAGGCCGAGTCGCCGGCGGCGTTGAACACGTACGCCGGGCCGCAGCAGGAGGCGACGCCGATCAGCGGCGCGCCGCCGGCGTCGGGGAAGATCAGCGGCTGCGTGTTGGTGCCGGAGCCTACCGTCGGCAGAAGCTCGGTCAGCAGCATCGCCGCCTTCACCGGCCAGCCGGCCATGTAAGCCTGATCATCCGGATGCACGCTTGCCTGCGACGCCGTCGTCGGCGCGTGCAGCGTGCCGTCGCCGTGCACGACGTAGATGCGGTTGTTGCCGGCGCCGCCCAGCGCCGCGCCGGCCACGGTCGTCGCCGCATCGAAGGCAGCGTTGGGCGTCTCGACGTACTCCTCGTCGACGCCGGAGACCACGTCGAGCCGGCCGTCGCCGTCGATGTCGCCGAGCGAGGGCGTCGGCAGGATGGCGACGTCGAACTTCACGCCCGAATCCGAACGATGGGTGAGGAAATGCGTGACGGGATCCACGCTCTGCAGCTTGAGCGGATCGCGCAGCATCACCGGCCAGCCCGGAACCCGCGTGCCGTCCGCGCGCCAGGCATACAGATGTCCGTCGCTGGCGCCGGCAACCATCTCGAGACCGGGGAACGACGGATCGAGGTCGCCGACGGCGACGCCGGAGATCACGCCCCAGTCCTTGCGGTTGAACTCGTCGCGCTTGAGCTGCGCGGCGCCGACGTGGGCGTCGCAGAACGGGATGGTCGACGGCTTGCAGCGCACCGGCGTGGTCCAGTCGAAGTTCACGCTGACGGGGAACCCGGGACGCGTCGAGCCATCCGGCTCCCAAGCGTAGACGTGTCCTTCGTTGTCGGAGGTGATGATCTCGACCTTGCCGTCGTCGTCCAGGTCGACCACCGCCGGCGAGCCGATCAGGATCGGCGAATAGAAATCCGCGTGGACGTCGCCGCGCGTGTAGGCGTTGTTGCCGCTGGCGTGTATGTCGGGATACGACACGTCGCCGCCGTTGGTGACGCCGTGCAGGCCCAGGCTCGCCAGCGGCAGCGTGTGCACCGGCCAGCCCGCGAGCTCGGTGCCCGCGGCGACGTCGGTGTAGGCGTGGACGATGCCGTCGCCGGCCGCGACGATCAGCTCGTCGACGCCGTCGCCGTCGATGTCGTGGAACGTCGGCGAGGCGCCGCCGTCGCTGGGCTTGCCGCGCAAGCCCAGGTCGTCGCGCATGATCGTTTCGGCGGCGGCGTAGACGTCGACCGTCTTCTGCGACACCGCTTCGTTGTTGATGGTGTCGGCCCCGTTCGCCGGGTGTGCGATCACGCGCACGCGCAAGCGCACGTCGGAGATCTCCGGGAAGAACGGGCTGGTCGGATCGGTGACGGCGTTGAACGGGTTGAGCGATCCGGACTGCCCGGTCGCGATGCTGCCGACGTCGACGCGCGCGAGCTCGCCGTTGACCGCGTGGTGCAGTCCGCTCTGCGAGGCGATGACGGTCCACGGGCCGTCGGACTTCTCCTCGCTGCCCGGCGCGCTGCGATCGACGCCTCCGGATCCGGCGAAGTTGGGGCCCTGCACCTGCGGCGCCCACTCGACGACGTAGTCGAAGCTGCCGCCGGCGGCGGTGACGCGATTGGCGGCGACGTGACCGACGATGACCATCTGCGTCGGCTGCAGCGGATCGTCGGGGATCAGCAAGGTCCCGTCGGCGCGATAGCCGTACTGGCGGAACCAGCGTGGCGACTCGATCCACGCTTCCGGCGGGATGCGGTCCTGCGCCTTGAGCGAGGCCGGCCCTTCGATCTGGTCGGCGAACCCGGGGATGCCCTGCAGGCCGATGAAGCGCAGCGTGCGGCCGTTGTTGGCGCGCCCGTAGCCGCTGAAGAAATCCCAGCCTTTGACGGTGTCGTAGCGCACCGCGCCGGGAATGGTCGTCACGTAGTTGTCCGGCGGCGCGAAGGCCGTCACGCCCGCGGGCGCGTCGTCGCAGCCTGCGTGCGGGCCAACGCCGGCCACGCACGGCGAGGCGAAATCGATGTCGTCGGCGCCCAGGCGCCAGAGCTGGCGCAGCTCCTCGGCCGAGAGCGCCCACGGCTGCTGCGCGCCGTTGTCGGCGATGTAGCGCGTCATCTGGTTGCGCTCGACCGCGTTCTTCGCCGCCGATTGCAAGAGGCCCGAGATGCCCGAGGAGCGCCCGGTGGCTTCCGATGAGCAGGAGTCCGAGGGGATCGCGAGGTAGGTGTAGACGCCGAAGTTGGTGCAGGCGTTGAAGTACAGATAGCTGTAGGGGCGGATGCGCAGCTGCGGATCGAGGTCGTCGAGCCGGTTCGCCGCGTGGAAGGAGTTCACCACCATGGTCTTGTCGTACGCTGCGGGCCACATGTGGTGGCTGGCGTTCTCGTCGGCCTCGGAGGCGTTGACGATGACGCCGCGCTCGTAGGCGTAATCGAGCGCCGCCTGGCCGAAGCTCGTGTGGTTGTAGTCGCCCTCGGCTTCCTGGATCACGGTGACGCCGTTGTCGACGGAATACACCACCGCCTCGGCGAAGTGATTGACGTCGGCGACGAAGGAGTCGCCGACGCGCAGCGGCACGACCATGCAGTTGGGGCACTGGCCTTCTTCGAAGCCGGCTTCGCCGGTGGAATCCTCGGCCTCGCCGGTGCCGTGGCCGTAGACCACCTCGTCGCGCGGGTCGTTGTCGTTCTCGAAGAAATCCCAGCCGGAGATGTCGTCGACGTAGCCGTTGTTGTCGCCGTCGGTGCCGTCGCTGAACGTGAAGATCAGGTCCTCGGGATCGAGCAGGCCGTTGCCGTTGCGATCGCCGATGCGCGCGTCGGCCGCGTAGTCCTGCACGTTGAAGACGCCGTCGCCGTTACAATCGTAGCCGCCGAAGCGCGCGTCGCCGGCGCGTCCCGCCTGGCCGTTGGCGCAGGCGGGTTTGGGCAGCTCGCCGCTGTTCAGATAGAGCTTGTTGACCAGGCCACGCAGCGGGCGCTGCCACTCGATGCCCGAGTCCAGCACCGAGATGCGCACGTCGGGCCGGCCGGTCGACACCATCCAGGCCTTGTTGGTCGCCGCGCCCTGCACGCCGTACAGCTCTTGCGGATTGTTGGCGACCGCAGGGTCGTAGGTCTGCGTCAGGCCGGGCGGCTCGCGCCAGTCGGTGAACTTGAAGTTCCTGCAGTTGAAGCCGGCGCGCTGCAGGTCCGGCGTCGGCTCGCCAGTGGAGCAGTCGCCGTCCTTGATGAAGAGATAGCTGGCGTAGTCCTCGGCGTTCGCCGGCGGTGCGGGCGTCGCGGTGCCATCGCCGTAATAAGGAACGACTGCGAGCGTGGCGCTGCTCAGAAGTGCGCCGGATGCGCACGTGACGAGGCCGAAGCGCCGCGCAGCGCGGAACAGGCTATTCATCGTAGGTCTCCTCCCAATGCTCTCTATGCGGAGCACTCTTGGCCCTACGATACCCGTGTTGCGAACGCCGGCCAAAAAAAAACGGCCTGCAAGCAGGCCGCACAGTCCCTTGGAAGGACTACAAATCGTTTGCAGCGGTGTTCAGACGGCCGCGACGCGGCGCTCGTCGATGGCGAGGTCGAGCTTGCGGTAGACGAAGGACATCAGCCACAGCGGACCGATCAGGAGGAACTGCAGGTCCTTGAAGAAGGACGGGCGCGCGCCCTCGACGTTATGGCCGATGAACTGGCCGATCCAGGCCGCGATGAAGATGCCGATCATCGCCGGGACGTGGGCGCGGCCCAGGCCGTAGTAGCTGGCCTGCACCAGCCAGTACATGACGGCGAAGGCGCCGATCATCCCGAGCGTCAGGCGCCAGGACAGCGCGGCGTAGTAGGCCAGCGCCAGCGCGCCGCCGACGGTGCAGGCGTTGACCAGGTCGTTGCCCACCGGCACCGCGCGCAGCAGCCCCAGCACGGTGATGGTGATCACCGGCACGCAAATCCAGTGCACGGTCTTGTTGACCGGGTTCTGATGGCTGACGCTGTAATCGTTGAGCCAGTCGCGGACGGTTCTCACGGGATCGGGGTTCTCGAGGGATTTGCGGCAGCGCAGTATCGGCGTTCGGACGCCGCTGCCCCGATAGTAAAATCGCCCCAAGTCCGGCATGGTGAGCCCGTGGCGCAGACCAAAAGTCCAGAAGTCCGCGATAACACCCGCGAAATCGCCTTGGAGACCTTCATCGCCAGGCTGTATCGCTCCGGTCTTTCCGTGTCGCCGGAGGGCTATCGCGGCTGGAGCCTGCGGCAGCTGCGCAAGGTGATCCCATTCGACGGCGCGCTCTGGGGCAGCGGCACGATCAAGGCGATGCGCTTCCACACGGTGGAGCTGGTCGGCCTGCCGCGCGAGTTCGCCGAGGCCCTGGAATCCACGCACCGCATCAACCCGATCCTGCCGCACATCTTCAAGAACCTGGACTCGCCGGTGGACATGTCCGACGCGGTTCCGGATCGCGAGTTCTTCAAGTCGGAGCTTTACCAGAAAGCGTTCGAGCCTTTCGGCGTCTCGCGCATCCTCTCCACCTGCCACGCCGACCCGCGCAGCGGCCTGTACTCGCTGCTGTCGTTGTACCGCAAGGATCGCGCGGCGGTGTTCACCGACGAGGAGCGGTCGCTGCAGAAGCGCGCGACATTCCATCTCTTTCAGGCGGCGTCGCACGCCTTCTTCCTGCACCTCATGCGCACGCACGGCGAGCGCCCGCCCGGCAGCGGCGCCGCGGTGGTCGATCGCGAGCGGCGCTACTACGAAGCGCAGCCGCGCTTCCTGGACATGGTCGAGCGCCACTTCCCCGATCACGACGGCGAGATGCTGCCCTTCTCGCCACCCAGCGTCGGCAAGGTCGAGCACGTCGGCGACCTGTGCGTGAAGACCGAGTCCTTCGGCGAGCTGGTCTGTATCTACCTGTGGACCGCAGGGCCACTGGACCGGCTGACGGTGCGCGAGCGCGAGATCGTCTACGCGGTGACGCAGGGCCTGTCGTTCAAGCAGGCCGCACGCAAGATCGGCGTGGCGCCGTCCACCGTCGCCAATCACCTCTACCGCATCTACCGCAAGCTCAACGTCAACAGCCGCAGCGAGCTGGCGGGGCTGGTTTATCCCGCGACGTCGAACTAGCGCGGGGGCGGGGCGTCGGAAGTCCTTGCAGGATCGTGCGCA
This sequence comes from uncultured Gammaproteobacteria bacterium, assembly GCA_963776465.1. Classification (GTDB taxonomy): domain Bacteria; phylum Pseudomonadota; class Gammaproteobacteria; order Nevskiales; family Nevskiaceae; genus DASRHK01. The sequence continues at coordinate 567,070 of CAVZMV010000001.1, forward strand.
ACAGGACGTTGCGCACGAAGACTACATGGACGTATTCACGGCGGTCCTGCAAGGACTTCCGGCGTCCCCTTACTAGCAACCGGACGCCGCCTCGGCGTCGAGAATCGGTCCTTGAGCTTCAGCAGTGGCTTCTCGAAGCCTTCGTGCGTGAGGTGCGCGAGCGTCAGCACCACCGGCACGTAGAACGGGATGAAGCAGAACGTGGCCAGGTAGCCGTGGCCCAACCAGTCCTGCAGCGCGTGCAGCAACGGCTCCATCGCGAACAGCAGCGGGTAATGGATGATGTAGATCGCGTACGAGCGCTTGCCGAGCCAGTCCAGGAACGGATGCGAGAAGAACGTCTGCACCGGGTTGCGATGGCAGATCGTGTAGATCAAGAGCGCGCAGTTGAAATAGATGACGCTGTAGCCCCACACCCACTGATAGCCCCCCGGCATCGACAACGGGTAGCCGAGCGCCAGCGGCGGCGCGTGCCGCCATTCCGGGACGATCCCCCAGCCCCACAGCGGCACGGCGACCGCGTAGCTCACCACGATCGAGACCAGCAGCCACCACACCTGCGGCCGGATGCGGATGTAATTGAGCAGCGCGCCGAACGCGAAACCGTCCAGGTGCGAGAAGGTCGAGAAGTACGTCGCGAAGTACACCTTCTCGCGCGGCACGAAGTGCTGAAAGCCGATCGGCGGCGGCCAGAACTCCACCGTCGCCCAGCGCAGCAGCGGCGTCGCCACCAGGATCGCGACCAGCACGATCGGCAGGCGCTTGCGGCCCACGAAGTACACGACGAGCGGCCACAAGAGATAGAACTGCTCCTCCACCGACAGCGACCACAGGTGATCGAGCAGGTGCGTGCCGTGATGCTTGTCGGTGGTGAGGAACAGGTTGTAGACGTAGGCGAAGGCGTAAGGCAGCTCGCCGCTGGTCTGCCGATGCACGACTTCGACGAAGAGCCCGAGCACGAGCAGGATCGAGAGGTACAGGTAATAGATCGGGAAGACGCGCAACGTGCGCCGGATGTAGAAGCGCTTGAGGCACTCGCCGAGCCGGTCGGTGCCGGCGATGTCGTCGAACAGAATGCGGGTGATCAGGAATCCCGACAGCACGAAGAAGCTCGACAGCCCGACCCAGCCGGCGCCGAACAGGTTCAGGTGAACCAGGATCACCAGCAGCATGGCCAGGCCGCGCAGTCCGTCGAGCCCGACCAGGCGGCCCTGCGTGCTGCTGACGGTCGGATCGGGCTGGCTCATCGCTCTTGAAGGTTCAAACCTTGCGCCGCTCTGGCGCGTCCAATCGGCAGTCCCGCAGGCGTCTGGACGGCGCAACGCGCGTGATAAACTTTTGCCTCAATTCAGCTGCGATTCTAGCCTGCATGCGCGAGCTTCAACCCGCCCAGCTCAAGCCCTTGCTCGATGCCGGACGCGTGACGCTGCTCGACGTGCGCGTTCCGGAAGAGCTCGCGGCGGCGGCGCTGCCGGGATCGGTGAACATCCCGATGTCCGAGCTGGCGTCGCGGCTGTCGGAGCTCGACGCGAGCGCGCCGATCGTGGTGATCTGCCATCACGGCGTGCGCAGCGAGCTGGCCGGACGCCTGCTGGAGCGCAACGGCTTCACCGCCGTGTCACACCTGGCCGGGGGGATCGACGCCTGGTCGCGCCAGGTCGACGCCGCGGTGCCTCGGGTACTAGCTACGAAGGTCCGACCCGCCCTGCGCGGGTCCGCAACAAAAGGGAGTTTTATGCGCCTTGCCGCGTTTGGCTTCGCTGTTCTGACTGCGCCCAGCCTGGTCCAGGCCAACGACCTGATGAAGGTCTACGAGCTGGCGCTCACCAACGACCCCACGTACCTGGCGTCGCAGCACGCCCGTGACGCGCTCGCGGCCGCAAGGCCGATCGCGCTGGCGCCGCTGCTGCCGCAGGTCAACGGCGCTTATCGCCCGAGCAAGGATCATTTCGAGTTCACGCCGCCGGACGCCGAGTCCTGCCAGCAGGCCGGCCAGCCCGCAGGCTGCACGTTCGAGTCCGACACCCGGCCCTACACCTTGTCGCTGACGCTGACGCAGTCGATCTTCGACTGGTCGGCGATCGAGGGCTATCGCCAGGCCGGGGACACCGCCGCGCTCGCCGAGGTTAACTTCCACGCCGCCGAGCAGAACCTGCTGCTGCGCGTGGCGCAGGCGTATTTCAACGTGCTCGCCTCCGCCGACGCGCTGCGCGCGTCGCGCGCCGAGAACAAGGCTGTCGAGCGCCAGCTCGAGCAGGCGCGCCGCCGCTTCGACGTGGGCCTTTCCGCGATCACCGACGTGCAGGAAGCGCAGGCACGCTTCGACCTCACCGTCGCCACCGCCATCCAGGCAGAGCAGAACTTCCGCTCCAGCCGCGAGGCACTGGCGGAGATCACGGGGCCGGCGACCATCGGACTGTCCTCGGTGCACGACGACATCGGCCTGCCGGGCCCGGATCCTCAGAACGTCGCCAAGTGGACCGAGGTGGCGCTGCAGGAGAACCTCGACCTCGCCGCCGCCAGGCTGCAGACCTCGATCGCCAAGAAGGGCATCGGCGTCGCGCGCGGCGGCTACCTGCCGACCGTCAACGTGCAGGCGCAGGGCGTCAACGGCGAAAGCTCGGGCTTCAACCGCGGCTACTACGAGGACCGCGTCTACGGCCTCAACGTCAACGTGCCGATCTTCCACGGCCTGGGCAACTGGCACACCGTGGACCGCGCGCAGAGCGTGCACGAGCAGCGCAAAGCCGAGGAGCTCGGCGTGCGTCGCCGCGTGGAGCACGTCACCCGCGACGCGTACCAGGCGGTGCTGTCGGGCGCCGCGCGGGTCAAGGCGCTCAAGCAGGCGGTGCTGTCGAACACCACCGCGCTGCAGGCCAGCGACGTCGGCCTGCAGGTCGGCGCGCGCACCAACGTCGACGTCCTCAACGCGCAGCAATTGCTGTACATCGCGCAGCGCGACTACGCGTCCGCGCGCTACAACTACCTGGTGTCGATCCTGGCGCTCAAGAACGCCGCCGGGCGGCTGACGGTGAAGGACCTCGCCGAGATCGACCGCCTGCTGGTGAGCTGCGACGTGACCCTGCAGGCCAACGAGGACGGCATCTGCGCCGTGGGCAAGGAGCCGTAGCGCGGACAGCGGCGTCGGCCGTCCGCTAGACTGCCGACACGCCCTTTCAACCGGTTCTCATCGATGCATCTCGCTTCGCGCCTCGCCGGCGCGCTCCTGCTGGCGACGCTGTCCCTCCCGGCGATGGCGTTCGCGCCGGACGTCTCGCAGCTCGACACCGTTCCGCTGCACCTGGTGCGCGCGCCCTTGGCCAAGCGCATCGAAGCGGCGGCGAGCAAGAGCCACCCGTACCAGTTCGCCGTCCGCGCCGCGCTGCCGCTGGACCTCTCGGCCGGGCGATGGGATGCCCTCGACGCGCACACGCTGCGCTGGCGCACGCGCGTCGCGTCGCCGGGCGCGCAATCGCTCAACTTCGAGTTCGCGGAATTCCAGCTTCCGGCCGGCGCCTCGCTGTGGATCTATGACAGCGCCGGCGAAGTCGCGCAGGGACCGTACACGGCGGCGAACCATACGCCCGAAGGCAAGCTCTGGACGCCGGTGGTGCCCGGCGCGCAGGCCGTCATCGAGCTGCGCGTCCCCGCGGACGCGCGCGACCAGGTACATCTGTCGCTCGCCGCGGTGAACCACGGCTTCCGTGGATTCGGCAAGGACGAGATGCTGATCGGCCCCAAGTCGGCGTCGTGCAACATCGACGTGGTCTGCCCGCAGGGCGATCCCTGGCGCAACGAGATCCGCTCGGTGGCGCGCATCCAGGTCGGCGGGTCGTTCGTCTGCAGCGGCCAGCTGCTCAACAACGTGCGGCAGAACGAAGACCCGCTGTTCATCACGGCCAACCACTGCTTCATCGGACAGACCCCGAGCACGCCCGCGTCCTCAGTGACGTTCTACTGGAACTTCCAGGCGCCGGCGTGCGGCAGCGGCAACGGCTCGCTGTCGCAGACGCAGGTGGGCTCGACCCTGCTCGCCGGAAACCGCACCTACGACTTCAGCCTGCTGCGGATGAACCAGGCGCCGGTCGCGCACGATCCTTCCGCCTACTTCGCGGGCTGGAACGCCAACGACGTGGCGCCGCAGTCGGGCGTCACCATCCATCACCCCAGTGGCGACGAGAAGGCGCTCAGCGTCTACAACACGCCGGCCAGCCGCGACGACGGCGAGTGCATCGAGCAGGAAGGCTCGGACTGCACGCGCAGCGTCAACGCGTGGGGCGTGAACTGGTCGCAGGGCACCACCGAGGTCGGCTCCTCCGGCGGCGGCCTGTGGGACCAGAACCATTACGTCGTCGGCTGGCTCTCCGGCGGACCGATCTTCGAGTGCGAGACCGGTCCTGACGAATACGCGCGGATGGAAGGCGCCTTCGACGTGGGCCTGAAGGCCATCCTGGATCCCGACAACACCGGCGCGATGACGCTCGCCGGCCGCAACTTCACCGTCGGCGCCAGCCACGCGCCGATCGCCGTCAACGACGCCAGGAGCGTCGCGCAGGATGCTGCCGAGACGCTGATCGCGGTGCTCGCCAACGACAGCGACGCGGACGGCGACCCGCTGACGATCACGGCTCTGGGCGCGCCCAACCACGGCGGCACCGTGGTGACCCGCACCGGCGGCGTGGGCTATCGGCCCGCAGCCGGCTTCAGCGGCGTCGAGACGTTCACCTACACCATCTCCGATGGCGACGGCGGCACCTCGACCGCTACGGTCACCGTGACGGTGACGCCGACCGGAAGCTCCGGCGGCGACGGTGGCGGTGGTGGCGCAATCGCGCCGTCGCTGCTGATCCTGCTTCTCACCGCTGCATTCTCGCGTCGCCGATTTCTCGGGACCTGACGTGGGCGCAGCCCGGCTTGCGGCCAGCGTGCTGGCCGCGCTGCTCCTGCACCCGCTCGCCGCTGCCGCGCTGACGCCGGACCTCTCCGACCAGGCGCTGATCCCGCTCAAGCTGGTGCGCGCGCCGCTCGCCAAGCAGATCGAGGCGGCAACCGAGAAGACGCTGCCGCTGCAGTTCGCCGTCGGGGCGCCGCTTTCGGCCACGCTTGCCGACGGGCTCTGGGACTTCAGCGACGCGACGACGGCGCGCTGGCGGCTGCGCGTGGGCTCGCCGGGCGCCGAGTCGCTGAGCTTCACGTTTGCCCGCTTCCATCTGCCGGCCGGTGCCGAGCTGTGGATCTACGACAGCGGCGGCGAGCTCGTGCAGGGCCCCTACACGCAGGCCAATCACACACCGGAAGGCAAGCTGTGGAGCGCGATCGTGCTTGGCGACCAGGCGGTGCTCGAGCTGCGGGTCGCGGACGCGGCGCGCGACGAGATCGCGCTCGAGCTGGCGGAGGTCGGTCACGGCTTCCGCGGATTCGGCAAGGAAGGCGCCGAGGCCAAGTCCGGCTCCTGCAACATCGACGTCGTCTGTCCGCAGGGTAACCCGTGGCGCAACGAAATCCGCTCGGTGGCGCGCATCTCCATCGACAACCGCGTGCTGTGCACGGGGCAGATGCTCAACAACACGCGGCAGGACAACGATCCGCTGTTCATCACCGCCAATCACTGCGGCATCGGCCAGAACCTGTGCGGCATCACCGGCACCGCCAGCTGCTCGCCCTCCTCCGTGGTGTTCTACTGGAACTACTACAACAGCAGCTGCCGCAGCTCCACGGGCACGGCCGACCGCAATGGCAACGGCTCGCTGGCGCAGAACCAGAGCGCGGCGAGCCTGCTGGCCGGCGACGTCGGCTCCGACTTCTCGCTGCTGCGCCTGCGCAACGCGCCGCCGCCTGCGTACAACGTCTACTTCGCCGGCTGGAACGCGGCCGGTAACGTGCCGCAGTCCGGCGCGTCGATCCACCATCCGACCGGCGACGAGAAGTCCATCGCCCTGTTCCAGTCACCGGCCGAGCGCGCCGACAGCTGCATCGAAGGCACGCTGGCGAACTGCCGGCGCAACGTCCACGCCTGGGGCCTGCGCTGGGCGCAGGGCACCACCGAGCAGGGCTCGTCCGGCGGCGGCCTCTGGGACGAGAACCATCTGGTCGTCGGCTGGCTGTCGGGCGGCGAAGCGTCGTGCAGCAACCGCAGCGGCGAGGATTTCTTCGCGCGCATGGAAGCGGCTTGGATGGCCGGCGCGCAGCCGGGCCAGCGACTGCAGCCGTGGCTCTCGCCCGACGACGCGAGCCAGAAAAGCGTCTGCGGCAAGAACCAGTCCGGCGGCTCCTGCGACAACTCCAGCGCGCCGGAGCCGGTCGCAGGCGGAAGCCTCGGCTGGATGCTGCTGCTGCCCTTCTGGCTGGTTATTTCACGCCGTGCATCCAACGCCGCATCAGCGGCGTGAGCACGAGCACCGCGACGCCGCAGCCGATCCCGATCTTCGCGGAATAGACCCAGAGCTGGTCGTACTTGGTCAGCGCGTCGGCGACGTTGATCACGGCGCCCTCGGGGATCTGGATCGAGGAAAGCTTGCCCAGGTGCGCTGCCATCACCTCGGAGTACGACGTGCCGAGCCACCATGCGCCCATCATCACGCCGAGCACGCGCGGAACCGACAACTGGGTGACGGCCGACAGCCCGACCGGCGAGAGCAGCATCTCGCCGAGCTCGAGCACGAAGTACGCGAGCACGAACCATCCGAGTCCGACGAGGCCGCTGTTCTCCGGGTGTCGCGAGGCGTACGAGAGCACGACGAACGCCAGCCCCGCGAAGACCAGCCCGAGTCCTGACTTCGCGGGTGTGCTCGGGTTCATGCCTGCGCGCTCGAGCCGCGGCCAGAGCCACGCGAAGAACGGCGCCAGCAGGATCACGAACACGCTGCCCAGCCCGTAGAGCTGCGAGGCGGTCCACTCCACGCTCCATCCGAGCAGGCTCGTGTGCCGCTCCAGCGAGCGATCGGAGAACAGGATCCACGACCCGCCGGTCTGCTCGTAGAGCGTGAAGAACAGGAGCGCGACGCCGATCAGCGCGACCAGCACCGACATCTGCTGGCGCTGCACGCGCGTGCAGTGCCGGAACAGGAACCACAGGATCGACACCGAGAACACGGTGGTCACCGCGTGCATCGCCAGCACCACGGGGCTCGCGCTCCAGGCGCCGGGAATCACCGGGATCACCGCCGAGTGCATCTGGATCAGCAGCCAGATCAGCGCCACGCCGACCAGCGACCCCGCGTAGATCAGCTGCTCTCGCGTCAGCCCGAAGGCGACGCGCTCGCGCAGCCGCGCAGCATCGGGGGGCTCGGCGTGGCCCATCAGGTGGCGCTGCCCGAGCAGGAACACCGACAGGCCGACGAGCATGCCGACGCCCGCGGCGCCGAAGCCGTAGCGCCAGCCGTAGCGCTCGCCGAGCCAGCCGCAGACCAGCGTCGCCAGCACCGCGCCGACGTTGATGCCGGCGTAGAAGATGGTGAATCCCGAATCGCGGCGCGGGTCGTTGCCACGGTAGAGCTTGCCGACGATGGTCGAGATGTTGGGCTTCAGGAAGCCCACGCCGACGACGATCAGCGCCAGCGATAGATAGAACACCCGCAGAGAGACAATGTCGCGCGCGATCTCGCCGTCGACCACCGTCGCTGCGTGGCCTTCGAAGGCCATGCCGAAATGTCCCAGCACCAGCAGCACGCCGCCGAGCAGCACGCTCTTGCGCATGCCCAGGTAGCGGTCGGCCAGGAGGCCGCCGATCACCGGCATCGCGTAGACCAGCCCACCGTAGGCGCCGACCAGGTTGTAGCCGTGGTCGTCGGAGAACAGGTGGTACTTGGTGAGATACAGCAGCAGCAGCGCGCGCATCCCGTAATACGAGAAGCGCTCCCACATCTCGGTCAGGAAGCAGACGTACAGCCCGACCGGATGACCGAGGAACTCCCGCGGGACGCTTGGGCTGGCCGCTGGCATGCGGACGGCAGTATAGGCAACGCGGTTACCATTCACGCCTCGACGTCCGCCTCCGACGCACGCATGCATCCGATCCGCACGCTGTTCCTTGCGACCCTGCTCTGCACCTCTGTCACGCACGCCGCCGAGCGCCACGCCCTCACCGCGCAGGACCTGGTGATGATGGATCGCGTCAGCGATCCGCGGGTGTCGCCCGACGGCCGCTACGTCGCCTACACGCTGCGCGAGACCGACTACGCGGCCAACCGCGGCAGCAAGGACGTGTGGCTCGCGGCGCTGTCCGGAGATGCCCAGCCGCGCAAGCTCACCGGCGGCAGCGGCAACAGCGACTCGGCGCGCTGGTCGCCCGATTCGCGCTGGCTGTATTTCCTCTCCACGCGCCGCGGCTCCTCGCAGGTCTGGCGCCTGTCGCTCGACGGCGGCGAGGCGCAGCAGGTGACGAGCTATCCCTTCGACGTCGAGAACTTCGCGCTGTCCCCGGACGGCAAGCGCCTGGCCGTGGTGATGCAGGTCTTCACCGATTGCGGCGACCTTGCATGCACGAAGAAGCGTCTGGAAGATCGGGCTGCGCAGAAGAAGAGCGGCCAGAGCTTCGACCGGCTGTTCGTGCGGCACTGGGACGCCTGGTCCGACGGACGCCGCAACCAGCTGTTCGCCGCAGACCTGGACGCCGACGGCAAGGCGTCCGCGTCACCGTCGCTGGTCAGCCGTGGCATCGACGGCGACGTGCCGTCGCGGCCGTTCGGCGACGACAGCGAGTTCTGTTTCTCGCGCGACGGCCGCGAAATGTTTTTCACCGCGCGCATCGCCGGAACCACCGAAGCCTGGAGCACCAATCTCGACATCTACCGCGCGTCGGTCGAAGGCACCGACAGGCCGCGCAATCTCACGGCCGACAACCAGGCGACCGATACCGGCCCGGTAGTCTCACCGGACGGAAAGTCGCTGGCCTGGCGGGCGATGAAGCGGCCGACGTTCGAGTCGGACCGGCTCGGCATCTGGCTGATGGACCTGTCATCGGGTGCGAAACGCGAAGTCGCGTCTAAGTGGGACCGCTCCGCTGAGAACGTGGCGTTCGCCGCCGACGGAGCGTCTGTCTATGCGACGGCGGAAGAGCTGGGACAGAAGAAGCTGTTCTCCATCGATGCGGCGAGCGGCGAGGTGACGGCCCTCACCGACCAGGGGACCGTCGGTCCGTTCAGCGTCGGCGGCAACACCATCGTCTATTCCTTCGACACGCTGGTCGCGCCCGGCCAGCTGTTCCAGATCGCCGGCGGCGGCGGGACGCCGCGACAGATCACGCACCACAACGAGCAGCGCCTGCGCGAGATCGGCTTCACCGAGTTCGAGCAGTTCAGCTTCCGCGGCTGGAACGACGAGACCGTGCACGGCTACGTGCACAAGCCGCACGGCTACAAGAAGGGCCGCAAGTACCCGGTGGCGTTCCTGATCCACGGGGGACCGCAGGGCAGCTTTGGCAACGACTTCCACTACCGCTGGAATCCGCAGGTCTACGCCGGCATGGGCTACGGCGTCGTCGCCATCGACTTCCACGGCTCGACGGGCTACGGCCAGGCGTTCACCGACTCGATCTCGCAGGACTGGGGCGGCAAGCCGCTGGAGGATCTGAAGAAGGGCCTGGCCTACGCGCTGCAGAAGTACGACTTCCTCGACGGCTCGCGCGCCTGCGCGCTCGGCGCGTCGTACGGCGGCTACATGATCAACTGGATCGCCGGCAAGTGGAGTGACGGCTTCAAGTGCCTGGTCAACCACGACGGCAACTTCGACCTGCGCCTGGGCTACTACGGCACCGAGGAGCTATGGTTCGACGAATGGGAGCGCGGCGGGCCGGAGTACCCTGGTGCCGGAGAACTACGAGAAATTCAATCCGGTGAACCACGTGAACAACTGGAAGACGCCGATGCTGGTGATCCACGGCGGCAAGGACTTCCGCGTGCCCTACCTGCAGGGGCTGGCGACTTTCACCGCGCTGCAGCGGCGCGGCGTGCCCAGCCAGCTGCTGTACTTCCCGGACGAGAACCACTGGGTGCTCAAGCCCCACAACAGCGTGCAGTGGCACGAGGCCGTGCACGCGTGGCTGAAGCGCTGGCTCGGCTCGTAGGCCTACTGCAGCACGACCAGCACGACGCCACCCACCGCCAGCGCGCATCCCGTGAGCTGACGGCGCGTCACGAGCTCTTTGAGCGTGAGCACCGCCAGAGCGATCATGAACACCGCCGCGAGCTCGTTGAGCACCGCGGCAATCGAGGCCTTGGTGTACTTGTAGCCCGCGAGCCACAGCAGCATCGAGATGTAGGTGCCCAGCACCGAGCCGGCGATGACCTGCGGCCAGTGACGCACGCCGCGATACGCCGCCACCAGCTGCGCGCCGCTGCCCTGCCACACCGCCACGATCAGCATGCCGACCAGCCCACCGGCGATGCGCAGCATCACCACCCAGAAGAAGTCGTAGCGCTCGAGCAGTGGTTTCGCGATGACGACGCCCGCCGCCATCACCAGCACCGAGACGACGCCATAGGCCGCGCCGATCCGCAGGTGCCGCGCGTCGACGTGCCCGGCGGGCTGCCAGGTCGCGAGCACGATCCCCGCAAGCACCAGCACCACGCCGGCGACCTGCCAGGCAAACAGGCGCTCGTTCAGGAACAGCACCGACAGCAGGATCACGCCGGGCGAATACATCGTCTGCGCCACCGCCATACGACCGGCACCGATGGCGTTGAGCGCGCGGAAGTACAGCGTGTCGCCAAGGCCGATGCCGATCAGCCCGGAGAACAGCGTGAGCGGCAGGCTCCAGCCCGGCAGCGATGGCCATTGCGGCGACACCACCGCCACGGTGGCGATCATCAGCACGAGCCCGATGAAGTTCTTGAGCAGGTTGAGCGCGAACGGGGCCAGGCTCTCGCCGGACTTCTTGAACAGAATGACGGCGCTGGCCCAGGCGAACGCGCAGGCGATCGAGTAGAGCTCGCCCGGCCCTAACGCCAGGCTCACCGTCGCCGCGGTAGAGCTTTCACCCAGCTCTCGGCCCAGCGGTTGAGCGCGGGAAATAATTTCAACAATTGCTTGCCGCGCGCGGTCAGCCGATAACGGCCGGCGGCATCGACGTCCACGATCAGCGCCTGCTGCAGGTCCGCCAGCCGCTGGTTGAGCACCGAGGGCGACATGCCGCCGCAGGCCGCCTGCAGATCGCGGAAGCCGCAGGGTTTCTCGCGCAGCTCCCAGATGACGCGGAGCAGCCAGCGCCGGCCGAGCAGCTCCAGCAGGATCATGATGGGACGCGCGGTCGGGGAACCTCGGGCGCGTCGCTGTTGTCTAACCATGTTGCGCTACGATATTAGAAGCACTACGCTTCTAATATCGTAGCACAGGATCCTCTCGCATGACCTCCCCTCGCATCGCCCCGATCGACCCGCCGTACGACCCCGCGGTGCAGGCCGACTTCGACAAGGTGATGCGCGGCCTGCCGCCACTGAAGCTGTTCCGCACCGTCGCCCGCAATCCGCGCGTGCTGTCGCGCCTGATCGCCGGCGGCCTGCTCGACCGCGGCAGCATCAGCCTGCGCCTGCGCGAGCTCGTCATCCTGCGCACCACCGCGCTGTGCGGCGCCGAATACGAGTGGGGCGTGCACGTGGCGGCGTACGGATCCAAGGCGCAGTGGACGCCGGCCGAGCTGCGCTCGACCGTGCGCGGCGGACCGGACGACGACGGCTGGACCCGCGGCGAAGTGCTGGCGATCCGGCTCTGCGACGCGCTCCATCGCGACGGCGACGTCGACGACGCGCTGTGGGCGGAGCTCTCGACCGTCTTCGCCGAGGATCAGCTGATCGAGCTGATCATGCTCGTCGGCCTGTACCACGCGGTGTCGTTCATGCTCAAGGCGACGCGCATCGAGCTGGAGAAGTCGGCGCCGCGGTTCCCGCCGCACATGGATGTGCAAGTGCCGTGAGAGCGCATGGACGCGCGGAACGGCCGCCGCCGGCCTGACGCTCGCCGGCTGGTCTGGTCCGCCGGGGGACGCCGTAAATACGTCCATGTAGGCTCGACGTGCGCCATCCCTGGCGCCCGACGCCCCCGACGAACCAGACCAGCCGCCCAGCCTTGGTTAGCGCTTGGCGCGCTCGATCAGGCTGGTGGTCGAGTAACCCTTGTGGAAGTCGAGCACGACGACCTGACCGCCGTTCTTGGTCACGGCGTCGTAGCCGGCGATCTGCTCGGGCTTGTAGTCGCCGCCCTTGATCAGCAGGTCCGGCAGCACGCGGCCGACGAGCCGCGCCGGCGTGTCCTCGCTGAACGGCACCACCCAGTCGACGCACTTGAGCGAGGCCAGCAGACGCATGCGGTCGGCGACCTTGTTGATGGGACGCTCCGGCCCCTTGTTCAGCTTGCGCACCGAGCCGTCGTCGTTGACCGCGACGATCAGCACGTCGCCGAGCTTCTTGGCCGCCTCGAGGTACTTCACGTGGCCGACATGCAGGATGTCGAACACGCCGTTGGTCATCACCACCGTCTCCCCGCGCGAGCGCGCCTCTGCGACGAGCGCCAGCAGCTCGTCCTCCGTCAGCACCGCGCTGTCCTCCTCGTGCGTGCGGCGCACCGCGCGCTGCAGCTCGACGACCGAAGCCGTGGCGGTGCCCAGCTTGCCGACGACGATGCCGGCCGCGAGATTGGCGAGGCGCGCCGCGTGTCCCAGCGTCTGGCCCGCCGCGAGCGCCGCGCCGAACGTGGCGATGACGGTATCGCCCGCGCCGGTCACGTCGTAGACCTCGCGCGCTTCCGTCGGCAGGTGCAGCGGCGCCTGGCGCGGCTGGATCAGCGTCATGCCGTGCTCGCTGCGCGTGATCAGCAGCGCGTCGAGCTTGAGCGCGCGGCGCAGGTTCTCACCCTTCTCCAGGATCTGGGCATCGTCGCGGCACTTGCCGACGACGGCCTCGAATTCCGACATGTTCGGCGTCAGCAGCGTGGCGCCGGTGTACGGCTTCCACTCGGTGCCCTTGGGATCGACCAGCGTCGGCACCTTCGCGGCGCGCGCAGCGGCGATCAGCTGCGCGGCGTCGACGAGCGAGCCCTTGCCGTAATCGGAAAGGATCGCGACGCCTGCCTTGGCCAAGCCCGCCTGGAACTGCTTCAGGTACGCGGCGCGATCGAACCCGCCGACGACCGACAGCGACTCCTCGAAGTCCAGGCGGATCAGCTGCTGGTTGCGCGACAGCACGCGCAGTTTGGTGATGGTGGGCTTGTCGCCGGACTGCACGAAGCGCACGGCGATCTTCTGCGCGCGCAGCCGCTTCTCCAGCAGCCGCGCGGCTTCGTCCTTGCCGACGACGCCGACGAGCTCGGTGCGGCTACCAAGCGCCGCCGCGTTGAGCGCCACGTTGGCGGCGCCGCCCGGGCGCGTCTCGTCCTTCTCGATGCGCACCACCGGCACCGGCGCCTCGGGCGAGATGCGCTGCGTGGGCCCCACCCAGTAGCGGTCGAGCATCACGTCGCCGGCCACCAGGACCCTGGCGGTGGAGAAGTCCGGAATGGCGTTGATCACCGGAGGGTCTGCGGCTTTACGTGTGCGAGAGCCAGTCCGGATAGGTGCCGCTCTCGCCCTTGACCAGCTTCAAGTACGCGGCCTGCAGCTTGCCGGTGATCGGACCGCGCTTGCCGGGGCCGATCGGACGGTTGTCGACCTCGCGGATCGGCGTGACCTCGGCGGCGGTGCCGGTGAAGAACGCCTCGTCGGCGACGTAGAGCTCGTCGCGCGTGATGCGCCGCTCCGCTGTCGGGATGCCCATGTCCTTGGCGAGCTGGACCACGGTGCGCCGGGTGATGCCGTCCAGCGCGGACGTCAGGTCCGGCGTGTGCAGCGTGCCGTCGATCACCACGAAGATGTTCTCGGCGCTGCCTTCGGCCACGTAGCCTTCGGGGTCGAGCATGATCGCCTCGTCGTAGCCGTCGCGCAGCACTTCGTTGAGCGCCATCGACGAGTTCAGGTAATTGGCGTTGGCCTTGGCCTTGCACATCGCGGCGTTGACGTAATGGCGCGAGAACGAGCTGGTCTTCACGCGGATGCCCTTCTCCATGTTCTCCGCGCCCAGGTACGCGCCCCAGGTCCAGGCGGCGACGATCACGTGCGTCTTCAGCCCCTCCGCGCGCAGGCCCATGCCCTCGGCGCCGAAGAACACCATCGGCCGCAAGTAGGCCGAGTCGAGCTTGTTGGCGCGTAGCACTTCCAGCTGCGCCTCGTTGAGCTGCTCGGGCGTGAACGGCATCTTCATGCCGATGATCTTGGCGGAGTTGAACAAGCGCTTCGTGTGGTCGTGCAGGCGGAAGATCGCCGTGCCCTTGGGCGTCTTGTAGGCGCGGACGCCTTCGAAGCAGCCGACGCCGTAGTGCAGCGAATAGGTCAGGACGTGCGTCGTGGCTTCGCGCCAGGGCACCAGTTTTCCGTCGTACCAGATGAAACCGTCTCTGTCCGCGAAGCTCATGGCTTTCCTAGTTGGAATACAAAGAATCGCGGATTGAGCCGCCCGAAGGGCCGCTCCAATCCGCGGGGGCGGAGATTATAAGGTCACTAGTGTCCGCAGGCTTTCACGCACCGCTTTGGGTGATATCTGCCTCAAACAGTTGTAATGCGTAAGGGGACACGTCCGCTCGAAGCATGGGCTGCACGACAGCCGCAGGTAGTGGACGTGCTTGCGATCCGTCAGCGGCGGCGTGTGGTCGGGCGTCGACGATCCGTAGATCGCGACCACCGGTACGCCGGTTGCTGCGGCGATGTGCATGGGACCCGAATCGTTGGTGACGACGACGCGGCAGATTCCGCAGAGATCGACCAGGTCGACGAGCTCGGTCTTGCCGCACAGGTTGATCGCGGTGCCGCCCGAGAGCTCCCGGATGCGCTCGCCCAGCGCCACTTCCTTGGGCGATCCGAAGACCCAGCACTCCGCGCCGCTCTCCGCCAGCTGCCGGGCCAGGAGCCCGTAGTACTCGATCGGCCATTGCTTGGCCGGGCCGTACTCGGCGCCGGGCATCAAGCCCACCGCGAGCTGCGGCGCGTTCAGGCCCAGCTGCATCGCCAGCCGATGCCCCAGCGCGCGCTCGGTGGTCAGGCGCGGCGGCAGGATCTCCGGCGCGCTCGTGACTGGCCCGTCCTCGGCCAGCGCCACGAAGCGCTCCACCGTGGTCTTCAAGATCTGCTCGTCGAGCGGCCGGATGTCGTTGAGCAATCCGACGCGCATCTCGCCGCGATAGCCGGTGCGCCGCGGGATGCCCGCGAAGAACGGCACGAGCGCCGACTTCCACGAGCCCGGCAGCACGATCGCCTGGTCGTACTTGTTCTGGCGCAGCGCGCGGCCGAGCCCGCGCCGCTTCCCCCAGCCGAATTCGCCGTGCGCGACCGGCAGCTCGATGCCGTGACGCACCTCCGGCATGCGCGCCAGGATCGGTAGCGACCAGCCCGGGGCGACGACGTCGATGACGCAGGAGGAATCGCGCTGCTTCAAGCGCAGGAACAGCGACTGCGCCATCACCATGTCGCCGACCCAGGACGGGCCGACGACGAGGATCGACTTGCTCATCGCGCGATGGCGCGCATGGCGCGCCCTACCCGTTGAGCCAGTCGAGGTAGCGCTTGACGCCCTGCTCCACCGTCAGGAACTCACCGTCGAATCCCGCCTTGCGCAGCCGGACGAGGTTGGCCTCGGTGAACGACTGGTAACGACCCTTGAGGTTCTCGGGGAATGGGATGTAGCGCACGCGCCCCTGGCCGTGCCACTTGATCGCGGCGTTGGCGACGTCGTTGAACGCCTGCGCGCGGCCGGTGCCGGCGTTGAACACGCCGGAGACCCGTCGATGGTCCCAGAACCACAGGTTGATGGCGACGGCGTCGTCGACGTGGATGAAATCGCGGCGCTGCTCGCCGGAGCCGTAGCCGTCGCTGCCCTCGAACAGGCGGCATTCGCCGTCCTGCTTGAGCTGGTTGTTGAAGTGATAGGCGGTGCTGGCCATGCCGCCCTTGTGCTGCTCGCGCGGGCCGTAGACGTTGAAGTAGCGCAGCCCGACGACCTGCGCGGACAGTTTCTGCCGACGCACGTACTGGTCGAACAGGAACTTGGAGTAGGCGTACACGTTCAGCGGCTTCTCGCTGGCGCGCTCCTCGGTGAAGCCGTGCGTGCCCATGCCGTAGACCGAGGCGCTGGAGGCGTAGATGAACGGCACGTCCTTGGCCTGGCACCACTGCAGCAGCGTCTTCGAGTAGCGGTAGTTGACGTCCATCATGAACTTGCCGTTCCACTCGGTGGTGGTGGAGCAGGCGCCCTGGTGGAACACGCCGGCGATCTTCGGCAGCTGGTCCTCGATCACGCGGGCGAGGAACTCGTCCTTGTCCATGTAATCGGAAAGCTCGGCGTCGGCGAGGTTGCGGCATTTGGTGCCGTCGGTGAGATCGTCGACCGCCAGGATGTCGGTGATGCCGCGCTGGTTGAGCGCGACCGCGAGGTTGGAGCCGACGAAGCCGGCGGCGCCGGTGACGACGATCGTGCCCCGGGGCGCAGGTGCGGCCTTCTTCACGCGGCGAGCAGGTGCTTTTGCCATAGCGACTGGATGTCGGAGCGTTCGGCCCGGAACGAGTCATCTTCGGCCAGATGATCGGCCTGCTGCAAATCGCGCGCGTGGAACCAGGCGCGGTAGGCGTCGTAGATCTCGATGGTCCGCGTTTCCTCGGCCGGCGTGATCACGCCGGCCTTGGCCAGGGCCTCGAGCTGGCGGCGGTTGTCGCTGTACTCCACCAGCGCCGGCAGGCGGGCTGCATCGCGCAGCACCAGGTATTGCGTGATGAACTCCAGATCGGTCATCCCGCCCTCACCCTGTTTCAGGTCGAAGCGGCCCGGCTCCTTGCGCTCGAGGTTGGCCTTCATCTTCGCGCGCATCTCGAGCACGTCCTGCCGCAGCTTCTCCGCATCGCGCGGACGGGTCAGCACTTCCACGCGCACCTGCTCGAAGCGATCGCGCAGCGCCGCGTGACCCGCGACCGCGCGTGCGCGGGTCAGCGCCTGGTGCTCCCAGGTCCACGCTTCGCCGAGCTCGTAATCGCGGAAACCCTTCAGGCTCGACACCATCAGGCCGGAGCGGCCGCTGGGTCGCAGCTCCATGTCGACTTCGTAAGCGCGATCCGCCGACGTGCGCGTAGCGAGCCAGTTGACGATGCGCTGCACCAGGCGCGCGTAGAACTCGCTGGCGGTGATCGGCTTGGCGCCGCTGGTCTCGGCCTCGGCGACGCCGTCGAACAGGAATACGAGGTCGAGGTCGGAGCCGTAGCCCAGCTCGATGCCGCCAGCTTTGCCAAAAGCGGCGATGACGAACGCCGCGTCCTTCGGCTCGCCGTGGCGCTCGCGCATCTCCTCCCAGGCAAAGCGCAGCGCGCGCTCCAGCACGGTCTCGGCAAGCCAGGTCAGGTGATCGCAGACCTTGCGCAGCGGCAGCTGGCCGGCGATGTCGCAGGCGGCGATGCGCAACATGACTTCCTGGCGGAACCGTCGGAGCGTGTCCATCCCCGCCTCGGTGTCGCCGGCCCGGATCTGGCTGCAGGCCTCGTCGAGCTCCGCCTGCATCTCGGCGCGCTGCGGGGGCGCGTAGAGCGTGCGCGTGTCGAGCAGTTGATCCAGCAGCATCGGCGTGCGCGCCAGGAGCGCGCTCATCCAGGGGCTTGCCGCGCACAGGCGGATCAGCTGTCCGCGCGCCACGGCGCTCTCGCGCAGCAGCGACAGGTACGTGGAGCGCCCGGCGATGGCCTGCACGACCTCGAGCACGCGCAGGGCCGCGGTTTCCGGCTGCGGCTCCTTGAGGCACTCGGCGATGAGCATCGGCAACAGCGCCGACAGGCGGCGCAGGCCGTTCTCGGGGAGGCCCCGCACGACGCGCGACTCGCGCAGGTCGGTGATGGCCTTGCACAGCCGCTCGGGCGCCTGGCCGAACCCCTGCTCGCGCAGCGCCGCGCAAACCGTCGCCGCGTCCTGCGTCCCGTTCCAGAGCGCCGCGATGCTGTTCTCCATCGGCGTGGCGGCGCTTTCGCGCCTGGGGTCGCGGAACAGCCGGTCGAATTCGGCCTGCACGTACGCGCGCACCGGATCCAGCGCCGCGCAGAACTCCGCCCAGTCGGCGAAGTCGAGCGCGGAGCACAGTGCCGCGCGCGCCTCCGCCGACGCCGGCAGCGCGTGCGTCTGCTGGTCGTCGTGCATCTGGATCGCGTTCTCCACGCGCCGCAGGAATGCGTAGCACTCGTCGAGCCTGCTCGCGGTTTCCGGCGGCAGGTGGCCGGCTTCGCCCAGGTAGCGCAGCACCGGGCGCAAGCGGCTGTCGCGCAGCTTCGGCTCCTGGCCGCCGCGCACGAGCTGGAACGCCTGCACGATGAACTCGAGCTCGCGGATGCCGCCGGCGCCGAGCTTGATATTGTCGTGCAGGTTCTTGCGATTGACTTCCTCGGCGATCATGCGCTTGAGCTCGCGCAATCCGCCGATGGCGTTGAAGTCCAGGTAGCGGCGGTAGACGAATGGCCGCAGCGATTCCAGCAGCTGCCGGCCTGCGTCGAGATCGCCCGCCACCGGGCGCGCCTTGATCATGGCGTAGCGCTCCCAGTCGCGGCCGTGCTCCTGGTAGTAGGTCTCCAGCGCGTCGAAGTGCCAGGCGAGCGCGCCCGCGGAGCCGAACGGCCGCAGCAGCGTGTCGACGCGGAAGACGAAGCCGTGCTCGGTCTTGTCGGAGAGGATCCTGCCGACGTCGAGCGCGAGCTTGCCGAAGAA
Organism: uncultured Gammaproteobacteria bacterium; assembly: GCA_963776465.1. Lineage (GTDB taxonomy): Bacteria > Pseudomonadota > Gammaproteobacteria > Nevskiales > Nevskiaceae > DASRHK01. The sequence goes on from CAVZMV010000001.1 coordinate 585,816, forward strand.
CTCCTCGTTGGCGATCGAGCGCGCCCCGTCGGTGACACCGGGCGCGGTGTAGGCCCAGATCAGGTCGATGTCGGAAGAGAAGTTGAGCTCGCGGCCCCCGAGCTTGCCCATGCCCAGCACGACCGGCCGCGCTTCGTTGCCCTCGTCGTCGCGAGGCACGCCGTGGCGCTGGCGCAGCTGCGCGTCGGCGAACTGCAGCGCGGCCTGGCAGCACAGGTCGGCGAGATTCGACAGCTGCCCCAGCGTCTCGTCCAGGGAGGCGATACCTGTCAGATCACGGACCGTGATGCCGACCATCTCGCGCCGTCGCAGCTCGCGCAGCTGGCGCATCAGGTCTTCCTGCGTCGCGGCCGCGCCGAGCGCCAGGACTTCGCCGCGCAGGCTGTCGCTGTCCGCAGCGCGCTCGAACAGTCCGGCCGCCTGCCACTGCGCGAAGCTCTCGGGATCGCGGTCGCGCGCCTGGGCGACGAAGCGGCTGGCGGCGAAAACCTTTTTCAGATCGGGCACGCCGGGATGATAGACAATAATCCGCATGATCCAGCCAGAGACGCGCTACACCACCGTCGGCAGCGATCGCGTCGCCTACCAGGTGCTTGGCGAAGGCAGCCGCGATCTCGTCTACACCACCGGACTCTTCGGGAACGTGGACATGCAGTGGGAAGACCCGGGATCTGCGCGCGTGATGCGACGCCTGGCTGCGTTCTCGCGCCTGATCCGGTTCGATCGCCGCGGCAGCGGCCTGTCCGATCGTCCGTCCGACGCCACGACGTCCGTGGCCGATCAGTGGGTCATGGATTGCGCCGCGGTGCTCGACGCGGCCGGATCCGCGGACGCGGTGCTGCTCGGCTCCGGCACGCAAGACGCGGGACCGCTGGTGCTTCACTTCATCGACCGGTATCCCCAGCGCTGCTCAGGTCTGATCTTCGCCAACACCACAGCGTGCTGGGCCGAGCGGCCTGGCTACCCCCAGGGGCTGACGCTGGCGGCCATCGAAGAGATCAAGGAGATCTTCAACAAGACCTGGGGCCGGCCGGAATTCGCCGCGCAGTACACGCCGAGTGAGGCCAAGAACCCGGCATTCCTGAACTGGTTTGCGAAGTACCAGCGCTCGGTGGCCTCACCGCGTGTGATGGTCGACAACCTGGATTACGCAACCAAGCTCGACTGCCGTCATCTGCTGGAGCACGTGCGCGTGCCGACGCTGGTGTTCGGCCGCAGCGAGCGCAAGTTCATTCCGCTGGAGCAGTCGGCCTACATCGCGCGCCACATTCCCGGCGCGCGCTTCGTGGCGCTGCCGGGCTCCGACGGCAATCTCACCGGAGAGTCTTCGGACCAGATCCTCGACCAGATCGAGCAGTTCGTCACCGGCAAGCGCCACCGCGCGACCACCGAGCGCGCGCTGGCTGCGGTGCTGTTCACCGACATCGTGGGCTCGACCCGCAAGGCGGCCGAACTGGGCGATGCCGGCTGGCGGCGGCTCCTGGAGCTGCACGACCGGCTCATCGGCGAGCAGGTCGACCTGTTCCGCGGAAAGGTGATCGATCGCACCGGCGACGGCGCACTGTCGACCTTCACCAGCCCCGACCACGCGATCGACTGCGCACGCGCGCTGCAGACACCGATGGCGGAGCTGGGCCTGACCATCCGCGCCGGCGTGCACTTCGGCCAGGTCGAGCTGCTGGGCGCCGACGGCGTCGGCGGGATCGGCGTGCACATCGGCGCCCGGGTGATGTCGCTCGCCGCCGCCGGCGAAATCCTGCTGTCGCACACTGCGCAGGGCGTCCTTGCCGGCTCGCGCTACAGCTTCGAGGACCGCGGCATGCACGAGCTCAAAGGCGTGCCCGGCAAGTGGATGATCTTCGCGGTCGGTCCGCAGGCGACGGCATGAGCGTCGCAGTCGTCACCGGCGGTGGTCGCGGCATCGGCCGCGCGTTCAGTCTCGCACTGGCAAAGACCGGTGCGAAGGTCGTCGTCACGGGTCGCACGAAGAAATCGCTCGATGAAACGGTGCGGCTTCTTGGCGGCGATGCGCTGGCCGTGGCCTGCGACGTCGCCGATCCCAAGAGCGTGGATCGCGCGTTCGGGGAGATCCGCGACAAGTGCGGGCGCGTCGACGTGCTGGTCAACAACGCCGGCGTGAACACGGCGATCGACACGTTGTGGGAGGTCGACCCCGACCTGTGGTGGCGAGAGGTGGAGATCAACCTGCGCGGCTGCTTTCTCTGCGCCCGCGCCGTGCTGCCCGGCATGACGGCGCGCACTGCCGGCAGGATCATCCACATCGCCAGCCACGCGGGCGTGTTCCGCTGGCCGTATTGCTCCGCGTATTCCGTATCGAAAGCGGCGCTGATCAAGATGAGCGAGAACCTCGCATTCGAGACGCGCAAGCACAACGTCGCGTCCTTTGCGTTCCATCCAGGGTTCGTGAAAGGCGGCTTTGCCGACAATCTTCCGCAGGTCGCCCCGCCGCCCGACACGCCTGCAGGGAAGGTTCACGCGTGGGTGCTGCAAGAGCTGGCTTCGACGCGCGCGGTGACGCCCGAGCAGAGCGCAGAAGGCGTCGTGAAGCTCGCGTCCGGGAAGTACGACGCGCTCTCGGGCCGCTATCTGACCGTCGCCGACGACCTCGACGCGCTGCTGGCGCGCGCCGGCGACATCCAGAAACGCGACGTGCTGACGCTGCGGCTCAGCCAATGATCGCGCGCCTGCTGAAACGCCTTGCCGTCGTCCTGCTCTTGCTCGTCGGCGGCATCGCCATTTACGGCGCGCTCTACGAGCCGCAGCAGGATCTGCCCGCGGGCCTGAAGGGCCAGTTCACCGACATCATGGGCATCCGGACGCGCTATCTGCAGGTCGGCGCAGGTCCCGACGTGCTGCTGATCCACGGCAGCACCAGCTCGATCGAGGACTGGGCGCCGGTCACCGACGCGCTCGCATCGCAGTTTCGCGTCACTGTCTACGACCGGCCGGGTCATGGCTACACCCAGACCGGCGCGCGTTACGACTACGAATACAACGCCGGCTTCGCGCTGGCGGTGATAGAGGCGCTGAAGCTGCAGGATCCCGTCGTGGCCGGCCATTCGTACGGCGGCGCCATCGCCATGGCCCTGGCGCTCCGCAAGCCGCCGGCAATCACGGGATACGTAGTGGTCGACAGTTCCTTGTACCGCTGGGCGCGCAAGGCCGATCCCGCCTATCGCATGCTCGTGGTCCCGGCGTTCGGCACCGGCGTCGCGCGGCTGTCGCAACGCTCGCTGGCGCCGAAGAAGATCCGCGCCGCGCTGGAGCTGCTGTTCCCGCCCGGCACGATGCCGGCCGGATTCGCCGAGGCGCGCATCCCCATCTGGTCGCAGCCCAAGGTGACGGTGTCGGTGGCGCAGGAGGCACTGCGCTCTCAAGCCTGGCTCGACGCGATGAGCCCGCGCTACGGGCAGATCACGCAGCCGGTGTTCATCATTGCGCAGGGCGACGATCCGATCCGGCGCGAGAACGCGGAGCACGCGCATCGCGACATCGCCGGATCGGAGCTGCAGCTGGTGAGCGGCACCGGGCACTTCATCCAGCTCATGAAGACGGACGCCGTCGTCGAACTGATCCGCAAGGCGGCGAGTGCGCGGACGCCGGACCAGGTCCCGCCGGGGGACGCCTTAAAAGCTCCTTCAACTCGGGTGCGGCCATCCCTGGCCGCACACGCCCCCGTCGGAACCTGATCCGCCGTCCGTCTTCAGCCACTTTGGGCTAGCAGCCGCGCGTTGCCTCCGACTGCTGCGGTGTTCACCGTCAGCGTGCGCTCGGTGACGAAGCGCAAGAGGTAATGCGGACCGCCCGCTTTCGGGCCGGTGCCGGACAGGCCTTCGCCGCCGAACGGCTGCACGCCGACGACGGCGCCGGTCATGCCGCGATTGATGTAGCAATTGCCGACGCGTGCCAGCGCCTGCACCTTGCGCCAGGTGGACTCGATGCGCGAGTGCACGCCGAGCGTCAGTCCGTAGCGCGTGTGGTTGATCTGGTGGATCACCGATTCCAGCGCCTTGGCCGGATAGCGGATGACGTGCAGCATGGCGCCGAACTGCTCGGAATCCAGCTCCTCGAGCGACTCGATCTCCACGGCGCAGGGCGCGAAGTAGGTGCCGCTGCGGCAGCTCTCGGGCACGGACAGATGCTCGATCAGGCGGCCGAACTTGGTCATCGCCGCAGCGTGCGCGTCGAGCTTCTTCTGCGCGGCCTGGTCGATCACCGGTCCGACGTCGGTCGACAAGAGGCCGGGATCGCCGATGCTGATCTCGCGCATCGCGCCCTTGAGCATATGGATGGTCTTGTCGGCGATCTCGTCCTGCAAGAACAGCACGCGCAGCGCCGAGCAGCGCTGGCCCGCGGAGTAGAAGGCGCTGAACAGCGTGTCCTTCACCACCTGCTCGGGCAGCGCGGACGAATCCACGATCATCGCGTTCTGGCCGCCGGTCTCGGCGATCAGCGCGGCGATGGGCCCTTCGCGCGCCGCCAGCGCGCGATTGATCAGCTGCGCGACCTCGACCGAGCCGGTGAAGGCAACGCCCGCCACGCGCTCGTCCTTGACCAGCGCGGACCCGACGTCGCCGGCGCCCAGGACGCACTGCAGGACCTCGCGCGGAATGCCGGCCTCGTGCAGGAGCCGCACCATCAGCACCGCGACGAGATTGGTCTGCTCCGCCGGCTTGGCGATGACCGCGTTGCCGGCGACCAGCGCGGCGGCGATCTGGCCGGTGAAGATCGCCAGCGGAAAATTCCACGGCGAGATGCAGACGAACACGCCGCGGCCGTGCAGCTGCAGCTCGTTGTGCTCGCCGGTCGGGCCCGGCAGGACTTCGGGTTGCGACAGGACCTTGACCGCCTGCGCCGCGTAGTAGCGCAGGAAGTCGACGGCTTCGCGCACCTCGGCCACCGCGTCAGGGATGGTCTTGCCGGCCTCGCGGATCAAGAGCTTCACGAACTCCGCGCGGCGACTTTCCAGCTGATCCGAACTGCGCTGCAGGATTTCGGCGCGCTGCTTCACCGGCGTCGCGTTCCAGCGCGGCTGCGCGTGCGCGGCTGCGGCGACCACGTCGTGCACGCGCGCAGGATCGAGCGCGGTCCATTCGCCGAGCACGCGACGGCGATCGGCGGGGTCGCTTATTTGTGATCCCCTCCCCCGTTCACGGGGGAGGGCCAGGGAGGGGGCGATGATCGACTCTGCACGATCGAGCACCGGCGCAGCCTTCAGCGCACGCGAGAACTCCACCGCCTGCGTCTCGTCGGCCAGATTCACCCCGGCCGAATTCCGCCGCGCGTCTCCATACAGGTCCGCCGGCATCGGCAGACTCGGATTGGGCTTGCCGCCGAGCCTGCGCACCAGCTCCACCGGGTCGGCGACCAGTGACTCTGGCGGCATCTGCTCGTCGAAGATGCGGTTGACGAACGAGGTGTTGGCGCCGTTCTCCAGCAGCCGGCGCACCAGGTACGGCAGCAGGTCCTCGTGCGATCCGACCGGCGCGTAGACGCGGCACGGAATCTCGAGATCCTCCTTCACTACCTGATACAGCGCCTCGCCCATGCCGTGCAGCCGCTGGAATTCGTAGCCCGCGTTGTCGCCTGCGTACTCGCGCACGGCGGCGACGGTGTGCGCGTTGTGCGTGGCCAGCTGCGGATAGAACGCGTCGCGCGCGGCCAGCATGCGGCGCGCGCAGGCCAGGTACGCGACGTCGGTGTTGGCCTTGCGCGTGAACACCGGGTAGCTCGCCAGGCCCTGCTCCTGTCCGCGCTTGACCTCGGTGTCCCAGTAGGCGCCCTTGACCAGCCGCACCGGCATCTTGCGGCCGACGCTGCGCGCCAGCGCCTCGAGCCACTCGATCACGAAGAAGCCGCGCTTCTGGAAGGCCTGCACCGCCAGGCCGAAGCCTTCCCATCCGGCGAGCGCGCGATCGCGGTAGACGGCTTCGACCAGATCCAGCGAGAGCTCCAGTCGATCCGCCTCCTCGGCGTCGACGGTGAGCCCGATGTTCTCCTTGCGCGCCTGCTTCGCGAGCTCGAGCAGGCGCGGCGTCAGCTCCTTGAGCACGCGCTCGCGCTTGGCGAACTCATAGCGCGGATGCAGCGCGGACAGCTTCACCGAGATCCCCGGCTGCGCGAACACCGGCCCGTTGCGATCGCCGTCGCGACGCGCGCCCATCTCGGCGATGGCGCTCTGGTACGCACCGAGGTAGCGCAGCGCATCGGCGGAAGTCAGCGCCGCTTCGCCGAGCATGTCGTAGGAGTGCAGATACGCGCGGTTCTCGCGCGAGGTCGCGTTCTTCAGCGCTTCCTCGATCGTGCGGCCCATGACGAACTGCCCGCCCATCAGCCGCATCGCCTGGCGGATCGCGAGCTTGATCACCGGCTCGCTGGACTTGCCGATGAGCTTGCCGATGGCGCTGCGGAAGTTCCTGGTGGTATCCGGCGACAGCCGCACGATGCGGCCGGTGAGCATCAAGCCCCAGGTCGAGGCGTTGACGAACAGCGAATCGGACTTGCCCAGGTGCGACTCCCAGTCCGCTTCCGCGAGCTTGTCGGCGATCAGCTTCTCGGCGGTGGCGTCGTCTGGGATGCGCAGCAGCGCCTCGGCCAGGCACATCAGCAGCACGCCTTCTTCCGACGACAGGTCGTACTGGTGCATGAACGCGTCCAGCGGCGAGCGTTCGTCGCGCAGCGTGCGCACGCGGCGGACCCAGTCCGCGGCCATCCGCTGCACCGCGGTGCTGCGCTCGGGCCCCAGGTCGGCGGTCGCGAGCAGGCGCTGCAGGAGCTCGGTCTCGTCCGTCAGGTAGTTCGAGGCGATGGCGCCGCGCTTGCCGTCGCGCGCCTGCGGCGGCGTGGCGAACACGTAGGGACGGTCGTCGGCGGTGTCGTTCATGCGGCGTTCACGTCGGGGGCCGTTATGCTATCGCGATGTCCGTGATCATCGCCCTCGTCACCTGCCCCGTCGATCGCGCCGACGCGCTGGCCAGCGCGCTGGTGGAGAACCGCCACGCCGCCTGCGTCAACATCGTGCCGCAGGTGAAGTCGGTCTATCGCTGGAAAGGCGAGGTGCAGCGCGACGACGAGGCGCTGCTCGTCATCAAGACGCGGGCGGCGGCCTTCGAGACGCTGAAGCAGGCGGTGCTCAAGCTGCATCCCTACGAACTTCCCGAGGTCATCGCGGTCAACGTGGACCACGGTCACCCGCCGTACCTCGACTGGGTTCTGAGCAGCGTCCCCCATGCGTAAGGCAGCCTTCCTGGCATTGACGATGTGCGCGGCCGCGCACGCCGGCGGCGTCGGCTTCTTCGACAAGCCGAAGGCCGAGCCGAAATTCCTGCCGGTGGACCAGGCCTTCGAGATCCAGCCGCTGGAGAAGAAGGACGGCAGCCTGCTGGTGACCTGGCGCATCGCGCCGGGGTACTACCTGTATCGCCAGCGGATGAGCTTCGAGCCCATCGGTGCCGCCAAGATCGGCCCGGTCCGCCTGCCCGCCGGCGAAAAGCACAGCGACGAATATTTCGGCGTGGTCGAGATCTATCGCGACGCCTTCCTGACCGCCAAGCTTGCCGACCCGCAGCCGGGACGGGTCAAGCTCAAGGTCAGCTACCAGGGCTGCGCGGACGCGGGACTGTGCTATCCGCCCCAGGAGCGGGTGCTGGAGTACACGCCTTGAGCCGGCGCGCCGCCCTCGGCGCGCTGATCCTCCTCGTGGTCGCTGCAGCTGCCGGCTTCTTCGCCCATCGATGGCTGGAGCAGCGCAACGCGCCGGCGCCGGAGCTGGCCTTCACCGACCTCGACGGCAAGGCGCGCGCGCTGTCCGAGTTCCGCGGCAAGCTGACGCTGGTGAATTTCTGGGCGAGCTGGTGCGCGCCCTGCCTGCACGAGATGCCGCTGCTGGTGAAGGCGCAAGCCGACCATGGCGCCCGCGGGCTGCAGATCCTCGGGCCGGCCCTGGACGCGCCGGCCGCCGTGCGCGATACCGTCAAGCGGTTCGGCATCCCCTACCCGGTTTTCGTCGGCGACGATGAGGTGATGAAGGCCATGGACGTGCTGGGCAACGACCTGGGGGCGCTGCCTTATTCCGTGCTGATTGCTCCCGATGGCAAGATCCTCGAGCGCATCTACGGCGGGCTGTCCGCCGAGCGGCTGCAGGGTCTGCTTGAGAGCCGTTTACCGACGCCCTGACAATCATTTGCAGCGATCAGCAGGGATTCTGCCGGCATCTACCGCCGATCTAGCCATAAGTCACCACGTCTGGCACACTCACCTCCCCTTCGCGAAGCCGGGTGCCGCCGACCGTGAGCCTGATCCTGCTGCTGAACGGCCCCAACCTGAACCTGCTCGGCAGCCGCGAGCCCCACATCTACGGGGCGCAGACGCTCGGCCAGATCGAGGACGAGCTGGGCGAGGAAGCCGGTGAGCTCGGCCACGAGATCGAGCACTTCCAGAGCAACCACGAGGGCGCGCTGATCGAGCGCGTGCAGCAGGCCAAGGCCGAAGGCGTGGACTTCATCCTGCTCAACCCGGGCGCGTTCTCGCATACCAGCATCGCGCTGCGCGATGCCCTGCTCGCCGTCGAGATCCCCTTCATCGAGGTGCACCTGTCCAACGTGCATGCGCGCGAGGCGTTCCGGCGTCACAGCTATTTCTCCGACATCGCGCAGGGCGTGATCGTCGGCCTGGGTCCGCTGGGCTATCGCCTGGCGCTGCAGGCGGCGCACGAGCGCCTCTCGTCGAAGCGCTGACCGGCAAGGAGAGACCATGGACCTGCGAAAGATCAAGACGCTCATCGACCTGGTCGAGCAATCGGGCATCTCCGAGCTCGAGGTGAAGGAAGGCGAGGAGTCGGTGCGCATCGCCCGGCATCCGACCGGTGGCATGCCGCAGTTCATCACCATGCAGCAGGCGCCGGCGGCCGCTGCGCCTGCGCCGGCCGCGGTCGGCGCCCCTTCCGCGCCTGCGCCTGCTGCGCCCGCGGCACCGAAGAAGAATTTCGTGCGCGCGCCGATGGTCGGTACCTTCTACCGCTCGCCGTCGCCCGGCGCCAAGGCCTTCGTCGAAGTGGGACAGACCGTCAAGCAGGGCCAGACGCTGTGCATCATCGAGGCGATGAAGATGCTGAACCAGATCGAGGCCGACCGGAACGGCGTCGTCGCCGAGATCCTGGTGGAGAACGGCCAGCCAGTGGAGTTCGACCAGCCGCTGTTCTCCATTGACTAGCAAGCTGATCAAGAAGGTCCTGATCGCCAATCGCGGCGAGATCGCGCTGCGCATCCTGCGCACGTGCCGCGAGCTGGGCATCAAGGTCGTGGCCGTGCACTCCAGCGCCGACCGGGACTTGAAGCACGTGCTGATGGCCGACGAGTCGGTCTGCATCGGCCCGCCGCCGGCCAGCGGCAGCTACCTGAACATGGCGGCGATCATCAGCGCCGCGGAAGTGACGCAGTCCGACGCCATCCATCCGGGTTACGGCTTCCTGTCGGAGAACGCCGACTTCGCCGAGAGCGTGGAGAAGTCGGGCTTCATCTTCATCGGCCCGCGCTCGGAGACCATCCGCCTGATGGGCGGCAAGACCAGCGCCAAGGCCGAGATGATCAAGGCCGGCGTGCCCTGCGTGCCCGGCTCCGACGGCGTGCTGCCGGAGGACGAGCAGGCCTGCAAGGCGATCGCGCGCAAGGTCGGCTACCCGGTGCTGATCAAGGCGGCGGCGGGCGGCGGCGGCCGCGGCATGCAGGTCGTGCGCAACGAGGAAGAGCTGATCGGCAAGATCGAGGTGGCGCGCACCGAGGCCGTCAACGCCTTCAAGGACGGCGCGGTGTTCCTGGAGAAGTACCTCGAGACCCCGCGCCACATCGAGATCCAGATCCTTGCCGACCAGCACGGCAACGTCGTCCACCTGGGCGAGCGCGACTGCTCGATGCAGCGTCGCAACCAGAAGGTCGTGGAGGAATCCCCTGCCCCTGGCATCAGCAAGGAGCAGCGCAACCGCATCGGCCAGCTGTGCGTGGAGGCCTGCAAGCGCATCGGCTATCGCGGTGCCGGCACCATGGAGTTCCTCTACGAGAACGACCAGTTCTACTTCATCGAGATGAACACGCGCATCCAGGTGGAGCACCCGGTCACCGAGATGGTCACGGGTATCGACCTGGTGAAGGAGCAGATCCGCATCGCCGAGGGCGGCGAGCTCAAGCTCAAGCAGAAGTACATCCGCCTGCGCGGCCACGCCGTGGAATGCCGCATCAACGCCGAGGATCCCGAGCGCTTCACGCCCTCGCCCGGCGAGATCCGCAAGTACCATCCGGCCGGCGGACCGGGCATCCGCCTGGATTCGCACATTTATTCCGGCTATCGCGTGCCGCCGAACTACGACTCGATGATCGGCAAGCTGATCGCGCACGGCGCGACGCGGCGCTCAGCCATCGCCCGCATGCAGACCGCGCTTACCGAAATGATCGTCGAGGGCATCCAGACCAACATCCCGCTGCAGCGCCGGATCATGGCGGACGAGGTGTTCCGCCAGGGCAAGCACCACATCCACTATCTCGCCGAGATGCTCGAGCGGGAAAAATGATCCACGTTCGACGATCAGGCCCGCCGGGGGACGCCTTAAAAGCTCCATCCAGCTCGGATGCGGCCGTCCATGGCCGCATACGCCCCCGTCGAACCTGATCGTCGAACATGGCTTGGGTTCAACTGCGCGTCCACACGTCGCGTCCCGAATTCGCCGAAGAGATCCTGCTCGCCCACGGCGCGTCCGCGGTCAGCATGATCGACGCCGCCGACGATCCGGTGCTCGAGCCCGCGCCAGGCCAGACGCCGCTGTGGGCCGACACGATCACGATCGGCTTGTTCGAAGAAGGCAAGGACGTGGCGCCCGTCGTCGCTTCGCTGCGCGAGGTGCTGCCGGAGGCCGAAGCGCTGCACACGCGCTCCGAGCTGCTCGAGGACCAGGAATGGATCCGCGTCTGGCTCAAGGATTGCCCGCCGTTGAAGTTCGGCGAGCGCCTCTGGGTGGTGCCGCACGAGCGCGCCGATGAAGTGACAGATCGCTCGGCGATCGTGGTCAAGCTCGATCCGGGACTGGCGTTCGGCACGGGCACGCATCCGTCGACAGCGCTATGCCTGGAATGGCTGGCGACGCAAGACCTGAAGGACAAGGTCGTCGTCGACTACGGATGCGGCTCGGGCATCCTCGCCATTGCTGCGTGCAAGCTCGGCGCGACGCGCGCGGTCTGCACCGACATCGATCCGCAGGCTTTGCGTGCGTCCGCCGAGAATGCGCGGCGCAACGGCGTCGACGATCGGCTCGAGGCGCTGCCGTCCACGGACTTCGCACCCTTTGCCGCCGACGTGGTGGTCGCGAACATCCTGGCCAACCCGTTGATCGCGCTGGCGCCCGTTCTGGCGTCCTGCCTCGCGATCGGCGGGCGCATCGCACTGGCGGGACTGCTCGAGTCGCAGCGCGAGGACGTGTCGCGCGCGTATGCGCCGTGGTTCGATCTGCAGCCGCCGCACGGCAAGGATGGCTGGTCGCTCGTCACCGGCACGCGTCGCGCGCCGAGCGCGTGATCACGCAGCTGATCGTCGCACCGAAGAATTCTTCGGCGCGCATGCAGAGATTCGCGTGCCGTTTCATCGAGAGAACATCGGCGCATATCAAGTCAAGTTTTTTTGCCGCAAACTTTTTTTCGCAAGAGTTGCGATCACTACTTTTGCAAGCGCTGATCTTGGGAGTATGATTGCCGCCCCTTTCGATGCAGAGCGCTTTTTCGTTTTTGGGGGAGAAAGCGCCGACGGGCCGAGGTTAACCGCAAGGGAATGTCCGCACAGAAAACGAGCGAAGGCCGGCCGCTCAGCAATCACGTCGCCGAATCTCTGGATAGTTATTTCAGAGCGCTGAATGGCCACGCGCCGAGCAAGCTCTACGATCTGATCCTGCATCAGGTGGAGCCGCCGTTGCTGCGCGCCACTCTTCTTTATTGCCGCGGCAACCAATCCAGGGCCGCCGACATGCTCGGGCTCAACCGGGCGACGTTGCGCAAGAAGCTGCGCCAGCACGGGATCAAAGCGCGCACGCAGGCATGACGGCGCGGCGCGCGCTCGTCTCGGTCTCCGACAAGGCCGGCGTCGTCGAGCTGGCGCGAGAGCTTCAGCAGCGCGGCTTCGAGATCCTCTCGACCGGCGGCACCTTCAAGCTCCTCAAGCAGTCCGGCATCAAGGCGCGCGAAGTCTCGGAGATCACGGGCTTTCCGGAGATCATGGACGGCCGCGTCAAGACCCTGCATCCGAAGATCCACGGCGGCCTGCTCGGTCGCCGCGGCACCGACGACGAGATCATGCAGAAGATGGACATCGCGCCCATCGACCTGCTCGTCGTCAACCTCTATCCGTTCGACGCCACCGTCGCCAAGCCCGACTGCACGCGCGAGGACGCCATCGAGAACATCGACATCGGCGGCCCGGCGATGCTGCGCGCGGCGGCGAAGAATCACGCGCACGTGGCGGTGCTGGTCGATCCGGCCGATTACGACGGCGTGCTGAAGGAGCTCGATGCCGGCGGCGTGAGCCAGGCCACGCGCGCGCGGCTGGCGACCAAGGTGTTCGCGCACACCGCGCGCTATGACGGCGCCGTCGCGGCCTACTTGTCGAGCCTGGGCGCCGACGACAAGCGCTCGGCGTTCCCGGGCGTGTTCACCCCGCAGCTGTTCAAGCTGCAGGAGATGCGCTACGGCGAGAACCCGCACCAGCGCGCGGCGTTCTACGCCGAAGCCGGGGCCGAGGCGGGCAGCATCGCCGCCGCGCGACAGCTGCAGGGTAAGGAGCTGTCCTACAACAACATCGCCGACGCCGACGCGGCGCTGGAATGCGTGAAGTCGTTCGCGGAAGCCGCCTGCGTCATCGTCAAGCACGCCAACCCGTGCGGCGTCGCCATTTCCGACAGCATCGGCCACGCCTACGAGGCTGCCTATCGCACCGACCCGACCTCGGCCTTCGGCGGCATCATCGCCTTCAATCGCCCGCTCGACGCCAAGACCGCCGCGACGATCGTCGAGCGGCAGTTCGTCGAAGTGATCATCGCGCCGTCGATCGACGAGGATGCGCGCCGCGCGGTCGCGGCCAAGCCCAACGTGCGGCTGATGGAATGCGGCCAGTGGCCGGAGTCGCGCGCGCAGAGCCTGGACTTCAAGCGCGTCGCCGGCGGTTTGCTGGTGCAGGACCTGGACACCGCGACGGTCACGCGCGAGCAGCTCAAGACCGTGTCGCGCCGGCCGCCCACCGACTCGGAGCTGCAGGACCTGCTGTTCGCGTGGCGGGTGGCGAAGTACGTGAAGTCCAACGCCATCGTCTACGCGCGCCATCGCCACACCATCGGCATTGGCGCCGGCCAGATGAGCCGGGTCTACTCAGCCAAGATCGCGGGCATCAAGGCGGCGGACGAGAAGCTCGAGGTGGTCGGCTCGGTGATGGCGTCGGATGCGTTCTTCCCGTTCCGCGACGGCATCGACGCGGCGGCGGAGGCCGGCGTCACCGCGGTGATCCAGCCGGGCGGCTCGATGCGCGATCCGGAAGTGATCGCCGCCGCCGACCAGCACGGCATGGCGATGGTGTTCACGGGGATCCGGCACTTCCGGCACTGACGGTGGGGGCGCGTGATGCCCTTGCGGGACCGTCGTGAATACGTCCCTGTAGCCTACGTATGCGACGTCCTGTCGCATACGTTCCCGCAAGGACATCACGCGCCCCGCTATTTCTTGCGCAGCTGAATATCGCCGCTGAAGCTGTGGATGTTCACCTGGCCCGCGCCGTTGCCGAGCTTGAACGAGGCCTTGTGGACGCCGTCCTTGATCGGGCCGCCGAGCTCGCTGGCGAGCTCGCCGCTGAAGGAGTTCAGGTCCACCGCGGCGTTGGTCGATGCCGGCAGCTCCCAGCGCACCTCGCCCGACAGCGTCTCCAGGTCTGCGCGCACGGAATCCGTCAGCGAGGCGTCGACCTCGAAATCGCCCGACACCGACTTCAGCCGCAGCCGGCTGAACGCCTTGCCGTCGACCTGCAGGTTGCCGGACACCGTCTCGCCGGAAAGATCTCCCTGCGGGCCGCGGATCACCATGTCGCCGCTGACGCTGCGGAGCTGCGTGTCGCGGCTGGGCGCGTCAAGGTGAAGATCGCCGCTGACGGTCTGCGCGCTGACGCTGGCCGATTCGACTACGAGCTTCACGTCGCCGCTGACCGTGTTCACCTTGAGCGGCCCGCGCGTGCCCTGCACCGCGACGTCGGCGGAGACGCCTTCCAGGTCCAGCGAGACGCCGGCCGGCACGCGCAGCTGCAGCACGGTGTCCTCGACGTTGTGCGAGTTGCGCGGCAGCTTCACCTCGATGCGCAGCTTGGAGGCATCACCGACGATCGACAGCTTCTCGGCGCCGTCGCCGAGGCTGCCGGTCAGCGACATCGTGTTCTTGTCCCAGGCCTGCACCTGGATGGTGCCGGCGCAGTTGCTCACCACGACCTTGGCGTCGGCGTTGAGCGGACGGGTCTCGTCGATCGGCGTGTCGGCCCATGCGGGATGCGCCAGCGTGCACAGGAACAGCAGCGGTGCGGAAGCTCGATACATGTTCATTCTCAGTTGCGTTCGGCCAGAAGCATTTCGCTCAGCTCGCGCTTCTGATCGCGCGTGCTGTCCAGCAGGTTCTGCAAGGAGCGGTTACCGGGGTTCTGGCGCATGGCCTTGAGCACCTCGCCCTCCGCCGACTGCGTCAGGCGCAGGTTGGCCTTGACCATGGCGCGGTTGGAGCGCACGCCCATGCCGTTGCCCGGGAGCGTCATCGCGGCGAATTCGGGCGGAGCCGCGAGCGGCGCGTGCCGGACGCCGGTGGCTTCCGGCACTTCGCCGAGGCGGACGGACAACATCGCGGTGAACGCCATCAGCGTGCACGCGGCGGCGGCCAGCCAGACGCGACGGTGGCGCTGGCGGCGCACGATGATGCGCGCGGCGATGCCGGGCCACAGATCGCGCTGCGGCTGCGCCTCCATTTCCAGGCCGCGCAGGCCGGCGACCGGGCCGGGCTCTTCGTCGGTTTTCAGGTTCGGATCCTCTTGGCTCATTGCAGCAGCTCCTTCATCAGCTTCCGGGCGCGGTGCAGCTGCGCCTTGGAAGTGCCGACCGCAATCCCGGTCAGCTCGGCAATCTCGTCGTGCCGATAGCCCTCCACGTCGTGGAGGATCAGCACCGCGCGGGCGCCCTTGGGCAGCCGCGCCAGCGCACGCTCCAGGTCCATCCGATCGGACATCTGCGCTTGCGGATGACCGGTCGCGGTCTCCAGCTCCAGGCCCGACTCCTCCGGCACGTCGTCGAAGCTGACCCATCGCTTCAGCAGCCGGTGCTCGCCCAGCACCACGTTCACCGTCAGCCGGTGCAGCCAGGTGGAGAACCGGCTGCCCCCGCGGAACCCGGAGAGGTTCTCCCAGGCCCGCACGAACGCATCCTGCGCGTACTGCTCCGCCTTGGCCTTGTCGCC
This sequence comes from uncultured Gammaproteobacteria bacterium, assembly GCA_963776465.1. Classification (GTDB taxonomy): domain Bacteria; phylum Pseudomonadota; class Gammaproteobacteria; order Nevskiales; family Nevskiaceae; genus DASRHK01. The sequence goes on from CAVZMV010000001.1 coordinate 601,340, forward strand.
GCTGACCAGGCGCACGCATAGGCCATAAACCTTGGCCACGTGACGGCGATAGAGCTGCTCGAAGGCCCGGGCATCTCCTGCCGCGGCGGCGGCGACCAGCGCCGGCTCGGCGTCCACGTCCGTGTCGGCAGGGCGCGCGGTCTGGGCGGCGAGCGACCCGTGGTCGAGTGACATGGTGGCCATCATCGCTGATTTGATGCGCCGCGCTCCCGCAGGGTTTGAATTGCGCGATCGCCGACGCAAGCTAAACTTCGCCGATGGGACGCCTGATCGACGTGAATTCTTCCTTGCTGGGCAGCACCTTGCGCGGCTGGCGCGGCACCGTCGCCTTCCGGCCGGCGACGCGACAGCCGGCCAAGCCGCTGGAGCTGTTCGAATACGAAGCCAGTCCTTATTGCCGGCTGGTCCGCGAGGCGCTGACCGAGATGGACCTGGACGCGATGATCCATCCGTGCCCGCGCGGCGGCACGCGCTTCCGCGGCGAGGCGCAGGCCCGCGGCGGCAAGCAACGGTTCCCTTTGCTGATGGACCCGAATACCGGCATCGCCATGTTCGAGTCGGCGGACATCATCGCGTATCTGGCAGACACCTACGGCGCCAGCCTGCAGCCGGCGCGCGGCCTGCGCCGCTCGGTGGCGATCGTCGCCTCGGCGCTGGCGAGCGGCGTGCGCGCCCCCGGCAGGATCCGCGGCCTGCGCGCGCGGCCCTCGCACGCGCCGGCAAAGCCGCTCGAGCTCTACAGCTTCGAGTCGAGCCCTTTCTCGCGGCTGGTGCGCGAGGTGCTGTGCGAGCTGGAGCTGCCGTACTTCCTGCGCAACTGCGGCAAGGCGCGATGGGCGGACATGGGCCCGCCGTGGATGCGGGACCGGGTGTGGAAGACCAAGGTCGAAGGGCGAAACCGCACGGCGCTCCTCGCGCGCGTCGGCAAGGTGCAGCTGCCCTACCTCGTCGATCCCAACACCGGCGTGGAGATGTTCGAGTCGGCGAAGATCATCGCGTATCTCGAGCGCAAGTACGCCGCCGGGGCGACGCGCGACGGTGATGCCTAGCCGGGAACCGCAGTGTCGCGGCTGCGCGCGGTCGACGGCAGGCATTGCTTGAGCTCGAGGAACGGACGCTCGAAGTAGCGGAACGACAGTCCCGCCACCGCGTAGACCAGCGCCAGGTAAATCGCCTCGGCCAGCAGCAGCGACGCCCACCCGGCAAAGGTCGACGTCCACCCAAAGAGCGGCGGCAGCAGCTGGCGCATCGGGTAGTGCAGCACGTACATGCCGAACGAGATCTTGCCGGTGTAGCGCAGCCAGCCGCTGCTGAGCGCGCGCTGCCAGCCCGCTGCGCCGAGCGCCAGCCAGATCGTCGCCGCGGCGACGAGATTGATCAGCGAGTAGCCCCAGACGTGCTGCAAGGCGTTGGGCATCATCAACGGGAAGCCAAAGCTCCGCGGCCAGCGCACCGGGTCGAGCAGCCCGGCATTGACCCAGGTGCCCAGGAGAATCGCCAGACCGACGACCGCCGCGAGCGACCAGCCGTAGCGGCGCACCTGCAGCGAAGCCGGCGCCATCGGCAGCGTCGCGACCAGCGCGCCGGCGGCGAACGCGTCGACGTGCGACGTGCTGAGCAGGTAATTGGCGGCTGCGGCGGAGCCGCTGACCGATTCGGGCGGCAGCTGCGGCCAGAGGATCGCGACCGCGCCGCGCAGCACCGGGCCGAGCGCGATCAGGCACAGCGCCAGCGCGCGCAGATGCCGGCGCAGCGCGAACAGCACGAGCGGCCACACCAGGTAGAAGTGTTCCTCCACCGCCAGCGACCAGAAATGGTCGATCAGCACGTGGCGCTCCGAGCCCGCGCCCAGCGCGCCGTAGGCGGGCGTCAGGCGAAAGACGTTGAACGTGAACGTCGCCGCCCACGGCAGCGCGTGGTCGATGGGCGGAAAGTCGGCGAGCAGCCGTGCGGCGATCGCCAGCGCCACCAGATAGCCGAAGTACAGCGGCAGGATGCGCAGGGCGCGGCGCGCGTAGAAATCCTTCAGATAGCTGCCGAGGGGGCGCGCCTCGGCGCTGCGCACCAGCAGGCGCGTGATCAGGAATCCGGAGAGCACGAAGAACAACTGCACGCCGATCCAGCCGCAGCCCAGCCAGCGCAGGTGCTGCGCCATCACGAGCAGGATCGCGATTCCCCGCAGGCCATCGAGGGCGAGCAGACGCGGCTCGGCCGCGGAGTTGTGACGCACGGATCGGACTCCCTGTCCTTAGTTGGTGTTCCGTTGCCGCCAGTTTAGCCAAATGGCCGGGCCGTCTCCATCGCGGTTTTCCTACACGCCGGCGGGCGCCGGTAAGATGCCGCCGCGATGAATCCCCTCCTGGTGTTCACGACCCTGGCGCTGGCCCACGTCCTGGCAGTGATGTCGCCAGGACCGGACTTCGCCATGGTCACGCGGCAGACCATGGCGCACGGTCGCGCGGCAGGACTGTGGACGGCCTGGGGGATCGCCACGGGAATCCTTTTCCACGTGACGTATGGCCTGTTCGGCCTGGGCTGGCTGCTGCGGGAGCAGCCGGCGCTGCTGGAGGCGTTGCGCTATGCGGGTGCAGCGTTTCTCATCTACATGGGCATCGGCGGCGTGCGCGCCAAGGCGCGCGATCCGGCAGCGCTGGCGCAGGCGCCCGCCACCGCCATCGATCCGCGGCGCCAGTTCGCCATCGGCGTGCTGACCAATGTCTTGAACCCCAAGGCGATGCTCTCGTTCACGGCGCTGTTCTCCACCGTCATCGCCACGCAGGCGCCGATGGGGATGCGCTATGCCCTGGCAGCCTGGTTCGTCGTCAGCACCGCGCTCTGGTTCAGCTTCGTGGCGATGACGCTGGGACATTCGCGCGTGCGTAGCGCGCTGGTGGCGCGCGCCCACTGGATCGACCGCTTCACCGGCGCGATCCTGATTGGCCTCGGCGTCGCGATGCTGCTGGTGTAGGGCGCGCCACGCTCGCCTTCTTCGTCGCGCATGGCGCGACCTACCGTTTCTTCTTCGGCTCCGGCTGCATCGACTGCAGCTCGATATAGCTCGTCACCTCGGCGAGGCTGACCTTGCCGTTGTGATCGGTATCGACGTCGGCGAAGCGGCCGGCAAGCCACGGGAATCCGGCGTCGAGCTCGGCGGGCGTCAGCCACTCGTCGCGCTCCTTGTCCGCCGCCTCGAACATCGCGTCGATGCGGCGCTGCATCGGCGAGCGCTCCGGGCGGCGCTGCTGCGCGCAAGCCGCCAGCTGGCAAAGCACGATCACCGCGCACAGCGCCTGCATCGATTTGCTCACGCCACTGCTCCACGTTCGGCGCGCACCGGCTTGGCAATCGCCCGCCACAGCATCTCGAACAGCGCATTGGCCTGCCGCGTCAGCGAGCTCTTCTGCCCGCGATGGATGTACATCTGCACCAGCCGGCCCATCACGCCGATGATGTAGTCGAGCAGGATCTTCTCGTCGACCTGGTCGTTGAGGATGCCGCGGGCGCGGCCTTCGGACAGCACTTTCAGGAACGCGCCGAACAGCTGCGGGTTGCGATACGTCTCCTGCTTGCGCCAGGTGTTGACGTAGACCGAGCTCATGATCAGCTGCGCGACCTTGGGGTTCTTCTCGAAGAAGTCGAGCGTCACCCACATGACCTTGCGCAGCTTCTCCTTGTAATCCTCGATGCCCTGCAGGTGATCGATCATCCGCGCCGCCAGCTTGCCCAGCCAGGAGTCCAGGCTGGAGAACAGCAGTGCCTCCTTGCCGCCGTAGTACTTGTAGATCGTCTGCAGCGACACGTTGGCCGAGCGGGCGATCTCGATCAGGCCAACCCGGTGATATTCGCGCTGCGAGAAGATGTCGAGCACGGCCTGCTCGATGCGCCCGCGCGTATCGGGATCAAGGCCGGAGAGATCGGGCGCCATGGAAGGTAATGTGCGTTACTTCTTGCCCGTATGGCAACTGGCTGTTTCCAACATACGCAGGCGTATTGACACACTGCCGCATCGTCTTTAAGGTGAGGTCCGCCCGCCGCACCGGGGCCCGTGTAACCACCCTTACCGACCGAGCACTCCCAATGACCGACGCATTCATTTATGACGCCGTGCGCACGCCGCGCGGCAAGGGCAAGAAAGACGGCAGCCTGCACCAGATCACGCCGATCCACCTCGTCGCCAACTGCCTCTGGGCGCTGCGCGACCGCAATCAGCTGGATACCGCCAAGGTCGACGACGTAGTGCTCGGCTGCGTCACGCCGGTCGGCGAGCAGGGCGCGGACATCGCGCGCATCGCGGTCCTGTACGCCGGCTGGGATCAGTCGGTCGCCGGCGTCACCCAGTCGCGCTTCTGCGCGTCGGGCCTGGAGGCGGTGAATCTCGCGGCGATGAAAGTCATGTCCGGATTCGAGGACCTGGCGGTCGGCGGCGGCGTGGAGAGCATGTCGCGCTGGCCGATGGGCTCCGACGGCGGCGCCATGATCATGGACCCGCGCGTCAACGGCGCGCTGCAGTTCGTGCCGCAAGGCATCGGCGCGGATCTGCTCGCGACGATGGACGGCTTCTCGCGCAAGGACGTCGACAACTTCGCGCTGCGCTCGCAGCAGCGCGCGACCAAGGCGCGCGCCGAAGGCCGCTTCGCCAAGTCGATCGTGCCGGTGAAGGACCTGAACGGCATGGTCGTGCTCGACCACGACGAGTTCATCCGCAGCGACGCGACGCTTGAGGGCCTCGCGGGTTTGAAGCCCTCGTTCGAGCAGATGGGCCAGATGGGCTTCGACGCCACCGCCCTGCGCAAGTACACGACGGTCGAGAAGATCAACCACGTGCATCACGCCGGCAACTCCTCCGGCATCGTCGACGGCGCCGCAGCCGTCCTGATCGGCAACAAGAAGATCGGCAAGAAGCTGGGCCTGAAGCCCCGCGCGCGCATCGTCTGCACCGCCGTCACCGGCAGCGAGCCGACGATCATGCTCGCCGGCATCGCGCCGGCCGTGCGCAAGGCGCTCAAGCGCGCCGGCATGGACGCCAAGGACATCAACCTGTTCGAGATCAACGAAGCCTTCGCGGCGGTGGTCATGCACGCGGCGCAGGATCTCGGCATCGACATGGACAAGGTCAACGTCAACGGCGGCTCGATCGCCATGGGCCATCCGCTGGGCGCCACCGGCGCGATGATCCTCGGCACCCTGCTCGACGAGATGGAGCGCACCAACCAGGAAACGGGTCTCGCCACGCTGTGCGTCGGCGGCGGCATGGGCATCGCCACGATCATCGAGCGCGTGCACTGATGGAAGGCAACGGGGGCAACAAGATGAGTGCAGTCACCTTCACGCGCGACGCGGACAACATCGTCACGCTCACGCTCGACATGCCGGGCCGTTCGATGAACGTGCTCAACGACGAGCTGACCACGCCCTTCTCCGAGTCGATCGCCAAGATCGAAGGGGATCAGACGATCAAGGGCGTGATCATCACCTCGGGCAAGGACTCGTTCCTGGCGGGCGCGGATCTCGAGCGCGTCTACGCGGTCACCGATCCTAAGGTCGCGTTCGATATGGCGGAAGCTTTCAAGAGCTTCCTGCGGCGCCTCGAGCTGTGCGGGCGCCCGGTCGTCGCCGCGCTCAACGGCACCGCGCTCGGTGGCGGCCTGGAGCTGGCGCTCGGCTGTCATTACCGCATCGCGATCAACGATCCGAAGATCAAGTTCGGTCAACCGGAGGTGAAGCTGGGCCTCCTGCCCGGGGGCGGCGGCACGCAGCGCCTGCCCCGGCTGATGGGCATGCAGGCGTCGTTGCCGATCCTGCTCGAAGGCAAGGAGCTGCGTCCGGATGCGGCCAAGAACGCCGGCATCGTCAACGAGCTCGTCGCCAACAAGGAAGAGCTGCTGGCGCGCGCCAAGGCCTGGTGTCAGGCGAATCCCAAGCCGATCCAGCCGTGGGACGACAAGAAGTTCAAGTTCCCCGGCGGCGACTCGCGCCATCCGGCGATGGTGCAGATGCTCGCGATCGCGCCGTCGATGGCCAACGCCAAGAGCTTCGGCAACTACCCGGCGATCGACAACATCCTGTCGTGCGTCTACGAGGGCGGCATCGTCGACTTCGACACCGGCTGCCGCATCGAGTCGCGCTATTTCGCGAACTGCGTCGTCAGCCAGGTCGCGAAGAACATGATCGGCACGCTGTTCTTCCAGCTCAACGCCATCAACAAGGGCAAGAGCCGGCCTGAGGGCTTCGAGAAGTCCAAGGTCAAGAAGCTCGGCGTGCTCGGCGCGGGAATGATGGGCGCCGGCATCGCCTACGTGTCGGCCAAGGTCGGCATCGAGGTCGTGCTGCTCGACACCACGCAGGAGCAGGCCGACAAGGGCAAGCAGTACTCCGCGGACCTGATCGACAAGGACGTGAAGAAGGGCCGGATGATGCCGGCCGACAAGGCGATCTTCCTGGAGAAGATCAAGGCGACCACGAATTACGACGACCTCGCCGGCTGCGACCTCATCATCGAGGCGGTGTTCGAGGATCGCGCGATCAAGGCGGACGTGACCAAGAAGGCAGAGGCCGTCATCGGCAAGGACAAGGTCTTCGCGTCGAACACCTCGACGCTGCCGATCACGGGCTTGGCGACTGCGTCCGAGCGGCCGAAGAACTTCATCGGCCTGCACTTCTTCTCCCCGGTCGACAAGATGCCGCTGGTGGAGATCATCAAGGGTAAGAAGACCTCGCCGGAGACGCTGGCCAAGGGCTTCGACTACGTGCAGCAGATCAAGAAGACGCCGATCGTGGTCAACGACTCGCGCGGCTTCTACACCTCGCGCGTCTTCGGGACCTACGTGCAGGAAGGCGGCGCGCTGCTGCTCGACGGGCAGCATCCGCGCGCGATCGAGATGGCCGGGCTGCAGGCCGGCATGCCGGTCGGGCCGCTGGCGGTGCACGACGAAGTGTCGCTGTCGCTGTCGCTGCACATCCTGGAGCAGACGCGCAAGGACTTCGAGGCCGACGGTAAGAAGCTGCCCGAGCATCCGGCCAACTCGATCACCGAGAAGATGGTCAAGGAGCTCAACCGTCCGGGCAAGAAGGCCGGCAAGGGTTTCTACGACTACCCGGCGCCGGGACAGAAGCATCTGTGGCCTGAGCTCACCAAGCATTTCCCGCAGAAGGAGCAGCTGCCGCAGCGCGAGCTCATCGACCGGATGATGTTCGCGATGGCCAACGAATCGGCCAAGTGCTTCGAGGAAGGCGTGGTCGAGAGCGTGGCCGACACCAACATCGGCTCGATCTTCGGCTGGGGCTTCGCGCCGTTCCAGGGCGGCACGCTGCAGTTCATCAACGCCTACGGCGTCGACAAGTTCGTCAAGCGCAGCAAGGAGCTCGCCAAGAAGTACGGCGACCGCTTCAAGCCGGCGCGCATCCTCACCAAGATGGCGGCAGAGGGGAAGCGCTTCGATGCTTAATGCGGCTCTGGCGCAAGGCAGCTACGTCACCGACGAGCTGCGCATGTTCCGCGACACCGCGCGGCGCTTCATGGACACCGAGGTTGCGCCCAACGTCGCCAAGTGGGACGAGCAGGGTCACGTCGACCGCGATCTCTGGAACAAGGCTGGCGCGCTGGGTCTTCTGTGCGCCAGCGTTCCAGAGGAATACGGCGGCGGCGGCGGCAACTTCGCGTTCGAGAAGGTGCTGATCGAGGAGCAGGCGCGCGCGGGCTGCAGCGCCTGGGGCAACAGCGTGCACGCCGGCATCGTCGCGCACTACATCCTCGTCTACGGCCGCGAAGAGCAGAAGAAGGAGTGGCTGCCGAAGATGGCGAGCGGCGAGCTGGTCGGCGCCATCGCCATGACCGAGCCCGGCACCGGCTCCGACCTGCAGGCCGTGCGCACGACCGCCATCGCCGAGGGCGACGAGTACGTGATCAACGGCTCCAAGGTGTTCATCACCAACGGCCAGCAGTGCGGGATCATCATCGTCGTCGCCAAGACCGACCCGGGCGCCAAGGGCAAGGGCGTGTCGCTGATCGTGGTGGAGACCGACAAGGTTTCAGGCTTCCGCCGCGGCCGCAACCTGGAGAAGGTCGGCATGCACGGGCAGGACACCTCGGAGCTGTTCTTCGAGAACGTGCGCGTGCCCAAAGCGAATCTCCTGGGCAAGCTCGAGGGCCAGGGTTTCGCGCAGCTGATGCAACAGCTGCCGCAGGAGCGGCTGATCGTCGCCGTCGCCGCGGTCGCGACCACCGAGATCGCGCTGGACATGACCACGGCGTACGTCAAGGAGCGCAAGGCCTTCGGCAAGCCGATCATGGATTTCCAGAACACCCGCTTCTCGCTGGCCGAGGCGCGCACCGAAGCTGCGCTCGGCCGGGTGTTCGTCGAGCGCTGCACCGAGCTCCTGATCCAGAAGAAGCTCGACCCGATGACGGCGGCGATGGCCAAGTACTGGACCACCGACAAGCAGTGCGAGATCGCCGACCTGTGCCTGCAGCTGCACGGCGGCTACGGCTACATGAACGAGTACCCGATCTCGCGGCTGTGGCGCGACTCGCGCGTGCAGCGGATTTACGGCGGCACCAACGAAATAATGAAGGAACTGATCGGCCGGTTTTTGTAACAAATCTTTCGGATGGTCTTTTGATTTCCTGTCCCGCGCGTTGAGCCGCGCTTGTCGTCGGCTCGAACGCGCGACCAAGAATCTTCAAAGCAATAAGGAGCTATGCAATGTTCGGCTTGATGATGAAGTGGATGAAGGCCAAGAAGATCCTGCCGCAGATCTCGGACACCGAGCGCCAGGCGCTGGAGGCCGGCAACGTCTGGATCGACGGCGGCTTCTTCGCCGGCAAGCTGGACCTTTCGAAGATGCTGGCGGAGAGCTACGGCAAGCTCTCGCCCGAGGAGCAGGCCTTCGTCGACGGCCCCACCAGCGAGCTGTGCGCGATGATCGATCGCTACGAGATCGGGCGCACCAAGCGCATCCCGGACGCCATCGTCGACTTCATCAAGAAGCAGGGCTTCATGTCGCTGCTGATCCCGAAGAAGTACGGCGGCAAGGAGTTCTCCACGCTCGCCATCTCCACGGTGATGCACAAGATCGCGCCCTACTCCACCTCGGTCAGCACCTGGGTCGTGATCCCCAACTCGCTCGGCGCCGCCGAGCTGATCAAGCACTACGGCACCGAGGCGCAGAAGGACCACTACCTGCCCAAGCTCGCCAGCGGCGAGTACGTGCCCTGCTTCGGCCTGACCGAGCCGACCGCCGGCTCCGACGCCGCCAGCATCAAGGCCGAGGGCCTGGTGTTCAAGGACACGGACGGCGAGGTGAAGATCAAGCTCAACTTCCGCAAGCGCTACATCACGCTGGCGCCGGTCGCCAACCTCGCGTCCATCGCCTGCCGGCTCAAGGATCCGCAGAACCTGCTCGGCAAGGGCGAGGACGCCGGCATCACCGTCGTCATGGTGCACAAGGGCACGCCGGGCTTCTCCAACGGCGACCATCACGACCCGATCGGCGAGTCGTTCGAGAACGGGCCGCTGATCGGCAAGGACGTGGTGGTGTCGGTCGACCAGATCATCGGCGGGCCCAAGTACGCGGGCCTCGGCTGGAAGATGCTGATGGAGCAGCTGGCCGGCGGTCGCGCCGTGTCGCTGCCGGCGAGCGCGGTCGGCGGCATCAAGGCCGCGGCAGCGGTCACGGGCGCCTACTCGATGGTGCGCCAGCAGTTCGGCATCCCCATCGGCCGCATGGAAGGCGTCGAAGAGCGCGTCGGCCGCATCGCCGCGATGACGTACATGACCGAGGCTGCGCGCGTGTTCGCGTGCTCGGCGATCGACCGCGGCATCCAGCCGCCGGTCGTCTCGGCGGTGCTGAAGGCCTACACCACCGAGGCTGCACGCCAGATGGTGATCGACGCGATGGACGTGTTCTCCGGCGCCGGCGTCATGCAGGGGCCCAACAACATCCTCGGCAAGGGTTACGCCAGCGCGCCGGTCGCGATCACGGTGGAAGGCGCCAACATCATGACGCGCACGCTGATGATCTTCGGACAGGGCGCTACGCGCTGCCATCCGTACGCGCTCAACGTGGTCGCGGGCGTGGAGACCGGCAACGTCGCGCTGTTCCGCTCCAACCTGCTCGGATGGATCGGCCACTTCTTCGCGGGCATCGGCCGCAGCTTCATCCATGGGATCACGCGCGGCTTCCTGATCGGCGTGCCGGACGTCGCTCCCGAGACGCGCAAGTACTACCGCCGGCTGGGCTGGTCGGCGGCGCGCTTCGGCCTGCTCACCGATCTGGCGATGTTCTTCATCGGCGGCAAGCTGAAAGCCCGCGGCAAGCTCACCGGTCGCTACGCCGACGCGCTGGCCTGGATGGTGCTCGGCTTCTCGGCGCTGCGCCGCTTCGAGGCCGAAGGCCGCCGCCGCGAGGACCTGCCGCTGGTCGAGTACGCGCTGAAGTACGCGATGGCGCAGGTGCAGCAGGCGTTCGAAGGCATCTTCGACAACTTCGAGGGCCTGCCGGGCGCGCTGATGCGCACGCTGGGCGCGGCCTGGGTGCGGATCAACCGCGTCGGCGCACTGCCGACCGATCGCGACAGCCACCTGGCGGCGCTGACGATCCAGACGCTCAACGACCAGTACCGTCGCCTGACCGAGGGCGTGTTCGTCCCGGCCGAGCACGTGCCGGGTGCCGGACGCCTGATGAAGGCGTTCCGCCTGGTCACCGAGGCGCACGCCGCTGCCGAGCGCATCATTCAGGCGCAGAAGGCCAAGAAGCTGCCGCGCGGCAAGCTGCCGGCCGAGATCGCCGACGAGGCGATGAACATCGGCCTGATCTCGATGCCGGAAGCCAAGCTGCTGAAGGACGCGCTGGCCGCGCGCATGGAAGCGATCGAAGTCGACGTCTTCAAGCCCGAGCAGGTACTACGCGACGGTCAACGGCGACGGCGGCCTGGACCTGGGCGAGATGAAGAAGGTCGTCAACGCCTGATCGGACCCGAGCCCGGCGTACTGATCTGCCGGGAGCGTCGGGCGCCAGGGATGGCGCACGTCGAGCCTACAGGGACGTATTTACGGCGTCTCCCGGCGGATCTGTCCGCCGGGCTCATGCGCACACTGCCGCTGGCGGGCTTTTCCGCCGGCGTGCAGAATCGCCCGATGAACCTGTCCCGCTGGCCTGCCGTCGCGCTTGCGTGCATCGCGCTCGTGAGCGGCTGCGCGCAGAAGTCGCGCGACACGCCGGCGGCGGTAGCGGAGCGGTTCTACGAGTTCTACCTCAGCCAGAAGATGAACCGCGGCCTGCCCAGCATCGAGCAGTGCCGGCAGATGACGCCACTGCTCTCGCGCGGACTGCAGGACGCGATCGGCAAGGCGCGGCGCGAGCAGGACAAGTTCATCACCGAGCATCCGGGCGAGAAGCCGCCCTGGGTCGACGGCGACCTGTTCACCAGCCTGTTCGAGGGCGCCACCGCCTACGAGATCGGCCGCATCGACCATAACGACAGCCACGCCGACGTGCTGGTCGCGCTCAAATACAGTAGCGCCAAGGACCGCGACGTCTCCTGGACCGATCGCCTGGTGCTGGTGCGCGAGAACGACCACTGGGTGGTCGAGGACCTGGAGTATGGCGGCAACTGGGATTTCGCCAACCACGGCACCTTGCGCCAATCGCTGACGCCCATCGAGACGCCGCCCGAAGCGGATGCGCCAGTCAACAGCACCGACGTCTCGTCTCCACCCGCGCGCTCCGAGAAGAAGAAATAGTGCCGACGACAGGTCCACTCGCAGGGATGCGCATCATCGAGCTCGCCGGGATCGGCGCCGGCCCGTTCTGCGGAATGCTGCTCGCCGACATGGGCGCGGAGGTCATCTGCATCGAGCGGCCGGGCGGCAATCCGGCAGCGGCGGCCGGGCATACCGTGCTGTTCCGCAGCCGCCGCAGCGTCGCGCTGAACCTCAAGCATCCAAAAGCGGCCGAGCTCGTGCTGCGCCTGTGCGAGAAATCCGACGCGCTGTTCGAGGGCAACCGTCCCGGGGTCACCGAGCGCCTCGGCGTCGGCCCCGATGCCTGCCTCAAGCGCAATCCGAAGCTCGTCTACGGCCGCATGACCGGCTGGGGCCAGACCGGGCCGCTGGCGCAGGCCGCCGGCCACGACATCGACTACATCTCCATCGCCGGCGTGCTGCACGCGATGGGCCGGCGTGGCGAGAAGCCGGCGGTGCCGCTGAACCTCATCGGCGATTTCGGCGGCGGCATGCTGATGGCCTACGGCATCGTCTGCGCGCTGCTCGAAGCGCAGCGCAGCGGCAAGGGCCAGGTGGTCGACGGCGCCATGGTCGACGCCGCCTCGGCGATGATGGCGATGTGGTGGGGCTTCAAGCACCAGCGCATGTTCACCGAGCAGCGCGGCGTGCACCTGCTCGACACCGGTGCGCACTTCTACGAGGTCTACGAGACGGCCGACGGCAAGCACCTTGCTATCGGCGCGATCGAGCCGCAGTTCTACGCGATCCTGCGCGAGAAGCTGGGCCTCGGCGCCGAGTTCGCCGACCAGATGAACCTGAAGAAATGGCCCGAGATGAAGGACAAGCTCGCGGCCATCATCAAGACGCGCACGCGCGACGATTGGACGGCGGTGTTCGACGGCACCGATGCGTGCGTGGCGCCGGTGCTGACGCTGGAGGAAGCCGCGCGGCATCCGCACAACGTCGCGCGCCAGTCCTTCACCCAGGTCGGGGGCCAGACCCAGCCTGCGCCCGCGCCGCGCTTCGCTCGCACGCCGCCGGGCCCACCGGGCGCGACACCCAAGGTCGGCGCCGACACGCGCGCCGTGCTGTCGGAAGCGGGCCTCGGCGCCGACGAGATCGCCGATCTCGCCGGAGCCGGCGCGATCCAGTGCGAATGAGGTTGACCGGCCTGCTGCTCGCCGCGCTCCTCGCGGCCTGCGGCGGCAACACGTCGGTCAGCCGTAACCGGGCACCTCCAGCGCCGATCGTCGCCGCGCCGCTGCCGGCGGGGGCGCCCTCGCCGCTCAGCACGTCGGGCAACGGCAAGCCCAACCTGGTCCTGGTGATGACCGACGACCAGAACGTCGCCGACATGATCGCGCTGCCGCTCGTGCGCCAGCTGATCGGCAACCAGGGCGTGACCTTCGCCAACTCGTTCGCGTCCTGGCCGCTGTGCTGCCCGTCGCGCGCCACCGCCTTCACCGGGCAGTACGCGCACAACCACCGCGTGCTCGGCAATTACCCGCCGGCCGGCGGCGCCGGCGCCTTCGACGATTCCGAATCGCTGGCGCTGTGGCTGCAGCGCGCCGGCTACGCGACGACGCACATCGGCAAATACCTCAACGGTTACGGGCTGGATCGCCACGGCGTCGGCTACGTGCCGCCGGGCTGGAGCAACTGGCTCGGACTGGTCGACCCGGGCACGTACCAGATGTGGGGCTACACGGTGAACCACAACGGCGCGCTCAAGACCTACGGCAAGGTGGATCGCGAGGACCCTGCGCTGTACCAGACCGACGTGCTGCGCGGATTCGCGCTGGAGGAGATCGACCGCCTGGCGCAGGGCACGCAGCCCTTCTTCCTGTCCGTCGCTACGCTGGCGCCGCACGAGGAGCTGGCGGAAGCGCAGGAAGATCCGATGGTGTATCCGGGACCGCGGCCGGCGCCGCGGCACGCCGGCGCCTACGCCGGCATGCCGCTGCCGCATCCACCCAATTTCGACGAGCGCAATCTCGGTCGCCGTCCGGCGATCGTCGCGGCCTTCGCCGCGATGTTCGAATCCGAGCCGATGCAGCGGCGGTCGGGTCGCTATCGGCGGCGACTGGAGTCCCTGCGCGCGGTCGACGAAGCCGTGCAGGCCATCGTCACCCGGCTGGCGCAGCTGCAGCTGCTGGAGAACACCTACGTCGTATTCACGTCCGACAACGGCTGGTTCAACGGCGAGCACCACATCCCGTTCGGGAAATACCTGATGTATGAGCCGTCGATCCGCGTGCCCTTGCTGATCCGCGGCCCGGGGATCCCCGCCGGGCGCATGTCGGACGAGCTGGTGGCCAACATCGATCTTGCGCCGACCTTCGTCGACGCTGCGGGCGCCGTCGCGGGCCGCACGATGGATGGGCGCTCGGTGCTGGCCTATGCGCGCGACCCGGGCCTGCGCTCGCGCCGGCCGATCCTGCTCGATGCGCCCAAGGAGCAGGTGATGTTCCGCACGCGCTTCAACGCCGTGCCGACGACGGTGCCGCCGATGTACGGGCTGCGCACGCCGCGCTTCAGCTACATCGAGTACGGCACCGGCGAAGTGGAGCTGTACAACATGGTCGCCGATCCGGACCAGCTGGCATCGTTGCACGACGTGCCGGAGTACCAGGACATCGAGAGCGCGTTCAAGGCCGCGCTGCACCGCTACATGAAATGCGCCGGCGACACCTGCCGCGCCGACGTGCTGACGCCGCACCAGCAGGTGCCGGCGGCGGCGCCCAGATCCCCTACTTCACGCCGGTCGCCGACTCGAGCTCGACGAGGGCGCGCTCGGTGAAGTCCAGCAGCCGCTGCATGCCCGGCACCGAGCGCCGGCACGCGGTGTAGCCGAAGGCGAGCTGGTCGCAGTAGCTGGTCAGCGTGATGTTCAGCGCCTGCCCGTCGATCGGGATCGAGACCGGATAGCTTTCGTCGAGCCTGGCGCCGTTCCAGTAGAGCGGCTTGGTGGGGCCCGGCACGTTGGAGATGACGATGTTGAACGCGGGGCGGAAACGGTCGAGCCCGAGCTGCGTCGTCAGCAGCATCGGCGAGAGCGCCGCCGCCGCGTAGGCGATCTGCTCCACCCGCGACATCGACGCCATGCGCTCCTTGGCGCGCGCCATCGACGCCATGATCGTCTCCAGGCGCTTGGCCGGATCGGCGATGTGGGTGGCCAGCGTGGCGAGGATCACCGCCACCTGGTTGCCGCCCTCCGGCGAATCGGCGGCGCGCACCGACACCGGCACCATCGTGATCAGCGGCTTGTCGGGCAGCGCCTCGTGGACGATCAGGTACTCGCGCAGCGCGCCCGCGCACATCGCCAGCGCGATGTCGTTGAGCGTCGCGCCCGCCGCCTTGCCGACCTTCTTGATGCGCGACAGCGCATACGACTGCGCGGCGAAGCGCCGCGAGCTGGAGATCTTGACGTTGAACGGCGTCGGCGGCGCCTGGTAGGGCGTGATGTCCGCGGCGTCGCTGCTGGTGCGCCGGACCAGATCCCAGAAGCCGCGCGCGGCGCCCGGGATGATGCGGTAGTTGGCGGAGAGCGATTGCATCACCGTGCTCAGCGGACCTGCCGGCGGCGCGATCAGGCCGTCGGTCCGGTCGCGCTTGGCGCGCGGACGCGCCCAGGGCGGCGGCATGTCGCGCTCGCTGGGATCCTCGGACAGCGCCTTGCGCGCCTCGCGCGTCGCGCTCACGCCGTCGAACATCGCGTGATGCACTTTCGAGAACATGGCGATGCGGCCGTCCTGCAGACCTTCGATGACGTTGGTCTCCCACAAGGGCCGGCTGCGATCCATCAGGCTGCCATGCAGGCGCGACACCATCGCCAGCAGCTCGCGGATGCGGCCCGGCTTGGGCAGCGACAGGTGGCGCAGGTGATGGTCGAGGTCGAACTGCGCGTCCTCCTGCCAGAACCACGTGCCCCGGAACACCGGCCGCAGGTTGTATGGCGGCTGCGGCTCCGGATGCGCGCGCATCTGCTCGACCATCTTGCCGACGAAATCCGGCGGCGCGTCCTTGGGCAGCGAGTACAGCTGCAATCCCGCGACGTGCATCGGCTGGCGGCGGTTCTCGCCGAACAGGAACATCGCATCCGACGGCGACAGCGCTTTCATCATGTGGCTCCTTCCTGCACCTTGCTAGTCGTGCTCGTGATCCTTGATCGGGCCCGTCGTGAACAGATATTCCTTCAAGTACTCGGAGAACTTCGGGTCCTTGCGCCGGATCCACTCCAGCGTCATCGCCGCGTGCTCCTTCTCCTCGTCGCGATTGTGCGCCAGCACCTGCTTCAAGTCCTCGTCCTTGCACGTGGCTACGCGCTGCGCGTACCAGTCCACCGCCTCCAGCTCCTCCATCAGCGACAGGATCGCCCGATGCATGTCGCGGATCTCGGGGAAAGCTCCCCGACCGGCTCGTGATAACCCTCGTGTGACATGACAGCTCCTTTGCTTGCAGTAGCTCAATCAGCGGACACGGTGCGCTCCGCCGCCCACATCCGCAACGCCGTGATCTTCTCGGCCATCACCACGGATAGTGGCTTGGTCGCGGCGATCTCGTCGCGAACGTCCTTGGTAGACAGCGCCGCCCGGCGCGCGTGCGCCGCGTAGAGCGCAGAAACAACTGCCTGCTCGATCTCGGCGCCGGAGAACCCGTCGGTGGCCGCCGCCAGCGCCTTCACGTCGAAGGCGGCCGAATCCTGGCCGCGCTTCTTCAGGTGAATACGGAAGATCTGCTCGCGAACCTCGGGCCTGGGCAGGTCGACGAAGAAGATCTCGTCGAAGCGTCCCTTGCGCAAGAGTTCCGGCGGCAGTGCTTCGATGTCGTTGGCCGTGGCGACCAGGAACACACGGTCCTTGCGCTCGGCCATCCAGGTGAGCAGCGTCCCGAGGATGCGCTTGCTGGGGCCGGCGTCGTCGCTGTCGGTGGCCAGGCCCTTCTCGATCTCGTCGATCCACAGCACGCACGGCGCCATCACGCCGGCAGTCTTCAGCGACTCGCGCAAGTTGCGCTCGGTCTCGCCGTAGTACTTGTTGTAGAGCGTGGCGAAGTCCAGACGCAGCAGCGCCACGCCCCAGGCGCCGGCGCAGGCTTTCGCGGCCAGGCTCTTGCCGCCGCCCTGCACGCCAAGCAGCAGCACGCCCTTGGGCGGATCCAGCCCAGGTGGCGGCTTGTCCGCCACGAAGACCTCGCGTCGCTGCTCCAGCCAGCGCTTGAGATTGGCCAGTCCCGCGACCTCGTCGAGCTTGGGCGGCTTCAGGTCGAAGGACAGCACGCCGCCCTGGTCGAGCAGCTTGTGCTTGGCGCTCAT
Source organism: uncultured Gammaproteobacteria bacterium (assembly GCA_963776465.1). Classification (GTDB taxonomy): domain Bacteria; phylum Pseudomonadota; class Gammaproteobacteria; order Nevskiales; family Nevskiaceae; genus DASRHK01. The sequence goes on from CAVZMV010000001.1 coordinate 618,377, forward strand.
CACCGCCGGCACGTCCTCGTGATCGAGCATGCCGTCGGCGACCGCGCTGCGGATCAGCCGCTGCGCGTCCGTGTGCGTGAGCCCGGTCAGGTTGCGCGCCAGCGACTGCACTGCGGCGCTGTCGACCTGCGCCTTCTGCCCGCGCGCGCGGCCCCACTCGTCGGCCTCGCGCAGGACCATGAGCTCCAGCTCCTGCAGCGCCGGCATCGCCAGCTCGAAGCGCGCTGCGAACGGCGTGAGCTCGGAGGGAATCTCGAGCTTGGAGCCGACCAGGACGAGCGTGTGCGGCACGCTCGCGCAGCGTCCGGAGATCTCGCGCAGCTGCGAGATCGTGAACGCGTCGTCCAGGTAGCGCTGCAGGTCGAGCAGCAGGTAGATGCCCGGATTGGGCGACGCCAGGATCTGGCCGAGAACGTCCGCCGGCTTCATGTTGAATTTCTGCGTGGCGTATTGCGCGTCCAGCCGCGTGAGCCCGACGGCCAGCGCCCAGCGGAACAACGGCTGCTTGAGACTGGCGGAGAGCCTGCGGAACAGCGCTTCTACGCGCTCCGGCTCCGCCGTCTCGATGAAGATCAGCGGCGTGCGCGCGCCGACGATCAGCTGCAGGTCGCGGAGCTCGCTCACAGCGGCGTGACCCACGCGTTCAGGAATTGAACCAGAGGTCCAGCTCCTCCCAGGTGCGCTGGCGCTCGCGCGGCGCCTTGTGCGGCCACCAGCGCAGGCCGCCGACGCTGATCGTCAGCGTGCCCAGCTTGCGGCGCTTCTTGCGCCACTTGTCCCAGACCTCGAAGGTGAGGCCGGGCTTGCCGACCGAGATCGCCTCGCTCACCGAGGCGATGACCCACTTCGTCGGACGGCCGCGCTGCCTGCCTTTCATTGCTGGTCACCCTCCTTGGTCGCGATCGCGTCGCGCAACGGCAGCCGACCGATCGCCTTCTCCGACAGTGAGCCGAAGTACAGCCACGGCCCGGCTTCCCGCACGCTGGTAACCGGCGAGAAGGCGTCGTCGGCCGCGTACTGCAGGTTGGCGATGACCTTGCCCTGCAGGTCCAGCCCGATGGCGATGCTGTGGTGCTTGGGCTTGGGCTGCAGCGCCGCCGGCAGGCGCGAGACGACCTTGCGCATGAACACGTCGCCGGCGAGCTTGTCGAGCAGCGGGTCGCGCGGCGCCGCGCACGCCAGCCAGAAGCGGCCATTCGCGCTGTAGCTGATGTTGTCGGGGAAGCACGGCAGGTTGTCGATGAACACGTCCGCGGTGCCGACCTGGTGACCCTTGAGCCAGTAGCGCATCACCCGGTACTCGGAGGTCTCGTTGACCAGCACGTACGCGTCATCGGGCCCGACGGCGACGCCATTGGCGAAGTGCAGGCCCGGCATCAGGACGATCGTCTCTTTGGTGGCAATGTTGTAGCGCAGCAGCCGCCCATTGGCGCCGTGCTCCAGGAGATCCTCCATGTGATGGCCGAAGCCGAACTTGGAGGACGCGTCGCTGAAGTAGACGTTCTCGCCGGTGCTGTCCACGGCGACGTCGTCGGTGAAGCCGAATTTCAGGCCGTCGGCCGAGTCGGTCAGCACCAGCGGCTGCGCGCCTTCCTTGATGAGCAGCAGACCCTTGCGCGCGTCGGCAGCGACGATGCCGCCACCGGGGACCAGCGCCAGGCCCAACGGCCGGCCACCGGTATCGGCGACCAGCGTGTAGCCGGTCCCGTCAGGCAGGAAGCGCGCGACGCGACCGTCCAGATAGCCGGTGTAGATCGCGCCGGCGCTGTCGATCGCGAGGCCTTCGGGGCCGACCGCTCCAATGTCCGCGATGCGCTGCAGGCCCTTGAGCTTGTCGTTCAAGGCGAAGGCGCCCTCGGTCGACGACGGCGCGGGCTTGGGCGACCACGCGACCGGGTCCACCGGCGTGGGCGCCAGCAGCAGATAGCCCGCGATCAAGGCGAGCACAACGACGACGACGAGCAGGATTCTTTTCATTGTCGGCTCCAACCCCCGTTGAAGCCTGAGCCTAGCAAATCCACGGGGGGCGTTGAGCTAATATTCGCCTTCCACGATCCGGCCATTCCAAAGATCGGCAGCGCGGCAAACCAGGGGGAGATCACCAAGCGTGCAGAAGAATCCGCTCGAAATGCTGTTCCAGTGGGAACAGACCAAGCCCGACACCCGCTACCTGATCCAGCCGGTCGACGGCCAGGCCAGGACCTACACGTTCGCGCAGGCGGCCGACCAAGTGCGGCGCATGGCCAGCGCGCTCAAGGCGATGAACTTCGAGCCCGGCGCGCGCATCGCCATCTCGGGCCGCAATACCGCGCACTGGTTCTTCGCGGACCTCGCCTGCAGCATGGCCGGCTACGTCGCCGTCGGCCTGTACCCCAAGCAGGCCGAGTCGGCCACGCGTTACATCCTCGAGCACAGCGAGGCACGGCTGCTGTTCATCGGGCCGATGCCCGACGTCGACGATTTCATGCGCGCGATCCCCAAGGGCGTGAAGACCGTCTCCTTCCCCTATCCCGACGTGCCCAAGTGCGACTACGACTGGGACGAGCTGATCTCCAAGCACCAGCCGTTGCGCGAGTACAAAGCGCCGTCGCTCGACACGCTGCTGACGCTGATCTACACCTCGGGCACGACCGGCAATCCCAAAGGCGTGATGATCACCTACGGCAACATGGTGTTCGCCGCGCAGGGGCTGCTGAAGTACCTGCCGCCGGTCGGTCAGGAAGTGCTGTTCTCCTACCTGCCGCTCGCGCACGCGTTCGAGCGCGGCGCGGTGGAGCTCGGCAGCCTCTACTTCGGCGCCGAGGTGCACTTCCTCGAGAACATCGAGAAGCTCGCCCAGGAATTGCCCAAGGTCGCGCCGACGCGCTTCTTCGGCGTGCCCTTGGTCTACGGCCGCATTCAGGCCGGCGTGCTCAAGAAGCTGCCGCAGGAGAAGCTCGACCGGCTGATGGGCATCCCGATCGTGCGCGGCTTCATCCGTCGCAAGATCTTGAAGGGCATTGGCCTGCACCGCACGCGCTGGTGCTTCTCCGGCGCCGCGCCGCTGCCGATCCCGCTGCTGGACTGGTTCAAGAAGACGCTGGGCTTCGACATCCTGCAGGGCTACGGCATGACCGAGAACTCGATCTATGCCAGCGCCAACCTGCCCGGCCAGAACAAGATCGGCTCGGTCGGCAAGAACTTCCCGGACTCGGGCTTCAAGCTCGCCGACGACGGCGAGATCCTCTACAAGAGCGGCGCGGTCATGGCCGGCTATTACCGCGAGCCGGAGAAGACCAAGGAGACGTTCACCGCCGACGGCTACCTGCGCACCGGCGACAAGGGCCGCGTCGACGAGGAGGGTTACCTCTACATCACCGGCCGCGTGAAGGACATCTTCAAGACGCTCAAGGGCAAGTACGTGGCGCCTGCGCCGATCGAGGGCGCGATGGCGCGCAACACCGACATCGATCAGCTGTGCTTCGTCGGCTCGGGCCTGAAGCAGCCGATTATGGTCGTCACGCTGACGTCGGACGCGCGCAAGAAGCCGCGCGAGGAAGTCGGCAAGGCGCTGGTCGCAGACATGGAGCTGGTCAACGGCAAGCTGGAGAACCACGAGGAGATCGCCAAGATCCTGGTGGTTCCGGAGACCTGGACGATCGACAACGGCTTCATGACGCCGACGATGAAGGTCAAGCGCAACGAGGTGGAGAAGCGCTACGCCGACGTGATCAACAAGGAAGCGGAGAACCGCAACAAGATTGCTTGGGCCTAGCGGTATTGGCGCGGCGTGCTGGACAGGTCCGCCGGGGGACGCCTTAAAAGCTCCGTTTAGCTCGACGTGCGCCATCCCTGGCGCCCGACGCCCCCGCGGAACCTGTCCAGCCCACCGCGCCGGCACTCCGTTGCGGGTTCGCTTTGCTTCCGGAGTGACGTTCGACGCGCTTGCGTTCGCGCGCGCGGAGCGGGTCGGCGCAGCAGGGACGCTGCGCCGAGCGCTATTTGACACATGGATGGTCGAATTAGCGCGACCCCGGAGTCGCGCGCGAACGCCGTCGCCGGCACTCCGGAAGCGAAGCGGACCTGGCGAGCGATAGCGGGGCTTACGCCCCTCCTACAAGGGCTTTCAGCTTTGCCGCGTCTTCCGGGAACCATGGTCCGTTTGCGGCCAGCGCTTCGCTGACAACTTTCTTCGCGTCGTCCTTGCGCTTGAGCGCGATCAGCGCCTGCGCACGCTGCTCGGCGACTTTCAGGCGGTTCTGCCCGTAGGCCTTCGACGCCGCCTGCTCCAGGAACGGCAGCGCTTTCGCAGCGTCGCCGCGCGCGAGCAGATTCTTGCCGTGTCGATACGCGTAGACGTAGTCCTCCGGATACGCGGCGATCAGCTTCACCAGCACCGCGTCGAGCTCCTTGGTCCGTCCGGCGCGGTCGAGATACACGCGCAGGTTGTCGGCGAGGTTGCGGTCCTTGCGATAGTCCTTGCCCAGACGTTTCTCGACGCGCTTGATCGCGCGGTCCAGCACAGCCTTTTCCGCCTTCTTGTCGCCGACCTTCTGGTAGAGATCGGCGGCGGCGATCACCGTGCTGCGCTCGTCGGCGCAGGCGGCCCCCTTGCCGAACACGCGATCGGCGACGAGCTTGTCCATCGGCGCGCGCTGCGGGGTGAGCAGCCGCACCTGCTCCTTGGCCGGACGCTCGGAGGCGCACGTCATGTATTTGTCGAGCTCGTAGGCGCGCTCGCAGCCGAGGTCGCCTTCGAGCACGGCCTGCCCGGAGACGAGACAGGTATTGGCGTCCTTGCTTTGCGAGGCCGAGAGGAACACCAGCCGCTTGGCCAGAAGCGCCGCCTCAGCGTCGTCGGCCAGCGCCGCGCGGGCGGGTTCCGGCAGTTGCGCCTGCCATGCGATGCCGCCGGCGGCGTCGTAGCGCGCGAGGTAGGCCGCGAGCACTGCGCGGCCGGCCTGCACCGAAGCGGGACTGCCGTCGCGGACCTTGCCCTCAAGCGCACCGAGTGAGGCCGTGCGCGCCGTGATCTGCGCGAGCTTGCCGTAGAACTCCGTGCGGGTCTGCTCGCCGAGGATGCGGCCGAGCTCGTCGCCCTTGCTGTCGAGGATCACGTAACTCGGCAGCGCTTTCACCGCGAGCTTCTCCTTGACGCGCGCGCCTTCGGGCGAGTCGGCGTCCAGGCCCACGACGACCATGTCGCGCTCGACCTGCTGCCACTCGGCGCCGGTCTGCACGTTCTTGGCCATGTAGTAGCAGGAGTAGCACCACGGCGCGTGGAACTCGACGAGCACCGGCGATTGCGCGGCCTTGGCCTTGCTCATCGCCTCCTTGAGAACATCTTCCGTCGCCCAGGCCGGAAACGTCGCCAGGGCGAGCAGGACGAGCTTCTTCATCGCTTCTCGGGTCCGCCCAGCGGCGGCAGCGACTTGGGCGCGTCTTCCGGCGGGTTGGTGAAGTAAGAGATGCGCACGATGTTGGCCTTGCGGCTCTTCGGATCGTGGATGTTGGAGATGCCGCGGAACTCCAGCAGCCGGCGGCTCTCCTCGTGGTAGGTCAGGATCAGCGGGTCGACCAGGAAGGTCAGCAACGTTGCCGGCTCGACCTTGATCCGCACCGCCTTGGCGCCCTCGAAGGTGGTGTCATCGATGCGGTACATCTTGAACTTGAACTGGTCCAGCTCCGATGCAGCGGCGAAGGCGAACTTGATAGTGTCGCCGCGCATCAGCTCCGCGAAATGCGCGCGGATGAACATGTGGAAGCCGGAATCCGCCGTCATCATCGGCTTCTTGGGGATGCTGCCGGTCTTCTCCGGCTTGTCCGGACCGAGCTTGATCATCATCTGCAGGGGATCGCCGTTGTCGGTGATCGCCTCGATGCGGCCCATGTCGAACTGCTCCATCCGGTAGGCGGGCAGCACCTGGTCCTTGCTGAAGTCCAGTGTCTTGTAGCCGAAGCGCTGACCGTCAGGCCGGTAGTAGGTGATGCTGCCGCTGATCCAGCTGCTGTCCGTGACCTTCTGCTCGTGCACCTCGGTGTAGAGGTACTTGCCGGATTTCAGGTCGTAGGCATAGCCGTAGAAACGCAGGAGTTCGGGATCTGCGGCGCCGGCGCCGGTGGCGGCCAGCAGGAGCATGCAAGCGAGGATCGTCTTCATCGGAGCGCTACCGGATTTTCCCAAGTTTAGCGCAGCGTTCCCGGACGTCGCGCGAACAGATAGTGCGCCACGCCCCACTCCTCGCCGCCGGCGTAGCCGAACAGCTCCGCCACCGCCATGTAGAACATCCGCCAGCGGTTGTACCAGCGCCAGGCGTCGGCCGGACCGTAGCTCTCGCGGAACACTTTCAGGATCGCGTCCGGGTTGGCGTCCATGCCGGCGAGCCAGTGGTTGGCGGTGCGCTGGTAATGGGTGCCGGGGATCCACCAGTCGCTCTGGAGCTCGAGGTCGTCCTGGAAGCGCTTGAGCAGGTCGCGGCTGGGCATGGTGCCGCCCGTGAAGAAGTAGCGGCTCATCCAGTCGCTGCCGTCACGATCCTCGAAGTGGTACGCCAGGCTGCGGTGCGCGAAGATGTGGACGAACAGGCGCCCGTCCGGCGTGAGCCAGCGCGCGATCTTCTTCAGCAGCAGCGGGTAGTTCTTCATGTGCTCGAACATCTCGATCGACAGCACGCGGTCGAAGGAAGAACGCGCGTCGGCAAACTCGAACTCGGCGACGTTGCCGGTGACGATCTCCAGATTGCGCAAGCCGCGCTCGTTTGCGCGCGCAAGGATGAATTCGCGCTGGCCGGCGGAATTGGACAGCCCGACCACTTGAGCCCCGGGATATCGCGCCGCGAGCCAGAGGCTCAGCGAGCCCCAGCCGCAGCCCAGGTCCAGGATGCGCATGCCGTCGCGCAAGCCGGCTCGGCGCGCATACAGCTCGAGCATGCGCTCTTCGGCCTGCGCCAGGCTTTCCAGCCCGGTGGGATACAGACAGCAGGAATATTTCAGGCGCGGACCCAGGTGCAGGCGGAAGAACTCCGGCGGCACCTCGTAGTGCTGGGCGTTGGCGGCCTGCGTCTGCACGGCGATGGGACTGGCGCGCAGCTCGTCGACGAACGCCTGCTGGCGCGAGCCGTTGAGGCGGCTCTCCTCGGCGAGGCGCTGCTTCATCAGACGGCGCATGCCGAAGCGCGTAGCCACGTCGGGCAGGTAACCGCGCTCACACAGGTCGATCACGTTCATGACTTGGGGAACCAGGGAATCAGGGCGTGGGTGGTGCGCATGTATTGGGCGTAGCCGGGCTTGCGCTTGACCATCTCCTGCTCGAGCAGCGGCACGCCGGACAGCTTCATCAGCAGGAAGGCCATCACCGCGGGAGCCGCGAGGCAGATCCACGCCCACGACGCGGCGCCGGGCGGCGCCAGCGCCAGCGGCACGTAGGCGAGCCAGTGCAGGCACTCGAAGAAATAGTTGGGATGGCGTGAATAGCGCCACAGGCCCTGGTCGCAGACCCGGCCCTTGTTGGCCGGATTGCGACGGAACGCTTCCATCTGCGCGTCGGCGAGCGCTTCGCCGGCGACGGAAACGATCCAGATCGCGACGGCGAGCGCGAGCGCGGCCGTCGACGGACCTTGCGCGCGATACGCCGCCGGCATGAAGGCGGCGACCGAGAGCATCAGCGTGAAGATGTTCTGGAACTGGAAGAACCAGAACATGTTGAAGTCGGCACGGGCGCCCCACTGCGCCCGGAACTTCGCGTAGCGCCAGTCCTCGGGCTTGCCCCAGTTGCGTTGCCACAGGTGCGCGCCCAGCCGCAGGCCCCAGATGCCGCCCATCAGCGCCAGGCAAACGCGGGTGGCGGGCGGCGCGATGCCGAACGCGGCGTAGATCAGCGCAAGGCCGCCCAGGCTGAATGCCCAGATGGCGTCGACGATGCCCGCATTCCGGGTCTGCCGCTGGATCAGCCACGCCGTCGTCTTGGCGCCGATGACGACGGCGAGCGTCAGCAGAAACGTGTTCAGCGGATGCATCGTCTTCCCTGGTCGCGGATCATGATCAGGACTCTATACGCGCTCTGCCTCCAAACGGATTCAATGACGCGTCTGCCCGCTCTCCTCGGCCTTGGCGGCGGTGAACAGGCTGTTGATCTCGATGGCGTCGAAATGATAGTTGCGGCCGCAGAACTCGCAGGTGACGTCGACCTGGCCCTGCTCGGCCACGGTCTGGCGCATCTCCTCCTCGCCCAGCGCGAGCAGCATGGCCGAGATGCCGGCGTGATCGCAGCGGCAGGCCAGCCGCACGGGCCGCGGCGAGAACACCCGCACCTGCTCTTCGTGGAACAGCCGCTCCAGCAGCGTGATCGAGTCGGTCGCCAGGAGTTCGTCCGGCGTCAGCGTGCCGAACAGGGCCTGCACGTGGTCCCAGTTGTCGTCGAGCAAGCCGATGCCCTCGGCCTGCCGCTGCACCAGCACGCCGGAGAACTTGTGCGGTCCGGCGGCGAGGCGGATGCGCGTCGGCAACTGGGCCGACTGCGCGAAATATGCCTCAAGCGCCTCGGACAGCGAGTGCCCGCTGATCTCCACGATCGCGCGGTACTGCTCCGCGCCCGCGCGCGGCTCCAGCAGGCAGGCGAGCAGGCCGCCCCACATCAGCGTGCGGAAGTCGCCGGAGGCGTCGGGCGAGCTCTTGGCCATGCCGCGGAGCTTGAGCTGGTCGTCGATCTGCGTGACCAGCATCTGCAGCTTGCCGCTGCCCTTGAACTGCACGTTGAAGCGGCCTTCGTCGCGCAGGTCGGCGGCAAGCAACGGGGTCGCGGCAAGTGCTTGGCCCAGAAGCTGGGCAACGTCCGCCGAGTAGTGCCGCCAGCCGAGCATCTCGGCGATGCCGCCCTGGATCTCGACCGCGAAGCCGCGGACGCCACGGCTTTCGATCAGGAATGGTGTGAGAAGGTCGGACATGGCGTGAGGCGTCAGGCGCGCCTCACGCTTTGAGCTTTTCCTTCAGCAGTCGGTTCACTGCGTCGGGGTTGGCCTTGCCTTGTGTGGCCTTCATCACCTGGCCGACGAAGAATCCGAACAGCTTGTCCTTGCCGCTGCGGAAGTCGGCGAGCTGGCCGGGGTTCTTCGCCATCACCTCGTCGATCGCCTTGACGATCGCCGACTCGTCGGTGATCTGCACCAGCCCCTTGGCCTTGATGATCGCGTCCGCATCGCCTTCGCCAGCGCACATCGCCTCGAACACCTCCTTGGCGATCTTGCCGGAGATGGTCTTGTCGGCGATGCGCTTGAGCAGGCCGGCGAGCATGTCGGCGGAGATCGGTGAGGTCTCGATATCCTTGCCCAGCTTGTTGAGTGCGCCGAGCAGATCGGTCGTCACCCAGTTCGCGCAGATCTTGGGGTCGGCGGCCGACGCCTTCACGACTGCTTCGTAGTAGTCGGCGAGCGCGCGCTCGCCGGTCAAGGTCACCGCGTCGTACTTCGATAGTCCGTATTGCGTCATGAAGCGCTCGCGGCGCGCCTCGGGGAGCTCCGGCATGGTCGCGCGAATGCGCTCGATGTCGGCCTTGCTGACCGCCACCGGCAGGAGGTCGGGGTCGGGGAAGTAGCGATAGTCCATCGCCTCTTCCTTGGAGCGCATCGAGCGGGTCTCGCCCTTGTCCGGATCGAACAGGCGCGTCTCCTGGATGATCTTGCCGCCGGCCTCGATCACGCCGATCTGCCGCTCGATCTCGAACTCGATCGCCTTCTCGACGAAACGGAAGGAGTTGACGTTCTTGGTCTCGGTGCGCGTGCCGAACTTGGCCTCGCCCACGCGACGCACGGATACGTTGGCGTCGCAGCGGAACGAGCCTTCCTGCATGTTGCCGTCGCAGATGCCCAGGTAGACGACGAGCTGGTGCAGCTTCTTCAAGTACGCCACCGCCTCGGCGGATGAGCGGATGTCGGGCTCGGACACGATCTCGATCAGCGGCGTGCCGGCGCGGTTCAAGTCGATGCCGCTGCCCGAGCCATGGCCTTCGTGCAGCGACTTGCCGGCGTCCTCTTCCATGTGCGCGCGCGTGATGCCGATGCGCTTGGTTCCGGCACCCTCCACCTCGACGTCGAGGTACCCGTGATGCACGACCGGCAGCTCGTACTGCGAGATCTGGTAGCCCTTGGGCAGATCCGGGTAGAAGTAATGCTTGCGCGCGAACACGCAGCGCTCGGCGATCTGGGCGTCGACGGCGAGGCCGAACTTCACGGCCATCCACAGCGCCTCGCGGTTCAGGACCGGCAGCACGCCGGGCAAGCCGAGCGTGACTGCGTCGGCTTGCGTGTTGGGCGCCGCGCCATAGGCGGTCGGCGCACCGGAAAAGATCTTCGACTTGGTCATGAGCTGGCAGTGCACCTCCAGCCCGATGACGGCTTCCCAGCCCTGGTGCGCCATCAGTCGAAACCCCGCGGCGACTGCTTGTGCCAGTCGGTCGCCAGCTGGTACTGGTGCGCGACGTTGAACAGCTGGGCCTCGTCGAAGTAGTTGCCCATCAGCTGCAGGCCGATCGGCAGGCCGTCGACGAAGCCGCAGGGGATCGACATCGCCGGGATGCCGGCCAGGTTGGCGGCGATCGTATAGATGTCGTTCAGGTACATCGCCACCGGGTCGTCGGTCTTGGCGCCGAGCTTGAAGGCGACGTCGGTGGCCGTTGGTCCAAGGACCAGGTCGACCGACTCGAACGCGCGCTTGAAATCGTCGTAGATCAGGCGCCGGACCTTCTGGGCCTTGAGGTAGTAGGCGTCGTAGTAGCCATGGCTCAGCACGTAGGTGCCGATCATGATGCGCCGCTGCACCTCGGCGCCGAAGCCCTCGCCACGCGACTTCTTGTAGAGCTCCTCGAGCGTCTTGACGCCTTCGGCGCGATGGCCGTAACGCACGCCGTCATAGCGCGCCAGGTTGGAGGAGGCCTCCGCGGGAGCGACGACGTAATAGGTCGGGACCGACAGCGGCGAATTGGGCAGCGAGATCTCGCGGACCGACGCCCCGAGCTCCTCGAGCTTGGCGATCGCCGCCATCACGCAGGCGCGCGCGCCGGGCGCGAGCCCCTCTGCGAAGTACTCCGTGGGCAGCCCGATCTTCAGGCCGCGGATCGGCTTGTCCAGGCCGGCCAGGTAGTCGTCGACTGGCCGCTCGGCGCTGGTGGAATCCAGCGGGTCGAAGCCTGCCATCGCCTGCAGGACGTAGGCGGCGTCTTCGGCGTTGCGGGTCACGACGCCGGCCTGGTCGAGGCTGGAGGCGAACGCGATCATGCCGTAGCGCGAGACGCGTCCGTAGGTCGGCTTGATGCCGGTGAGATTGGTCAGCGCCGCCGGCTGGCGGATCGAGCCGCCGGTGTCGGTGGCCGTCGCGGCACAGGCGAGCCCGGCCGCCACCGCGGCCACCGAGCCGCCAGAGGATCCTCCCGGCACCCGCGTCGGATCCCAGGGGTTCTTCACCGGTCCGTACCAGCTGGTCTCGTTGGACGAGCCCATGGCGAACTCGTCCATGTTGCACTTGCCGAGCATCACCGCGCCGGCTTCCGCGTGCAGCTTGCGCACGATGGTCGCGTCGTAGGGCGCGACGAAGTCGTCGAGCATGCGCGAGCCGCAGGACGTCTTGACGCCCTGCGTGCAGAAAATGTCCTTTTGCGCGATCGGCACGCCGGCAAGCGGCCCGCCCTCGCCCCTGGCCAGGCGCGCATCGGCCGCGTCCGCGGCCTTCAGCGCCGCCTCGGGCGTGACCGTGACGAAGCTGTTGAGCTCCTTGTCGTGGTCGGCGATGCGCTTGAGGTAATTGGCGGTCAGCTCCCGCGACGAGAACTTCCTCGCGCGCAGCCCCGCAGCAAGCTCCTTGATCGTCAGGCGGTGCATGGATCGCGGCTCGAACCGCTCCTACTCGATGACTCTGGGGACGAGGTACACGCCGTCCTGCACGGCCGGCGCGTGGGCCTGGAAACGCTGGCGTCCGGCCTCGCCGACCGGATCGCCGATCTCGTCCGGCCGCAGGCGCTGCGTCGTGTCCAGCGGGTGCGCCATGGGCTGGACGTCGTCGGTCTTCGCCCCGGAAAGACGCTCCACCATCTCCATGATGTTGGACAGCTGGCGGGCGTAGTGCTCGGTCTGCCCGGCCTTGAGCTCCAGGCGCGCCAGATGGGCAACCTGCTTGATCTGTTCCGCAGTCAGGCTCATCGCTCAAATGCCCCGGAGGCCGCAAAGGGCGGCAAAAATACCACGTTATCGATCAAAAAACCCTTGCCCAAAAGATGTTGCGTTGCTACATTTCCGCGTCTTTTGCCCATACCAACAATCACGCTCTTTCCCCGGCCCCCAAACTAATGTTCGATTCTGTCCGTCGTCTGCTCGTCAACGACCTGTCTATTGATCTCGGCACCGCCAACACCCTGATCTTTGTTCGCGACGAAGGCATCGTGCTCAACGAGCCGTCGGTCGTCGCCATCCGCAACGACGTTCGCGGTGCCAAGAAGGTGGAGTCGGTCGGCCTGGACGCCAAGCGCATGCTTGGACGGACGCCGAACAACATCACCTGCATCCGGCCGCTGCGCGACGGCGTTATCGCCGATTTCACCGTGACGGAGAAGATGCTGCAGCACTTCATCCGCAAGGTGCAGAAGGGCCGCATGCTCAAGCCGATGACGCGCGTCGTCGTCTGCGTGCCGTACGGCTCCACCCAGGTGGAGCGACGCGCCATCCGTGAATCGGTGGAGAACGCCGGCGCGCGCAAGGTCTACGTCATCGAGGAGCCGATCGCCGCCGCCATGGGCGCCGGCATCCCGATCGCCGAAGCCCGCGGCTCGATGGTGCTCGACATCGGCGGCGGCACCTCCGAGGTCGCGATCATCTCGCTCGGCGGCATCGTCTACGCCGAGAGCGTGCGCATCGGCGGCGACAAGTTCGACGAGGCCATCGTCTCCTACGTGCGCCGGCAGTACAACATGCTCATCGGCGAAGCCACTGCCGAGCGCATCAAGATCCAGATCGGCACCGCATTCCCGGGACACGAAGTGCAGGAGATCGACGTCGTCGGCCGGCACCTGGCCGCCGGCGTGCCGCGCAACTTCACCATGAACTCCAACGAGATCCTCGACGCGCTGCAGGAGCCGCTTTCCGGCATCGTGCAGGCCGTCAAGAAGGCGCTGGAGCGCACGCCTCCGGAGCTCGGCTCCGACGTCGCCGAGCGCGGCATCGTCCTCACCGGCGGTGGCGCGCTGCTGCGCGACATCGACAAGCTGATCTCCGAGGAGACCGGCCTGCCAGTGATCATCGCCGACGATCCGTTGACATGCGTGGCGCGCGGTGGTGGCATGATGCTGGACACCCTGGACAAGCAGGGCGATCTGTACAGCCAGGAGTAGACGCGGTTTTCGAGACGGGGCGTTGTCGGGATGCGGCGAGGCTTGCGCTGAAACGGCGCGGGTCCGGGGTGGTGCCGCCGCCGACGATCCGGACACACCGCGTGAGCGCTGCTAACCATGGCTGACTATCTCGGCGGCGGCGGACGGTCGGCGCTCCCCAGAATCTCGTTCATGGGCCTGAAGGCGATCCTTCTGGGCCTGGTCTCCATCGGCATGATGTACGCCGACACCCGCACCGGCTATTTCACGACGGCGCGCGCCACTGCCGCCTGGGCGCTGTATCCGGTCCAGCGCGTGGTCGCCTTCCCGCAGGACGTCAGCGAGCTCTTCGAGCATTTCCACACGCGCGAGGCGCTGCTCGCCGAGAACCGCCAGCTCAAGGAGCAGCACCTGGAGATGGGGGCGCAACTGTCGCGCATGCAGGCGCTGGAAGCCGAGACCAATCGCATGCGCGAGCTGCTGTCGGCCGCGACTGCGCTCGGCCAGCAGGTGCGCATCGCCGAGATCCTTTCCATCGCGCAGGATCCGTACAAGCAGCAGATCGTCATCAACAAGGGCCTGCAGGACGGCGTCTACCGGGGCCAGGCGATGGTCGACGCCACCGGCGTCATGGGTCAGATCGTCGAGGTGGCGCCAACCACGGCGGTGGCGCTGCTGATCACGGACGCCAACCACGGCATCCCGGTGGAGATCAACCGCACCGGCCTCCAGACCATCGCGCTGGGGCGCGGCGACGGACAGTCGCTGTCGCTGCCGTTCCTCTCCGGCAACGCCGACGTGAAGGTCGGCGATCTCATCGTGTCCTCGGCGCTGGGCGGCCGCTTCCCTGCGGGCTACCCGGTCGGGCAGATCTACGAGCTGCACCACAGCCCCGGCGAGCATTTCGCCGAAGCCCTTGCTTATCCGGCCGCCAAGCTCAACCAGGGCCGACAGGCGTTGCTGATCTGGGGCGACCATCCAGAGGGCACGCTGCCGGCATCAACCGAGCCCGTGCCCGTCGCGGCGCCCGCGGCCACGCCCGCGCCGGCCAAGCCGGCGCCGAAGCCGAAGAAGCCATGAATCGCGGATCGATCTTCGCCCTCCCTATCCTGCTGCTGGCGGCGATAGCGCTGCAGCTGGTGGTGCTGCCGGACGCCGTCGCGGCGGCCCGGCCTCTTTGGGTACCGATCGTCTTCGCATACTGGACCTATGCCTCGCCCAGGCACGCCAGCCTGCTGCTCGCCTGGGTGACCGGGCTCACGCTGGACGTGCTCTTCAACACGCCGATGGGCCAGCACGCGTTCGGCCTCGTCATCACGGTCTACCTGGTCGCCCGCCTGCGCCGCTTCATGCTGATGGTGCCGTTCTGGCAGACCGCGCTGGTGCTGATCCCCGTCTGGGCCATGTACGCGCTGGCCATGTTCTGGGCCGACGGCGTGCGGGGCCAGCAGGCCGACGTGTGGGCGCGCTGGCTGCCGGTGGCTTCCAGCACGCTTCTGTGGCCGTTCCTGTTCCCGGTGCTCTCGACGCTGGGCAAGCCGAGCCGAGATTGAGTCACGACGCGATCAAGGACCTGCACAAGGAACGCCAGTCGTTCCTGACGCGTGCGGTGGTCGCCGGGGTCGCGTGCCTGCTGCTGACCTCGATGCTCGTCCTGCGCCTGGTCAGCCTGCAGCTGGTGCAGCACGACTACTACACCACGCGCGCCGAGGAGAACCGCACGCGCGTGAACCTGGTGCCGCCGGTGCGCGGGCTCATCTACGACCGCAACGGCGTGCTGCTGGCGGCCAACGCGGCGTCGTTCGTGCTCGAGGTGACGCCCGAGCAGGTCAAGGACATGAACGACACGCTGCAGCGGCTGGCGCAGTACGTGACGCTGACCGACGCCGACGTCCAGCGCTTCAAGGATCGCGTGCGCAAGATGCCGCGCTACCGCGGCGTGCCGCTGCGCACCAACCTGTCGCCCGAGGAAGTGGCGCGCTACGAGCTCAATCGCTACGACTTCGAGGGCGTGGAGGTCACGGCGGGACTGTCGCGTGAGTACCCGCTCGGCGGAACCGCGGTGCACGCGATCGGCTACATCGGCGGCATCACCGAGTCGGAGTTCGAGCAACTCGACGAGGAGGCGTACCGCGGCACCAACTACATCGGCAAGATCGGCATCGAAAAGAGCCATGAGGCCGACATGCACGGCATCGCCGGCTCCAAGCTGGTGGAAGCCAATGCCGCCGGCCGGCCCCTGCGCGAGCTCGAGTACCGCCGGGGCACGCCGGGCAAGAATCTCTATCTCACGCTGGACGCCAAGCTGCAGATCGCAGCCGAGCGCGCGCTCGGCGACAACGACGGCGCCATCATCGCCATCGAGCCCGAGAGCGGCGAGATCCTCGCCCTGGTGAGCAAGCCCGGCTTCGACCCGAAGCTGTTCGTCGAGGGCGTGGACGCGAAAAGCTACAAGGCCCTGGCGTCGGACAAGCACAAGCCCCTGTACAACCGCGCGCTGCAAGGCGTTTATCCGCCCGGATCCACGATCAAGCCCTTCATGGCGCTGGCGGCGCTGCAGTACAACGTGCGCTCGCCCGGCGACGTGACTTATTGCCCGGGCTTCCTGACGCTGCCTGGCCTGGCGCACCGCTATCGCTGCTGGAAGCGAAAGGGCCACGGCGGCATGGACATGGATCACGGCGTTGCGCAGTCGTGCGACGTCTACTTCTATCGCGTCGCGCAGGACCTTGGCATCGACCACATCGGCGAGTTCCTCGCCAAGTTCGGCCTGGGCAAGCCGACCGGCATCGACATCCCCAACGAGAAAGGCGGCCTGCTGCCGACCAAGGAATGGAAGGAGCGTGTCCGCAAGGAGCAGTGGTACGCCGGCGAGACGCTGTCGGTCGGCATCGGCCAGGGCTATCTGGTTCTGACCCCGCTGCAGCTGGCGCATGCCACGGCCCGCTTCGCCGCGCGCGGCCGCGGCGCCGAGCCGCACCTCGTGCATGCGGTCGAGAATCCGCTGACCAGCCAGGTGGTCGCTTACAAGACCGAGCCGCTGGCCCCGATCAAGCTGCGCAGCCAGGGGTTGTGGGAGCGCGGCGTCGACGCGATGGAAAAAGTCGTGCAGGCGCCGTACGGCACCGCGTATGCCATCAGCAAGAACGCGCAGTACACGATCGCCGGCAAGACCGGCACGGCACAGGTCGCAGTCCTGGCGCAGGATCAGGAGAAGGCGCCGACGCTGGAATCCACTCCTTGGGAGCTGCGCGATCACGCCTGGTTCATGGCGTTCGCACCCGTCGACAAGCCGCAGATCGCGGTCGCCGTGCTGGCCGAGCACGCCGGTCACGGGGCCAGCGTGGCCGCGCCGGTGGCGCGGGCGGTGATGGATGCGTATCTTCTCGGCGTGATGCCGACCGCCGAGGTCAAGCCGGAAATGGCCGAGTAACCGATGGATTATCCGCAATCGCAAGAATCCGGCTGGTCGGAATTCCTTGCCCGCTTCCACGTCGATCTCTGGCTCGGGCTGCTGCTGCTGGCAACCGCCACGCTCGGCTTGCTGGTGGTCTACAGCGCGTCGGGACACTCGCTGGCTATGACCATCAGCCAGCTCGAGCGTCTGGGGCTCGGGCTCGTCGTGATGGTGATCTGCGCGCAGTTCCCGCCAGAGTTTTATCGCGCGGTCGCACCCTGGCTCTACGCCGGGACGCTGGTGCTGCTGGCGCTCGTGCCGCTGATCGGCGAGCACTCCAAGGGCGCGCAGCGCTGGCTGGATTTCGGCGTGTTCCGCTTCCAGCCTTCCGAGATCATGAAGCTGGCGATGCCGCTGGCCGTCGCCGCATTCCTGCACCGACGTCCGCTGCCGCCGCGGCCCATGACGATGGCTATGACGCTCATCCTTGTGGTGCTGCCCACGGGACTGGTCGCGATCCAGCCGGACCTGGGCACGGCGCTGCTGATCGTCGTCGCCGGCGTGTTCGCGCTGTTCTTCGGAGGCCTGGGCTGGCGCTGGATCGCGGGCGGCATCGCGGCTGTCGCCGCCGTTGCGCCGCTGGCCTGGTACAAGCTGCACGATTACCAGCGGCAGCGCGTGCTGACGTTCCTGGATCCCGAGACCGACCCGCTGGGCGCCGGCTATCACATCACCCAGTCCAAGATCGCGATCGGCTCGGGCGGGCTGTTCGGCAAGGGCTGGCTGCAGGGGACGCAGGCCAAGCTCGACTTCCTGCCCGAATCCCACACCGACTTCATCTTCGCCGTCTACTCCGAGGAGCTGGGCTTGCTCGGGATCCTGCTCCTGCTGACGCTCTATCTGGCCATCGTCAGCCGCGGCCTGGTCATCGCGCTGCGCGGACAGGACACCTTCCAGCGCCTGCTGGCAGGCAGCATCGCGCTGACGTTCTTCTTCTACATGTTCGTCAACGTCGGCATGGTCATCGGCCTGCTACCCGTCGTCGGCGTGCCGCTGCCTCTGGTGAGCTACGGCGGCACCTCGATGGTCACGCTGCTGACGGGCTTCGGGCTGTTGATGTCCATCCAGACCCACCGCAAGCTGATCTCGAACTGATGCGCGCGCGCTCCTGCGGCTGCGTTCTGTTCCTCGCCGCAGCCGCGGCGACCGCGCAACCGGCGGCGGACAGCGCGGGCTATGACCGTCATCCGCGCGCCTGGCTCCTGCTGCAGAACCTGGAAGCGGACTACGACTTCAGCGACGAGGAGCTCGACGAGGTCGAGCAGGCCCTGGCGGTGGCGCAGCGCATGCCCAAGCTGGTGGAGCTCGATCAGAAGGCCAAGGAGAAGACGCTGGACTGGACGGCCTACCGCGCTGTGCACGTCACAGACGCGAACGTCCAGCGCGGCGTCGAGTTCCTGGCCAATTACCGCGCCGAGCTGGCGCGCGCCGAGCTGGATTACGGACTGCCGCCGGAGCTGATCGCGGCGTTCCTCGGCGTGGAAACCAAGTTCGGCACGTTCGCAACGCCGCATCGCGTGCTGGACGCGCTGGCCACCCAGGGCTTCGAGCATCCGACCCGTGGAGCGTTCTTCTTCTCGGAGCTGACCGAGTTCTTCGCGCTGTGCCGCGATCTCGGTTTCCACCCGCCGGCGGTGCGGGGCTCCTACGCGGGAGCGATGGGCTACTCGCAGTTCATGCCGAGCAACTACCGCCGCCTCGCCGTGGATTTCGACAACAACGGCCTGCGCGATCTGTGGGCGATGCCCGATGCCATCGGCAGCATCGGCAATTACATGGTGCGATACGGCGGCGCCGCGGGGTACTGGCGCGGTGCGCCGCTGATCGTGCGCGCACGCGTGCCGGACGCGCTGCCGCCCGGCGTCGCGGTGAATCCGAGAAAACCCACTCACACCTATGCCGAGCTCGCCGGGCTTGGTATAACAGCCTCGGTGGAGTTGCCGCCGGACGAGGCCGTGGGGCTGATCGAGCTGCCCCTGGCCGGCGGCGGCAGGGAGTACTGGCTTGGGCTGCACAATTTCTTCGCGGTGATGACTTACAACCCGCGGACGTTCTATGCGATGGCCGTTGCGCAACTGGCCGACGCGCTGCACCAGGCGGCAACAGCTGCCCGATGAGATCCACACTCCGTTTCCTGACCGGCTGCGCAGTACTCGCCGGGCTCGCCGCCTGTAACGCCCAACCGGTCCGCACGGCGCAGAAGCAGCCGCGCATCTACTACCTGCCGGCGACGCCAAAGCTCGGGCCTGTGCCCAAGGTTGCGTCCTCCGATACGGACGGCCCGCCCTCGCCCGACGAAATCCCCGCCAACCTGGAGCAGCTGCCGGACCCGGTGCCGGTGGCCGAGCCCAAGAGCGCCGGCGGCAACTCGTCGAGCTACGAGGTGTACGGCAAGACCTACAAGGTGATGAGCACCGCCCATGGTTATCGCGAGCGGGGCCGCGCCTCCTGGTACGGGCGCAAATTCCATGGCCGCAAGACCTCCAGCGGCGAGCGCTACAACATGTTCGCGCTCACCGCTGCGCACCGCTCCATCCCGATCCCGACCTACGTGCGGGTCACCAACCTGGACAACGGCAAGAGCTGCATCGTCCGCGTGAACGACCGCGGGCCGTTCCATTCCGAGCGGATCATCGACCTGTCCTATGCCGCGGCGGTGAAGCTCGGCATGCTCGCGCACGGCCAGGTGAACGTGGAGCTGGAGGCGATCGTGCCGGGCGCGCCCGAGGCCATCACCCCGGTCCTGCTGGAGGCAAGCCGCGAAGACGAGCGCTACCTGCAGGTGGGCGCGTTCTCCGACCCGATCAACGCCGTGTCCATGCGGGAGAACCTGCGTCAGGAGGGTGTGGACCAGGTGGAGATCCGCAGCGAGCCCACACGGCAAGCCCCCTGGCACCGCGTGCTGGTGGGTCCGTTCCAGGACCGGGATGCGCTGGAATCGGCGCGGGCCTTCCTGACGGCGCAGCAGTACGCCGTCACCGCGGTCCGGGACTGACGCCGGACGGCGGCAGGAAAATGCCGCCATATCGCATACTTGCCGCGGAGACCGTAAACTATCCCCGAGCTTGGGGACCTACGCGGTGAGGCCGGCTTCATCCAGAACGACTTCGCGGTGCGAGAGGGGTATAAGTGAATAAGTCCAGTCTGCTCTTTCTTGGCGCCTTGCTGCTCGCGCCGCTTGCGGCGCATGCGCAGGATGCGAGCGGTTACCAGGTGCAGGAGAGCGTCAGCTTCGCTCGCAACAGCTCGAAGCTGAGCGACGCCGCCCAGCAGAAACTGCGCGCAGACATGGAGAGCCTCTCGGTTCTCATGCGCTATCGGCCGGAGTCCTCCATCGAGATCGCCGGCTACGCCGACCCGGGCGAGAAGAAGCCCGGTCCGCTCGCCGATGCCCGCGCGCAACGCGTGTGGGAATTCCTGATCTCGCAAGGACTGCCCGCGGAGCGCATGGAGCCGATCGGCTACGGTGCGCAGTCCAGAGCGTCGAGCCGCGTCGACATCCGCATCACCGCGGACGATGCCGTTGCGATGAATCAGTTCGCGCAGCCGCTGCCGACACCTGCTCCTGTCGCACCTGCCCCGACACCTGCACCGTCGTACCAGCCGCCGGCCGTGGCGGTTACGCCGCCGGTGGAATCTCCGCAGGTGCGAGTGACGCCGCCGGTGGAGATGCCGCCGGTCGCGACTGCGCCGCCGCCGAAAACCTACACCCCGACCTACACGCCGCCCGAGGCAAGCGAGCGGTACACGCCGCCGCCGACTGCGCCCAAGGTCGAGCCCGCGCCGGAGCTGTCGACGACGCCTCCTCCGGATCACTCCTGGTCGACGCAGCAGGTCAAGAAGCCGACGGCCGCCGAGCAGCGCCGGATCCAGGCAGAGGAGCAGCGCCGCATCAAGGCCGAGCAACAGGAGGCCGCGCGCATCGCCAAGCAGCAGGCCGACGAGCAGCGACGCATCGAGCGTGAAGCGGCTGCCGAACAACGCCGCGCTGATCAGGCCGCAGCGCTGGAGCGCAAGCAGGCTGCTGCGGAACAGCGTCGGGCCGAGCAGGCCGCGGCGCTGGAGCGCCAGCAAGCCGCAGCAGAACTGCGCAAGCAGCAGCGCGAGGAAGCGCGGCTCCAGGCAGCCCAGAACGCCGCCGAGAAGAAGCGCATGGCTGAAGAGGCGGCGATGCGGGTGGCGATGGCGCAGCCGCCGCCGACCCTGACGCCGGAAGCCAGCGACACCACGCTCAAGACGTCAAAGGGCGTGAAGATCATCGACAACCAGACCGGCACGAGCTACGTCAATCCTCCGTCCGCGCCGACGCCGAAGTCGGCGCTGCCGGGCGAAGGCAACTACTTCATCCAGGGCACGGCATATTTCTCCGCCAACTCTCGGAGCCTGACGCCGGGCTCCAACGCGACGATCGATTCGCTCGCCACGCGCGTGCAGAAGCTGATCCAGAACAAGCCGAACGTGCGTGTGGACGTGGTCGGCCATGCCGATCCGCTCACGGAAGGCGCGCAAGCCGACGTGCTCGCCGAGGGTCGCGCTGAGGAACTGGTCAAGGAGCTGGCCGCGCGCGGTGTCGACCGTTCGCGTCTGCATGCTGCAGGCGCGGCCGACACGCAGCCGCTCACCAGCAAGAAGGGCGACCCCGCGCGCAACCTCAACATGCGCGCCGAGATCCGCGTCCCGATCTGACGGCGCTCGCCGTCATCCCCGCGTCGGCGGGGATCCCGTCTTGTCAGCGATGATTTCCGCCAGCGCCGTCACGTGCGCTGGCGAATCGTTTAGCGCAGGAATGTAACGCAGGGACGCACCGCCGGCAGCGGTGAATTGCGCTGCGTAGCGGACCGCAACCTCCTCCAGCGTCTCCAGGCAATCGGCTGCGAACCCCGGGCAGATCACGTCCAGCGTGCGCACGCCGCGCGCCAGTCGCGGCAGCTCCCGGTCGGTATACGGCTTGATCCACGGTGCCCTGCCCAGGCGGCTCTGGAAGGCGATGGACCATTGCGCCGGAGACAGCTGCAACGCCTGCGCGAGCAGCCGCGCGGTCTCGTGACACTCCCGCGCGTACGGGTCGCCCTGGGCGACGTTCTTCTCGGGAATCCCGTGGAACGACATCAGCAGGTGGTCACCCTGCCCGTTCGCCAGCCAGTGCGCACGTACGCTGGCCGCCAGCGCGCCGATGTAGGCGGGATGATCGTGATATCGCTCGACGAACCGCAGCGCCGGCGACCAGCTCCGGCGCTGCAGCTCGGCGTTGACGGCGTCGATGACGGACGCCGTAGTCGTCGCGGAATACTGCGGATAGAGCGGCAGCACCACCAGCTCGGTGACACCGGCCTTGCTCAGCTCGGAGATCGCATCGGCGATGCGCGGCGCGCCGTAGCGCATGGCCAGCCGCAGCTCGGGCTGCGTGTCGTCGGGACGGTTCACTGCGGCTTGCAGCCGCGCAGCCAGCTGGCGCGAGATCTCCAGCAACGGTGAGCCCCGGCTGGTCCAGACGAGCCGGTATTTCTCGGCGAGCCTTGCCGGTCGAAACGGCAGGATCAAACCGTACAGCAATGGCCACCAGAGCAGACGCGGCAGCGCGACGACGCGCCGGTCCGACAGGAATTCGGCAAGAAAGGCGCGGATCGCGGCGGGTGTCGGCGCGTCCGGAGTGCCCAGGTTGACGACGAGAACGGCGCTCCGCTTTGCAGACGTGCTCACACCCGCTGGATCTCTCCGGCCTTCAGCCGACGAAAGTAGCTGTGATAGGCGGACATCGCCTTGGGGCCGAGGATCAGCATCAGCGGCAGGTTGATCGCATACATGAAGCCCATGCCGACGGTGCTGAGGGAGTCCAGCTGCTCGGAGGTCTTGATGAAGCCGAAGCACGCGAACGCTGCGGCAATGCACCAGAGCCAGCGATACGGCGGCACGTACTTCGCGCCGAACAGATAGATGATCCCTTGCTCGCCGTAGTAGCCGTAGCTGATCAGCGTCGACAGCGCGAACACCCAGACCGCGATGGTGATGAGCCAGCGGCCGAGTCCGGGCGTGACGGTGTCGAACGATTTTGCGACGAGCGTGGCGCCGCGATAGTCGGCGAACAGGCCGGGCTCCGCGAAACGCGGCGCTGCCTTTGCAGCGATGGGCAGCCAGTCGATGGTGAACGCGGCGCCCTCCTTGTGAACCGTGCCGTACAGGCGTGTGCGGCCGGCGCCGGCATCTACCATCACGAACACCGGTGAGCCCGCGCGACGCAGGTCACCATCGCTGGCCGGCGGCTCGCGCAGCGCCGGCTGCCAGTGCCCGGGCGAGGCTTCGACCATCGCCGGCGGCGTCTGCCACGTGTAAGCGGGCGGCCGGTTCCAGATTCCCGCGCACAGGATCACCAGGCCGGTGACGGTGCACACGAAGATCGTGTCGATGAACGGCTCCAGCCCGGCGACGACGCCTTCCGTCACCGGCTCCGGCGTCTTCACGGCCGAATGCGCGATCGGCGCTGTGCCCAGGCCCGATTCGCTGGAGAACAGCGCCCGGCGCATGCCGAACATGAACGCGGTTCCCATCACGGCGCCGGTGAAGGCGCCGACGCCTTCGATCGGCGAGAACGCGCTGCGGAAGATCATGCGGATGATGTCCGGCATCTCCGCGCGATGCAGCACGATCATCACCAGGCCGCACAGGACGTAGACGCCGCACTTGAACGGCACGAGCGTCTTGGTGACGAAGCCGATGCGCTTGATGCCGCCCACGATGACGATGCCGGCGAGCGTGGCGATGATCACGCCCGAGACCCAGGTCGGCACACCGAAATACTCGCGCGTGGTATCGGCGACGTTCCAGGTCTGGAACATGTTGCCGCCGGTGAAGGCGAACAGCAGCAGCGATACGGCGAAAAGCCCGCCGACGATCGTGCCGAAGCGCCGCCAGCCCGGCCGCAGGCTGCCCAGACCTTCACGGGCGATGAACATCGCGCCGCCGTGCGGGTTCTCCGGGTCGGACACGTCGCGATAGATCAGCGACAGCGTCACCTCCGTGGTCTTCAGCGCCATGCCGACGATGCCGATCGTCCACATCCAGAACACCGCACCTGGTCCGCCAAGTTCCACCGCGATCGCCATGCCGGCGATCGCGCCGAGTCCGACCGTGCCCGATAGCGCCGCAGTCAGCGCCTGGAAATGCGTCAGCGCGCCGGGGCCGTGTGCCGTTTCGATGCCCTTGCCCGCCGTCAGCATGACGCCGTGCGTCAGCGATCGGTACTGGCAGAAGCCGCTCCATACCGTGAACAGCAATCCGATGCCGAGCAGGGCCATCAGCATCGGCACCGACAGCAGGACACCGTTGACGGTGTCGATCGCCGACCAGAACGCATCCACCTAGTTTGCTCCGGGGCTCACGCCGCCTCCACCGGTGACGCTAACGACCAGCGTGCTGTGCGACTTGGAATACGCGAAGTAGACGACCAATCCCAGCGACATCCAGATTGCGAACGCGGTCCAGGTGGCCAGTGGCAGGCTCACCATCAGCCAGCCGCAGAAGCCCATGCCCAGGATCGGAATCAGCGGCACCCACGGCGTCCTGAACGGGCGCGGCAGGGCTGGGCGGGTCTTGCGCAGCGCGATCACGCTGGCGCACACCAGGAAGAACGCGCCGAGCGTCCCCAGGTTGACGAGTTCCGCGACCTTGCCGATCGGGAAGAATCCGGCGATCAGTGAGATGACGACGCCGCTGCCGAGGATCAGCTTCACCGGCGTCTGCGTCTTCGGATGCACGGCAGCCATGCCGGCAGGCAGCAGACCGTCGCGCGACATCGCCAGCACCACGCGCGTGAGACCGTAATAGAGCACCAGCATGACCGTGGTGATGCCGAAGATCGCGCCGACAGCGATCAGACCCTGCGCCCAGACGATGCCGAGGCTGCCCATGGCCGAAGCGACGGGCGCCTTGATGTCGATCTGCTGGTACGGCACGACACCGGTCAGGATCCCGGAGACGACGATGTAGAGGACGGTGCAGATGGTCAGCGAGGCAAGGATGCCGATGGGCAGATCGCGCTGTGGCTGGACCGCCTCCTCGCCCGCCGTCGACACCGCGTCGAAGCCGATATAGGCGAAGAAGATCAGCGCGGCGGCGGTGGTCACACCCATGAAGCCGTAATGCGAGCTGCCGTCCGCGTCGATCACGCGCGCCGGGATGAACGGATGCCAGTTCGCCGGATCGACGTGCGGCCCGGCGATGGCGATGAAGGCGAGGATCGTCGCGAGCTTGATCATGACCATGACGCCGTTGAAGCGCGCGGATTCCTTCACGCCCCACGACAGCAGACCGGCCAGCGTGAGCACGATGATGATGGCCGGCAGGTTGCAGATGCCGCCTTCCGCCGGCGCGGACGTCAGCGCGGCGGGCATGACGATGCCGAAGAAGCTGGAAAGGATTTTCGCGAAGTAGCCGGACCAGCCGATCGACACGGTCGCCGTGGCGACGCTGTATTCCAGGATCAGCATCCAGCCGATGATCCACGCGACGAATTCGCCGATGCCCACGTACGCGTAGCCGTAGGCGCTGCCCGCCCCGCCGACGGCGCTCGACAGTTCGGCGTAGCAAAGCGCAGCAAATGCGCAGGCCGCACCGGAGATCACGAAGGACAGCACGATGGCGGGCCCCGCATGCTGCGCGGCGGCGACGCCGGTCAGCACGAAGATGCCGGTGCCGATGATGCAGCCGATCCCCAGCAGCGTCAGATCCCATGCGGTCAGGCAGCGTCGCAGCCCGGTGTTCGCATTCGGGTCGATGGGCTTGGTTCGCATCAGACTCATGATTCAGTCCCCCAAAAGTCCTCGGGCCGCATCGCGGCCCGAGTGTGTCTAGCGCTCGAGGATGGCGGTGACGCCGAGCCCGCCGGCCGCGCAGATCGAGATCAGGCAGCGCCCGCCGCCGTTCTCATCGAGGATCTTGGCGGCGTTGGCGAGGACGCGTCCGCCAGTCGCGGCGAACGGATGGCCACACGCCAGGCTGCCGCCGCGCACGTTGAGCTTGCTGCGATCGATCGTGCCCAGCGGCGCGTCGAGGCCCAGCCGGTCCTTGCAGTACCTCCGGTCTTCCCAGGCTTTGAGCGTGCACAGCACCTGCGCCGCGAACGCCTCGTGGATCTCGTAGAAGTCGAAGTCCTGCAGCTTCAGCCCTGCGCGCGCCAGCATGCGCGGCACCGCGTAGGCCGGCGCCATCAGCAGCCCTTCCTTCCTGGGACCGGCGAAGTCCACTGCTGCGGTCTCGCACCAGGCGACGTATGCCTGCACCTTGTAGCCGCGCTCCTTGGCCCAGTCCTCCGAACCGAGGAGCACCGCAGAGGCGCCATCGGTCAGGGGCGTCGAATTGCCCGCGGTCAGCGTGCCGTTCTGCTTGTCGAACGCGGGCTTCAGGGAAGCCAGCTTCTCCAGCGAAATATCGGCGCGCAGGTTGTTGTCGCGGTCCAGACCGGCGAACGGCACGAGCAGGTCCGCGTAGAACCCCGACTCGTAGGCCCGCGCCGCCCGGTTGTGTGACTCGAACGCGAGCTCGTCCTGATCTGCGCGCGCGATGCTCCATTCCTTGGCCATGATCTCGCAGTGCTGTCCCATCGACAGCTTCGTGCGCGGCTCGGTCACGGCCGGGATGTTCGGTGCGAGCATCGACGGCCGGAAACCAGCGAGCGCCTTCAGACGCTGGCCCGTCGTCTTCGCGCGATTGGCCTCCAGCAGCAGCCGCCGCAGCTTCTCGTTGACGCCGATCGGCGCGTCGGAGGCGGTATCGACGCCACCGGAGATTGCGCTCTCGATCTGGCCCAGCGCGATCTTGTTGGCCATGTGAATCGTCGCCTGCAGGCCGGTGCCACAAGCCATCTGCACGTCGCTGGCCGGAGTTTCGGGCGCGAGTCCACAGGACAGCGCCGATTCGCGTGTCAGATTGAAGTCGCGCGAATGCTTGAGGACGGCGCCGGCCGCTACTTCGCCGAGGCGCTCGCCATGCAGCTGGAACTTGTCGACGACGCCCTTGAGCGCCGCGGTCAGCATGTCCTTGTTGGATTTTTCGAAATATGCCGTGTTGTTGCGGGCGAACGGGATGCGCGCGCCACCCAGGATCGCGACCTTGCGGCCGTAGGGTTTCATGCAGGGAACTCCAGTTCTTTGGAAGCGATCGGCATTGTAGCGGGTCGTTCAGCACCAATTCAGCATGCTGGGGGCAGCATGATCCCGTCCAAACGACAGGAGGACCAGGACATGACGATCATCCGAAAGCTTCGCTGGATTGTGGCTGCCGCTGTCGGCGCTGTCGGCCTCGCCGCGGTGCCGGCGCAAGCCCAGGCCGCCGACATCTCGCTTGGCGTGACCTTGGGTGGCCCGGCCTATTACTACGCGCCTCCGCCGCCGCGCTACTACGAGCGCACGGTGGTTTACGAAGAGCCGGTCTACTACGCGCCACGCACGCGCGTCGTCTACGAGAGCCACTATTGCCCGAGGCACCACGTCTACCACCGCTCGCCGCGAGGTCACGCGCGCGTGCATTACCGGCATGAACACCGCGACTGGCACGACTGAAAGCCACAGCGGATTACCCCAAGCCGCGCCTCTGGCGCGGCTTTTTTTTGGGCGTAGGTCGGGGCGTATACTCCGACCTCAGGTCGCGAAGGAGAACCGTCATGGCATTCGTCGATTGGGTGATGCAGGGAATCCAGGTCTCGCACTGCAATTGCAACATCGGCTGCCCCTGCCAGTTCAACGCGCTGCCGAGCCATGGCAACTGTCGCGCCTACGTCTTCGTACAGATCGACAAGGGACACTTCGGCAAGGTCAAGCTCGACGGCCTGCGCTGGGGCGGGCTGTTCAAGTGGCCGGGCCCGATCCACCTGGGCAACGGCACCGCGATGGTGGTGGTCGACAAGAGCGCGACCCCGGAGCAAAAAGCGGCGATCGAGTCTGTCGCCGGTGGCGAGAACACCGAGCCGGGGAGCCTCATCACCCAGGTGTTCAGCACCACTCTCACCAAGGTGCTACCGACCCAGGTCAAGCCGATCGATCTGTCCATCGACTACAAGAAGCGCACCGCGCGGGTGCGAGTGCCTGACCTCGTCGAGAGCGACGTCGAGTCGATCAAGAACCCGATCACCGGCGCGCCGCATCAGGCCACGGTGAGACTGCCGAAAGGATTCGAGTACCGCGAAGCGGAATTCGTGACCGGCAAGGCCAAGACGTCCGGCGAGATCGAGCTCAACTTCAGCGACACGCACGCGCACCTGGCGAAAGTGCACTGGGGCACGCGCGGCGTCCTCGATTGAAACCGGTTTGAGCGTTCCCGGCACGAGCCTCGAGGCTCTCCTCCGACGCGATCGCGTGATGGTGCTGGGCGGCGTCATCGCCGCCGCCGGCATTGCCTGGGCCTGGCTGGTCATCGCCAGCGCCGATATGTACGGGGACATGGATGGCGCCGCGGCCTGGATGATGGTCGCGGACTGGGACGCCCGCTACTTCCTGCTGATCTTCGCGATGTGGACGGCGATGATGATCGGCATGATGCTGCCGACCGCGGCGCCGACCCTGCTGCTGTACGGCATGGCGATGCGCGGCGGCGCGGGCGCACCGGTGCGCAAGGTCTATGCATTCGCTGCCGGTTATCTCCTGGTCTGGTCGGCCTTCAGTCTGGGCGCCACCGCGCTTCAATGGACGCTCAGCCGAGCGGCCTTGCTCAGCCCGATGATGCAGGTGAGCAGCTCCCGGCTCGGTGCCGTCTTGCTCATCCTGGCTGGTGTCTACCAATGGACTCCGCTCAAACAAGCCTGCCTCGCCAACTGCCGCTCGCCGGTCTCGTTCATCACTGCAGGCCACAAGCGGGGCGGCCTGCGGATGGGCCTGGAGCATGGGCTGTATTGCCTCGGCTGCTGCTGGGTGCTGATGCTGTTGCTGTTCTCCGGCGGCGTGATGAACCTGACCTGGATCGCCGCGATCACGCTGTTCGTCCTGCTCGAGAAGCTTGCGCCGGTGGGTATCCAGGGCGGGCGGCTGAGCGGGTTGCTGCTCGCGCTGTCGGGCGCCTGGCTCCTGCTGTTCCGCTGATTATTTCGCCGGACCCCTTGAATCGGCTGGCGTCATCCCTACAATTAGCAGCCTTCGGGGGAGAGTGCTAACAGCGTCGTTTACGCTGGCTCTAGTCATTTCTCCTGAACATTCAACTGCTTGAACAACAGGAGTCCGCCTATGAAATTGCGTCCCTTGCACGATCGCGTGATCGTGGAGCGTCTGGAAGAGGAAAAGAAATCGGCCGGCGGGATCATCATCCCCGACGCCGCCAAGGAAAAGCCCATGAAGGGCAAGGTCGTCGCAGTCGGGCCGGGCAAGCGCTCGGACGACGGCAAGCTCCACCCGCTGGACGTCAAGTCCGGCGACACCATCCTGTTCGGGAAGTACTCCGGCACGGAAGTGAAGATCGATGGCACCGAGTACGTCGTGATGCGTGAAGACGACATCATGGGCGTGTTCGCCGGCGCGCGCGCTTAACAGCGCCCGTCCCAAACAAATTCAGCTAAGAGGAATCAGTCATGGCAGCTAAAGAAGTCAAATTCGGCGACGACGCACGCGCCCGCATGGTTGCGGGCGTGAACGTTCTCGCCAACGCGGTGAAAGTGACGCTCGGCCCCAAGGGCCGCAACGTCGTGCTCGACAAGTCCTTCGGCGCCCCGACCGTCACCAAGGACGGCGTCTCGGTGGCCAAGGAGATCGAGCTCAAGGACAAGTTCGAGAACATGGGCGCACAGCTGGTCAAGGAAGTCGCTTCCAAGACCTCCGACGAGGCCGGCGACGGCACCACGACCGCCACGGTTCTGGCGCAGTCGATCGTCAACGAGGGCCTGAAGTCGGTCGCCGCCGGCATCGACCCGATGGAGATCAAGCGCGGCATCGACAAAGCCGTCGACGCCGTGGTTGCGGATCTCAAGAAGCTCTCCAAGCCCTGCAAGGATCGCAAGGCGATCGCGCAGGTCGGCTCGGTCTCCGCCAACAATGACGCTGCCATCGGCGAGCGCATTGCCGAGGCGATGGACAAGGTCGGCAAGGAAGGCGTCATCACCGTCGAGGACGGCTCGGGCCTGGAGGATGAGCTGAACGTGGTCGAGGGCATGCAGTTCGACCGCGGCTATCTCTCGCCGTACTTCATCAACAGCCAGCAGTCGCAGCAGTGCGAGCTGGAAAACCCGATGATCCTCATCACCGAGAAGAAGATCAGCAACATCCGCGATCTTCTGCCTCTGCTCGAGCAGGTCGCTCGTTCCAGCAAGCCGTTGCTGGTGATCGCCGAGGACGTCGAAGGCGAAGCTCTGGCGACGCTGGTGGTCAACAACCTGCGTGGCATCCTGAAGGTCGCCGCCGTCAAGGCGCCGGGCTTCGGTGATCGCCGCAAGGAGATGCTGAAGGACATCGCCACCCTCACGGGCGGCCAGGTCATCGCCGAGGAGCTCGGTCTGACGCTGGAGAAGGTGACCCTCGCTGACCTGGGCACCGCCAAGAAGGTGCAGATCGACAAGGAGAACACCACGATCATCGATGGCGCCGGCAAGAAGTCGGACATCGAAGGTCGCATCAAGCAGATTCGCGCGCAGGTCGAGGAAGCCACGTCCGACTACGACCGCGAGAAGCTGCAGGAGCGGCTGGCCAAGCTCGCCGGCGGCGTTGCGGTGATCAAGGTCGGCGCTGCCACCGAGACCGCGATGAAGGAGAAGAAGGCGCGCGTCGAAGACGCCCTCCACGCAACCCGTGCGGCCGTCGAGGAAGGCATCGTCCCGGGCGGCGGCGTGTCGCTGGTGCGCGCGCAGCGTGCTCTGGACAACCTCAAGGGCGCATCCGACGACCAGCAGGTGGGCATCAACATCCTGCGTCGCGCGCTCGAAGAGCCGCTGCGCATGATCGTGCGCAACGCCGGCGGTGAGCCCTCCGTGATCCTGCAGCGGGTAAAGGAAGGCAAGGGCGCGTTCGGCTACAACGCCCAGAACGGCGAGTACGGCGACATGATCGAGCTCGGCATCCTGGATCCGACCAAGGTCGAGCGTCTGGCGCTGCAGAACGCGGCCTCCGTCGCGGGTCTGCTGCTGACGACCGAAGCGATGGTCGCCGAGCTGCCGAAGAAGGAAGCTTCGATGCCGGCAGGTGGTCCTCCGGGCGGCATGGGTGAGGATTTCTAAACCAGGCGTCAAGCAAACCATCGGGGCTCTTCGGAGCCCCGATTTTTTTGTGCCGCCATAATTCGCGCATGGAAATCACCATCGCGTCGCGCTTCTGCGGACCGCAGACCTCCGGCAATGGCGGCTACACCTGTGGCCGGGTCGCGGAGCTCATCGACGGGCCTTGCGAGGTGACGCTGCGTGCGCCACCGCCGCTGGACACGCCGCTGCAGGTCGACGCCTCTGCTGACGCGGTCAGGCTCACCCATGGCGGCCGCCTGATCGCCGAGGCCAAGCGCGCGGAGCTGGATCTACAGCCGCCCGACTCGCCCAGTTGGGACGAGGCAGTTGTCGCCGAGCGTAGGTTTCGAGGCCTGACGCATCACGACTTCCCGCACTGCTTCACCTGCGGCACGGCGCGCACGCCTGGCGACGGGCTGCGCGTGCACACCGGCGCGGTCGAAGGACGCGAGGTCGTGGCTGCCACGTGGACACCTGACGCCAGTCTTGCCGACTCGCACGGCGCGATCGGGACGGAGTTTCTGTGGGCGGCGACGGACTGCGCCGGCGCTTGGGCGACGAACTCGCGTCAGACGAATCCCTCGCTGCTCGGTCGCTTCGCAGCGCGCTTCACCGGCACCGTGCGAGCCGGCGAGCGTTGCATCGTCATCGGCTGGCCCATCGGTCACGAGGGACGCAAGCATCACGCAGGCACCGCGCTGTTCAAGGCGGACGGTCAGCTGATCGGCTGCGGCCGGCAGACCTGGATCGAAATCCCGCGCACATAAAAAAACCCCCGCTTGCGCGGGGGTTCTTGATCGAGCAGGTTGACGCTTAGTGCGCGCGGATCTCCGCGCGGCGGTTCAGCGCGCGCCCTTCGTCGGTGCGGTTGTCCGCGACCGGCTTGGACTCGCCGAAGGCCTGCGTGGTGATGCGGCTGCTGGCAACGCCCTTGCGCACCAGGTAATCCTTGACGCTCTGGGCACGGCGCTCGGACAGCGCCTGGTTATAGGCGTCCGATCCGATCCAGTCGGTGTGGCCACTGACCTCCACCGCCGTCCTGGAATTCCGCTGCACCATCTTGTCGATCGACTTCGCATCCGCGTCCAGCGAAGCCTTCGCCTTGTCCGTCAGCGTCGACTTGTTGTACGGGAAGTTCACGTCGTCGAACTTCATCCCTTCCTCGACCGGTGCCGGAGCCGGCACTGGCGCGGGCGCCGGACGAACCGGTGCGGGCGACGGCGGCGGTGGCGCTGCCGCGGCGACGCGATGGGCGCCGATCGGGATGATGAAGCCGGCGCGCAGGACAGGTTCCTGGAAGTCGCCGTCGTTGTTGGCCTCCGGCGAGTTGTCGGTGTTGACCAGCAGCTTCGAGCCGATCTTCAGCCAGCGCAGGCGAGCATCCGCGCGCAAGCCGATCGGATAGCCGAAGACGCGGAACGGCAGCATCAGGCCGGCGCCCGCGGCAGCGGCGAAGTTATCGCCGTCGTTGTCGGGCGTGTCCACGCCTTCGATTTCGTCGGGGCGGCTGGTGTGGACCCAGTCTGCCGACATGATCAGGAACGGCTGGATCGGCCAGGCCCGGTTGAAGAAGTAGAGCCCTGACCCTTCGAGGCCATTCTCGCGCCAGGAACGGCCATTGGCGACGGAATTGTCAAAGAAGTGATGGAAGTAGCCGAACTCGACCGCCCAGTTCTCATCGAAGAACTTGCCGCCGTAGATCGAGCCGCCCAAGCCGTCGTTGGAGTTGCGACCATCACGGTCCAACACCCAGTCGAACATCGGCGACACGTACCATGTTTTCTTGTCGACCTCGTAATACTCGGTCGTTCTAGTCGGTGACGGCCCAAAGTATTGTGCAAAGGCGGGTACGGTGAACGCCATGAGCACAAACCACATACCGGCCGGAGCAAATTTTTTCATTTTGAATCCCCTGTCTCGGTCAAGGTTGCGCTTCTATAATACTGATAATTGGGCAAAGAGTGTAAAGAAATTCAAGCGATAGGTGCGATACCCAACAGACAGCTGACCGGCTGTTTCGATCCTGGCCCCTAGGTTTCCGGAGTGGATGTGCTCGATTTTCTGGCCCAGTACGGCCTGTTTCTCGCCAAAACGCTGACGCTCCTGGCCGCCTTCGTGGTGGTGGTCAGCCTGGTCGCGAACCTCGCCCACCAGGCCCGGGCGCACTCGCACGATCGGCTGCAGGTGCGAAGTCTCAACCGCCGCCTGCGCGACATGGCCGCGGCTCTCAACGCGGAGCTGCTGGACAAGACCGCGCGCAAGGCCGAGGCCAAGGCGCGCAAGGCCGAGGAGAAGGCGCAGCAGCAGGCCCGCAAGCAGGGGCACGCCAAGGACCGGCCGCGGGTTTTCGTGCTCGACTTCCGCGGCGACTTGCGCGCCAGCCAGACCACCGCGCTGCGCGAGGAGATCAGCGCGTTGCTGCAGGTGAGCAAGGACCATGACGAGGTCCTGCTGCGGCTGGAAAGCGGCGGCGGCATGGTCCACGGTTATGGCCTCGCAGCGTCGCAGCTTCAGCGCGTGCGCGAGCGCGGCATCAAGCTGACGGTGTCGGTGGACAAGATCGCGGCCAGCGGCGGCTACCTCATGGCCTGCGTGGCGGATCGCATCATCGCCGCGCCGTTCGCGATCCTGGGATCCATCGGCGTTGTGGGCCAGATGCCCAATTTCAACCGCCTGCTCAAGAAGCACGAAGTGGACTACGAGCTGCACACCGCCGGGGAGTTCAAGCGCACGCTGACGATGTTCGGCGAGAACACCGCCGAGAGCCGCGAGAAATTCCGGCAGGAGCTGGAGGACGTGCACTCACTGTTCAAGTCCTTCGTGACGGACAATCGCCCGCAGCTGGCGATCGAGCAGGTTGCGACGGGCGAGCACTGGTACGGCTCCCGCGCCATCGCGCTAAAGCTGGTCGACGAGATCAAGACCAGCGACGACTGGCTGCTCGAGCACGCCAAGAAGTGCGACCTGCTGGAAGTGACCTTCAAGCCGCACACGCGGCTGATCGACCGACTCAGTCACGGCATGAGCCGCCTGCGTGATGAAGCATCCGCAGGCGATGACGGTCCGATGCTGCGCTAGCGCGCTCGACGCTGCAGCGATCCGAATTGCAGCTGGCCGACGCGCACCGTCGGCGAGGTCCGCGGGAACATCCAGAAGCCGGCCGACTCCGACGAAGGCGCGAGGTTAGGCCAGCCGGGCAGACGCCTGCTCTCGCCGGCGATCGCCTTCTCCTGGACCATCGAGATGTACTGGTCCACCGCGTATTCCTGCGTGTTGCCGTTGAGCACGACCTCGGCGCCCGTCCGGCGCGCGTAGCTCGCCACACCCGGCACCCTGGACTGCAGCGGCGCATAAGCGTCGAGCGAAACGCCGTTCTCGCTGGTGACGAAGAGCTGCCCGTCCGCGTGCACGACAATCGAGTGATTACCCTCGGTGTGGCCCTTGGTCTTGATCAGGGCGACGCCCTCTCCGAGCATCACGTCGTGATCCAGCAGGATCACCTTGTCGCTCGGCACGCCGTCGATGCCGTGCGGGCAAAACCACTGGTTCTGCCAC
The DNA here is from genome assembly GCA_963776465.1 of uncultured Gammaproteobacteria bacterium. Taxonomy (GTDB): domain Bacteria; phylum Pseudomonadota; class Gammaproteobacteria; order Nevskiales; family Nevskiaceae; genus DASRHK01. The sequence continues at coordinate 652,898 of CAVZMV010000001.1, forward strand.
GGGATCAGCGACTGGGTGCATTCCCACTCCTCGCGCATCACCAGGAGCTTGGCGTTGGGCAAGAACGCGGGCTGCCCATCGGCTCCGAGCCAGCGACGCAGGTTCTGCGTGTGCAGGTGATCGTAAGTGATGTAGTCCACGTCTTCGGGCTTGAGCCCTATGCGCGCGAGCACTCCCGGCACCGTGTCGGTCTTGCGGGAGATCAGGTTCTCCATCACCCCTTTGAGCGGCCCTGCTCGATCTGACAGCTGCTTGAAGAACGGCGTGTCGCGCTGGTTCTCCCAGTCGGACGGTCCTACGAGCAGCGTCTTGATTCCTTCGCTGCTCTCGAACTGCACCACGAACATGGTGTTGCACAGATGCACGAACGCCGAGGGGCCGGAGTACGCGTTGAGATAAGCGAACTTCGAAGGATAGGGAACGCGCACGAGCTCGAACGACGCGTAGTGCAGCACTGGCTTTCGCGCCAGCATGTCGCGCCGGAAATCGATCGCCGCCTGCTTGACGTTGGCGACCCGGTCCAGCGGCCGGGCCGCATCGCGCGCGCCATCGAAATGCGTAAGCCGCTGAAACGCCGAGCCGCCGCGATTTCCTTCCGCCATGATCGGGGCCTCCTACTGCACGATCGGCTTGACCAGCGGCGAGCCCGTGTCGTTGACGAACACGTCGAGCACCTTGAACTGCGTCGGCAGCATGGTGGCGAACGCGTGGTTGGTCACGAGCGCCGACCCCGACGGCGTGAACGCCAGGTTCGCCGGCGAGTCGTACGGATTGATCGGGCTACCCCCGCCGATCTGCAGGTGCAGCTCGACGAGCTTGTGCACCGACAGCTCCACCAGCGGGTTCTCGTTGTTGACCAGGCGCGCGTACTCGCTGCCGTCAGGACGCAGCACCGACAGCCCCGAGTACAGCGGCAGCGCCAACGTCACGTAGAGCTTGCCGTCGGATGCGAAGGCAATGCCGTCCGGCGATTCGCCGAGGTCGTACTTGTGGAACACGGTCAGGTCCGCAGCCGTCGGCTTGGCGACCAGCGGCAGCGAATAGATGTATCCGTTGCCGGCGCGATCCGTGGTCACCGAGAAGAACACGCGCGTCCGCGCCGGGTTGATGCGGATGCCGTTGACGCCGATGTATGCGCTCGACAGGCGCTTGTCCTGGAACCAGATCGTCGCGGGTCCGCCGCCGGGCGGCACTTTCCAGATCGTCGCCTGCATCGAATCGGTGATGTAGAGGTTGCCCGCCGGATCGAACACCAGGTCGTTGGTGAGCGGCGGTGTGTTTGCGAGCGTGGGAGCGCAAGGCCGGAGCGGGTTGATCGTCGTGTTGCACGCGGGCAGGTCCGGCACCGGCGGCGAATAGACCGCCTGCGCATGGGTGGCCGTGTTGAACCGCACGACGCCCAGCTGCGTGTTGAGGGTGTAGAGCCGTCCCAGACCGTCGAACGCGACGCAGGAGTTCGCGTGCTCCATGGTCACGTCCTCGCCCTGCACCACGATCTTGTCCACCAGCGCCCCGCTGCCGGTGTCGAACACCCATATCGGCGAGCGGTGGAAATTCCCGCTGGTCCCGAAATGCGCCGGCCCGGCGACGTAGGCGCGGCCGTTCTCGACGGCAATGCCCTCCGGGAAACCAGGCTGCGGCACTTGCGCCAGCACGCGGACGTCGCCGTAGTCGCGCGCTGCGGCGGGCAGGCTCGCGGCCAGGGCCATGGCGACGGCGCAGCCGCAGGCAAATCGACGCAGCGGATGTGAGTGTTTCATGACGGCCTTCCCCATTAGGCAGACGGTCAGCCTAGGGGAGTGCGGCCCGGGTCACAAGCTAGACTATCGACCCTCGCGAACTGGAGAAGAATCATGAGACTCATCAGCCACAGCTTCCGCGACGGCGGCGTCATTCCCGGGCGCTGCGCCTTCGCCGTGCGAGCGCCCAAGGGTCACGTGCGTCTGTCGGAGAATCGCAACCCGCACCTGGCGTGGAGCGGGGCACCGGCGGCGACACGCGGCTTCGTGCTGCTGTGCACCGATCCCGACGCGCCGACCAAGCCGGACGACGTCAACAAGGAAGGCCGCGAGGTGCCGGCCGATCTGCCGCGCGCCGACTTCGTGCATTGGGTCATGGTCGACATCGCGCCGGGCACCTCGCAGATCGCCGAAGGTTCTTGCAGTCAGGGCGTGACCGCCAAAGGCAAGAAGAAACCGGGCGGACCGGAGGGCAGCCGCCAGGGCACCAACGACTACACGGGCTGGTTCAAGGGCGACAAGGGGATGGAGGGGACTTACCTGGGCTACGACGGCCCCTGCCCGCCCTGGAACGACAGCTTGCCGCATCACTACCGCTTCGAGATCCTGGCGACAGACCTTGAAAAATGTCCGGTCGACGGCAATTTCACTGCAGCGCAAGTGCGCAAGGCTCTCGAAGGCCACGTGCTGGCGCAGGCTTCGCTGACCGGACGCTACGCGCTGAACCCGCGGGTGACGCCCGTTTCGAGCCCGTTGAACTCGATTCGGCGACCGCGGTCATAAGCGCGATTCGTCGCCGCTCGGCAACAACCCAAACGTTTTCATACAGGACATCCATGTCGCGATTTCCCTTGATCAAGACCCTGGCGGTTTCGGCCGCCGTGGCGTTCAGCACCACCGCTGCCCTGATCAGCTTCACCACCACTGCCCCCGCGCCGGCGCACGCCGACATCCCTTCCGCGCTGCTTTCGGGCTCGTCGCCGAGCCTGGCGCCGATGCTCAAGGACGTGATGCCCGCGGTCGTCAACGTCTCGATCACCAGCAAGGCTGCCGACGTGCAGAACCCGCTGCTGCAGGACCCTTTCTTCCGACGCTTTTTCGGCATCCCGGATCAGCCGCAGCAGCAGGAGCGCGAAGCGATGGCGATCGGCTCGGGCGTGATCGTCGACGCCGCCAAGGGCTACGTCATCACCAACAATCACGTCGTCGAGCAGGCCGACACCATCAAGGTGACGCTTTCGGACGATCGCACGGTCGAGGCCACGCTGATCGGCCGTGACGCCGGCACCGACATCGCCGTCCTGCAGCTGAAATCGACGAAGGACCTCAAGCAGCTGGCGATCGGCGATTCCGACCGCCTGCAGGTGGGCGATTTCGTCGTCGCCATCGGCTCGCCGTTCGGCCTGCGCCAGACCGTCACCAGCGGCATCGTCAGCGGCCTGTCGCGGGTCACCGGCGTCAGCGAGGGCGGCTACGAGGACTTCATCCAGACCGATGCGTCGATCAACCCGGGCAACTCGGGCGGCGCGCTGGTCAACCTGAAAGGCGAGCTCGTCGGCGTGCCGAGCAACATCCTGTCCGGCGGCGGCGGCAGCATCGGCATCGGCTTCGCCATCCCGATCAACCTGGCCAAGGGCGTGATGAAGCAGCTGATCGAGACCGGCTCGGTCCAGCGCGGACGCATCGGCGTGGGCGGACAGAACATCACGCCGGAGCTGGCCAAGGCGTTCAACCTGCCGACCTCGCACGGCGCGGTGGTGACGCAGGTGGTGCCGGGCTCGCCGGCCGCCAAGGCGGGCATCAAGGCCGAGGACGTCATCACCGACGTCAACGGCAAGCCGCTGCGCGACTTCGACCAGCTGCGCAACATGATCGGGCTGATGCGCATCGGCGAGAAGGTCGATCTGACCGTGCTGCGCGACGGCAAGCCGCGCACCGTCACCGTCGTGATCGGCAAGGACACCGAGCAGGTCGCCAGCGGCGCGGAGCTGCATCCGCGCCTGGCTGGCGCGAGCTTCGGGCCGGCCGACGAAAGCAACACGCGCGATCCGGACCTGCGCGGCATCGTCGTGCAGCGGGTCGATCCGCGCTCACCGGCGGCGCGCTCGGGCCTGCGCCCGAACGACGTCATCACCGCGGTCAATCGCCACCCGGTGACGACCATGGCCGAGTTCCAGAAGCTCGCCGGCAAGAAGGAAGGCGAGCTTTTGCTGCACATCCGCAGAGGCAACGGGGCGCTGTTCCTGCTGCTCCAGTAGCGCCGGGCAAAAAAGAAGGCGGCGGGCTAGACTTAGCCCGTCGCCTTTTCTTTTTGCAGATCCAATTCCCGGGGCCATGATCGAAGAGGATTTCGCCCAGCTCGAAGAACGCGTGCAGCGGCTGATCGAGGCCTTGCAGCAGGCGCGTCTGGAGCGTCGCACGATCGCCCGCGAGCGCGACCGGCTGATTGCCATCAACGCCGAGCTGCGCAAGCGCATCGAGGGCGTGGTCGAGCGCGTGAAGACGCTCGAATCGGAGCACGAGGCGTGATCGAGCCTTCGGCCAAGGACGAAGGCAAGCGCATCGCGGTGACCGTGCGCATCATGGGACGCGAGTACAGCGTCGAGTGCCCGCCCGACGAGCACGAGGCGCTGGTGGTGTCCGCCGAATTCCTGAACGACCGCATGATGGCGATCCGCAAGCGCGGCAAGGCGCTCGGCACGGAGCGCATCGCCGTGATGGTCGCGCTCAACATCGCGCGCGAGCTGCTGCAGCTCAAGGGCGACGGCCGCGTCGGCGGCATCGACCCGGCGACGGTGGAGCGCGTGCGGCAGCTGCGTCTGGATATCGACAGCACGCTCGCCGCGGAGTGACGCGCGAAGTTCCGCGGGTCGCAAAAAAATCGACACGCAATTGCCGCCGCACTCGCGCTATAGTGAAGCCGGTGTCTCCTGCGGTGCGCGTAGGTCGCTCTGAACCCCTTGAGCCTACTTACGAAACCGGGAGCTTTTACCTGGGCCTGGAGTGCAAGCCCGCCTCGAGCGGGAAGCCCGATGACCTGGCGCGGCGCCCACTTGAGACCACAGTCTCAAGGTAATGAACGACTGACGGCACAGGCGGGAGACACCAACTTTCGTTCAGGCTGTTCCTAAATAAGAGTTGGTGCCAGAACGATGGACACCGCCAGCGCCAAATCCAAGCTTCGCTCCGACGTGCGCGCACTGCGCCGCGCGCTGTCTCCCGCGCACCGCGGCGCCGCCGCCTTTCGTGCTGCCCGGCATTTCATCCGGAATCGGAAGCTGTCGCGGGCGCGCCGCATCGCCGTCTACCTTGCCGTCGGCTCCGAGCTCGACACTCGACCGCTGATCGACGCGCTGCTCGACGCGCACCGGCAACTGTTCGTCCCGAAGGTGCGTGATGCGGGAACGATGCACCTCGTGCGCATGCGATCCGATACGAGCCTGCGGCGCGGCCGGCACGGCATTGCCGCGCCCGGCAAGCTGACACCGCGCGCGTTGCCGCGCGCGCTCGACGTGATCCTCGGTACCACTGCTGGCGTTCGATGCGCAGGGCCGGCGTCTGGGCAGCGGCGGCGGCTACTACGATCGGCTGCTGGCGCAGCGACAAGGCAGCCGGCCGCTCCTGGTGGGCTACGCTTATGCGATGCAGCAACTCGCCGCGGTGCCGGAAGAAGTGTGGGACCGGCGGCTGGATGCGGTGATCACCGAGCGCGGGATCGCATGGTTCAAGTGAGGGCGGCATGAACTACTGGCTGATGAAGACCGAGCCCGACAGCTTCGGCATCGACGATCTGAAAGCACGGCCGAAGCAGACCGAGCCCTGGAACGGCGTGCGCAACTTCCAGGCGCGCAATTTCATCCGCCAGATGAAGCCTGGCGATCTGGCCCTCTTCTATCACTCGAGCTGCGAAGTACCCGGCGTGGCCGGCATCGCCGAGATCGTCACCGAGGCGTATCCCGACCCGACCCAGTTCGACCGCAAGTCCGATTACTACGACGAGAAATCCACGCCGGCAGAGCCGCGCTGGTCGCTGGTGGACGTGCGCTACAAGCGCCATCTCAAGCGCGTGGTGCCTTTGAGCGAGCTGCGCGAGCACGAGGCGAAGCTGCAGGGATTCAAGCTGCTGACTGCCGGCCGGCTGTCGGTGATGCCGGTGACGCCGGCGCACTGGGATTACATCCTCAAGCTCGAGAAATTGTAGGAGGGGCCGTTGGCCCCGAGTTCATCGGGCGATCAGGCAATCGGGGCTAACAGCCCCTCCTACAACGGCGCTGCGCTCCTACCGCCGGAAAATTTCCTCCGCCATGCGGTCGGCGATCTCGCCGGTCGGTCGCTTCTGCGCAGCCGAGCGCTCGAAGATCGTCGTCAGCGTAATGCCGATGCGGTCCAGGTGCGCGCGCGCCCTGGCCTGGTCGTAGCCGGTGGTCTCGTGATGGATCTCGATGATGCCGCCGGCGTTGATGACGTAGTCCGGCGCGTAGAGGATCTTGCGCTCGAACATCGCGCGGTCGTGCACCGCCGGGCGCGAGAGCTGGTTGTTGGCGGCGCCGGCGACGATCGAGGCGCGGATCGCGGGGATGGTCTGCAGGTCCAGCACCGCGCCCAGCGCGCACGGCGCGAACACGTCGACGTCGAGCGTGTGGATGTGCGCCATCGGCACGACCTCGGCGCCGAACTCGCGCACGCAGCGCTCGGCCGACGGCGCGTGCAGGTCGGTCACCCACAGACGCGCCCGCGCGTCGAACAGGTGCTTGGCCAGCCGGTAGCCGACGTTGCCGACGCCCTGGATCGCCACCCGCAGGCCGCGCAGGTCGTCGCGCTTGAGCTTGTACTGCACAGCGGCCTTGATGCCGACGAAGACGCCATAGGCCGTGGCCGGCGACGGATCGCCGGAGCGTCCCGCGGCGACCGCTTTCTCGCCGGCAAGGCCGCCGACGTGCGGCGTCTCCATGGCCATCAGCTTCATGTCGGCGACGTTCGTGCCCGAATCCTCGGCAACGATGTACCGGCCCGACAGCGTGTGCACGAACTTGCCCATGGCGCGCATCTTCGCGGGCGTCTTGTCCCGCCGCGGATCCCCCAGGATCACGCTCTTGCCGCCGCCTTGCGGCAGCCCTGCCAGCGCCGCCTTGTAGGTCATGCCGCGCGACAGCCGCAGCACGTCGGTCAGCGCCTCGACCTCGTTGGCGTAGGTCCACATGCGACATCCGCCCAGTCCAGGACCCAGGTGGGTGTTGTGCACGGCGATGATGGCGCGCAGGCCGCTATCGCGGTCGCTGTGGAAGGCGATCAGCTCGTGGCCGTCGAACTCGGGATGGCTGAATACGGACATGGCGCGGCAAGTATAATTGCCGCCTGAAAATTTCGGAGTGGTTCATGTCTTCCAGCGACGTCGTCATCACCTCCATCGCGCGCACGCCGATGGGCGGCATGCAGGGCGTGTTGTCACCGTTCACGGCCGCCGAGCTCGGCGCCACGGCGATCAAGGCTGCGGTCGAGCGCGCGCACCTCAAGCCCGGTGACGTCGACGAGGTCATCATGGGATGCGTGCTGCCGGCGGGTCAGGGACAGGCGCCGGCGCGACAGGCCGCGCGCGGCGCTGGCCTGCCCGACGCCACCGGATCCACAACGATCAACAAGATGTGCGGCTCGGGCCTCAAGGCCGTGATGCTCGCGCACGACCTGCTCAAGGCGGGCACGAACAAGGTGATGGTCGCGGGCGGCATGGAGTCGATGACCAATGCGCCCTACCTGCTGACCAAGGGCCGCGGCGGCTACCGCTACGGCCACGGCGAGGTGCTCGACCACATGGCGCTGGACGGGCTCGAGGATGCCTACGAGAAGCGCACGCCGATGGGCGCCTACGCCGAGCGCACGGTCGAGAAGTACGGGTTCACCCGCGCGCAGCAGGATGAGTTCGCGATCACTTCGCTGACGCGCGCCAAGAAGGCCAACGAGGACGGCTCGTTCGCGTTCGAGATCGTGCCGATGGAGCTGGCGGGCAAGGATGGCGCGCAGAAGATCAGCAACGACGAAGGGCCCGCGCGCGCCAAGCCCGAGAAGATTCCGCATCTCAAGCCGGCGTTCAAGAAGGACGGCACCGTCACGGCTGCCAACGCGAGCTCGATTTCCGATGGCGCCGCCGCGGTGACGCTGATGACGCAGGCCGAGGCCGAGAAGCGCGGCATCAAGCCACTGGCGCGGATCGTCGCGCACGCCACGCACGCGCGGCTGCCGGCCGAGTTCACGATCGCGCCGGTGCATGCGATCAACTCAGTGCTGGAGAAGGCTGGCTGGAAAGTCGCCGACGTGGATCTCTGGGAGATCAACGAGGCCTTCGCCGTCGTCACCATGGCGGCGATGAAGGAGCACAAGCTGCCGCACGACAAGGTCAATGTGCACGGCGGCGCCTGCGCGCTGGGCCATCCGATCGGCGCCTCGGGCGCGCGCATCCTGGCGACGCTGGTCGCGGCGCTGAAGAAGTACGGCAAGAAGCGTGGCGTCGCGACGCTCTGCATAGGCGGCGGCGAAGCCGTGGCGATGGCGATCGAAGCGCTGTGAAGAAGGCCTGGGCGCTGATCGGCGCCCTGCTCGCGGGTTGCGGCGGCGGTGGCGCGGACCCGGACGCCGGCGCCGACCCGGATCCGGCAACGCTGTGCGTGAGCTCCGCGTGCGGCACCAAGACCACGCTCGTCAGCATCCCGCAGGCGGAGAACATCTTCTTCACCGACGACGGGCGGCTGTTCGTCGACGGCAGCAGCAACGTCTTCGAGATCACGCGCGACGGCGACGCCTGGCAGGCGACGCCGATCTTCGAGGGCACCGGCAACTTCGGCGGTATGGCCCAGATCGGCAACGTGCTCTACGTGACCAGCTTCGACGACGGCAGCCTCTATGCGGCCGAGCTTGTTGTCACGCCGGAGCTCAAGCTGATCCACGCGCTCGACATGAGCGGACCCAATGGCATGGTCGCCGGTCCCGACGGCGAGCTGTACATCAACAACGGGCCGATCTCGACCTCGAGCCTGCCCGATCCGCGCATGGTGCGCGTGCGCCTGGATCCCGCGGATCCCATGCACGTGATCGAGCAGAGCGACTGGATCAGCAGTGGCCTGTCCTTCCCCAACGGCCTGGCGCGCAACGGGCGCAGCCTGTTCTTCACCGACGCCACGGTGCTGCCGCCGACGCTGGGCACGATCAACCGCGTCGACATCCAGGACGACGGCTCGCCCGGCGAGATCCAGACGATCGCGACGTTCAACAGCATCCCGGACGATCTTTCCGTCGTCGGCGATTCGCTGCTCGTCGCCTACTACACCGGCAGCGCCATCGCGCTCTATCGCCAGGACGGGACGCTGATCTCCGCGACCAGCCCGCTGTCGTTCCAGAATCCGTCGCAGGTGAAGGTAGGCCGTCCGCCGCTGTTCGAGCCGACCGACATCCTCGTCACCGAGAAAGGCGTCGTCGGCGACGACATCACGCCGCTAGGCGATGTGCTGTCGGTATTCCGCAAGAACTGAGCACCGCGGGATCGGCCTGACGGGGAGATTCACCGGGAGCGTCGGGCGCCAGGGATGGCGCACGTCGAGCCTACATGGACGTATTTACGGCGTCTCCCGGGGGATCTCCCCGGCAGGCCCCATCATCCAGCGGCTTGTTTCTTCGCCTGCCCTTCGACGGTGTCCTTCAGCTCGCGCAAGAACTCCTGGATCTCCGGCCACAGGCGGCGCGGATTGAGCCGCAGCTCCAGGATCGATCGCGCCTTCACCAGCCGCGCCTGCGGCATCTCGCGCACCAATGCCTCGGCGTCGCGCAGCTCGTGCAGCTTGTCGCCGCCGTGGCCGATGATCAGCGCCGGCACGTCCATCTCGCGGCGCTTGGACGCAGGCGGCACGACCGGCCCGACCAGGATTCCGTGCAGCACCGCGGTGATGACCTCGGGCTCCGCCGACATCATGTTCATGCCGCTGGCGATCCAGCCGATACGCGGGCGCGGCAGGCGCCGCATGGTCCGCGCGAACGGGCGGAACAGCCACTTGCCGTAGCTCACCGCCGTCAGCATCGGCGTCAGCAGCACCGCGGCGAAGGTCGTCGACCATTCCATCACCGGCATCTCCAGGAACAGCCCCAGCACCCGCTTGGGCGCGAGGGCGGCGAACTGCAGCGCGACGATCGCCCCAAGCGAGATGCCGCCGATCAGCGCCTTGTCGATCTTCAGGTGATCCAGGCAGGCGAGCACCTGCTCGGCGTAGAAATCCACGCGATGCTCGCGCGGGTCGGTGGGCTTCTCGCTCCGACCGTGGCCGAGCAGGTCCAGCAGCACGACCTGATAGCCCTCGCCGACGAAGCGCTGCGCGAGATCACGGTTCAGCAGCGAATCCAGCAGCAGGCCGTGCATGAGCAGGCAGGGAATGCCGGCGTCGCCGTAGACCTCGTAGGCCAGCTCGAATCCACCGTGTGTGAACGTGCCGCTACGGACTGCAACGACGGGCGTGGTCATCGGCTCTCCATGGCATGACGGCTCGATCCCATGTTCCGCAATCTGCGGAGCGCGCGTCAATGACGCAAAATTCCGACACGCGTCGGACGGAGCGGTCGCAGATGGTGATGGGCCTGCGGGTGCTGTGGATGTGGATGACGTACCGCAGTCGCGGACGCCTGGACGTGCTCGGCACCGGCTGCGTGCCGATGCGCGTGTGGCCCAACGACCTGGATCTGAACCTGCACATGAACAACGGCCGGTATTTTTCGGCCGCCGACATCGGACGCATGGATTGGTGGCTGCGCACGGGGCTTTGGAACAAGGCGGCGATCGTCAAAGGCTGGCGGCCGATGGCGGGAGACTCCAACGCGCGCTTCAGCCGCGCGTTGCAGCCGTTCGAGCGCTTCGAGCTGCACTCGCGCCTGCTGGGCTGGAACGAGAAGTGGATGTTCGCCGAGCACCGTTTCGTGCAAGCGGAGAAGGTCGTGGCGACCGTCGTCGTGCGCTACCTGTGGCACGGCGACGGCCAGAAACACGCGCCGGCGGACGTGCTGGCGCTGGTCGGCCACACGGGCGCTTCCCCGCCGCTGCCGGAGTGGGTGCTGGCGTGGCACCAGGCGCAGGAACAGCTGACGGCGGAGCTCAAGGCGAGCCGCGCATGAGCAATGTGCCCGACGAGGAACTGCCGCCGAAGCCCGAGCCTCCCGATCCGTCGGACTGCTGCAAGAGCGATTGCTCGCCCTGCGTCTTCGAGGTCTACGACCGGCAGGTGGAGCAGTGGGAAAAGCGCGTGGCGGAGATTCTCGAGCGGCGCAAATCCGGAACGAATCGCGGCTAAAGCCGGGCTATTGATACTCCTCGCAGTTCCACTCCGTAGAGCCGAAGCGGGCGACGCAGACGATGCGCCCGAGCTGGGGCCACTCGCGCGAGTAGGCGAACTTCAGCATCTGGGAATACTCGTCGATGCGCAGCGACGGCTCGGCCGGCAGCGCGTCGATGTACTTGGGCATCAGCTCGTAGAGCGAGCTGGGATAGCGGCCCCGCTCCTGCTTGAACTGGTCGATGGCGGTCAGGACCTTGGTGGCGGGCTCCTTGAGCTGCTGGCCCAGGGGATCCTCGCCCGGCGCGATGGTTGCGCACGCAGCGAGCAGCGCGACGGTCACCAGAACGATTCCGATCGCGCGGCTCATCGCTTCTTCGGCACCCAGGCCCAGACGAAATCGCACCGGATCGGCTCCTGGCCGGCGGCGTCGGTCACCTTCACCGGCACCGCGACGTCGCCCTTGTCCTGCGTCCGCATCAACTCGCGCTGCGCGACTGGCAGGCTCGCCTCGGCGCGCAGGTCGCCCTGCGCGCGGCGCACGTAATCGATGCGCATGCTCTTGAGCAGCGGCAAGTGCGTGTCGGGCACCGACAGCCCGAATGCCACGCCCGTTGCCGATTCGGCGAGCAGGGCCATGCCGGCGGCGTGGATGCCGCCGATGTGGTTCTGCACCTTGCGGCGGTTCTTCATCGTCAGCACCGCGCGGCCGTCGCCGGCTTCCTCGATCCAGACGCCGCCGGTGCCCGCGAACTTCACCTTGAAGGTGAACATCTTCGTCATCGCGGCGCGACGCAGCGGCGTCGGCAGCTTTGCGACCGTGGCGAGCGCGCGGCTGAGCTGATTGGGCTTGTCCATGCGGCGCAAAGGATGACATAGAATCCGCCTCGATCCGCTGCCATTCCCACCGGGGGAACGACTTTGTCGACGCCTTATCCGCACCTGCTGGCGCCGCTGGACCTTGGCTTCACCACGCTCAAGAACCGCGTGCTGATGGGCTCGATGCACACGGGCCTCGAGGACCGCAAGAAACATTTCCCGCGGCTGGCCAAGTATTTCGCCGAGCGCGCGCGCGGCGGCGTCGGGCTCATCGTCACCGGCGGCTTCGCGCCGAACGTCGAGGGCTGGGTGTCTCCCCTCGCCGGCCGGCTCGCCACCTCCGCGGCGGCGCGCGCGCACAAGATCATTCCGGATGCAGTGCACGCCGAGGGCGGCAAGATCGCGCTGCAGATCCTGCATGCCGGCCGCTACGGCTACCACCCCTTGTCGGTCGCGCCCAGCAAGATCAAGTCGCCGATCACGCCATTCGCGCCGCGCGAGCTGTCCAGCGCCGGCGTCGAGCGGCAGATCAAGGCGTTCGTTAACTGCGGCGCGCTGGCACGCGACGCCGGCTACGACGGCGTCGAGGTGATGGGCTCCGAGGGCTACTTCATCAACGAGTTCCTGGTGGAGCACACCAACCACCGCACCGACCAGTGGGGCGGCAGCTACGAGAACCGCATGCGCCTGCCGGTGGAGATCGTCTCGCGCATGCGCGAGAAGGTCGGCCGCGACTTCATCATCATCTACCGCCTGTCGATGCTCGACCTGCTCCCCGACGGCAGCACCTGGGACGAGGTCGTTCAGCTGGCAAAAGCGATCGAGAAGGCCGGCGCCACCATCATCAACACCGGCATCGGCTGGCACGAGGCCCGCGTGCCGACGATCGCGACCTCTGTTCCGCGTGCGGCCTTCGCCTGGGTCACCAAGAAGATGAAGGGCGAAGTCTCGATCCCGCTCTGCACGACCAACCGCATCAACACGCCGGAAGTCGCCGAGCAGATCCTCGCCGACGGCAGCGCCGACATGGTCTCCATGGCGCGGCCGCTCCTCGCCGACGCCGAGTTCGTGAAGAAGGCGGTCGAGCAGCGCAGCGACGAGATCAACACCTGCATCGCCTGCAACCAGGCCTGCCTGGATCACACGTTCAAGGCCAAGATCGCCTCGTGCCTGGTGAATCCGCGCGCGTGCCACGAGACCGAGCTCAATTACCTGCCGGCGCAGCGCAAGAAGAAGATCGCCGTGGTCGGCGCCGGGCCCGCGGGCCTGGCCGCGTCGACGGTGCTCGCCGAGCGTGGGCACGAGGTGCACCTGTTCGAATCGGCCGGGCAGATCGGCGGCCAGTTCAACATGGCCAAGCGCATCCCCGGCAAGGAGGAGTTCGAGGAGACGCTGCGCTACTTCTTGAAGAAGATCGAGAAGACCGCGGTGAAGCTGCACCTGAACCAGCGCATGTCCGCCGACGACCTGATCCGCGGCAAGTACGACGAAGTCGTGCTGGCCACCGGCGTCATCCCGCGCGACCCGCGCATTCCGGGCCAGGGCAGCGCCAAGGTCGTCTCCTACATCGACGTGCTGCTGAAGAACGAGCCGGTCGGCAAGCGCGTGGCCGTGGTCGGCGCCGGCGGCATCGGCTTCGACGTCTCGGAATTCCTGGTGCACGGCAAGGGCCAGTCGCCGACCATGCACTTGCCCGAGTGGCTCGACGAGTGGGGCGTGGCCGATCCCGCCAAGGCGCGCGGCGGCGTCGCCGGCGTCAAGCCGAAGATCAGCCCGCCGGCGCGCCAGATCTATCTCCTGCAGCGCAAGAAGACCAAGCACGGCGCCGGCCTTGGCAAGACCACCGGCTGGATCCACCGCTCGACGCTGAAGATGAAGAAGGTCGAGATGATCGGCGGCGTGAACTACGAGTCCATCGACGACCGCGGCATCCTCGTCACCTTCGGCGAGAAGCGCGAGAAGCCGACGCTGCTCGAGGTCGACACCATCGTCCTGTGCACGGGGCAGGAATCGCTGCGCGAGCTCTACGAGCCGATCAAGGCGGCCGGCATCCCGGTGCACCTGGTGGGTGGCTCCGACGTCGCCGCCGAGCTCGATGCCAAGCGCGCGATCAACCAGGCGTCGCGCCTCGCGGCGGAGATCTAGCCGCTCCGATGCGGCTCTGGTCGCTGCACCCGCGCTACCTGGACAGCCAAGGACTGGTCGCCTTGTGGCGCGAGGCGCTGCTGGCGCGGGCCGTCCTGCGCGGTCAGACCAAGGGCTATCGCTTCCACCCGCAGCTCGCGCGCTTCCAGGCGCATCCGCACGCGCGCTCGGCGATCTCCTCGTACCTTGCCGAAGTGCACGCGGAAGCGGGACGCCGCGAGTACTCGTTCGATGCGCGCAAGGTCGGGCCGACGCGGCGGGTGAACCTGATCGCGGTCACCACCGGCCAGGTGGAATACGAGTGGGAGCACCTGCTGAAAAAGCTGGCGACGCGAAGCCCGCAGCACTACCGGCAATGGCGCTCGCTGCGCGCGCCGCAATGCCATCCGCTGTTCGCGCTACGGCCGGGGCCGGTCGAGGGCTGGGAGCGTCTCGCGCGATAAGCGTTCCGCGAGATTCGCGTAGGCCTTCCCCACGAGCCGATCCATCGCGCTGACGAAATCCTCGACCGAGGATCCGCTCACCGGCGCCTGCTCGTCGAAGTCCAGCAACAGCCGCTCGTTGTCCTCGGCATCGTTGACGCGGAACTCCACCGCGAAGGACGCCTGCGGAGACGATCCGAGCACATGCTCCAGGCGCTTGAGCCGCGGGTGGACCGTCAGGTCGCCGCGCGCGCGCCCGCCGGCTTGCGTCACCTGCGCGTTCGCGAACGCGCCCCGGAGGTAGGAAATGAGGCTATCGCGGAGCATCACGCCCGGCGGCTCGGCCCAGAACTGGTAGTGGTATTGCTCGAGCGCGCTGGTCGCGTCCTGCGACCGGAAGATCAGCGGGCGCTCGTTGTTGATGCCGTAGGACTCGAAGGGCTCGATCACGATTCGCCCGGCGAAGGTGCTGCCGCTCTGCGGCGCGGCAACTTCGACACGGTAGTAGCGGACCGGCGGCGCCGGCGCGACGCTGCAGGCGACGATGGCGAGCGCTGCAAGCGCGGCCATCGTCGTCCCCGCGCAGGCGGGGACCCAGTTTTTTATTTTCATTCTTTTCGCTTCAACGGCGGCACCGGATCGTTCGGCGCATCGGGCGAGCGCAGCAGCAAGCTCGGGTTCTGGCGGATGCTGCGGCTGAACTCCTGCAGGTTAAGCGCGGCGGAGTCCAGGTTGCTCGAGAAGGACTCTGCGTGCCGCGAGACGGCCTCGGTGGTGAATCGAAGGTCGCGCAAGGCGGCTTTCAGATCGGGGCCGCCCTGCTGTGTGAGCTTCTCGAGCTCCGTCGTCGCCTTCTGCATGTTGATCGCGGTCTTGTCCAGGTTGGTGATCAGCCTGTCCAGTGCGGCGATGCGCTCGTCGCTCAGCAGCTCGTTCATCTGGCCGCTCATGCCGGTGAGATCGTTGCTCGCCGTCTCGACGTTCTTCATCACCACCGGCCAGCGATCGGCCGTGGTCTTCATGAAGCGGTTGGCGTTGGCCACTAGCGGATGCATGTCCTTGTCCAGAATCTCGCCGAGCAGGGTGACCTGCTTGTTGAGGTTGTCGACCAGCGGCACCAGCGAACGCTCGGTCAGCTGATCGACGTTGCCGGCGATCGAGGAGAAGCTGTCCTGCAGGCTGGCGGACCAGCCGGACGGGATCATCGCGCCCGGCTTCAGCATGACGGAGCTCTTGCCCGCCGAAATGGAGATGGTCTGCGCCGCGAGCAGGCCCGGCGCCACCGAGCGCGCGATGCTGTCCTCGGGGATCTGCCAGCCGCTGGTGATCGACACCGACACCCGGAAGCGCGCCTTGCCGGCGTTCTGCGAGGGCTCGACGCTCTCGACCTGGCCGATCGGATAGCCCTCGAACAGGACCTGCGAGCCGTACTTCAGGCCCGCGACGTTGCCGAACTCGGTGTAGTACTCGTCGGTGGGGCCGGTCCGTCCGGCGAGCGTCGCCAGCACCAGGATCAGCGACACCACGGCCGCCATCACGAACACGCCGACCAGCATCAGGTTGACCTTGAAGGCGGTCACGTCCGTGCCTCCGGTCTGGTCGTCAGGCGCTTGAGATATTCCTCGGGCGGCAGCTCCTCGTGCTCGACGCGACGCGTCAGCAGCGCCTGCACGCGGTCGTCCTTCGACGCGCGCACTTCGTCGATGGTGCCGGTGGTCAGCACCTCGCCGCGGTCGAGCACCGTGATGCGGTCGGCGATCTTGAACGCGCTCTCCAGCATGTGCGTCACCACCACCATGCTCATCCCGGCCCCGTTGAGTTTGAGGATCAGCTCGTCGATGCTCGCCGCCACCACCGGGTCGAGCCCCGACGACGGCTCGTCGAAGAACACCAGCCTGGGATCCATGACGATCGCCCGCGCCAGCGACGCGCGCTTGATCATGCCACCGGAGAGCTGCGAAGGCATCAGGTCTTCGCAGCCCGGCAGGTTCACCACGTCGAGCTTGAGCCGCATCATGATCCGCATGGTGCTCTCGTCGAGCTTCGTGTGCTCGCGGAGCGGCAGCATGATGTTCTCGCCCACCGTCAGCGAGCCGAGCAACGCGCCTCCCTGGAAGGCGACGCCCATCTTGCGGCGCAGCTCCAGCATCTGCGCCCAGCTCATGCGCGTGATGTCGTCGCCGAGCAGCCGGATGGTTCCGGCCACCGGCTTCTCCAGGCCGAGCAGGTGCCGCAGCAGCGTCGACTTGCCCGAGCCCGAGCCGCCCATGATCACCATGACCTCGCCGGGCTTCACCTCCATGCTGACGTCGCGCAGGACCGTGCGGCCGTCGTAGTCCACGCGCAGGTTCTTCACCTCGACGGCGAGCGGCTCGCTGCTCATCGGGTGACGAGGAACGCGAAGATCATGTCGGTGATGACGATGGCGGCGATGCCGTGCACCACCGAGCGCGTCGTCACCCGCCCCACCCCTTCGGCGCCGCCGGTGACGAGGCTGCCGTTGACCACGCCGACGATGGTGATCAGCACCGCGAACAGCATGCTCTTGCCGATGCCGTGCATGACGTCGTCCACCGCGGTCACCGTGCGCAGCTCGTCCAGGTAGGCGCTGAACTGCACGCCCAGATCCGCGGAGATGTAGAGGCCGGCGCCGACCAGGCCGACGACGTCGGCGAACCAGGTCAGGAGCGGCAGCATGATCAGCATCGCCACCAGCGCCGGCGCGACCAGGTAGCGCACCGGCGAGACGCCCATGACGGTGAGCGCGGAGATTTCTTCGTTGATCTTCATCGTCGCCAGGCGCGCCGCCAGCGCCGAGCCCGAGCGGCCCGCGACCAGGATGCCGGTGATCAGCGGCGCGAACTCGCGCGTGACCGACAGCGCGACCCCGAGCGTGACCTGGCTCTCGGCGCCGAAAATCTTCAGCGTGTGGATGCCCTGGATCGACACCATCACGCCGATGGCGACCGACAGCACCGCGGTGATCGGCATGGCCTTGATGCCGATCTCCACCGCCTGCTGCAGCACGGCGGTGACGCGCACCGGCTGCTTGCTGGACGGGCCCGCGAACAGCCAGAACAGGCTCTCCCCCAAGAGCGCGGCGCCCAGGCCCATCTCGGCGACGCCGGCGGCGGTGAGGCGTCCGACGTTCTCGAACCAGGCCCTCATCGGATCGTGAAGATCTTGTCGAGCCGCGCCAGCGTCAGCACCTTGAGCACCTGCTCGCTGACGCGCGCGAGCGAGAAATCGGTGTTGGCGGCGCGCGCGCGCTGGAACGCTTCCACCAGGCTGGCGACGCCGGACGAGTCCATGTAGCGCACGGCGGAAAGATCGACGACGACCGCGCCGCCTTTCTTGACCGTTGCCAGCAAGGTCGCGCGCGCATCGGGCGAATGCTCCAGGTCGATGTCCCCGGAGAGGAACACCGTCGCCGCCCCGTTCTCCTCGACTACGCGAAAGCTCATCAGGTCTCTTCGGAATTGCCGGCAGCGTCGCGGCGCGCGCGTCGCTCCGGCAGGTTCTTGGACAGCACCAGGCGATTGCCGGCGCCTTCGGGCGGCGGCAGGAATTGCACGCGGTCGGTCAGCGCGTGCATGAAGTGCACGCCCAGCCCGCCCGGACGCAGCTCGTCCAGTCGCCGTCCCTGGCACTTATCTTGGTCAACCGCCGGCGCGAAGTCCACGAGCTCCACCTCCACCGCGTCCGCGCGCCGCCGCACGCGCAGCTGGATGCGGCCCTCGCATTCGCCGCCATAAGCGTGGCGGATGATGTTCTGGCAAGCCTCGTCCACGGCCAGCGCCAGGTCACGGGCGAAATCCGGGGCGCCGCCGGCCTGATGCGCCGCCGCCTCGATCAGGCGCCGCACCACACGCAGCTGGCTGACGCGCGCCTGGATGGTCTGCGACACCAGCAGGCCCGTCGAGCGGCGCCGCCGCTCGCGACGTGCTTCGGTCGTGACGCGATCCTCCACGACCAGCACGGTCAGATCGTCGTGCAGCTCGTCCCCCGACTCGGTCAGCGGCGCTGCAAGGCGCTTGAGCCGCTCGCGCGCCGGCCGCGCGGCGTTGACGTCGATCAGGGCGCGTAATCCTTCGACGCCCAGCGGCGCGCCATCGGGACCGC
Source organism: uncultured Gammaproteobacteria bacterium (assembly GCA_963776465.1). Lineage (GTDB taxonomy): Bacteria > Pseudomonadota > Gammaproteobacteria > Nevskiales > Nevskiaceae > DASRHK01. Next base: position 671,447 of record CAVZMV010000001.1, read on the forward strand.
GTCCTTCGGTGAAGCCGTCCGTGAAGAAGTAGACGCTGTCGCCGGCGAGCGTGAGACGCGTCTCGCGATAGCGCCGGTTCTGCAGCTGACCCATCACGCCCAGCGGCGGATCCTCCGCAGGAAAGGCGGTGTACTCGCCTTGCGCGTTGCGCAGCAGCGGCGGCTCGTGGCCGGCGTTGGCGAAGCGCAGCTCACGCCGGCGCGCGTCGTAGATGCCGACGACCATGGTCACGAACATGCCCAGGCTCATGGTCTCGCACAGCTCGGACTCGATGCGCGCGAGCAGCCGGCCGGGATCGTGGACGTGCTTGCCCAGGCTGCGGAACAAGGTCGCGGTCTTGACCATGATCAGCGCCGCGTTCATGCCCTTGCCGGACACGTCCGCCAGCGCGAACGCCGAGCGTCCGCCCTGCAGCGGCAGGATGTCGTAGAAATCGCCGGAGACGCCGCGTGCCGGCACCGACAGGCCGTGGATGGCGCCGTCGTCCGGCTGCGGCGCCGGCAAGAGGTTGCGCTGCACCGTCGCGGCCAGCTCCAGCTCGCGGCGCAATCGCGCCTGCTCCATCTGCGCCTGCGCCAGCCGCGCGTTGGCGATCGCCAGCGCCGCCGCGGCCGCCAGCGCTTCCAGCGCCTCGCGATCGCGCTGCTCGAACAGGCCGGTGCCGCCCTTGCGGTTGATCAGCTCCACCGCGCCAATCCGCTGGCCGCGCACGATCAGCGGCGCGCACAGCAGCGAGCGCACCTGATAGTCGCCGCCGATCGTCTGGGGCGCGACGAAGTCCACGTCGGTGCGCGCGTCGGCGACGAGCTGGGTGGCGCCGCTGGTGACCGCGCGCCCGACGATGCCGGCCGTGGCCGGCAGCGCCAGCCCGGTCGCGGGCACCGGGCCCACCGACGCGTGCGCCACCAGGCGCGCGCGCGGATCGTCGATCTCCCCTTCCAGCAGGAACAGCGTCGCCGACTCGGCGTTCATCGAATCGATGATCCGCCGGAGCGCAGCGTCCAGGCTCGCGTTGAGGTCGCTGGAGCGCGCGAAGTCCTCCATCACCGCGGCCAGCATCTCGATGTAGTCGCTGCCGGGTCCTCTTGGCGCGACGGGGATCGTCATGGCCTACAGCGAGCCGCTGAAGTCGCCGGCGCCCGGCAGCGACAGCTGCTTGCCACCGACGTCGATCTGCAGCGCGCCGTCGGTGTGGATCGTGTACGCGATCGGCGCCGCGACGTCGATCGCCATGCGCTGCGCGTCGAGCGTGACCGCGCCCAGGCCAATCGCCGTCAGCTCGAATCCGTTGGACTTCTCCGGCACCACCAGCGTGGTCTCGGTGACGGAGAGCGACGTCAGCGGCACCAGCGTCCAGCCCACTTCCCATTCCTCCGGATGCCAGACGGCAGCGAACTCCTCGGCGGAGAGACGCAAGAGTCCGCGCATGCGCGCCAGGTACCCGCGCGCGACGTTGGTGTAGAGACCGCTGAACACGACCTGTTTCGCCGGCAGCTGATCGGCGCGGGCGAGCGAGGTCACGTCGATCTCGGCGGTGCCGCCCTCGTCGCGCGGCGTCATCGCGCTCACCCAGTAGGCCGCGCCGGCGCCGGGGATCTTCTCGGAGAACATCGACGGATCGAACAGGTAGCGCACGCGCGCTGGGTCGCGCACGCGCACCCTGGTGTACGACAGCTGCTCGACGAAGGGCACCGCGTCGTTCTCGATGCGGCCCTCGTGCTGGCGGCCAATGTAGTGCAGGTACACGTACTCGTTGCCGAAGCCTTCCATCTGGTCGGCTTCCGGATCGCCCTGCGTGCCCTGCGCGAACTCGTCGAAGGTGCCGATCGAGAAGAACACCGGCACGTTGTGGAGATTCTTCAGTGTCGGCGTGTCGGTGATGCCGCCGGTGACGTCGTGCGTGAAGATGTACGGCATCGCTGCCGCGTAGCGATCCGGATACAGCCGCGTGACGTACCAGGTGCCGAGCGCGCCCAGCGACACGCCGTGCGCGGTGCGCCGCTCCGGGTCGGTGCGATAGCGGCGAGCGACGTCCGCTTCCACTTCGAGTGCGTCGACCATTCCGTCGGTGCCCTGGTAGCCGAGCCCCTCGCCGCGTCCGAGCGTGCACGCGTACACCGCATCCAGGCGATCGACCAGGGCCTCGATCACGGTGAAGCCCATGTAGCCGGTGCTGGGCCGCACGTCGGTCACCACCGGGTTGTAATCCGGCCGCGACAGCGCTTCGCCGTAGTAGACCTCGACGTTGTGGTTGGCGCCGAGCGGGTGGAAGCAGAGATCGAAGGGGAACAGGTGATCCGGCTTGTCGTAGTAGTCGCTCGGCAGCACCAGCGCGTACGGCTGCCAGGGTCCCTGGTATTCCAAGTGTGTGCCGACGCTGGTGACGACGTCGGTGCCGCGCCCGGTGAGCGTCGGGTACTGCGAGCGGTAGATGCGCTCGCTGACGCCGACGATCTCGGGATCCGGATCGTCGCGGTCCTCGCCCAGGCGCGCGAAGTCCACGTCGACGTAGTCGTCGAGGATGTTCTGGGCCTTGAGGTCGTTGGCCTGCTTCTCCTCGTTCCAGACCGAGTTGGGCTCGCCGTTGTTCGACAGCAGGTCCCAGACGTTGGGCACGCCGATGCCGCCGCCGGTCATGACCGGCAGGCCCAGCTGCTGCGGGATCGGCGGCGGCGTGACCCACTGCTGTCCGGACGCGTCCCACACGCCCGACGCGACGAAGTAGCGCCAGACGCCCGTGCCGGGATCGGCCAGCGCGCGCGGGACGCGCACGTCGATCAGAGCCTCCGCGACGTCCGCGACGACGCTGCCTCCGGCCGACACCAGATCTGCCGTGTGGGCGCTCGCGTCTGTCAGCCTGGCGCCGGTGCCGAACACCGTGTAGATGCGATCGCAGCCGATCTGCTGCGTGAAGCCCGCGCCCATCGGCCAGTCGGCGATGCCGGTCGCACGGTCGAGGTCCTCGTCGACGCAGATGGCGACGACGCTGGAATCCGGTGCCGGCATGTCGGCGAGGCGGATGCGGTAGTGCACGTCGGTAGCGTCGGCCGCGACGCGGAACTCGATGAGATCGGCGACGTCCGCCATGTGGCTGCCGGGCGCGGCGTACATGAAGTCGCCGGCCCAGTTGGTCTGCGGCGCCGGCGACAGGCGCAGGTTGGTCGGATCGTTGGGATCGGGACCGGCGGCGCCGAACGGCAGGTCCAGGTGATCGATGCCGTCGGTGTTGGCGCCGTGATCGTCGTGGATGTAGTCCTGGTAGATGAACTCGTGGCCACGATAGACGCCGACGTTGGAGATCATCGCCGGCTCGGCCTTGAAGCCGGTGAACACCGCAGAGCCGCCACCGCCGCCGGGTGACGCGAGGTCACCGATGGGAGTGGAATCGCCGCAGGCGACGAGCGTCAGGGCGACAACGGCGGTACTTCCAATGCGCTTGATCATCTCCCGGCCCCCGTCATTCAGCGGTAGCGCCGCGCGATCAGGCTCGGCAGCAGCACCAGCGCGCACACCAGCATCATGCCGAGGCCGATGGTCAGCAGCGCACCCATGCTGACCATGCCCGGATGCGGCGTGAGCATCAAGTTGACGAAGTTGGCCATCGTGATCAGCGCGCCGTACAGCACTGCGCGGGCCGTGCTGGTCTGCAGCAGGTTCACGTGCGCCGAAGCGGCCGCGCGGCCGCGCTGCACCAGGTAGACGCTGTAGTCCACGCCCACGCCCAGGATCAGCGGCAGCGCGATGACGTTGGCGAAATTGAAGGTGATCCCCAAAGCCACCATCAGCGCCACGGTCAGCAGGCCGGCAAGCAGAAGCGGGATCAGCACGAAGATCGTGTCGATCAGGCTGCGCAGCAGCACCAGCAGCAGCAGCGTGATCGCGATGAACGAGCTGATGAAGGCGTAGCGGAAGGCCTTCACCACGGCTTGCCCGGCTTCGACCATCCCGACCGGTGGACCTGCCGCCGCCGGGGCGACGGTGCGCACCTGCTCGATGAAGCGCTCCATCGCCGGCGGGTTGTCCAGCACTTCCTTCGGCCAGGCCTCGACCCGGTAGACGCCTTCGTTGCTCCAGCGCTTGACGATCTGCGGCGGCAGCGCGGCTTCGGTGATCTCCTGCGGCTCGAGCGCCTCCTGCAGCGTGCGCACCTGCGCGGGCAATGCGCCGAGCAGCGCCTCGCGCAACTGCGTCACGCGTTGCGACTGGGCCGTCGGATCGAGCGCCTTCAGGCCATCGAGGAAGCGCCGCAGCTGTTGCTGCAGGTTCGTGGCGGCTGCGCCGGTGTTCAGCGCGGCAGCGAGCTTCTCCAGCGATTCGATCTCGCTGGCTGCAGCCGGCGCCTCGCTCAGCACGGGCGGCGACAACGCCAGCGACAGCGACAGGTCGGAGATGATCGCGAGCTTGGTGCCCTGCTCCGAGGGAATGAAGCTCTGCAGGTTCATCGCCCGACGCACCAGCGGCAGATCCTTCAGCCGCAGGCGCATCGCTTCCGCGGTCGCCAGATCGGGAGCGAGCGCCGACAGCGACAGCGTGGGGATGTCTGGATCGCGCATCAACTCGCGGAAGGTCGAGACCGACTCGGCGGCCGGATCGCGGATGTTCAGCGGGTCGTAATCGAAGCGCGCGCGCGGCGCGATCAGCAGCGCCAGCGCCGCTGCGATCGCCGCGCCCACCCAGATCTTGCGGGCGTGGATATAGGGCCACTCGAGCACGCGCGCGAGCGAGCGCAGCGGCTTTAGCTGCACCGCCGACGGCTTCGGCGGCATCACGGTGATCATCGCGGGCAGCAACGACAGGCTCACCACCAGGCTGAAGAACATGCCGGCGCCGGAGATCAGGCCCAGCTCCGCGATGCCGAGGAAGTCGGTCGGGATAAAGGCGAAGAAGCCGAGCGAAGTGGTCGCCGCGCAGACCATCATGAAGCCGCCGATGTCCTGCGCGGCCTGCGGCAGCGCTTCGTCGCCGGGCATGCCCTGGCCGATGCGCTCGCGATACTGCATGCACAGGTACAAGGCGTAATCGATGCCGAGCCCGACGTAGAGCACGCCGAACGCCACCGAGATCAGATTGAGGTGGCCCACCGCCGCAGCCGCGAACGCGGCAGTCGCGATGAGGCCGGCCGCCAGCGTGATCACCGCGGCCACCACCAGCTTGAGCGAATGCAGCGCCAGGTACAGCAGGATCGCGACCAGCACCAGCGCGCCGATGAACGCGATGATCGCGCCCCCGAACGCGCTCTGGAGCTCCTCGTGCTCCAGGGCCGCGGCGCCGGTGAGCCGCACGCGCACGCCATGCGCGGCGTCGAGCTGCAGCTCCTGCACCAGCGTCCGCGTCGCGTCGATGGCCTGCGCGCCGGGCAGCATCTGCGAATAATTGAAGGTCGGCGCCACCGTGATGTAGCGCCGCGCGCCCGCCTGCGGCGAGTCGCCGCTCGACATCAGCGATTGCCAGGACAGGCGATGGAACTTGCCGTCGGCCACCGCGGCGATCGCGTCAGCGATTTTCGTCAGCGCCGGCGTCAGGTCGAAATCCGCCGCTTCGGGTGCCTGGGTCGCCTGGACCAGCAGCATCGACAATCCGTGCAGCGTCGGATCCTGCGACAGCGCGCCCAGGAACGGCTGCGCGCGCAACAGCCCTTCGGAGAGCTTCTGCAGCTCCTCCTCGTCCAGGTACAGCAGGCCGTTGCGCCGGAAGAACGGATCGATCTCGGCGGCGAACACGTCGGTGAACAGCCCGGGCTTCTGCTTCAGCGCCTCGGCGAGGCGGCGCTGCGCGTCGTCGGCGATCTCGGGAACGTCGCCGTCGATCACGATCACCAGCGGGCTCGACGGGAATAGCCGCGACAATTCCTTCTCGGCTTTGCGCCACGGCAGCTCCGGCGACAGCATGTTGCCGGTGTCGGTATCCACCGACAGATGTCCGGCGGTGTAATACGCGAGCGCCGCGATGACGATCGCGAAGGCCGGCACGATCCAGCGCGCGTGACGCTGCATCAGGCGGACCCAGCGCGCGAGCGCGCGACCCATGCCGCTGGAGGTCGATTCGGTCATCACGGAGGAGGTGCGAACGGGAACCTATTTTAAGGCGGGATTCAGGGAGCGCTGTGATAATCTTCGCGCCACTTTTTGGAGAGATCATGTCGCGCGTAGCTTTCGCCCTGCTTTGCGCCTTGCTGGCTTCGCCGGCATCAGCGGCCACCGAGCCCGATGCCGTGGTCAACGGCTTCCACGCGGCGCTGACCGACGCCATGGAGCATGGCGAGCAGCTCGGCTGCAAGGGTCGCCTGCAGAAGCTCGAGCCCGCGATCGCTTCGAGCTTCGACATCCCTTTCATCGCCAGCCACATCCTGCGCAAGCGCTGGGGCAAGCTGACGGCCGAGCAGCGCGCCGCCTTCACCGCAGTGCTCCACGACCTGATCGTGCAGACCTACGCCAGCAACTTCTCGCACAAGGGCCCGACGTTCACGACGCTGGAGACGCGCGACGCGGGCGCGCGCAAGCAGGTCCGCACGCGCCTCAAGCCGGCGCGCGACGAGCCGGTGACGCTCGAATACTTCATGCAGAAGGACGCCGCCGGCGGCTGGCGCATCATCAACGTCATCGCCAACGGCGTCAGCGACCTGGCGCTGCGCTCTTCGCAGTACGACAAGGTGTTCGAGCAATCGGGCTTCGACGGGCTGATGGCCAAGCTGCAGAAGCAGATCGCCGCCGACCGGGCGGCCTGTTAAGAAGAGAACCACCCAAAAAACATGGGGGCATTCCGGGGGAGCTGCCATCGCCATAGCGCCGGCGCACTGCTGCTGGCGCTCGCGTTCGCCGTCGACGCACAAGACCCGGAACCGACCCCCGAGCAGCGAGCCGCCGACGAGGCGAGCACGGCGCTGCCGGAAATGATGGTGACGTCGCAGAAGATCACCCAGACGCTGGAATCGGTGCCGGCGTCGGTGTCGGCGCTGTCCGGCGACACCATCCGCGAGACCGGCACGTCGGGATACGCGGAGCTGCAGGACTACACCGCCAACGTCAGCATCCGCCTGTCGTCCGGCGCGGGCCAGTACAGCATCCGCGGCTTCGGCACGCCCGACACCAATCCCGCGTTCGATCCCTCCGTCGGCACGGTCATCGACGGCGTCTATTACGCGCGGTCGAACTATCTCGCCGCGTTCTACGAGGACGTCGACCGCTTCGAGGTGCTCCGCGGCCCGCAAGGCACGCTGTTCGGCAAGAACAACACCGCGGGCATCTTCAACGTCGTCACCGCCGCGCCGGAGGAGCACTCCCTGGTGCGCTGGGAGCTGCTCGGCGGCAGCGACGGCGACCGCTCGTTCCGGCCGGTCCTGAACGTGCCGCTCGGCGGCGGCTTTGCGATGCGCGTCGCCGGCAACTACTCGCACGGCGATCGCGGCACGCTGCACAACACCTACCTGGACCGCGGCGAGCGCAACGTCGACCAGGACACCACGCGCGTGCGCTTGCGCTACGCGGCGGACGACGACCTCACCGTCGACGTGGGCCTGCTCTACTCGCACATGACGCAGAACTTCAACCAGTTCCAGAGCTCGCTGCTGACGGCGCCGATGCTGGCCCTGTTCCAGAGCTACGATCCGGAAGAGGATGCCGTCGTCGACCTGAAGAACTCCGCCAGCCACCACTCGCTCGAGGAAGGCGTGATCCGCAGCCTGTCGGTCACGTTCGACCAGGACCTGGGGCACGCGTGGGGCGCCAACAAGCTGCGGCTGACGTCGATCACCGCCGCCGCCAGCATCTCCAACCCGCGCTTCGACCTCGACGCCGACTTCAGCGCGGTGCCGTTCATCAGCGACTCGATGGTGATCCCGCGAACCTCGCGGCAGTTCAGCGAGGAGCTGCACCTCTCGGGCGAAGTGCCGAGCCTGCTCGGCTGGGGCCGGGGCGTCACCTTCGTCTTCGGCGGCTACTACTTCCAGTCTCGCTTCAAGACCTCGGATCTGTTCAACATCGAGGACCTCGGCGCGGCCTTCGCGTACGAAGTGGCCGCGCAGTCGGGCGCCGGCGGCGCGCCCGGGCCGTTCGGCACCATCGGCGGCACGCTGGGCGGACCGTTGCAGGAGATCCTGCTGCTGCTCAATCCCGTCACCGGCGGCGCCGGCCTCGGCACCGAGCAGAACGCCTCGGTCAAGCTCGATCAGCAGGCGCGCGACTACGCGCTCTTCGGCCAGGCCGAGCATCGCATCGCCGACGAGTGGTACCTGATCGGCGGCCTGCGCTTCGATATCGAAAGCAAGAGCGGCGACGCCTCGAGCAAGGCCAACGGCCGGCTGATCCCGCTGATCGCCCGCCAGCAGGATCACCAGACGCACATCGAGCGCATCGAGCACCAGCTCTCGCCCAAGGGCGGCTTCAAGTGGGCGCCGAGCAAGCACGTGGAGGCCTACGGCACCTGGTCGCGCGGCTTCAAGAGCGGCGGCTTCAACGCCCTGCCGCTGACGCCCGACAACATCGAGTACGAGCCCGAGCGCGCCACCAGCATCGAGCTCGGCGGCAAGGTGCGCGTGCTCGCGGGTGCGCTGCGCTTCTCTGGCGCGGTGTTCACCACCGACTTCGAGAACCTGCAGGTCTCCACGTTCCAGAACAACAGCTTCGTGGTGGAGAACGCGGCCGAGGCGCGATCGCGCGGCTTCGAGATCGACCTGCACTGGCTGACGCCGCTGCGCGGCCTGTCGTTCTACACCTCGGTGGGCCTGGCCGACGCCAAGTACACGAAGTACGACTGCGCGCCGGCGCCCTCGGATTCGGAGGCGCCGCCGCCCCCGCAGTGCCCGCAGCCGAGCGGCGGACCGGGCGAGGTGATCTCGCCGACGCCGCCGACGCAGGACCTCGCGGGCAAGCCCCTGTCGTTCGCGCCGAAGTGGACGGCCACGCTCATCCCTTCCTACAACCTGCGGCTGCCGCGCTACATGGAAGCGATCTTCGCGGTCGACATCCTCTACCGCGGCAAGCAGTACCTGAATCCGGACAACGACGAGCGCAAGGCGCAGGCGGGCCAGACGCTGTTCAACGCGCGCATCGGCCTGGGGGATCTCACCAAGAACTGGAAGCTGATGCTGGTGGGCCACAACCTCACCGACCGCATCGTGCTCGACCAGGCGATCGATCAGCCGCTGGCGCCCGGCAACATCGCGGTGGTGCGCGGCGATCACGGGCGGTACTACACGGCGAACCTGGCCGTGACCTTCTGAGGGTCCGATCGGGTCCGCCGGTAAGGCCCGCCGGGGGACGCCTCAAAAGCTCCATTAGCTCGGGTGGCGCCGTCCCTGGCGCCACACGCCCCCGCCGAGCCTTACCAGCGAACCCCAGAGCTAAGAAGCCTTCTCCTTCCACGCCGCCGCCCCCAGGAATATCAGGCGTAGTTGGCGCACGAAGTTGTCGATCAGCTCCTCTTCCGCGCGCGGCTGGCGCGGCGGCAGGTCGAGGATGTCGCCGACGGCGCTGATCATCGTGTTGACCACGAGGCCGCAGATCAACTGCAAGCTTTGCGTCGACAAGTGCGGCAGGAAATTCAGGTTGCGGAGGTCCTGCGCCATCTCGTTGGCGAAATGCGTGATCTCGCGGCGCACCGCTGCGCGGATCACGGCCGATCCGCCGGACCGCTCGCCGGCCACGAACAGGAACTCGCGCGGATGGGCGCGCAGGAACTCGGTGTAGATCCGCACCGAGTTCCGGATCACGTGCGTCAACGGCACGTTGCCCTTGCGCGCTTCGCGCAGCATGCGGCGCAGCGTGACCCCGCTCTCCTCGACCAGCGCGAGGCCCAGCTCGTCCATGTCGGCGAAGTGTCGATAGAACGCGGTGGGCACGACCCCCGCCTCGCGCGTCACCTCCCGCAGGCCCAGGCCGGCGAAGCTGGTGCCGCGACGGATCAGCGTCAGCGCCGCGTCCATCAGCGCTTCGCGCGTGCGCTGCTTGCGCTCGTCGCGGCTCAAGTCCTCGCGGGACGGGTCCTCGCGGCGATGGCGTCGGCGGCTCATGGAGCTAATTGTGACACAACTGTTACCGGCCTCCCCGCCCCAGAATCAGCCTGAATCCCGCGTCCCCATTGGCTTTCAGCCTTTATGCCAGTCTTGGGCTTGACACCGTTTCCGGATTTGTGTGAACATTTGTTCACTGAAACGGAGGCCGCAATGCTCAAGTCCGCCCTGAACCCGATCCTGCGCAGCCCGCTGCTGGCGCCGCTGAACGACGTCGACGCCCTCGACGACCTGCTCGCCCAGGTCAATCCGCTGTGGTCGCTCGGCCGGATCAAGGCCCGCGTCCTGGCGATCCGCGACGAGACTGCGGACACGCGCACCTTCGTGCTCAAGCCCAACCACCTCTGGTCCGGCTTCAAGGCCGGCCAGCACGTGGTGATCGACGCCGAGCTCGGCGGCGTGCGGCACCAGCGCACCTACACGCTGTCGTCGTCGCCGAAGGATCGCGGCCGCATCGCCATCACCGTCAAGCGCCAGCCGCAGGGCAAGGTCTCCAACGGCCTGCACGATGGCCTCGCGGTCGGCGACGTCGTCACCCTGAGCGCGCCCGCTGGCGAATTCGTCCTTGCCGACACGCCTGCCGACAGGATCCTGATGCTCTCCGCCGGCAGCGGCATCACGCCGGTGATGTCGATGCTGCGCGACCTGCACGCCCGCGGCTACGATCGCGACATCCACTTCGTCCACGTCTGCCGGCATCCCGAGGACGCGATCTTCGCCGCCGAGCTGCACGCGCTGACGGCGTCCCTGCCGGGCCTGAAGCTGCACTTCCACTTCACCGCCGAGAACGGCCGCCTGCCCCTGCATGCGCTGGCGACGTTGGTTCCCGACTACGCCAAGCGGCAGACCTACCTGTGCGGGCCGGCCGCCTTCATGGCCGACGTGCGCGCCAAGTGGGATCGCGAAGGCATCGCCCAGCGTCTGGCCTGCGAGTACTTCGGCCTGGCGCCGACGGCCGTCGCCCCCGGCCAGGCGGTCGAGATCCGCGCCACCCGCTCGGAACGAGTGTTCACCGCGCGCGGCGCGCAGCCGCTGCTGGTCGAGGCAGAGGCCGCGGGCCTGAAGCCCAAGTCCGGCTGCCGCATCGGCATCTGCCAGTCCTGCAAGTGCCGCAAGCAGAGCGGCACCGTGCAGAACCTGCTGACCGGCGAAATCTCGTCGGAGCCCAACGAAATCATCCAGATCTGCATCACGGCTGCGCGTTCCGACGTGCAGCTCGACTTGTAGGAGGGGCTTCAGCCCCGACCCGTCGCGGCTAAAGCCGCTCCTACAAAAACCAACCCAGGAGAAAAAGCCATGAGCAAGCACCTCACCCGCACCCAGATCGACGCCTTCCAGGCGGAGATGGACCAGATCCGCGCCGACGTCCTCGCCGACCTCGGCGAGCGCGACGCCGAGCACATCCGCAAGATGGTGCGCGTCGCACGCGGCAGCGCCATCACCGGCCGCACGCTGCTGGCTGCCGGCTTCGACCCGATCAGCTTCGTCGTCGGCGTCGCGGCGCTGGCCAACGCCAAGATCCTCGACAACATGGAGATCGGCCACAACGTCATGCACGGCCAGTACGACTTCATGAACGACCGGACGCTGTACTCGCAGACCTTCGAGTGGGACAACGTCTGCACCGGCGAGATGTGGCGGCATTCGCACAACTACATGCACCACACGTACACCAACATCCTCGGCGTCGACAAGGACGTCGGCTACGGCGTGCTGCGCGTCGCCGACGAGCAGTCCTGGCGGCCCAAGCACCTCATCCAGCCCGCGACCAACGCGCTGCTGTCACTGCTTTTCCAGTGGGGCGTCGGCGTCCATGACCTGGACTGGGCCGGCCACATCAAGGGCCGCATGACCTTCCGTGAGTGGCGCGAGCAGTTCCGCCCGTTCCTGAGGAAAGCCGGCAAGCAGCTGTTCAAGGACTACGTGTTCTTCCCGCTGCTGACGTTCTGGAACGCGCCGCGCGTGTTCGTCGGCAACCTTCTCGCCAACGGCATCCGCAACGTCTGGTCCAACGTGATCATCTTCTGCGGCCACTTCCCGGAAGGCACGCGCGTCTACACCAAGGAAGAGACCAAGAACGAGACGCGCGGCGACTGGTACCTGCGCCAGCTGCACGGCTCGGCCAACCTCGAGGGCGGACGGCTGTTCTACATCTGGACGGGACACCTCTCGCACCAGATCGAGCATCACCTGTTCCCCGACTTGCCGGCACACCGCTACCCGGAGATCGCGCCGCGCGTGCGCGCGCTGTGCGAGAAGTACGGGCTGTTCTACAACTCGGGCAGCTTCTGGAAGCAGTACGGCAGCGTGCTGCTCAGCATCCTGAAGCGCGCCCTGCCCAACCGCCGCCGCCCGCTCACGCCCGCGATCGCTTGAAGAGGAAGATCGACATGGCCGCCGTGCGTGGAGCCGTGAAGCTCGCCATCGATGGCGTCACCGGCGTCACCGACCTGGTCGAGTCGATGCACGCCACGATTGCGGCGGCACCTCTGCCGTTCGGCAACAAGGTCAAGCATCGCACGCGCGGCATCACCGGCCTGGTCTACACGGCGATCCGCGAGATCTCGCGCGGCGTCGGCAAAGGCGCGGACCAGCTGCTGGAGCTGATCCCCGGCGATTCCGAGCCGCTGAGCGCGTCGGCGAAGGAAGAGGCGTTCCGCGCAGTGCTGAACGGCGTCCTCGGCGATCATCTCGAGACCAGCGGCAATCCGCTGGTGCTGCCGATGCGGCTGAAGACGCGCGGCGAACCGACGCCGCGCATCCTGCTGCTCGCGCACGGCCTGTGCATGAACGACCTGCAGTGGCGTCGCCAAGGCCACGACCACGGCGAAGCGCTGGCGAAGGATCTGGGCTTCACGCCGGTCTACCTGCACTACAACAGCGGCCGCCACGTCTCGGTCAACGGCCGCGAGCTCGCCGACAAGCTGGAGGCGCTGATCGCGAGCTGGCCGGTGACGGTGGAGGAGCTCTGCGTCGTCGGCCACAGCCTCGGCGGGCTGGTCGCGCGCAGCGCCTGTCATTACGCGGCGCTCGCCGATCATCGCTGGCCGAGTCTCTTGCGCAAGCTCGTCTTCCTCGGCACGCCGCATCATGGCTCGCCGCTGGAGCGACACGGCAACTACTTCCAGGCCGCGTTCGGTGTCACCCCGTACAGCGCGCCGCTCGCGCGCCTGGGCATGATCCGCAGCGCCGGCGTCACCGACCTGCGCCACGGCAACCTCATCGACGAGGACTGGAACGGCGCCGACCGCTTCGAGCATCACACCGACACGCGCGGCGTCGTGCCGCTGCCGGCGAAGGTCAAGTGCTACGCCGCAGCCGCGACGCTCGGGCGCAAGTGCGGCGACCTGAAAGACGAGTGGCTCGGCGACGGTCTGGTGCCGGTGATGAGCGCGCTCGGTCGTCATGCGGAAGCGGAGCGCTGCCTCGCCTTCACCGACGAGGATCACCGCATCTATTTCCAGACCGGCCACCTGGAGCTGCTGAGCAAGGCGGAGGTCTACCAGCAGCTGCACGATTGGCTAGCATAGGCACGCCCCGCGAGGAGAACTGGACGATGAGCAAGCTGCAGCGACTCGAGCTCCTGAAGGACATGATCCAGGAAGCGGTGGACCGCGGCGCCACCTCGGTGGAGCAGATCCACCAGTACATCGCCGACCTGCCGTTCGAGGCGCTGGAGCGCAGCGGGCTGCTCGATGACAGCAAGCTCAAGCTCCGCGACAAGAAGACCCGCACGATCGGCATGGTCTACGACGCCATCCGCGGCATCAACAAGCAGATCGGCCAGATGATCTCCGACCAGTTCGAGAACCTCGAGGACGGCCGCTACATCGATCAGGTGCTCAAGCAGAAGAGCGCCCCCGCCCGCCCCCGCGGCAAGCGCGCAGCCAAGACCCGCCAGGGATAAAACCTACGGTCGGTGCGCCGCCGCACGGCGCGCGAGCCTATAACAGGCCCACAACCAGAGGGCCTGACCGGCATGTCCATCAAGGTACTGATCGTCGACGACGATCCTGTGATCAGCGCGATCTACGGGAAGCACTTCCGCGCGGCCAGGTACGACGTCCACGTCGCGCACGGTGCCATCAGCGCCTTCAGCGCGATGCCGATCTTCCAGCCCGACGTGATCCTGCTCGACCTGAAGATGCCGCTGCGCTCGGGCCTGGACTGGCTGGCGACGGTGCGCAAGGTCGACCAGTTCCGGAACATCCCCGTCGTCGTCGTCACCGCCGAGCCGCCGGGCTCGCCGCTGGTCAAGCAGGCACAGGGCGCGATGGTGAGCAGCGTGCTGTTCAAGGCGGAGTGGGATCCGGGCGCGATCGTCGCGGCCGTCGCCTGGGCTGCGCGCAAGCGCATCGAGACCAGCAAGGCCGCCTGACGGCCGCCCGTGCGCCAAAGCGCACGGACTCCACTATGCTTCCGGCGGGGATGACGCCGGGGGACTAAACGCCGTGAGCTACTGGCAGGCCATCGGTCACGACTGGCATCTGCACTGGTACCTGTACCTGTCGATGCCGTTCGTCGCCGCGGCGATCGGCTACGTCACCAAGCTCTTGGCGATCCGCATGATGTTCCAGCCGCTGGAGTTCAAGGGCGTCGGCCCGATCGGCTGGCAGGGCGTGGTGCCGCGCAACGCCGAGCGCATGGCCGCGATCGCCACCGACACCATGCTCAATCAGCTGATCTCGCAGCAGGAGATCATCGCGCGGCTCGACCCGCGCCGCGTCACCAAGGAAGTCGAGAAGCCGCTGCTGGAGAACATCGAGACCATCGTCCACGAGGTCGCGGCGCAAGTCGCGCCCGGCATGTGGGAGGCGCTGCCGCAGATGGTGCGCAGCCGCATCGTCAAGCGTATCCAGGACGACGCGCCCAACGCCGTGGCGGAGATGCTCTCCGACATCCGCGACAACATCGAGAAGGTGTTCGACCTGAAGCACACGGTCGTCACCAACCTGGTGCGCGACAAGCACATCCTGAACCGCATCTTCCAGGAAGCCGGCCACAAGGAGTTCCGCTTCATCGCCAACTCCGGCATCTGGTTCGGCTTCGCCATTGGCCTGGTGCAGATGACGGTGTGGACGTTCTACAAGTCCGCCTGGGTGCTGCCGGCGTTCGGCCTGTTCATCGGCTGGTTCACCGACTGGCTGGCGCTGAAGATGGTGTTCCGGCCCAAGAAGCCGACCAAGTACCTGTTCGGGTTGTTCGAGTGGCAGGGATTGTTCCTGCGCCGGCGCAAGGAGGTCGCGGCCGACTACGGCCGCCTGATCGCGCAGGAGATCGTGACGCCGCGCGCGATCATGGACGGGGTGCTGCGCGGACCGTTATCCGACCGGCTGTTCCAGCTGGTGCACAAGCACGTGCAGCGCACGGTGGACGAGCAGGCCGGCGCCATCCGGCCGCTGGTGGTGCTGTCGATCGGCAGCCGCGAGTACCAGCAGATCAAGAAGCAGGTCGCCGAGCGGATGATGGAGGTGATGCGCGAGACCGCGCCGCACATCGAGAAGTACGCCTACGACGCGATGGACGTGCAGAACACGCTGATCACCAAGATGCAGACGCTGGACGAGGAGCAGTTCGAGCGCCTGATCCGTCCGGCCTTCGAGCAGGACGAGTGGATCCTCATCGCCTGCGGCGCCGCGCTGGGTTTCATCGTCGGCGAGCTGCAGACGCTGATCATGCTGCACTGAGCGGCGCGGCGCGCATGGCGCGCCTACACATGCATGCGAATCATCCCGGATGTAGGGCGCGCCATGCGCGCCGTTGTTACCGTTTCTTCCCCAGCACCAGCAGCACGCCGCCCAGCACCATCGCGCCGACGCCCGCCCAGATCGGCACGTTGACGTGCTCCTTCTCGGCGACCGACATGTGGATCGGCCCGAGGTCGGCGTGGTGCGTTTCCTTGGTGTAGCTGAAGCCGCCATACGCCAGCGCCAGGGCGCCGGCGACGAGCAGCAGGATTGCGACGACTCTCTGCACATCCATCTTTTGCTCTCCGGCTAAAAGACCCCTGAATCTGGGGTACGGCAAACCGATGCGGCGTAACGCGGACGGCATCGCCGCATCCCTAGACGCGCCTGCCCTGGATCACGCGGATCAGGATCACGACCACCGCCAGGACCAGCAGGATGTGGATCAGCCCGCCCATGGTGTACGACGACACCAGGCCGAGCAGCCAGAGGACGAGCAGGACGACGACGATGGTTTCCAGCATGGGCATGCTCCTAGTGGGCTATCTGCATCAGTGTGGGCGCACTGGCTTGCCGCTTCCGTGCGCTACCACACACAGCCGGGGCTTGCAGGGCTCATGCCCCTCCTGCAACGACGGCGGCAGCCGGGTCCAGCAGCTGCAGCTGCTTGCCGTCGTAGCCGTAGACGTCGGGGAAGAACTGCAGCACGCCGTCCTCGTCCACGCGGGCGGTGAGATAAACGATGTGCACCGGCAGTGGATTCTTCAGTGCGACGTGCTTCTCCTTGCCCGCATGCATCGCGGTCTGGATCGTCTCTGCGGTCCACTCCGGCTGATCGCGCAGCACGTACACCGCGAGCACCACCGGCTCCTCCAGGCGCACGCAGCCGTGGGAGAGGTCGCGCGTGAGCTTGTCGAACAGGTTGTCGGTCGGCGTGTCGTGCAGATAGACGTTGTGGCGATTGGGGAACAGGAATTTCACGAAGCCGAGCGCGTTCTCCGCGCCTGGCTTCTGGCGCAGCTGGAAGTCGCCGGCGCCCTCGACGTTGCTCCAGTCGATCGACGAGGCCTTCACGACCTTGGCCTTGCCGCCGACCATGCGCACGACCTCGATGTCCTTCTTGTCGAGGTAGTCGGCGTCTTTCAGCATCTCCGGCGCCATCTCCTTGGTCTCGATGCTCTGCGGGATGTTCCAGTACGGGCTGAATACGATCTCGGTCATCACGTCGCTGAAGATTGGCGTGCGATTGGTTTCCTTGCCGACGATCACGCGCATCTTCAGCGCCACGTTTTCCTTCACGTCGCGCACCTGCATGCGATAGCCGGGCACGTTGACGAAGACGTAGGGCGTGCCGAAGTCGGCCGGCATCCAGCGCCAGCGCTCCAGGTTCACCTCGATCTGCCGCACGCGATCCTGCGCCGGCACGTTCATCGCCGCGATCATCGCGGGATCCGGCACGCCGTCGGGATTCAGGCCATGGCGCGACTCGAAGCGGCGCACCGCCTCGCCGAGGTTCTCGTCGTAGGTGTCGACGACGCCGATCTTCTTCGCGTCCGGTGTCTTCTCCGGCTGCGCCGCCGTGCGGCTCTTGTAGTCGGCGTTGGCCTCCGACAGGTCTTCCTTGAAGACGTTGTCGTCGCCGCGCGCCTGCTGATCCTGCAGGTCGCCGAGGATGATGAGGTTGTTGCGCAGCGTCGGCAGGCCGGCGCCAGCCTCGCCGATCTTCACCTTCAGATCCTCCGGCACCGGCTGCAGCTTTCCTTCGGCGGCGATCTTGCGATAGCGATGCAGCATCTCCTTGAGACGCGCGTATTCCGGATGCGGCGGCGCTAGCGTCACCGGCAGCTGCGCCAGCTTGTCGTCGGCCAGCGCCTTGCCGACCAGCGCGGGCAGATCCAGCGTACGCAGCGTCACGGTCCAGCCCGGGTCGATGTCCTGGGCGATCGGGCGGCCGAACGCGACGTCGAAGGCGTAGCGCATCAGCGTGCAGCTGAGCTCGGCTTCCAGATCGGCATCGACCGCGCCGCGCCCCTCGAGCGCCAGCACGCGTGCCTTGAGACCGTCGGCGGCGTATCGCTTCGGGTCCAGGCCTTCATCGCCCGCCGCTGCGAGCAGCGTCACCAGCTTGTCTGCGGCCGGCAGCGGCTTGCCCTTCACGATCCACGCCGGCTGGAACTGCCGTCCCTCGGTACAGCGCGCGCGTCTGCGCCCAGATCTTCTGGTCGCCCGGGGTGTTGCAGGCGTTGCCCGCGGGAGCGCTCGCCGCAAGCCGCGTGCGCAGCCCCGCGCTCTCCTGCTCGGCGGTGATAGAGGGCTGGCATCCGGCGACGGCTAGCAGGACGAGGCACGACAGGAAGGCTTTGGGTGTGGTCATGCGCGAGTGTGCTTCATGCGCCCGTCACGGCACTGTCTGCTAGCTCACACAGTCCAAGCTTTGGGTGCGCTGACGCACCGACCTCCGGCCTCCCCCCGGCTAACCTGCGGATACTCATGGACGACAGCCCCATCCCTGCGACCGTGGTCCCGCCGCCGACCGCGCGCGTTTCGGCGCGCCGGAGCTCGCTGGCGCTCAACGGCCTCTTCATCATCGCCCTGGTCGCGGCGCTGTTCTTCGCGCGCAGCGTCCTGCTGCCGATCGTCCTGGCGCTGATGCTGAGCGTGGTGTTCACGCCCGCCGTGCGGGCGATGAAGAAGGTCTGGATCCCCTCGGGCTTCGGCGCCGGCATCGTCATCCTGGTGCTGCTGTCGGCGTTCTTCGGCGCCGCGTCCTACCTCGTCGAGCCCGCCGGCGACTGGCTCGACAAGGCGCCGCAGGGACTGCGGGAGATCGGGCGCAAGGTGCACCACGTCAGCGTCCAGGTCCGCGGCGTCACCGAGGCGACCGAGCAGGTCCAGAGCATCACCCAGGAAGTCGCCGGCGCCGTCGGCGCCAAGAAAGTCACGGAAGTCGTCGTCAAGCCGCCGTCGCTGGCCGAGCGCGCGGTCAGCGCCGCCAAGGAATTCGCGGTGAGCGCGATCAGCACGCTGGTGCTGCTGTTCTTCCTGCTCTCGTCGGAGGGCCTGTTCCTGCGCAAGATCATCTCGGTGACGCCGCGCCTGTCGGACAAGAAGCGCGCGGTGGAGATCACCCGCCAGATCGAGTCCGAGGTCTCCAATTACCTGTTCACGGTGACGGTGATCAACCTGGGACTGGGCTGCATGGTCGCGATCGCCATGTACTTCCTCGGCGTGCCCAACCCGGTGCTGTGGGGCACGATGGCCGGCCTCTTCAACTTCGTGCCGTACCTCGGCGACATCGCCAGCTTCACGGTCCTGACCATCGTCGGCCTGCTGACCTTCGAGGACCTGGGACGCGGCCTGCAGGTGCCGGGCGCGTTCATCATCCTGACGGCGATCGAGGGTTATCTGGTCACGCCGCTGATCGTCGGGCGGCGCCTGAGCCTCAACCCGGTGGTGATCGTCCTGTCGGTGCTGTTCTGGGGATGGCTCTGGGGCCTGGTCGGCGTGCTGCTGGCCGTGCCGATCCTGGTGGTGGTGAAGACCTTCTGCGACCACGTCGAGCCGCTGAAGACCTTCGGCGAGCTGCTCAGCGCCTGACCGCTAGTACCCGGGCTTGGTGGCCCAGAACGGATCTTCGCTGCACCGGTGATAGGTGAAGAATCCGGCATCGTTGCGCTTGATGCGGATCTTCTTCGCCGACAGCACCTCGTAATCCGGATCGCCGTAGATGCGCGAGTTGGGCATCCACTCTCCCGGGGCCATGCATCCAGGCAGTCCGCAGAACGTCACCACGTACAGATCCTCCTGCGGCCGCAGCGACCGGATCTGCACGCCGAAATAGTCGGAGCAGCTGCCCTTCCAGATCCCGGTCAGGTCCGCCTGCCGCGAGCAGCCCGCGAGGGCGGAAATGGTAAGCAACAACAGGCCAGTGGCGGCGCGGGAGATCAACAGCGGTTCCTTGTGGACGCTAGCGCACCGACTTGGGCGCTGCGGGCGCGTAGCTTGATCGAACAATGAAACACGCGCCACTTGTCCTGCTCATGCTGTTCAGCGCTTCCGCCCAGGCGCAGATACATCGCTGCGAAAGCAGCGACGGACAGATCTCCTATCAGGACGTGGCTTGCCCTGAACAAGCTCCCGAGCAGGCGCCGGCGCCGGTCGCCGACGCCGCGTCGATGGAAGTGTCGTACATGGAACCCCCGAGCTACGTCGATCCGCCCTCCTACCTGCCGGGCGGCTGGACCCGGCAGCAGCGCCGGGCCCGGCGCCATGAGGCGAAGATGGAGTCACGCCAGGAAGCTGCGCGCACGCGCATCCTCCTGCAGCCCGCCAGCGACCGCAGGGCTGCCCAGTACGCCGAGGCCAGCCATCGCTGCCAGGTGGCCAAGCGCGTCGCCGCGCTCTGCGGCACCGACGCAGCCTTCACCTGCACCAGCAAGGGCTTCCGCTCCGAGCCGGTGGCGGAAGCGGACGCGCCTGCGCGCCCCGAGATCGTCGATCACGCCAGCGCTTTCAGCCGCAGCCAGTGCGCGCTGCAGGCCACCAGGGGTCGTTACTAGAAAGCTTCGCGTTGTGCCCTGTGTGTGATCCCGCACAGAACAATCAATCCTGGTGCCCTATCGTGCGGCCTTCGCGTGACACCAGCCGGGGCCATCGGTCCAAAGGCGGGTCATAGCACCCAATCCAGGAAGAAAAAAATGAAAAGAGTGATTTCGAGCGCCCTGCTGAGACCGTTGATGGTTCTCGCCGCAGGCACAGTCTGCTTCCCCGCCCTCGCCAATGACGGCCCGTACATCGGCGCCGAAGGCGGCTTCAACTTCGAGCGTGACCAGAACCTGATCAGCAACGGCCCGACGACCAACCTGCTGTTCAAGGACGGCTACGTCGGCGGCCTGACGCTGGGCCACTCGTTCGCGATGGGCCTGCGCCCGGAGCTCGAGCTCAATTACCGGCGCAACACCGTGGAGAACGCCTCCACCGGCGGCGTCACGCTGACCAACGTCAACGGCCACGAAGACCTCTACACCGGCATGGGCAACCTCTGGTACAACGTCAAGACCCGCACGGGATTCTTCAGCGTCGTGCATCCCTATGCAGGCGCCGGCGTCGGCTGGGGACGGCTCTCGCTGAACAGCCCTTCGGCCAACGGCGTGGGCAGGCCCAACTCGTTCGACTCGGCGCTCGCCTGGCAATTCGGCGCGGGCATCGGCTGGGACATCAATCGCATCGTCACGGTCTCGGCCGACTACCGCCACGTCAAGACGCGCGCGCAGGAGCTGAATTTCGACGGCCCGTCTGAAGGCCGCTACAGCGCCGACAGCGCCATGCTCGGCATCCGCTTCTCCTACGGCGAGCCCAAGGTGGTCAAGGTGTCTGAGACGACCTACGTGCCCGCCCCGGCGGCGCCCTCGGCACCCGATCGCTGCGCCAACGATTCCGACGGCGACGGCGTTTCCGATTGCGACGACAAGTGCGCGAGCACGCCTCGCGGATTCAAGGTGGACGCCAGCGGCTGCATCATCGAGCAGAGCGTGATCCTGCGCAGCATCAACTTCGTGTTCAACAAGGATCAGCTGACGGTCCCCGCCCAGGAGACGCTCGACGAAGTCGCGCGCGCCCTCGTCGGACAGCCGTCGCTCAACGTGCAGATCGTCGGGCATACCGACTCGGTGGGCTCGGACGCTTACAACAAGCGCCTGTCGCAGCGCCGCGCCGAATCGGTCCGTCGCTACCTCGTCAGCAAGGGCGTGCGTGACGCCAACCTGCGCGCGACCGGTGCCGGCGAAAGCCAGCCGATCGCGGGCAACGACACCGAGGAAGGCCGCGCGCAGAACCGCCGCGTCGAGTTCGTGGTGCTGAACAAGCCGGCGAACGTGGACGTGAAGAGCGGCGAATCGACGTCGCGCTCCAAGCAGGCCGCCGAAGCCGGCGAGCCCGCGCGGGTCAAGAACAACAAGAAGTAAAAAACAGCAGTTAGCGACAAGGGCAGCGCGCTTCCCCCAGCCGCAGCCAGCCACAATCGGCGCCGGAGCAATCCGGCGCCTTTTTTTTGGGCGATGATCCGCAGGTGCACAGACTTGCCGCAATGTTCCTGGTGCTCGCGGGCATCGCGAGCGCAGCCGAGATCGCGATCGAGGTTGGCTCGGTAGCGGCGCCTGCGTGGCGTGCGGACGGCGTCACCCTCGCCTACTCCTCGCCGGAGGATCTGCAGCTCTCCATCGCGGCGGTCGCCGTCTCCGGGCGGCCCTCGATCCGCGACCTGCGCTTGCGATGCACGAAGCTCGAGGCCGGAAAGGGCGCGCGCTGCGACGACGCAAGCTTCAGCGCCGACGTCACCGGCTTCGGCAAGTTGGAGGGACGACTGCGCGCGCGCTTCATCAACCAGTGGCATTGGCACGCCGAGCTCGACGCGCCGGCGCAGAAGCTGCGCGTTGCAATCGACCAGGCCGGCGATGCGCTCACCGTCGCCATCGTCACAAATGGGCTGAACTACAGCGAGCCTTCGGGGAAGTACGCCGCCGAGAAGCTCTCCGGGAAACTCACGCTTGCCTGGGACGCTGCGCGCGAGCGCCTGAACCTGGATCTCGACGCGCATGCAGGCCAGGCCTATGCCGAGCCGCTGTTCTTCGATTTCGGCGCGCTGCCGCTGAAAGCAAACGGTGCGATTACGCCTGTTGTAGGGCGCGCCATGCGCGCCGGGACTTGGCGCATCGAACAGCTGCATGCGACCCAAGGGACTGCGGGCACGCTCGAGCTCACCGGCGCCCTCGACAAGGCTTTCAAGCCAACCACGCTCGACGCGACGTTCACCGCGGACAATCTCGGGCCGCTCGTCACCACCGACGTGCTGCCGTTCTTGATCGGCGGCAAGCTCGACGGCGCCAGCGCCAGCGGCAAAGCCAGCGGCAAGCTCTCCATGCGCGACGGCAGAGCGCACAGCCTCGCCGTGCAATTCAAGGACGCGAGCCTCGATGCGAAGAAGCTGGGCCTTGCGCTCGACGGCGTGTCCGGCGATCTGAACTGGCTCGCGACGGGAGCGCCCGGCTCGCGCCTGCAATGGCGCGGCGGCGCGATGAGCGGCGTGCCGCTCGGCGCGTCCGACATCGCCTTCGTCGCGCAGGGCAGCAATTTCACGCTCACCTCGCCGTGGCGTCAGCCGCTGCTCGGCGGCGCGCTCAAGGTCGACAAGCTGGCGCTGCGCGACGCGGGCACGCCGCAGGTCACCGCGGATTTCCAGGGCGCGCTGGATCCGATCGACCTCGCTGCGCTGTGCAAGGCGCTCGGCTGGCCGGTGTTCACCGGCACGCTCGGCGGGCGGCTGCCCGGCCTTTCCGTGCGCGACGACGAGTGGACCATCGACGGCGCGCTGGAGGCACAGGTGTTCGACGGCAACGTGCGCATCGACAAGCTGCGCGCGATGCAGCCGTTCGGCGCGCTGCCGCGCGTGATGGCCGACGTGCAGGTGCGCAAGCTGGACCTGGAGCGTCTCACCGGCGCGTTCTCGCTTGGCCGCATCACCGGCCGGCTCGACGGCGACGTCACCGGCCTGCGCCTGCTCAGCTGGAGCCCGGTCGCGTTCGACGGACGGCTCTATTCGACGCCCGGCTTCGGCGGCGAGCGGCGCATCTCCCAGCGCGCCATCGACACCATCTCCAGCATCGGCGGCGGGCCCACCGGGCTCATCTCGCGCGGCTTCTTCAAGCTGTTCCAGGATTTCGCCTACGACAAGCTCGGCATCAGCTGCGTCCTGCGCGACGGCGTCTGCGAGATGGACGGCATCGAGCCGGTCAAGTCCAAGGACGGGCAGCCGGGCTACTACCTGGTGAAGGGCCGGCTGTTGCCGCGCATCGACGTCGTCGGCTACGCGCGTCGCGTGTCGTGGAGCAATCTCATCGAGCAGCTGAAAGCGGCGCGCGCATCCGGCGGACCGGAGCTGAAGAAGCCCGAGCCACCCAAAGAGTCCGTGAAGTAGTTCATCCCGGGTTCATCGCACGGCGCGCATAATCGCCCGATCGATCAACGGAGCTGTCGCCATGCGCAAGACCTCTGCCTTCCTGGTTTCCACCGCGCTCGTCACGGCCTGCGTGACCATCAACGTCTACTTCCCCGCGGCGGCCGCCGAGAAAGCGGCCGATCGCATCATCGAGGACGTCTGGCAGCAGCCAAAGTCGATGGCGCCGGCGCCACACTCCTCCCTGCCCGCGCGCGTCTTCATCGGAGCGCTCGACTTCATCGTCCCGGCGGCGCAGGCCGCCGACGGCCAGCAGCCGAACATCGACATCAGCTCGCCGGAGGTCCAGCGCATCAAGGCGTCGATGGCTGCGCGCTTCGCGGCCCTGAAGCCATTGCTCGATTCGGGCGCCGTCGGCCTCACCGGCGACGGGATGGTCGCCGTACGCGAAGCCAACGCCGTTCCGCTGGCGCAGCGAAACGCCGCCAAGAGCCTGATCGCCGAAGAGAACACCGACCGCAAGGCGTTGTACCGCGAGATTGCCGTCGCCAACGGCCAGCCGAAATGGGAAGGCCAGATCCAGAGCGTGTTCGCGCAGCGCTGGGTGGCCAAGGCCGCCGCCGGCTGGTGGTACCAGGACTCCAGCGGCTGGAAGCAGAAATAATTCATATGTGTGATATCGCACATAGGACCGCGTTTGGCTGATTTAGACTTGCGCGGAGGAACCCCCGCCCAAGTCCAATGGCCGACGAACACCAGCCGCAACAGAACCACCTGCTCGCCGCCTTGCCCGCCGAGGTCCAGGCGCGCCTGTTCCCTTCGCTGGAGCTGGTGGAGCTGCCGCTGGGCAAGGTCCTCTACGAGTCCGGCGACACGCTGCGGCACGTCTACTTCCCCACCGACTCGATCATCTCGCTGCTCTATGTGATGGAGAACGGCGCCTCCGCCGAGATCTCCGTCGTCGGCAACGAAGGGCTCATCGGCGTGGCGCTGTTCATGGGCGGCGAGAGCACACCCAGCCGCGCCATCGTGCAGAGCGCGGGTCACGGATACCGCCTGCTGGGACAGCGGCTCAAGGACGAGTTCAACCGCCACGGCGAGATGCTGCTGCTGATGCTGCGCTACACGCAGTCGCTGATCACGCAGATGGCGCAGACCGCGGTATGCAACCGGCATCACTCGATCGACCAGCAGCTGTGCCGCTGGCTGCTGCTGTCGCTGGATCGGCTGCCGAGCAATCGCCTGACCATGACGCAGGAGCTGATCGCCAACATGCTCGGCGTGCGGCGCGAAGGCGTCACCGACGCCGCCAGCAAGCTGCAGGCGAACGGAGTGATCGAATACACGCGCGGACAGATCACCGTGCTGAACCGGCCCGAGCTGGAGAGGCAGAGCTGCGAGTGCTACGGGGTGGTCAAGAGAGAGACCGACCGGCTCCTGAGCTACATCCCGGCGCGCGGCAGCGCCTGACGTCGGATAGGCTGTGCGGGCTACCGCACAGATAACCAGGCCGCGCGCGCCCACACTGCAACATTGGAATAGCCTCGGCCGCATCTCGTGCGCCGCTTCGGGCTGTTCCTCTCGCAGGAGCCTGGATGTCTTCCATTGCAACACCGCCGCGCGCACTTCCCCCGCGCGACCCTCCAGCCCCGGAGCTTGCCGCGGACGCACGGCAGAACCATCTGCTCGCCGCGCTGCCGGCTGCCGCATTCGATCGATTGATGCCGCACCTGGAGCTCGTGCCGATGCTCCTGGGCGAGGTGCTCTACGAGGCCGGCGGCCAGATGCAGTACGTCTACTTCCCGACCACGTCGATCGTCTCGCTGCATTACGTGATGGAGAACGGCGCCTCGGCGGAGATCGCCGGCGTCGGCAACGAAGGCATCGTCGGCGTCTCCCTGTTCATGGGCGGTGACAGCACGTCCAGCAATGCGCTGGTGCAGACCGCGGGCCACGCCTACCGGCTGAAAGCCAAGGTGCTGCTGGACGAGTTCAACCTTGGCGGGCCGCTGATGCGCCTGATGCTGCGCTACAGCCAGGCGCTGATCACGCAGATGACCCAGACCGGTGCGTGCAACCGCCATCACTCGGTGGACCAGCAGCTGTGCCGCTGGCTGCTGCTGACGCTCGACCGCCTGCCGTCCACGGACCTGGTCATGACGCAGGAGCTGATCGCCAGCATGCTCGGCGTGCGTCGCGAGAGCGTCACCGACGCCGCCGGCAAGCTGCGCGAGAAGGGCGTCATCAGCTATCGCCGCGGCCACATCACCGTGCTCAGCCGCGACGGCCTGAACGCGCACGTGTGCGAGTGCTACCAGGTGGTAAAGAGCGAGTTCAACCGTCTGCTGCGCGACGTGCAGCTCCATTGACCGTGAACGGCGACATCCCTCAGGTGAACGCGCGCGCGCTGATGCTGCAGAAGTCGATCCTCAACAGCGCCAGCTTCTCGATCATCGCCACCGACGAGAAAGGCATCATCCAGCTGTTCAACGTCGGCGCCGAGCGCATGCTGGGCTACACCGCCGCCGAGGTCGTCAACCGGATCAAGCCCAGCGACATGCACGATCCGCATGGAGGTGATGGAGCGCGCGCGCTCGCTGAGCCTGGAGCTCGGCACCACCATCACGCCCGGCTTCCAGGCGCTGGCGTTCAAGGCCTCGCGCGGCATCGAGGACAGCTACGACCTCACCTACATCTGCAAGGATGGCAGCCGCTTCCCGGCGCTGGTCTCGATCACGGCGCTGCGCGACGACTACGGCGAGATCATCGGGTATCTGCTGATCGGCGCGGACAACTCGGCCCGCAAGCAGGTCGAGGCGGAGCTCAGCAACGCCAAGGTCGTCGCCGAGAAGGCCAACCTGGCGAAGTCCGACTTCCTCTCCAGCATGAGCCACGAGCTGCGCACGCCGCTGCAACGCGATCCTGGGCTTCGCGCAGCTCATGGACTCCGACGCGGTGCCTCAGACCACGCGGCAGAAGCGAAAGCATCGACCAGATCCTCAAGGCCGGCTGGTACCTGCTCGACCTCATCAACGAGATCCTGGACCTGGCGCTGATCGAGTCGGGCCGCCTGATGCTGTCGCAAGGAGCCGATGCTCGCTGGACGAGGTCCTGCTCGACTGCCAGGCGATGATCGAGCCGCAGGCGCAGAAGCGCGGCATCAGCATGAGCTTCTGCCACTTCGGCCAGCACTGCTACGTCAGCGCCGACCGCACGCGCGTCAAGCAGGTCCTGATCAACCTGCTCTCCAACGCCATCAAGTACAACAACGCCGGCGGCGCCGTGATCGTCGATTGCGTCATGCAGTCGACCGAGCGCGATGCGCATCAGCGTCAAGGACACCGGCGTCGGGCTGTCGTCCGAGCAGCTCGCGCAGCTGTTCCAGCCGTTCAACCGCCTCGGCCAGGAGAACAGCGGCGAGGAAGGCACCGGCATCGGTCTGGTGATGACCAAGCGCCTGGTCGAGCTGATGGGCGGCACCATCGGCGTGGAGAGCGCGGTCGGCAAGGGCAGCGTGTTCTGGATCGAGCTCCTGCGCGCCTCCGAGCCGCAGCTGGCGCTCGGCGCCATCGACCTGGTGTCGCCCATGCCGGCGCACGCGGCCGACGCGGCGCTGCACAGCGTGCTGTACGTGGAGGACAACCCGGCCAATCTCGAGCTGGTGGAGCAGCTCATCGCCCGCCGTCCGCGACATCCGCCTGCTCAGCGCCGGCAACGGCCACGCTGGGCATCGAGCTCGCGCGCGATCATCAGCCGGACGTGATCCTGATGGACATCAACCTGCCCGGCATCAGCGGCATCGGGCACTGAAGATCCTGCGCGAGGATCCGCAGACGCGCGCACATCCTGGTCATCGCCATCAGCGCCAACGCCATGCCCCGCGACATCCGCCGCGGCCTGGAAGCGGGCTTCTTCCGCTATCTCACCAAGCCCATCAAGGTCCCCGAATTCATGGCATCGCTGGACGAGGCCCTGGAAGCCGTGCGCTTCGCCCGCGGCACCCGCAGCAAAGGAGTCATCGCGTGATCAGCACCTCGGACATCCTCAACGCCCGGATCCTCATCGTCGACGACATGGCGGACAACGTGCGCCTGCTGGAGCAGGCGCTGCACCATCGCCGGCTACACCAGCATCGCGTTCACGATGGACCCGCGCGAGGCCTCGGTGATGCACGCCAAGAACCACTACGACCTGATCCTGCTCGACCTCCTGATGCCCGTCATGGACGGTTTCGCGGTGATGGAAGCGCTCAAGACCGTCGACCCCGACCGCGACGTTTCGGTTCTCGTGGTCACCGCCCAGCCCGGGCACAAGCTGCGCGCGCTGCAGGCCGGCGCCAAGGACTTCGTCAGCAAGCCGTTCGACCTGGTCGAGCTCAGGGCACGCATCCACAACCTGCTGGAGGCGCGCCTGCTGTATCGCCAGCTCGAGGAGTACAACCGCCGGCTGGAGCAGACCGTGCTGGATCGCACCGCCGAGCTACGCGACAGCGAGGAACGCTTCCACCGCTTCACGGAGCTCTCGTCCGACTGGTACTGGGAGCAGGACGCCAACGGACGCTTCACCAGCGTCTCCGGCCCTGCGGTCGAGATGCTCGGCATCCGCGGCGAAGTCACGCCCGAGCCGAAGAGCGATGCGCGCCTGCCGGTGTGGAACGAGGCCGAGCGCGCCGAGCTGGAGGCCAACATCGCCGCCAGGCGCCCGTTCCTGGACTTCGTCTACACGCGCACCCACCCGGACGGGTCCGTCCAGTACTTCCAGGTCAGCGGCGAGCCCATCTTCAACCCGTCGGGCCGCTACACCGGCTATCGCGGCATCGGCATGGACGTCACCGAGCGCATGCGGCGCCATTAGCTCGGCCTAAGTGGCGTGCCGCACAGAGTCCAGAGCCCTTTGTGGCCAGACTCCGAACGTGCCAGATCCAGCCGTTTCACGCATCACCAACCGCCTGATCGGCGGCCTGCCTGCGAAGGACCGCAAGCGGTTCCTGGGGCGCTGCGAGCGGGTGGACCTCGTGTTCGGCGAAATCCTGTGCGAGTCCGATCAGCCCTTCGAGCATGTCTATTTTCCGCTCAGCGGCTTCGTGTCGCTGGTGGCGACGGTGGGCAAGCACCAGCCACTGGAGATGGGCTTGATCGGCAGCGAAGGCATGCTTGGCGTGACGCTCATGCTCGGCGTGGAGGCTGCGCCCCTGCGCGGCGTGGTGCAAGGCTCTGGCACGGCGCTGCGGATGACTGCGGCGCAATTGCGCCGCCAATTGCGCCACAGTCCGGCGCTGACCCGCCGGCTGAACCGCTATCTCTATGTCTTGATGGCGCAACTGTCCCAGACCGCGGCCTGCACGCGCTTCCACGAGATCGAGCCGCGCCTGGCGCGCTGGCTTTTGATGACGCACGACCGCGCGCACGCTGACCACTTCCACCTGACGCACGAGTTCCTCGCCGACATGCTCGGCGTGCAGCGCAGCGCCGTCACCATCGCCGCCGGCGGATTGCAGCGCCGCAAGCTCATCAGCTACTCGCGCGGCGAGATCCGCGTGCTCGACCGCAAGGGACTGGAGAGCGCGTCCTGCGAGTGCTACCGCTCCGTCATCGCGGACTACGAGCAGCTGTTCGGCTGACGTTGCAAGCCTTTGCACCGTTGACACGTCAACGCGTAGCATCCCGGCATAACGCTCACGATCGCCAATCTGCTCACCTACCTGCGCCTGGCCGCGATCCCGGTGCTGCTCGTGCTGGCGGCGCTGCACATGCAGACCGCGTATCTGTGGCTGCTCGCCGTGGCGTGGGGAACGGACCTGATCGACGGCCCGCTGGCGCGCATGCAGGGCCAGGCCTCCGCCCGCGGCGCCTGGCTCGACAGCCTCGCCGATCGCGGGATCATGATCTCGATCCCGCTCGGCGTCGCCTGGCTGTGGCCCGACGTGCTGATGCGCGAAGCGGTCTGGATTGCGCTGCTGGCGATCGCGCTGATCGTGCCGCGCGCCCATGCCTTCCTCAAATTCCGGAAGCTGCCCGCCTATCACACGTGGCTGGCCAAGGCGCTCGCCGTCTATATGGGCGCGTCGCTATTGCTGCTGCTGAACGGTCACTGGCCGTGGCTGTTCCGCGCCGGTGCGGTGATCGCGCTCCTCGAAGCGCTCGAGGAGATCGCGATCACGCACACGCTGACCAAGCTGCGCGCCGACATTCCTTCCTGGCGGCATCTGCGCAAGCAGCGCGGCGCCTAACTGATGATGACCAGCGCGACGTAGGGCGCGAGGTTGAGCAGCAGCACGCCGATCTTGTAGACCGCCATGCCCGCATAGTGGATGGCGTCGAAGCGCTCCTCCGGGATGCGGAACCAGCGTCCGTGCAGACCGAACATCCAGTCATGGGCCAGGCGAAAGGCGGCGAACCACACCAGCAACACCCCGTAGTTGATGACGAGGCACCAAAGCAGGAACGCTTTGGCGCCTTCGACATCCATCACGGTTGCTTGCCTACTTCGTCCCGGTGACCACCACTTCCACGCGGCGGTCGGGCTGCAGGCAATCCTTCAGCTCCTGGCTCGCGCGCGGCTTCTCGCGGCCGACGCACTGGCCGGGCCTCGTCACGGGCTCGGATTCGCCGATGCCGCGCGCCATGATCCTGTTGCCGGGGAACTGCTTGACGTCCACCAGATAGCGCCGCACGGACTCCGCGCGACGCGTCGACAAATTCATGTTGTAGGCGTCGCTGCCGATGCGATCGGTGTGGCCGGTGATGTTCACGCTCTCGAAGGACGTGCCCGTCAGCTCGACCGCGAAGTTGTCGAGCTCGCGCTGCCCGGACGGCAGCAGGACGTCGCTGTCGAACGCGAACAGGGCGTCGGAAGAGAAGGTGACGCGGCGCGGCTGCGGTGGTGGCGGCGGCTCCGGTGCCGGCGGCGGGGGTGGCGGTGGCGCCATCACTACCTGCACCGGCTCGGGCTCCGGCCTGCCCTTGCCGAAGCGGTAGAGGAAGCCAGCGGAGAGGAAGTCGACGTCGCCCTTGTTGCCGACGCCGTCGTTGAGCCGGTAGCGCTCGGCTTCCAGGCGCATGCCGAAGGCATCGACGAAGTCGTACTCCAGGCCCGCGCCGAACTTGTAGTTCGCCGCCCGCTCCCTCGACTCGTAATTGGGCAGCGGCACGGCGCCCGTGCTGCTGAACTGCGTCTGGGCTTCGGCGTAAGTCACGCCGCCGCGTCCGAACACCGAGAAGCGGCTCGTGAACGGCAAGATGAGCAGCGCGTCGAAGTTGAGGCCCCTGAACTTGGCCTCGCCGCTCAAGCTACCCGGCGGCTGCGTGTGCGCGGTGAAGTCGAAGCGGCCGAGGTCGAAGTAGCCGCTCTCGATCGCGAAGTTGCGCATGAACTGGTAGCCGCCGAACACCTTGTAGCCCGCTTCGAGGTCGTCGTCCTCGAGGGAAGTCATGGTGTAGCCCGATTGCTGCAGGCCGCCGCGGATGCGCTCCTCGTCGACCTTGGACTTGGCCACGCCGCCATTGGCGCCGATGTAGAAGCCGGAGGTTTCATCCGCCATCGCGCTGGACGCGAGCGTCAGCGCCAGGAGAGCCAGTGTCGTTCGTAGTGTTTTCATGTTCTTCTCCGGCCCTTAAGGCGCTGGCACGTTGACGACGGTGTTGGTCATCGTGACGGCGGCCGTCAGGGCGATCGCCCTGCCGTTCAGCGTCGTGAGGACTGCGGTCGGCGGGCTGCCGCCGGTGGTCGATATCGTGATGGACGCGTCGGCCAGGATGGTCCCGGCCACGGTCGCAGCCGTGCCGATGGTCGCGCCCGCGGGCGCGTACCAGAACACGTTCTTGGGCTGCGCGCCGTTGATCAGCTGCACCTGCATCGGCACCGCCGGTGTCGTTGGCCCCGTGAGTCCGATGTTGAGCGTGCCCGTGCCGGCTGCGGACTGGAAGATCCACACCGCATTGGCGTCGCCGCCGGCGTCGAGCGTGAGGCTCGCGGTGCCGCGTGCGGGTCCGCCAAGGTCGAAGCTGCCGGTGCTCGACTTGTAGATGCCGGGCGGCAAGGTGCGTCCGCTGAGCTCGTCGGGTCCGCCGCCGGCGCCGCCGCAGCTTGGGCACTGCGCCAGGCTGGACATGTCGATGCCGCCGGGGAGATTGCCCGGAGAAATGGAATCGAACGCGATCTGCGCGTCGGACTTGGCTTCTGTCACCACTTCACCAGGGACGGAGCCTGGCGGCGCGGTCAGCGTGTAGACCAGCCCGTTGACCAGACCGTCGTTGTCGGGGGTGACGGTGTAGACGTTGCCGCCCGAATCGCGGAATCCCGTGATCGAGGTCGACGCGGCAGCGACGCCAATGTCACCGTTGATGACGGTGTTGAGGCCGTCGTTGGTGATCGTGGCGGTGCCGCCGAAGCTGCCGAACGGCGCGGCCGCTCCGAGTGGCGGCACCTCGGTGCAGGTCGAGGCATTGGTCGTAAAGGTCGTGACCTTGTCGACGGCCATCGGGTTGCCCGCGAGGTCCTCCACGCCGCCCACGCCGCCCTTGATCGTGGCGGTGTAGTTGGTTGCCGGCGTGCCGATGAGATCGCTGCCTGGATCGAACGTCGCGATGTGGGTCACCGCGTCGTAGCCGACGAGCCCGGTTACGGGCACGCCGCCCGTCACCTCGAGCGTGAAGTTCGCGGCGGTGATGGTCGAGAGCTTCATCGCCTCGCTGAACGTGGCGTTGATGGTCTTGTTGATGCAGACGCCAACGGCACCGTTGACCGGATTGGTCGCTGTCACTGTCGGCGGCGTGAGGTCAGGTGCGGCGGCGGTCGTGAACGTCCACACGTAGTTGCTGGCCGCAGGCAGCGGCGCCTGATTGCCGGCCAGCCGGTTGCCGGCCAGATCGCGCGCGAACTTGGTGACGGTCGCGGTGTACGTCGTGCTGGGCGCCAGATCTGCCGCCGAGTACGTCGCGGTCTTGGCGCCGACCGCGTAAGTGACGACGCCGACCGGGGCTACGCACGGATTGACGCAGCTCAGCGTGAAGCTGGTCTCGTCGATCGTCAGCGGCGCCATGTCCTCGGTGAACGTCGCGGTGATGTCGGTGTTCGTCGCCACGTTGGGCGTGGGTCCGGGGCTGGTCGTCGCCGGCACGGTGACGGTGACGCGCGGACGGGTCGTGTCCGGCGCGGCGCCGGTGGTGAAGGTCCACACGTAGTCGCTCGCAGCGGGCAGCGGCGCCTGGTTGCCGGCGAGCGCGTTGCCGGCGAGATCCTCGGCGGCGGTGGTGATCCTCGCCGTGTAGGTCGTGCTCGAGTCCAGATCCGAATTGGGCGTGAACACAGCGGTGCGGCTGGCGGCGACGTAGGTCACGGTCCCGGCCGGCGAGGTGCAAGGCGCGCTGCAGGTCACGGTGAACGTGCCGGCCGCGACGATGGTCGCCGGCGCCATGTCCTCGGTGAACGCAGCGGTGATGGCGGTGTTGATGGCCACGCCCGGGGTCGGGCCGGGATTGGTGGTCGCGGGCACGGTGGACGTCACGCGCGGACGCGTGGTGTCCGGCGCGGCACCGGTCCTGAAGGTCCACACGTAGTTGCTGGCCCCGGGCAGCGGCGCCTGGTTGCCGGCGAGCGCGTTGCCGGCAAGGTCGGTCGCGGCTGTGGTGATGGTGGCGGTGTAAGTCGTGCTCGGGAGCAGGACCGCATCGGGCGTGAACACGGCGGTGCGGCTGCCGGCGACGTAGGTCACGACCCCGGTCGGCGAGGTGCACGGTGCGTTGCAGGCGATGGTGAAGGTGCCGGCGGCGACGATCGTCGGCGGCAGCATGTCTTCGGTGAACGTGGCCGTGATGGCCGTGTTGGTCGGCACGTTCATGGTCGGGCCGGGATTGGTCGTGGCAGGAACGGTGAAGCTCACGCGCGGCCGCGTCGTGTCGGGCACGAGGCACGCGCCCGTTGCCGGTCCGGCGGTGAAGCTCCAGCTGAAGTTGCCGTTCATCTGGTTCGCCGGGTTGGCGAGGTCCTTCACGCCGTTGGCGCCGCCCCTGATGGTGGCGGTGTAGATGACACCGTCCGTCAGCGCGTTCTGCGGCGTGAACGTGGCGGTGCGTCCGGTGGGGTTGTCGAGCACCACCGAGGAGGCTGTGACCGACGTCTGGCCCGGGCCGGTGAGCGTGAAGTTGGTCGCGTTGATCGTCGCCGGATCCATGCGCGTGCCGGACGGGACGTTGAAGGTGGCGCTGATGGTCGCGTTCGGACAGACGTCGATGGCGCCGGCGACCGGCGTCGTGAACGCCACCGACACGTTGGTCGGCAGCGGGACGCCGGCGACGGTGAAGGTCCAGACGTAGTTGCTGGCCGCGGGCGGCGCAGCCTGGTTGCCGCCGAGCGCGTTGCCGGCAAGGTCGGTCGCTGCCGTGGTGATCGTGGCGGTGTAGGTCGCGCCGGCCGTGAGCGATCCGGCGAAGCCATAAGTCGCGGTGCGCGTGCCGGGAGCGTAGGTCACGGTGCCCGCCGGAGCCGAGCACGGCGCCTGGCAGGTCAGCGTGAACGTGCCGGGGGTGGTGATCGATGCCGGCGCCATGTCCTCGGAGAACGTGGCGCTGACCGTGGTGTTGGCCGAGACGTTGGGCGTCGGGCCTGGATTGGTGGTGACCGGCACGGTGGAGATAACGTGCGGACGGTCGGTGTCCACGGCCGCGCAGGCGCCGGTGGCGGGGCCGCCGCGGAACGTCCAGTTGTAGTTGCCGTTCATCTGGTGGCCCGCTTCATCGCGGACACCGTTGATGCCACCCACAAGCGTCGCGGTGTAGAGCACGCCGTTGATCAGCGCTTCCTGCGGCGTGAAGGTGACGGTGCGTCCGGTGGCGTTGTCCAGCGTGATCGACGAGGGCGTGACCGACGTGAAGCCGGGACCTCTGACGGTGAAGGTGGACCCGTTCACCGTGGCCGGATTCAGGCGCAGCCCGACCGGGACGTTGAAGGTGGCGCTGATGGAGCTGTCGGGGCAGACGTTCTCGGCGCCCGACACCGGGCTGGTCGAGGCCACCGAGATCTCGGCGCTCGCCGACTCGGCCACAGTGAAGGTCCAGACGTAGTTGCTGGCCCCAGGCAGAGGCGCTTGGTTGCCCGCCAGCGCATTGCCGGCAAGATCGGTCGCCGCGGTGGTGATGGTGGCGGTGTAAGTCGCGCCCGGCGTCAGCGACGCGAACGTCCCGAAGCTCGCGGTACGCGTGCCGGTCGAGTAGCTGACGTTGCCCGCGGGCGAGACGCAAGGCGAGGCACAGGTCAGTGTGAAGGTCCCCGGCGCGAGGATCGACGCCGGCGCCATGTCCTCGCTGAAGGTGGCGGTGACCGGCGTGTTGGGCGAGACGTTGGTGAGCGCGGGGCTGGTCGTCGCCGGCACCGTGAAGATCACCTGCGGACGCGTGGTGTCGGTGGTGCCGGTGGTGAACTGCCAGGTGAACGGCGCCTGCATCGCCAGGCCGGTGCCCTGGCTGCGCGCGTCGTCGACGGTGGCGGTGTAGAGCGTGAACGGCTGCAGATCGGAAGCCGGCGTGAACGTGGCGACGGTGCCGCTGCCGTTGAGCGCGACGGTGCCGGCAGGATTGCTGCAGGGCGCCGAGCAGGTGACCGTGAAGGTCGCGCCAGCGTCGATCGGCTGCATCGGCTCGCTGAACGTGGCGCTGACGGTGGTGCCCACCGGCACGTCGGAGGCGTTGCTCGCCGGGAACACGGCGATGACGGTCGGCGGGACGGCGTCAGCCTCTCCGTAGCCCAGGATCGGATCCGGCCCGCAGGCGGCGGCGAGCGAACTGAGGAGGGCGATGGCGCAAGCCCGGGTGGTGCGACGGCTGAAATTCTTCATTTTTATCCCCTTGCGCCGTCGATGCCGACAGCACTGATGGATACTTCATACCGGGCATCGCGCAATGTTTCCGTGCGCTGCCCCACATAGCTGCCATACATGGATGGCTGCTAGCGCCCCGACTTGCCGCGCTCTTTCTCGCCGTTACGGTCGCGTCCCGTGTAGCGGTCGCGTCCGTTCCTGCCGTGCTGCTGGTGCTCCCGCTCCTCGTCGGCCTTGCGATGCTCCGAGTCCCGCTGACGGCGCTGCAGCTCTTCATCCGAGCGCTGGTCCTGCCGCGGGTGCTGCGTGTCATCGTTCGCCGACTGCCTGCGCTCGTCGCGCTGCTGGTCGTGCTGGCGCTCCTGCCGCGGCTCCTGCCGATGTTCGCCGCGCTGTTCCTGACGCTGCTCCTGCGCGTGCTCGCGCGCAGGCCGCACGTCGCGTCCCTCGAAGGTGCCTGGCCTGGGCGTAGCCGCGACCGGCGGGCGGCCCTGGTTCACGTTGCGGCGCAAGTCGGGCCGGCTGCGTGCCGCCTGCTGGTGCCGCGTCTGGTCCGCGGTCGCGTCCACGTGCCGCTGCCGGCGCTCCTGCTCCTGGCGCGCGCTTGCGCGCGCCCGGGTGCCGCCGTCGCCGCCGTTGTAGCTCGTGCGATTGACGATGACGTTGTTGATGACGGTGGTGTGGTAGGTGTTGTGGACGTGGGTGACGTCGACGTTGTTGACCGCGCGGTTGTAGCGGAAGCGGTCGTGCTCCCAGCGCCCGCCGTCGTAGCCATTGCCGCCATAGCCGTGGCCGTAGTTGACGCCGCCGTAGTAGCCGACCTCGCGACCCCAGTAGCCCTGGCTGAACACGAAGAAGCCGTTGGTCCAGCCCCAGTAGCCCGGCGTCCACAGCAGGCCGACGCGCGGCGGGCGCACCCAGGTGCCCGGCACCCAGTAGTAGTCGCGATACTCCTCGTCGTAGTCCCAGTAGCCGGGGGTCCAGACGTAGCCCTCGTCCGGCAGCATCGGCTGCTCGTAGATCGGCAGCTCCGGCGGGGCGATGTTGATCGAGAAGGAGATGGCGGCGACGGCGACGCTTGAAGTCATCGCGATCGCGGATGCGGCCAGGAATCCGGCGGCGGCGCTCTGGAGCTTGTTCATGGGGACTGTCCTTTCACGTCGCGCAAGTCGCGCCCCGTTGCCAGCGCAGTAGTACTTGGCGGCCCGGCCCGGGGCTGTGCGCTGCCACACATTGCCGCTATGTGGCTTAACGCACAGAAGCGTGTGTTTGGCGCCGCTATGTTCCTGGCGTGGTCTGTGGAACGCTTGAATCCGTGCGTTCTCCCTCACGGGCGCCCTCACCTCTCCTCGGGGTAAGCGCCCGACGCGGACTCGAGCACTGAGCCACCCGTGCTTCCTGCCGGTCGCACGGGTGGTCTCTTTTGTGGGAAACCGCACAGACCGCAGGCGACGGGATCGTTACCGTGGATCCACGAACATCACTGAACATCCGCGCGTAGTTCCCCCACGAGCGCGCCAGCTCCCCCCGGGGCACGGCAGCTCGACGCGGATTCTCTTGGCCCGTTCCTGCGCTCGATCGCTCGAACGGGCTTTTTCTTGACATGCGAACGCACTACAAACTCGGCATCGGCGTCCTCGTCCTCGTGGCCATCCTGATCGGGCTGCGCATCGCGCTGCCGTACTTGGTACTCGACAAGATCAACCAGAAGATGGCGACGATGGGGCCGTATCGCGGCCACGTCGCCGACGTCACCATCCATCTCTGGCGCGGCGCCTACACGCTGCAGGGCATGATCATCGAGAAGGCGACGGGCAAGGTGCCGGTGCCGCTGCTGAGCGCCCCGATCGTCGACCTGTCGGTCAGCTGGCACCAGCTGTTCCGCGGCGCGATCGTCGCCGAGGCGGTGTTCGACAGCCCGCAGATCAACCTCGTCGACGGCCGCAGCGACAGCGACACCCAGAGCGGCCGCGGCGTCGACTGGCGCGCGCGGCTGGAGGATCTGCTGCCGATCCGGCTCAACGAAGTGCGCGTGCAGGACGGCACCGTCGCGTTCCGCGCGTTCAACACCAAGCCGCCGGTGGATCTGAAGGCCACCGACGTGCAGGCGACGATCCTGAACCTCACCAACGTCAAGGGCGAGGAAGGCAAGCGCGTCGCCGACCTCGACGCGCACGCCATGGTCCTGAACCAGGCGCCGCTCCAGACGCACGCCAGCTTCGACCCGCTCGGCACGCTCGACGACTTCACCTTCAACCTGCGCGTCAGCAAGCTCGAGCTCAAGGAGCTCAACCCGGTGCTGCAGGCCTACGCGCGCCTGGACGTCGCCTCCGGCGAGGGCGAGTTCGTGATGGAGCTGGAGGCCACGGAGGGCAAGCTGACCGGCTACGCCAAGCCGCTCTTCCGCGACATGAAGGTCCTCTCCTGGCAGCAGGACGTGGTCGAGCAGCACGACAATCCGCTGCGCCTGATCTGGGAGGCGCTGGCCGGCGGAACGGCATGGGTCTTCAAGAATCAACGCGCCGACCAGTTCGCCACGCGTGTGCCGATCAGCGGCAATCTGAAGAAGCCGCAGACCGGCAAGCTCGATGCGCTCATGGCCATCCTGCGCAACGCCTTCGTCGAGGCGTTCAAGCCGCAGTTCGAGCACGCCGGGTAAAGGGCCTCCCTCTGTTGGACAGCGCACGGTCCTTTCGCGGCAAAGCCCGCACAGTGGGTCCATCAACCGGAGGCAAACCATGAACAAGACCATTCTCGCCGTCGGTGCCCTGATCGGCATCGCCGCCTGTGCCACACCCGCCCTCGCCGCGATCGACGTGTCGATCAACATCGGCCAACCCAACTTCTACGGCCAGATCGACATGGGCGGCGCGCCGCGGCCGCGGATCATCTACGCCCAGCCCCGCATCGTCGAGCGCGTGGTCGTCCAGCAGGAGCCCATCTACCTGCACGTGCGGCCGGGCCAGTCGCGCAACTGGAGCCGCCACTGCGGCGAGTACAACGCCTGCGGCCGGCGCGTCTACTTCGTGAACGACAACTGGTACAACACGACCTACGTCAACCATTACCGCACGCGCCACGGTGGCGGTGGCGGTGGCGGCGATAGCCACCATGACGACCGCGATCACGGCGACCGCGATCATGACGGCGGCCACGGGCACCACGACAACGGCCATCATCGCGGCCACGGCAAAGGTCACGGCCAGGGCAAGCACCGCGATTAGCTGACACAAAAAAAAGCCGGCGACCTTGGTCGCCGGCTTTTTTTATTGCCCGCCGATTCAGCTGGGCTTGTGGATCAGGTCGTTCTTGACGTTCTGCACGCCGTTGACCGACCTTGCGACCTGGCCGGCCTTGTCGATCTGCCACTGCGAGTTGACGAACCCGGACAGCTGCACGGTGCCGTTGAACGTCTCGACCTTGATGTCGAACGAGTTCACGTCCTTCTCCGCCAGCAGCGCGGACTTGACCTTGGCGGTGATGGAAGCGTCGTCGACGACTTCGCCGCCGGTGCGCTCGTGGCCGGAATGATGCGCGCAACCGCCGACGGCGAGGGCGCCGGTGGACAGCAGTGCAGCTGAGATGAGGATCTTGACGTTCATGTGGGGGTTCCTTGGGTCGATGCGAATTCGCACGCGCGCAGCCTGACCCCGGAATGACGCACGGTCTGTGCGATACCGCACGGCGCCGGCCAGGACCGTGCGCTATCCGTATAGCCCAACAACGTCGTGTGGCTGGCGGGGGTGAACGTGATCCGCAAATGCCTGGGCCTTCTCTCCTGGATGGTTCCGCAGATCCTGATCGGTACCGCTGTGTTCTTCGCCGCCGACAGCATGGCGCGGCTCAAGGGCAGCCAGGACGCGAGCCGGCAGATGCAGATCTGGTCGGCCTACTCGGCGAATGCAGACCTGCGGCAGTTCCGCATCACGGTGGCGGTGCGCGGCAGCCGGGCTACGCTGACCGGCGCCGTCGGCACGCCCGCGGAGCGGGCGCTGGCGGGACGGCTCGCGCGCGGCGTGCCAGGGATCGAGCGCGTCGACAACCGCCTGTGGGTGTCCTTGCGCACAGACGCCGCCGCCCGCCGCAAGCATCCTCGCAGTCCGCTGTCTCCTCCACGATCAGGTGTCATCCAATGCAAACAAAATCCAGCAAGACGCAGCCCGGCTCCAATGGCCACGGCATCAACGCCGATACTTCGATCGCGTCGGCAGTCGACGGCGCGCGCACCGCGGTCTCGCAGGAGTTCCATAGCTTCGTCGCCGACGTCGAAGAGCTCGTGAAGGCGACCACCGAGCTCACCGGCGAAGAGCTCACCCGCGCCCGGGCGAAGCTCGCCGAGCGCGTCGCTGCGGCCCGCAAGTCGGCCGAAGAGATTGGCGTTGCCATCGGGCAGCAGGCGCGCAAGTCCGCCGCGTTCACCAACGACTACGTGCACGCGCAGCCGTGGCAGGCCATCGGTGCGGGCGCCGCCGCCGGGTTCCTGCTGGGCTTCCTGCTCGCACGCCGCGCGTAGCTTGAACGACGCGCAGACCACGCAACCCCCGCCGACCTTGAGGTCGGCGGGCTTTCGCGCGCTCAACGTCGTCCGCGTGCTGCAATCGGCCGGCGGCTCGCTGGCGGTGCAGGCGCTGCTGCACGCACAGCTGGCGCGCATCGAGTGGGAGCAGGAGAAGGTCCGCCTGCTGAAGATGCTGGCCGTCACCCTGCTCGGGTTCGCGGCCCTGCTCTGCCTGATGATCTTCGTCGGCGTGCTGGTGGTTGCGACGACCTGGGGCACGCCATACGGGCATGCAGCAATCGCGGGCCTGCTACTGCTCTACGGCGCGGGCACGGCGATCGCGTGGAAGCGCTTCATGGCCTTGTCGGCTCTGGGCGGCGAGATCTTCACGACTTCATTGCAGGAGCTCGCGGCCGACGCCGCGCTCCTGAAGGCGCAGACGTGACCGCGCAGAAAGCGCCGTCGCTGGAGCAGCAGCGCCAGGAGGTGCTCGACCGCCTGCAGGCGCAGCGTGAACGGATCGCGCTGCAGCTGGCTCCGGTCGCGCAGCGACCGCCCGGCTATCCGCGAAGCTTCCTGATGCGCCTGATCCTGAGCCGGCCGGAGCTGGTCGTGACCGTGCTGGCCTTCATCGTCAGCCGGTTCATGCAGAGGCGTCCGCCGTCACCCTGATCGCTCCTATGTGTGGCAGAGCACAGACTGCGGTGAAAGGCGGCCCCTAGGCTGCCGGGATGAACCCTCGCGCGTGGTCCCTGCTCGCCGTCATGCTCGCGCTGACGGCGCCCTGCCATGCGGTGACACTGCCGGACGCGCTGAAACTCCCGGAAGCGCTGAAGCTGCCGGAGGATGACCCCAAGCTCGACACCAAGGCGCAGCAGGCGGCGCCGACGGCGTTCGGCGGCGAAAAGCCGCAGCCGGGAATCGAATGGGGCGTCGGCCGCGGCAAGAGCTATCTCATCCCCATCGCCGACATCTTCGCGTTCGACGTGGCGGTGAACCTGTTCAACCGCTGGGCCACCGATTCGCCCGACTACAGCGCCAACTTCGCCTCGTTCAAGGACAACCTCACGGGCAAGTGGGTGTACGACAGCGACACGTTCAGCATCAACCAGTTCGGGCACCCGTATCAGGGCTCGTGGTACCACGGCTTCGCGCGCTCCGCAGGTCACGGCTACTGGGCCGCCACGGCCTACACCGTCATCGGCAGCGCCTTCTGGGAAGTGGCGGGCGAGACCACGTCGCCGTCGATCAACGACCAGATCACCACCGGCTTCGGCGGCAGCTTCCTGGGCGAGCCGCTGTTCCGCATGGCCAGCCTGCTGCTGGAGAGCAGCGACGGCGGCAATCCCGGCTGGCTGCGCGAGCTCGGCGCGTTCGCGATCTCGCAGTCGACCGGCGTCAACCGCACCGTCTACGGCGATCGCTTCGACGGCGTCTTCCGCAGCAACAACCCGGCGGTCTACACGCGCATCGCGCTGGGCGTGAACATCACCGGCAGCGTCTCCTCCGACGTCAACACCAACGCCGATCCGGAAGGCGAGCCGGCGCCGCAGAGCTATAAGTCCGGCGAAGGCATCGCCGACCTCACCATCGGCT
Organism: uncultured Gammaproteobacteria bacterium; assembly: GCA_963776465.1. Classification (GTDB taxonomy): domain Bacteria; phylum Pseudomonadota; class Gammaproteobacteria; order Nevskiales; family Nevskiaceae; genus DASRHK01. Next base: position 712,998 of record CAVZMV010000001.1, read on the forward strand.
ATGGCTTGCCCGGCAAGCCCGGCTACACCTACAAGCGCCCCTTCGACTACTTCCACTTCCAGTTCACCGCCGCCACCAGCAACATCTTCGAGAACATCATGTCGCGCGGCATGCTGCTGGGCACCGACTACGCCTGGGGCGACGACTACCGCGGCATCTGGGGTCTCTACGGCTCCTACGATTACATCGCGCCGCAGATCTTCCGCATCTCCTCCACCGCAGCGTCGGTGGGCACCACCGGGCAGTGGTGGCTGTCGCCCAAGATCGCGCTGCAGGGCTCGGCGCTCGGCGGCGTCGGCTACGCATCCGCAGGCACCATCCGCGGCGCCGGCGACCGCGACTATCACCACGGCGTGGCGCCGCAGGGCCTCCTGGCGATGCGCCTGATCTTCAGTGACCGCGTGTCGCTGGACATGACCGCCCGCGAGTACTACGTCAGCGACCTGGCCTCCGACGAGGACGGCGGGCGGGAGAACATCGTCCGCGCCGACTTCGCGGTGACGGTGCGCGTCTACAACCTGCACAGCATCGCGCTCAAGTACGTGCATTCCCGCCGCGACGCGCGTTATCTGAATCAGGCCGACACCACGCAGCGCGTCGGCGCGATCAGCATCGGCTACGCCTACCTCGGGCAGACCCGCTCCGGCGCCGTCGACTGGCGGCCGCAGAGCGCGGGCGGTCCGGGCACCCCATGAATTCCACCAACGAGATGACTCCCATGCTCCGCCGCCTCCTCCCCGCCGCGATCCTCTCGCTGTTCCTCCTCCACGCCAACAGCGCCGCCGCCGACAGCGACGCCAACGTGCTCGCGGGCGACATCGCCACGGGATTGTTTCCCGTCGCGGCCCTGGTGACGGTCTGGATCAAGCACGACGGCGAAGGCGGCAAGCAGTGGCTGCGCGACACCGCGATCAACGAGCTCCTCAACACCAGCCTGCGCCTGGCCTTCAACTACACCAGCCTGGGCGAGCGGCCGCTGTCGGAAGAGCAGATCGCCGAGGGGAAGACCGAGGGCAACCAGTACGGCTTCCCGTCCGGTCACGCCGGCTTCGTGTTCTGCCAGGCCGCGTTCCTGCAGGAGCGCTACGGCTGGAAATACGGCGTGCCCGCGCTGGTGCTCGCCTCGGCGGTGAGCTACGTGCGCGTGCGCGAGGACAAGCACCACTGGCGTGACGTCATCGCCGGCGGCGCGCTGGGCTACGGCGTGGCGCTGCTCACCGTGACGCCGTACGGCGCCACCCACATCGCGCCCATCGTCGGTCCGGACTGGCTGGGCATCCGCTTCGAGCGGTCGTTCTAACAGTTCTACGCGCGATCTTTCTGCCGCGTCGCCTTGATGCCGGTGAAGATGCCCAGGCCCAGGAGCAGCACGCCGCCGACGGCGATCCAGTGCTCCGGCAGGTGCAGCAAGAGCGCGCCGTAGATCATGCCGCTGATGAAGATCAAGAAGCCGGTGATGTAGATCGCGAACGCCATGTTCCCTCCGAGTGATTACAACCAGTAGGCGCCGATCCGCGCCATCTGCTCCTTGGACCGCGACCACCACGAACGGTGCCGCCACGCCTGAAGCGTGACTTCATCGGACTTGGCCAGATCGTCGGCGAACATGACGTCCATCTGGCCGGCGAAGCCGCGGCCCAGGACCACGGCGTTGATCTCGTCGTTGTGCAGGAAGCTGCGCGAGTCGAGATTGGTGGAGCCGATCGTCGACCAGACGCCGTCGATGCAGGCAGTCTTGGCGTGCATGATCGCGCCCCGCCACTCGTAGATCTTGACGCCGCCGCGCAGCAGCCGATCGTAGTTGGAGCGCCCGAGGTTGAAGATCGGCCAGGAGTCGGCGTAGCTCGGCAGGACCAGTGTGACGTCGACGCCGCGCGCGACCGCGTCGGTGAGCGCCTGCAGCAGCTGGGCATCCGGCGAGAAGTAGGCGATCGTCAGGTGCACCTCGTGCTCCGAGTGCGTGATCGCCGACATCAGCGTCAGGTAGATCAGGCTCTCCGGATCGTCCGGCTTGCTGCCGATGACGCGCACGATCTCCTCGCCCTGGCGCTTGAGCACCGGGAAGTAATTCTTCGCCGCCAGCGGCGCGCCCTTCTGGCGCGCCCAGGTATCCATGTAGAGCTTCTGGAACTCGGCGACGACCGGCCCCTCGATGCGGATGTGGGTGTCGCGCCAGCCCAGCGTCGACTCCGCGGTCTGCTGCAGGCGCTTGCGCTTGCGCCGGCCCGGCGCGCTCGAATAGCTGTCGCTGATGTTGATGCCGCCGGTGAAGGCGACGCGGCCGTCGACGATCAGCTGGCGGCGATGGTCGCGGCTGTTGAGCTCGTAGTCCTTGTTGCCTTCCATGGGATTGACCGGGTTGAATTCCAGGACGTTGACGCCCGCAGCCTTGAGGCGGTCGAAGAACGCGGTCGGCGTGAGGATGCCACCGACGCTGTCGTGGACGATGTTGACCTGCACGCCCGCGGCCTGGCGCTCCAGCAAGAGCTCCGAGAACGCCCTGCCCGCTTCGTCGTCGTCGAAGATGTAGGTCTCGAGGTTGATGTGATCGCGCGCTGCGCGGATCGCCGCGAACATCGCCGCGTAGGTCGCCGGCCCGTTCTGCAGCAGCGTGAGCTTGTTGCCCAGCACCAGCGGATTGCCGACGTTGATCGCCTGCTCGTAGGCCAGGTGCTTGTCGAGCACGTCGGAGGCGCCGCCGGTGCCTTCGAGGCGCCGGCGGATCGCCTGCTCCCTTGCGACCGATACCGGGCCGTCGGCGCCTTCGAACTGCACCTGCTCGCCGTGCGGGATCTGCCGGTCGAGCTCGGCGTCGGGCAGCGTCGCGCAGCCCTGCAGCGCGATCAGCCCCGCAGCGAGCAGCGCGCCAGCAACTCTCACCTGGACGAGGTGACGGTGTTGGAGATGATCACTTCCACGCGCCGGTTCTGCTGGCGGCCGGTGAAGGAATCGTTGCCGGCGACCGGCGAGCCCTCGCCCTTGCCGGAAGCGGAGATTCGGCCGGAGGCGATGCCCTGCCCCACGAGGTAGGACTTGACCGCGTCGGCGCGGCGCTGCGACAGCGTGTAGTTGGTGTTCTCGCTGCCGACGTTGTCGGTGTGGCCTTCGATGGCCACGGTGCGATCCGGATACTTGTTGAGGAAGGCGGCGAGCTTGCCGAGGTTGTTGGCGTCGCCGCCCTTGAGCTCGGCGCGGCCGGTGGCGAACAGCACGTCGCCCAGCGTGACGATGAAGCCGCGATCGGTGGTCTTGGCGTTGAGCTCGGCGAGCTGGCGCTGCAGATCCTCGGATTGCTGCCTGGCGGCGTCGGCCGTCGCCAGCGCGGCACCCGCCTGGCTCCGGGCGAGGTCGGCGTCGATGCGCGCGGAGTTGGCATCGCTGCGGGCAGCGTCGGCTTCCCGCGTGCGCGAATCCAGGCGCGCGCCTTCGCGCTGCTCGCTCAGTCCCTTGCGCTGGTCCTCCGACAGGCGCGCCTGCGCCTGCGCCCAGGCGGTGTCGACCTTGCGGTCGGCCATGAACACCAGATGCTGCGCGAGCTCGCGATCCTGCTGCGGCTGCTCGGCGGCGCGCACGGCGACCTCGGCTTCCTTGATCGCGACCGGCGCGCGCGTGGCCAGCTGCGGGTCGGACTGCAGCTGCGTGAGCTTGGCGCGGGCGCTGGCGGCGCCTTCGGGCTTGGTCGGGCCGGCGACGCAGGCGGCGAGCAGCACCGAGGCGGCGAGCGCGGCGATCAGCTTCTTCACATCGTGGATTCGTGCGTTCACTGTTGGGCTCCGCTGTTGCGCTGCATTTCCTGCTTCAGGGATTCGGTGCTCTTCTTCATCTCGTCGTTGACGGATCTGGCCTTGGCCGCGTCGTTCTTGGCGGAGGCGAGCTCGGCGGAGGCGCGGGACTGCTCGGCGAGGTGCTGCGCCAGCACCATCTGCTCCTTGGTCACGGCGTCGCGAGCGTCGGTGAGCTTGGTGCGGGCCTCGGCCAGCTCCGGGGAGGCGTAGTCGGCGACGCGCGCCTGCTCGGCGTTGGCGATGGCCACTTCCGCGGCGTGCAGGGCTTCGGTCGGCGCCTTGGGGACGGCAGCACAGGCGGCGGCTGCAAGCAGGCCGGCGACCGCGATGGAAAAACGCGCAATGGGGGTCATCTTTAGGGTTCTCCTGGGACTGCGCGAGTGTGCGCGGAGACCTTCGGAGAGTTCGGTGCGATAGCACGCATAGCGGTCCCTGCTTACGTGATCCACCGAACAGAGAAAGTCACCGGCCCTGCCCACAATGCATCCACGCGGCCCATGCCGCTCCACTGCAGGTGCAGACATGAAATATTCGATGCCATTCGCAATCGCAGTCCTCGCGCTCGGCCTTTCCGCGTGCGAGCGTCCTTCCGACACCACGGTCCTGATCCCGACGGCCGTCCCCGGCCCGGCGGGTGCAACGGGCGCCACCGGCGCTACCGGCTACACCGGCGCGCAGGGCAACACCGGCAATACGGGCTACACGGGCGCCACCGGTGATACCGGCGCCACCGGCGAGAAGGGCAAGAAAGGCGACGGCACCACCGTCGTGGTCGTCCCGCCGCCGGCGGAGTGACGGTTGCGATGATCCGCTGGGCCGCGTCGCTGGTTTCCGGAGACCCGTTGGTCTTCGCCATCGGCGCGGCCTTTTTCATCACCATCACCGCTCTCACCATCTCGACGCTGCGCGGCAACGGCTGGGGCTGGCGCCGCACGGCCGCCACCGCCATCGCCTGGCTGCGCGGCCGCATCGCAGCTGCCGGCGCACGACGCCGGCGCTGGCAGGCAACCGCCGCGCAGAAAGCGGCGACGCTGATCGCTTTCCGGGGCGAAACCGCCGCGGTTCAGCGCAACATGCGCATCAAGATCGCCGCCGTGCTCGCCGGCGCCGGCAGCAAGCCATCCCGGGCGAAGGCCGTCCGCGACGCCGTTCCCCTCTTCGACCTCGGTCGCGACCTGCGCTTCGCCGGATCTCTGGAGGAGCTCGTCGGGGTCTACCTGTCACCGCCGGAGCACGCGCTGGCCTGGATCTGCGACGAGCGACAGCTGCAGGCCGTCGACCGGACCGCGGCCTACGCCGAGGCTTCGGCGCCGGGCTTGCGCCGGGAGCTTCTCGGCTCCACGCCGCTGTCGGAAGCCCTGATCGACCTGGCCGCCTCGGTCATCGGCAGCTGCGACCGCCTCGATCGGCATCGCGAGTGGCTGAGCTTCCTGCGCGAGGTCGAGCGCCACGGCGGGCACGGCCGGCAGCTGCGCGTGCTGTGCGACAACCAGGCCACGCAGGAGCATGCGGCGGTCCGCAGGTGGATGACCGCGCATCCGCACGTGCACGTGCAGTTCACCGCGAGCTCCGGCTCGGGGCTCAAAATGATCAAGCGCTTCTTCGACGACGTGATCGCCGAGCAATTGGGCGTACGCGCCTTCCAGAGCGTGGCGGACCTGACCGCGGCCATCGGCCGCCACGTCGCCGCCCGCGTCGCCGACGCGGCGCCCTTCGTCTGGATCCGTCAGTCCCATGGAATTCCTGCAGCCGGGGGCGGTCGCACCCTGGTGTCCCACATCTCGGAGAAGAGCCGATGACCGTTCAAGTGCACCTGGTCCCCATCCTTTCCATCATCTGCGGAATCATCATCCTGGTGATGCCGAAGATCCTGAACTACGTCGTGGCCATCTACCTGATCGTCGTCGGCGTGGTGGGGCTCGGGATCATCAAGTTTTAGGTGCGGCGCGCCTTCCGGCGCGCGTAGAGCTCCATCAGCGGCGTCACCGAGATGCCGTGCAGCACGACGGAGACCGTCACCGCCGTCAGCGTGATCGCCATGATCTGGTCCGCCAGCGGCCGCGTAAGGCCGTGGTTGATCGCGTACATCAGGTAGTAGATCGAGCCGATGCCGCGGATGCCGAACCAGGAGATCAGCAGGCGCTGGTCGCGCAGCACCGGCGCGCCGAGCAGGCCGATCCACACCGACAACGGACGCACGATCAGGAACAGGATCAGGGTGAAGGCCACCGCGCTGGCGGCGAGACGCGTGTAGGCGAGCATCGCGCCGACGACCAGCACCACCGCCACCTCGCCGATCCGCTCCAGCTGCTCGTTGAAGCCGCGGATCGCCTGCATCATGTAGGCGCTGGCGTGCTCCGGATCCGTCGCCAGCTGCTCCTTGGTCTGCGCCTTCAGGCTCACCGCGACCTCGATCGCCGGCGCGGCTTTCGCGTCCTGCTCCTTCACGCGCCGCAGGGCGAGTCCCGCAGCGAACACCGCGAGGAAGCCGTAGGCGTGGCACAGCGAGGCGACGCCATAGGACAGGGCGATCAGGCCCAGCGCCAGGAACTCGTCGAGACCGACCGATTCCTGGTGGCGGCTGCGCATGTAGACCACGACCTTGCCGACCAGCGCGCCCATCGCCGCGCCGATGACCAGTCCACCGGCGGTCGCCCCGACCACGTCGAACAGGGCCCAGCGCCAGGCGTTCGCGCCCAGGTCGTGCAGGCCGAGCAAGCCGAGGCCCAGCATCACGAACGGGAACGCGGCGCCGTCGTTGAGGCCGCCTTCCGCCGTCAGGCTGAAGCGCAGGCGATCGCTGTCGGCGGGGTTGGTCACCTGCACGTCCGACGCGAGCACCGGATCGGTTGGCGCCAGGATGCCGCCGAGCAGGATCGCGGCGCCGAGCGGCAGCTCCAGGCCGTACACGCCGATGAGGGCGATGAGCCCGACCGTCAGCGTCATCGACACGAATGCCAGGCGCAGCGGCAACCGCCAGCGCTTGTCGGACAGCGGCAGCCCCAGCTTCAGGCCCGCGGCGAACAGCGACACCAGCACCGCGATCTCGGTCATCCGCTCCAGGAGCTCGGAGTGGCGCATCGGATCGGGTGACATCAGGGCAAAGCCTGCGGGTCCCAGCGCCGCGCCGGCGGCGAGGTACAGCATGGCGGTGCTGAGCGGCAGACGCTTGAGCAGCGACCCGGACAGGGCCATCGCCGTGAGGAGCGCGCCGATGATCACCGCCCAGATTGCGAAGGACATCAGGATTCTCTTGTTCGGCGCGGCATGGCGCCGCACAGGGACGTGCAAGTGTCGCGGGCGCAGGAAGCGCAGGAGCGACCGCGCCCTACTTTGCTGCGGCGACCTGCTGGCGCCGGCCTTCCTTGCGCTTCATCTGCAGGTACTCGCTGCGCTCGAGCTCGTGCAGCTGCACCGCGTAATGCTCGCTGGCGTCATACCAGTCGCGCAGCTGCTTCTCGAACCGATCCTGCGCCGGCGACGACAGCGCGCCCAGATAGGCGGCGATGGCGAGGTAAGAGCGCATCGCGTTGCGCTCGACCGCGCCGCGCGTGCTGCCTATGTAGATGGGCTGACCGTCGGCTTTGTTCCCGACGATGCTGAAGCCCACCTTGTCGCGGCCCCTGGTCGCGAAGTAAAGCTGCGCCGCCGTCCGCGCGGTGCGGCTGGAGTCGTAGGCGTAGGAGAAGTGCACGAAGCTGCGCACCTCGTCGACGGCCACCACCTCCAGCCGCATGTGATAGCCGCTGGTGCCGAGCGGTCCTTGCGCCGCGCTAAAGGTGACTTGCAGGTAGTCCGGCGTGGCGACGGCCACCTTGTAGGCGAAGGCGAACAGGTACGCGTCGGCCACTGGCTGGTCGAACTTGCGCCCGATGCTGACGTTGAGGGTCGCGCCCGAAGGGCGGCAATGCTTGACGTTGAGGTGCAGGATCAGGATCTCGCACCAATGGTCCTGTTCTTGCAGCGCTGGTCCGACAACCGAGAAGGGCTGTTCGATCAGGGCGTAGACGTCGCCCTTCAGGGAGCCGCCGCTCTCGGTGGACTCGACGTGCAGCGGGCGCTGGAACTGGTTGTGGAGAAGCTCGGCGCGCAGCGCCGCGTGACGCGCCTTCAGCGACGCTGCGTCCTGCGCGTGGGCGGCGGAAACACCGGCCAGCGCGCAGAAGCAGGTCGCGCGAAGCAGCTTGCGGAGCAAGGCGCTACCGCATCAGAGCGTCAGGCCCTTCGAATGCACGCTCTTGACGCCGCGCACGTTGCCCGCAAGCTCGATGGCCAGGTCGCGCTCGACGGAGCTGTGGACCTTGCCGCGCAGCGTGACGACGCCGGCGGTGGTGGTCACGCCGATGTCGGAGCCGTCGACGTTGGCGGAATACAGCAGCGTCGACTTCACCTTGGTGGTGATCCAGCTGTCGGCGACGTCGCCCCTGGCCTCGTGCGCCGTAGCCTTGGCGGAGTCCGTCATCTTCGGCTTGGCGCCCTTGACCACGAGCTGGTTGTCCACGCCCACGACGCCGCGCGTGTTCAGGGCCAGGCGCGAGGCCAGGTCCTTCTCCGCTTCGCTGTCGGCGGTGCCGGTGAGCTTGACCTTGCCCCAGCGCGTGTCGACGTCCGTGGTCAGCCCGTCGGTGTAGCGGCTCCACATCAGCTTGGACTTGACCGACGCGGTGATGGTCGCGTCGTCGATGGCCTCGCCGTAGCTGCGATCCGAGGTGCGCGACGGCACGGTGTAGTCGGGCTTGACCACGATCTGGTTGTCGACGTCCCTGACGCCGCTGACGCCCAGCGCGATCTGCTTGGCCAGCTCCTTGCTCACGTCTTCCTCGACGTTGCCGGTGAGCGTCGCCGTGCCGCTGTGCACCGAGACCTTGAGGTCGTTGGCGCGCAGATGCGGGTTCAGGGCGTAGGTGGTCCAGATCTGGGTTTCCTGCCGGGCCTCGACCACGTTCTGCGAGACCGTGTCGGCAGCGACCGGGCCGCTGATCGCCGCCATCGCCAGGGCAAAGCTGGAGGCAAACACTGTCTTGCGCAATTGCATGTCCGGTCTCCGTTACGACTTCTGCTGCGGCTGGCTCATGACTTCGTCATTGCCCTTCGCGGCGACGAACGGAGCGGGATTGACGTCCTTGGCCGGAGCCTTGACGAACGGCGCCTTGATCTCGTCCTTGGGCGTGATCTGGTGGATCGTTTCCGGCGGGTTGGTGACGACCGGCTCTTTCTTTTCGCTTGGCTTGTTCATGGGTGACCTCAGTGGATCTCGGTAGACCATGAACGGTACCGCGCAAGCAGACCCGCGTCGGTGCGCTGCCCCGCTTTGCAGATGTGCGCGGCTTCAGACCTGGTCGGTCCAGACCTTGAAGCTTTCCAGCGTGTTGGGACCGAACGTGGTGCTGATCGCGGCGTCGGCGGCGTCGCGCCCCTGCGCGATCAGCACGCGGCCGATGCGCGGCATGTTGTTGCGCGCGTCGAACGTGTGCCAGGCACCGCCCAGGTACGCCTCGAACCAGCCGGCGAAGTCCATGACGCCGTACGGCGGTGGCATGCCGATGTCGCCGAGGTAACCGGTGCAGTAGCGCGCCGGGATGTTGAGGCTGCGGCACAGCGCGATCGCCAGGTGCGCATAGTCGCGGCAGACGCCTTTGCGGTCGTTGAAGACCTGCCATGCCGTCTTGGTCGCATCGGCGTGCTCGTAGCCGAAGGCGATGTGGTTGTGGACGAAATCGCACACCGCCTGCACGCGCGCCCAGCCCAGCGGCGTTGGCCCGAACCGGCTCCAGGCGAATTCCGTGAGCCGATCGGTCTCGCAGTAGCGGCTGCCGAGCAGGAACAGCAGGGTCTCCTCCGGCAGGTCCTGCACCTGGTGCTGCAAGGCGTTCGGCACCGTGGGCTCGGGCAGGCCAGAGTCGTTGACCACGCCCGTCGCGCAAATACTGATCCGTCCTGCCGGCGCGATCAGGCGCGTGCACCAGTTGCCGAAGCTGTCGCGATAGCCGCGGATCGGCACCACGGGCTGCGTGGTCAGGTGGTCGGGCTGGACGATGTCCGACGCGCGCGTGTAGTGGACGTTGAGCGTCAGGATCATCGGCGTCGGCTGCGGACACTGATAGACCAGCTCGTAACCGACTTTGATCTGCATGACCGCACCGTAGCACGGGTGGCCGTCGCGCTCAGTACGGTGCGACGCGCGGCAAGGCCTCCGTCAGCGCACGCGCCAGGCGCGCCGCCCACTTGGCCTGGCCTTCGTCGGATGCGATGAGGTCGTTGCGGATCTCCAGCATCACGTGCGGGATGCCGCGCTGCTCGCCGTGCTCCGGAATGCCGTAGTCGTTGTGGTCGATCCGATAGGGCTGGTTGTCGCCGATCTCGAGTCCCGCCTCCGCGCGCAGCAGATCCAGCAGGACGCGCGCCAGGCGCGCGTCGCGTCCATAGACGACGCCGGCGTGCCACGGCCGGGCGACGCCGTGGAACACCGGCGTGAAGCTGTGCAGCGCCACCAGCACCGTCGGCTGGCTGCGCTCGGCGCGGGCGTCGAGCTCGGCGCGGATGCGATCGTGGTAGGGATCGAAGATCTCGCGCGCGCGACGCTGCGCTTCTTCGGCTGCGAGCGAGCGATTGCCGGCGATCTCCGTGCGCTCGCTTTTCGTCGCAATCGAGCCAGGCGAGATCAGCGGCCGATTGCAATCGATCGCCAGCCGTGACCAGGTCTGCAGGATCGCGAACGCGTCCAGCGCGTCCGCGAGGCGTCGCGTCAGGCCAGCGGCCCCGATGTCCCAGGCGACGTGACTCGCGAGCTCGGCCTGGGTCAGGCCCAGGTTCCCGAGTCGCGCCGGCAGGGCATTGCCTGCGTGGTCGCAGGTCAGGAAATACGGCGAAGTGCCACCTGCGCGCACGACGCTGAACGGAGGTGGTTCCGCCACCGCGAAGGTGTGCTTACGCACCGACGGGGCTCCTCATGCGGATTAGGGTGGCAGTCATGCGGCGATGTTCGCACTTAACCACTCCGGCCAGGCCGGTCAGGACCCGATGATCAAGCACTCTCTTCTCCTCTCGGTGACGATGTTCACCTGCGCGGTGTCGGCGCTGGCGGCGCCGCGGTCGACGGCCGCGCCCGAGGCTGCGCTCAAGAGCACGGTGGACGAGCTCCTGGTGCACCTGAACAAGGACGCCCGGCGCTATCGCAGCGACGAGGGCGCCTTCTACGCCATGGTCGACCAGGTGGTTGTGCCGCGCTTCGACATGGCCGGCATCGCCCACTTCGCGCTCGGCAAGTACGGGCGCGCCGCCAGCCCCGAGCAGAAGCAGCAGTTCGAGGACGTCCTGGCGCTGACGCTGGTGCACTCCTACGCCAACCTCATGCTCGAGCGCTTCGACACGATGAAGCTCACCTGGAACCCCGCGCGCGCGGAGGCCGCCGGCGATCGCGCCAAGGTCAACAGCGTGCTCGTGGGCGACGGCGGCCGCAATTATCCGGTCGGCTTTGCCGTTCGCCTGGTCGATGGCGACTGGAAGATCTACGACCTCGAGATCGAAGGCGTGTCGCTGGCGCTCAACTACCGCGCGCAGCTGGGCGCCGAGATCAAGCGCACGTCGCTCGACGCGGTGATCGCGCGCATGAACAAGACCTACAAGCTGTCGACGAAGTCCGCGGCGCTGTAGGCCAGACGGCCCCAAGAAAAACGCCGGGCAGTGCCCGGCGTTTTTTTGTTCCAGCCGCAGATCAGGCCGTGATGTGCGCCGGCTCCACTTCCGGCTCCGGCGGCTTGCGCTTGAGCAGGAAGGCCGCGAACGCCGGCAGCAGCAGCACCGCCGCCACCGCGTTGGCGAAGAACATGATCGTCAAGAGGATGCCCATGTCGACCTGGAACTGCAGGCCCGACATCAGCCAGGTGGCCACGCTCGCCGACAGCGTCAGCGCGGTGAACACCACCGCCTTGCCGGTCTGGTGCAGCGTCTCCTCGTAGGACTCGCGCAGCGACATGCCCTTGTTGTAGCACTCCTCGAGCACGCTGAAGATGTAGATGCCGTAGTCCACGCCGATGCCCGCGGCGAACGCCGCGACCGGCAAGGTCGAGACCTTCAGGCCGATCTGCAGGAACACCATCACCGCGTAGGAGAGCATCGACACCATCGCCAGCGGCACCAGCACGCAGATCATGCCGGCGAAGCTGCGGAACGACAGCCAGACGCACAGGGCGATGCCGAGGAACACCCAGCCCAGGATCGGGATCTCGGTCTCCTCGATGACGTCATTGGCCGCGGCCATCACGCCGACGTTGCCGGTGGCGAGCTGGAACTTGACCGGGCTCCCCGGGTTCTCCTTGGCCTCGTCCTCGATGAACTGCTTGTGGGCCGCGACCACGCGGTGGATGGTCTCGGCCTTGTGGTCCTTCATGAACACGAAGATCGGCATGCCCGAGCAGTTCTCGTTGAGCAGGCCGGTCGGCGGCGTGATCTGCTGCGCGGCGATGACCAGCACGTCCTTGTTGCGCGAGAGGATGCGCCACTTGGGATTGCCTTCGTTGAAGGCCTGGATCGCGACCTTGGCCATGCCCGCCATCGACAGCGTCGACTGCACGCCGGCGGTGTTCTCCATGCGCCAGGCATAGCGGTCGATCGTGTCCATGACCGGCTGCTGGATGCAGCCGTCGGCGGGGTCTTCGGCGATGACCTTGAAGATGTCGACGCCGAGCGCGAAGTGCGCGGCGATGTAGGCGGTGTCCTTGTTGTAGACCGAGTCGGGACGCAGCTCCGGCACGCCCGCGTGCAGCTCGCCGATCTTGAGGTCGCGGCGCATGAACGCCGCCCAGGTCGTCATCAGCACCGCCGCGATCAGCACGCCCGTGGCAACGGGCTTGAGCGTGATCGCGGAGATGAAGTGCCACAGCGGCTCGAAGAACTTGTCGCGGCGCGCCTGGTGCTCGCGGAATTTCTTGGGGTCCTTGAGCGTGGCGTAGGACAAAAGGCACGGCAGCAGGATCTTCTTGCAGACGATGATCGCGACCAGGCCGAACATGGCGTTGATCGCCATCTCGCGGACGATGCCGATCGGCACCAGCAGGATGGTGCCGAAGCCGACGACGTTGGTCAGCACCGCCGAGATGCCGGGGATGACCAGGCGACGGTAGGTCGCGCGCGACGCCTCGAAGTTGTCGCGGCCGTGGTCGGCCACCTCGTACAGCCAGAAGCTGGTGATCTGCACGCCGTGCGAGACGCCGATCGACAGCACCAGGAACGGCACCAGGATTGCGAACGGATCCAGGCCGAAGCCGAACGTGTGCAGCAGGCCCAGCTCCCAGATGACGGCGAGCACCGAGCACGACAGCGGGATCATCGCGATCTTCAGCGAGCCGCAGTATTGCCAGAGCAGGAACCAGGTGAGGAGCAGCGTCAGGCCGAAGAAGCCGACCACTTCCAGCGTCGCGTCGGAGATGTCGCCGACCACCTTGGCGAAGCCGATGACGTGGACGCCGATGTTGGCGTTGTAATCGGGGTTGTCGACCTCGACGATGTCCAGCTTGTAGGTGCGCAGCGCCGGCGCGGTGTTGGCCGAGCCGCTGTTGAGCTCGGTGGACTCGATGTTCTCGAGCTTTCCGAGCCAGTCACCCGGCTTGGAGTACATGCGGGCGAAGATGTCGCCGGCCTTGAGCGTCGGCGCCGCGCCGTCCTTCTTGCCGTCCTGGTAGAAGTCTTCCTTGAGCTTGTACTGGTACATCTTCGGCGTGGTGAAGCGTCGGCGGACTTCCTCGATCTTGTGCGCGGTGCGCACGTAGTCGAGCTTCTCGTCGGTGACCGGGTCGTGCTCGAGCAGCTCGGAGAACACCATCGCGCCGGTCTGGTCGTTGGTGACGTAGCGGCCGATGATGTTGGCCTTGCCGACGTTCTCGCGGATGACCTGCGCGGCTTCCGGCGTCGGCTGGTAGTCGGCGGGAACGATGTTGCCGCCCTTGAAGCCGCCTTCGACCACCTCGATCACGCGCACGTCGGGCGTGAACAGCGAGGACACGCGGGCGCGGTCCATGCCGGGGAGGAAGAACACTGCGTCGGTGACCTTGCGCAGCGTCTCGAGGAACACGGGCTCGTAGATGTCGCCCTGCTTCTGCTCGACCGCCACCAGCACGGTGTTGGCGCCGCCGAACTGGCTCTGGTACTGCTTGAACACCTTGATGTAGGGATGGCCGAGCGGCAGCTGCTTCTCGAGGCCCGCGTCGGTTTTCAGGTGCAAGGCCTGGAAGACCATGAACGCGGTGACCGCGGCCACCGCCGCCAGCGTGCGCGGGCGCTTGCCGAACACGATCGGCTCGGTGAAGCGGATGAATGCCTGTGAGAATGCGCCTCTGGCGTCGCCGTGCATGATCTCCCCCTGTTGGTCCTTGTAGGAGGGGCCGTTGGCCCCGACCCGTCGCGGCCAACGGCCGCTCCTACAACAAGCTGTTATCGCGCCATCATAAACCGCCTTTAGAAGTTGTAGGCGATGGAGAGGGCGAGGTTGTCGCGGTCCAGGCGCGTGTTGTCCTGGCCGCCGCCGAGGAACCACTGGTAGAGGATGGTGCCGGTCAGGGCCGGCGTGAACTTGATCTCGGTGCCGGCGACGAGGTCGTGGCGGCCCTCGACGAAGTTCTGGATCGGATAGGGCGCGATGCCCTTGATGTCCCAGCCGCCGATGATGATCGGCATGAAGGTCCAGCCGTAGACCACGTCGTTGTACTCGCCGCGGATCAGCGTGCGCACGCCCCAGGCGAAGCGGTCGGCGAAGCCGTCTTTCTGCTGGGTCGGGTTGAAGCTCGCGTTGGTGGTGTCGACGCCATCGACGCCGGGCTGGCCGGTGCCGTCGGCGCCGGGGCTGGCGTGCGTCTGCCCCTGCCCGCCGCCCTCGAACTGCAGCCGGTCCTTCGACGGCATGCCGAAGACTTGCGTGCCGCCGATCTCGCCGATGAAGATGATCTGGTCGGCGCCGAGGACGTTGGAGAACGCCTGCAGCGCGGTGAAGTCGAACTGGCCGACCTTCATGCGCTCGTAGCCGGGGATGAATTGCCCGCCCTGCACCGTGGACTGCAGCTGGCCGTTGGCGTCGACGTACGAGTGGCCGCGGTAGATCGTCTCCACGTAATCCGGGACGGCGTGCCGCGCGCTCGGCAGCTTGATGAGGTCGACGTTGAGTCCCAGCTGCGCCAGCAGCGCGCCTGCGCCGGGAATGCCGCTGGTGCCGACGAACAGGTCCTGCCGCGGGAACGTCGGCTGCAGCGCCGCGAACGCGAGGTCGTTGACCTGCACCTGCATCGGCACGTTCGGCCGGAAGGAGTACTCGCCGGCCAGCGACCAGGAGCCGATGTTCGTGTTGAAGCTCGCCCCGAACATGTCGATGTCCTCGGGGTAATCCACCAGCAGCTTGATCGTGTCGACGTGCAGCGGCTCCTCGCCGAGCGGATTGACCACCGGAAGGCCCGAGCCGCGGAAGCCCCGGCAGTCGAGCGCCGAGGACGCAGAGGTGGAGTTGCGCGCGCAGGATTCCTGCGCGGCGTACATGCTCAGGTACGGCAGCCGGCTGTGGTAGCGCAGGTAATAGAGATCGAGCTCGGTGCCGTTGCCCCAGCTTTGCGCGAAGTAGTTGAGCTTGGCGCCGTACTGGCCGGTGTCCGACGGATAGCCCTGCTTGAGCGGCAAGAGCCGCGCGGTCTTGCAGGAGCTGGAGACCAGCGACAGCACGTTGAAGCGCTGCGCCGGCGACAGGCCGATCGGCGCTGGCTTCTGCTGGCAGGTACGGATCCTCGGGGAACTGGCCGAGGTTGATGTAGACCGGCTCGCCGTCGTCGTTGCCGAAGACGTCGACGTCGGACTGGAACGAGCCCTTGGCGTCGGGCTGCACGGGCCGCCAGCCGAACTGGTAGATGCCCTCGATGCCGAGGCCTTCGAACACGTCCATCGACACCACCACCAGCGGCACCGGGATGAACAGCTCGCCGATCTCCGCGCCGGGTGTGTGGTACTTGATCGAGCTCGGCGGGTTGATCTCGCTGATGCTGTTGAGCGCGAACAGTCCGCTCTCGCCCCAGCGGATGGTCTGCTGCCCGACGGAGATCGAGCCGGTGCGCTCGCCCAGCGTGAACGCGTACT
This sequence comes from uncultured Gammaproteobacteria bacterium, assembly GCA_963776465.1. Lineage (GTDB taxonomy): Bacteria > Pseudomonadota > Gammaproteobacteria > Nevskiales > Nevskiaceae > DASRHK01. The sequence continues at coordinate 728,891 of CAVZMV010000001.1, forward strand.
GCGCGTAAGCGTCCATCAGCTCCACGCCCTTGGCGTAGAGCCGCTCCACGCCGCCGGTGCGCGGCGTGGTCGGCGGCTGGTACAGCGAATTGGGATGCGTCTCGTCGAAGTTGGTGTTGATCGGGTCGTAGTAGCCGACGCCGCGCACGCGCACCAGGAGGTCGCCCCAGGTGATCTTGAGGTCGGCGTTCAAGCGCGCGACGGCGGCGACGATGTCGTGCTTGTCGTAGTTGAGATCGCCGTCGTCGTGGTTCTCGCCGTTGTAGGAGCCCTCGGCGGCAACCAGCCGGTCGTTGGGCGACGGCGACGGCGTGCTGCTGCCGGTCAGCGACAGGCAGTCGTCCGCCTCGCACAGCCGCTGCTGGCCTTCGACGTTGAGCTTGCCGATGAGGTCGTTGTTGCGGTCCTGCATGCGCCAGGCGATGCCGCCCGAAAGTCGGTTCTTGAGGTCGACGCGGATGCCGTCGAAGTCCCAGTCCAGGGCGCGGGCCGGCGAGGCAGCGATCAGCGACATCAGAAGGAACGCACAGGTCCGCATGCGCATCGTCATCTCCTCGTCGATGCCGCGAACTATGCCTCAAACCCCGGCTTCGATGCACCTGTAGGAGCGGCTTTAGCCGCGACCATCGCGACTGAAGTCGCTCCTACAATGGCCAGTCCACGCGCTCCGCGCGTAGACTGCCCAAAACGAGTCAGGACAGGAGACCGGTATGCCGCACATCCCGTTTCGCTTCGTCGTCGGCGTCGCGCTGCTCATCTCCACCGCGCAAGCTGGCGCCACTGCCACCGCCGAGGAAGCCGCCAAGCTCTGCAAGGAGCTGACCTGCGTCGGCGCCGAGAAGGGCGCCAACAAGGACGGCAGCATTCCGGAGTGGACCGGTCCGGCCAGCTTCAACGACGAGCAGAAGAAGTACACGCCGGCGGACCTGGAGAAGCTGCGCAAGGGCGATCCCAAGGTGATCGAGGAATTGCTGCAGCGCCAGGCCGGCGCCGACGCGGCGAAGATCCAGGTGACGATCACCGCGCAGAACCTCGCACAGCACGCCACGCGCCTGACGGAAGGCCAGAAGGCGATGTTCAAGTCGTATCCCAACTACAAGATGAACGTCTACAAGTCGTACCGCACCGGCTTCTTCCCGGACGACATCTACAAGTACACGGTCGAGAACGCGACCAAGGCGCACCTGGAGGGCACCGACGGCGTCAAGGACGCGCGCCTGGGCTTCCCCTTCCCGATCCCCAAGAGCGGCGCCGAGCCGATCTGGAACCACAAGATGAAATTCCGCGGCACCGCCGCGCGTCGCTTCAACAACCAGGCGATCGTCAAGCCCGACGGCAGCTACACGATCACCAAGCTCACCGAGGACGTGAAGTTCAAGTACAGCAACCTGGCGGATCCGCCCAAGCCCGGCGCGGCGCCGATCATGCTGTATTACCTGTCCGAGACCATCTCGCCGCCGCGCGTCGCCGGCACGCTGACACTGGTGCACGAGACCGCGGACCAGACGGTCGGCGGCCGCGCCGCCTGGATCTACTCGCCGGGCCTGGGCCGCGTCGCGCGCGCCCCCGACGTCGGCTACGACAACCCGGCGGTCGGCACCGACAACGAGCAGTACAACGACCAGGTCGACGTGTTCAACGGCTCGCTGGATCGCTACAACTGGAAGCTGATCGGCAAGCAGGAAAAGTACATCGCCTACAACTCGTACCTGATCAACAGCCCGCGCGTGAAGTACAAGGACATCATCCGCGCGTACCACATCAACCAGGACCTGGCGCGCTACGAGCCGCACCGCGTGTGGGTGGTGGAGGCGACGCTCAAGCCGGGTCTGCGCCACAACTTCGCCAAGCGCGTGTTCTATCTCGACGAGGACAGCTGGTCGATCGCGGCGGTGGACTGCTACGACGCGCGCGGCGCGCTGTGGAAAGTGCAGGAAGCGCACCTGCTGACGGCGCCGTTCGTGCCGACCGTCACCGGCGTGCCCGAGGTCATCTACGACCTGCAGAGCAAGCGCTACTTCACCACCGCGATGGTCAACGAAGACGCCATCACCGACTTCAAGGCCAGCTTCCCGGACAGCTACTTCGATCCGTCGGCGCTGAAGAGGAAGGCACGCGGCAAATAGTGGAGGCGAGCATGAGCGCCACGAATCCCAAAACCTCCCCCTCCGTCCGCGACCAGGTCAGCAAGGAGGAGTGGGACACGCGCGTGAACCTCGCCGCCGCCTACCGGCTGGTGGCGCTGTACGGCTGGGACGACCTGGTCTTCACGCACATCTCCGCGCGCGTGCCGGGCGGCGACCATCACTTCCTGATCAACCCGTACGGCTGGATGTTCGAGGAGATCACCGCCTCCTCGCTGGTGAAGATCGACCTGCAGGCGCGCAAGGTGATGCCCTCGCCCTACGAGATCAACCCCGCAGGCTTCACCATCCACAGCGCCATCCACGCTGCGCGCGAGGACGCGCAGTGCGTGATGCACACGCACTCGCTCAACGGCGTCGCGGTCTCGGCGCAGAAGAACGGCGTGCTGCCGATCTCGCAGCAGTCCTTGTTCGTGCTCTCGTCGCTGGCGTATCACGACTACGAGGGCGTGGCGCTCAACGAGGACGAGAAGCCGCGCCTAGTGAAGGATCTCGGCGAGAGGAACTTCCTGATGCTGCGCAACCACGGCATCCTCACCGCCGCGCCGACGATCGCCGACGCGTTCCTCTTCATGTACCTGTTCGAAGCCAGCTGCATGATCCAGGTGCGCGCGCAGTCGGGCGGCGCCGAGCTGATCCCGATCGGCAAGCCGATCCTCGACGGCATCCAGGCTGCGGCAAAGAACGTCACCCGCGGCCTGGGCGGCGGCCTTGCCTGGCCGGGCCTGCTGCGCAAGCTCGACCGGATCGACCGCTCCTTCAGGGACTAGTCGAGCGCATAACGGTACTTGCGGGCTAGCGGCCCGCACAGCGCGCCGATCGTGCGGCGGTCGTCATCCGAGAATCCGCGACCGTAGTCGTAGACCCGGCGCAGCACTTCGACGGTGGCGAATTGCGCGAGCTGGAACGGCTCGTCGAGGAACCGCATCAGCCTGGTGATCTCGCCGCCGAGATCGTCGAGCAGGTCTTCGTGGCGCAGCTCGTGGACGCGCTCCGGATAGGCCCGGCGCAGCGTGTCGATGATGCGGATGGCCTCGTTCCAGTAGTTGCAGGCGCCGATGAGCTCCGGAACCTTGATCAGCCGGCCGGCCCGTAGCGACGCGATCACGGCGCGGGGATCGCGCACGATGTGGACGAATTTGGCCTCCGGGAACTCCGCCGCGATCATCGCCGCGCCGTAGACGTTCTGCGGGGTCTTGTCGAACCAGCGCCGCGCGTCCGGCTTGCGGCGCTGGATGAACAGCTGCATGTATTCGCGCATCAGCTGGCCGCGCGATCCGCAGGCCTGGATCATCTCCTGGAACTCGTCCTCGGTGATGCGGTCGAGCGCGCGGTGGCGCTTCAGCGTCTCGTTGCGGACCAGCGACTGCACCTGCTGCGGCACGCCGTACGGATCGGGCCAGCGGTAGAAGTGCGTCTCCTCCGGGCAGGCCAGGTTCGGATGCAGGCGCAGGATGCCGCGCAGGAAGCTCGTGCCCGAACGCACGCAGCCGAGGATGAAGAATGGCGGATTTCCCTTGTTTACCGTCACGAGGTGCGTCCGGATGCGATGCGTCTACAGAATGGCTCTGGATTCCGATACGCTGCATCCCTGCTGCGCACTGCTGCTGCGATTCAATCAGGGAGACTGACCAATGACAACCATCGCCAATGTTTTCGTCCTGCTGGTCGCACTCCTGCACGTCTACTTCCTGGTGCTGGAGATGTTCCTCTGGGACAAGCCGTTCGGGCTGAAGACGTTCGGCCACACGCAGGAGTCGGCCACCGCCTCCAAGGTGCTGGCCGCCAACCAGGGTCTCTACAACGGCTTCCTGGCCGCGGGCCTGCTGTGGGGCCTGTATCTGGGCGCGGCCGGCCATGACGTCAAGGTCTTCTTCCTCGCCTGCGTGGTGATCGCCGGCATCTACGGCGGCCTCACCGCCAGCCGCAAGATCCTCTTCGTGCAGGCCGCGCCCGCGCTCGTCGCGCTGATCCTGGTCTGCATGACCCGGGCGGCCGGATGATGGATTGGTTCGGCGACCACCAGGTGCTCGCCTGGTGGCTGATCGCGTTCTCGGTCGTGACGTTCGTGGCGACGCTGGTCGGCGTGCCGCTTTGGCTGACGCACATGCCCGCCGACCATTTCACGCGCGCCGCGTCGAAGAGAGCGCCGGGCGACTCGGCGGTGACGCGCGTGCTCTGGCGCGTCGGCAGGAACGTCCTCGGCTATCTCCTCATCCTGGCCGGCATCCTGATGCTGGTTCTGCCAGGCCAGGGCGCGCTGACGATCTTCGCCGGCATCGTGCTCGCCGACTTCCCGCGCAAGCAGCGACTGCTGCGCTGGCTGGTGTCGCGAGGCCCGGTCTTGCGGTTCATCAACAAGCGGCGCAAGAAGGCCGGCCGCGCTCCACTGAAGATTTAAAGGATTTAAGGCCGCTATCATTCAGCGCATGGATCCGGCCGACCTTCCCGACGACGTCCTGCGCTTCATCGCCGATCACATCGACTCGGTGCCGCAGCTCGAGGCGCTGCTGCTGATGTGGGACACGGCGCCGCAAGCGTGGAACGCAGACGACCTGGCGCGGCGCATCTACGTGCCGCCGGGATCTGCCGCGAGCATCCTGCAGGACCTTCAGCGGCGGAAGCTTGCCATCGCCGCCGACGAAGGCGGCGCCCGCTTCAACCCGAACTCGCCCGACGCCGCGAGCGTGCCGGCCGTGTCCGCCATCTATCGTCGTCAGCTGGCGCGCGTCGCGGGTCTGATCCATTCCAAGGCATCTGTCGGCGTGCTCGAGTTCGCGCGCGCCTTCCGCATCAAGAAGGAGCCATGAGCATGGCTGCACTCGTCTACATCCTCGGGGCGCTCACCACGCTCGTCTGCGCGGTGCTGCTGCTGCGCCGCTACCAGCAAAGCCACGCCAAGCTGCTGCTCTGGAGCGGCCTGTGCTTCGCGCTGCTGACAATCTCCAACGCGCTGGTCTTCTTCGACCTGGTGGTGTTCCCCACCGAGGTCGACCTCTACCCGTTGCGGCAGGTCACCGCCGTGGTCGGTATGTCGCTGCTGCTGTACGGCCTGATCTGGGAGAGCCAATGACTCCCTTGATGACGGGCTTCATGATCGGGGTGATCTTCACCACCTCGGTCGTTGCCGGGCTGTTCTTCCTGAAATTCTGGCGCCGCACCGGCGACCTGCTGTTCCTGGCGTTCGCGGTCGCCTTCCTGACCGAGGGCCTGAACCGCGCGCGCTTCCTGTTCCTGGAGCACCCGAACGAAGGCTCGCCCTCGATCTACTTCGTGCGGCTCGTCGCATTCGCGCTGATCGTCGCCGCCATCGTCTTCAAGAACCGTCGCGGCTGATGTCGCCCGACAATCGACGCTTCCTCCTGCGCCGCCGCCCGACGGGCGACTTCGATCCGAGCGTGCTGGAGCGCGTGGTGGAGCCGGCGCCGACGCCGGGGCCGGGCCAGGCGCTGGTCCGCAACCTGTACCTGTCGCTGGACCCCAGCAACCGCATCTGGATGGGCGAAGGCGAAAGCTACATGCCGCCGGTGCCGCTGGACACGGTGATGCGGGGCGCCGGCATCGGCAAGGTGATCGCCTCGAACACGCCGAAGTATCGCGTCGGGGCCAAGGTCATCGGCCTCGTCGGCTGGCAGGACTACACCGTGATCAGCCCGGAAGACGAGCTGCCCTGCCAGGTGCTGCCCGGCTACCTGCCGGTCGACGACAAGACCTTGCTCGGCGCGCTGGGCATCACCGGCATGACGGCGTACTTCGGCATCACCGACATCGGCAAGCCCAGGCGCGGCGAGACGGTGGTGGTCTCGGCCGCGGCGGGCGCAGTCGGCAGCATCGCCGGCCAGATCGCGAAGATCTACGGCGCGCGCGTGGTCGGCATCGCCGGCTCGCGCGAGAAGTGCGAGTGGCTGAAGAACGAGCTCGGCTTCGACGCCGCGATCAACCGGCGCGATCGCGATTGGCGCGAGCAGCTGATCGCCGCCTGCCCCAAGGGCATCGACGTGGACTTCGAGAACGCCGGCGGCGAGATCATGGACGCCGTTTTCGACCTGCTCAATCTGCACGGACGCGTCGTGCTGTGCGGAATGATTTCGCAGTACGGCGCGGACGCGAAGGCGATGGGCAATTTCCGCAACCTGCTTACCCGGCGCATCCGGCTGCAGGGTTTCATCATCCTCGACTACATCGCGCGTTTCCCGCTGGCGACGCTGCGCATGGCCGCCTGGCTCTGGCGCGGCAAGATCAAGGATCGGCACACGCTGATCGCCGGCCTCGACCGCGCGCCGGAAGCGCTGACGCAGATGTTCCGCGGCGAGAACATCGGCAAACTGATCGTGCAGATCGAGGACCAACGATGACGTCGATGCCGGAGATCTATCAGCCGCTGGTGCTCGCCATGGGCGCCATGGCGTTGCTGTTCCTGCTGCAGCTCCTCGTCCTGGACGTCGCGGGGATCCGCGCCAAGCACCCGCCGGGAATGCCGGTGCCTGCCGACCACACAGTCTTTCTCTTCAGGGCTACGCGGGCACACGCAAATACCAACGAGAGCATCGCGGTGTTCATCCTGCTGGCACTGTTCGGGATGTTCTCCGGCGCCAACCCGGCATGGCTCAATGGCGCGGCGTGGGTGTATGTCGCTGCGCGCGCGGCGCACATGACGCTTTACTACCTCGACCTTCGGCTGTGGCGCAGCGTCAGCTTCGGCATCGGCCTGGTCGCCTTGTGGGCAATGCTCGTGACCTCCGCGCTCGCGTGGCTCCGATGAGCCAGCTTCAGCCTGCGGTCGCGGCGTCGCTGAAGAAGTGGCACGGGATGGTCGCGGCCGCGGATCTGGGCGCCCTGCCCTCGATCCTGCACGCCGACGCGGTGTTCCGCTCGCCGATGGCGTTCAAGCCGTACCAGAGCGCGCAGGCGGTGGCGCTGATCCTGAACACGGTGCTGAAGATCTTCCAGAACTTCACCTATCACCGCGAATTCGCGAGCGACGACGGGCTGTCCGTGGTGCTGGAGTTCAGCGCGGGCGTCGGCGACAGGCAGGTGAAGGGGATCGACATGATCCGCTTCGACGGTGAGGGCAAGATCGTCGACTTCGAGGTGATGATCCGCCCGTTCAACGGGCTGCAGCTGCTCGGCGAGGAGATGGGCAAGCGGCTCGCGCAGTTCCTGCCGGCCTACAAGGCCGCGAACAAATAATTACGGCGGTGCTTGCCCCGCGGCGACGTACGCCGACTTCCACTGCTCCACGTGCTGGCGGTTGTCGTGCTGCCACGGATGGAATCCCGGCCGGAAATACGACAGCCAGGGCAGGAACGTCTTGCGCATCGCGCCGGGCGTCACGAACAGCACCTTGAGCAGGTTCAGCCAGCCGCGCCAGTCCGAGCGCCGGCCATCGTGCTTGACCAGCAGCCAGTGCGAGGTCACCACCATGAACCAGAAATGCGTGCTGGCGATGAAGAACACCAGGATGCGCCGCAGGTAGGCGAGCAGACCGCTGCCGTAGGCCTGCCGATAGACGTCGAACGCCACCGCCTTGTGCTCGGTCTCCTCGATGGCGTGCCAGCGCCACAGCGCGCTGATGCGCGGGTCGGTGCCTTCGAGCACGCGAGGGTCGGACAGCAGGTTGTCGGCCATGATCGCGGTCAGGTGCTCGAGCGCGAGCGTAGTGGCGAGCTGATCGGCGCGCGGCGTGTACTTCTGGGTGAACGCGATGATGTCGAGGACGCGGCGCTCGATGCGATCCACCGGGTAGCCGTGCTGCGCCAGCCAGTTGTTGTAGGTGCGGTGCTCGCGCCCGTGCATCGCCTCCTGGCCGATGAACCCCTTGACGTCCGCGGCCAGGCGCTCGTCGGTGATGCGGTGCTTATGCTTGCGCACGCTCTCGATGAACATCTTCTCGCCCTCGGGGAAGAAGATCGACATCGCGTTGAACCAGTGGCTGACGTGCGCGCCCTCCGGATGCCAGGTCGACGGCGTGAGGCCGCTGACGTCGAAGTGGATGTCGCGCTGCTGGACGGGGGTTTCCATGCCCATTGGATTACTTGAGCTCCGAGGAATTCTTGCCCAGCAAGCGCCGGGCGACGATCAAGAGCTGGATCTGCTGCGTGCCTTCGAAGATGTCGAGGATCTTGGAGTCGCGGGCCCACTTCTCCAGCAGGCCGACGCGGTCGTTGCCCTCTGCGTAGCCCAGCGAGCCGCAGAGCTCGACGCATTTGAGCGCCACGTCGACGCAGGTGCGGCCGGCCTTGGCCTTGGCCATCGAGGCCTGCAGCGAGTTGGGCTTGCGGTTGTCGGCCATCCACGCCGCCTGCAGCGTCAGCAGGTACGCAGCCTCGTAGTCGGCTTCCAGCTGCAGGAACGTCGCTGCCGCCGCGGATTGCGCCAGCGCCGGCTGGTCGTAGTCGATCTCGACGCCGGCATCCTTCAGGACCTTGCGCGTCTCTTCCAGGCACGCGCGCGCCAGGCCCACGCCCATCGCCGCGACCAGCGGCCGGGTGTTGTCGAACGTCTGCATCACGCCGGCAAAGCCCTTCTCGACGTTCACCGTCGGATCGCCGAGGAGGTTCTCCTTCGGCACGCGGCAGTCGCGTAGCGCGAACTGCGCGGTGTCGGAGGAGCGGATGCCGAGCTTGTGCTCGAGCCGCACGAGCTCGAAACCCGGCGTGCCCTTCTCGACCACGAAGGACTTGATCGCCGCGCGTCCCGCATTCTTGTCGAGCGTGGCCCAGACCACGACGAGCTCGGCGCGCTCGCCGGCGGTGACGAAGATCTTGTCGCCGTTCAGCACGTAGTGATCGCCGTCGAGGCGCGCGGTCGCGCGGATCGCGGCGGAATCCGAACCCGTGTGCGGCTCGGTGATCGCCATCGCCGCCCAGCGGCCCTTGAAGCGCTCGAGCTGCTCTTCGTTGGCGACCGAGGCGATCGCGGAATTGCCCAGGCCCTGCCGCGGAATCGACAGCAAGAGGCCCACGTCGCCCCAGCACAGCTCCATCGTGCCGAGCACCGTCGCCATGTTGGCTCCGTTGCGATTGCCGTCCTCGGTCAGCGCATCGCGGCGCACACCGGCAGCGCCGGCGCCGTGCGTGCCGCCGCCGGAGGTCGAGCCTTCCAGCACCGCGGCGAGCATGTCGAGCTCCTTGGGATACGCGTGCTCGCCGAGGTCGTACTTGCGCGAGATCGGACGGAAGACGTGCCTGGCGACCTGCTGCGCCTGCTCCACCAGCACGCCGAATTTCTTGGGGACGTCGAGGTTGATCATTGTAGGAGGGGCCGTTGGCCCCGATGTTGTAGGAGGGGCCGTTGGCCCCGATTCTGATTAAACAAGGAGAACACCCTCCATCACGCCTGCCGCGCGCAGGTCGCGATACCAGCGCTCCACCGGATGCTCCTTGATGAAGCCGTGACCGCCGAGCAGCTGCACGCCGTCGTTGCCGATGGCCATGCCCTTCTCGGCGCACAGCCGTCGCGCCAATGCGGCCTCGCGCGCAAACGGCTTGCCGCGCTCGGCAAGACTTGCCGCGCGCCAGGTCAAAAGGCGCATGCCGTCGAGCTCGATGCCCATGTTGGCGACCGCGAAAGCCACCGACTGGCGATGGCTCACCGGCTCGCCGAAGGCGACGCGCTCGTTCACATAGGGGATGACATAGTCCAGCACGCTCTGCGAGCCGCCGACGCTGAGCGCGCACCAGCCCAGGCGCGAAAGCTGGATGCACTCGGCATAAGTCTCGGCCTTGCCCTCGCCCATCAATGCTGCGGCCGGAAGCTTCACGCCTTCGAACGTCAGCTGTCCCGTCGATGCGGCGCGCAGGCCCATCGCCGGCTCCCTCTTCACCGAGATCCCCGCGGTCTTGGACTCGACCAGGAACAGCGCCGGCTTGCCGTCGAGCTCGGCCGCGACGACGAAGAGCTCCGCCGATGCCGCCAGCGGCACCAGCGATTTGACGCCGTCGAGGACGTAGCCGCCGTCGCTCGCGCGCGCCTTGGTCTGCAGCGCGAATGGATTGAACAGTGCGCGCGGCTCGAGCACCGCCAGCGCAGCGGCCGGCATGTCGTCGCCGGCGAATTCGCGCAGGTACGTCGCCTGCTGATCCTCGTTGCCCCACAGCACCAGCGCCGTGCTGACCGCCGTTGGCGCAAGGCACGCGACCGCAAGGCTCATGTCGCCCTGCGCCATCGCCTCGGTGACGAGCGCGTGCGTGATCGCCGAGCGCTCGCCGCCGGAGCCGCCGAGCTCCTCGGGGATGCCCATCTGCGCGATGCCCAGGCCCGCGCTTTCCTTCAAGAGGTCGACCGACGCGGCGCACGCCGTATCCGCATCGGCAGCCGCGGGCCGCAGCCGCTCGCTGGCGAAGCTGTGCACGGCCTCGCGCAGCATCTGCTGCTCTTCGGTCGGGTTCAGGTTGAAGCTGTCGGCCGCGCGCGCCGCGGTGGGTCGCGCCGGCTGCACGAGCCGCTGCGTCGCCTTGAAGCTGCGCCCGACCGCGCCGCCGGCGCGGAAGCCCGCCGACACGGAGGTCGAGACGAAGCGCTCGACCGACTTGCGCAGGCCCAGCCGCTCCACCAGCGGGTTGGTCGCGAGGCGACGCAGGCCTCGCAGCGCGTATCCCATCACCTGTGCTCGCATGCCACTCCTTGTCCTTGTCTCAAGCCGCACGTTGCGCGTCCTTGCCATTGGCGATTGCTGCGGCGGTGTTCTCCAGGAACACGTCCACCATGCGGGTGAACTTGCCCTGGATGAAGGCGGGCGCCACTACACGATAGAGCAACGGCACCGGCACGTCGCGCAATTCACCCTTCACGTTGAAGCTCATGCGCGTGGCGCCGCCCAGGTCCTTGAGGCTGTAGCCGCCCTCGACCGTGGCGTTGCCCTTGCCGGGAATCGCGGTCCAGGTGACCCGGCCGCGATCCAGGTCCATCTGGTAGCGCGCGCCGTAGGACACCTGGTGCGCGATCTTGGCCATGCGCGAGCCGATGGTCTCCATCTCCCAGAGATACTCGCGATCGCCCAGCTTCTTCAGGCGCTTGAGCTTGGGGAAGCGCCCGATGGTGGCCTCCAGGTCGCGCAGGGCGGCCTGGACCTTGGCGTAGGGCGCGGCGATCTCGATGGAGCGCTCGATGGCGATGTTGACGTTCATGGCTGCAAGCCTGGCACGCGCGCCGCCCCGGCGCCTTGGCCGTGCGCGCAGGCAGGCCGGGCGCGACGGTCAATCGGCGCGTAGGGCGCGCCGTGCGCGCCGAAACTTGGCAACGACCCGTAGCTTTTCTCTACTTGACCCGCCGCAACAGCGGGCAGCTAGATGCCCCGCGCCCGGCGATCGACGCGGGGCGACCAACAACACCAGGGGACTCAGCCATGATGAAACACATCGCAGTGCTGTCACTCGCGTTCGTCGCCGCCCAGGCCGTGGCAGCGGACGAGAAGCCCTACACCGAAGGCCCCATCACCAGCGTGTCGTTCATCCGGGTCAAGGACGGCAAGACGCTGGACTACGTCAATTACCTGAAGGGCACCTGGCGCGCGGAGCACGAGGCCGAGAAGAAGGCGGGCCTGGTCACCGAGTACCACGTTTACACCGTCGAGCCACGCCATCCCGGCGAGGCCAACATGATCCTGACCGTCACGCATCCCAACTACGCGACGCTGGACAAGGTCGCCGAGTTCGACGCGGTGGTGGCCAAGGTCGAAGGCAGCCTGAAAGCCGCGGACAAGGGCTTCGCCGACCGCGGTAGCATGCGCGAGGTGATCGGCTCGGAACTGATCCAGGAGCTGATTCTCAAATAAGCGGGCGCCGCGTCGAAAAGGCCGGCCATGCGCCGGCCTTTTTTCTGGTCCCATGAAAAAAATCCTGCTGGTCGACGACGACCCGATCCTGACGGCGATCTACCGCAACCTGCTGCGCGGGTATCACTACGACGTGACGGTCGCGATCAACGGGGAACAGGGTTTCCAGATGGCGATGCGGCACAAGCCGGATCTCGTGCTGCTCGACCTCGACATGCCCATCAGCAGCGGGCTGCAGTGCCTGCGCCGGATCCGCAAGCTGCCCGTCTTCAACCATATGCCGATCATCGTGCTCACCGGCACCAGCATCGGGCGTCGCGTCCTGTCCGCAACCGAGGCCGGCGCGACGCTCGTGCTCTACAAGGGGCGCGACCGTCCGTATCGCGTGCTCGAGGCGATCCGGCAGACGGCGGTGTTGAAGGGGACGGTGCCGTGAAGCGTCAGAGCCGCAGCTCCCCCGCCTTGATGCGCGCAAAGATCTCCGCCGTCATCGGCTCGTAGCCGCGCGCGCGATCGAGCAGCACGTAGAGCGGCTCGGCGACGAGGGCCGGGTCGAAGCCCTCGCGCTTCAGATCCACTTTCCGGAACTTGAACGTGCCGGTGACTTCCTGCTCCTCGCGCAGGCGCAGGAACAGAGGCACTGCGTACGCCGGCAGCGCTTCGGTCACGTGACGCGCAAGCAGCACGCCGTCGAACGCGCCGCCGATCCAGGTGAGCGCGGCCATGCCGGCGCGGCCGTCGGCGCCGGGGATCTGCACGCCGTAGACCACCGCTTGCCCGACGTGGTGATAGCGGTTGAGCGCGGCCTCGACTTCGGTAGTCGCGACGTTCTCGCCCTTCCAGCGGAAGGTGTCGCCGACGCGGTCGACGAACTGGATGTGGCGCATGCCCTGGTCGCGCACCAGGTCGCCGGTGTTGACCCAGCAGTCGCCGCGCTCGAACACGTCGCGCATCAGCTTCTTCTCGCTGGCTTCCTTGTCGGTGTAGCCGTCGAACGGCGCGCGGTCGGTGACCTCGGTGATCAGCAGGCCAGTGCCGCCGGTGCCTACCTTCTCCATGAAGCCCTTGTGGTTGCGCACCGGCTGCTCGACCTCGGCGTCGAACCGCACGACCGCGAACGACATCGGGCAGAAGCCCGCGGTCTTGGACAGGCCGAAGCCGTTGACGAAGGCGACGTTGGACTCGCTGGCGGCGTAGAACTCGTAGACGTGCTCGATGCCGAAGCGCTCGACGAACTTGTCCCAGATCTCCGGCCGCAGGCCGTTGCCGACGATCAGCCGCACCTGGTGGTCGCGATCCTGCTGCGTCGGCGGTCGGTTGAGCAGGTACCGGCACAGCTCGCCGATGTAGCAGAAGGCGGTCGCGCGGTGCCGGCGCAAGTCGTCCCAGAACTTCGACGCGCTGAACTTGCGCGCGAGCACCAGCGTCGCGCCGGAGCCCAGCGCCGCGCCCCACGAGACCGTCAGCGCGTTGTTGTGGTACAGCGGCAGGCAGCAGTAGAAGACGTCGTCGGCTTTCAGGCCCAGCGCGATCTGCGACATGCCCGCCGCGCCCTTGAGCCAGCGGTAGTGCGTCATCACCGAGGCCTTGGGCATGCCGGTCGTGCCGGACGTGAAGATGTAGAAGCACGGCGTGTCGGACTTTATCTCGCCGCTCTCCGGCGGATTGCCGCCATCGACGTTCATGGCGCGGTCGACGGATTTGCCCGCGAGCAGGCTGCGCAGACTCTTGTAGCCCTTGGGCGCGGCGCCCTCGCCGTCCCAGAGGTACGCAAGCCGGTCCGCGCCCGCCGGCGTGTACGGCGTGCCTTCCAGCGACGCGCGGCATTCCTCGCCGACGACGATCAGCCGCGGCTTGATCAGGAAGATGCTGTGCGCGAGCACGTCGCCGCGCTGATTGGGGTTCAGCATGCCGGCGACGGCGCCGAGCTTGAGCGCGCCGGCGACGCAGGCCAGCACCTCGGGCCGGTTCTCCATCAGGATGCCGATGGCGTCGCCGGGCCGCACGTGCTGCTTGCGGAACGCCGCCGCGCAGCGATTCGCCCAGGCGTTGAACTCGGCGTAGGTCCAGGTCTGGTCCTCGAACGCCAGCGCGATGCGATCCGGGTGCTTCCTGGCCTGCTTCTCCAGCAGCGCGCCGATCGAGCCGCGGCCTTCGCGCCGCAGCAGCAGCATGGAGAGGATCGCCTTCTGGATGTCGAGCGTGTCCGGCAGGCGGCGGACGATGCCGCGCGCCAGATCGCGCAGGCGGAAGGTGTCGGGAACCTCGCTCACGTTTCTATCCCGCGCGTGTCGCGTAGTGCTTCTTGCGCGCCGCGAGGATGCTCGCGGTCGCGCGCTCGCGCAGGCCGGCGATCTCGGCCTCGCCGTGCACCGACACGTCCAGGTGACGGATGCGGCCGTCGCCAAGGCGATAGATCCAGCCGTGCACCGCGAGCTTCTGCCCGCGACCCCAGGCGTTGCGCACCGCCACCGAATTGCAGACGTTGAGCGATTGCTCGAGCACGTTGAGCTCGCACAGCAACGCTTCGCGCCGGTGCGGGTCCTTCTCGGCGTCGAGCGCCGCGCGATGATGCGCGACGACTTCGTGGATGTGGCCGAGCCAGTAGTCTGAAACGCCGCCCAGCTTTTCCTCGGAGAGCGCGGCATGGATGCCGCCACAGCGGTAATGCCCGACGACCATGATGTGCTCGACCTTCAGCGCCTCGATCGCGAACTGGATCACCGACTGCGCGTTGACGTCGGAGTGGATCACCAGGTTGGCGACGTTGCGATGCACGAACACCTCGCCGGGATCCAGGTCGACGATCTGGTTGGCTGGCACCCGCGAATCGGCGCAGCCGATCCACAGGTATTTCGGACGCTGCACGCCGACGAGCCGCTTGAAGTAGCCCGCGTCCTGCGCGACGACGCGCTCCGCCCAGCGGGCGTTGCGGTCGAGGAGGTCTTTGAGGTCTTCCATCAACGCATGATGCCATCAAGGCTGCTTCTTCCGCTTCGCCACTTCCTCGAGCAATCGCACGGCGGGCTCGTCCTTGTCGCGGCCAAGCACCTTCTTCTGTCGGATCAGCTCGTCCAGCGCGAGAACCGGCACGGTGAGGTCGCCGACATCGATCTGCGCGATGGCACCTCGGAGATCCTCGAACCGTGCGCGCCTGCCGATGAACCCGAGGATGTCCAGTGGACCGGCGTCGGTGACGAGCAGCAGGTGACCGCCAGCCAGCAAGTCCTTCCGTGTGGGACGCAGCACTTCGGCATGCTCGCGGTAACGCGCGTCCAGTTCCGCAAGGGCGCTCAACAATCTCGTCGCGTTTTCCTCGGTCACCCTCACCAGCGCATCGAGGTCGAACGTCGTGACGGGCGCACCGTGCAGGACCGCAGCTACGCCGCCGACGACGACGTACTCAACCCGATGCCGCGCGAGAATCTCCAGGATGTGGCGAAAGCTGCGGGTCGTCATACGCTGGCGCCATCTTCAGGAATGAAATGCGGGACTCCAATTCGGCGAGACGTTGCTCCGGCGTAAGGCTCAAGAACCAGGTGACGAGGCTGGCATCGTCATTCCGTCCGGTGTTCGTCGTCGCCGCCATGCCGCGATGCTACGCGACTTCGAACAGCCCCGCCGCACCCATGCCGCCGCCGATGCACATCGTCACGACCACGTACTTGGCGCCGCGGCGCTTGCCTTCGATCAGCGCATGTCCGGTGAGACGCGCGCCGGAGACGCCGTAGGGATGGCCGACGGCGATGGCGCCGCCGTTGACGTTGAGCTTGTCGTCGGGGATGCCGAGCTTGTCGCGGCAGTAGAGGACCTGCACGGCGAACGCCTCGTTCAATTCCCACAGGTCGATGTCGGAGACTTTCAGGCCCGCGCGCTCGAGGAGGCGCGGCACCGCGAACACCGGGCCGATGCCCATCTCGTCGGGCTCGCAGCCCGCGACGGCGAAGCCGCGGAAGATGCCAAGCGGCTGCAGCCCGCGCTTCTCCGCGAGCTTGGAATCCATCACCACGCAGACCGAAGCGCCGTCGGAGAACTGGCTGGCGTTGCCCGCGGCGATGACGCCGCCTTCCACTGCCGGCTTGATCTTGGCGACGCCTTCGTAGGTGGTGTCGGCGCGGATGCCCTCGTCGCCGGTTGCGGTGACCTCCTTGGTGCTGAGCTGTCCGGTGTTCTTGTCGACGACGCCCATCGTCGTCTTCATCGCCACGATCTCGCTGGTGAACTTGCCGTCCAGGTGCGCCGCCGCTGCGCGCTGCTGGCTGCGCGCGCCGTACTCGTCCTGCTTCTCGCGCGGGATCTTGTAGCGCTTGGCGACGTTCTCCGCCGTCTGCAGCATCGGCATGTAGATGTCGGGCTTGTGCTCGAGCAGCCAGCTGTCGCGCGCCATGTGGTTGTTGCGCTCGTTCTGCACGCACGAGATCGACTCGACGCCGCCGGCGATCATCACGGGGACCTTGTCGACCAGCATGCGGTGCGCGGCCATCGCGATCGCCTGCAGGCCGGAGGAGCAGAAACGGTTGACCGTGTGTCCCGACGTCGTCACCGGCAGTCCGGCGCGGATCGCCGCCTGGCGCGCGATGTTGTTGCCGGTCGCGCCTTCCGGATAGGCGCAGCCGAGGATCACGTCCTCGACTTCCTTGGGATCGATCTTCGCGCGCTCGACCGCGGCCTGGATCGCGTGCCCGGCCATGGTGGCGCCGTGCGTCATGTTGAAGGCGCCCTTCCACGACTTGGTGAGCGGCGTGCGGGCGGTGGAGACGATGACGGCTTCGGACATTGGAAGACTCCTGTTGTTGTTTGTGAGGGGAAGTCCCTCACCCGCGCTTCGCGCGGCCTCTCCCGGAGGGAGAGGCTTTCTTCATTTGGCTCCCTCTCCCTTTGGGAGAGGGCCGGGGTGAGGGACGCGTTTTCGCTGCATCCCACGACGCAAACGTCCCGCCTTCGGCCGCCAGCTTCTCGATCAGCTTCGCCGGCTGCCAGAACTTGCGGTCGCTGAGCGGATTGCGCGAGAACTCGCGCATGCGCCGCGCGACGTTGTAGAGGCCGACGGTATCGGCGTAGAGCATCGGCCCGCCGCGGTGCAGCGGGAAGCCGTAGCCGTTGAGATAGACCATGTCGATGTCGGAGGCGCGCATGGCGATGCCTTCCTCCAGGATGCGCGCGCCCTCGTTGACCAGCGCGTAGACCAGGCGTTCGACGATCTCCTCGTCGGAGATCTTGCGGCGCGTGATGCCGGCCTTGGCCGATTCCTCGAGGATGATCTTCTCGACTTCCGCATCCGGATACGCCGTGCGGTCACCGGGCTTGTAGGCGTACCAGCCCTTGGCAGTCTTCTGGCCGTAGCGTCCGAGCTCGCAGATGCGATCGGCGATGGTCGCGCGCGGCATCTTCGGATGCTCTGCGTAGTGGCGCTTGCGGATCAACCAGCCGACGTCCAGGCCAGCGAGGTCGCCCATGCGGAACGGGCCCATCGCCATGCCCCACTTCTCCATCGCCTTGTCGACCTGCTGCGGCAGCGCGCCTTCGAGCACCAGCACCTGCGTCTCGCGGCTGGTACTGATGGATCATGCGATTGCCGATGAAGCCGTCGCAGACGCCGGAGACGACCGGCAGCTTCCTGATGGTCTTGGCCAGCTGCATGGTCGTCGCCAGCACGTCCTTGCCGGTCTTCTTGCCGCGCACGACCTCGAGCAGGCGCATCACGTTCGCCGGCGAGAAGAAGTGCGTGCCGATGACGTCTTTCGGCCGCCTGGTGAACGAGGCGATCTTGTCGACGTCGAGCGTCGAGGTGTTGGTGGCCAGGATCGCGCCCTTCTTCATCACCTTGTCGAGCGTCTGGAAGACCTGCTTCTTGACGCCCATCTCCTCGAACACCGCCTCGATGACGATGTCGGCGTCGGCCAGCTCCTGGTAGTCGAGCGTGGGGCGCAGCAGGCCCATGCGCTTGCCCAGGTCCTCGGGCTTGAGCTTGCCCTTCTTGATGGAGCTCTCGTAATTGCCGCGGATGGTGGCAAGGCCCTTGTCGAGCGCCTCCTGCTTCATCTCCAGCACCGTCACCGGGATGCCGGCGTTCAAGAAGTTCATGGCGATGCCGCCGCCCATCGTGCCCGCGCCGATGACCGCGGCCTTCCTGATCGGCCGCGTCGGCGTGTCTTCCGGGACGTCGGGGATCTTGGTCGCGGCGCGCTCGCCGAAGAACGCGTGACGCAGCGCCCTGGACTCGGGGCCGGACATCAGCTCCATGAACTTGGCTCGCTCCACCGCCAGTCCTTCGTCGAAGGACTTGGTCGCCGCGGCGGCGACGCACTCGAAGCACTTCATCGGCGCCGGGAACGGGCCGGACATGCCGGCGATCGTGTTCTTGGCGACGGTGAGGAAGCCCTCGGCGTTCGGGTAGCTCACCTTGAGGTCGCGCACGCGCTTGAGCGGGCGCTTCTCCTTGACCACTTTCTCGGCAAACGCGAGCGCGCCTTTCAGCAGATCACCGTCCAGGAATTCATCGAACAGCGGCGTGGACTTCAGCCGCTCGGAAGGCACGGCTGCGCCGGACACGATCATGTTGAGCGCAGCTTCCAGACCGAGGATGCGCGGCAGCCGCTGCGTGCCGCCTGCGCCTGGAAGCAGGCCGATCTTCACTTCCGGCAACGCGATCTGCGCGCCTGGCACCGCCACGCGGAAGTGGCAGCCGAGCGCGAGCTCGAGGCCGCCGCCCATGCAGTTGCCGGAGATCGCGGCGACCACCGGCTTTGGGCTGGACTCCAGCGTGGCAATGATGGTGTGGAGCGTCGGCTCCATCGTCATCTTCGGCGTGTTGAACTCGCGGATGTCGGCGCCGCCCGAGAAGGTGCGGTTGGCCGTCTTGTCGGAGCCGATGAGCACGATCGCCTTCACCTTGGCATCGGCGCTGGCCTTGTCCAGGCCGGCGACGATGCCCGTGCGCAGCTCGTGGCCCAGGCCGTTGACCGGCGGATTGGCCAGCGTGATGACGGCGACGTTACCGTGGACGCGATACTGCGTGGCGCTCATGCGTATGGTTCTCCCCGCCCGACATTGGAATTTCCTGACAGGCCGGCAGCGTAAGCGCTGAAGCGGGCCCGTTCAAATGAAGCTCTTGCATCCGCGCGCATAAAATCCGCTAATGCGGCGGGATTCGCATCATTCATTTGAATGAAGGATGGTCGGCTGTCATCCTGAGCGCCGTCGCCGGATCCGCGCTGCGCGCTTGATCCGACCTACACGGACTCGGACGGCTCGACCATGGACCTCAACTACTCCCCCGAAGAACAGAAATTCCGCGCCGAGGTGCGGCAGTTCATCGACGCCAACCTGCCGGCGGACGTGCGCGACAAGGTCCTCGAGGGCAAGCGCCTCAAGAAGGACGACTTCATGACCTGGCACAAGATCCTGCACAAGCAAGGCTGGGTCGCGCATACGTGGCCCAAGCAGTTCGGCGGCCCGGGCTGGAGCGTCGCGCAGCAGAACATCTTCGAGGAGGAATGCGCCGACGCCGGCGCGCCGCCGCTGATGCCGTTCGGTCTGCGCATGGTCGCGCCCGTGATCCAGGCCTTCGGATCGAAAGAGCAGCAGGATCACTACCTGCCGCGCATCCTCGACGGCAACGACTGGTGGTGCCAGGGCTATTCCGAGCCGGGCTCCGGCTCCGATCTCGCCTCGCTGAAGATGCGCGCCGAGCGGCATGGCGACCCAAAAAATGGGATCTACATCGTGCAACGGCCAGAAGATCTGGACGACGCTGGCGCAGCACGCCGACTGGATCTTCTGCCTGGTGCGCACCGCCACCGACGTGCGCTCGCAGGAAGGCATCTCCTTCCTGCTGATCGACATGAAGTCGCCCGGCGTCACGGTGCGGCCGATCATCATGCTCGACGGCGAGCACGAGGTGAACGAGGTCTGGTTCGAGAACGTCGAGGTGCCGGTCGCCAACCGTGTCGGCGAGGAGAACAAGGGCTGGACCTACGCCAAGTACCTGCTCGGCCACGAGCGCACCGGCATCGCCGGCGTCGGCTACTGCAAGCGCTGGCTCAAGCAGCTCAAGCGCATCGCCGCGCAGCAGCCCGGCGACGACGGGCGGCCGCTGATCGAGGACGCGCGCTTCCGCGACAAGATCGCGCAGGTGGAGATCGACCTGATGGCGCTGGAGATCACCGTCATGCGCACGATCGCACTGGAGATGGAGCGCAAGGCACCGGGACCGGAGGCCTCGATGCTCAAGGTCAAGGGCACCGACATCCAGCAGGCGCTGACCGAGCTGATGATGCAGGCGCTTGGTCACCACGCCCTGCCCTACCAGCACGATGCGATGGAGGCCGATTACGCCGGGCCCGTCGTCGGCCCCGACTACGACGTGCCGCTCACCGGGCACTACTTCAACTACCGCAAGGCCTCGATCTACGCGGGCTCCAACGAAATCCAGCGCAACATCATTTCGAAAATGATGCTGGGACTGTAAGGGAACGACATGGACTTCAAACTCAGCGAAGAACAAGGCCAGCTGCGCGACACGCTCAACCGCTTCGTGCAGAAGGAATACGCCTTCGAGAAGCGTCGCGAGATCCTGCGCTCGCCGCGCGGCTTCAGCGAGCCGGTGTGGCAGCAGTTCGCCGACATGGGCCTGCTGGCCATCGGCATCCCGGAGGATCACGGCGGCCTGGGCGGCAACGCGTTCGACACGTTCGTGGTCATGGAAGCGCTCGGCCGCGGCCTGGTGGTCGAGCCCTACCTCGCCACCGTCGTGCTCGGCGCCGGCACCATCTCCCGCGTCGGCAGCGCGCAGCAGACTGCGCTGCTCGCCGACGTCGCCGCCGGCAAGCTCAAGCTCGCGCTGGCGCATCACGAAGGAAGCGGCCGCTACGATCCGGGCTACGTCACCGCCACGGCGCGTCGCGACGGCACCGGCTTCAAGCTCAACGGCGCCAAGACGGTCGTGCTGCACGGCGACGCCGCCGACAAGCTGATCGTCTCGGCGCGCACCTCGGGCAAGGAGCGCGATGCCAACGGCGTCTCGCTGTTCCTGATCGACGCGAAGATGCCGGGTGTCTCGGTGCGCGGGTATCCCACGCACGACGGGCAGCGCGCCGCGGAAGTGACGTTGAAGGACGTGTCCGCCGGCGCCGACGCGCTGCTCGGCACGGTCGACCAGGGCTTCGCGGTGGTCGAGCAGACCCTGCAGGCCGGCATCGCCGCGCTTTGTGCGGAAGCCATGGGCGCGATGGCGGCGCTGATCGAGCTCACGCTCAACTACATCAAGACGCGCAAGCAGTTCGGCGTGCCGATCGGCACCTTCCAGGTGCTGCAGCACCGCATGGCCGACATGCTGATGCACGCCGAGCAGGCGCGGTCGATGGCATACCTCGCCGCCGCCAAGGTCGGCAGCAGTGATGCCGCCGAGCGCCGCCGCATCATCTCCGCCGCGAAGGTCACCATCGGCCAGGCCGCGCGCTACGTCGGTCAGCAAGCGGTCCAGCTGCACGGCGGCATCGGCGTCACCGACGAGCTGGCGGTGAGCCACTACTTCAAGCGCCTGACCTTGATCAACGCGACGTTCGGCGACGCCGACCATCACCTCGGGCGCTTCAGCGACCAGATGGTGGCGGAGGCGCAGCAGCAAACGACGAAGGTGAAGTTGCGTTCTGTTGCTTTGTAGGAGGGGCTGTTAGCCCCGACAGGTCCGGCCAACGGCCGCTCCTACATGAAGAGCCACTTCGCCACCGTCAACGGCATCAAGCTGCACTACGTCAGCGCCGGCGCCGGCAAGCTCATGCTGTTCGTCCACGGCTGGCCGGAGTTCTGGTTCGCGTGGAAGGACCAGCTGCCGGAGTTCGCGCGCGACTTCCACGTGGTCGCGCCGGACACGCGCGGCGTCAATCTCTCCGACAAGCCGCCCAACGTCGCCGACTACCGCGCCAAGCACCTGGTTGAGGATCTGCGCCAGCTGATCGGCGCGGTCGGGCACGAGCGCGCCATCGTCGTCGCGCACGACTGGGGCGGCGCCATCGCCTGGAATCTCGCAGCCTGGCATCCCGAGGTGGTCGAGAAGCTGGTGATCCTCAACTCGCCGCACCCGATCCCGTATGCGCGCGAGCTCGCGCGCAACCCCGAGCAGCAGGCCGCCAGCGCTTACATGAACCTGCTGCGCGATCCCAAGGCCGAGCGGGTGCTCGCCGAGAACGACTTCATGCGCCTGTTCCGCCAGTTCGACGGCTGGCAGCGCAGCGCCAACCCGCCGGACGCGGCGACGCTCGCGGAATATCGCAAGGCCTGGGAGCAGCCCGGCGCGCTCACCGCCGCGCTCAACTACTACCGCGCCTCGCCGCTGCATCCCTCCACCGCGAGCCACGCGGGCGTGGATCCGGCGCAGCTGCAGGCGTCGATGTTCACCGTGCGCGTGCCGACGCTGGTGATCTGGGGCATGCAGGACACCGCGCTGCGGCCGTGTCTGCTCGACGGCCTGGACGCATGCGTGCCGGATCTGAAAATCGAGCGGATCGATGAAGGATCGCACTGGGTGACGCACGAGTTCCCGGATCGGGTCAACGCGCTGATCCGTGGCTTCGTCACGGGGTGAAAAAGGCCGCGCTGCATAGATAAAAGCTCGCGGCTATGGGTAATTGTTACGCATGCCCCGGCGCCGCTCACGGCGTCTGCAACGATGCGCGCACGATTTCACGCCACCAGGGGAGCGCGCATGGACAACGAGGTACAGCTTCAGTCGAAGGTCTTCCACACGGCCACCCGGCCCCGTCTGACGACGGATCGCCGCGAGCCCACGCCGTACGAGATCGCCTGCCTGAACCTCGACCGCGCGCACGGCATCGTCAAGCCGGCGCCCGTTGCATCGGAATCCATCGACGTCGAGGACTTCATCGACTGCCCGGACGAGATGGAGCTGTCGGACGGCAGCTTCCGCGTCCGCGCCAAGCTGGTGGAAGTGACCCGTCGCGGCGAGCAGTCCTGGTACGAGATCCGCGTCGGGCGGCGCCACCGCTTCACCTACAAGTCGGTGAAAGCCGCGGCGCGCGCTTACGTGCAGCTGAAGACAGAGAGCCTGCAGCCCACCGGCTGGGTCTCCAGCAACGGCGGCCAGCGCGAAGCGCCGGAAGTCCCGCTGTCGCGCGGCATCCTGCGCCAGCTGCCCCGCTTCCTCGGCTGGGACCTGAGCCCGAGCCTGTAAGAGGCGCCGTACACAAAAAAGCCCCGGAGCGATCCGGGGCTTTTTTTATTGCTCCAGGCTACTTGCTGGCTTGCTTGGACACGTTCGCCGGATCGAAGTAGCTCACCGGGAAGTCCTTCGAAACCGCCTCGGGATCCTCGTTGCTCATCTGCATGGCGAGGTACCGGCGGCTGTTCATGTCGTACATGATGTCGGCGACGGTGCCGTTGGCCGGCTCGTCGTAGATCGCGATCGTGTGCGACTCCTGCAGGCGCCAGAGCTGGCCGCGGATGTCGTAGTTGTCGACCCACATGATGTGCCAGGAATCCTCGTCGATGTAGAACATGCGCTTGGCATACATGTGGCGCACGTTGGGCTTGACGTTGGCCTCGACGACCCACACGCGGTGCAGCTCATAGCGCGCCAGGTCCTGGTTGATGTGGCCCTTGCGCACGACGTCGCGGACCTTGTACTTGTCGCTGTGGATCGCGTAGGAGTTGTACGGGATGTACAGCTCCTTCTTGCCGATCAGCTTCCAGGTGTAGCGGTCGGTGGCGCCGTTGAACATCGCGTACTGGTCGTTGGTGCGCAGGCCATCGGAGCCGGTGCCGGGGTTGTCGTAGCCGACCTGCGGCGCGCGGCGCAGGCGGCGCTGTCCAGGGTTGTACTGCCAGGCGCGCCGCACTTCCTTGACCTGGTCCATGGTCTCGTGGACCAGCGTGATGGTGCCGGCCAGCCGCGGCGGCGTCGTCACGATCTGCAGGAAATAGTGCGACACGTTGTTCAAGAGCTCGGGCTTCTGCGTCTGGCAGTAGTTGCAGCGGATGTCCTCGCGCAGCTTGGTGAGCGTGTAGTTGCCATCGGGCGTGACCGCGGCCTGCTCGTTCCAGTGCGACAGCCCCTTGCCGA
The DNA here is from genome assembly GCA_963776465.1 of uncultured Gammaproteobacteria bacterium. Classification (GTDB taxonomy): domain Bacteria; phylum Pseudomonadota; class Gammaproteobacteria; order Nevskiales; family Nevskiaceae; genus DASRHK01. The sequence continues at coordinate 752,889 of CAVZMV010000001.1, forward strand.
CCCAGGCGAGCTTGTGGTTCCAGATCAGCTCCTGTCCGACCTTGGGGATCGGGAACGGGAAGCCGACGACGGCGCCGGATACGCCCTCGCCGTTGCTGATCAGCTCCGCCGACACCGCGTTCTTCTTGGTGAACTGGTTGACCTCCTCCGGCCAGGCGGTCGTGCGACGCGTCTGGTAGACGTTCATCTTGTAGGTCTCGGGATTGCGCTCGAACAGGAAGAGCTGTCCCGGCGTCAGCCTGGCCTTGTACTGCTCGAGGTTGGCCTTGGTGATGGTGAACTTGGGCTTGTCCTCGGGGAACGGATCACAGTAGCGCTGCGGCCGGCCCTTGAAGCAGGCCGGGCTCTTGGTCAGGCCGCCTTCCCAGGCCGGGATCGAGCCGTCCTTGTTGGGCCCTTTCTCAGCGCCGACCGGCGTCAGGTCCTTGCCGAGGCGATCGGCCTCCTGCTGCGTGACCTTGGCCGCGGCGTCGAGCGACAGCAAGGCCGCAACGGCGCCGGCGCAGATCAATCGAATTGCGTTGTTCATCCTTCTCTCCGTACCTCTAGAACTGATAGCCCACGGACACCAGCAGGTTGTCGCGATCGCGCAAGGCGTCGCGATGGCCGCCGCCGGTGTACCAGGTGTAGCGGATCTCGCCGGTGTAGGTCTGCAGGATGTCGAAGCGCACGCCGCCGAGAACCTGCTTGCGGCCCGCCACGAAGTTCTGGCCGATGCCGGGCCCGACGCCGCCGACGTCATGGAAGAACCCGGTGAGCACCTCGATGTTCGCGCCGAAGATGGCATCGTCGTAGCGCGTCAGCCCGACCAGGCGGTAGCCCCACGAGCTCTGCGTGCCGAAGCCGCCGCGATCGGGATGCGCGATCGGATTCTGGCGCGAGGCCGGGTCGCTGGCGTTGGTGGACGGATCGCTCGGGTTCGTGCGCACGTCCATCGGATTGATGCCGATGCTGCCGTCGGCGCCTGAAGAGATGTGCGTGTCGGTGCCGCCGCCCTGGAACTGCAGCTCGTCCAGGCTCGGGAAGTCGAAGACGTAGGTGTGTCCCACCTCCAGCAGCGCGGTGATCTGCGAGGCGCGCAGCAGGTTGTCGCCGCCGAAGACCTTGATCAAGGTCATCTCGGCCTGGCCCTGCTTCATCCGCTCGTAGCCGCGGATGTACTGGCCGGGCAGCACGGTTTCCTTGCGGTAGTTGGTCATCAGGAAGTCGGGCACCGCCGAGCGCCGGCCCGGGATGGTCAGGGCAGCGGGCGCCGGCGACGGCGGGATCGGCACGTCCTGCGCCGGGAACGCGGGCTGCAGCGCAGCAAACAGCACGTCCGCCGTGTGCACCTGGATCGGGAGGTTGTCGCGGAAGGTGTACTCACCGGCCAACGCGAAATCTCCGATCGTGGTGTTGAACGAGAACCCGTACATGTGGATGTCTTCCGGGTACTCGACAATCAATCGGACCGTGTCCACCGGCAGCGGTTCACGCGTGGCCGGCGTGCCCAGCAGCGGCAGATTCCCGCCCAGGGCCGCCGGCAGGTTCACCAGGCCGCAGCCGGACGGCGAGATGATCGACTGGAAATCCTGGATGCAGGTTGCCTGCGCGGCGATGGCGTTGACGGTCGGGAAACGCGAATGGTAATTGGCGAAGTACAGCCCCAGGTCGGAGCCGCCGTTGAGCCATTCGGCGAAGTACTTCAGGGCGAAGCCGGTACTGGCCGCCTTCGCTGGGCTTGCGCCTCTCCTCCTCGGCGTGGTCGCGGAAGATCGTGCGGCTGGCGGTGGATCCCAGGACGCCGGCGCTGTCGATGCAGGGCGTGACCTGGTCGGGCGGGCTGATGTTGGTGGGGTCGCAGGTATCGATCGGGCGGTAGAAGCCGCGCCGGCCGGGATAGCGCGGATCGGCGGTGGCGAATCCCGGGTCCTCGGCGGCGCGGCCGAACGAGAGCATGGCGTACTCGCCGCCGGGGCCCAGCGTGTCGGAGCTGGAGAAGAAGCTGCCGACGGGATCGATCACCACGGGCTTGTACTGGTACTGGTAGAAGCCTTCGAGGTTCAAGCCGCCGAACAGCTCGGCGCTGACGTAGCCCATGCCGACCGGCTGGAACAGCTCCTTGATGTCGAAGCCCGGGATGCGCAGCAGCGCCTGGTTCGGCGGGTTGATGCTGTTGAGCGAGTTGGGCACCAGGAAGGCGCTCTCGCCCCAATTCAGCACCTGGTTGCCGACCTTGAAGGCGATGTTGCGGTCGAAGACGTTGAAGTTGCGCGAGATGAAGTAGTCGAGCATCTGGAACTTCGTGCCGATCGCGTCCTTGCCCGCCTTGGGGAAGTCGGTGCTCGTCGGCGAGATCGTGGGATCGGGGTGCTTCTCCTCCAGGCGCGCGTAGTTGACGTCGTAGAAGAACAGGCCGCGCGCGAAGACGTGGAAGTCGAACAGGTCGACGTTGACGTCGGTGGTCAGCTTGGCGGTGGCGTGGACGATGTCGTACTGGTCGAAGTTCAGGTTGCCGTTGTCGCCGTTGGGCGAGTACGCGCCAGGCGAGGCCTTGAACTGCTCCAGCGGTCCGCCCGGCTCGTTGGCGGCGTAGGAGCAAGCCTCGCCGATCTGGCCCTGGCTGTAGTTGTTCGACCCCGCGGCCTGGCTGGGACCGGGATCCTCGCCACCGTAGTTGGCGCCGTCGCGATGCAGGCACAGGCCCGGCGTCATGTTGGTCTTGCCGACGAGGCTGGAGTCGCGCTCCTGCATGCGCATCAGCGCGCCCACCGACACCAGGTTGTCGATGCGGATCGGCACCGGGCCGAGGTTGAACTCGAGCGCCCCGGCGGGCCGGCAAACGGCGCCCATGAAAAGGACTGCGAGAACCCCGCGCGTCATCACACCTGCGAAACGACTCATGGACACCCCTCCTTGTGTTTATGCCGGTCCGCTGGCGGCGGCGAGATTGCGCACGCGCGCCAGGGTTTCGCGATACGGCCCAAGCCCCATGGCCAGGAACCCCATGGCCAGCAGATAGGCGACGCTGCCGACGATCAGGATCGAATAGCCGACAGCATTGTCGTCGTGAAACACGTAATCCGTCACCAGCGCCACCGCCGTCGGGCCGCAGCCCAGTCCGATCAGGTTCACGGTGAACAGGTAGATGGCGGACGCCTGCGCCCGCATCGAGTTGGGCATGATCTCCTGGATCGCGGCCGGCGCAATGCCGAACGGCATCGCACCCAGGAACGCCACCGGCACCAGGGCCAGCGCCGCCAGCGCGCCGCTGGGCACCAGCACGTAGATGAAGCCGATCGGGATGGCCGCGATCGCCGCCCACAGGCCGACGCGCACCGAGGCGTCGGTCATGCCCTGCCGGCGCCGGCGGTCCGCGAGCCAGCCGGCGAAGACGATGCCAGCCGAGCCGAAGACGACGGTGATCAATCCGAACACCAGGCCCACCTTGGGCACGCTCCAGCCGTGCACGCGCACGAAGAAGCTCGGGATCCAGTTGGCGGCGCCGTAGCTCGCCATCGACATCAGCCCGAAGCCGACGTTGTGGCAGAGCATGGTGCGGCGATTGTGGTTGACGTAGGCGACGACCTCGCGCATCGGCAGGCTGGCGCCCGCGGATGCGCCGGTGCGCGCGGGCTCGCGGATCATCCACAGCACGGAGCTGAAGACGATGCCGGCGCCGCCAAGGATCAGGAACACGACCTGCCACGGGCGCGTGCTGCCGACCAGCGGCAAGTCGATCGCGCCCTGCGCCGACGCGAACTGGATGACCAGGCCGCCGACCAGGAACGCCAGGCCCGAGCCGATGTAGATGCCCATCGAGTAGACGCTGATCGCGGTGGCGCGGCGCTCGGACGGAAAATAATCGGCGATCATCGAATACGCGGCCGGCGACAGCGCCGCCTCGCCCACGCCCACGCCGATGCGGTACAGCAGCAGCTGACCGTAGCGCGCAGCAGTGCCGCACAACGCGGTCATCAGGCTCCACAGGATCAGGCCGACGCCGATCAGGCTGCGGCGGCTGCCGCGATCGGCGAAGCGCGCCAGCGGAATGCCGCAGACCGTGTAGAAGATCGCGAACGTGAAGCCCATCAGCAGGCTCATCTGCGTGTCGCTGATCTGCAGGTCCCGGCGGATGGGTCCGACGAGCAGCGACAGGATCTGGCGGTCCACGAAGGAGAAGACGTACGTCAGCATCAGCACCGCCACGACGAACCAGGCGTATGCCAACGACGGACGCTGCGAGTCCCCGACTGCTGCCATCACTCCTCCGCGCATGCCCTTGTTTGGTGGGCACGTCGCTGCGGCCCTATGATGCACCGCTCGCGCAACGTCCGTCCATAAATCAAAGACAAGCGCGATTTCCCTCAAGAACCGGAGTAGCCGCCGATGTCGCTGAAAGGAAAAACGCTGTTCATCACCGGTGGGTCGCGCGGCATTGGCCTGGCCATCGCCCTGCGCGCAGCGCGTGACGGCGCCAACGTCACCATCGCGGCCAAGACCGCGGAGCCGCACCCCAAGCTGCCCGGGACCATCTACACGGCGGCCGACGAGATCAAGGCCGCCGGCGGCAAGGCGCTGCCGATCATCTGCGACATCCGCGACGAGCAGCAGGTCATCGCCGCCGTGCAGAAAACGGTCGAGACCTTCGGCGGCATCGACGTGCTGGTGAACAACGCCAGCGCGATCTCGCTGACCGGCACGATGCAAACCGACATGAAGCGCTACGACCTGATGAACGGCATCAACGCGCGCGGCACTTATCTTTCCGGGCGCTGCTGCATCCCGCACTTGAAGAAGGCGGCCAACCCGCACATCCTCACGCTGTCGCCGCCGCTGGACATGAAGGCCAAGTGGTTCGGGCCCAACGTCGCCTACGCGATCGCCAAGTGGGGCATGAGCATGTGCACGCTGGGCTGGGCCGAGGAGTTCAAGAAGGACGGCATCGCCGCCAACTCGCTGTGGCCGCGCACCACCATCGCCACCGCCGCGGTGAAGATGCTCGGCGGCGATTCGCTGTCGAACAAGTCGCGCACTGCCGAGATCATGGCCGATGCGGCCTACGCGATCGTCACCAAGCCGTCGCGTTCGTTCACCGGCAATTTCTGCATCGACGACGTGGTGCTGTGGCAGGACGGCATGCGCGACTTCTCGAAGTACGCGGTGGTCCCCGGAACACCGGACGAGGATCTCGCGCCGGATTTCTTCGTGCCGGACGACACGCCGAAGCTGACGGCGTGAGCGCGCGGACTTGCATTCACTGAAGTTGAGTGATGGCCGATCGCTCGCGTTCCGGGTTTACGGCGCGGGCACTCCGCTCTACTTCTTCCACGGCTTTCCGGGCTGCGGCCTGCAGGCAGAACTGATCGCAGAGGCAGCGGCCGCCGCAGGTGTCTCGCTGGTGGCTGCCGACCGGCCAGGTTTCGGACGTTCTTCACCAGCGCCTCGGCGCAGCCTCCTCGGCTGGGCGGACGACGTCGCCGAGCTTGCCGATCACCTGGGGCATGCCCGGTTCGACATCCTTGGGATTTCATGCGGCGGACCCTATGCGCTGGCTTGCGCTGCACGGATGCCCAAGCGCCTGCGCTACGTTGGGATCGTCGCCGGCATCGGGCCGATGGACGTGCCGTCGATCCGCGCGGGGCAACTGCCTCTCCTGCGCGCGATGTTCGCGGCCGCGCGCCTCAGCCCGTGGCTCGTCAGCCCTTTGCTGCTGCTCGACCGCCTCATGTTCCGCGCCGACCCCGTGCGGGCGCTGGAGAAGCTCGCCACTCTGATGACACCACCCGACCGGCGTCTCCTGGCCGCCGACCCTGCGCTCCGGCACCGTTTCGCATTGAGCCTGGCCGAGGCATACGCGGGCGGTATCGGTGGCGCCATGCGCGAGGCACAGTTGATCGGAAGCGCGTGGGGGTTCGAGCTGAAACATATCCTGGTGCCGGTGGTGATTTACCAAGGGGGTATCGACCGCAACGTACCGCCCGCCATGGGCGAATACCTGGCAAGCCAGATTCCACGCTCGCGACTGCGCTTCTATGCCGACGAGGGACACCTTTCGGTGCTGGTCAATCGGATCTCCGACTGCTTCGCAGACCTGCTGGCGTTGCGTTGACTTGTGGCACGGTGCTCCACGGCCAGCGTAGGGTGTGTCCTCGCAACGAGGACTGCTGGAGGCGCCAATGCTCAAGGTTTACGGATTTTCCCGAGTGAACAAGTTCGCTCGCGGCAACACGCGCGACCTGCGCGTCCTGTGGGCGCTCGAAGAGATGGGTCTTCCGTACGAGATCGTTGGCATGGATCATCCGAACCACGATCTCGACCGCGAAGAGTTTCGAACAAAGAACCCTTTCGGGCAGATCCCGGTGATCGACGACGACGGCGTCGTGGTGACGGAGTCCGGGGCCATCCTGCTCTATCTCGCGCGCAAGAGCGGCAAGCTCATGCCCGGCGACCTCGCGGGCGAATCGCAGGTGCTGCGTTGGAGCGTCGCCGCTCTGAACTCGGTCGAGGTGCCCGTGTTGACGATGTGGTTCGTCGGCATCAGTGGCGGCAAAGGCACCAAACCGCACGAGGCACTGCAGCAATGGTCTGACATGCGCCTGAAGCAGCTCGACGGATGGCTCGCGGACCGCACGTTCGTCGCCACGGACGAGTTCACAGTCGCGGATATCCTGATGACGCACGTGCTGAGCGCAGGCAGCACCGATCAGGCACTCTTGAAGCCTCACCAGCACGTTCGCAGATACCTGACGCGCTGCGTGGATCGCCCCGCGTGGAAGCGCACGCTCGACGCGTACCTCGCGCGTGTCGAAGCTGGGTGAGCAGTACCCGAACCCCGATGTTCGTCAGCTCGCGAGCACGCACGCCTCCACCGGCTCGTTGCGTCCCTTGACGCGGTACGTCTTGCGCCTGCCCTCGCACTGCTCGCCGGCGGCGGCGACGGTCGCTGCCTCGACGTGCACTTCACCGTCGGCGGCCTCGTCGCACAGCCGTGACGCGAGATTCACCGTCGGACCGACCGCGACGTACTCGTAACGCGCGCCCTGCCCGACGATGCCGACCGCGACTTCGCCGCTGGCGACGCCGACGCCGAGCCCGAGGCCCGAACGCTTCTTCACGACGTTGCGCACCTGCGTCTGGATGCGGCGCGCCAGCGCCAGCGCGCGGCGCGCGTGATCCGGAAACGGCACCGGCGCGCCGATCAGGATCAGCACGCCGTCACCGGCCAGGTCCTTGATCGTCCCGCCCTCCTGCTCGGTGGCGTTGCCGACCGCGCCGTAGAAATCGCGCAACAGCTTCATCACCTGCTCGGGCTTGCGCTGCTGCGCGTAGGCGGTGAAGCCGCGGATGTCGCAGACCACCACCGAAACCTTGAGGCGCTGCTGGGCCATCGCGTTCTTCAGGCCGCGCTCGCGCACCAGATCCGCGACCTGCGGCGCCAGGAAGCGCGCCATGAACTGGCCGCGCGCGCCCTGCACCACGTGATAGCGCAGCGCGCCGATCAGCAGCACGATCTCGCCCAGAGCGATGGCGAAGGGGGCGATGTCGCGCGGCAGCGCCATCGCCGTACCGAGCAAGGGCATCGTTCCGAGCACGCCGAGGATGCGGATGCCTTCGGCCTTGTCGGGCCGCGCGCGGAACACGCGCACGGTGGCCAGCGTCACCAGCACGCCGGCAAGCAGGCCCGGCAGCGCGAACATCAGGAACTGCGGGCGGATCAGCGCGCCCGGCTGCAGCGCGCCGACCAGCTCGCGCATGCGCATCTCCGGATAGAAGGCCGAGAGCGTCGCGTAGACCAGCGTCGAGGCCTGCGCGCCGCGCAGCATCAGCCGGCCCACCGAGCGCTCGCCGTCGAGCTGCAGGATGGTGCGGCTGACGCGGATCCCCCATTCGGTGGCGGCGATGAACGCCAGCGCGTCCAGGAAGCCGATGCAGCGCACCCACACGGGCAGCTGCCCGTCGGCGACGTAGTTGGTGGCGTGGCCGTTGACCGCGATCGAGCAGCCGGTGAGGAACAGGAACAGCGCCAGCGCCCGGCTGGTGCCGCTGTCGCGGTCGGTGATCCAGAACGCCAGGCCCATGCCGGCCGCGATCAGTGCCACGACGTCAAAGCTGCTGGCTTCCACGAGGGCATGTTACCGTCTGGGCGGGACCAGGAAGTCCGGGGGGAAACATGCGCGCCAGAACCACCATCATCATCCTGCTGCTGGCCGCCACGGCCACCCCCATCGCCCACGCCGCGCCGTCCAGCCCCGGCGTCGCCTTCGCGCAGCTGCCGCTGCACTTCGAAGCCAACGCCGGCCAGGACGATCAGCGCGTGCTGTACTCGTCGCGCGACGCCGGCCAGGCGCTGTTCCTGACCGCCGACAGTGTCGTGTTCGCGCCCGCGGGCGCCGTCGATCCGGTGGAGATGCACCTGGTCGGCGCCGATCGCACGGCGCGCACGTCGCTGGAGCAGCCACTGCCCGGGCGCAGCCACTATCTGCGTGGTACCGACCGCAAAGGCTGGACGCGCAACGTCGCGCACTACGGTCGCGTGCGCTATGCCGGCGTGTGGCCCGGCGTGGACCTCGTCTACTACGGCAACCAGGGACAGCTCGAGTACGACTTCATCGTCGCGCCCGGCGCCGATCCCGCGGCCATCCGCATGCGCGCCGACGGCGCCAGCATCGACCTCGACGGCAATGTCTTGCTCGGCGCTGCCGAAGCCGGCGTCGTGCTGAAGAAACCGGTGAGCTTCCAGACCGTCGCAGGCGCGCGCCGCAGCGTCGCCGCGGACTATCACATCGAGCGCAGCGGCGGCCACGACGAGATCGTCATCGCGCTCGGCGACTACGACCGCTCGCGTGCGCTGGTCATCGATCCCGTCGTCGAGTACTCCACTTACCTCGGCAGCAGGAAGCTCGACGAGGCCTACGCCGTCGCCGTCGACGCCGATGGCAACGCCTACCTCACGGGCGCCACGCTGCACAGCGACTTCCCGGTACAGGTGCCGTTCGACGCGAGCTTCAATGGCGGCGGCTACGACGCCTTCGTCTCCAAGCTGTCGGCCGATGGCCAGACGCTGCTGTACTCGACCTACCTGGGCGGCACCGGCTACGACTACGGCCAGTCGATCGTGGTCGACAGCAGCGGCAACGTCCTGGTCTCCGGCTCCACCAGCTCCACGAACTTTCCCACTGGCGGCGTGGTGCGGCCGTACGCGGGCGGCGGTGACGCCTTCGTCGTCAAGCTGTCGCCCGACGGCGCTGCGATCCTTTGGGGCACCTATCTTGGCGGCACCAGTTCCGAGGGCGGTCGAAGCCTTGCGCTCGATCCCGCCGGCAACGCTTACGTCGCCGGCGTGACCTGGTCGGCGGACTTCCCCGCTTACAGGGGCAAGCAGATGACCTTCGGCGGCGGATCCTTCGACGCGTTCGTCGCCAAGCTCTCGGGCATCGACGGCGCGCTGGTCTACGCGACCTTCCTGGGCGGCTCGGAGGGCGAGTGGCTCGGCGGACTTGCCGTCGACGGCCTCGGCCGTGCTTACGTCATCGGCCACACAGCCTCGGCGAATTTCCCGACCGCGGCGGCGATGCAGCCCGCGATCAATGGCGTCTCGGACGTCTTCGTCAGCCGCCTGTCGGCGTCGGGCAAGGCGCTCACCTACTCGACCTTCCTCGGCGGCAGCGATCAGGAAACCGGCAACGCCATAACGGTGGACTCCAACAACGCCGCCTACATCACCGGCGCCACCGCTTCCATCAATTTCCCGACCGTCAATTCGCTGCAGGCCCCGCTCGCGGTCGGCGGCGGCCTGCCGCGCTACGACGCGTTCGTCGCCAAGATCGCGTCCGACGGCGGCTCGCTGCGGTTCTCGACGTACCTCGGCGGGCTCAACAGCGACACCGGCAATGGCATCGCGCTCGACGCCGCGCGCAACGTCTACGTGGCGGGCAACACCCAGTCCTCCGATTTCCCCGCGGTGAACCCGTTCCAGACGAGCGAGCCGGCTTACGGCGGCACCAACTTCGACGCCTTCGTCACCAAGCTCACCACCAACGGCGCGGCCATCGCCTTCTCCTCGCCGCTGGGCGGGCCCAACTACGACTTTGCCGACGGCCTGGCGCTCGACGGCCAGAACCGGATGTACGTGGCCGGGCGCTCCGGCGGCGGCTTCCCCACCGTCAACGCGCTGTATCCCACCAATCGCAACGACGACGCCTTCGTCGCGCGCATCTCTCAGGACGCGGATGCGGAGCGCGACGTCATCGAGTTCACCAAGGACGTCTACGCCATCGACGAGTCCACCGAGCTGGCGAGCATCTGGCTCAAGCGCACCGGCGCGGGTTATGGCGGCGTCAGCGCGCACGTCGTCACCGACGGCGGCACCGCGACGTTCGGCTACGACTATTACGACTTCGGCAGCTACGTCTTCTGGAACCACGCGCAGATGCTGCCCCGCAGGTTCACGCTGCCGGTCATCGCCGACGTGCAGCACGACGAGCCGGTGGAGACCGTGCTGCTGGAGCTTCAAAGCGTCAGCGGCTTCGCCGAGATCGGACCGCGGCATTCGGCCGTGCTGCGGATCCGCAACTCCGAGACCGGCCAGCCGCAGAGCGTCAACCTGACGATGTTCTTCGGCCCGGAGATTTCCACCGCCGGCAACAAGTGGTCGGTGCCCGGCACCGTCGTCGTCAGCAACCGCGCCGGCAGCGGCATGGCCGGCGTCACCGTGAGCCTCTCGGTGCTTGCAGAAGCGTTCCAGAAAGGCTCGTCGGAGTTCGCCTTCTGGGACGACGGACGGCCGTCGCACTGGGGACCGGTGTACCAGGCGTCGCCGTTCGCCAACGGCTTCGGCTGCGCCAGCGAGGATCTCGACGGCGACGGCGTGCTCGATGCGGGCGAGGACCTGAACGGCAACGGCACGCTCGAGCCCGGCGCAGTCGGCATCGTCCCGGCGAGCGTGGTGACCGACGCCACGGGCACGGCGCACTTCGACCTGTCCTACCTGAAGACGCAGGCCAGCTGGGTGCGGGTACGGGTGCGCTCGCAAACGGCCGGCGAATACGCCAGCTCAGCGCAGACCGTGCTGATCGGCTTGCAGCCGGACCCCGCGGTGCTGCTCGACCCGAACAAGAAGCCGCCGAACTTCAAGTCGCCGTACGGCCTGACCGCGGATTGCAGCGATCCCTCCTAGGGATCCATGGCCGATCTGCGCGCCTTCGACGTCGAAAAGCTCGTCGCTCTCAGCGACGACGAGCTCAAGGAGATCTGCGCCAACCCGCACATCGACGTCGGCCAGCAGATGCTCGCGGCGGAGGAGCTGACCAGCCGCGCCATCCGCAAGGCGTCCAAGCCGCACTGGAGCGTGCGGGCGACGTTCTACCTGGTCAGCCTGAGCGTGATCATCCTGCTGCTGCAATTGTGGTGGACCGCGCGCACGCAGCCGCTGACTCCGCCGCCTGCCGCCGTCGCACCCGTGGCCGCCAAGCCGGCAGCCGCGCAGAAGTCGCCGCGCAAGAAGCCCCGGCGGGCCAAGCCCAAGACGCCTGCACCATCCTCGACGCCGCCTGAATGAGGCGCGTCGGAACGTGAAACCGGCGAGCAATTCGCCGGTCCTAGCAATCATGTTCTAGCCGCACGGAGTCCGACGCCGCATGAAGACCTTCAAGGGCAAAGTCGCGGCGATCACCGGCGCGAGCTCCGGCATCGGCCGCGCGCTGGCGCTGGAGCTGGCCAAGCACAAGTGCCATCTGGCGCTGTCCAGCAATTCCAATCAGAAAGGGCTGGCGGAGACCGCGGCGCTCGCCGCCAGCAAGGGCGTGAAGATCACGACGACCAAGGTGGACGTCGCGCAGCGCGGGCAGGTCCACGCATGGGCCGACGCGGTGGTGAAGGATCACGGCAAGGTGAACCTCGTCATCAACAACGCCGGCGTCGCGCACGGCGGCACGGTCGAAGGAACCGACTACGGCGACTACGAGTGGCTGATGGGCATCAACTTCTGGGGCGTGGTCTACGGCACCAAGGCGTTCCTGCCGCACCTGAAGGCCTCCGGCGACGGTCACATCGTCAACGTCTCCAGCGTCTTCGGCCTGTTCGCGCAGCCCGGCATGAGCGCCTACAACGCCAGCAAGTTCGCGGTGCGCGGCTTCACCGAGTCGCTGCGCCAGGAACTCGACCTGGCGAAGAACGGCGTGAGCGCCACCTGCGTGCATCCCGGGGGTGTCAAGACCAACATCGCGGCCGCCAGCCGCATGTCGGAGAGCATGCGCGACGTCGCCGGCGCCCGAGGCCCGGCGGACTTCGAGAAGTTGCTGCGCACCACCCCGGAGCAGGCGGCCAAGATCATCCTGGCCGGGGTGCGTCGCAACGCCCGGCGCGTGCTGGTGGGCGTCGACGCGCGGGCCGGCGACGCGATGCAGCGGCTGCTGCCGTCCAGGTACCAGTGGCTCGTGGCCAGCGCGGCGCGGTTGATCCGGAAGTAAACCTTTTGCGCCATCCGCAGGACTAAGGCTTGATGATCGACGACAGCCACATCAAGAAGTTCTCCGCGGTCTACGCCGAGGCGGTGCTGACCTACCTCGACTCCCGCGAGGAACAGTGGCTGACGTGGGACGGCCAGTCGCACAACTTCGACTTCGGGTCGGTGGAGATGGACCCGCCGGGCGTCAAGGTGATGCTGTTCGTGAACGACGACTGGACCAAGGTCCTCGGCGACGTCGGCGAGATCACCGATCCGGAATCGCCGGACTTCGACGCGGACGCCCTGCGCAACGCCATCGAGGCGCAGATCGCCGACGAAGGGTTCGGCGAGCGGCTGCTGCGGGTGTTCCAGGAGCGGCTGGAAAAGCTGGAAGCCGGCGAGATCGACGAGGACGATCCGGACGACGAGGACGAGGGCGAGCCCTCCGAGGACGACGACAGCTAGCCGGCGAGCGGCAGCGTGCAGTGGAACGTGCTGCCGGCCCCGCTGCTCTCGATCCAGATCCGCCCGCCGTGCCCTTCGACGATGCAGCGTGAGATGTAGAGGCCCAGGCCCAGTCCGCGCTGATCGTTCTTGCCGACCTGCCAGAACCGCTCGAACACGGCCTCGTGCATGTTCTCCGGGATGCCCGGGCCGGTGTCCTGGATCGAGAAGCTCAGATCGTCGCCCACGCGCTCGCAGCGCGCGACGACACGCCCGCCGCGCGGCGTGAACTTGATCGCGTTCGACAGGCAGTTGCCCAGGACCTGCAGCATCCGCTGCCGGTCGAAGCGCGCCGCAAGCTGCGCTTCGCCCGTCGCGATGGTCAAGGCGATGCCTTTCTCCGCCGCCGCCGCGAGATACGAATCGACCGCGTCGCGCAGGAACGCGGTGGCATCGTCGTCCTCGAGGTGGATCGCCAGCTTGCCGGCGTCGATGCGCACGACATCGACCAGATCGCCGATGAGCCGGTCCATGAGCTGCGTGTCGCGCTGCACGCGCTCCATTCCGGTTACCGTTTTCTTGCCTTCCTCCGACATCGACGCGCCGGCCGCCAGCAGCTGCGCGTTCAGCGAGATGCTGTTCAGCAGGTTGCGCAGGTCGTGGCTGACCATGCCGAGGAAATCGTCGCGGTTGGCGATCGCGTCGTCGGATCGCGTGCGCTCGCTCATCAGGTAGCGGTCGGTCTTGGACCTTTCCTTCAGCAGCAGGCCCTCCAGCAGCGCGGCCTGCTCCTCGCGCTCGCGTCGCACGCGCTGGTCGGCGGCGTCGCGCTCCCGCTGCAGGACGGCGTCCTCGCGTGCGCGCTCTCTGGCGACCACGTCGTGGAGCGCCCCGACCGCCGTGTCGACCGCGTCGAGCCTCACGTCCGCCTTGCCGCGCGCCTGGTCCAGAACCTCGTCGGCGCGCGACCGCGCACGCTGCACGACCTTGTCGGCGGCCTGGTCGGCGGAGCGCTTCTCGGCTAGCGCCTCGTCTGCGTTCTTGCGCTCGGTGCGCAGGCTCGCGTCGGTCCTGGCGCGCTCGGTGGGTTCCTGTTCCATGGGGCAGCCTAGTCCTTTTCCCCGCGCGCCGTTCCCCGACAAAGCCGTCGAGGACGATTAAGCTGAACGTAAAGAGCGCTCAGGGATCAAAGCGGCATGCCCACCCGTAAAACCCGTCGCACCGCGATCGCATCGGTCCTGCTCGTGGGGCTGGCCTTGCTCTTCGCTGCCTGCTCGGGCGAAAAGCACGTCCGCGAGGAGGTGCCGCGCATCTACGCCACCGACGACGCGCAGTTCGTGCAGACCATGGGCACGATGCTCGGCCCGCCGCTGGTCAAAGGCAACCGCTTCCAGGCGCTGCGCAACGGCGATCAGATCTTCCCGGAGATGCTGAAGGCCATCGCCGGCGCCAAGGAGACGATCTGCTTCGAGACCTACATCTACTGGTCTGGCGCGATCGGCCAGAAGTTCGCCGACGCGCTGGCGGAGCGCGCCAAAGCCGGCGTCAAGGTACACGTGCTGCTGGACTGGCTGGGCAGCAACAAGATCGACAAGGACGTCCTGGAGAAGATGGAGCAGTCGGGTGTCACCGTCACCCGCTATCACTCGCTGCGCTGGTACATCGCTGCAGCGGCTCAACAACCGCACGCATCGCAAGCTGCTCATCGTCGACGGCCGGGTCGGCTTCACCGGCGGTGTCGGCATCGCGGACGAGTGGACCGGAGATGGCCAGGATCCGAAGCACTGGCGCGACTCGCACTATCGCGTCGAAGGGCCGGTGGTGACGCAGATGCAATCCGTCTTCATGGACAACTGGATCAAGGCCACCGGCAAGGTTCTGCACGGACGGGAGTACTTCCCGCTGGTACCGCCCGTGGGCGATGGCCTGGCGCAGATGTTCAGCAGCTCGCCCACCGGCGGCGCCGAGAGCATGAAGCTCATGTACCTGCTGGCGATCACGGCAGCGCAGCGCTCGATCTACCTGGCGAGCGCCTACTTCGTCCCCGACGAGCTGACGCGCTCGGCGCTGGTGGCGGCGGCAAAGCGCGGCGTCAAGGTTCAGATCATCACACCCGGCAAATACATCGACACGCTGACGGTGCGTAACGCTTCGCGCGCGCGCTGGGGCGAGCTGCTCGAGGCGGGCGTCGAGATCCACGAGTACCAGCCGACGATGTACCACTGCAAGATGATGGTCGTCGACGAGCGCTTCGTGTCGGTGGGCTCCACCAACTTCGACTCGCGCTCCTTCGCGATCAACGACGAGGCCAACCTCAACATCGTCGACCAGAAATTCGCGCGCGAGCAGATCGAGACCTTCCGCGCCGACCTCGCCAAGTCGCGGCGCATCACGCTGCAGGAGTGGCAGGACCGCCCGGTATGGGACAAGGTCAAGGAGAAGGCGGCGTCGCTGCTGGGGCGGCAGCTCTAGCGCTAGCGCGCGTCGTGGAAGATCACGCCCAGCGCGAAGCGCTCGCCGCGGCGGATCGTGCTGGCGCCGTGCCGCAGGTTCACGCGATACGGGCCGCGCTTGCCCATCGCGGGCCGGTGATGCACGGCGAAGATCGCGCCGTCGCCCTGCTGCAGCGGCACGACCTGCGCGCGTGACTGCATGCGCGGACGCTGCTCCACCACCACGAGCTCGCCGCCCTCGAAGTCCTTGCCGGGCTCGCTCAGCAGCACCACGAGCTGCAGCGGAAACGACAGCTCGCCGTACAAGTCCTGGTGCAGGCAGTTGTAGTCGCCGGGGCCGTATTTGAGGAGCAGCGGTGTCGGCTTGGTCTGGCCGACGTCGCGGCAGCGCGCGCGAAACCCGTCGAGCGTGTCCGGAAACCGGCGCGTCTCGCCGAGCGCATCCGCCCAGGCGTTGGCGACGGGTGCGAGCAGCGCATACATCCGCGTGCGCAGGCTCTGCACGACCTTGGGCAATGGCTCGGCGAAATACTGGTACTCGCCGCGGCCGAAGTTGTGGCGCTCCATGACCACCCGCGAGCGGAAGCGATCGCGATCGTCGTAGAGCTTGCGGAGTGCCGCGCATTGCGCCGCCGTCAGCAAGCCGGGAACGATCGCGACGCCGGAGGCGTCGAGCTGTGCCTTCACGCCGTTCCAGCCTTCGTCGCCCGCTCACGGTCGATGAGCGTGCGCTTGCGATCGATGCCCCAGCGATAGCCGCCCAGCCCGCCGTCGCCGCGGATCACGCGATGGCACGGCACCACCAGCGCCACGCGATTGGCGGCGCAGGCGCTCGCCACTGCACGCACCGCTGCTGGATTGCCGATCCCGGCAGCAACCTCCGAGTACGAGCGCAGCTCGCCGTAGGGAATCTTCTGCAGGTAATTCCAAACCTTCATCTGGAAGGCCGTGCCGCGCAGGTCGAGCGGCAGCTTCAGCGCCGAGTGCGTGCCGTCCAGATGTTGCGAGAGCGCTCGCATCCACGCGTCGAATAGCGGGCGCGATCCGCCCTTCATCGACGCGACCGCGGCCTCGGGGAACTCCATGCGCAGGCGCTGCTGCAGCTCGTACTCGCTGGCGCCGAACTGCACGAAGCACAGACCGCGATCGGTCGCGGCCATCATCAGCAAGCCGAGTGGCGTCTTCGACATCGCGTACGACATCTGCGCACCGGCGCCGCCCGCGCGATATTGCTTCGGGGTCATGCCGAGGTGCGTGGCCATGCGCTCATAGACGCGGCTGGGCGAGCCGAACCCGGCATCCAGGATCGCCCGCGTCACCGGCTGGCCGTCGCGCAGTCCCTGCTTGAGCGCACGCAGGCGCACGGCTTCGACGTACTGGCGCGGCGTCACGCCGAGCACGGCCTTGAAGCTGCGCTGCAGGTGGAATGGACTTGCGTGCGCGTGCTCGGACAGATCCTTCAGGCTCAGGCCCTCGCCGGCGTGCGCCTGGATGTGCCGGCATAGCGCCTCGATCTTGCGCGCCATCGGATCGCCGGAAGATTCCAGCGGGCGGCAGCGCTTGCACGGTCGCAGGCCATCGGCCTCCGCCTGCGCGGGCGTCGCGTAGAAGCGAACGTTCTGGCGCAGCGGCAAACGTGAGGCGCACGAGGGCCGGCAATACACGCCGGTGGTGACGACGCCGTAAAGGAATGTCCCGTCGGACGACCGGTCGCGGCCGGTGACGGCTTGCCAACACAGATCCTGATTCATGAGCGCACCTGATAAGTATCTTAAGGTGCGGTCATGGTGGGCGCGGGGCGGCGAGGAAACGCTCCGATTCTTGCGGAGTGATCCTTGTAGGAGGGCTGTCAGCCCCGACGGGTCGGGGCCAACGGCCCCTCCTACCTCATTGACTGAGGTACTGCGCCCCCATCCGCTCCAGCCCGCCGCGGTAATACTCGAAGCGGTCCGCCAGCTCGCGGAACACGTCGCGCAGGCCGAATTCGTCGGCCAGGTGATGGTGCGAGGCGGTGAAGTAGTACGAGCTGCCCATCTTGCAGTAGTACTCGGTGTTGACCGGACGCTTGTGGTAGCGGTGCCGGTGCTCGATCCATGGCGCGAACAGGCCGGAGAGCACGAGCGCGTAGTTGCCGATGTGCGACTGCACGACGAAGCCGCGGTCGGGGCCGGACTGCGCCGCTTCCTGCACCAGGTCGACGAGATACTTGAAGCTCTGCTGCTCGTCTCCCTGCACGCGGTACATGCGGTCGGTGCGCGCGAACACGCCAAGCAGGTTGGCCACGTACTGGATGGTGCGCCGCTCCATCGCGCGACGGCGTCCGGGCAACGCGCGCCGCAGCACCACGTTGAAGAACAGGCGCGGCGAAACCTCCAGCCACATCACGCTGCGATCGCAGATCGCCTCGAAGACGTAGTCGCTCTCGAGCAGCGAGTCGACGGTGTTCCAGTTCTCGTGCACGCGACGCACCGCTTCGACCGCGTCGACGCCGGGAACCGGAAAGTGCTCGAACAGGAAAAGAAGGTCGCGAGCGTCGAGGGCCGGGGGGCCGAGCTGCGCGAAATCGGGTCTGTCCACTTCGCACCTCCTGACGATGTTTCGTCAGGACTAGTGATGCAACATCCAGGCCCCGAGCGCAATGGAGATTTTTTTGAAGGATTCCGGCATCCTGTACTTCCCCCTGTCGCCTTTCGGCATCAGGCAGGACGCATGACTTCCGCAAGATCCGCGTCCATCCCCTCGCGCACTGCCCTGGCCAGCGGCCCGCGTATGCGCGCCTTGGTCCCCGCGTGCGCCTGCATGTTCAGCTTGAGGAATTGCCGTGCGACGGTCATCGCCTCGCCGAGGAGATCTGCGGCAGGCACGACCCGATCCAGGAATCCTGCCGTCACTGCGTCGGCGGGCGAGTAGACCTCCGCCAGCAGCATCGCCCGATTGAAGTGGGCCGGTGTGAGCCGCGCGCGGCAGATCTCGATCGCGGGCCGCGGCATCGTCATGCCGATCGCGACCTCGTTGGCGACGATCTTGAACGCGCCTTCGGTGCCGATGCGGTAATCCGCCGACAGCAGCAGGAACACGCCCATGGCGATGGCGTGGCCGTTGCACGCGATGATCACCGGGCGCGGATAGGTCATCAGCCGCGACGCAAACTCGAATCCCCCCTTCACGAGATTCATCGCGTTGGTCGCGCTGCTGCCGAGCACCGCAAGGTCGAAGCCACCTGACAACAGCCCCGACCGGCCGGTCAGCACGACGATGGCGCGATCGGCCTCGGCCTTGTCGAACGCCGCGTTGAGCTCGGCGAGCACCTGCGGGGAGATTACGTTGGCCTTGCCATCGTCGAGCGTGATCGTGGCGATCTTGTCGGTGAGCTGGTAGCTGACGAGCGTGGGCATGGTCGATTCCTGGTGGTGAATGTCTGGATTTCAGCGGCTTTCCTGGGCTCGCCCGGCGACAATCAGCGCCTCGCGGCCTGCTTTCGGGCAAAACGCGGCATGGGCATTCGCAGAAACTGCGTTTAATTCTACGTCATCTCAATGACTTACGAAGGCATGCCCGATACCGTGCGGTGGATCACATTCGCTAGGAACGGAATGCCCGATGACCAGTCTTAATAGCTCCTCGCCATCTCCTGAAGCAATACCGCAGGGGGTAAGATGGCCAGGCGTAGTTTGTCCTAGCCGAGTCCTTATGAATCGCTTCACCGGCCGCGTGCTGACCGCCGCGGTGCTTTCCCTGTGTGCCCTCCCCTGCCTTGCTTCGCAGCCGTCTGCGAAGTCGCTTGCCAAGGCCGCCCCCGCCGCCAATCCGCAAGTCATCCAGCTCGCTTTGCAGGCGACGTCTTGCGCCGTGCAGAGCGGCCAGCCGGTTGCCCGCCGCCTGGCGGTGATCGACTACTCGCTGCCCTCCACCAAGCCGCGCCTGTGGGTGTTCGACCTGGAGACCGGCCGCCTCGAGTATGAAGAGCTCGTCGCGCATGGCCGCAACTCGGGCGAGAACTACGCGCGCTCGTTCTCCAACGAGAACAACAGCCGCGCCTCCAGCCTCGGCCTGTTCCGCGCCAAGGACACCTACAACGGCGGCAACGGCTATTCGCTGCGCCTGCAAGGCCTCGAGCCGGGCGTGAACGATCGTGCCGAGCAGCGCTCGGTGGTGATGCACGGCGCACCGTACGTCGACCCGAAGTTCATCAAGACCACCGGTCGTCTTGGCCGCAGCTGGGGTTGCCCGGCCGTCCGCCAGAAGGTTGCGCGCACGCTGATCGACGATCTCAAGGGCGGCCAGTACCCGTTCTCGTACTACCCCGACCAGAAGTGGCTCGCCACCTCGCGCTACCTGCATTGCGGCGGCAGCGGCACCCAGACGGCGGATGCAGGCTCCACCGGCGCGTCCTCCGCGCTCGCCAGCGTCACCGCCGCTCCGTAACGAGCGCTCAGCGCCCGCCCAGCAACGGGTACGGGTTGACGGCATCGCCCTGCCACCAGTGCTTCTCGGGGCCGAGCACGAACACGGCGAAGTGCAGGTGCGGCGCCTTGGGATTGGCGTTGCCGGTGAAGCCCACGTAGCCGATCAGGTCGCCGCGCTTGAGCTTGCGGCCCTCGACCAGCCCTTCCGCGTACCGATCCAGGTGCGCGTAGTAGTAGCCGTAGGTCTGGTCCTCGTTGAACTGGTAGACCGTGATCCCGCCCGGGACGCTCTTGAAGAGCTTCACCACCGGGCCGTCGTCGACCGCGACCACCGGCGTTCCCCGCTCCGCCATGATGTCGATGGCGTCGTGCGGCCGCCCGCCGCTGCGGCTGTCCTTGAACGTGTCGGACAGCTGATTGAACTTCACGCCCTCCACGGGGATGGCGAGCCGGTGCGGCACTTCGGGCGGATTCGGGACCGACATCGGCTTGGGCAACTGCTGCAGGCGCAGCGGGGGGCCGAGCCGCGGATGGAACGGCAGCGCCATCAGCGCCGCCGCTGCCAACAACGTGATGTGCGTCATCTGGCCGGGACCCGGGCCTGACGTCATCTCATTTCTGCAGGATCGCCGGCATCCCCGGCCGCACTGCCTGCGACAGCTTCAGCGCGTCCCAGTTGGTCAGGCGGATGCATCCGTGCGACTCGGTCTTGCCGATCGAGCGCGGCTCGGGCGTGCCGTGGATGCCGTAGTGCGGCACCGACAGATCGACCCAAACCACGCCCACCGGGTTGTTCGGGCCCGGCTGGATGATGGTCTTGGTGTCGGTCGAATCGGCGTCCCAGAACAGCGCGGGGTTGTAGCGGAACACGGGGTTGCTGGCGACGCCCTTGATCTTCCACGTGCCCAGCGGCAGCGGATCGTGCTCACTGCCGCTCGAAGCCGGGAACTGCGCGATGGTCTTGTCCTGCTCGTCGACCAGCGACACGGTCGAGTCGGACTTGTCGACGACCACCTTGGCGGCCTTGGGCAACGCTGCGGCTGCGTCGACGTTCGGCACCAGGATGTCTTCGCCGGCGCGGCTGAGGTCCTTGCCCGGATTGAGCTGCGTCAGGAATTCGGGACGGACGTGGAATTTCTCGCCGAGCAGCTCAGCGGCCGATGCATAGCCCATCGCCGGCAACGCCGCCTTTTCCATCATCTCCGTCGGCACCGCCTGGAACGGGCCGGCGACGTCGGTGTCGATGATCGTGTAGGTGATCAGCGCCGGTGCCGTGTCCCGGTTCAAGGCCTCCCAGGTCTTGGCGTCGATCTGTCCGGAAGCGGAAAGTCCGTTGGCTTTCTGGAAGCCGCGCACGGCCGTACGCAGGCTCTTGCCCGCCACGCCGTCGATCTCGCCTGGCGAGAAGTGCGCGCGATCGAGCAGCACTTGCGCGCGCAGCACGCCGCCGCCGCGATCGCCGTCAGCGGGCGGCGCGAGTGCGCTGTCGTTGACCGCGTCGGCGGTCAGCGGCGCGGTCAGGGCCGTCGACGACTTCGTCTTGGCCACGGCCGGAACCGCGATCACGGACATCATCAGAAGCGCGCCCAGCGGGGCGTGAAGCGTGGACCACTTCATTATTGCGGACCTCGTTATTGGTGTTGGTCTGCAACTTTGACAGCGGGAACGCGCAATCTTCTGCTTGCTGGCGCACAGATCACGCCTTGGGCGGTGAATCCTTTGCCATCGCCGCCTTCAGCGCTGGCCGCGCGCCGCAACGCTTGAGATAGTCGTCGACCACCGCGCCCGCCGGCAGCATCTGCCGCGCGAACTGGCCCAGGCTCGCCAGCAGGATGTCGGCGGCGGAGAACTTCTCGCCCAGCAGGAACGGGCCCTTGCCCAGCGTTTCCAGGATGCGTTGATCCAGCTCGGCGCGGCCTCTGAACGTGCGCGCGAGACCGGCGTGGTCGGCGAGGCCCACGAACTGGAAGTTGACCACCGGCTCGATCACGCCGGCGTAGTACGCGAGCCAGGAGAGGTAATCCCCACGGCCGGCGTCGCCGACTTGCGGGCCGATGCCTGCCTTGGGGTTGAGGTCCGTCAGGTACAAGGCAATGGCCGCCGACTCGGTGACCAGGGCGCCGTCGTGCACGAGCGCTGGCACCTTCTTGTAGGGATGCGGGTTGGCCGGATCGGCCGCGCCGCTGCCGTCCTGGCGGGGAATGCTGGTGTAGACGACCTTGTAGTCGGCGCCGAGCTCCTCCAGCAGCCAGAGGATCCGGGACGAGCGGGATTGCGGCGCGTGATAGAGGGTCAGCATATGAGGCAATTCTCCTAGGCATCCTGGGGATTGGTGCAGGTTACTATCGCGCCGTTGGGGGAGCATTTCGGGGAGAGAGATTCATGAGCATCCACGGTCGGGCCGCAAGGGTCCGCGCAGCGTTGTGTTTCGTCGTGTTCTCGATGCCGGCGCTGGACGCCGCTGCAGCGGCCACGCCGCCGACGGCCCAGGTCACCGCCACGCAGATCGTGGTGCGCAACGGCCTGATCGAGCGCGTCTGGTCGCGGGTCCCCTTCAAGACGGTGCGGCTCACCGATCTGCGCAACGGCCGTGTTTGGTCTGCGAACAGCACGGACTTCACGCTGGATATCCGCCGCAGCCTGATCGGCTCCAACCTGTTCAGCGCGATTCCGCAGCCCGTCGTGCAGACGCTGCCCAACGGCGGCGTGCGCGTCACCATCACCCTGACGCCGCTGTCGCTTCCGGATCTCCCCGTCGGCTTCCGGGTCAAGCGCATCGTCGAGGTCTATCCGGGCGTCGCCGGCATGCGCCAGGAAACCTTCGTCGAAAGCCCGGTGGCGCTGCCCATCACCGGCTACGCGCTGGACCAGGCCATGCCCACGGGCGTCGGCCTGCAGGCCCAGCGGCACTCGTTCCGCGCAGGCGCCGACTGGCGGGAGCCGGAATGGACCGGCCCGCTGCTCGTGGTCGGCGACGCGCATGCCGGCGACTGGCGCGATTCCGCCTCCGGTCCGACCGTGTCGGGCTCGGCGCAGTGGCTGTCGATCGGCGACGCGTCGGATCGGCACCTGTTCTACGTGCTGGAGCGCAACGACTACTCGTCGTCGCAGATGAGCTTCGACGGCACCACCGCACGCGCGCTGGTCGACCTGCGCAAGGACATCATCTACCTCGGGCCCTTCGAGGAGCAGGTCCACGTCGAGAACGACGGCTTCAAGGCGGGACGCGTGCGCACCGTCGTGCCCGGCACCCCGCTGCGGCTGGAGCCGGTGTTCACCGGCGTTGCGCTCAACCGCGACGACGAGCCCTGGCAGCATTACAAGTACCTGACCAATTTCCGCATGCCGCCGTACCGCCGCGAGATCACCTTCAACTCGAACGGCACGGATCACGACCTCATCTCCACCGGCGCCAAGGACGACATGGATTACGCGCGGTTCCTGAGCGACCTGCCGCTCGCCGCCGCGATGGGCATCGAGACGTTCATCTTCGACGACGGCTGGCAGGCGCGCTCCGGCGACTGGTGCCCGGACGCCGTTTCCTCCGATCCCGCGTGCAACGAGCCGCGCCGCGGCACCGCGCCGATCGTCAAGCCGCGCTTCCCCGACGCCTCGTTCGCGGCCGTGCAGGCCAAGCTGCAGCCCGCCGGCATGAAGCTCGGCTTGTGGATGTCGCCGATGCACTTCCATCCCTCGTCGGTCGCCTTCAACCAGCACCCGGAGTGGACCTGCTCGCCGATGGGCGACGCGCTCGTGGGCTACAACCTCGCCGACGCCACCAGCGGCTCCAACGAGGCGGGCATCGCCCAGTGGAATCCCGAGGCCCTGGGCACCAACGGCGTGAAGTTCATCGACTACCTGGAGTCGCGCATCCGCCGCGCCGTCGAACAATGGGGCGTGCGCTACTTCAAGTTCGACTTCACCGCCTGGCTGGACTGCGCCGGGCTCTACCCGGTCGACATGTACGGCTATCGCGAGTCGTTCATGGGAATGCTCGACCGCATCCTGCGCGACCATCCGGACGTGACGATCCAGATGGACGAGACCAACGACTACCGGCTGTTCCCGTTCGAGGCGCTGGCGCGCGGACCGACCTGGTACCAGAACGGCTCGCCGACGCCGCCCGAGTCGCTGCACGCCAATCAGGTGCTGACGCCCTGGCTGCCGCCGTTCGCCCTCGGCCGCAACGCGCTGCGCAGCAGCGACCTCGCCAAGTGGTCGGCCAACTATCAGATGGCCGTGGCGCTGCTCTCGCACATCACCTTCTTCAACGAGCTGACCAGCATCCCCGCGGCGACGCGCGCGACGATCAAGGTCTGGACCGATTACTACAAGGCGCATCGCGCCGACCTCGCCACGTTCACGTATCCGCTGCTCGCCGAAGACCCGCTGACCGGCAACAACTGGGCGGCGTTCCAGACCTGGAACCCCGAGGACGCGCGCGGCGCGCTGCTGGTCTATCGCCAGGACGCACCCGACGCGTTCCGCATGATCAGGCTGCGCAACGTGCCCAACGGCACCTATCGGTTGCTGGAAGCACCGAGCGAGACCAGTGTGCTGGTCTACACCGGCGCGCAGCTGCGCGCGGGCATCCAGGTGCAGATCCCGGCGAAGAACTCGGCGCGGGTGTTCCGGATCGAGAAGCTGTAGGCCGCAGCGCCGCTAGGACTGCGTCACCAGCGGAAAGATCGCGAGCCCGGCCATCGCCGCGCCGGCGATGATCAGGGGCTCCTGCACCTTGGTCTTCCACAGGATCCCGAGCGCCGCCAGGCCGAGCAGCAGCGTCGGCACGTCGATGATCGAGCGCTGTCCGAGCACGACGACGGCTCCCGCAATCGTGCCGATGGCGGCTGCGGTTGCGCCGTCGACGAAGGCGACGACGGAACGCTGCTTGCCGAACTTCTTGAAGTACGGCGCCGGGATGATGGTGAAGAAGTAGCACGGCAGGAAGGTGCCGAGCGCCGCCGCGATCGAGCCGGGCACACCCGCGACGAGATAGCCGATGAAGCCCACGGTGATGACGACCGGCCCGGGCGTGATCATCGCCACCGCCACCGCGTCGACGAACTGCCGCTCAGTGAGCCAGCCGTGCTGCGTGACGACGCCGCCATAGAGGAACGGCACGATGGCGAGGCCACTGCCGAACACGAATGCGCCGGCCTTGGAGAAGAACGCGAGGATCTGGCCGAGCAGCGGCCAGTTGAACGCGCCGGCGACGGGGACCGCGGCGATGGCCATCGCCGCGCCGCCAGTGCCAGCCGATGGCTTCGGCGGCGCCCGCACGAGCATGACGAGAATGCCGCCGATGAGGAACACCCAGATGCTTTCGGACGCGGTGATGGCGGTGATCGCGAACGCGACGAGATAGATCGCCCACAGCAGCGGATCGCGGCCGACGCTCTTGCGCGTGAGCTTGTAGGCGCTCATGGCGATGATGCCGATCACCGCCGCGCCGACGCCGTAGAACACCGCCTGCATCCACGACAAGCCGCCGAACCGCAGGTAGAGCCAGCCCAGCACCAGCACCATGAAGAACGACGGCAACACGAAGGCGACGCCGACCAGGCTCGACCCGCGCACCCCGTAATGCACGTATCCCAGGTACATCGCCAGCTGCGCGGCGAGCGGGCCCGGCATCAGCTGCGACAGCGCCATCCCCTCCTTGTAGTCGGCTTCGGAGAACCACTTGCGCTCGTCGACGAGATCGCGATGCATGTAGCCGACGAGCGCGACCGGTCCGCCGAAGCCGATGCTGCCCAGCTTGAGCATGTAGCGGATCAGGTCCCAAAGGCTGTAGCTGGGCATCGGCGTCATTCCTTGAACCATGGCAGTCGGATCAGGCCGGCGAGCGACTGCCGGTCCGGCGCGTCGTATCCATCGAGCCCGTAGCGGACGCTGGCGGCGCGCGCCGCGGGCGTGAACGTGCGGAACAGACGGTCGAACACCGAGAAGATGTTCCCATAGTTCGAATCCGTCTCCGCTGCGACGCGCGAGTGATGCACCTTGTGCAGGATCGGGCCGACGATGACGGTCCGCAGCGCGCGGTCGAGCCATTCCGGCAGCGTCACGTTGGCGTGCTCTATCACGGCGCTGATGCCCGACAACGTGCGATAGATCGCCATCGCCTCGGGCGTGACGCCGAGCACGAGCGCCGGCGCTGCCGTGAACGCGAACCGGAACACGGTCTCGCCAGGGTGCTGGCGATACGCCGTGGTGACGTCGACCAGCGTGTCGCTGTGATGCACGCGGTGGAAGCGCCACATCCAGCCCACCTTGTGCATCAGCACGTGCACGGCGTACGCGCTGAAGTCCAGGACGACGACGCCGATTGCGAGCGCAAGCCCGTCGTTGAGCCGATGCAGCGGCCCGAACTCCCGCTGCGAGAGCCATTCCGCCGCGAGCACGAGCGGCACGGTCACCGCGAGGTTGATCGCGAAGAACAGCAGCGTCAGGCCGAGGTTCGGCGCGACGCCGCGCGTTCCGCGCGCGCGGAACGGGATCCAGACCTCGATGGCGGAGACCACGGCCATCAGGGCCACGAGCAACAGCACTTTCTGGATTGCTTCACCCATCACGCACGCTCCTTATGCGCCGACGACGGCGCCTGGAGCAGGGCTTGGACGAGGGACTCGTCTTGGTGGGGGAGCCTGCAAAGTCCCCTCCGAAAGTTTACCGCACGTCCGGATGGCGGAGGTCGAAGCCGACGATGCGCCAACGATCACGCTCGAACACGTACTCGTAGGTGAAGTCGGCCCGGGCGGCCGGGAACGTGCCCTCCACGTGCACGACGCCGTTGGCGTACGTCGTCGGCGGTGCGTTGAGCGCGGGCATGGTCGAGTCGATGGCGGATAGGTCGACACCCTTGTCGACGAACGGGCCGAACGTTTCCTCGAAGCGATCCAGCTCCATGTTGTGCTGGTACTGCTCGGAGGTGTGCAGGTAGAATTTCTTGAGGTCGCGATTGCGCACGGCATCGCCGAACTCGATGGTGGTTTCCGCAGCCAGCTTCTCCGCCTCGGCCCCGGAAAGCGCGCGCGGCCCCGGAGGCGCGGTGTTCTCGCCGGAATGACAGCCAGACGTAGCCAACAGCACGCCCAACGCAAGCGCAATCCACAGACGTCTCATGTCCCCTCCTCCTCCTCGCGCGCCTCCCCAGGCGTGACGCTACATCTGCAATCTCGCGAACCACATGGTGAGGCGCTGGTACAGCGCCGGCAACAGCCGCACCATCCAGTCGACCAGGTACGCATCGGCGCCGATGAGAGCGCGGCGCTTGTTCTTCTGCACCGCGCGCAGAATCACGTGCGCGGCCTGTGCCGCCGTCGTCCTGAAGTTGTTCTCGAACCGCGACCGGCTCTGCGCCTGGTCGAAGCCCAGCTGGCCGATCGAGTCGCTGATGCGCGCCGAGCGCGCGATGTTGGTCCTGATGCCGCCCGGGTGAATGCTGGTCGCGCTCACGGGCGACTTTTGCATGTCGAGCTCCTGTCGCAGCGATTCGGTGAAGCCGCGCACCGCGAACTTGGAGGCGTTGTAGACCGCCTGGCTCGGGATCGCCGCCAGCCCGAAGACGCTGGACAGGTTCACCACGTGTCCCTCGCCGGCAGCTTTCAAGTGCGGCAGGAAGGCCTTGGTGCCATGCACCACGCCCCAGAAGTTGATGCCCATCAGCCAGTCGAAGTCGTCGAAGCTGACGCCCTCCACCGTGGCGCCGAGCGCGACGCCGGCGTTGTTGAAGACGAGGTTCACCTTGCCGTGATCCTTGGCAACCTGGTCGGCCCAGGCATACATCGCGGTGCGATCGGCGACGTCGACGCGCGCGGTGGTGATGCGCACGCCGGTCGGTGACGCCAGCGTCGCTGTCTCCGCGAGACCCTTGCTGTCGATGTCGCTCAGCGCCAGGTGGCAGCCCTGCCCCGCCAGCTGCACCGCGAGCTCGCGGCCGATGCCGGAGCCCGCGCCGGTGATCGCCGCCACCTTGTCGCCGAAGGAGCGCATCAAAACTGGTACTTCACGTAGGCCGAGGCGAAGTCGCGGTCCGCCATCAGGTTGTTGTTGCCGCCGCCCCAGAACCAGCCGTAGCCCAGCGTGAACGACAGCGAGTCGCGGTATCTGGTCTCGATCTGCAGCGTGGCCGACTTGCGGCCGCGGATGAAGTTCTCCGCCGGGCCTGGCGCGATGCCGCCGAGGTCGTGCGCCCACAGGATGAAGGGCTGGATGCTGATGTTCGGCAGCACGCTCTCGTACTTGATGAAGCTGATGATGCGGTAGCCCCACGAGAACGGCGTGACGAAGTCGCGCGCGTCCTGCTGGTGCGGATTGAAGCGCGCGCCGTCGGGGCCGATCGAGCAGGACGGGTTGGTCGAGCAGGCCTGCCGCGAGCCGTCGGCGCCGGAGCCGTCCGCCCCCGCGCTGGCGTGCGTGAACGTCGCCGGGCCCTGGATCTGCAGCTGGTCTGTCGCCGGAAGATCCGGCACCCAGGTCGCGCCCAGCTCGCCGATGACGATGATCTGGTCGGCGCCGATGGGGTTCTCCGTCGCCGCGAGAACGCGCGTGGTGCCCAGGTTGAACTGGTAGGCGCTGAAGCGCTCGTAGCCGCGGATGTAGCCGGGGTTTTGCGAATCGAACGGTCTGGACAGGTCCGAGGGCGGGTTCTCGCCGAGCGTGCCGCCACGGTACGGGATCACGAAGCTCGGGAACGAGCGCGCGGAGCCGTCCAGCCCGCCGACCGCCAGGTCGAAGGTGTCGTGATAGCCCTGTACGCCCGGAGCGGGAACGAAGTCGCTGTTGCCGTAGCGATACGGACGCCCTTGCGCATCGGTGCCCAGGCCGCCGAGCGTGCCGAAGCAATTCAGCGACTCGTCGTGGCATCGCGTCAGTGTCGGCCCGGCCGCTGCGAGCGCCAGGTCGTTGATCGCCACCTGCATCGGCAGGTTGGGCCGATACGCCACCTCGCCCTGCAGCGCGTAGTCGCCGAAGCTGGTGTTGAACGAAAGGCCGAACATGTGGATGTCTTCCGGGTACTCGAGCTGGATGCGCCCTGTGTCCAGCGGCAGCACGTCGCTGGTGGCCGCGCGCGGATTGCCGGGATGCAGCACCGGCAGGTCGTCGCAGGCCAGCAGGAAGTTGACGCTGTTGCTGGCGTCGATGCCGCGGGCGTTGCCTTCGCGCCGCGCGCAGCTCGCCTGCGTGGCGTAGAAGCTCACGTATGGCAGGCGCGAGTGGTAGTTCATGTAATACGCGCCCAGGCTCGTGCCGTTGTTGAGCCACTCGGCGTAATACTTGAGGGCGATGCCGTACTGTCCGCTGTTGCGCGCCTCGCGATCGGGCACGCGTCGGATCAGCGACGAAGTCTTGGTGATGCCGGCGAGCGGACTGTCGGGCGGCACGCCGACGCCGGACGGATCATCCGCGGCCTGGCCGAAGCTGATGTTGGCGAAGTCGACCGCGTTGTCGGTGCCGACGTCCACGGTCGAGAAGAACGTCCCCGGCGCCGGCGCCTCCAGGTTCTGCCATTCCAGCTGGTAGAAGCCCTCGAGGGTCACGTCGCCGAACGGCTCGAACGACAGGTGCACCATGTTGAGCGGCGTGAACAGCTCGTCGAGCTGGAAGCCGACGCGGTAGAGCGTGTTGGCGTTGGGCGGGTTGGCCTGGTTCAAGCTGTTGACGACCAGCGAGGTGCTCTCGCCCCAGGCAACGACCTGCTTGCCGACCTTGAAGGTCAGCTCGCGCTGGAACGGCAGCGGCAGCTTGCCGTAGACGAAGGCGTCGAGCAGCTGGAAGTCCATGCCGGCCTCGCGCAGGATCTCGCCGTCGGTGCGCTTGTTGCGCACCACCCCGCCCGCGCCGTAAACGCGTTGGCCGACGTTGATGACGTTGACGTAGCCGGTGGACTCGCGCAACGGCACCACGCGGCCGACCTGATCCTTGTTCTCCGGCGTGATGCGGTCGGGGTGGTACTCGGTGAAGTCGTTGTTGACGATGTCGTAGAAGAACAGCGCCCGCGCCGTCAGGCCGAACTCGCCGTAGTGCACGTTGAGCTTGGGCGTGACCTTCGCCGGCGCCTGGACGATGTCGTAGCGGTCGTAGTTGAGATCGCCGTCGTCGTTGTTCATCGAGAACTGACCCGGCGCGGCGGTGAGCCGCTGCGCGGGATACACCTGCTCGCGGAACACGCCCTGGCACGTCTGGTTGGGGAACCCGCAGACCTGCGGATTCAGGTCTGCCTTGCCGATCAGGTCCTGGTCGCGCCCCTGCATGCGGATCGCCGCGCCGATGGTCGTCGTCGTGTCCAGCGTGCCGCTAATGGCCTGCTCGCCGACCGGGATGCTGAACTCCATCGCGCACGCCATCGACGACTGCAGGCCGAGCGCCACCGCCAGCAGACGTTTGCGTCTGCTTGTTTGCCGGGTTCGCATGTCAGTGCCCGGCGTTCTTCTGCACGGACTCGGGCGTGAACTTGTCGTCGTTGTACTGGACGGCGAAGTCGTACGGCTCGTCTTCGTTGAACAGCGCGGTGATGAAGTACCGGCCGGAGTTGAAGTGGTAGATGATCTCCGGCACGGTGCCGGCCGACAGGATGTTGTAGCCGATGACCATGTTGCCTTCCTGGTACTCCATCAGCTGGTTGCGGTTGTCGTAGTCGTCGACGGCGACGATGTTCCAGCTGTCCTCGTCCAGGTACATGCGGCGCTTGCGGAAGGTGTGGTTCAGGCCGGGACGCAGCTCGGCCTCGACCACCCACACGCGGTGCAGCTCGTAGCGCACCAGGTCCTGGTTCAGGTGCTTGGGCCGCACCAGCGCCGAGTACTTGGTGCGGTTGCTGGCGATGAGATTGGAGTCGTACGGGATGTAGACCTCGCGCTTGCCCATCAGCTTCCAGTTGTAGCGCTCGAGCACGCCGTTGAACATGTCGACCTGGTCGTAGAACTGGTGACCGTCGGTGCCTTCGTACGGGTTGTCGCAGCAGACCGTCGGCGCGCGGCGGATGCGGCGCAGGCCCGGTGAATACAGCCAGGCGTTGCGGCCCTCGGCGCCGGTGCCGACGCGCTCGTGCACCAGGATGTGCGTGCCGGCCAGGCGCGGCGGCGCCACGGTGGCGGAGAGATAGCGCAGGTATTCCGTTCCGGGACCCAGCGGCGACGGCGTCTTCTGGCTGGCGTAGATGAACTTCACTTCCTCGACCAGCTTGGTCAGCGTGTACTTGCCGTCCTGCTGCACGATGATCTGGTTGTTGTAGCGACGCGCGTTCTCGCCGCGCCATTTCAGCTTGTGGTTCCAGATCGGCTCGGCGCCGCTCTTGGGGATCGGGAACGGGAAGCCCAGAACCGCGCCGGTCGGCAGGTCTGGAGACTTGAGCTCCGCGCGCGTCGCGTTGTCGACCGTCGCCTTGAGCACCGCCTCGGGGAAATTCGCCACGCGATGGCTCGGATACACGTTCAGCTTGTAGGTCTCCGGATAGCGCCGCAGCAACTCCTTCTGGCCCTCGGTGAGGTTCGCCGCGTACTTGGCCGCGCTCGCACCGGTGACCGAGAAGAGTGGCTTCTCCAGATCGAATACCGGATCGTTCGGGAACTCGTGGTTGAGCTTTCCGCGCTGCTTGGCGGGCGTCCACGCCGGGATGGTGCCGGCCTTGTTGCCGGCGCGCTCGGCGCCGATCGGCGTCAGCTCCTTGCCGAGCTTGGCCGCTTCCTCCGGCGTGACCTTTGCGATGGCCAGCGGCGTGGCCAGCAGCAGTAAGCAGATGAGTGTGATCTTGGTACGCATGGAATCCCCCGTGTGCATCGATGAATAACTTTGCAGGTCGGCTCAAACGCTCTTTGCGTAGGTCGGCTCGAGCGCTTCTTGCGGAGCCGACGCTGGCGTCAACTGGTATTGCTCCGCATCAAATTTCTTCAGCTCGCGGCGGAACTGGAACGTGAAGCCGGGCCACAAGCTCGTGTTCTTGCCGCTCTCGTGGAGGTACCAGCTCTTGCAGCCGCCGGTGGTCCAGACGCCACCGACGAGCTTCTTCTGCAGCGCCAGGTTGTGCTGCTGCTGCGCGAGCGCCCGCACCTCGACGCTCTTGAGATTCTTCTTGCGGATTTGCGCGAGCGCGTCCATCACGTAGGCGATCTGCGACTCGATCATGTAGACCATCGAGCTGTGCCCGAGCCCGGTGTTGGGCCCGACCACCATGAAGAAGTTCGGGAAGCCCGCGACCGTCGTCCCCTTGTAGGCTTCGGGCCCGCCCTTCCACGCTTCGACCAGATCGCGGCCGCCCTTGCCGAAGATCAGGCCCGCGGGGATCGGATCCACCGCGTGGAAGCCGGTGCCGAAGATGATCGCGTCGACCGGACGCTCGACGCCGGCCTCGTCGACGATGCTGTGGGCGCGCACCTCGCGGATGCCGCTGGTGATGACGTCGACGTTGCGCTGCGCCAGCGCCGGGTAGTAGTCGTCGGAGATGAGAATGCGCTTGCAGCCGATCGTGTAGCTCGGCGTGACCTTGGCGCGCAGCGCCGGATCCTTGATCTGCTGCCGGATGTGTCCCACCGCCTCGCGCTGCACGAGCTTCATCAGCTTGGGGTTGACGCTGAAGCCCAGCACGCGGGCCTCGAGCATCCAGTAGATCGCCGTGCGGAACAGGCGCTGCGTCCAGGGGAAACGACGGAACAATTTCTTCTCGAACGCGCGCACCGGCCGATCGGGCTTGGAGATGATCCACGGCGGCGTGCGCTGGTAGAGCTCCACGAGTGCCGCTTTCTTCTGGATCTGCGGCACGAACTGGATCGCCGAGGCGCCGGTGCCGATGACGGCGACGCACTTGCCGGTCAGGTCGTAACCGTGATCCCAGTCCTGCGAGTGGAAGCTCTTGCCGCGGAAATTCTGCAGGCCTGCGAGCTTCGGATAAGCCGGCCGTGAGAGGCCGCCCATTCCCGACACCAGCACGCGCGCGCCGAAGCGGCGGCCATCGGCGCACTTCAGGCGCCAGATTCCGCCGACCTCATCCCAGCGCGCCTCGGCAAGCTCGGCGTTGAAGCGGATGTGCGAGCGCAACGCGTACTTGTCAGAGACGCCGCGCAGGTAGGCGTGGATCTCCGGCTGCGGCGAGAACATCCGCGACCACTCCGGGTTCGGGGCAAAGGAGAACGAGTAGAGATGCGACTGCACGTCGCAGGCGCAGCCCGGATAGTGGTTGTCGCGCCAGGTGCCGCCGACGTCGCCCGCCTTCTCCAGCACCACGAAGTCGTCGATGCCCGCCTGCTTGAGCTTGACGGCCATGCCCAGGCCGGAGAAACCGGTGCCGATGACGGCGACCTCGACGGTCTCCTCGCGCACCACCAAGCCGATCTTGCTCCCGTCCCCCATCGCCTCGCCCCCTGCTCGGTTCCGGATCCGGAACGAGAGGCAGGTTACGGGCGCGGCCGCTCAGGTCGTGATGGGCGCAGATGCCAATGTGGTCGTCATTGCGGGCCATGCCTGCGCCCGGCGAATCGCCGGGAAGTGTGACGGATTCCCGCCAACAGTAGGTTTTTACGATTGTGGCGCGCCGGCCGCGAACCTATATTTCCAGGGTTGCGCCCCGGGGCGCTTCTGATCTCAAGGTTTGATGCTTCGATATTGGTTGGGTCTTGCGGCCGCGTTGGCGGCCACCGTCGCTCAGGGACCGAGCGTCCCTTTCCCCCGCATCGACGACGCCACGGCGATTGCCTACGTCCCGGATCCGGAGCAGAGCGTGTTCCCGCGCCCCGCGATCCTGCAGCCAGCCATCTCGTTCTGGACCAAGGTCTTCGGGGATTACTCCGAGTACCAGAGCGTCGTGCACTCTGCGAATTATCCGGATCGCGTGCTCGAGGTCCTGGACTTCCGGGACCAGGCTGCAATCCTGAGTCGCGTCCGAGTAGCCAGCGCCCAATCCCAGGCGGAGAAGGCCGCCAAGGCGCGCTTCGAGCAGCTGCTCCTGAGCGTCGACGAGAAGCAGGCACATCCCGAGCAGCTTGCGGCCGACGAGCGCCGCGTTTACCAGCTCTACGCCGACATCGCGGATCCCGAGCGCTTCCGCAAGGCGGCGAGCGGACTGCGCGTCCAGCGCGGCCTCAAGGAGCGCACGCAGGAGGCGCTCGAGACATCCGGAAAGTACTTGCCGCACATGGAGGCCGTCTTCGAGCGTGAAGGCCTGCCCAGGCAGCTGACGCGACTGCCGCTGGTGGAGTCGAGCTTCAACGAACGGGCTTACTCGAAGGTGGGCGCCGCCGGCATCTGGCAGTTCATGCCGGCCTCCGCCCGCTCCTTCATGCGCCTGAACACGCTGGTCGACGACCGCGCGGATCCGTGGTTCTCGACCGAAGCTGCGGCCAGGCATCTGAAGGAGGATTACGCGGCGCTCGGCGACTGGTCGCTGGCCGTTACCGCCTACAACCACGGTCGATCGGGCCTCTTGCGCGGCTTGCGCACGGTTCAGGGAGCCAGTCTTGCGGATCTTGTGGAGCGTTACGAGGACAAGCGGTTCGGGTTTGCGTCGCGTAACTACTATGCGGAGTTTCTTGCGGCGGCGGACGTGGAGCGGGATCAGGACGCGCATTTCGGCCAGCTTCAGCGCAAGGGAGAGCTGCGCTTCGATCAGGTCCAGACCACGCAGTACTACATTCCCTACACGACGCTGCTACGGTTGTCCGGCACCGATGAAGCGACCTTCCGCACCCTGAATCCCGCGTACCGGCCGGATGTGATCGAAGGCAAGCTCTACGTGCCGCCGGGACATACGTTGCGGCTTCCGCCGGGCCGTGCGTCGACGTTCGGGACAGCGATCGCCCAGCTCAGCGCCTCGGAGCGCCACGAGCAGCAGAAGCTGTTCTACATCCAGCACCAGATCGCCAAGGGCGACACGCCGGCGGCGCTGGCCAAGCGCTACGGGGTGACGATTGCGGCGCTGCGCAGCGCCAATCCGAGAGCGGGCAAGGCATTCCGCCGTGGTGCGGTGATCCGGATCCCGACCCGCGATAACGAGCTCATCGAGACCGCTTCGTTTTCAGCGTCGCCTGCACCCGCGGCCAAGGGCAAGCTGGTTCCGGTGACCCGGAAAGTGGCGAAGGCGAAGCCATCGTCCCGGACGCGCACGCGCCCGGCGAGCCGCCTCAAATCGCACCGGCCGCAGTCAGCGTATCCCTGAGGCCAGCCGCTCGCGGTAGGCGCTCGGTGTCTCGCCGGTCCACTTGCGGAAAGCGCGGGCGAAGTTGGATGGATCCATGTAGCCCACGGCGAGCGCGACCTCCTCGATCGGGCGCGCCGGATCGTCGAGCAGGCGGATG
Organism: uncultured Gammaproteobacteria bacterium; assembly: GCA_963776465.1. GTDB lineage: Bacteria > Pseudomonadota > Gammaproteobacteria > Nevskiales > Nevskiaceae > DASRHK01. Next base: position 787,906 of record CAVZMV010000001.1, read on the forward strand.
CTGTCGCGCTTGCGCACCTCGTCGAGCAGCTCCGCGAATCCCACGCCGTACTGGGCGAGCTTGCGCTTGAACGTGCGTTCCGACATGTGCAGGCGCACCGCCACGGTCTCCAGGTCCGGATAGCGGCCATTGCGGCAGATCAGGAACGCGCGCACGCGATCGAGCAGGCTCTCGGTGAACCCGAGCTTGGCGAGCTCGGTCTCGCAATGGTCGATCACCGTCTGCGCGGTCAGCGGGTTGGCAGTGCGCACCGGTATCTCCAGCAGGTGCGCGGGATAGCGGATCTGGCATGACGGCGCGTCGAAGCGCGCCTTGGGCAGGCGGTCCCGGAAGCGCGCGAAATATTCCGGCTCCGGATAGTCGAACCACAGCTCGACCATGTCCTTGAGGCTTGCCACCAATGCGGGGTCGCCGAGCCACTTATACGTCTCGAACGCCTCGACCAGGTACTGATCGAAGGCGAACTGGCGCATCGGCCCGAGCGGCACCGACTCGGTCACCTCGACGACCGCGGTGTCGCCCTGCACGGAGAAGTGGGCGTTGAAGAACGACACGACCGTCGGCAGGTAGCGGCAGCCGAGCTCGGTGGCCTCGCGCAGGTTGGAGCAGCTCATGAGGCCAAAGCCCATGAGACCGAGCTTGGTGCAGCTGCCGCGCAGCCCGAGCTCCAGCCCGATGCCGGGATCGCGCGTGTCCATCACCAGGTTCAGCGTGATCACGCCGAGCTGCGGCATGGTCACGCGCGCGTTGGGCTTGCGCAGCTGTTCCTCCGTCACGCCGGAGCCTTCCAGGATCTTGCCGGCCGGAATCCCGCGCTCGGCAGCCACCAGCAGCATGAACAACGGATAGGTTGCCAGCACGCTTTCGCGCGCCAGAAGCTTGGAATCCGCCGTGGCCCCCCGGGACATGAAAAAAGTCTACAGGAGATGCGCCCCGGCACCCCTACCCCTTCCGCCCCGCACGAGCCCCGCTGGGTTCATGCGATCCCCTTCTTGGCGATCATCTCCGCAGCCAGTCGCTGAATCCATCGCGGCTGGAGCTTGCTGAACGCGATCATCGCGCGATTGGTGGCGCCGTTTATGTAGAGCGGCTTTCCGGCGATGCAGGCTGCGTAACCGTCGCGCGCAACTTCGTCCGCCGTGAGATTGCGAACGAAGGGGACGCTCATGGACTCGCCGCTGGACTTCGCGATCATGTCCGTGTCGGTGAAGCCCGGACACAACGCCGTAACCCTCACGCCCGTGCCCTTGAGCTCGACGCTCAGGGCTTCGGAGAACGAGAGCACGAAGGCCTTGCTCGCCGCGTACGTCGAGAGATACGGGATCGGCTGGAATGCCGAGGTCGAGGCCAGATTCAGGACGCGACCGCGCTTGCGCTCGAGCATGGCGGGGAGGAACAGGTGCGTCAGGGCAGTGAGCGCACCGATATTCAGTTGGAGGAGCTGCTGGTGTGCGGCGAGCGGCGTCTCCCAGAACGGACCCTCATGCAGAAGCCCGGCGTTGTTGACCAGGAAGTCCACCACCAAACGCCTTCGCGAGACTTTTGCGTGCAGAGTTTCCGCCGCACCGGCGGCCCCGAGGTCACCGGGCAGCGCAACGGCACGGATGCCGTACACCTTGCCAAGCTCAGCCGCCAGTTTCTTGAGCTTGTCGACGCTGCGCGCAACCAGCACCACGTCGTGGCCGTTCTTCGCGAACTCCCGCGCCAGCGCCGCGCCGATTCCCGCCGAGGCGCCCGTGATCAGCGCAGCTCCTTTGCGGAAGTTCTTCATGCGCTGCGTATCCCCTTCAGAAACGCCAGCTGATGGCCGAGATTTACGGACAGGGCCGGCTCGAAGTAGGGATCGAAATGGTTGGCATCGAGCGTTTCGATCCGGATGTGCGGCTTGGCGAGCGCGCGAACCCGCGCTCTCGACGAACGGCGCGACGGTGTCGCGGGTCGCGCCGACAATGAGGATCGGGATCGACACGTCCTTCAGCTCTTGAAGGGCCGATACAGTCCCATGGTGAGCAGGGACCGGGCAGCAACACGATTATCGTAGTAGCCCGCCTCAGGTCCGCCACGCGCGATGAGCGCTTGCATCCCCTTCTGCATGGCTTCGGCGGCGCCGTCCCGGTCCATGCTCGACCATTGGCCCAGCGGAGCGACGACCGGGAGGTAGACCGGGTTTTTTCCTCGCAGCAGGTCCATCAGCGCTGTGAATCCGGAGCGGATCAGGCGCGTCAGAGGCACCGCCTTCACGGCGGCCATCCCGTCCAGCATCGGGACTTGGGCGATGGCACCCAGGAGCTCAGGATGGCGAGCGGCGACTCTCACGACATGCCCACCGCCAAAGGACGTTCCCCACAGCACGACGCGGCTTGCGTCGACCTGAGGCTGCGTGCGCAGATGCTCGAGGGCATTCTCGACGTCGCGTTCCCGATGCCACGGGTTGATCACGTTTCGGGGCGTGCCCTCGCTTTTTCCCCAGCCGGCGTAGTCGAAAGTCATCACGGCGAAACCCGCCTGATTGAACGGCGCGTAGAAAGGCACGGTCAGCGCGTCCTGCACGCCGCCCCAGCCATGGACCATCAAGATTGCGGGAAATGGCCCGGCACCTTCTGGGAGGTGAAGGGTCGCGGCGCATTGGACGCCGTTGCTTGGGAAATGCGAGGAGGAGATTCGGACGGTCACGGCGGCTCTCTTGAATGTCAGTCAAGACAACTTACCAGGACCTTGAACGACATTCAAGAGGCCGTATAATCACCCGGCGATTGGCGCTTCGGCCACTCGCTTTCGATCGAGCAGACGCATGCCACGCAACAAGGTTCACCAGGACTCTGCCGAGAAGCGGACGGAAATCGTCGACGCGGCCCGGAAGCTGTTTCTCGACGCCGGCTACGAATCGACCTCCATGAGCGCGATCGCCGCGGCTGCGGAAGTCGCCGCCAACACCATCTACTGGTATTTCAAGGACAAGGACGAATTGCTCGTCGCCGTTCTTGATGCAGAACTGGAGCGGGGGATGGGAGCATTTCTGCGCAGTTCCGTCACCGACAAGACCAGCCGGCTTCTCATGGTGGTGAAGCAATTGCAGCAGGCCAGTCGCCTCGTCGCGACGGTCCACGCGCGCATGCTGACCTCACCGACCATCAGTGCGTGGCATGACCGGTTTCACACGCTGGCGGAAAAGCTGATCGAAGGTGAAATGCAACAAGCCGGGCTTTCTCCGAAGAAATCGAAGTCGCTGGTGAAGATCTGGGTGTTCACGGTCGAAGGGATGCTCGCCCACCCGATGTCGGACGCAGAAAGGCGCGAGGTCTGCTCCGTTCTGGTCGGCGAAGCGACAACTCACGGAAGTCTCGTGGGCTGGGCGCTCAGGCGGCGTCGGTAGAACCGCCGTCCTGATCCGCCCAAAAACCAGTTACGCGTCCGCCACCTTCAGCACCAGCTTGCCGGTGTTCTCGCCCTTGAACAGCTTGAGCAGCGTCTCGGGGAACGTCTCCAGGCCCTCTTCGATGTCTTCGAACGTGCGCAGCTTGCCCTCGAGCAGCCACTTGGCCATCTGGCTGATCGCCTCGGGATAGCGGTCGGCCCAGTCGAACACGACCATGCCTTCCATCCGCGCCCGGCAGACCAGCAGCATCATGTAATTGCTGGGGCCCTTCACCGGCGTGGTGTTGTTGTATTGCGAGATGGCGCCGCAGATGACGATGCGCGCGCGCATCGCCAGGCGCGTCATCACCGCGTCGAGGATGTCGCCGCCGACGTTGTCGAAGTACACGTCGATGCCCTTGGGGCAATGCTGCTTGAGCGCCTCCTTGATGTCGCCGGTCTTGTAGTCGATGCAGGCGTCGAAGCCCAGCTCCTTGACCACGTGGTCGCACTTGTCCTTGCCGCCGGCGATGCCGATGACGCGGCAGCCCTTGATCCTGGCGATCTGGCCGACGACCTGGCCGACCGCGCCCGCAGCGCCGGAGACGACCACGGTCTCGCCTTCCTTGGGCTTGCCGATCTCGAGCAAGCCGAAGTACGCGGTCATGCCCGGCATGCCGAGCGTCGACAGGTACACCGGCAGCGCCCCGAGCTTGGGATCGATCTTGTTGACGCCCTTGCCGTTGGAGAGCGCGTAGTCCTGGATGCCGAACATGCCGAACACGACGTCGCCGACGGCGAACTTCGGGTTCTTCGACGCAGTGACCTTGCCGATGGCGCCTGCGCGCATCACCTCCCCGATTCCGACCGGCGGCACGTAGGACTTGCCCTCGTTCATCCAGCCGCGCATCGCCGGGTCGAGCGAGATGTACAGCGTGCGCACGACGATCTCGCCGTCCTGCGGCTCGGGCACGGGCGACTCGGCGAAGTCGAAGTCGGTGCGCTTGACCATGCCGACCGGGCGCTTGGCGAGCTTGAACTGGCGATTCATTGGCATTGAAGATTCTCCTGGTTGGCGGCGCGCGTGGCGCGCCCTACGACTGTTTGTGTAGGAGGGGCTGTTAGCCCCGACAAATCGCGGCCAACGGCCGCTCCTACATGAGCTGAGCGAGTACGGTCTCTACGTAATTCTGTGGCTGCTCGAGGTCGGGGAAATGACCGCACCCGGGAGAATGCTTGATCCGGGCGTGCGGGAGCAACTCCAGCAGCGATTCGGCGCGCGTGTGCTTGTGGCTGCGGTCCGAGTCGCCCCAGATCAGCGTGGCCGGCTGCTTGACGCCCATCAGCTGCGCGTCGGTGCCCTTGCGCAGGCCCTGGACGACGTCGGCGAGACAGAAGCAGCCGCCGTGCGTGAGCGCCTCATCCGCGGTCGCGCGGAATTCGTCGCGCTGCGTCTTGTCGTTCATCGCCATGCCGTACCAGGCGTGCGCGAATTTGCGCTTGGCAAGCCGCATGGTGATCTGGCCCACGACCGGCCTCTGGATCAGCTTGGGCACGTTTGCCTGCGTCCACGCCGGCATCGCCGAGAGGCCCGGCGTCTGGCACAGCACCAGACTCCGGATGCGCTGGGGCGCGAGCTTGGCAGCTGCGATCGCGTAGAAGCCGTTGGCGCAGCTGAACGCCAGCGACGCCTGCTTGACGTCGAGCGCGTCCATCACCGACAGCACGACGCCGGCGCCCTCCTCAACCTTGTGGCCATAACGGAAGGCCGCCTTCGAGAAGCCGAACCCGGGCATGTCGAAGCAGATCACCCGCGCGTGCGGCGCCAGCAGCCCGATCACCTTCTCGTGATGCGCGATCACGTTGGGCCCGTCGGGCGTCATCAGGACGACGGGCTTGCCGTTCGTCCCGAGCGCAGTCGAGGGACCGGTGTCGCGGACGCGCAGCGTTCCGTACCGCGTGTTCACGCGCGCCGCGAGCTCATCGCCTTCATCACGTCCGCCGGCACGTAGCGCGACAGCTCCATCTTGCCGATGGCGTTGCGATGCACTTCGTCGGGGCCGTCGGCGAGGCGCAGCGTGCGCGCCTGCGCGTAGGCATACGACGAGGCCGAAATCGTCGCGTGACGCCGCCGCCGCCGTGCGCCTGGATCGCCCAGTCGATGACCTGGCAGGCCATGTTCGGCGCCGCCACCTTGATCATCGCGATCTCCTTGGCCGCGACCTTGTTGCCGACCGTGTCCATCATGTAGGCGGCTTTCAGCGTCAGCAGGCGCGCCTGGTCGATCATGATGCGCGACTCGGCGATGCGCTCCAGCGTCACCGTCTGCGTCGGCGACCGGCTTGCCGAACGCCACGCGCGACAGCGCGCGCTTGCACATCTTCTCCAGCGCGCGCTCGGCCAGGCCGATGAGGCGCATGCAGTGGTGGATGCGGCCCGGCCCGAGGCGGCCCTGCGCGATCTCGAAGCCGCGGCCTTCGCCGAGCAGGATGTTGGACGCCGGCACGCGCACGTTCTCGAACACCATCTCGGCGTGGCCGTGCGGCGCGTCGTCGTAGCCGAACACCGGCAGCGGGCGCAGGATCTTGACGCCCGGCGTGTCGCGCGGCACCAGGATCATCGACTGCTGGCTGTGGCGGCTGGCGTTGTCGGGATCGGTCTTGCCCATGAAGATGAAGAGCTTGCAGCGCGGGTCGACGGCGCCGGACGACCACCATTTGCGGCCGTTGATCACGTAGCTCGTCGCCGTCGCGCTCGATCGTGCTCTCGATGTTGGTGGCGTCGGAGGAGGCGACGTCCGGCTCGGTCATCGCGAAGCAGGAGCGGATCTTCCCGTCCAGCAGCGGCTCCAGCCACTGCTTCTTCTGCTCGGGCGTGCCGTAGCGCTCGAGCACTTCCATGTTGCCGGTGTCGGGCGCCGAGCAGTTGAACACCTCCGGCGCCCAGATCACGCGGCCCATGATCTCGCACAGCGGCGCGTATTCCAGGTTGGTGAGCCCGGCGCCGCGCTCGGATTCCGGCAGGAACAGGTTCCACAGGCCCTGCGGCCTTGCGCCTTCACCTTGAGCTCCTCCATCAGCTGCGTCGGCTGCCAGCGATCGCCCTCGGCGACCTCGTCGTGGAAGCGTTTCTCGTTGGGATAGATGTGCTCGTCCATGAAGGCGCTCAAGCGCTTCTGGAGGTCCTTGGTCTTTTGCGAGTATTCGAAATCCATCGTGATGCTCCTGTTCGAAGGCGCGCATGGCGCGCCCTACCGTCTCGAAAGTATTTGTTGAACCTTGGCCCAGCCCAGCTCCGCCAGCGGCCGCGCGCCGCTGCCGGCGTCCCTGGCGTGCTGGCTTGCTGCCGTGCCGTCCTTCACGCGGCCCATGATCCCTTGCAGGATCGCCGCGCCGCGGAACAGGTTGTAGGCGAGATAGAAATCCCAGTGATCGCGATCGATGCCGCTGCGCCCGGTGGCTTTGCAGTACGCCGCGACGTAACTTTCCTCGTCGGGAATGCCGAGGGCGGCGATGTCGACGCCGCCCAGACCGCGGAACGTGCCTTCCGGTATGTGGCAGCCCATGCAGTGATAGGAGAAGTCCGCGAGCGGATGGCCCAGCGTCGACAGCTCCCAGTCGAGCACCGCGACGATGCGCGGCTCGGCGGGATGGAACATGAGATTGTCGAGGCGGAAATCGCCGTGGACGATCGAGGTCTCGTCGTCCAGCGGGATGTTCGCCGGCAGCCATTCGATCAATTTGTCCGCCGCCTCGATCTTCTCGGTCTCGGACAGCGCGGTACTGCTTGCTCCAGCGATCGATCTGGCGCGCGAAATAGTTGCCGGGCTTGCCGAAGTCGGCGAGGCCCACGGCGGTGTAGTCCACCTTGTGCAGCGCCGCGATCACGCGGTTCATCTCGTAATAGATCGCCGAGCGCTCGGCCGGCGTCATGCCCGGCAGCGTCGTGTCCCAAAGCACGCGACCCTCGACGCAATCCATGACGTAGAACGCGGTGCCGATCACCGACTCGTCGGTGCACAGGCAGTACGTGCGGGCGACCGGCACGTCGGTGTTCCGGAGCGCGGTGATGACGCGATACTCGCGGTCCACCGCGTGCGCCGACGCCAGCAATTTCCCCGGCGGCTTGCGGCGCAGCACGTAGCGCTTGCCGCCGGCGGAAAGCCGATACGTGGGATTGGACTGCCCGCCCTTAAACTGCTCGACCACCAGCTCGCCGCTGAATCCCTCGACGTTGGCGCGCAGGTATTTCTCGAGCGCAGCCTCGTCGAACCGGTGGCGCTCGCGCACCGGCATGGTGCCGACGAAGGTCTGGTCTGCGGTGGTGCTCATCTACGGCATCGGGTTGGTCGGCAGCCGGTCGTCGAGGATGTCGCGCATGCGCATCTCGATCGCGCCTTTGATCTTCGGGTGCGACAGGATGTAGAAGCGATTGGTCTTCACCGCCTCCATCGTGATCTTGGCGACGTCCGTGGCCGACAGCCGCCCTGACTTCAGCGCATGGCGGACACGGTCTTCGGTACTGCTGGCCGAGCGGATTGGTCGCGGAGAGTTCTGCGGGCCGGTTGCGCGCCGACTCGCCGATGCCGGTGTTGACGTAGGCCGGCGCCAGGATCGACACGCCGATCTTCGCCTTGGCCAGCTGCAGGTCCTGATGCAGGCATTCGGACAGCGTCACCACACCGTGCTTGGAGACACAGTACACGGCAGAGCCGGGGACCGAGATGAGGCCGGCGACCGACGCGGTGTTGACCACGTGGCACTCGTCGCCCTGCTCGAGCATCCGCGGCACGAAGCTCTTGATGCCGTGGATCACGCCCATGAGGTTGACGTCGAGGCACCACTTCCAGTCGTCGAGCGTGGCGAGCCAGGTCGGGCCAGCGACGGCGACGCCGGCGTTGTTGAACAGCAGGTGCGCCGCGCCGAACTTCTCGTAGGTCTTCGCAGCAAGACTGTCGAGGTGCTCGGGCCTGGTCACGTCGCATTTCACCGCCAGGCCTTGTGTGCCGGCGGCAAGCATGCCGATCGTCGCCTGCATGCCCGCTTCGTCGCGATCGGCGAGCACCACCTTCATGCCCTCGCCCGCGCACAGGATGGCGAGCTCGCGGCCGAAGCCGGAGGCGGCGCCGGTGATGACGGCAACTTTTCCTGCCAATTCCCTCATAAGGACTCCTGTAGGAACCTGTAGGAGGGGCTGTTAGCCCCGACAAATCGCGGCCAACGGCCGCTCCTACAAAAACATATGGCTATCCGATCAGCATCCCGCCGTCGACGATCATCGCCGTGCCGGTTGTATAGCTCGCCGCCGGCGAGCACAAGTACAGGACCGCGCCCGCCATCTCGTCGGGCTGCGCGACGCGATGCAGCGAGATGCGCTTCTCGGCTTCCTTGCGGATCTGGTCGTTCTTGACCAGTGCGCCGGCGAACTTGGTGGCGGTCAGGCCCGGGCAGAGCGCGTTGACGCGGATCTTCTTGGCGCCGAGCTCCTGCGCGAAGGCCTTGGTCATCGAGATCACCGCCGCCTTGGTGATCGAGTAGATGCCCATGAAGGCGCCCGGCACGATGCCGCCTATCGAGGCGACGTTGACGATGGCGCCGCCGCCCTGCTTCTCCATCAGCTTGCCGGCCATCACCGACATGTAGAAGTAGCCGCGGATGTTGACGTCGATGGTCTTCTGGAACGCGGCGAGGTCGGTGTCAAGGATCGGCCCGAAGTACGGGTTGGCCGCCGCGTTGTTGACCAGGATGTCGAGCCGGCCATGCGCCTGCTCGATCTCGCCGAAGATCTTCTTGATCTGGTCGAGCTCGCCGATGTGGCAGGCGCGCACCTCGGCCTTGCCGCCGGCGTCGCGGATCTCCTGCGCCACCTTCTCGCAATCGTCGGCCTTGCGGCTGGACACGATCACGTGCGCGCCGTGCGCGGCCAGCGCCTTGGCGATCGACTCGCCGATGCCGCGGCTGGCGCCGGTGACGAGCGCGATCTTGCCGGACAGGTCGAACATCTTCTCGTGTGCGGTCATGGACGATTACCGGTAGGTGATGGATTTGGGCGCAGCCTGCTCGAGGTGCGCAAAGTTGTTCAGGTAGTTCAGGCTCACGCGACCCGGCTGGTAGAGCAAACGCGTCACCGCGCTGTTCACCAGCGTGGTGTTGAGCTCCGCGGTGCGCGCGTCGGGAATCTGCAGGAGCTCCTGGCAGATCGCCGAGATCGGTCCGCCGGAGGTGAACACGATGGTGTTCTGCGAGCCGCCGGCGCTCTGCACCAGGCGCGTCACCGCGTCGACGACGCGCCCGCGGAAGGCGGTCCAGCTCTCGCGATACTCATGGTCGTGCTTGCCGCCCATCCATCGGGCCATCGCCGCGGAGAACAGCTCCTGGAACGCGCGGCGCGGATTGTCGCTGTGCACGAGCGTCGAACGCGCCACCTTGGGATCGGCGAAGTCCGGGCGATAGCGCACGAAGAGCTCGTCGTGGTCGTACTCGTCGAAGCCGGCATCGACGTGCCAGCTATCGGCCGACGGCGCGCTGCCGTTCAGCGCCGATACGCAGGCTTCGGCAGTCTGCCGATGGCGCTTCAAGCTGCCGATGACCACCCGGGTGAACTGCTGGCCGCAGCTGCCCAACCATCGGCCCAGCAGGCGCGACTGCTCGACGCCAAGGTCCGACAGGTGATCGTAGACGTCGGCAGCGGCCGAGGCCTGGCCGTGGCGCACCAGATAGATCTGTCCCATTTGCCGGCAGCGTAGGGCGGTACCTAGAATCATTCAAATGAATTATTCGAATCCCCCGGTATAAAGAACGTGCATCTGGCCCGCATCGACCTGAACTTGCTGGTGGTGCTCGACGCCATCTACACCGAAGGCGGGATTACACGCGCGGCGGAGAAGCTGCACCTGACGCAGCCGGCGATCAGCCATGCGCTGGGACGGCTGCGACGCATGCTCAAGGACGAGCTGTTCGAGCGCGAGGGCCGCGCCATGGTGCCGACGCCGTTCGCGCGCAACCTCATCGAGCCGGTGCGCCGCTCGCTGCGCAACCTGGAGATCACGCTCAATGAGATCGAGCGCTTCGATCCCGCCACCAGCCACAAGCGCTTCGCGCTCGGCGTGCGCGACGTGCTCGAGGCCACGCTGCTGCCGCCGCTGATGCAGCACCTGGACAAGGCCGCGCCTGGCGTGGAGATCGCGGCGATCCAGGTCGATCGCCGCGAGATGGAGTCCGAGCTCGCCTCCGGCGCGCTCGACGCGGCGCTGGATGTTCTCCTGCCCGTGTCCGACGCGATCCGCCATGCCCGGATCGCCGGCGACCGCCTGGTCGCGGTGGTGCGCAAAGGGCACCCGAGCGTGAAGACGCGCCTGAGCCTGGAGGCCTACCTAAAGCAGGAGCACATTCTCGTCAGCTCGCGCCGCTCCGGACCGGGCCTCGAGGATGTCGAGCTCTCGCGACTTGGTGTGCAGCGCAAGGTGCGCCTGCGCTGCCAGCACTACTTCGCTGCCTGCCGCGTGGTGAGCCTGACCGACTTCGTGCTGACCATGCCGGAGCGCTACGCGCGCGTCGCCAACGAGCAATTCGGCAACCGCATCCTGCCCTTCCCGCTGGAGAAGCCGACGCTCGACGTGCACATGTACTGGCACTCCAACGTCGAGAACGAGCCGGCGAACCGCTGGCTGCGCCGGCAGCTACGGAGTACATTCGAGCGATGACACGAAGAGACGCGCTGGCGCTCGGCCTTCCCGTGTTGCTCGTCGTGTGCAGCGGCATCTATTTCTGGCGGACCTCGCAACCCGCGCCGGACCCGTTGCCGCCTACCGTCACTCCGCCACCTTCGTCGGAGCCTGAAATCCCCAGCGTCGAGCCGTCACTCTCGGTGGGCTCGCGTGTGGAGGCGCTGTCCAGCGAAGGCTGGCAGATGGCGACCATCAAGGAGATCGCCGACGACCAGGCGCTGATCGCCTACCAGCGCAGCGCGCTTGGCGAGGAGCGCGTCGACGTGCGTCTGCTGCGCAAACCGGAAGCCGAGCTCACCGCCAAGCCGGTGCCGCCGTCACCAAGCGCTCGCGCGCCGGCCATCGTCGCCGGTCCGGCAACGCCGCCGGCGCCGCCGCTCGGGCCGCGGATCACCGTCTCGAGAATCCCCACCGGCGACTACATCTGCGAGTCCGAGCAGAAGGGCACCGTCAAGGATCCGCTGACCGACGACGACGGCGTGCCGATCAAGGTCACGCTGATGATCGAGATCCTGTCGGATCGTGTGTATCGCGCGTTCAATGGCGACGACGACGGCTACAGCTACGACCCGGCGAGCGGGCGCATCATCTGGGAGAACGGCATGCTCGGCCAGGAGGAGCCCGGGCAGTACCGCGCCGACTCCAAGTCCATCGTCACCAGCGTCGGCGGGCACGTGATGACCTGCACGCTCCGGAGATAGCGCATGCGCATCACCGCTTTTGCGCTGGGTCTGGCCGCTGCCGCTGTCGCCCACCAGACTGCCCACGCCGTCAGCGGCGCCTGGGCATTGCTCACCAACGACCAGGTTGTCGCCGTCGAGCAGAAGTTCATCGCGGGCCTGGAGGCTTACCAGTCCTCCCGCGAAGGCAAGGAGGCGGCGGACAAGAAAGCGCGCGGCGAGGACAAGGACAACAGCGGGCTGCTCGGCGACCTCGATCGCAAGGAGCGCCAGCAGATCTACGGCCGCAACCGTAAGCCGAGCTTTCAGACCGACGAGGAGCGTGTCAAAGGAAGCCGCCGCAAGCTGCCGGGCGGCGAAGATCAGGATCTGCTCGACCAGCGCCGTGAGCGTCGCAAGAGCCTGCGCGAGCTGCTCAAGGAATTGAACACGCCGGAGGATCCGCCGCTGCAGAAGTACTCGAAGGATTACGCCAAGGCGCTCTACGAGACCTTCAAGGAGGACCCGAAGAAATATGCCGAGCTCGCCGGGGAGATCAGCGCCGGCGAGTACGGCAAGGTGCCGCAAGCGGTCGGCAAGGCCAGCGCGGCGCTGCTCACCAAGGCGGTCGGCGACGTCCTCGACGCCTACAAGTTCGAGACCGCCAAGCAGATCTGGGACGGCTTCACCGGCAACATCGAGGATCTGCAGGACGTCGGCTCGGCGCTGTTCCGCGGCGACTGGGACAAGTTCAAGTCGAGCCTGAAGGAGCTTGGCCTGAAGAAGGCCAAGGCCGCGACCGAGGAGACGATCAAGCGGACGGTCGGCTTCGCGTTCGGACCGCTCGGCAAGATCGCGGGCTCGACCTACGTGCAGGTGATCGAGTCCGAGATCGAAGTCCTGAAGTGGAGCAAGCGCACGCTCGATCGCAGCGTGACCACGCCCTGCCTGGACCGCTACGTCCAGACCTACCAGCGCGTCGGCGGCCCCGGCGCGCCGGACGTCGCCTACGACGAATTCAAGATGTGCACCGAGGAGCGCGGCAAGTTCGTCGGCTTCGCGGCGCTGGAGTCCTACATCGTGCAGAACGGGCTCAGCGCCGACGAGATCTACCGCAAGCTCGCGGAAGACTATCGCCTGGGCAACGTGCGGTTCGTCGACCGCTGGTTCGAGCAGCTGGTGGAGGAGCGCAAGCAGGTCGTGGAAGCGCAGTGGGAGAAGGACTTCGCCGTGTTCTCCGGCCGCATGGCCGACGTGTCCAGCCGCGTCAATCGCGCCAGCTCGATCTTCATCAACGGCATCATCGAGGACGTGCTCGGCGAGGCCAAGATCGCGGAGCTCGAAGCCGCCGCCGCCAAGGCGCTGCTCGACACCTTCCGCGACATGCAGATGCTGCGGCGCGCCGCCGGGGGCGTCGAAGGCGCCTGCGATGCGTTCGACGCGGCCCGGGACGAGGCCGCCAGCATCCTCGACTCGTCGGACCAGACCGACAAGAACGCCGAAGCGATCGAGATCAAGGCCAGGCAATTCGCCGGCTGCAACAGCGACGCCACCGCGATCGCGAGCCTCAAGCGGCTCTTCGGGCGCGCGCAGACGGTGAGCCAGGACTTCGACCGCGAGCGCCAGGCCGCGGAGCGCGAAGTCGATGCGGCGTGCAAAGCGGCCGAAGCCGTCGCGACCAAGACTTCGGAGGAGGAAGGGCGCAAGCAGCTCGATGGCGCCAATGAGCGCGCTGCGGCAGCCCAGAAGGCGATCCAGGCGGCGCAGACAGCGTTCACCGAGCTCACCGATCTTTCCAAGCGCGCCGGCGAGGTCAAGCTCGGGGGCGACCAGGCGGCGCGCGAGCAGCTGGCTGCGCTCGACGCCGACGCCGAGCTGATCCGCATGGGCCGCGGACCGCTGCAAACGCGGCTCGGGGAGTCCCTGGCGAGGATGGCCGCCGCGCTGCGCACGGTGCAGAACCTCGAGGGTTACGCGATCGACCAGGCCAACAAGATCAAGCCGGTGCTGGCGCCGCATCGCCAGAGCACGCTGCGCGCGCAGGTCCTGCAGGCCGAGGACGAGATCAAGGAGATCCTCGACGACATCGCCGGCTGCCGCCGGATCATCGCCGACAAGTGGACCAAGGGCGACGGCGATGACGGCGCCTGGCGCTCGCAGAGGATCGGCACGGGCGCGGTGGGCGCCATGGAGTCCGCGCTCGCCGAAGCCGGGAAGAAGTGCCCCGCTACGCCGGGCGAGGATCCGGCGGCGACGAGGCTTGCGATCGCCGATCTGGGGGCACGCGCCGAGGCTGAAGCCACCATAGTCGCGCTCGGCAAGGCGACCGTCGATCGCTGCCTGGCCGAGGCGGGAAGCGCGTTCCTCAACGTGCGCAATGCGGCCAATGCGGTGCTGACGATGCAGGCGCCGATCGTCGACGACGTCAAGAACTGGGCGGGCACCTGGACGATGTCCGACGGCAGCGGCTCGCTGCAGAACTATGACGGTGAATACATCTCCAAGGGCACTTTCACCTGGACGCCGCCGCCGGCGAACGTCGGGCCGCAAGGCTTCTCGATCACGATGACTGCGGCGTGTCAGACCGGCACCAGGCAGGGCGGCACGGCGGTCGGCACCGGCATCAGCGTCGAGGGCTTCGACCTCGTGACCTCGGCCACCGACCGCACGCCGCCCAAGCTGGACAACAACGGGGCGCCGGCGAACTGCAAGACGGGCGAGAGCCTGAGCAACAGCGTCACCGTCCATGTCATGCCGCGCGCGAACTACGCCGAAGGCGACGTCGCCAAGATCAAGATCGGCGCGTTCTGGGGCCCGGGCGTGACCTATCGCTACGTCGCGGGCAAGCCGAAGCCGTAGCGCTATCGCGCGGCGAGGACGCGCGCTTCGCCGCTGGACGCGACCTGCATCTGGACCGATCGTGTCTGCTTCTGCTCGCCGTCGACATACAGCGCCACGGTGATCGGATAGACGCCCTCGTCGACGCCCTTGGGCAGCGTGAACCGGAACTGGTTCTCGTATTCGCCGCTGCCCTGGATCGATTGCGCCGACTTGCGCGCGCGATTGAGCACCTTGCCATCCGGAGAGCGCATCTCCACCGCCTCCTCGACCTTGGGCTGCGGCGAGTCACGTCCCTTCACCAGCTCGACGTTGCTGACGAGCGTCGCCTGGGTTCCGCCGGCGATCATGTTGCCGGGCTGCAGCGCGGCCGAGTAGCTGGTCACCTGCGTACGCTCCGGCAGCCTGCCTTGCCTGGCCTCGTACACCTTCTCGACTTGCGCCGCCGAGCGCTTCTGGCGCGTGCTGTAGTTGTAGGCCATGCAGCCGAGCGCGCCGACTGCGCCGCCGACGGCGCCGCCGATCGCGGCTCCCGCTGCCTGATTGCTCGTCACGGCAGCGCCGGTCGCAGCGCCGGCTACGGCGCCGATCGCCCCGGTGAGAAACGTGTTGCAGCCATCGCCGCCCGACCCGGGCATGCCGGCACAGCCGGCGATGGCGATCACTGCGGTCAATGTGACGGCGCGATGGATGTGCATGCCACAGTCTAGTCCACGCTGATCCCTTTCATCGCCTGCTCGCGCGCCTGCTGCGCATCCCGCAGCAGCTTTTTGGCCTCGACGTTGGCGGGATCCAGCATCAGCGCGGAATTGGCGTAGGAGATCGAGCTCTTGTACTCCTTGCGCCGGAAGGCGGCACGCCCCTCGAGCACCATCTTGCTCGCGGTCTCGGAGTTGGCCTGGTTGCTGCGCTCCGGCTTGCGGACGGCCCCCGGAGGAGGCTCCTTGGGCGGCGGCTCCTTGACCGGCGGGTCCGGCACCGGTGGTTCCTTGGCGGGAGGCTCCTTGCTGGGCGGCTCCTTCGCTGGAGGCTCGTTGACGGGAGGCTCCTCGACGGGGACGGCGGGTCCTTTGGGCGGCTCGATCATGGTTGGGCTTGCCGGCGGGGGGGTTGCGATAGTGGGCGCGGCGCTCGCCGCAACGATGTCCGGTTGGCGCGATGCCTGGTATCTCCACAGGCCGAGCGCAGCGACGATCGCCAGCGCCAGCGCGGCCGCGAGCGGCAAAGCCAGCTTGCGGCGGCGCGGCGCGCCCTCGATCGCCGGCGGTGCCTGCGGCAGTGTCGGCACGCGGCCGGCGCTGTCCTGCAGCGTCCGGCGCGCCGTCGCCGCGCGCGCCTGCTTGAGGGCCTCGGCCGATTGCGTGGGCACCGTCGGCAACGTCGGCAGCGCGTCGATCAGCTCGAGCAGTTCCTGCGCGGACGCAGGGCGATCGGCCGGCTCCTTGGCAGTCATCTTGTCGAGCAGCGGCTGCAGCATCGTCAGCGCCGCCGGCAATCGCGGCATCGGCTCCGAGACGTGCTGAAGGATGATCGCGATCGCCTCCTCGTTCTGGAATGGCGGCGCGCCGGTCAGCATCTCGTAGAGCACGATGCCCAGGCTGTAGAGATCGGTGCGCGCGTCGACCGGCTTGGCGCGCGCCTGCTCGGGGCTCATGTACCGCGGCGTGCCGATCACGCCGCCGGCGGTCGTCGCGCCGGTGCTGCTGCCGAGCACCTTGGCGATGCCGAAATCGGTGAGCACCGGCATGCCACGCTCGTCGAACATGATGTTCTCCGGCTTCATGTCGCGATGGACGAAGCCGTGCGCGTGCGCCTCGACGAACGCTTCGGTGACCTCGCGCAGGATCGCGATCGCTTCGGCCGGCGCCAGCGCACCCTGGTTGATCCGCTCGCGCAGATCCCCGCCGGACAGCAGCCGCATCGAATAGAAGTGATAGCCGCCCTCGTGGCCGACCTCGAACACGGTGACGATGTTGCGATGGCTCAGGCGGGCGGCGGCACGGACCTCCACCTCGAAGCGGGCGATCAGTCCCGGATTGCGCTCCAGCTCCGGCGGCAGGATCTTGAGCGCCACCCGGCGGCCGAGCTTCTGATCCTCGGCTTCGTAGACGTCGGCCATGCCGCCGGAACCCAGCTTGCGCAGGATGCGGTAATGGCCCAGCGCAGCGCCAGCTTGAAGGTCGGGCATCGCTCCAATATGCCGCAATCGCGGGCGGAGCGGATCGGCGTTACGACTTCCTTCTACGACCTACTTCGTGGTCGATTTCTGCACCGCGTCCGCGGTGAAGTATCCCGGCGGGAACGAGACCGACAGATTGTTGGGCTTGTCCTCGTTGGCCATTGCCGTGACGAAATACCGGCCCGAGTCGAAGTGGTAGATGACTTCGGGAATGGTGGTGCCCGCCTGGATGTTCGCACCCCAGACGTAGTGCCCTTCCTGGAACTGGTAGAGCTGGTCGCGCTTGTCGTAGTCGTCCACGGCCAGGATGTTCCAGCCGTCCTCCTCGACGTACATCACCCGCTTCTTGAACGTGTGGCTGGTGCCCGGCTTGAGCGTGGCCTCCACCACCCACACGCGGTGCAGCTCGTAGCGCGGGAGGCTCTGGTTCAGGTGCCGCGGCGCGGCCATGTCCTTGAACTTCACCTGCGGGCCGGCCAGCTTGTGGCCGTTGTAGCCGACGTACATCTCCTTCTTGCCGACCAGCTTCCAGTTGTAGCGCTCGAGCACGCCGTTGAACATGTCGACCTGGTCGTAGAACTGGTGGCCGTCGGTGCCCTCGTAGGGGTTGTCGCAGCACACCGTCGGCGCCCGGCGGATGCGGCGCAGGCCTGGCGAATACAGCCAGGCCGCGCGGCCGGCGGAGCCGACGCCCGCTTTCTCGTGCACCAGAATCACCGTGCCCGCCATGCGCGGCGGCGCGACCGTCCTGGACAGGTAGAACAGGAACTCGCCGGCGTCCTTCGTCAGCGGCACCGGGTGCTTCTGCGAGGCGTAGTGGAACTCCACGTCCTCGACGATCTTGGTCAGCTGGAACTGTCCGGCCGGCTGCACGATCATCTGGTTGTTGTAGCGGGTCACCGCCTCGCCGCGCCATTTCAGCTTGTGGTTCCAGATCGGCTCGGCCCCGGTCTTGGGGATCGGGAACGGGAAGCCGAGCTTGCAGTTGTGCGGATTGTCGACGCCGATCATCTCGCAGCTGACGGCGTTCTCGGCGGTGGCCTTGTAGATGAAGTCCGGCCAGCTGGCCATCCGGTGCGTCGGGTAGACGTTCATCTTGTAGTCGTCGTAGGTCTTCAGCAGGTACTTGTGCCCTTCCGTCAGCTTGTCCTGGTACTGGGCGAGGTTGGCCTTGGTGATGGTGAAGGAAGGCTTCTCGGCGTCGATCTGCGGGTTGGTCGGGAAGGCGCCCTTGAGCGACCCGCTTTGCGGAGCCGGAGCCCACGCCGGGATGGTGCCCTCCTTGTTGCCGGCCTTGTCGGCCCCGATCGGGGTCAGGTCCTGCCCCAGCTTGGCGGCCTCCTCGGGGGTCACCTTGGCCCATAGCGCGCCTGCGCCGAGGCTGAGCATGACGCCGAGCACCATCGCACCTGGGTTCTTCACCGGGGATCTCCTGCAAGAAAACGTGGCCGCCCCGCGGCCGGGGCAGAGCCTTGGACCGTCCGAGCATGCAGAAGTTAGAGCATTTCTAGCGGGTCCACGGCGGCGGCGCGCCGCGCCCATAAAGTAGGCGCCGCCCTCGTCAAAGTGGAGCGCCCATGCCCATCTTCGTCCGCCGTGCCTTGCTGCCCGTCCTCACCAGCCTCTTCGTCGGGCTGTCGCCGGCATGGGCAGCCGAGGCCGGCCCGGCGCTGCCCAGGCTTCCCCGCGATCTCACCCTGATGTCGTTCGACGACCTGATGAAGGTCGAGGTCACGTCCGTGTCGCGGCGTCCCGAGCCGGTCGAAGGCGCCGCCGCCGCGATCTTCGTTCTCTCCGGCGACGAGATCCGGCGCTCGGGCGTGCGCAACATCGCCGACGCCCTGCGGCTGGTGCCGGGCCTGCAGGTCGCGCAGTTCTCCGCGTCGGCCTACGCCATCACGGCCCGCGGCTTCAACAACAAGAGCGCCGACAAGCTCGAGGTGCTGCTCGACGGCCGCAGCGTCTACACGCCGCTCACCTCCACCGTATTCTGGGACGTGCTCGAGGTCTACCTGCCCAACATCGAGCGCATCGAGGTGATCCGCGGTACCGGCGCCGCGCTGTGGGGCGCCAACGCGGTCAACGGCGTCATCAACATCATCACCAGGAACGCCAGGGACACGACGGGCGCGAGCGCCCAGGCGCACGTCGGCACCGAGGAGCGCTACGGCGGCGCGGGGCAGATCGGCCTGGCCGTGGGCGAGCACGGCAGCGTGCGCCTCTACAGCCAGGGCCATGCGCGCGACCGCTCGATGCGTCCCGACGGCTCCGACCCGGGCGACGGCCAGCGCATGGCGCAGACCGGCTTCCGCTCCGACTGGGACATCGGCAGCGGACAGCTGCTGGTCTCCGGCGACGTCTACAAGGCCACCGGCGAAACGCGGAGCCTGGATCCCGCCCACTTCCTCCAGCTGGTGGACGTCGACAGCGACGGCGGCAACCTGGTGACGCGCTACACCTGCTGCGACACCGAGCAGGGACGCTGGACCCTGCAGGCGTCCTACGACGCGCACACGCTGGACGCACCCAGCATCATCGTCGAGCGGCGCAAGACCACGGCTGCGGATTTCCAGCAGCAATGGCAGTTCGGCGCGCGCCAGACCGTCGTCTACGGCCTGAGCTATCGCTACTCGCACGACGACACCGGCGGCCCGCCCAACCTGATCCTGCTCGATCCGGCGTCCCGCACGCTGCACACCTACAGCGCCTTCCTGCAGGACCAGATCGCGCTGTTCGATCGTTCGGCCACGCTCACCGTCGGCAGCAAGTTCGAGCACAACAGCTTCACCGGCTTCGAGCTGCAGCCGAGCGTTCGCCTGGGATGGCAGGCCACCGAGCGGGTGTTCACCTGGACGGCCGTGTCGCGTGCCGTGCGGACCCCCAATCGCTCCGACCAGAACGTCGCGATCTTCTGCCCCGAGCCCGACGGCATCCCGACGCTGTGCGGGCCTGGCCTGTTCCGGATCGGCAATCCGAACATGGATTCGGAGAAGCTGATCGCCTACGAGTGGGGCCTGCGTTTGCGCGGGCCGGACCACGTCTCGTGGGATCTGGCCACGTATTACAACCGCTACTCGGAGCTCAAGAGCAACGAGCCGATCCCGCCGGTGGGCGCCTATGCCAACAAGCTGCATGCGCGCGGCTATGGCGCGGAGCTCAGCGTGCTGTGGCAGCCGCTCGACGGCCTGCAGCTGCGGCCGTTCTACAGCCTGCTCGTGCTGGACGTCGAGCCCGACGCAGACAGCGCCGACACGGCCACGCCCGCCCTGCTGGAGGGCAGCAATCCGCGCCACCAGGCCGGGCTCGCGGTGTCCTGGATGACGTCGCGCTGGACGGTCAGCAGCCTGCTGCGTTACGTCGACGGGCTGGCGCAGACCGCGCCGCCGCGCGACGACAACCCCACGGACGTCGACGCCTACGTGGAGCTCGACGTGCGCGTCGCGCGATCGTTCGCCCACGGCATCGAAGTCGGTCTCGTGGGACGCAACCTCCTGCATGACCACCACGCCGAGTTCGGCGACGTGGACGGCCGCGGCGAGCTGCAGCGCAGCGGCTTCGCCGAGATCAGGTGGAACTGGTAGAGCAGTCAGAGGCGACGCGTGCGGAAACTTCTTGCCGGTCTGCTGATCGCCGCCACGTGCGCGGCGCCGGCGAGCGCGCGCGCCGAGATCAACCGTGAGCAGCAGGTCAAGGCCGCCTATCTGTACAACTTCGCGCGCTTCGCCACCTGGCCGGCTGCAAAGTTCTCCAGCGATACGCAGCCGATCCGCTTCTGCGTCCTGGAAGGCGAGCCGCTGGAGCCGGCGATACGGGAGGCACTGGCGGACAAGTCCGTCAACCTGCACCCGGCGCAGGTGGTGACGTTGCGGCAGGTCGAGCTGATGCGCGACTGCCACGTGGCTTACTTCGGACGCGAGGCCGAGTCACGGATCGCTGCGGGATTGCAGTCGCTTGCGGGCAGCGCTGTGCTCACGGTCCACGAATCCGCAGGCCCGCACACCGTCGGCATCATCCGGCTGTTCGTCGCAGACGCCCGCCTGCGCTTCGAGGTCAACGTGGCCGCCGCCGAGCGTGAGCACGTGGTCTTGAGCGCGCACCTGCTCAACGTGGCCAAGGCCGTGAAGGACTAGGCATACTGCGGCCGGCCTGACGGACGACAGCGGCTGGAAATCGGTGACGGGATCTCTGGACATCGGGCGTGCCAAGGCGGCGCTGGAACCGCTGATGGAGTTCATGCGCCACCAGCTGCGGGCGAGCACCGACGTGTTCCTCGAGCGCGCCGAAAAATCCCTGAGCCAGTCCTGGCCGGAGATGCACGACCCCC
The DNA here is from genome assembly GCA_963776465.1 of uncultured Gammaproteobacteria bacterium. GTDB lineage: Bacteria > Pseudomonadota > Gammaproteobacteria > Nevskiales > Nevskiaceae > DASRHK01. Next base: position 808,986 of record CAVZMV010000001.1, read on the forward strand.
ATAAGAAGGACTCGACCCGCTACGCCGCCAACTGGCTGGGCCGCAACCGCGACACCATCCGCTCGGCCCTGCAGCAGCGCCTGATCGGCGCGCTCAGCGCCGAGTACCGAGCCACCGCCGCCGGCGGTGTCGGAGCTCACGCTGATGGACGGCGAAACGCTGACCACGTCGCTGGTGCGCGCCAAGATGGTAAGCCGGGTGATGGAGCGCGGCCGCAACGAGATGGTCGCGCTGGAGCTGCGCTTCGAGGACCTGCAGAAAGCCGGGCTGTCGCTCAATCCGCGGGCGCTGGCGCCGGGCGCGCTGGCGGACGGCTTCCTGCACGTGCTCAAGGAGCTCAAGGTGCCGCCGGAAGTGCAGACGCTGCTGCTGGAGGTGTACGGCGAGCAGGGCGTGCAGATGATGGTGGAGTTCTACGAGGGCATCAATCGCGTGCTCATCGAGCGCGGCATCTCGCCGGAGCTGCGCATCGCCAACCGTCGCACGTTCCGACATGAGCACGAGCGCAAGCCGGGTGAAGATCCCGATGCCCACCCGCGCATGCGCGCCGTGCAAACGATGATGGAGCAGATCGCGCGCGGCGACTGGGGTCCGGGATTGTTCCGCCAGGTGCTCGACTGGCAGTTCGGCGCCGCGCAGCCGCCGGCAGCCGACCCTGCGGGCGATCCGCCCGGACCATATCGCGGCCTCGAGGGCGCGATGCGCTCGGCGCTTGCCGCAGCGGCGCAGGGCATGCCGGCGTCCGGCGTCCAGCCGGGCGCGTCGCTGACGCCGGCGCAAGTGCGCGCGATCGATCACCTGGAGTCGGTGTCGTTCGCGCACCTGTCCGACCAGCGGATCAGCGATCGCGTGCGCACGGAGATCGCGCGGCTGATCCTGCCGCTGCTCGAGTCCGAGCTTTCGCGGCCTGGCGAGTTCGCGGTCGACGACAACCCGGTGCGCACCTTCATCCGCGAGCTGGCGACGCTGGGCTATCGCGACCAGGAAGCGCCGCTGCCGGATTTCGAGGCGGTGAAGACCACGGTGGACCGCATCATCGCCGAGCGCGGCGCGGAGCTGAACAGCTTCCAAATCGGCACCGACGTGCTGCACACGCTGGTGCAGCGCGACGTCGATCGCAAGCTGGCAGCCGAGCAGGAGAGCGCGCAGCGACGCGCGCAAGCGCGGGCCGAGGCCTCACGCCAGCGCGTGGCGCTGGAGCTCAACGATCGCACGGCCGGGATGGAGCTCGACCCGGCCGTCGCCGCCTTCGCGCTGGAGATGCTCGGTCCCTGGATGATGGATCGCTATCACCGTCACGGTGCCCAGAGCAAGCAGTGGACCGAGGCGCGGGCATTTGCATCGGAGTTCTTCGAGGCGGCACGCCCGGCGGTGAGCGAAGCCGATCAGGCGCGCCGGCAGATGCGCCGCACGCGCGTGATGCGCGAGGCGCGCCTGCGCACGCAGCACGCCGGCATCTCGGTCGGCAAGGCCGGCAAGCTGCTCGGCGACCTGGAGCGCTACTTCCAGAACCTGATCGTCGTGCAGGACGCCGGCGCCGCGCCGCATCGGCCAGCACGCACGGTGGATTTCGTCAGGACGCTGTCGACGCCTGCCGGCTGAGGAATTTCTCCAGCAGGGCGTTGAACACGTCCGGCACTTCCATCGGCGCGCCGTGGTGCGCGTTGGGGATCACCTCGAGCGTCGCGCCCGGAACCAGCGGCAGGTACGCCTGCTTGACCCGCACCGGCGTGTAGTCGTGGTCGGAGGCGAGGATCAGCGTCGGGACTCTCAGCTCGCCCAGCCGATCCTTCACGCTCCAGCCGACGAGCGAGGAGAGCGTTTCGCGGTACACCGCCGGATCGTTGTGCGAGAAGCGCTCCACGAACTTGGCGCGAACGGCATCGAGCGCCGCGCCCGGGAACAGCCGCCGGGCGACCATCTCGCCGAGCCGCCGGATGCCGAACAGGCGCAGCACGGTGAAGCGCCACGCCAGCGCCGCTTTCACCAGCAGATTGTCGAGCACGTAGGGACCGCTGTTGACGATGGTCAGCGTGCGCACGAGCTCGGGATGATCCAGCGCGAGCTGGAACGCGATGGCGCCGCCCAGCGAGATGCCGACGACGTGCGCATGAGAGACGTTGAGCGAGCGCAGCACACTTGCGATGTCGGCTGCGAAGGTGGGCACGGTGAAAGGCCCGGCTTGCGCCTTGGACTTGCCGTGACCGCGCAGGTCTATGGCGATCACGCGGTAGCGCTTCGAGAAATGCGCGATCTGCGGCTCCCAGTCGATCACACTGGAGCCGAGGCCATGGATGAGCAGCAGCGGCGGCCCCTCGCCCAGGGACTCGTAGTGCAGCACCTCGACGCTGTTCCGGGCCATGGCGGTCTGCTCCTAAAACAAAGACCCGCCGGAGCGGGTCTTGAAGTGTTGGCTGGGAGACTAGGACTCGAACCTAGATAAGCAGAGTCAGAGTCTGCTGTCCTACCATTAGACGATCTCCCAACGGTAGAAGCTGGACAGCTACCGTTAGCGCTTGCTGTACTGCGGCGCGCGGCGAGCCTTGTGCAGGCCGACCTTCTTGCGCTCGACCTCGCGCGCGTCGCGCGTGACCAGGCCAGCGGCGCGCAGCGGCTTGCGCAGGTTCTCGTCGGTACTGCAGCAGCGCGCGGGTGATGCCGTGGCGGATCGCGCCGGCCTGGCCCGTCGGGCCCCCGCCTGCAACCGTCACCAGCACGTCGAACTTGTTGAGCGCGTCGGAGATCTCCAGCGGCTGGCGCACCAGCATGCGCGAGGTCTCGCGGCCGAAGTATTCCTCCGGCGTCTTGCCGTTGATGGTGATCGCGCCCTTGCCGGGCTTGATGAACACGCGGGCAGCTGCGGTCTTGCGGCGGCCGGTGCCGTAATTCTGGGTTTGCGTCTGGGCCATGGGGGTCGCCGGTTACTTGAGTGAGATGGACTTGGGCTGCTGCGCCGTGTGCGGATGCTCCGCGGCGGCGTAGACCTTGAGCTTGCGGAACTGGGCGTAGCCGAGCGGGCCCTTGGGCAGCATGCCCTTGACCGCCTTCTCGATCACGCGCTCCGGATGCTCGGCCAGCATCTTGCCCAGCACGGTCTCGCGCAGGCCGCCCGGGTACTCGGTGTGGCGGTAGTAGATCTTGCCTTCGAGCTTGTTGCCGGTGACCTTCACCTTGGCCGCGTTGATCACGACGACGTAGTCGCCGGTGTCGCAGTTGGGGGTGTACTCGGCCTTGTGCTTGCCGCGCAGGCGGCGTGCAACTTCGGTGGCGAGGCGGCCCAGGACCTGGTCCGCGGCGTCAATCACGACCCAGTCGCGCTTGACGGTCTCGTTGTGCGCAAAGACGGTCTTCATACATCACATCCAGTCGGTAGTTATAGTTCGGTGGCCGATGCCGCTGACCACTTCGGGGCGCGCATGTTACCGGAGGGCCCCTGTTCCCGCAAGGAACTTGCGCCCGGTCCCGAACTACCCGCCGAAGGCGATTTTTGCCTGCAGGTTGGGGCTGGAGTCGGCCGTCGACAGGGCCTCGTCCATGCTGATGTCGCCCGTGCGGTAGAGCTTGAGCAGCGAGTCGTCGAAGGTCTGCATGCCCGCGTCGCTGGACTGGGACATGGCCTCGCGCACCTCGCCGATGCGCTTGCTCATGATCAGGTCGGTGATGAACGGCGTGTTGATCATGATCTCGATGGCGGCGCAGCGGCCGCCGAGCTTGCGGCGCACCAAGCGCTGGGAAATGATCGCCTTGAGGCCCATCGACAGGTCCATGTAGACCTGCTCGCGCGCCTCTTCCGGGAAGAAGTTGATGACGCGCTGCAACGCCTGCGCGCAGTTGGTGGCGTGAAGCGTGGCGAGCGCCAGGTGGCCGATGTTGGCCAGCTGCAGGCACTTCTGCATGGTCTCCTGCGAGCGCACCTCACCCACGAGGATCACGTCCGGGGCCTCGCGCAGGGCGCTGTGCAGCGCGCTCTCGAACGAGGCGGTGTCGATGCCTACCTCGCGCTGGTTGACGATGCACTGCTTATTCGGATGGAGGAACTCGATCGGATCCTCGATCGTGAGGATGTGCCCCGGCTCGCTCTCGTTGCGGTGGTTGAGCATCGCCGCCAGCGAGGTCGACTTGCCGCTGCCGGTGGCGCCGACCATCAGGATCAGGCCGCGCTTGTTCATCGACAGGGCCTTGAGCACCTCCGGCAGCCGCAGATCGTCCAGGCGCGGCACGCGCTCGGGCACACGGCGCAGGCACATCGCGTGCTTGCCGCGCTGGTGGAACGCGTTGACGCGGAAGCGCCCAAGATCGGGCAGATCGATGGCGAAGTCGAGCTCCCACTTCTCCTGCAGCGTCTTGCGCTGCTGCTCGGTCAGGACCGACCAGACCAGCTCCTTGGCCTGGTCCGCGCTGAGCGGGCTGCGACCGACCGCCATGGTCGTGCCCTCGACCTTCATCGCCACGGCCGCGCCCGCCGAGAAGAACAGGTCCGAGGCCTCCTTCTCCACTGCCAGGCGCAGGTACGGAAGGATCAGCTTGGTTCGTGCCGATGTCTGGTCCAGCTGACTCATGGGCTTTCCTTGGCGGCTCTAGCGACGCACCATGTGACCGGCTTCTTCCTTGCGCTCGACCTTCAGGCCCTTCACGAAGTCGTCGTCCATCAGGTTGCGCTTGGCCCGCTTGCTGTCGAGCTTGATGCGCAGGCGCAGCTCGTTCTGCGAGTCGGCGTTCTTGATCGCATCGTCGTAGCCGACGAGCCCGTTCTCGAACAGCTGGAACAGCGCCTGGTCGAAGGTGATCATCCCCATCTCGGCGGAGCGGCCCATCACTTCCTTGATCTCGGCCAGCTCGCCTTTGGAGATCAGGTCGGCGATCAGGCCCGAGATCAGCATGATCTCGACCGCGGGCACGCGGCCAGAGCCGTCCTCCTTGGGGACCAGGCGCTGCGAGATGATCGCGCGCAGGTTCAGCGACAGGTCCAGCAGCACCTGCGTGCGGTGCTCGGCGGGGAAGAAGTCGATGATGCGGCCCAGCGCCTGGTTGGAGTTGTTGGCATGCAGCGTCGACAACACCAGATGGCCGGTTTCGGCGAAGCGCAGCGCGTACTCCATGGTCTCGCGCGTGCGGATCTCACCGATCTGGATCACGTCGGGCGCCTGGCGCAGCGTGTTCTTGAGCGCGTTCTCCCAGTTGTGCGTGTCCAGCCCGACCTCGCGCTGGTTGACGATGCTGCTGCGGTGCACGTGCACGAACTCGATCGGGTCTTCGATGGTGATGATGTGGTCGTGCGACTTGTTGTTGCGGTGGCCGACCATCGCCGCCAGCGTGTTGGACTTGCCCGAGCCGGTGGCGCCGACCAGCAGCACCAGGCCGCGCTTGAACATGACCACGTCGGCCAGGCGGGGCGGCAGGTTGAGCTGCTCGAAGTTCGGGATGCGCGACTCGATCGAGCGCAGCACGCAGGCCACGGCGCCCTGCTGGATGAAAGCGCTGCAGCGGAACCGGCCGATGCCGGGCGGCGCAATGGCGAACTGGCACTCGTTGGTGGACTCGAACTCCTTCACCAGGCGGTCGTTCATCAACGAGCGCACGATCACGGCCGAGTCTTCGGACGACAGCACCTTGTCGGTGACCGAGGTGACCTCGCCCTGGACCTTGAACGCGGGCGGGAAGCCGGCGGTGATCAGCAGGTCGGAGGCCTCGCGCTGACGCATCTGCGTCAGAAGGTAATGCACCAGCTTGATGGCCTGATCGCGATCCATGATGACCTCCTACAACGCGAAATCCTTGGGGCTCGCCGAGTAGTTGCGCGCCTCGTTGATGTCCACGGTGCCCTTGCGCACCAGTTCCTTCAAGTGCTGATCCAGCGTCTGCATGCCGTCCTTGGTGCCGGTCTGGATCGCCGAGTACATCTGCGGCAGCTTGTTTTCCTTGATGAGATTGCGCACTGCCGGGGTGCCGATCAGCACTTCCCACGCGGCAGTCCGTCCCCCGCCTTTCTTCTTCAGCAGCGCCTGGGCGATGACCGCCACCAGGCTGGTCGCGAGCATGGCGCGCACCATCTCCTTCTCCGCCGCCGGGAACACGTCGATGATGCGGTCGACCGTCTTGGACGCAGAGTTGGTGTGCAGGGTGCCGAACACAAGGTGTCCCGTTTCCGCAGCGGTCAGGGCCAGGCGGATGGTCTCCAGGTCTCGCAGCTCGCCGACCAGGATCGTGTCAGGGTCCTCGCGCAGGGCCGACCGCAGCGCCTCGGCGAACCCCAGCGTGTCGCGTCCCAGCTCGCGCTGGTTGATCAGGCAGCGCTTGGGCAGGTGCACAAACTCGATCGGGTCCTCGACGGTGAGGATGTGTCCATGCTCGTGCTCGTTGATATAGTCGACCATCGCCGCGAGCGTGGTGGACTTGCCCGAGCCGGTCGGGCCGGTGACCAGGGCCAGGCCGCGCGGCAGGTGGCAGATCTCCTTGAAGATCGCCAAGGCGCCCAGCGATTCCAGCGGGATGACCTTGTCGGGAATGGTGCGGAACACTGCCGAGGCGCCGCGCTGCTGGTTGAAGGCGTTGACGCGGAAGCGCGCAACGCCGGGGATCTCGAACGAGAAATCAACCTCGAGGAACTCCTGCCACAGCTTGCGCTGCTTGTCGTTCATGATGTCGAAGATCATGTCGTGCACTTCCTTGTGCTGCAGCACCGGAAGGCTGACGCGCTTCATGTCGCCGTCAACGCGGACCATCGGCTCGACACCGGCGGACAGATGCAGGTCGGAAGCACCTTGCTTGACCGAGAATGTCAGCAGTTGGGCGATATCCATCAACTTCCCCTTAGTGGGTCCGACGCAATTGGTTAGAGTGACTGCGCACACACTATCGGCAATCCCCGACAGCGGCAATATGTCCCGTATCTCCGACAACATAGAGACGGTTCGCGACCGCATTGCCCGGACCTGCGCGTCCTATCGCAGGCCCACGCAAGCGGTCAGCCTGGTCGCCGTCAGCAAAGGCTTTCCCCCGGAATCGGTGCGCGAGGCCCTGGGCGCCGGACAGCGCGATTTTGGCGAAAGCTACCTGCAGGAGGCAGTCGCAAAAATCGCCCATCTGCCCCGCGCCGGCGTGGTCTGGCATTTCGTCGGGCCGATCCAGTCCAACAAGACGCGCAGCCTCGCCGAGCACTTCGACTGGGTCCACGGCGTGGATCGGCTCGGGATCGCAGAGCGCCTTTCCGCGCAGCGGCCAGAGACGTTGGCGCCAATCCAGGTGTGCGTGCAGGTCAACATCTCCGGCGAGGCCACCAAGTCCGGCTGCGCGCCAATCGAGGCCGCAGGCCTGTGCCAGGCGGTGGCGGCGCTGCCGCGCCTGAAGCTGCGCGGACTGATGGCGATCCCCGCGCCGGGCCGCGGCGTGCGCAACGACGATGCACAGGGACGTGCGAGTGCCGCGGGCGCAGGATGCGCGAGAGCGGCCTATCGGCGCCTGCGCGAGCTGCTCGAATCGCTGCAACGATCCGGGCTGCAACTGGATACACTTTCGGCCGGCATGTCGGACGATCTGGAGGACGCGATCGCCGAAGGCTCGACCATGGTGCGCGTGGGCACCGCCATCTTCGGGAAACGCACGTGAGGCGCCAATGACGCAGGACGAAGCCAAGCGCGCCGCGGCGCAAGCCGCGCTCAAGTACGTGGTCGAGGGCGAGGTGCTCGGCGTTGGCACCGGCTCGACGGTCAACTTCTTCATCGACGGGCTCAAGGGCAAGCGCGACGATATCAAGGGCGCGGTGTCCTCCTCGGAGGCCAGCACGAAGAAGCTCAAGGAGATCGGCATCCCGGTGCTCGATCTCAACGAGGCCGGCACCCTTTCGATCTACGTCGACGGCGCCGACGAGGCCGACGGCCACTTGCGGCTGATCAAGGGCGGCGGCGCCGCGCTCACGCGCGAGAAGATCATCGCCGGCGCCAGCCGCAAGTTCGTCTGCATCGCCGACGAATCCAAGCTGGTCAAGGTTCTCGGCAAGTTCCCCTTGCCGATCGAAGTGATCCCGATGGCGCGCAGCTTCGTGTCGCGCGAGATGTTCAGGTTCGGCGGCACGCCGAAATACCGCGAGGGCGTGGTCACCGACAACGGCAACCAGATCATCGACGTCAGCGGCCTTTCGATCACCGATCCGGTGAAGCTCGAAGCCGCGATCAGCCTGATCCCCGGCGTGGTCACGGTCGGCCTCTTCGCCCATCGACCCGCCGACGTGCTGCTGCTGGGATCGGCAAGCGGCGTACGCGAGCTGAAAGCCGGCGCATAAAAAGCGAAGGCCACCTCTTGGGTAGCCTTCTTTTTTTCCCTTACCCCAAAACCTTTGTCGCTAGTAGCGGCGGGCCCCAGTGCGGCCGCCCTTGAAATCCTTGGGCCGCTCTTCGTTCACGCGCAGCAGGTTGCCGCGGCAGTCCTTGCCGTTGAGCGCTGCGATCGCCGCGCGGGCCTCGTGGCCTTCCATCTCGATGAAGCCGAATCCCTTGCACTTGCCGGAGAACACGTCGTGCGCAAGCTTGATCGAGCGCACCTTGCCGTGCGCCGAGAAGATCTCGGTGAGCTCCCGCTCCGTCATGTCGGTCGGCAGATTGCCGGCGTAGATTTTCTTCATTGGATCTCCTAGTGGACTTTGCGGGACTTGCCGGCGCGGTGCTCGGCCGAGCGCTGCGGCCGGCCGCCCTGCCAGCCGTGCTGATGCGGACGCTGGCCGGGGAATGACGGACGCTGATGCTGCTGACGTTGCCCGCCCTTGTTGGCGTGCGGGTGCTGCTGACGCGGCTCGATCTCCGAGGACGGCTGAGCGCTGCCCGGCTCGAAGCCGGCGATGGTCGTCGACGGCAGCGTGCGCTTGAGCAGCTTCTGGATTTCCTTGAGCTCGCCGCGCTCCTCGGAGCTGACCAGCGAGATCGCCTCACCGGTGGCGCCCGCGCGGCCGGTGCGGCCGATGCGGTGGACGTAGTCCTCGGGCACGTTGGGCAGCTCGTAGTTCACCACGTGCGGCAGCTGGTCGATGTCGAGCCCGCGCGCGGCGATGTCGGTGGCGACCAGCACGCGCACCTTGCCCGCCTTGAAATCAGCCAGCGCACGGGTGCGCGCGCCCTGCGACTTGTTGCCGTGGATGGCGGCGCAGACGATGCCGCGGCGCTCCAGCTGCTGCGCCAGGCGGTTGGCGCCGTGCTTGGTGCGGCAGAACACCAGCACCTGCTTCCAGTCCTCGTCGCTGATCAGGTGCGCGAGCAAGGCCTGCTTGCGCGCCTTGTCGACCTGGTAGACCTGCTGGTCGATGAGGTCGACGGTGGCGTTGCGCGGCGCGACCTCCACCGTGGCCGGATCGCGCAGGATGCCGTTGGCGAGCTTGCGGATGTCGGCGGAGAACGTCGCCGAGAACATCAGGTTCTGGCGCTGCTTGGGCAGCGCGCCGATGATGCGGCGGATGTCGTGGATGAAGCCCATGTCGAGCATGCGGTCGGCTTCGTCCAGCACCAGGATCTCGATCTTCGAGAGGTCGACCGTGCGCTGCTGCATGTGGTCGAGCAGCCGGCCCGGCGTGGCGATGATGATGTCGACGCCGCGGCGCAGCGTGTCGATCTGCGGCTTGATGTTGACGCCGCCGAAGACCAGGCCGACGCGCATCTGCGTGTGCCGGCCGTAGGTCTTGACCGATTCGGCGACCTGCGCCGCGAGCTCGCGCGTGGGCGCGAGGACCAGGGTGCGCACGCCGCGGTGCGGATGCGGCTTGGCGGAGAGCAGCTGCAGGATCGGCAGCACGAACGCTGCGGTCTTGCCGGTACCGGTCTGCGCGGCGGCGAGCAGGTCGCGGCCTTCGAGGACGACGGGAATCGCCTGCGCCTGGATTGGCGTGGCGGTGGAATACCCATGATCGGCGACTGCACGCAGCAGCGCATCGGCAAGGCCGAGGTTTGAAAACGACATTGAAAAGCTCCTGAACGCGCCCGCACCTGCGTCGAGCAGGTAACCGGTCCAGGCACCAAAGTTGTTGTTGGACTCGATCGCTTGTGCGCCGAGCGTTTGAGGGAGCAAGGCCTCGAAGGCCTCGACTCGGAGCGCGAACCGGACCGCGCTCACAAACTAAGGAGGCGCGCACTATACGCGGATCGTCTGGGCTATGGAAGAATGATGGTCCGTTTTTTCCACGTCCGGAGCCGCTCATGCGCATCGCCACGTCATTGCCGCTGCTGACTTTTGCCCTGCTCGCAGCGTTACCCGCGCGTGCGGACAAGACCTGGGATCAGGTCAAGGACGTCGCCAGGCAGCAGGTGCAGACGCAGGCGGAAACGCGCCTTGGCCTGGCCAATCCCTCGCCTGCCGGCGCCAAGGTCTACTTCATCGAGCCCAAGGACGGCGCCGAGGTGAGGAGCCCGGTCAAGGTCGTGTTCGGCCTTTCCGGCATGGGCATCGCCCCCGCCGGCACACAGTTCGAGAACACCGGCCACCACCACCTGCTGGTCGACGATCCGCAGATCGAGTACGTGCAGCCGCTGCCGCAGAACGACAACATCCGGCACTTCGGCAAGGGCCAGACCGAGACGACGGTGGAGCTCAAGCCCGGCAAGCACACGCTGCAGCTGCTGTTCGCCGACTGGAAGCACCAGCCGTTCAATCCGTCGGTGCAGTCCGAGAAGATCACGGTGACGGTGAAGTGAAGATCCAGGACAGCGTCTTCATCATCACCGGCGGCGCCTCGGGTCTGGGCGGCGCCACGGCGCAGCACCTGGCTGGGCACGGCGGCAAGGTCGTCATCGCCGATCTCAACGAGGCCGGCGGCAAGGCGCTGGCCACCGAGCTCGGCGAGGCTCGCTTCAGCCGGTGCGACGTCACCTCCGAAGCGGACGCCAAGGCGGCCGTTGCACTGGCGATGAGCGCGTTCGGCCGCGTCGACGGGCTCGTCAACTGCGCGGGCGTCGGCGTGCCGGCAAAGGTCCTGGGCAAGGACGGACCGCTGTCGCTCGAGGCCTTCAACAAGGTGATCCAGATCAACCTGGTCGGCACCTTCAACATGCTGCGGCTCGCCGCCGCGGAGATGGCGAAGAACCAGCCCAACGAGGAAGGCGAGCGCGGCGTCATCGTCAATACCGCGTCGGTCGCCGCGTTCGACGGCCAGATCGGCCAGCCCGCCTACGCGGCGTCGAAGGCCGGCGTCGTCGGCATGACGTTGCCGATAGCGCGGGAATTCGCGCGTTCCGGAATCCGCGTCGTCACTATCGCGCCGGGACTGTTCGAGACGCCGATGATGGCCGGCCTGCCCAAGGAAGCGCAGGAGTCTCTTGGCAAGAGCGTGCCGTTCCCTTCGCGCCTGGGCCGCCCCTCGGAGTTCGCGCTGCTGACGCAGCAGATCGTGGAGAACCCGATGCTCAACGGCGAGACCATCCGGCTGGATGGCGCGTTGCGGATGGCGCCGAAATAGACCGCTAGAACAGCTCGCCCTTCTTCGATCCGAGCATCTGCTCGCGCACCAGCGGAACCGGCGGTCCGCCGTACGACAGGAACTTGTCGTGGAACTGCGCCCACGCTGCGCGTCCGCCGCGACTGGCGGTCCACTCCTCGCGCAGCTTGCGGATCATCAGCTTGCCCATCGTGTAGTTGAGGTACGCCGGATCGTAGGTGCCGCGCGCAGCCTGCTGGCGCGAATTGCCGGCGTCCTGGTACGCCTGCTCGAGGAACATCTTCTCGCAGGCCTGCACGCTCATGCCCTGCGTGTGCAGGCCGATGGCGCACAGGAAGCGCGCGTTGCGCATCAGCGCGTTGGATAGCTGGCCGATGTGGATCTCCGGCGCGCCCTTGCCAAGACCCGCCTCCCACATCATCTCCTCGCTGTAGTGCGCCCAGCCCTCGGCGAAGGCGTAGCCCACGAAGATCTGCCCGAACTGGAACGGCGAGCGGTTGGCGTGCAGGAATTGCAGGAAGTGTCCGGGCCACACCTCGTGCACGGACGTGAACAGCAGGTCGGCCTTGCCTGGCACGTAGGCGTCCTGCTCGGCCTTGGACCAGGTCGGATCCGGCGGCGAGATGTAGTACGTCGACGGCATGCCCTTGTCGAAGGGCCCCGGGATGTTGATGTAGGCGAAGTTCGCGCGCTTGTACGGCGGCGCCTCGTCGACCAGCGCCACCTCGGTGCCCGGAATGGTCAGCAGCTTCTGATCGAGGATGAACTGGCGCAGCTCGGAGAGCTGGGCACGCGCGCCCTCCACCGGCCCGCCGACGGGCTTGTTGGCCGCAGCCTTGTCGATGCAAGCCTGCGGGCTGCCGCCCGGCAGGTACTGCGCGCAGGCTTCCTTCAGCGCTGCCTGGTTGCGCGCGAGATCGGCCTTGCCGACGCGCTCGAGCTCGTCGAGCGGCGTCTTCACGCGCTCGGTGCGCCAGAGCATCGCGGCAAATTTCTTGGCACCCAGCGCGTAATCCTCATTGGTCTTGGCGCTCTTGAGCCACCCCGCCAGCTCCTGCATGGCGCGCGCGGCGGGCTCGGTGGCGGCGCGCAACTCGCTCTGCAGCCTCTCGTCCTTCACTTCGGTGAACGCCTTCAGCGCATCACCCCGATAGAACTCCGCATATCCGGCGAACGCGGCAACGCCCCGCTCCTGCAGGGTCCTGGCCATCGGCACCTTCAGATTGGCGCGGATCTGCGCGGTCGCGGCCGGGATCGCCTTCAAGTACGCGACATAGGCCTTGAGGCGCACGTCCGCCGGCGCGTACGGCCGCGACAGGTAGACACTGGGCTCCAGGTCATCGAGATACACCGCCGGATTGGTGAACGGCGCGCGCGCGTCCTCGAGCCAGAAGAGGTCGTGGTCGATCTGCGCGAGCATGTACTCGCGCTCGAATTCCTGGTCGGCAGTGAGCTTGGCGGCGCGGAAGCGGTTGGCCCGCTTGGCCTGCTGAAGCAGCCACTTCTTTTCGTCCGCGAGCCCGGCAGCGCTCCAGTCCGGCAACTTGCCGTCGAACTCGTGGCGGCCCTGGCCGACGGCGAAGGCGGGATTCATCGCGAAATAGCCTTCCTGGAAATCGCTGAGCACCTTGGACCACGACGATGCGGGTACCTCGTCTTCGTCGTCGGCGCTTGCGAGCGGCGCGAAGGCGGTGGCTGCAAGCAATACAAGAGTAGTGAGAAGTTTCATCAGCGTCGTCCCAGGAATTGAATGACTCGTTCGGCGAACACCTGCGGCTGCTCCAGGTGCATGAAGTGCCCGGCGTCGCTGATCTCCGAGAGCAGCAGGTCCGAGGCGAACAGGTGCTCCTGGCCGCTGAACATCTCGCGTCCGATGCAGCCGTCGTCGGTGCCGAAGATCACGCAGGCCGGCACCGGCACCGGCGCGGTCAGGATCTGCCAGGCTTCCGCCTGCGCCAGGCTGCGCGGCAGCGCGCGGTAGTAGCTGAGCGCGGCCTTGATGCGCGCCGGATCGTTGAAGTTGGCCATGACCGGCGCCAGGTCGTCGTCGCTGAAGGCCCAGCCGGGCGACCATTCGCGGACCAGGTTGTGCAGCCAGAGGCCATCGCCCGCGAGCTTGCGCTCGCCCCAGCCGGGAATCTGAAATTTTGCCATGTAACGCGATCGGTACAGCTGCTTGGCCGTGGGCCGCAGCAGGAATCGTCGCAGGTGCGGCACGCCCGCGGCGACGATGCGCTTGATGCGGTCGGGTCGCAGGATGGCGGCCGCATACGCGACCGCGGCGCCCCAGTCGTGGCCGACGATCACCGCCTCCTTGGCGCCGAAGTGATCCACCAGCGCGATCGCATCGCGCGCCAGCGTGCCGATGCGATAGTCGCCGTCGGTGGGGATCGACGTCGGCGCGTAGCCGCGCATGAACGGCGCCACGGCGCGAAATCCTTTCGCGGCAAGGCGACCCAGCAGGTCGCGGAAGCTGTTGGCCGTGTCGGGGAATCCGTGCAGGCACAGCACCAGCGGTCCCGTGCCCTGCTCCAGGTACGCAAACTCCAGCCCGTTGGCCTTGATCCAGCGGCTGACTGGCGGGGCGTCATCCATGCGCGATTATCCCCTATCGCTGATCGCGCTTGGCGCGGGAGCAGCGCGCTCGCGACACGGTGCTTTGAGCCCGCCTTCTGGGCTCAAATGGGTGCGGGAGCGAGTGCATGGCTGCGCAAACGGATCGGCTCGAAGGAACACTCTCGTATCGGACTATCTCTGGTCTCTCTTAGCACCAATGCGCAGCCTCAGCCCGTTGAGGCGGATGAACCCTTCCGCGTCCTTCTGGTTGTAGGCGCCCTTGTCGTCCTCGAACGTGGCGACGCGCGGATCGAACAGCGAATCGGGCGAGCGGCGGCCGGCGTTGTAGACCGCGCCTTTGTAGAGCTTCAGGCGCACTTCGCCGTTCACGCGCTGCTGCGACTCGTCGATCAGCGTCTGCAGCATCCGGCGCTCGGGGCTCCACCAGTAGCCGTTGTAGACGAGGCTCGCATAGCGCGGCATCAGCTCGTCCTTCAGGTGCGCCTGCTCGCGGTCCAGGCACAGCGACTCGATCGCGCGATGCGCCTTGAGCAGAATGGTGCCGCCCGGCGTCTCGTAGCAGCCGCGCGACTTCATGCCGACGTAGCGGTTCTCGACGATGTCCAGGCGGCCGATGCCGTGCCTGCCGCCCAGCTCGTTGAGCTTGGCAAGTACCTTGTACGGCGACAGCTTCTTGCCGTTGACTGCGACCGGATCGCCCTTCTCGAACTTGATCGTGACCAGCTCGGCCTCGTCCGGCGCGTCCTCGGGATTGACCGTGCGCAGCCAGATCGAATCGTCCGGCGTCCACCAGGGATCCTCCAGGCCGCCGCCTTCGTAGGAGATGTGCAGCGCGTTGGCATCCATCGAGTACGGCGAGCCGCCGCCTTTCTTCTTGGCGATGGGGATGCCGTGCTGCTCGGCGTAGGCCAGGAGCTTCTCGCGGGAGTTCAGGTCCCACTCGCGCCAGGGCGCGATGATCTTCGCCTCCGGCCACAGCGCGTAGGCGCCGAGCTCGAAGCGCACCTGGTCGTTGCCCTTGCCGGTGGCGCCGTGGGCGATGGCATCGCAGCCGGTCTTGCGCGCGATCTCCACCAGGCGCTTGGCGATCAGCGGCCGCGCGATCGAGGTGCCGAGCAGGTATTCGCCTTCGTAAATGGCGTTGGCGCGGAACATCGGGAAGACGAAGTCCCGCACGAATTCCTCGCACAGGTTGTCGATGAAGATCTCCTTGACCCCGAACTGCTTGGCCTTCGGGCGGACCGCGTCGAGCTCCTCTCCCTGGCCAATGTCGGCAGTGAAGGTCACGACTTCGCAGCCGTAGGTGTCCTGCAGCCACTTCAGGATGACGGAGGTGTCCAGCCCGCCGGAGTAGGCAAGAGCGACTTTTCGGATCTTCGGCATCGGCGTTGCACCGCGTAGGCGTAGGGCGCGCGATTATAATCGCCGCACTCCGTGAGCGAATCCCCTGCCCCTGTCCTCAAAGTCGGCCACCGCTTTCGCGGGTTCCTGCCCGTGGTCGTGGACGTCGAGACCGGCGGCTTCAATTCCGCGACCGACGCGCTGCTGGAGGTCGCGGCCGTGATCCTCGGCGTCGACGAGAAGGGCGACCTCGTCCGCAAGCAGACCGTGTTCACGCACGTGGAGCCGTTCGAAGGCGGGCGCCTGGATCCGGCGTCGATGGAAGTCACCGGCATCCGCGTCGACAGCCCGCTGCGCCTGGCGCTGCCGGAGAAGGACGCGCTGGCCAAGATCTTCCAGCCCATCCGCCAGGCGGTGTCGGAGAACGGCTGCTCGCGGGCGATCCTGGTCGGCCACAACGCGCACTTCGACCTCGGGTTCCTCAACGCCGCCATCGCGCGCACCAGCATCAAGCGAAGCCCGTTCCATCCTTTTTCCGTGTTCGACACCGCCACGCTCGCCGGCGCCACGCTCGGCCAGACCGTGCTGGCGCGCGCCCTCGAGGCGGCGGGCCTCACGCACGACCAGACCGAAGCGCATTCGGCGATCTACGACGCCGAGCGCACGGCGGACCTGTTCTGCCTGCTGGTGAACCGCATGCGTCCGCTGTTCGCGGACTTCACGGCGCGAGCGGTGATCGCGCCGCAGCCCGCAACCGAAGCAGCCGCCGATCCGGGCGCTGCGGGATGATCGGCGCGCTCGCGCGCCTGCTCGGCCGCCTTCTCGGCGTCGCGCTGCTGCTCGCCGCGATCCTGGCAGTGGGCTTGAAGGTCCGCTACGGCGGCGGACACACGGATTTTCCGGATCGCAGCGGCCAGGGCGGCAGGCCCGAATCGGACCTGCAGGTCGTCGCCGAGCTGCCGACGCCTCCCGGAAACATCGCCGTCGCCGCCGATGGCCGCGTCTTCATCACGCTGCATCCCGAGGCGCACCCCGAGCTGAAAGTCGTCGAGCTGGTGGACGGCCAGATGCAGCCGTTCCCGAGCGAGGACTTCCAGCACCGCGAGCGCGATCCGCGCGCGTTCGAGAACGTGCTGTCGATCCGCATCGATCGGCAGAACCGGCTGTGGGCGCTCGATAACGGCCACCACGGCTGGCACCCGGGACGGCTGCTCGCGTTCGACCTGAAGTCGCGCGAGCTCGTGCACGAATTCACCTTCCCTCGCGAGATCGCGGGCCTCGGCTCGCACCTGAACGATTTCCAGGTCGCGCCGGACGGCGAGCATCTCTTCATCGCCGATTCGAGCTTCTTCGCCAAGACGCCGGCGCTCATCGTCTATGACGTCAAGCAGCGGCGCGCGCGGCGCCTGCTGGAAGGACACGATTCGGTGCGCGCCGAGTTCTACGTGCCGGTGGTCCAGGGCCGCAAGATGGAGCTGTTCGGGCTGGTCAGCGTGCGGCCGGGCGTGGACTCGATCGCGCTCTCCCGCGATGGCAACTGGCTGGCCTACGCCGCCATCACCAGCCGCAAGCTCTACACGATCCCGGTGTCGGCGCTGCTGAACGACAAGCTCAGCCGCGCGCAGCTCGAGGAGCGGGTGCTGACGCTGGCGCAGAGCAAGACCATGTCGGACGGCATGACCACCGACGAGCGCAACAACGTTTATCTCTCCGACCTGGAGCATTCGGCCATCGTCATCCTGCGCTCCGACCACCGGCTCTACACCCTGGTGAAAAGCGAGCGCCTGCTGCGCTGGCCCGACGGCTTCTCGTTCGGCCCCGACGGCTGGCTCTACGTGACCTGCTCGTCGTTGCAGGACGTGCTGGGCAAGACCCCGGCGTACATCCGCGAGCACGCGCCCTATCGCGTGCTGCGCATCAAGCCGGGACCGTCCGCGACGCCGGGGCAGTGAACTTCGCGGGCCCCGAGAGGGTCTCGCGTAGAATGCCCGCCGACCAATAAGCGCACGCCCGAATGACGCCCATCCGACGATCCGGTACCGTTCTCGGCCTTGCCGCAGCGCTCCTGCTGCTGCCCGCGATCAGCTTCGGCTTCAACCTCAACGACGTCGCCCAAAAAGCACGCGCGCTCGCCGGCGACAAGTACGAGCGCAACGACGCCAACCTGCCGCGCTCACTGCTCGACCTGTCGTACGACCAGTACCGCGACATCCGCTTCAAGCCGGACAAGTCGATCTGGCGGAACATGAAGCTGCCGTTCGAGCTGCAGTTCTTCCATCCGGGGCTGTACTTCAACCAGAGCGTGAAGATCAATCTGCTGGTCAACGGCCAGGCGCGTCCGCTGCCGTTCAATTTCGCCAACTTCGATTACGGCCGCCTGAATCCCAACCTGGACACCAGCCAGTTCCAGAACATCGGCTACGCCGGCTTTCGCGTGCACTTCCCGCTGCTGACCAACAAGTACAAGGACGAGGTGCTGGTGTTCCAGGGCGCCAGCTACTTCCGCGCGCTGGGCAAGGATCAGCGCTACGGCCTCTCCGCGCGCGGGCTGGCGGTGGACACCGCGGAGATCACCGGCGAGGAGTTCCCCTACTTCACTGAGTTCTGGATCGAGCAGCCCACCGCCAAATCCAAGGAGCTGGTGATCTACGCGCTGCTGGATTCGCGCCGCACGACCGGCGCCTACCGGTTCGTGCTCAAGCCCGGCAAGGACACGCAGATGGACGTGCAGGCGAAGCTGTTCCTGCGCGAGCATGTCGCCAAGCTCGGCGTCGCGCCGCTGACGACGATGTTCTTCTTCGGCGACAACTCGCCGGTCCGGCCCGACGACTACCGGCCCGAAGTGCACGATTCCGACGGCCTGCTGATGAGCGCGGCGAACGGCGAGTGGATCTGGCGTCCCTTGGTCAACCCGCGCCGCCTGCTCGTGACCTCGTTCGCGTTCCACAATCCGCGCGGCTTCGGCCTGCTGCAGCGCGACCGCGACTTCAAGCACTACGAGGACCTGGAAGCGCGCTACGAGATGCGGCCCAGCACCTGGATCGTACCCAAGGGCAACTGGGGCGACGGGCGCGTGGAGCTTGTGCAGATCCCGAGCCCCGACGAGACCAACGACAACATCGTCGCCTACTGGCTGCCGGACAAGCAGGCTGAGCCGCTGGAGCCGATGGACTTCCAGTACACGATGTTCTGGCAGAAGGACGCGCAGCCGTCGGCGCCGCTCGGCTACGTGGCGCAGACGCGACGCGGCCACGGCTACTTCAAGGCGCCCGACGGCACGCTGCGCCTGATGGTGGACTTCGAAGGCGAGGCGCTGCGCAAGCTGCCCGCCGACAGCAAGCTGCTCACCGGCCTGTGGGTGGGCGACAACGGCGAGCTGGTCGAGAAGCAGCTGTTCAAGAACGACGTCACCGGCGGCTGGCGGCTGTCGATCCGCTTCAAGCGGCTGGACAACGAAAAGCCGGTGGAGATGCGGGCGACGCTGCGTGACGGCAAGGGTCCGGTAAGCGAGACCTGGAGCTACATCCTCCCGCCGGATTGACGTGGACGCGTGCGCCGCCCGGATAGGTCCGCCGGGGGCGTGTGGCGCCAGGGACGGCGCCACCCGAGGCTAACGGAGCTTTTAAGTCGTCCCCGCCGCACATGGCTGTGCTAGTGCCGCGAGAGCGCATGGACGCGCGGAGCGGCCCGGCGGACCTATCCGGGCGGCCGCTACAATCGCCCGCGTGAACGACTCCGCCGTGGATCTCACCCTGCTGTCGCGTTACCTCGACAGCACGCCGCTCTCTGCGGACGAGCGGCAGCGTCTGATCGGCGAGGCAGCGGCGGCCGGGCCGCAGGCTTTCGAGAAGCTGCATCGCAGCTGGAGCACGGGCCCCGAGGAAGAGGAGCCGGCGCTGGCCTCGCTGCGCACGCGCCTCACCTGGCTGATCTCGGACCGCTCGCGCGGTCACGCGCGCGCGAGCGAGGCCTTCGTGCAGGATCGCCTCGATCATCCGCGCCTCATGACGACGCCGCCGCTGGCGCGCGCGTCGATGCGGCCCATGCCGTGGGCCAACAACCCGCTCAAGCGCTTCTATCGCTGGCTGGCCGGGAAATTCCGCCGCACGGGCCCGCGGCTATTGCCCAAGGACCGGCCGGTGGCAAAGCCCGCGTTCAAGGCCTACTGGCGCGGGGCCGCGCGCTTCCGTCGCGCGGTACTGGTGTCGCTGGTCATAGGCCAGACGGTCGGCGCCAGCTACCTGATGACCGCGATCCTGCCGTATCACGGCTCGCACGTCGTCGAGATCGCGCTGCTCGTGGTCTACGCGATCCTCTTCACCTGGGTCGGCTCCGGCTTCTGGACCGCGCTGATGGGCTTCTGGGTGCTGCTGCGCGGCAAGGACAAATACTCGATCAACGCCACGGCGCCGATGGACGCGCCGCTCCCGGCCGAGGCTCGCACCGCGATCCTCATCCCGATCTGCAACGAGGACGTCACCCGCGTCTACGCCGGCATCCGCGCCACCTACGATTCGATCTCGCGCAGCGCGTATCTCAAGCAGTTCGACCTGTTCATCCTGTCCGACTCCACCGACGCCGACGTGCGCGTCGCCGAGCTCGAAGGCTGGCTGGCGCTGTGCCGGCAGCTGGACGGCTTCGGCCGCATCTTCTACCGGCGTCGCACCAATCGCATCAAGCGCAAGTCCGGGAACATTGCCGACTGGTGCCGTCGCTGGGGCAGCCGCTATCGCTACATGGTGATCCTCGACGCCGACAGCGTCATGTCGGGCGCGTGCCTCGTGCGTCTGGTGCAATTGATGGAAGCCAACTCCGGCGCGGGCATCATCCAGACCGCGCCGCGCGCCAGCGGCCGCGAGACGCTCTACGCGCGGATTCAACAATTCGCGACTCGTGTGTATGGCCCATTGTTCACCGCGGGCCTGCATTTCTGGCAGCTGGGCGAGTCGCACTACTGGGGCCACAACGCCATCCTGCGTGTGGCGCCATTCATGCAGCACTGCGCGCTTGGACGACTGCCGGGGCGCGGTCCGCTCGCCGGCGAGATCCTGTCGCACGACTTCGTCGAGGCCGCGCTGATGCGCCGCGCCGGCTGGAGCGTGTGGATCGCCTACGACCTTCCGGGCAGCTACGAGGAGATGCCGCCGACGCTCCTGGACGAGCTCAAGCGCGATCGGCGCTGGTGCCAGGGGAACCTGCAGAACTTCCAGCTGTTCTTCTCGCAGGGCCTGCATCCCGCGCATCGCGCGGTGTTCATGACCGGCGTCATGGCGTACTTGTCGGCGCCGCTGTGGTTCGCGTTCCTGTCGCTGTCCACCGCGCTGCTCTACATCCAGACCGAGTCCGAGCCGAAATATTTCGTGGAGCCCTACCAGCTCTTCCCGATCTGGCCGGAGTGGCATCCCGAATGGGCCATGCGCCTGTTCGCCGGCACGATGCTGCTGCTGTTCCTGCCCAAAATCCTCGCCGGCCTGCTGCTGGTGCTCAAGCCCGCGCAGCTGCGCCTGTATGGCGGGTGGCTGCGGGTCACCGCGAGCGTCTGGTTCGAAGCGCTGTTCTCCGCTGCGCTCGCGCCGATCCGCATGCTGTTCCACACGCAGTTCGTGGTGACGTCGATGCTGGGGCTGGCGATGACCTGGAAGTCACCGCCGCGCGGCGACGCCGAGACCTCGTGGGGCGAGGCGGTCATCCGTCACGGCCCCGGGACGCTGCTGGGTGTGCTGTGGTCCGCCGGCGTCTACGAGCTCAATCCGAAGTTCCTGTGGTGGCTCCTGCCCGTGGCAGGCGCGCTGATCCTGTCGATTCCATTGTCGGTGTGGTCGAGCCGCCTGCGCGCGGGACGCTGGTTCAAGCGCAAGCGCTATTTCCTGATCCCCGAGGAAGCGTTCCCTCCGCGCGAGCTGCGCCGCACGCGCGCGGTGGTGCGTCGCTCGGCGCGCGCGCCGACGCAGGAAGGTTTCCGCCGTGCCGTCGTGGATCCCGTGGCCAACGCGCTGGTCACCGCGTACGCGCATCGGCGCAGCCGGCGACCTGCGGCGTCCGAGGAGAGTCAGCGCGAGCTCATCGATCGCGCGCTGACCGGCGGGCCCGCCGCCCTGTCGAACGCCGAGCGCAACTCGCTGATGGCCGATCCGGCGTCCCTGTCGCAACTGCATCTGCAGGTCTGGAGCCAGGCGCAGCGCAATCCGGTCTGGGACGCGTAGCTACCGCTTCGGCTCGGTCCAGGTGCGCGGCGAGGTCCATGACCTTGCGGGCGCGGGGCGACGGCGGGAACGCATAAAGCTTCATGGCTCTCTCCTATAGCAAGAGCCGCGGATGCTTGGCGATGACGAGGGCTGCCCTCCAGAACCCTTCAGCCCCGGCGCCAGTCAAAAACACATCCATGACCGAACCGAGCCGCCGTCTGCGTCGTCTGTGCGGGTGCTGCCTGCTGGCGGTATCGGCCAGTGCGGGCGCCGCCGGCTATCCGATGCCGCCGGCCGGCGAGGATCTCGTCGGCGGCACGACCGTCGTCATGGCGAAGGCCGGCGACACGATGGCGACGCTGGCCAACAAGCATGGCGTCGGCTTCCGCCAGCTGGTGCACGCCAACCCGCGGCTCGATGCGTGGAGATTGGTGCCGGGCCAGCGCGTGGAGCTGCCGACTTCGATGCTGCTGCCGCGCGCGCCGCGCAACGGCATCGTCGTCAACGTGCCGGAGATGCGGCTCTACTATTTCCCGGACGACGGCGCCAACGTATTCGTGTATCCCGTCGCCGTCGGCCGCGTCGACTGGAAAACGCCCTTGGGCACGACGCAAGTGCAGGCCAAAGTGCGCGATCCGGTCTGGCATCCCCCGGAAAGCATCCGCATCGAGCATGCGGCGAAGGGCGATCCGCTGCCGGAAGTGGTGCCGCCCGGCCCCGACAATCCACTGGGCGCTTTCGCGCTGCGGCTGGGATGGCCCGACGTGCTGATCCACGGCACGAACATGCCGTTGGGCGGCATCGGCATGCCGGTGACCCACGGCTGCATCCGGCTTTATCCGCAAGACATCAAAACGCTGTTCGACCAGGTCGCAGTGGGCACTGCCGTGGCCTTCATCGACGAGCCGTACAAGATCGGCCGTCACAATGGCCGCTGGCACGTCGAGGCGCACGCGATACTTTCGGAAAACCCGCACGTACGCGGACCCAGGGACGTGACGCCCACGCTGCAAAAGCTCAAAGCGTGGGAGGCGCCAGGCATCGACTGGAACAAGGTCGCTACCGCGATACGGCAATCCGACGGCCTGCCGACGATCGTGCAGGCGGGCGCCGCTGCCGCTCCGGCCGCGGCGCGCTAGACGCGCGCCGAGCCGGAGGGAACTGCAGGGTTACTTGCGCTGGGACTGCTCGAAGTCCTGGCTCTGGGTGCTGGTATCCGATGCGGTGGTCGTCTCAGAGGTCTCTACCGCCGCAACCTCGGGCGTCGCCGTATCGGCAGGCGCGCTGGCGGTCGACTCGGAGGTCGTGGCCGTGGCCGTTGCGGCCGGCTGGGTCTGGGCCTGATTGTTCGTGGCCGGGTCTGCTGCGAACGCTACCAGGCTGGTGGCCGCAGTGACCGCAACGAGCGCTGAAATGAAATGCTTTTTCATGGTCGTGTCCTTTTGGGGGTCGGGGGAGAAGCCACCGCCTCTTGCGACAGCTCCGGTTTTACGACTCCGCCCGCGTGCGATGAGTTCCGGGGCGCTGTCGGTTCTTGGGTACACTAGTGCGATGAGTTCCTCGCCCGAATCGCTCACCAAGCCCAAGCTTTCCCCGGTCATCCAGGGCGAGAAGCTGCGCGGCGCCGAAAAGATGGCGCGCATCCCCATCAAGATCGAGCCGACGCTCACCCCTCTGCGCAAGCCCGCGTGGATCCGCGCCAAGTCGCAGGCGACGCCGGAAGTCGCGCGCATCAAGGCCGCGCTGCGCGCCAACAAGCTGCACACGGTGTGCGAAGAAGCGGCCTGCCCGAACCTCGGCGAGTGCTTCGGCAAGGGCACGGCGACCTTCATGATCATGGGCGACATCTGCACGCGGCGCTGCCCGTTCTGCGACGTTGCCCACGGCCGCCCCAACCCGCTGGACACCGACGAGCCGCAAAACCTCGCGCGCACCATCCGCGACATGCAGCTGCGCTACGTCGTCATCACCAGCGTCGACCGCGACGACCTGCCCGACGGCGGCGCCGCGCACTTCGCTTCGTGCATCCGCGAGTCGCGCGCGCTGTCGCCCGAGCTCACCATCGAAGTGCTGGTGCCGGATTTCCGCGGCCGCATGGACCCGGCGCTGACCATTTTCCGCGACACGCCGCCCGACGTGTTCAATCACAACCTGGAAACCGTGCCGCGGCTCTACAAGCAGGCGCGCCCCGGCTCCGACTACGACTGGTCGCTGGATCTGCTCGAGCGCTTCAAGGGCCTGCATCCGCAGGTGCCGACGAAATCGGGCCTGATGCTCGGCCTTGGCGAGGAGATCTCCGAGATCGAGCAGGTGATGCGCGACCTGCGCGCGCATCGCGTCGACATGCTGACGCTCGGGCAATACCTGCAGCCGTCGAAGCACCATCTGCCGGTCGCACGTTACGTGGAGCCGGCCGAGTTCGAGCGCCTGCGCGTGCTCGGCGAGGAGATGGGGTTCTCGCACGTCGCCAGCGCGCCGATGGTGCGCTCCAGCTATCACGCGGATCAGCAGGCGAAGCACGCCCTCGGATGACCCTGGCCAAGCCTGCGCGCACGCCTGGCCTGGACCAGGTCGCGGCGCTCGCGCGCGGACTCAAGCCGATCGCTCGCTTCGTCGGCGTGGCGTCGCTGGTGTCCGGCGGCTGGCTCGCCTTCGCCCTGCAGAGCTGGCTGCACCTGACCTCCGGGTGGGTCATCACCAGCGCATTGCTGCTCTGCCTGCCGGGGCTGCTTTACGCCTGGCTCTGGTGGCTGCTGTACGCGCTTGGCGAGCTGCCGCAGCGCCTCTACGGCGCGGTCGACACGATCAAGGAGATCCGACAGCGTCCGGCCGCGGCCACCGCGCTGCGCAAGCTGGGCCGTGGGTTGCGCGACGTCTGGAACGTCATGGATGCAGCGGACAACGTCTGGCTGCCGATCAGCGCCACGATCCTGCTCATGAACCCGCTGGGCTGGATCGTGCTGGCGGGCGGGCTCGCTTCCGCGCTCGTGCTTTGGGTGATCGCCTTCATCAGCGCGATGGTGCGGCTGTTCTAAACCTTCGCGGCGCGACAGCGCCGGAATCTCTCCAGTAGCGCCTGGTAGGCCGCATCGTCTACCGGGCCGACGCCGATCCACTCGATCGCCAAAGTGTCCAGGTTCGTTTCGTCCGCCCTGGAGCCCTGACCCATGTTCTGCACCAGGCGCTGCAGCTGGTATTCGCGACGCAGCGCCTGATCCTCGGGTGGCGTCGCCGTGTCGGTCAGCACTTCGGCGCGGACGCAGAGCATCCGCAGAGCGGCCTCGTTCGCCGCGAGATCAGCGGAGCGCTCACCAGCGAGCGCCCGCTTCAGCGCGTCGAGCCCACCTTTGGGCCATCGCTCGATGGAGGCAATGCGGGCTTCGGCCGCCGTCTTCGAGGTGTCGACCTGATCCGCGTCCGCACCTCTGGCGAGGGCAAGCCTGTAGGCGCGCACCTGGTTGGCCGCTTCGAACAGATCGCTCCAGGCCCGCTCGGCGTCGCGCGCACCCTGGCGCGCAATCGATTTTTCGCAGCGCTCCAGACCGCGCTCGAATCTGTTGCGAAGCTCCCGCGTGTCCGCGCGCGGAAGCTCCAGCGCGTCGAAAGCGCTTCGCAATTCGACCCGCGCCCTGGCGCGCGTCAACAGCTCAGGTCCTTCGAGCGTGGCGATCTGCTCGAGCTGCTCGCACAAGGCGATCGCCTGCGTCTTGTTGTTCTCCAGCCCGGCCGCGTAGGCGGCAGACTCCTGCTCGCGCTTCTGGAACACCGCATCGCAGTGCTGGCGGAAGGCACCCCAGAGACGCTGGTCCATCTCCCGCGGCACGGGGCCGACGGCCCGCCACTTCTGCTGCAGCTCCTTGGCGCCGTCGATCGCCTTGCGACTATCGTCGCTCGCGAGCAGCTGCGCGGCACGCTCGATCAGCGACTCCTTCTGCTTCACATTGCTGGCGTGCTCGGCATCCAGCCGGCCCTGCAGGCTCGCGCTGAGGGCTTTGAATCTCTCCTGCTGCTCCTTGCCGGCCTCGCGGTCCACCGGCGAGCAGCCGCGCCACTCCTGTTTCGTCTCGCGCAGGATCCTGACGAGGGCCTGCCAGTCGGGCTGCTCCCAATTGTGTCCCGCCTCAAACGCCGTCAGCCTGGCGAGCAACGCCTCGCGACGCCGCAGATTCTCCTCGCGGATGAGGGCCTGGGCAGCGAAATATTCCTTGCACGGCTGATACGCCTTGCGGGATGCGTCCTGGAAGCGCCGCAAGTCGGCCTCGACGTTCTCGCCGGCGCCCTTGCTGATGGTGCGCCACTCTTCCTGAACGGCCTTGATCTTCTCGGCGAGCGTCGGCGGATCGAACGGCGCGCCGATGAGCACCTCCATCGCCTCGATCAGCTCTGCGCGCTTCGGGGTCACCGAGAAACTCTTCCAGTCCTTCAGCTCGTCGAGCTGCTTGTCGAGCTGCTGCAGCTGACCGGTCAGCTTTTCCGGCAGCGGCGGAGCGCCCGCCAGCTTCTCCTCGATGGTCCGCCGCACGCCGGCCGCGCGGGATGTGCTGCCGTCGCTCAGCGCGGCCTGCGCCTTGCGGATCAATTCGCCGATCTGGCGCAGAGCCTGCTGCTCGGCCTGCTGTTCAGCTTGCTGCTTTTCGGCCAGCGCACGCTTCTCCTCCTCGAGGGCGCGTTCCTGCTCCGCTGACACCGCCGCGGATGCCTGCGCCTGCTCTTCGCGCACGCGCCGTGCCTCCGCGGCCGCGTTGGCGGCAGCCTCCTCGCGTGATGCCTGCGCGGCCACCTGGCGCAATTGCTCGGCAACGATCTCGCGTGCGCGATCGATCCACTGCTGAACTCTTTCGCGCAGCTCTGCATCCGCCTGCGCAGCCACCGCGTTCCAGCGGCGCTCGAGCTGATCCAGTCTCGGGCTGAACGTCGCGTCGTACGCGCGCTGGCTGTGGCGCTCGAGCGCTGCCGACGCCGCATCGATCTCGAAGCGCAGCTGCTCGCTCTTGCGGCCCTGCTCGAGCAGGACGTCGCGCTTGGACGTCAGGATCTTGTAGACGGCTTTGTCGTTGCCCCCACGGACGTCGCGGATGAGCTGCCGCAGCGTTTCCAGGTCTTCGATCGCGTGCGCCGCCGCCTGGCGAACCTTGGTCGACGTCCCGGCAAGGACAAGCCGAGCCACTGCCTGGACGTCGCGGGCATCGATGGCCGACTGCAAAGCGCTCTCCTCCGCAGCAGCGGCCTGCGCACGATCAGCGGCGCTCGGTGCGGCAAGAGTGTCGGCCTTCTTGGCCGGCGCTGCAGCCGGGACTGGCGAAGGTGATGGCGCTTTGCGGAACAAGCGCGAGAAGAACGACATTGTTGACCTGCACGCTGGCGTGGGCCGCGCATTCTACCTGCGCTGGAACGCTTGCCTCATCCGGTCAGGCTCGTGCTGATCTCGAACTTCTTGTGCAGCGCCTTGTGAATCGGGCACTTGTTGGCGATGCCCAGCAGATACTGCTTCTGCTCGTCGGTGAGATTCCCGACCAGCTCGATCTTCCGCGTCATCCGGTAAGTGGTGTCGTCGGCGTCGTGCGTGAGCTCGACGCGCACGTCCTGCAGCGGCCATTGCTTGCGCTGGGCGACCAGCGTCACCGTCATCGCGGTGCAGACAGCGAGCGAAGCGTCGAGCAGGTCGTGCGGACTGGGGCCCTCTTCATCACCCACGGGTGGCGGCTCGTCGGCGACGATGCTGCTGGCGGAGAACTCCACGACGTGCTTGATCTTGCCGTCAGCGGCCTTGTGCACTTTCACCATGGCGCGACTCCAGTTGCTCCTCCAGCTCCGCCAGGCGTTCCGGCGTGCCGACATCGGACCAGCGGCCGGAGAACAGCTCTCCGGAGATCTGCCCGCGCGCCGCGGCCTCGCGCCACAGCGGCAGGATCGGGAAGTGTCCCGGCGTGCTGCCGGCAAGCAGCTCCGGCCGATGCACCGACAGGCCGGTGAAAGTGAGGCGTCCCGCCTCGGCGTTGCCCACCTTGCCGCCTTCGAGCACGAAGTCGCCGCGCGGGTTCTGCGGCGGATTGGCGGTGAGCACCAGGTGCGCCAGCGTGCCGTCCGGCAGCTGCCGCGCGCGCTCGACCAGGCGCGCCAGGGGATAGTCGGTGTAGACGTCGCCGTTGACGACGACAAACGGCGCAGCGCCGAGCAGCGGCAGCGCGTGCAGCAGGCCGCCGCCGGACTCCAGTGCCGGCCAGCCCTCGCGCGAATAGTGGATCTTCAGGCCGAAGCGCGCGCCGTCACCGAGCGCGGCCTCTATCTTCTCGCCCAACCAGCCCAGGTTGATCACCACGTCCCGGATCCCCGCACCTGCCAGCTGCTCGAGGTGGTACTCGATCATCGGCTTGCCGTGCACGCGGATCAGCGGCTTGGGCAGCGTGTCGGTCAGCTTCTTCATGCGGGCGCCCCTGCCGGCCGCCAGGATCATCGCTTTCACTGCAGGCCCAGCTCGTCGAAGAGACCCAGCAGCGGCTGAAGCTCGCGATAGCGCGCGGCGACCTCGCGCACGTAGCGGATGAAGCGCGGCGTGTCGGCGAGGTAGTGCGGCTTGTGATCGCGGTAGTTGATGCGCGCGAAGATGCCGAGCACCTTGAGGTGGCGCTGCGCGCCCATCAGGTCGAAGTCGCGCAAGAAGTGGTGATAGTCGTTCGGCACCGGCAGGTGCGCGGCGCGCGCGGCGTCCCAGTACTTGCGCGACCAGCCGCGCACCCGCTCGGCCGGCCACGACAGGAACGCGTCCTTGAACAGGCAGACCGCGTCGTAGCTCACCGGGCCCATCACCGCGTCCTGGAAATCCAGGATGCCCGGATTGGGCGTAGACAGCATCAGGTTGCGCGGCATGTAGTCGCGATGCACGTAGACACGCGACTGCGCCAGCGCGCTGCCGACCAGCAGGTCTTCCATCGACTGCCAGGTCGCCGCCTGCGCAGGCGTGAACTCACGCTTGAGATGACGCGCGACGTACCAGTCCGGGAACAGCTTGAGCTCGCGGCGCAGGAGGGCGTCGTCGTACGCCGGCAGCTCGTTGACGCGCGTCGCCCGCTGCCAGCGCACCAGCGCCTCGATCGCCTCGCCGAACAGCTGCTCGGCGTTGTTCTCGTCGAGCACGTTGAGATACGTGCGCCGGCCGAGGTCCGACAGCAGCAGGAAGCCGCGCTTGAGGTTCTGCGCGTGGATCACCGGCGCGTGCAGGCCCGCGTCGCGCAGCAGACCGTCGATGTGGATGAAGCGCGTGCAGTCCTCCTTGTCCGGCGGCGCGTCCATGACGACCCACGATTGCCCGCCTTCCTCGACGCGGAAGTAGCGACGGAAGCTGGCGTCGGCCGACGCGGGCGCGAAGGATGCGGAGCTCAGCTTGAGCTGCGCCAGCGCCCAGACGTACGCGCTGGCCGCGCGCGGATCGGCGGAGTTTTCGGAAGGGGCGGAAGCCATCGGGCGCGAGCATACAAAGAATTGCGCCCCCCCGCGACGCCCGCCGATACTGTCCGTCTGACCAGGGAGAGGGCGTGTCGAAAAACCTTCTGCTCGCGGCCCTCGCCGTGATCGCGGCGCCGCTGACGTACGCCGCCGACGCTCCGGTGCAAGGCAGCGTGTGCGCGCAGCCGCCCCTGGCGGAAGGCCTGCCCGCGGCGCGATTCGACCAGAACCTGACGCTCACCGCCGATCAGCTGACCTGGGCGCAGGATGGGCTGTCGGATCTTTTTGGCGACGTGCGCCTGACGCAGGGCGACGCCGAGTTCGTCGCGCATGCGCTGCAGTACAACGACCAGACGCGCAGCGTGTCGATCAACGCAGAGTCCCTTTTCAGGAACCGCTACTTCGTCATCCGCAGCGCCCACGCCGAGTTCAACCTGGCGGCCGAGACCGGCAGCTTCCTGGACACCGAGTTCCTGCTCACGGAGCGGGCGGCGCACGGCAGCGCCGGTCAGATCACGCTGACCCGCACCGGCGTCGCCGATCTCGAAGACGTGCGCTACACCACCTGCGCGCCGGGACACGAAGCCTGGGAGTTGCGCGCGGGCAGGATCCACCTGGACCAGCAGAAGGGTCGCGGCACCGCGCGCGGCGCGTCGTTGCGGCTCGGCGGCGTGCCGATCTTCTACGCGCCCTGGTTCCAGTTCCCGATCGACGACCGCCGCCAGAGCGGGCTGCTGTTCCCCGTGATCGCCCAGACCAACAACACCGGCTTCGACGTGCGCTGGCCGGTGTACCTGAACCTCGCGCCCAACTACGACGCGGAGATCATCCCGCGCTACATGTCGCGGCGCGGCCCGCAGATCGGCGCGGATTTCCGCTACCTGCTGAGTCAGAGCCGCGGCCACTCGCACTACGAGTACCTGAACCGCGATGAGGTCATCGACCAGCGGCGCACCTATTTCGAGTTCGACCACGTGGGGCGCCTGTCGCCGCACCTGGGGCTGGACATGCAGTTCGCTGAGGTCAGCGACCCGGGCTACTTCGAGGACCTGGGCGGACGGCTGGACACCACGTCGATCTCCTACCTGGATCGTTACGCGCGGCTGACCTACCAGGCGCCGGCCTCGTACAGGCTGCAGGGGCTGCTCGAGGATTTCCAGACGGTGAGCCGCAGCGTCCTGCCGAGCGACGAGCCTTACAAGCGGCTGCCGCAGCTGCGCGTGGACGCGCTGACGCGCAACAGCTGGCACGACCTGCGCGCCGGTTTCGACGGCGAGTATGCGAACTTCGTCAAGAGCGACGCGCTGGAGGGCCAGCGCCTGGTGCTGCAGCCGTTCGTGCGCTACCTGGTGGACCACAACGCCTGGTACGTCACCAGCCAGGCCGACTGGCAGTACACCCGCTACCAGATCACCAGCGGGCGCGCGCCGGGCCAGCCCGCCGGGCCGCAGCGCGTGCTGCCGATCGTGTCCGCCGAAGGCGGCCTGCGCTTCGAGCGCCTGACCCGGACCGGCATGCTGCAGACCCTGGAGCCGCAGCTGCTCTACCTGTTCGTGCCGTTCCGCAACCAGGACCAGCTGCCGGTGTTCGACAGCGGCGAGCCGGACTTCGACTTCGTGCAGCTGTTCGCGCGCAACCGCTTCTCCGGCGAGGACCGCATCTCCGACGCCAACCACCTGGCGGCCGCATTCACCACCCGCGTGCTCGACCCGCGCACCGGCGGCGTGCGCTTCGTCGGCAGCCTCGGCCAGATCTACCGCTTCCAGGCGCCGCGCGTGACGCTGCCGAACACGCAGACACCCGACAGCGGCATCACCGACCTGGTGGCCGCAACCGACGTTCTCCTCAGCGAGCACTGGTCCGCGGGCGCGGCGACGCAGTGGTCGCCCGACACCAACCGCTTCGATCGCACCGGGCTGGCCCTGCGCTATCGCGCGACGCGCACCAGCTACGACCTGACCTACCGCTTCCGCCGCGGCGTGCTGCAGCAGCTGGATACCGCGGTGCGGCTGCCGCTCTTCGGCGGCCTGTCGGTCGCCGGGCGCTTCCGCTACTCCGTGCGGGACCGCCAGACGCTCGAGTCGCTCGCGGGCGTCGAGTACGACACCTGCTGCTGGGCCGTGCAGGCGTCGATGCGCCGCTTCATCGCCAACTCCAACGGCGAGTTCACCAACGGCGTCTACCTGCAGGTGCAGCTCAAGGGGCTCACCCGGATCGGCTCCAGCTACGACACCTTCCTGCCCGAGGCGCGCTGAGCCTTCGACGGGCTCAGGGCCGGTCTCGCATGGTAGGCTAGCGCCCCCGATGCGCCCCAGCCTTTTCCCGATGAAACTCGTCGCTCCGCTGCTCGCGGCCGTGCTTTGCGCCGTCGCCGGCCCTGCCTCCGCCGCCGTCCAGATGCTCGACCGCATCATCGCGGTGGTCAACGACGGCGTGATCCTGCAGTCCGACCTCGACCGCGCCATGGAAGCCGGCCGCCAGCAGATCCGCGAACGCGGCATCGCCCCGCCCAGCGACGAGATCCTGCGCACGCAGGTGATGGAGCGGCTGATCCTGGTCCGCCTGCAGACGCAGCGCGCGCAGGAAGCCGGCATCAAGGTCGACGACCGCGAGCTCAACGAGGTGATGGGCAACATCGCCACCCAGAACAAGATGACGCTGGCGGAGTTCGCGCAGCAGCTGAAGAAGGAAGGACAGGATTACCTGGCGGTGCGCGAGCAGGTGCGCGACGAGGTGCTGATGCAGCGCCTACGCTCCAAGGAGGTCGAGGGCCGCGTGCTGGTCACCGACGAGGACATCGATCTGATGCTCGCCAACGAGGGCAAGGCCCCCGACGCCGAGTACCGGCTGTCGCACATCCTGGTGAAGGTCCCCGATGGCGCGTCGGCAGAAGTCCGCGACCAGGCGCACAAGAAAGCCGAAGCAGTGCTGAAGAAATTGAAGGACGGCGCCGACTTCGCGCAGACCGCGATCGCCAGCTCCGACGGCCAGCAGGCCCTGGAAGGCGGCGATCTGGGCTGGCGCAAGGCCGACGACATGCCGGAGCTCTTCGCCCAGCAGCTGCCCAAGCTCAAGGAAGGCGAGCTCTCGCCGCTGCTGGAGACGGCCTCGGGCTTCCACATCGTGCGCCTCGCGGGCAAGCGCAATTCCGGCGCGCGCTCGCAGCTGGCGGAAACGCGGGCCCAGCACATCCTGCTGCAGGCCAACGCCATCCGCGACGAGGAGCAGACCAAGGTCCAGGCGCGCGAGGTCTACGAGCAGATCAAGAAGGGCGGCGACTTCACCGAGCTCGCCAAGAAGTATTCCGACGACCCCGGCTCCAAGGCCGCGGGCGGCGACCTGGGCTGGACGCCGTCCGGTGCGTTCACGCCGGACTTCCAGAAAGAGATCGACCAGCTCAAGCCCGGCGAGGTCGCGCCGCCGTTCCGCTCGACCTTCGGCTGGCACATCGCCAAGGTGCTCGAGCGGCGCACGCGCGACGTCACCGACGAGTCGCGCCGGCAGCGCGCGCGCCAGGCGATCCAGAACCGCAAGATGGCCGAAGAGCACGAAAGCTGGCTGCGCAAGCTGCGCGAGGAAGCCTATGTCGAATATCGCCTCGACAAGGGCGGCAAGACCATCGAAAAACCGGGCAGTGCCGAAAAAGCCGGCGACGAAAAAACGGACGGCGCCAAGCCCTCGTCCTGACGCGCGCCGGCGGCGCGCGTCCGTCGACGGCGCGCCGGTCGCGCGCATCCTGATCACGCCCGGCGAGCCCGCCGGCATCGGCCCCGATCTCGTGGTGGCGCTGGCGCAAAAGATCCATCCGCGCGCGGAGCTCGTCGCCGTCTGCGACCCCGACATGCTGCAGGCGCGCGCGCGTCAGCTGAAGCTGCCGCTGACGCTGGAGCTGACGTCGCCGGAGATGCCGCCGATCGTGCGCGCTGCCGGCGAGCTGTCGGTGCTGCCCGTGGCCGTGGCTGCGCCGCCGGTGGCCGGCAAGCTGGATTCGCGCAACGCGCACTACGTGCTGGAGTCGCTGTCGCTGGCGATGAATTGGTGCCTGGACGGCCACGCTCAGGCGCTGGTCACCGGCCCAGTGCAGAAGAGCGTGATCAACGATGCCGGCATCGCCTTCTCCGGGCATACCGAGTTCCTCGCCGAGCGCAGCCGCACGCCGACGCCGGTGATGATGCTGGTCGCAGGTTCATTGCGTGTGGCGCTGGCGACGACGCACCTCCCCTTGCGGGACGTGGCCCATCACCTGACGCGGGAAGGGCTCGAGCGCGTGCTGCGCGTTCTGCTGAAGGATCTGCGTGCGCGCTTCGGCATCGCCTCGCCGCGCGTGCTGGTCGCAGGCCTGAACCCGCATGCCGGCGAAGGGGGCTACCTGGGCAACGAGGAAACCGACGTCATCCGCCCGGTCGTCGACAAGCTGCGTCTCGAGGGATTCAAGCTGACGGGCCCGTTGCCCGCAGACACGCTGTTCACGCCGCGGCACCTGAAGGACGCCGACGCGGTGCTGGCGATGTATCACGATCAGGGTCTGCCGGTGCTCAAGTACGCCGGCTTCGGCGAGGCGGTCAACGTCACGCTCGGCCTCCCCTTCATCCGCACCTCGGTCGACCACGGCACCGCGCTGGATCTCGCCGGTACCGGCAAGGCCGAGGTCGGCAGCCTCGAAGCGGCGCTGGCGATGGCATTGACGCTGGTCGACGCACGCAAGTGAGCGCGCCGCATCGCGCGCGCAAGCGCTTCGGCCAGAATTTCCTGCACGATCCGTACGTGATCGAGCGCATCGTGCGCGCGATCAAGCCGCAAGCCGACGAGACCTTGGTGGAGATCGGCCCGGGCCTGGGCGCGTTGACCAAGCCGCTGCTGGAAGCGGCAGGCAAGCTGTTCGTGGTGGAACTGGATCGCGACGTGATCCCGCTGCTCAAGGACGCCTGCGGCGATCATCCGGGCCTGCAGATCTTGCAGGCGGACGCGCTCAAGGTCGACTACGCGCGTTTCGCGGGCGCGGACGGCAAGCTGCGCCTGATCGGCAACCTGCCCTACAACATCTCCACGCCGTTGCTGTTCCATCTGCTGAAGTTCGCGGATCGCATCCGCGACATGCATTTCATGCTGCAGAAGGAAGTGGTCGAGCGGATGTGCGCCGCGCCGGACACCGAAGCCTACGGCCGCCTGACGGTGACGCTCGCTGCGCGCGCGGAGTGCGAGGAGCTGTTCCACGTCGGCTCTGGCGCATTCACGCCGGCGCCGAAGGTCGACTCCGCGGTCGTGCGCGTCACGCCGCGACCGGCGCCCTTCCCGATCCACGACCTCGCGCGCTTCGATCGCGTCGTCACCGCCGGCTTCGGCCAGCGGCGCAAGACACTATCGAACGCGCTCAAGGGCGTGATGACCGCCGACCAGATCCGCGCAGCGGGCATCGATCCAGGCGCGCGCGCGGAGACGTTGGCGCCGGCGCAGTTCGCGACGCTGGCGAACGTGACGTGACAGCGATCGCCGGTACGGCCTGCCGGGGGACGCCTGAAAAGCTCCGTTTAGCTCGACGTGCGCCATCCCTGGCGCCCGACGCCCCCGGCGAGCCGCACCGGACGATGGCGAGGCTGCCTGATAGCGAGCGTCCGGTCTGGTTCGACGCGGGCGTGTGGCGCCAGGGACGGCGCCACCCGAGGCTGACGGAGCTGTTAAGTCGTCCCGCGTCGGACCAGACCGGCGGTCGCATGCGGCGGCTCCGCTTTGCTTGCGCCGACCTACCGCCGATCTCGCGTCCGCGCCAGCGGCACCACGTTATTGCCGCCCTCGCGCGTGGACAGGTCGGAGGCGACCGCCATGAACACCGGCGGCTCCTCGTCGCGCGAGAAGTTCAGGCGCACTTCCACCGGATAGGTCGTGCCGTCGGCGCGCTTGTGCTCGGAGCGATAGACCAGGTGCTCCAGGTCGCCGCCGCGCAGCCGGTTCAGGTAGCCGTGGAACGTCGCCATGTCCAGCGTCGGCGCGATCGACAGCGGCGTCATCCGCACGAGCTGCTCCGGCGCGTAGCCGAGGTTGCGGCGCGCGCCGCGGTTGACCTCGATGAAGTACAGCGACTGCGAGTCGAAGATGTAGACCTCTTCCATCGCGTTGTCGAGCAGCCGCCCGAGCCGCAGCGTCAGGTTGTCGGTACGTAGCCGCTCGGTGATGTCGCGGACGATGACGACCAGGCCTTCGTCCACGCCCATCTGCATCGGCTCGACCACGAGCTCGACCGGGAACGTGGTCGCATCCTTGCGCCAGCCAACGACCTTGGGCAGGCGCGGGCCGCCCTGCGCGGCGGCGACGTAGTCGGTCAGCTTGATGCCCGGCGAGTTCAGGAACGGCACCGGCATCAGCTTGCTGACGGTGACGCCTTCGAGCTCCTCGCGCGTGTAGCCGAACATGCGGCTGGCGCGGGTGTTGGCGAAGCGCACGACGCCGGCGCGATCGGTGGTGAGCACGCCCTCCACCAGGTGATCGATCACGCCCTGCGAAAGCTTCGCCTCGCGACGCAGCGCGTCCATCGCGTAGTGGCGCTGCGCCACGTCGTGGAACAGCATCACCGCGCCCTCGGTGACGTTGTGCTCGTCCTTGAGCAGCGCCGCCATGACCTCGATCGGCTGCTCCTCGCCGTTGCGCGCGCGCAAGAGCCGCTCCATCGGCTTGACCTCGGCACCGTCGTTGAGCGCGAGCTCCGCGGGCGTCAGCTTCTGCTCGCGGTCGTCGCCACGGATGTGGAACACCGAGTACACCGGGCGACCCAAAGCGTCCGTCGCGGTCCAGCCGGTGAGCTTCTCCGCGGTGGCGTTCAGCGACAGCACGCGCGCGTCGCGATCGACGACCAGCATCGCGCGCCCGAGCTGATCCAGGGCGCCGCCCATGCGGCTGCGCAGCTCGATGGCCGCCTGCTGGCGCCGCTGCGCCGGCGCGACGCTACCTGCTTCCGCCTCCAGCCGCTGGCGCAGCTGCGTCGGCGCGGGTCGTCCGCGACGCCACAGCAGGTACAGGGCGACGATCAGCCCGAGCGCAAGCGCGCCGCCGATCACCGAGTCGCGTTTGAGCCGGGCAATGGCCGCCTCGTGGATCGCGCGCTCCGCGGGCGCGCCGACCGCGTACTCCAGCGTCGCGCGCGCGCCAGTGCCGTCGGCTATCTGCACACGTCCGTAGTTGCTGGTGAACGCGTAGAGGGCTTCGCGCACCTGCTCGCGCGCGGTGGCCGTCAGGAAATCCAGCGGCAGCCGCTCGTAGCGGCCGACCACCGCGAGCACCACGCCGCCGGCATCGCGCAGCGAGAGGAACTTGAAGCCCAGGTCGCGACGATGCAGCAGCCCGTCGAGCGTCTGGCGCACTGCCATCTCGTAGCCTTCTGCGATCGGCTGCTGCAGCGCCATCGTCGCCTCGGTGAGCGCGTGCCGGCGGTCCAGCTCGTCCTGCCAGCGATCGGCAGCGCGCCAGCTTGACGCGCACAGCAGCAGCAACGCGATCGCGCAGCCTGCGGCCACAATCGATGCGGCGAGCTCGCGCAACCTTGCGGGATCCCAGGCGCTCATCGGGCGAAGAGCACCGGCTGCTGCGCGACGACGCTGCGTACCTGGATGCGCGCCGTGCCGGCGCTGGCGCCGAGCACGTCCGCGAGCGGCGCGAGCAGCTGCTCGTTCAAGCGGCGCAGGGCCATGTCGAGCAGCGGCCGCACCGTGTTCTCCGCCAACGCCTTTGCCAGGTCCTGCTCCGGGCTCAGCTGGATCACCGGGTCGATGTCGAAGGAGATGCTCTCCGACGCTTCGCTGACGGCTGCAGCGATGGCGCTGGCCGGATCGGTGCCGATGGTCTGCGGCGGTGACGGGAACGGGCCCTCGAACTGCAGTGACGCTTCCTCGCCGCCGTGGATCTCACCATGCGCTGAGGCCACCAGGCGCACCGGAACGCCGATCTGGCTCAGATCGACGATGGGCGTCGCCGGCAGCGGGAACGTCGGCGGCGTTTCGGCGCGGATGTCGAAGCTGCCGATGCCGATGCCGCCTACGCCGCTGTGGGCTTGCACGGCCACCACCGCTTGCGGACGTCCCCGCTGGGCGCAATGAAGGTCGGTGACGGCGGCGCTGGCATCCGCCAGCTGCAGATACAGGCTCACGCTGATGGGGCTCCTCGGTACGCCTTCCTGGCCGAACGTTATCTCGGCCTGCAGCAGTCCCTGAGCGGTATTGGCGAACGTCTGCGGCTGACCCTCAGCGTCAGTGGTGGCCGGGCCGATCGCCGGCCTTGCCAGCTCCAGCAGTCGCAGCGTGATCTTGCTGCGCGCAATCCCTGGCAGATCGACCGGCACGGCCAGCTCGAGGGCGTTGTCGCCGTTGGCCGCCTGCGCCAGCGCGCTCACCAGGGCACCGACGTTGACGAGCGCGTCGTCCGCGGTGGCCCCTGCCGGCACGCCCAGCACCTGGCGGGGCACGACGGTGCGCGACGTGTCCGAGCCGCCGGAAATGGCGTCGAGCGTCGCACGCACGGCGGCGTTGCCGTCCAGGCCCACGGCGGTGGCGATGACGTCGAGCAGCCCCGGTGCAGTGGTCTGGGTGTCGAGGAAGTCGTCGACGCCGCCGGCGTTGGCCGCGGCGGCGAGATCGCCCAGGCTCACCGAGGCGTTGAACAGGCCGCCGTAGGACAGCGTTGACAGGGCCAGGCTGTTGTTGCCGAGCATGCCGCCCAGCGCGGCGTTGATGACGTCCGGATTGACCTCGGCCAGGCTGCTGGCGACGTCCAGCGACACGATCGGACGCAGCGTGGCGGCAGCGGACGTCGTCATCACGCCGCCCTGGTTGCTGGAGAACAGCGGGATCAGCTTGTTCGGCAGCGGCCGCCGCAGCGTCACGCGGACGGCGTCGGCGCCGGGGCTGTCGTCGGACACGAAGCCGCGCACGCCGCCGACGGTCTCCTGTCGCCCGATCTCCACCGCACCCGCCGTGAGGTAAGCCAGCGAGGTGCCGTTGCGCTGGACGCTGGCGGCCGCTTCTCCGGCGGCGGCGCCATGCGGGTCGTCCACCTGGCCCAGGCAGCCGCCGGCGGAGCGCGCCGCGTCGAGCGCGGCCATGTCGGCGACCAGCTGCAAATCGCGATGGAGGAAGTAGAGCCGGCCCAGGTCCAGCGACATGCCCAGCGCGGCGACCGAGGCGACCATCGAGATCGCGACGAAGACTGCGGAAGCACCCCGCTGTCGCGCTGAACCACGCATCGACTATTTCGGCGCGTCGCCCGTGCGCTCGCGCTCGAAGCGCTCCGGGATCGGGCGGGTGAAGCTCTGCAGATAGCGCTGGTAGACCCGGTCGGCGGCCTCGCCCGGGAGGCCGCGCGGCGGCGCCGTCTTGGCAGGGTTGCGCTGCGCCGCCAGCCAGGCGCGCGTCTGCTGGCCGCGAACGTCGTTGTCCGCGGCGGCGGCGGCGGTGCCCGCAAGCATTGCAAGCACGAGTGCGATCGATGTCTTCATGGCGTTCATCCTTTGCGCGTCGCCTTGGCCGGGGCGATGGGTGCGGGCTTGGCGGGCTTGGCCGGCGCGGCTGGCGCCTGCACAGCCTGCGCCTGCCGGCGCAATTCGCCAAGGGTCTGCTGGGAAATGTTCCACTGGCTCTTCAGGCGCGTGATCCGGGCCTCATCTTTCATCAGGATCAGCAGGATCACCAGGTTGTTGCGATATCTTTCCGTGGCCGGCGCAAGCTCGGTGGCCGTGGCCAGCTCCGGCAGCGCTTCCTTGAACCGACCGTTGCTCATCAGGGCGTAGCCCAGGTCGTTGCGCCACTGCGCGGTGGTCGGACGCCGCGCCACCGCGGCCCGCAGATAGGAGATGCCGACGTCCGGATGGGCGCGCACGTGCAGCAAGCCCAGGCCGTGGTAGCCGTCGCCGGCGTACTCGCCGCGCAGCAGCTTGCGGTACATGGCGTCGGCCTCGGCGGTGCGGCCCAGCGCGGCCAGGGTGTCCGCGCGCAGCGCCGACAAGGCGTCGCTCTCGCCGGAGCGCCGGCGCTCGTCGTCGATGTGCGCCAGCGCGGCGTAGTACTGGCCGTTTCCGAGCATGCCGCGGATGAGGTCGGCATGGACCGCTGCCTCGGTGCTGCTCGAGGCGCCGCCCTTGAGGGCCGGCAGCGAGCACGCCGACAGCGCCAGCGCCGCCGACAGCAGCAGGAGCGCCGGCTTCATCGCGTGGTCACCTCCGCGAACGCGCGGAACAGCGCCATCACCGCCGGCCCAGCGACGAAGATCAGCAGCGCCGGGAAGAAGAAGCAGACCATGACGATGGTCATGTTGCCGGACATCCGGTTCACCGCTTCGCGCAGGTCGATGTCGCGGCGCTGCTCAAGCACCTTCATCATGTCGATCAGCGGTTCGCGGATCTCGCCGCCGTAGCGGTCGACCTGGCGCAGCACCGACAGCACGCCGGCCAGGTCCGGCACCTCGAGCACGTCGCCGATCCCGCGCAGCACCTCGGCGGTGTCGCCGCCGGCCTCCAGCGAGCGCAGCACCAGCTCGAACTCCTTGCCCAGCTCCGGCAGGACGCCGCGTCCCTCGCGCACCAGGCTCGCGATGGCCTGGCGCGTCGACAGCCCGGCTTCGAACAGCAGGACGAGAAGGTGGATGAAGAGCGGTACCTCGGCCTTGATGCGGACGCGTCGCGCCGCGGCGATGCGCCGCAGCGTCCACATCGGCGCGAGCAGCGACACGACGATCAGCGCGACGGTCTCCAGCAGCAACAGCAAACCGCTGGTCTCTCCGGCGATCCACAGGCCCAGCGCGAACAGCACCGCCGACGCCGGCAGCGCCGCCTGCGTCGCGTAGAACAGCAGCCGCGCGCCGACGTCGCGCCAGCCCGCCTGCACCAGCAGCCGGTCGGCCTCGCCCTGGGTGTCCATCAGCCGCTCGATGCGGCGGCCGCGGCGCGCGAGCAGCGTCAGCCACGAGTGTGTCTCCGTCACGCCGAACTCGTCGCCGGCGACGTCGACGCCCTGCCCCTGCAGACGGCTCTGCAGGCGGCCGGCGCCGCGCGTCTGCATGACCAGCACCGTGATCGCGCCGATCGCCGCTGCACCGAGCAGCAGCGCCATCGTCACCAGCACCGCGAAGGCGGCCGGCGTCATGCCGCACCCTTGTCGATGGAGCGCATCATCCGCCACATCACCATCATGCCGGCGAACTGCCAGACACCGGGGAAGATCAGCCATGCGCGGCCGTTGCCGGTGTTCCACATCTCGCTGTAGTAGCCGGGGTTCTTCACCAGCAGGTAGATCATCAGGACGATCGGGATGATCACCAGCAGCAGCGCCGAGATGCGGGTCTCGATCGTCAGCGCGCGCAGCTCGCGCGCGGCCACGTCGCGCGCCCGCACGACGCCGATCAGGCTCTTGAGGACGTTGCGCAGGCTGCCGCCGTACTTGCGGTTGATGGAGGTCGCCAGACCCAGGACCTTGAGATCGCGCAGCTGGTGGATGTCGGCGGTCTCGGCCAGCACCGTCTCGATCGGCGCGCCCAGGCGCACCTGGCGTCCGATCGACATGAACAGGCTGCGCGCCGGCTCGGGCGCCTCGCGCGCGCTCGAGGCGAACGACTCGTCGACCGTATTGCCCGCCGACAGGACGCGGATCACGGACTCGAGCAGGTCGGGCAGCTGCGACACGATCAGCATGCGTCTCCGGGACGCCTGCTGGCTGAGCCATCCGTACAGCAAGCCCGCGGTTGCGATCAGGGCCAGCGGGCCTGCGGCGGGACCGAGCAGGATCAGCGCGATCGGCACCATGAACGCGCCGAGCCAAAGCGCGCGCGCCACGACTTGTGGCTCCGCGTCCACGCCCGAGCGCCACAAGGCGTGACAGGTGGCGCGCAGCAGCGGGTTGGTGAGCTCGCGCTCGCGCGACACGAACGCGGCGCTG
The DNA here is from genome assembly GCA_963776465.1 of uncultured Gammaproteobacteria bacterium. GTDB lineage: Bacteria > Pseudomonadota > Gammaproteobacteria > Nevskiales > Nevskiaceae > DASRHK01. The sequence goes on from CAVZMV010000001.1 coordinate 849,851, forward strand.
GTCTGGTCCACGCCCAGCGCGCGCAGGCGCAAGGTCAGCCGCTCCTGGCGGCTGCGCCGTCCGGCGCGCAGGAACAGCCACGCGGCCAGGCCGACGAGCAGGGACGCCGCCGCGAAGTACAGCAGGCCGGCCAGCAGTTTCATTTGAACTGACGCAGATCTAGATGCGCGCCGGTGCCCTCGTCGTACCGGAACAGCTCGGAGAGCTTGAGATCGCCCCGCTCCATGCCGAGGATCTCGGCGACCGAGGTCACCCGACGCTCTCCGCCCGGCAGGCGGGCGACGTGCACCAGCAGGTTGAGCGCGGAAGCAATCTGGCCGCGGAACGTCGTCTCGCTGCCGGTGTAGCCTGCGAAGCCTGCGAGCAACTCCAGGCGATGCATGGCGTCGTGCACCGAGTTGGCGTGCAGCGTGGTCATCGAGCCGTCGTGGCCGGTGTTCATCGCCTGCAGCATGTCGAGCACCTCGTCGCCGCGCACCTCGCCGACGATGATGCGATCGGGCCGCATGCGCAGGGCGTTGCGCACCAGATCGCGCGCGGTGACGGCCTTCTGCCCTTCCAGGTTAGGCGGGCGCGACTCCAGGCGCACCGTGTGCGCGTGCGACAGGCGCAGCTCGGCGGCGTCCTCGATCGTGACCACGCGCTCGTTGTCCGGGATCCACTGCGACAAGAGGTTCAGGAACGTGGTCTTGCCCGAGCCGGTGCCACCGGTGACCAGCAGGTTGGTGCGCGACATCACGCGCTGCTTGAGCGCGTCGAGCATCGGCTGCGAGACGCTGCCCAGGCGCAGCAGGTCCGCGGCCGTGAGCGGGTTCTTGCGGAACTTGCGGATCGACAGGCACGGGCCATTGAGCGCCAGCGGCGGCACGATGGCGTTGACGCGCGAGCCGTCGGGCAGGCGCGCGTCGACCATCGGCGTGGACTCGTCCACGCGCCGGCCGATCGGCGCCAGGATGCGCTGGATGACGCGCAGCACGTGGGCGTCGTCGACGAAGCGCACCGGCACGCTGACCAGGCGGCCCTCGCGCTCGACGAACACGTTGTTGGGTCCGTTGACGACGATGTCGGCGACGGTGTCGTCGTCGATCAGCGACTGGATCGGGCCATAGCCGAGCAGCTCGTGCACGGCATCGCGCGACAGCCACTCGGCCTCGCGCGCGTTGACCGCGAGCTTCTGGTCGAGCACGTAGCGACGCACCTGCTCCTGCACGAAGCGCTCGGTCTTCTCGGGCGCCCAGGTGCCGATGTCGAGGTTCAGCGACTCGATCTGCGCGATCAGGTGACGGTGCAGGCCGCTCTTGAGCGCCTGGTACTGATCCGTCAGCCGGAAGCGGGTGGCCTGTTCAGGGGTGGACACGCCTCACCCGAAAATCTTTTCGAGCAATCCCGGCGCCTCGCGCTCCACCGCGTTGCCGGTCGCCAGCGCACCGGCGAGCTTGCGCATGTCGCGGCACCAGGCGTGCTTGGGCGCGAGCTGGAACATCGGCTCGCCGGTGTCCATCGCCTGGGTGCGTGCCAAATCGTCCCCGGACAATGCCGCCAGCAAAGGAAGCTCCAGCAACTCCGCCAGCGCCTCGGGCTCAAGGCCCTGCCGGCGCTTGTAGCCGTCGACCACCAGCGCGCAGCGGTCGATCGCGGCGTCCTCGAGGCGCAATGCGCGCAGCAGGTACTTGTTGTGGCGCGAGCGCAGGATCGACTGATCCGACAGCAGCAGCGTGCGATCGGCGGCGCCGACCACCGCCGAGAGCAGGCGCGTGCTGTATTGCCCGTCGAGCGTGACGATGGTCGCGGAGAACAGCCCGCGGAACACCTGCATGAGCTTGAGCAGATCCTCGCCGTCGACGTTGGGTCGGCCCACCAGGTCCTCGGGGAGCGACAGCACGAACAGCCCGCTCGAGTGCTTGGAGAACGCGGAGTCCACCAGCGTCTGGTCGCAGCGGAACACGTCGTTGATCGCGTCCAGCACGCTGTAGGTCTGGTTGATGTTCATGAAGACCGCGGCACCGCCGGCCGGCAGCGACAGGTCCGCCAGCACCACACGCTCGCCGCGCGGCAGCTGGTCGAGCGTGGCTAGTGCCAGATGCTCGGCAAAGAATGCGGTCGACGGATCGGCGTCCGCACCCAGCAGCGCATACAGCCTGCCCTGCTTGGCGGCGCGGCTGCCGCCGGAAACGGTGCGGCGCAGCAGCCGGCCGATCAGCGCGGCGACCTGCGCGTCGTCTCTTCGCAGCACCAGGAAGTCGCGCGCGCCTGCGCGCATCGCCGTCAGCACGACGTCCGGCTGGCCGTCCTCGCCAAGGCCGGCAACGGGAATGTCGGGCATGCGCTCGAGCAGACGCTCCATCCACACCGCGCGCGCCGGCGCGTTGGCGGCGTCGAACTGGAAGAACACGACGTCGATGCGGCCGCCGGCCTGCACGCGCTGCAGCAGGTCCTCGGCGTCGACCGGACGCATGAGCGAGAAGTCGGCGCCGCTGCCCGCGGCGCCCTGCAGCCACGAAAGGTAGACCGGATCGTCGGCGACGACCAGCGCCTGGGTCTTCATCTGCTGTAGCCCGACGGCGGAGCGTTGTAGCTGCCGTTCTCCAGGAAGATGAACGAGGCCGCGCCGGGACGGTAGTTGTCGTAGCGCGAGCCCGGCAGCGCCGGCTGCGCGACGCCGCGCGCCAGCGGCCGCACCAAGTGCGGCGTGACCACCATGATCAACTCCTTGTCCTCCCGGCTGATGCGCGAGGATCGGAACAGCGCGCCGATGATCGGCAGGTCGCCGAGCCAGGGCACCTTGTCGACGTTGGACAGCAGGTTGTTGCTGACCAGGCCGGAGATGACGAAGGTCTCGCCGTCGCCGAGCTCGATGGTGGTGTCGGTACGGCGCACGTTGAGCGCCGGCACCGATACGCCACCGACCTGCACGCCGGCGGAGAAATTCAGGTCGCTGACTTCGGGCGCCACCTTCAGCGCGATGCGATCGCGCGACAGCACCGTCGGCGTCAGCGACAGCCGAACGCCGAACTCCTTGTACTGGATGGTCACGCTGCCGACGGAGGCGCCGCCCTGGGTCACGGGCACCGGGAACTCGCCGCCCGCGAGGAAGCTCGCGGTCTGGCCCGACATCGCCGTCAGGCTCGGCTCCGCGAGTGTGCGCGCCAGCCCCTTCTCCTCGAGGATGCTGAGCACGCCGAGGAATCCGTTGATCGGATTTCCGAACACCAGGTTGAAGGCGTTCTGCAGCGGGATCAGGTTGCCCTGCAGCTCGAACACGCCGGTCGAGGTGCCGGCGGTGGGATTGCGCGTCGCGCCGACCTGTCCGCCGCTGGAGTTGGAGAGCGTCGAGAACGGCGGCTGCGAATACGGGAAGGTCGGGTACTGGATGCCGTTGACGGACCCGGGCGTGGCGATGCCGCCGAGCGTGTTGCCGACGTTCTTGAACAGGTTGAAGCCGAACTGCTGCAGCGTGCTGCGGCTGACCTCGGCGATGCGGATCTCGGTCATCACCTGCGACTCCATGTCGACCGCGCTGCGGTCGACCAGGTCCTTGCCGCCCTGCGCCGCCAGCCGCGCGCGCCGATGCGCGAGCAGGTTGGGCAGCTTGCCGTCGAGGCGCTGCCCGGCCTCGATCTCGGCCTTGCCCATCTCCGGGTCCATCGACTGCTGCCGCGCCGGGTCCGAGGCGCCGACGACGCGGACGCGATACTGCTTGGGCTGCGCGCTGCCCGCGGCCCACACCATCAGGCTGGTGATGCCCATGGTCTTGCCGGTGATCAGCAGGTCGCGGCCGCCGACGACGTTGACGTCGGCGATAGCCGGATCGCCGACCGCCACCCGCGACACGCCGGCGTCTTCGTGCACCAGCTTCTGCACACCCTGCTCGACCGTCAGCTGCGACTCGGCCTGTCCGACCGGCACCGCCGAGCGCGCGGCCGCCATGCACAGCATCAATCCGACGACCATCCCTGCCGATGTGCGATTCATGGCGTCACCGTCTGCACGTCGCTACCTCGGTAAACCGTCACCTTCGGGCGTGACGGCGCATCGACTTTCGGCTTGCCCGCCAGCACCGTCTTCAGCCTGCCCAGCTCGGCGGCGGTGATGATCTTGTCGGCGGCTTCCGCTGGACGCGCGGCGCCGGTTTCGGCGCCTTCCTGCGCTTGCCCGCGCAGGGCCAGGCGGATCTCGCCCAGGCTCGCGCCCAGCATGACGCGGGTGGTGTCGGTTTCGGGAACGGCCAGCACCGCGGTGCGCACGCGACGGCGGGCGTCGGCGTTTCCGCCTTCCTCGGCCTTGAGGCCCTGCGGACGATCGATCACGCGCTCCTCGTAGGCGAGGACGCGCGAGGCCGGCAGCAGCACGCGCGCCTGCGTCTCGGGAACGCCGCTGCCGGTGCGCAGATAGACCAGCACGTCGACCACGTCGCCGGGACGCACGAAGCCGCCCACCGCGATGACGTCATTGACCTCCAGCGACAGCGCCTGGTGGCCCGCCGGAATGATGCGCGCCACGGCGTTGCCTTCCTTGAAGTAGCGGCCGGTGACCGGCGCGCCGGCGTCCACGTCCACCAGCGGCACGCGGCCGACAACCTCGTCGAGATTGGTGAAGAAGTCCGTCGGCGCAACGGCCAGCGGCACCAGCGCGACTGCGTCCTTGTCGATGGTCTTGTACGCGGCCAAGGGCTTGAGCGCGACCACCGCCAGCGTCTGCGGCGTCTGGCTGACCTGCGAGGCCTTCTCGGCGTTCTCGGCGTACTGGCGGCTGACCCGATAGCCGACCAGCGCCAGCAGCAGGGCCAGCGCGACCGTGACCGCGGCTATGACTTTCAAAGCGGTGCTGCTCATCGTCTCCCCTCGTCTCGCCTGCGCGACTAGACGCGCGCGACGGCCTGGGCAATCAACTGTAGCGGCAGCCTCGGCACCTCGCCGACGATCGGCAGGTTCAGCACGGGGAACAGCCCGGGCAAGCTGAACCGCAGGCGCACCTGCACGATGTCGCTGTCGCCGGCGTTGCCGAACGTCACTTCGACCTTGTCGCCGGTCTCTCCCAGCACGCGCGCCTGCTGCGACTGCGGCAGCCAGTTCAGCACGCGGCCCGCCATCGCGCGCGCCCGCGCGGTGGCCAACGCATCATAACCTGCGGCATCGGGCTCGACGGCGACGGCGGCCTCGGCCGCCTGCTGCGCCGCGTAGTTGATGGACTCCTGCAGGACGAAGACGTACGAGTAGACGATGACGCCGTAGATCAGCAGGAACAGCACCGGGAAAACGAAGGCGAATTCCACGGCGGCGGCGCCGCGCTGCGGGCATGGCTTCAGCGCGGCGGGCATGTAGACGAGGATCGCCTAGTGGCTGGTGACGCCCGGCAGCGCGTCGACGACCGACTGGAAGATGCCCTTCAGGCCATTGTCTCCGCCGAGGACCACCAGCACCGCCACCAGCGCGACCGCGATCAGGCCGACGATCAATCCATATTCCACAGCGCTGGCGCCGCGTTCCTTGCGTCGGATGTCACCCAGTTTCTTCCACATGAAAGCACCACTCCTGATAAAGCGGCGGACGGCCGATTCGCCCGCGCGACCTAAGCTATGTGACCATCCCGGCACTGTCAAAAATCTGCTGTAGATAATTCTTACCGGCCGGCCAACCATGACCACCTACGCGATCGGCGATCTCCAGGGCTGCTACGAGGAGCTGCAGCGGCTGCTGGCGACGCTGAAGTTCGACCCGACGGCAGACCACCTGTGGCTCACCGGCGACCTCGTCAATCGCGGGCCCCGATCGCTGGAATGCCTGCGCTTCGTCAAGGGCCTCGGGGATCGGGCTGTCACCGTGCTGGGCAACCACGACCTGCACCTGCTGGCGGTGGCGATGACCGGCGAGCGCAAGCGCCGTGACACGCTCGACGAGGTCCTGGCCGCTCCCGATCGCGACGAGCTGCTGGGCTGGCTGCGCAAGCAGCGCCTCGCCCATCACGACGCGCGCTTCGGCCTGCTCATCCACGCCGGCGTGCTGCCGCAGTGGGATCTGGAGAAAGTCCTGGCGCTCGCGCGCGAGGCCGAGTCACTGCTGCGCAGCGATCGCGGCGAGGAGTTCCTGAAGGGAAGGATGTACGGCGACGAGCCCTCGGCCTGGAGCGAGGAGCTGCGTGGCTGGGATCGCCTGCGTCTGATCATCAACGCGTTCACGCGGATGCGCTACTGCACCGACGAGGGCGCGATCGCGCTGGACTTCAAGGGCACGCCGGGCGAGCAGCCACCGGGCCTGCGACCCTGGTTTGCGATGCAGGCGCGCAAGACCGCCGGCATCGAGATTGCCTTCGGTCATTGGTCGACGCTGGGCCGCGTGCGCTGGCAGAAGCATCGGGTCCGCGGCCTGGATACCGGCGCGGTGTGGGGCGGCAAGCTGACTGCGGTGCGGCTCGACGACGGCCGCGCGTTCTCGGTTCCTTCGAAGGGCTACTCGAAGGTCGAATAGGGGATCAGCTCTTCTTGCCCGCCACCGCGCCGATCACGAGCACCACCGCGCCACCGGCCAGCAGCAGGTAGCCCCAGTTCAGCGGCAAGGTCTTCTCCTCGGTCGCCTGCACTTTCAGCGGACCGGCGTCGATGACGTTCCTGGTATCGGTGTACTTGAAGACGCCGGCGGCGATCAGGCCGCCCAGCGCAAGCATGATGACGCCGATGATGATCATTGGTGTGCGCACGCGTCACCTCCTTAGAAAGGTTCGAAGGAACCACGGCCGGGCCTTGGCATTGTTCCGCTGGCCGTGTACTTAATGAGTATGGCCCTTCACCAAGCTTTAAGGGAGAACATGTCCATCCGGATCTTTCTGCTGTTCACGTTGTTGCTGACAAGCTGTGCGGCGGCCCCGGAGCGAGCAGACCTGGCGCGCCTGCAGCAGGAAGTCGCGGACACCGAGCGCGCGTTCGCCAGGACCATGGCCGACCGCGACTTCCGCGGCTTTCAGTCTTACCTGGCCGACGAGACGATCTTCTTCGGCAGCAAGGGACCCCTGCGCGGCAAGGAAGTGGTCAGCGCGAAATGGAAGGGCTTCTACGCGGGCGCGCAGGCGCCGTTCTCGTGGAAGCCGGAGACGGCGGAAGTGCTGGATTCGGGAACGCTGGCGCTCACGAGCGGACCGGTACACGACCCGGGCGGCAAGCTGATCGGCACGTTCACCTCGATCTGGCGCCGCGAAGCAGACGGCCGCTGGCGGATCGTGTTCGACAAGGGCTGCGACGTGTGTGAGCCGTGCCCGCGAAAGTAGGAGGGCCGTTGTAGGAGGGGCCGTTTGGCCCCGATTCTGTCAGTGCCGGGGCCGCAGCACCGGCTTCTCGCCGGGCGCCAGCTCTTTCTCCTTGAGGAGGTACGACGCAATCGCCGGCAGCACCAGGATCGCGCCGAACATGTTCGCGGTGAACATGAACACCAGGAGCTTGCCCATGTCGCGCTGGAACTGCAGGCCCGAGAACAGCCAGGTGGCCACGCCCGCGCCCAGCGTGATGCCGGTGAAGATCACGGCCTTGCCGGTCATCTTCAGCGTCTTGTAATACGCGTCGCGCATCTTGAAGCCGCCGGCGACGGCATCGGCCATGGTGGCGTAGATGTAGATGCCGTAGTCCACGCCGATGCCGACGGCGAGCGCCACCACCGGCAGCGTCGCGACTTTCAGGCCGATGCCCATGATCGCCATCACCGCGTACGCCGACCATGACACCAGGCCGAGCGGCAGCATGATGCAGACGATGGACTGCCATTCGAAGAACGAGATGAACACGCAGAACACGATCGCGGCGTAGACGTAGAACAGCGTCCACTTCTCCAGCCGGCGCACTTCCTCGTTGGTGGCGGCCATCACGCCGACGTTGGCGGACGCCAGCGCGAAGTTCACCGGGCACTGCTTGCCGAAGCTGCGGTTGCGCTCCTGCGCGGCGCCGAGCTTGTCGCGCAAGCGCTTGATCTCCTCGTCGGCCTCGATCTGGTCCTCGTTGAGTCCGCGCTTCTTGAGCTTGCCGGCGGCCAGCTGCAGGGCCTGGCGGCTCGTGCCGATCTCGCGCCGCGACGCCTGCTTGTCCTCGCAGTACTTGGGATCGATGTCGCGGTGGTCCTCGTAGAAGAGCGCCCGGTTCTCCTCGTTGAACCGCTTCACCTGCCCGACGATCGTGCCCAGCGTCTGGGCCTTGTGATCGCGCGTGAACGCCAGCACCGCCAGCGCCGAGCAGTCCGGATTGAGCAGACCCGAGGACGTCGGCACGGGCGTGATGGCCTGGACCATCACGTACTTGTTGCGCGGCATCACGCGGAATTTCGGGAACCCTTCGTTGTAGGCGGCATTCACCTGTCGTCCGACCTCGGGCAGCGACAGCGTGGATTGCACGCCCGGAGTGTTGCGCAAGTGCCAGGCGAAGCGATCGATCTGGTCCATCACCTCGAACTCGGCGCATGCATCCGGATCGGTCTCGGCGATGATCTTGAGGATGTCGGTGCCGATCGAGAAGTTCTTGCCGATCGTCGCGGTGTCCTGGTTGTAGCGCGAGTCCGGCAGCAGCTCCGGCACGCCGGCCTGGCTGTCGCCGACCTGCAGCCACTGGCCTTGCCACAGGCTCCAGCCGAGCAGCAAGCCACAAAGGACGAGGATCGGCGCGGCGACGAACGGCCGCGTCGTCAGCGACAGCAGCCGCCACACCGGATCGAAGATGCTGTCGCGCTTCTCCTGCTTTTCCCGGAACGCCCTGGCGTCGCCGATGTTCACCCAGGTCAGCCAGATCGGCATCATCACCTTGTTGGTGACGATGATCGCCCCCATGCCCAGCGTGGCATTGATCGACATCTCGCGGATGATGTCGATCGGGATGAGGTAGATGGTCAGGAACCCGAAGACGTCGGTCATGATCGCCATCGTTCCGTAGACGGCCAGCCGCCTCCAGGTCTCCAGCGAGGCGTCGAAGCTCGAGCGCCCATGCTCGGCGATCTCCCCCACCCAGGCGTTGACGTACTGCACGCCGTGGCTCACCGACACCGCCAGGATCAGGAACGGCACCAGGATCGCGAACGGGTCCAGCCCGTAACCGAAGAAGCGCAGCAGCCCGAATTCCCAGATCACCGCGGTGATCGAGCACACCAACGGGAGCAGAGCCAATTTCAGGGCGCCGGTGTAGAGCCACAGCAGCAGCCCGGTCATGATCAGCGTGAGGATGAAGAACACCACCACCTCGACGGTGGCATCGATGACGTCGCCGACGACCTTGGCGAAGCCGATCACGTGGACGCCGATGTCGGGGTTGTACTGCGCGTTGTCGGCGACTTCGACCGCCAGCTCGCGGCCCTTCACCTCGTAGACCTCGGCCTTGTCCTGCCCCTCGGCCTTCTTCACCACGTCGAAGGTCTGCACCCACAGCTTCCAGCCGTAGTCGACGAAGCCTTCGTAGACGACCTCGCCGGCCGCGAACGGGGCGCGCGCCGTCTTCATCCGGTAGACGTACTTCTTGGGGCTGGTGAAGCGTCCGCGCAGCTTCTCCTCGAGCTGGTGCGCGACCTTCTCGTAGTCGAGCCGCTCGCCGGAGACCGGGTCGACCTCCAGCAGCTCCGAGAAGATCATCGCGCCGCGCTGGTCGTTGCTGACGTAGCGGCCGATGATGCCGGCCTTGCCGACGTTCTCGCGCACGGTCTGCAGCATCTCCGGCGTCGGCGCGTAATCCGGCGGCATGACGTTGCCGCCCTTGAAGCCGCCTTCGACGACCTCGATGAAGCGCACGTCCGGCGTGAACAGCGAGGAGACGCGCGCGCGGTCGACGCCGGGCAGGAAGAAAATCTCGTCGGTGGCGGCCTTGAGCTCGGAGAGGAACCTGGCGTTGTAGACGTCGCCGTCCTTCTGGATCAGCGCCACCAGCACCGTGTTGGCGCCGCCGAACTCCGCCTGGTACTGCTTGAGCACCTGCATGTACGGGTGCTCGAGCGGGATCGACTTGTCGAAACCCGCGTCGCGCTCGATCTGGATCATCTGCGCGAACAGCGCCGCCGTGACCGCCAGCAGCACGCCCATCGTCAGCCAGCGCCGCGCGTAGATCAGCGGCTCGATGCGGCGCAGGATTCTTTGCGAGGTCGTCAGCGTCGTGACGTCGCTCATGGTGTCTCGGATGATTGGGCCCGCGCGCTCGCGCGCGTGGCGATTCGCTTACTGCAGCTTGGAGACGATCTGCGCTCCGGATTCGCCGACCATCAGCAGCCCGCCTTTGAAGCCGATCACCGCCGACTGGGTGGTGCCGACCGTTCCGCGCACGCGCTGCACGCCGCCGCCGTTGGCGTCGGTGATCCAGATCACGCCGTTCAAGCCGACCAGCGCCAGGCGACCGTCCGGCAGCGCCGTGCCACCGAACATCGTCGACACGTTCTGAGTCTCGACCTTGGTCCACTTGGCGGTGCGCACGTCGGTGCTGACGAAGATGTTCCCGCGCAGCCCGTACATGATGGCGCCCTTGGCGCCGATGGGCAGCGCGCCGAACATCGACGACTCGTAGGGCGAGGTGAGCTTGGTCCAGGTCTTGCCCTGGTCGGACGAGACGCCCAGCGTGCCCTGCTCGCCGGCGATGAACAGGTCGCCGTTGCCCAGGCGGATGATCGCGTTGAGGTGCAGCTCGCCTTCGGAGATCGAGTTCTTGAGGTCGGTCCAGGACTGACCGCCGTCGAGCGACTCCTTGAACATGCCGTAGGCGCCGACCGCGAAGCCGTGCTGGTTGTCCAGGAACAGCACGTCGAGGAACGGCTTCTCCAGCTCCGGCTGGAAGTTCTGCAGCGCCCAGGTGCGGCCGCCATCAGTCGTGTGCAGGATCACGGCGTCGTGCCCGACGGCCCAGCCGTTCTTGGCGTCGATGAACGACACCGCGGTGAGCGGCGCGCGCACCGGCACCTCGGCCTGCGCCCACTTGGCGCCGTCGATCGAGGCGACGATGTTGCCGTGATCGCCGACCGCGATCAGGCGCTCGCCGGTGTTGACGATGTCCAGGAGGAGTCCCTGCGAGGCCAGCGGCATGATCTCCGCGGGGCGCGGCTTGGCCGGCACTGCCGGTACGTCAGCCGCGGGCGCGGGATCTGCTGGCGCAGCTTCGACTGGGGTCGCATCGGGCGCTGCCGCGGGCTGCTGCTGCTCGTCCTGCGCGATCGTCGATCCGATCCAGCCGCAGGCTGCGATACCGGCCAGGGCCCAAACGTTTCTCGCTATTTTCATGATGTCCCCTCCCCACTAGGCTGCGGGAATCTTAGCGGATTGAGTCGCGTTCTGCGTCCGGGCCGTCAGGCGCGGGGCTCGATCCAGATCAGCGTTGCCATCCGGCCGCAGGCACCGTCGCGCCGGTAGGAAAAGAAGCGCTGCGCATCCGAGTAAGTGCACAGGCCGCCGCCGAAGGTGCGCGCGACGCCGGCATCGCGCAGCCGCAGCCGCGCCAGCGCGTACAGGTCGCACATCCATTTCGAGTCGTTTGCGCCGCGCTTGAATGCGGACCGCGCATCGGTGCTGGCGCCGACGAAAGCGTCACGCACCTCGTCGCCGACCTCGAATGCGTCTGGTCCGATGGCCGGGCCAAGCCAGGCGATGAGGGTCTCCGGTGGCGCGGGCAGCGCCCGCACCGTGTTCTCCAGCACACCGGCGGCGATTCCGCGCCAACCAGCGTGAGCGGCCGCTACCGTGGTGCCGGCATCGTCGCAGAACAGCACGGGCAGGCAGTCAGCCGTCTGCACCAGGCACACGACCGCCGTCTCGGTGGTGAAGCACGCGTCGGCTTCGGGAGTGGCCGCGTCGAGCGGCGCTCGAACCACGCGCGGACCATGCACCTGGTGGATCCACGAAGGCTGTGCCGGCAGATGCAGCGCGGTGTACAGGCGCTGGCGGTTCTGCTCCACCGCGGCAAGATCGTCGCCGCTGGACTTGCCCAGGTTCAGGCTGGCGTAGCGGCCAGTGCTGACGCCGCCGGCCCGCGTCGTGCTGACGCAGCGCACGTTCGCCGGCGCCGGCCAGTCCGGCTGGATCAGCGCGAGCTCCACGTCAGCGCTCCTGGCGCCGCGCGTCGTCGCGCAAGGCCGCGATCAGCGCCTGCATGTCCGCTGGCGGCTCGACCAGCCACTGCAGCGACTCGCCGGTCACCGGATGCTGCAATCCAAGCTCACGCGCGTGCAGCGCCTGGCGCCCGAAGCCCTGCAGTCGCTCGCGCAGGGCGGCGTCGATGCCGCGACCGCGCACCGCCTTGGGTGAATACACCGGGTCACCGACGATCGGGTGCTTGATGTGCGCCATGTGCACGCGGATCTGGTGCGTGCGTCCGGTTTCCAGCCGCACGCGCACGTGCGAGTGATAGCGGAAGCGCTCCTCGACGCGATAGTGCGACACCGCGCGCCGTCCGGTCTGGCTCACGGTCATCTTTCGGCGGTCGCGCGGATGGCGGCCGATGCTGGCGTCGACGCGTCCGCCGCCCGACAGCACGCCGGCGACGAGCGCGTCGTACTCGCGGCGGATCTCCCGCGCAGCCAGCGCCGCCACCAGCCTGGTGTGCGCCGTCAGGGACAGCGCCACCACCAGGATGCCGCTGGTGTCCTTGTCCAGGCGATGGACGATGCCTGCGCGCGGAATCACGGCGGTGTGCGGAAAGCGATGCAGCAGCGCGTTCTGCAGCGTGCCGGAATGCGTGCCCGCGCCGGGATGTACGGTGAGTCCCGCAGGCTTGTCGATCACCGCGATGTGCTCGTCGGCGTGCAGCACCGTGAGGCCGATGTCCTGCGCCTGTACCTCGCTCTGCACGATCTCCACCGGCGCCAGCAGCTCCAGCTGATCGCCCTCGGCTACGGGCTCGCGCACGCGATCGACAACCGCGCCGTTGAGCTTGAGCGCGCCTTGTCCGATCCAGGCCTGAAGGCGGGACCGGGAGAATCCGGGAAAGAGCTTGGCGGCAGCAGCATCCAGGCGACTGCCCGCCAGCTCGGCCGTGACCAGCGCGCGCAGCGGCTCGGCTCCCGGACCATGGGCTATACTCCGCGCCGCATCAGCCTGCTGCTTGGTCATCCCATCTCGCATGAATTCAACGTCCTTGCGTCTCGCCGCCTGTGCCGCGCTGGTCCTGCTGACCGGCGCCTGCAGCTCCAATCCGGACAAGGTCCCGCCGACCAATCCGTTCAAGCCCGACACGGGACGCAGCCAGCGCGAAGAGCGGATGGCGGCCGACAAGCTCTATCGCCTGGCGCGGGAGAACATGGAGGCGTCGGATTTCACCAGCGCCATCACGCGCTACGACCTGCTGATCCAGCGCCATCCGTTTACAGACTATGCCACGCAGGGCGAGATGGAACGGATTTACTGCTACTTCAAGAATTACCAGGACGAGCAGGCAGTCTCGGCAGCGGACCGCTTCCTGCGCGACCACCCGCGGCATCCGCAAGCCGACTACGTGCAATACCTGCGCGGCCTGATCAACGCGCAGAAGGACGCCAGCGCGCTTGCGTTCATCCCCGCGCTCGACCCGGCGCAGAGCGACGTCAGCTCCTCGCGCCGCGCCTTCGACGATTTCGCGCTCCTGCTGCAACGCTACCCGCAGAGCCGCTATGTCGGCGACGCGCGGCTGCGGATGATCGACCTGCGCAATCGCATCGCCAAGTCGGAGATGACGGTGGTCGGCTTCTACATGAAGCGCGGCGCCTGGCTCGCGGCCGCCAAGCGCGCCGAGCACGTGATCTCCGATTATCCCGGCGCGCCGGCGACCGAGGATGCGCTGGACTCGCTGGAGACCTGCTACGACAAGCTTGGTCTGAAAGCGCAGGCCGACGACGTGCGCAAGATCAAGGCGGCGCAGAAGACGTCCTGATCCTCGTTATGCGGCCGCCGGAAACCCTTCCGGGACCGGCATGAATACATCCATGTAGCCTACGTACGCGACGTCCATGTCGCGTACGTTCCCGGAAGGGCTTCCGACGTCCGCTGCGCCGATCCGTGGGAGCCGCTGGTCCGGTTCGACGGGAGCGTCGGGCGCCATGGATGGCGCACGTCGAGCCTACATGGACGTATTTACGGCGTCTCCCGGCGGACCGGACTAGCGGCTCGTTCAGCGACTAAATGTCGCCGTACACCGCAGTGATCGGATATCTGCGCTCGCGCCCGAACGCCCGGCGCGAGATCTTGGGTCCCGGCGGCGCCTGGCGGCGCTTGTATTCCGAGCGGCGCACCAAGGCGGCCACGCGCTTCACCGTATCGGCCGAGAAACCCTTCGCGGCAATTTCGGCGATCGACAGCTGCTGCTCGACGTACGCGACGAGGATCGGATCGAGCACTTCGTACGGCGGCAGCGAATCCGAGTCCTTCTGATCCGGCCGCAGCTCGGCTGACGGCGGACGCGTGATCACGCGCTCGGGAATGACCAGGCCCAGGCCGTTGCGATAGCGCGCCAGCCGGTAGACCAGCGTCTTGTAGACGTCCTTGATCGGCGCGAAGCCGCCGCACATGTCGCCGTAGAGCGTGGCGTAGCCCACCGCCATCTCCGACTTGTTGCCGGTGGTCAGCACGATGTGCCCGAACTTGTTCGACAGCGCCATCAGCAGCACGCCGCGGCAGCGCGACTGGATGTTCTCCTCCGTCAGGTCCGGCCGCGAGCTCGCAAACTCCTTGGCGAGCGTCTGCGTGAACGCCTCGAACGTCGGCTCGATGGGCAGGATCGAGTAGCGGATGCCGAGAAGCTCGGCCTCTGCCCGCGCGTCGTCGTTGGACATCTCCGCGGTGTAGCGCGACGGCAGGGAGACGCCCCACACGCGCGCCGGACCTAACGCGTCGGCGGCGATCGCGGCGACCAGCGCCGAGTCGATGCCGCCGGACAGGCCGATCAGCGCACCCGGGAAGCCGTTGCGATCGACGTAATCGCGCACCGACTGCACCAGTGCCTTGTAGACCAGCGCATCTTCGCCCTCGTCGGGATGGACCGCGCCGTGGAGCCGGCCACCGTCGATCTCCACCGGGTAGACGCCTTCCTCGAACGCGGGTGCGTTGAAGGCGATGGAGCCGTCGGCGTGCAGCGCGATGGAATCGCCGTCGAAGACCACGTCGTCCTGGCCGCCGACGACGTTGACGTACAGCACCGGCAGGCCGCTCTCGGCGGCGCGAGCCTGCAGCGTCGCCAGGCGCTCGCCGGTCTTGCCGCTGTGGAACGGGGAGGCGTTGATGTTGATCAAGTACTCGGCGCCGGCGTCGCGCGCCTGCGAGATCGGCGCCGGGAACCAGCAGTCCTCGCAGATGGTGAGCCCGAACTTGCGGCCCTTGAGGTCGAAAACGCAGGGCGCGTAGCCGGGCTTGAAGTGCCGGCGCTCGTCGAACACGCCGTAGTTTGGCAGCTCGTGCTTGCGGTAACGCGCGACGATCTGCCCGTCGCGGATCACGTAGGCAGCGTTGTAGATCGGACCGTCGGGTGTCTTGCTCTGGTACTCGGGCAGGCCCACGACCAGCGTAATTCCCTTGACCTCGGCGAGCAGTCGCTGCACGCCTTCCTCGATCAGCGCCGGCATGGCGCTGCGCAGGAGGATGTCGTCGGGTGGATAGCCGATAAGCGAGAGCTCTGGACAGGCGACCAGATCTGCGTGCAGATCATCGCGCGCGTACGCCGCGGCCGCGATGATCTTGTCGACGTTGCCCTCGACGTCGCCGACCCAGAGGTTGAGCTGGGCGGCGGCCAGAACGATTTTTTGCGGCATGTGTTCGCTTTGGAGCGAAACGGTTGCCTATTCGTTCACGCCTTGAGCGCCGCTTTGATCGCCGAACCCAGGTCCGCCGGCGAGCGCACGGTCTTGACCCCGGCCGCCTCGAGCGCAGCGAACTTCTCGTCGGCCGTGCCCTTGCCGCCGGCGATGATGGCGCCGGCGTGGCCCATGCGCTTGCCCGGCGGCGCGGTGACTCCGGCGATGTAGGCGACCACCGGCTTCTTCACGCTCTTCTTGATGTAGGCCGCGGCCTCTTCCTCGGAGCTGCCGCCGATCTCGCCGACCATGATGATGCCTTCGGTCTTCGGATCCTTCTCGAACAGCGCGAGCACGTCGATGAAGCCAAGGCCCCGCACCGGATCGCCGCCGATGCCGACGCACGTGCTCTGGCCCAGGCCATTCTGCGTGGTCTGGTGCACGGTCTCGTAGGTCAGGGTGCCGGAGCGCGAGATCACGCCGATCCGTCCCGGCTTGTGGATGTGGCCGGGCATGATGCCGATCTTGCACTCGCCGGGCGTGATCACGCCGGGGCAGTTGGGTCCGATGAGCACGCTGCTGCCGCCGGCGAGCGCCGCCTTCACGCGGACCATGTCCAGCACCGGGATGCCTTCGGTGATGCAGACGATGACCTTGATGCCCGCGTCGGCCGCCTCGAGGATCGCGTCGGCCGCGAACGGCGCGGGCACGTAGATCATCGTGGCGTCCGCGCCGGTGGCCTTGACTGCGTCATGGCAGGTGTCGAACACCGGCTTGTCCAGATGCTTGGAGCCGCCGCGGCCTGGCGTGACGCCCCCGACGAGCTGCGTGCCGTAGGCGATCGCCTGCTCGGAGTGGAACGTGCCCTGCTTGCCGGTGAACCCCTGGCAGATCACTTTCGTATTCTTGTCGACGAGGATGCTCACGGGTCTTCAGGCTCCCTTGGAAAGCTTCACGACGGTCTTCGCCGCTTCGGTGAGGTCGTCGACCGGCGTGATCTTGAGACCCGACTTCTGCAGGAGCTCGCGACCCTTGTCCATGTTGGTGCCTTGCAGCCGCGCGACCACCGGCAGCTTGAGGCCCGTCTGCTTGCAGGCGCTGATGATGCCCTCGGCGATGAGGTCGCAGCGGACGATGCCGCCGAAGATGTTGATGAAGATCGCTTTGACCTCGGAGGACTTGGTGATGAGCTTGAACGCCTCGGTCACCTTCTCCGCGGTGGTGCCGCCGCCGACGTCGAGGAAGTTGGCGGGCTTGCCGCCGTGCAGCTTGACGATGTCCATCGTCGCCATCGCCAGGCCGGCGCCGTTGACCATGCAGCCGATGTCGCCTTCGAGCGTTACGTAGTTCAGGTCGAACTTGGCGGCCTCGCGCTCGCGCTCGTCCTCCTGCGAGGGATCACGCATCTCCGCGACGGCCTTCTGCCGGAACATCGCGTTGCCGTCGAAGTTGAGCTTGGCGTCCAGCGCCATGACGTTGCCTTCGGCAGTGACGATCAGCGGGTTGATCTCCACCTGGCTGGTGTCGAGCTCCACGAACATGCGGTAGATGCCCATCAGGATGCGGGTGAACTGGTCCACCTGTTCCTTGGCGAGGCCCATGAAGAAGCCGAGCTGGCGCGCCTGGTAAGGCTGCAGGCCCGCGGCCGGATGCACGTAGACGTGCTTGATCTTCTCGGGCGAGTGCTCGGCGACTTCCTCGATATCCATGCCGCCTTCGGCGGAGGCCATGAACACCAGGCGCTCGCGGGAGCGGTCGATCAGTGCCGAGACGTACAGCTCGCGCTTGATCGACGAGGGCTTCTCGACCCAGACGCTGTTGATCGGCAGGCCGGCCGCGCCGGTCTGCTTGGTGACGAGCTTGTTGCCCAGCATCTTCTTGGCGGCTTCCTCGACCGCGTCGAAGCCTTCCACCAGCTTGACGCCGCCGGCCTTGCCGCGGCCGCCCGCGTGGACCTGCGCCTTCACCACGAACTTCTCGCCGCCGAGCTGCTTGGCCGCCGCGCGCGCCGCTTCGGGGCTCGCCGCCAGGGCGCCCTGCGGCACCGGAATACCGTAGCGCGTAAAGATCTCTTTGGCTTGGTATTCGTGGAGATTCATGCCGGCCCCTGGCTAAAAAGGAGTGCGATTCTCGCGCGAATGCCCTGCCCTGCGCAAAAGCCGTGCTGCTAACCTTAGGGGACCTCTCACCGAGTCCCGCAGGATGCGCGTTGCTGCCCAAAATTGCGTGATGCAAGGCGGAGGCAGCCGTGCCTTAGCTCGTTCTAAGGTCAAGGCCGAGAACGCCGCAGCGCGCAATTTTGGGCGCAACCCTTCAGGGGGCGCGGCCTTTTCCGCGCGGGGCGTTGTCGCTCGCCTTGCCGTAGTCCGAGCTACTGTCTGCGGCTTCGCTTCGCGCCCCGCGCGAAAAATCCTCACGCCGCGCACGTGCGGGACTCGGTCAGAGGCCCCCCGATGAAGAGGAGAGCGTGAATGGGCGTGCTGCGCCTGTTGCTGATCCTGACCATCGCCTGGATCGTCTGGCGCTTTTTCCTGCGCGCCATCCTGGCGCCCGGCGCGCAGCAGCGTCGCCAATCCGGCGAGCAGGAATACCTGCCGCTGACCCGCTGCAGCGTCTGCGGCGTCCACATCCCGCAGCCGCAAGGCAACGCGGCAAGCGTCTGTGAACGCTGCCGTACCCGCTAGGATCCGCGCCAAGAACCGCCGTCCGGTATCGTCGGACGATTGGCGCATCCTGCGCGCGCTGTCGCTGTACCGGCTGCTGCTCGCCGCGTTGCTGCTGATCCTGTTCCAGACCGGCTATGCACCGCGCTTCTTCGAGCAGGTGGAAGGCCGCTTCTTCCAGCTGACCGGCCTGGCCTACCTGGGAATCGCGGTCGTGCTGCTGGCCGCGCTGCCCACACGCTGGCCCAATCTCACGACGCAGGCCAGCTTGCAGTTCCTTGCCGACATCGGCTGCGTGACGGCGCTGGTGTGGGCCAGCAACGGCGTGCCCGGTGGACTGGGGATGCTGCTGATCACGCCGACCGTCGGCTGCAGCCTGGTGCTCTCGGCCCGCTTCTCGCTGCTGATGGCAGCCACCGCGGCGCTGGCGCTGCTCGGGGAAGAAGTGATGCG
Source organism: uncultured Gammaproteobacteria bacterium (assembly GCA_963776465.1). Classification (GTDB taxonomy): domain Bacteria; phylum Pseudomonadota; class Gammaproteobacteria; order Nevskiales; family Nevskiaceae; genus DASRHK01. The sequence goes on from CAVZMV010000001.1 coordinate 868,653, forward strand.
GCTCTACGAGCTCGCCGCAGGCAGCGCGGCCTTCACCGAGACCGGCATCCTCGGCAGCGCCTTCCTGGTGACGGCGCTGGCCACCAACGCTGTGGCCGAGCGCGCCCGCCGCAGCGAGGCCCTGGCCGCGCGCGTGGGCAGCGACCTGGCCAACCTGACGCGGCTCAACGAGCGCATCGTCGAGCAGATGCAAGCGGGCGTGATCGTGGTCGATCACTCGCAGCGGGTGCGCCTGATCAACGCCGCGGCGCGCCGCCTGCTCGGCATGTCCGCGACGCAGGCGGAGTCGCGGCTCGACCAGTGCGCTCCGCGGCTGGCCGCCGCCTTCGTGAACTGGCATCACGGCGGCCCGATCAGCGCCGAGCCGATCATGCCGGTCGCCGGCGGCGATGAGGTGGTCGCGCGGTTCGCGAGCCTCGGCGCGGACAGCGAGGCGCCGGCGCTGATCCTGCTCGACGACGCGCGCGAGTCGCGGGCGCGCGCGCAGCAGCTCAAGCTCGCGGCGCTGGGGCGCCTGTCCGCCAGCATCGCCCATGAGATCCGCAATCCGCTCGCGGCCATCACCAATGCCGGCCAGCTGCTGGCGGAGAACCCTGATCGGGGCGAGGAGGACGAGCGCCTGCTCGGGATGATCCAGCGCCACAGCGAGCGCATCAACCGCATCGTCAACGACATCCTGTCGCTGTCGCGGCGCGACACCGGCGGGCCGGAGGTGCTCACCCTGCCCGCGTGGCTGCAGCGCGCGGTCGCCCAATATCGCGAGAGCGCCACGACCGCGCGCCGCGACCTTCGCATCGAGGTGGCGTCGGCGCCGTTCGACGCGGTGTTCGATCCCAGCCATCTGCAGCAGATCCTGGTGAACCTGTGGGACAACGCCTTCCAGCACGGCGGCGAGAACGTGGTGGTTACGGTGCGCTGCCTGCGCATCGGGCCCACGCGCCGGCCGTGCCTGGACATCGAGGACAACGGCCGCGGCATCCCCGCGGAAATGGTGGACCGCATCTTCGAGCCGTTCTTCACCACCGCGCACCAGGGCACGGGCCTGGGCCTTTATCTGGCTCGCGAGCTGTGTGAGTACAATCACGCCAGCCTCAACTACGTCCCGCGTCAGGATAAGGGCGCCTGCTTCCGTCTGGTCATGATGGAAGTCCGGCAAACGCGATAGCCGTTCTCTTCAGGGGAAGCATGCCGGCACCCAATGGCAAGCCCAGTGCGCTGGTCGTCGACGACGAAGCCGACATCCGCGAGCTGCTGGAGATCACGCTCTCGCGCATGGGCGTGCGCACCGAGGCCGCGGCGACGCTCGCCGAGGGCCGCGCCGCGCTCGCGCGCAAGGACTTCGATCTGTGCATCACCGACATGCGCCTGCCGGACGGCAACGGCATCTCGCTGGTGCAGCACATCCAGGCCGAGCATCCGCACGTGCCCGTTGCAGTAATCACCGCCTTCGGCAACGCCCAGGCGGCGGTCGAAAGCCTCAAGGCGGGCGCCTTCGACTTCGTTTCCAAACCGGTCAACCTCGAGGTGCTGCGCAAGCTGGTCGACACCGCCCTGAAGCTCGCGCCCTCCAAGCCGGCGGAGCCGGCAGGTGACGGCGGGCTGCTCGGCAATCACGAGAGCATCCGCCAGCTGCGCGCCATGATCGAACGCCTGGCGCGCAGCCAGGCGCCGGTGCACATCGCCGGCGAGTCCGGCACCGGCAAGGAGCTGGTCGCGCGCCTGATCCACGCCCGCAGCCCGCGCGGCTCGGCGCCCTTCGTGCCGGTCAACTGCGGCGCGATTCCGACCGAGCTGATGGAGAGCGAGTTCTTCGGCCATCTCAAGGGCAGCTTCACCGGCGCGCTCCGCGACAAGACCGGGCTGTTCCAGGCGGCCGAGGGCGGCACGCTGTTCCTCGACGAGGTCGCCGACCTGCCGCTGCACATGCAGGTCAAGCTGCTGCGCGCGGTGCAGGAGCGCGCGGTGCGGCCGGTGGGCAGCGAGGCCGAGGTCGCCGTGAACGTGCGCATCATCTCGGCCACCCACAAGAACCTGGCCGGACTGGCGGCAGAGGGCATTTCCGCCAGGACCTGTACTACCGGCTCAACGTCATCGAGGTGCGGGTGCCGCCGCTGCGCTCGCGCGTCGAAGACATCCCGCTGCTGGCCAAGGCGATCCTCGCGCGGCACGGCGACAACAGGCCAACGTGCCGAGGCTGGACGATGCGGCGATCCGGCTATTGCAGGGCTACCCGTTCCCCGGCAACGTGCGCGAGCTGGAAAACGTGCTGGAACGCGCCGTAACGCTGTGCGACGGTCCCCACATCACTGCGCCGACCTGGAGCTGCGCAGCATGCCGTCCTAAGAGACCGCGGCCCCGGCGGCCCCCGCGGCCTCATCGCCGGCTCCACGCGCCCTGCCGGACCAGATGGAGGAAATGGAGCACCGGGTGATCCGGGAAGCCCTGGAAAAGACACGCTACAACAAGACCAGGGCGGCGCAACTGCTCGGGATGACGTTCCGCTCGCTGCGCTACCGCATCAAGAAGCTGAACCTCGAATGAGATCCGTTCTCGGCCTGCTGCTGTCGTTGCCTTGCTGGTAATGGGCGCGAACGCCGGGGCGGCCGAAGCCACCGCCAGCACGGCCCTGCATAGCCTGTTCGACGCGAGTGGGAGCGCTACCTCCGCGAGAACCCGCTCGCTGCTTCCGCCTGGGCGACAAGCGCTACAACGACCGCTGGCCCGACGAGAGCCTCGCGGCCTATGCGAGCGACCGCGCCAACGTCGCCGCGGCGCGCGGCTCCAGCGATCGACCGCGACCAGCTGTCTGCCGCCGACCAGCTCAACTACGACTTGTTCAAGCGCAGCTCGAGGAACCATCGAAGCTATCAATTCCACACTTACCTGGTGCCGCTCGACCAGCGCGGCGGCATCCAAACCGCGCGGACACTGACGCGCGCAGTGCCGATGCGCACGGTCAAGGACTACGAAGACTGGATCGCGCGGCTGAAGCTTCCGCCGCTACATCGACCAGACCTCGCGCTGATCGCAGGGCGTGAAGGAAGGACGCCTGCGCCGAGCGTATCATGCAGCGCCTGCCGCGGCAGATCGAGGCGCAGATCGTCGACAAGCCGAGCTCAGCCCGTTCTACACGCCGCTAAGCAAGTTCCCGGCCGACATCCCCGCCGACACGCGCGACTGGCTCACCGGCGCGCGACCATGGCCATCCGCGCCTGTGGTGCCGGCGTACCGGCGGCTGCTCGGTTCTTCGACAACGACTACCTGCCCGCCTGCCGTTACGGCATCGCCGCCTGCGGCCTGCCCGTCGGCGACGATTTCTATGCCGACCGCGCCCGTCACTTCACCACGACCAAGCTGACGCCCGAGCAGATCCACGAGATCGGCCTGAAGGAGGTCGCGCGCATCCGCGGCGAGATGGACGAGGTCATCAAGAAGGTCGGCTTCAAGGGCAGCTTCGCCGACTTCGTGCACTTCCTGCGCACCGACCCGCAGTTCTACTACAAGACACCCGACGAACTGCTCGCCGCCTACCGCGCTGGCCAAGCGCATCGATCCGCAGCTCGTGAAGCTGTTCGGCAAGCTGCCGCGCATGCCCTACGGCGTCGAGCCGATCCCCGACGATCGCGCCCGACACCACCACCGCCTACTACCAGGGCGCTCCGATGGCTGCCGCGCCGGCTACTATTACGTCAACCTCTACCGGCCGGAGACGCGCCCAAGTACGAGATGGAAGCGCTGACGCTGCACGAGGCGGTGCCCGGCCATCACCTGCAGATCGCGCTGGCCAGGAGCTGCGAGGTGCCGGCGTTCCGCCGCACCGCCGGCTTCACCGCCTTCGTCGAAGGCTGGGGGCTGTATGCCGAGAGCCTGGGCGACGAGATGGGGCTGTACAAGGACCCCTACTCCAAGTTCGGCCAGCTCACCTACGAGATGTGGCGCGCCGTGCGCCTGGTGGTCGACACCGGCATGCACTCCAAGGGCTGGACGCGCAGCAGGCGATCGACTATTTCAAGGCGAACGCCGCGAAGACCGAGCTGGACATCGTGAACGAGGTCGACCGCTACATCGCCTGGCCGGGCCAGGCGCTGGCCTACAAGATCGGCCAGCTGAAGATCCTGGAGCTGCGGGCGCGCGCGGAGGAGAAGCTCGGCGCGAAGTTCGACATCCGCGCATTCCACGACGTCGTGCTTGGCAGCGGCGCGGTGCCGCTCGACGTGCTCGAGCGCATCGTAGACTTGTGGATCGCGCAGCAGATCAAGTGACGCGGATCTGCGTTGTAGGAGGGGCTGTTAGCCCCGATTGATGTCGGGGCCGACGGCCCCTCCTACAAGGACCTACTTCACCACCCTCAGCTTCGCCCTGCCCTTACCGCCCTTGCTTGCGGGCGCTGCCGGACGGCCGGGCTCCGGCGCCGGCGCATCGCCCTTGGGCGACGGCGGCTCGACCTCGCCGAAGATGATCCCCTCGCCGTTCTCGCGCGCGAAGATCGCCAGCACCGCGCCGACGGGGACCGAGACGCTGAACTCGCGGCCGGCGAAGCGCGCCGAGAACCAGATCGGATCGGTGCGCAGGTCCAGGCTCTGCACGGCCATGGCGCTGATGTTGAGTGTGATGCGCCCCTCCTGCACGTACTCGCGCGGCACGGTGACGCCGGGATAGTCGGCCGCGACCAGCAGGTGCGGCGTTAGGCCGTTGTCCGTCGCCCACTCGTGGATGGCGCGGATCAGGTAGGGCCGGCGCGAGCGAGGAGTCATTCGGAAGAGCCTGCGCGCCTTTGAGCGGAGCGCTTCAGCGCGGCAAAGCCCGTTCGGCTTCGGTCAGGCTCTGGTGGAACGCAGGCCTGGCGCACAGCTTCTCGGCGTACTTGTGCAGGACCTTGAGCTCCGGCCCCGGCTTTATGCCCAGCGACGGCAGGCGCCAGAGGAGCGTCGCCCAGGCGCAGTCCGCGCTGTTGAAATCACCGGTGAGGAAGTGACCGCGCGGCGTGATGAGCGCGGCGATCGACGGCAGGGCTTCGAGCAGCGCCTTGCGCGCTTTCTGGGCGGCAGCCGCGGGCCCGGAGCGGATCGTGGCGACCAGCGGGAAGAGGTCCTGCCGCATGCGCATCAGCGCCGACCGCAGGCGGGCGCGGGCGGCGGGCTCCACCGGCATCAGTGGCGGATGCGGGTACCGCTCGTCGAGGTACTCGATCATGATCTGCGCCTCGGTCAGCACCACCTCGCGATCGGCCAGCGTCGGCACGCCCTGGCCCGGGTTGAGCACCAGCAGGTCCTTCGACGAACCGTGGATAGCGAAGGGGGCGCGCAGCGCGACACGGATCCGGTCCGCGACGACCTCGGGAGGTTCCCTTTCGCCACCGATGAGGATCGCGAACTCGTCACCGCCGATGCGTGCCAGCGTGTCCCCGTCGCCGATACAGCGACGGAGGTGCTCGCCGACCGCGCACAGCAGTTCGTCGCCGCCGGCGTGGCCGAACCGGTCGTTGACCTCTTTGAAGTCGTCGAGGTCGACGAAGATCAACACGAACGGGCCGACGGCGATCGCCTCATCGAGCCGTTGGGCGAACAGCACCCGGTTGGGCAACGCCGTCAGCGAATCGTGGTGTACCTGATGCGCGAGTCGGTTCTGCACGTCGTACAGGCGCTCGGTCAACTGCCGATGCGAACGGATGGCGATCATCTGTCGAACCGCGACGAGCAACGACAAGCACAACCGCGCCGGCAGAGCTGGAATGCCGTTGAGTCGCATTCCGAAATAGAGGTGGAAGGAGTACAGCACCGCCATTCCGAGGAACCCGATATAGGGCAACGCGAGCTGCACCCATTCGACGGCGTCGCGTCTCGCGCTTGGTCGCAGGCTGCCGCGGCAGGTCCAGCACCGCGTAGGTGATCAAGAGCTGGCCGAGAACGAACCCGATGCTTCCCCAGAGCTGACCGCCCCTCCAAGCCGACGGTTCGCAGGTAGATGACCATCCGGTCCGACGAAGCGATCATCACGACTCCGCAGGCCAACAGCAGGTAATTAGCCCGATAAGCGCGGTCTGGGGCCGGTACGTGATCGCGGTCAGCGTCGCGGTGACCACCACCACGAGTTCGAACAACGCGTAGACGACCAGCACGGCCTCATTGTCTGACCGGGGTAGCACAGCGCCGGTGCGATCGCCGAAGCCGGAAATGTGGGACTAAGCAACAATGAACGCGATCGCCGCCACCAGTCCGTCCTAAGACCGTGACGACCCGCGAACTTCCTCACCGGACCGTCGCGTCGGTCGGTGAACCGGACCACCTGTCACGCACCAACAGCCCGGCGATCATCAGGGTCAGCAGCGGGGGAAGGAAGTACATCGCGACGGCGAGTGGTGGTGCCGTGCCGCCGGCGTCTCTTCGCGGCCCGCGTACCACAGCAGCTCGCCCACAAGCGAACTTACAAAGGCCGCGACGACCAGGAGCCGCCAGGCCGCGGCCGACACCCCGTGTTTCCGACGCGCGCACCACCACGGCACAGACGATCCCCGGCGAGGCCGGTGATTGCCTGTAGTGCGGTGAACTCACATGGGCGGGGCACGCCCCACAGCGCGAGCGCGTTGATACAGAGGAGCACGAAGAGTGCGGCAAACAAGCCGAACAGCAGCCTGCCGCCCGAGATCCTCACCCGTACCGTTCCTCTCCTACTGTTGGAATAGCGAACTGCCATGATGCCCTACTCAGCGGGGGCGTCTGCCCACCTGCCTGGATATTCGCGACGGCTGGAGCAAACTCCGTCACTGCCTGATCAAGGCCGCAGGGCGTTGTCCGCCGCCGCGGGGTACCGTCCCCGTCGTGTGGAGCGCGGTGTTGGTGATGGCGCTCGCAGCAATGGTGGATCCGCTGCGCATCGGAGTCACCGTCCTGGTGATCTCTCGCCCGCGGCCCGTTCTCCAACTTCTCGCGTTCTGGCTCGGTGGTCTCGCGATGGGTCTGCTCGTCGGCCTCGGCGCGCTTTTCCTGCTTCAGGACGTGGCCCTGGAGCTCATGCGGAACATGCCCGCGGCGGCAGGCGGCTCGACCGTCGGGCTCGTCCAGATCGGCATCGGCGTGCTCGCGGTGCTCATCGCCGCGTTGATCGCGATGGGCTTCCCGCGCCGATCGGGAGCGCCGCGACCGAAGAACTCCGCAATTTCCCGGCTGACGGCACGCGTCGGGCGACGCGATTCGGGGCGGGTCGCTGTGGGTGGGGTTCCTGGCAGGGGTCGCGCTGGCGACGCCTCTGCAGTACGTGGCCGCACTGGTGGTGATTCTTGTGTCCGGCGCGGATGCGGCGACACAGTTCGCGGCGCGCTCATCGTCTATCACCTCGTGGTGTTGGCCTTCGCCGAAATCCCCCTGCTCGGCAGCCTCGTCGCACCGGCGAAGACCTACTCCGTCATGCTGCGGCTTCACGACTGGGTGATCGTGCGGCGCCGACAACTGGCGGCGGTGATCATCGCGACGATCGGCGCCTTCCTGTTCATCAACGGTGTGAGCGGTATCTAGCCGACGGTGCTCAGCCCGCCGCGATCATGGCGACCGCCGCCAGCGCCAGCACCATGCCGACGGCCTGCCAGCGGGTCACCCGCTCCCGTAGCACCACGATCGCGAGCAGCACCGTCGCTGCCGGATACAGCGACATGAGCACACCGGCCAGCGACAGCAGCGATGCATGCAGCGCAAGGAGCATCGCGATGTTGGCGCAGACGTCCAGCACCGCGGCCAAGCAGCGCCAGCCGCAGCGGTTGCCCGCTCGGCACGACGAGATTGCCGCTCACCGCCGCGATGACTGACCACCACCAGGGTGGCGGCCAACCGCGCGAACACCAACGGCCACAGGTTCGCTTCGGGCGGCGCCTGCGCGATCAAGACGAAGTTCAACCCGAACGCAACGCCCGCACCCACCGTCAGCCAGGCGACCTTCGTGGTGAAGCGGTGCGGGGTGACGTCCTTGTCGGTGGTCTCTCGGCTGACCAGCACCA
>CAVZMV010000002.1:0-325000 GCA_963776465.1 uncultured Gammaproteobacteria bacterium
CGAACGCGCCGACCACCCCGCTTGATGGCCCTTCTGAGCGTCACCGACGGCCGCTCGTGACCCCTGATGCCCCCGAAGGAACCCTCAGGTGTTGACACGTCAACACTCACGAGGCCTCCCCGCGACGAGTCGACGGAAGGGGTCAACCCGTCGGGCGGTACCAGCATCAGCCTTGACCAGGCTGCCCCAACGTGACCATCCAACGCCACAAGCCAACTCGCTCTCCGACCGGGGAACAACGCCGCGACTGTCCGCTTGGGACCTAAGAACGTTGCTGTTCTGTGTATGAGGCTGGTTACGGACATGCAACCTGAGCGCCTGTTGAAGGCCACCAATTTGGCGTACCCGCGCACCAATCGCGCCGGAGGCGCCGCAGAGATCATCGCGCAGCACTTCGTTCCCAGCGCGTGCCTTTGCGGTCTCTCGGAGACGGGCGAGACAAGCGCGTGAGGCTGACGCCCGATGTCGAACTTGCAGACCAGATGGGACTCACGGTCGAGCAGCTGCACCGGCTGCGACGGCGCCGATGTTGGCCCTGCGTTCGCTTGGGCCGATTTGAGATCCGCTTCACCGACGCACCGATCGAAGAGATCCTGGCCTACACACACGGCCGATTTCGACACGCCGCGAAGCGGTCTTCACATCAGCGGTGGCTGGTCAGACCAAGCTGAGCGCTGTGCGTAGACGCTGAGGGTAGAAGCCCTCGAGGGGCCTCAACCCGGGTGGACTTTTCGACAGAAGATGGAAGGTCGGTGGTTCGACCCCGTCCCTGGCCCCTGAAACCTCAGGTCACAGCGTCCCCGGCCTCGGCCTCGGCCTCGGCCTCGGAGATCCGTACGTCGAGGCCTCGACCGGTCAACTTCCGGGCACGTGTCGAATTGGCCGCCGGCTCCGACGGCGTGCGAGTCGGGGGTTGCCCGCGAGCGGCCGCGCGCGGCGTACTCCTCTTGATAGAACGACACCGCAGGGCGCCTGCGGTCGACGTTGTAGGACGGTCGAGGTGGCCGGTCGATGCGTCCTGAGGGCGGCGAGGTTGGCACCTCTCCGCGCCTTCCTTCAACGGCATGGTGAGCGTTGTGAGGCGTTTCACGACACGAGTGCGGTCCTCGGAGATCCCGAGGACCGCCCATGCCGGGGAGGTGGTGCGCAGTGTGGCAGCACCGGCTCACCACTTGTGCATGGTTCCTTCGGCGATGTTGTAGTACATCCCGATGTGCGTGTAGAAGTTCATCGCGCCGAAGAGCAGGAAGACCACGCCACCGATGACCCAGGCCCAGACGGCCCAACGGAGCAGGTGGGGCCGGTTGGTCCACAGCGCGATCGCGAAGAGCAGTGCACCGGCGGCGACGATTCCCCACAGTCCGCCGAGGAACAGCGCCTCGAGGATCGGCAGATGGCCGAAGCGGCCGCTGATCGGTTCCTCCGGCGGAGCCGCGCCGAGCTGGAAGCGGACGAAGCGTGATGGCCAGCACCGCCATGCCGAGCCCGAGGGCGCCGACGAAGATGCCGGCCGGCTTCAGTGCGGCGATGGCGGAGGCGTTGGCGGCGTTCGACGTCGCCCTCGAAGAGCGCTCGGTGGCGCCACAGGTAGACCGCGGCGAGAAGCAGCAGGGCGCCGAACCCGGCCGCCGGCTGGCCGAAGGCGATGTTGGCGTACTCGAACCCCTCGCCTCCGTAGGGCCAGGTCACCGTGGTGTGCAGGCCTATCACCAGCAGCACCAGGCCGGTGACTCCGAAGAACGCCGGCCCAGCCTTCGCTGTTGATGCGTTTGTTGCGGATCAGGTCAGCCAGGAAGGCTGCGAACCCGAGGAGTCCTGCGCCGGCCGTGATGGCTATCAGCTCGTTGTAGACGATCATGCCTTCCACTTCCTTCTGTCGGCGGATGAGGCTTCATCCGCGCGTGTCGACGTGTCTTGGTCATGCGTCACCCCGCGCCAGGTGCTCGCGGAGTGTGTCGTCCGTGTGCGAACGTTGCGCGTCGGCCCGGCGATGCCCTTACGGATCGCCGGGCAGCCAAGCGGAGCGCCAGCAGGACCATTCCTGAGATCAGCAGGGCAGTGATGCTCACGACGAAGGCCACGAGCAGCACCAGCTCGAGTTGCTCCGTCATGACGACACCCCTTGCGAGGCCGATCGCTCACGCGTACGTCGCTCTTCCGCGCGCCGCTGATGAGGCAGTAGCTCGGCGGCGACGAGGGTCCCTATTGTCAGGATGCTCATCGTCATGACGGCCATGGCGATCAGCCACACCAGGTAGCCCGTGTCAGTCATTGTTCTCGTCTCCTTCTCGCTGTTGGTTACTTACAGAACGCGACGCGTAGCGTATGTATTCCGAGGGTGCAGGACTTCTTCCGACCACGGTCCTCGGTCGGCGTAGGCTGCCTGGCTGGCCCGTCGACCCGAGGGAGTGCCTGTGAACGACACGACGATGCCGATCGCGTTCCTCGGTCACGGCAACCCGATGAATGCGCTGCAGCGCAACCGCTACACCGAGGCCTGGCGGATCTTCGGCGAGTCAGTCCCGCGGCCGCGGGCGATCCTGGTGATCTCGGCGCACTGGTACACCAACGCCACTGCGGTGACGGCGATGCCGCGACCCCGCACCATCCACGACTTCTACGGGTTCCCCCAGGAGCTGTTCGACGTGGAGTACCCCGCCCCGGCGCGCCCGAGGTCGCCGAACAGGTCGCCGACGTCTGCAAGCCGACCTGGGTCGGCCGCGACATCGACAGCTGGGGGATCGACCACGGCACCTGGTCGGTGCTCCTCCACGCTTTCCCCGATGCCTCGATCCCGGTCGTCCAGCTGTCCCTCAACGCGTTCAAGAGCTTCGAGCACCACCTGGAGCTGGGCCGCAAGCTCGCACCACTACGCGACGCCGGCGTCCTGGTGATCGGCAGCGGCAACGTGGTGCACAACCTGCGAGCCGTCGACTACCGCCAGGCGGACGAGGGGTACGACTGGGCGATCCGGTTCGACGAAGCGGCTCGCGAGATGCTCGAAGGGACGCCCGCCGACGTGGCGGCGCTCGACGCCCATCAGGACTTCAGCAGGGCGGTCCCGACGCCTGACCACTTCTTGCCGTTGCTCTACATCGCCGGCCTCGCCGACACGCAGCCGTTCGATCTTCTCGTCGACGGTCACGCGGCCGGGTCGATATCGATGGCCGCCTACACCGTTGGACTAGAATGCGACACCAGCGGCGTGTCCGACGCTGGTCCGGCCGCCCCGCTGCCGGAAGACTTTCCGACGATGGAGAGCAACCTCTGAGACCGCGCTCCCCCGTCCAGTCGCTCCTTGGCCCGACTCGGCAAGGTCAGGGCGCGTGAACCAGCACCGTCGCAGCGAAACCCGAGCGATCCAATTCAGCTGGGTGAGCGACGACATAACGGACACTCTCCTTCCTTGTGTGGGTAGAATGGGAAACGCTACGCTACGCGTATCTCTTCCGGAAAGGACACCATGAAGGAGTTGCCCAGCACTCGAACGCTGGCCGACCCTCCGCGCGCGCGGGGCGTCCCCGGCAAGCCGAGCTTGGACCAACGGATGGGTGACGCGGTCCTCGGGCTGCTTCGTGAAGGGGGGCCGGATGCGGTGACGATGGAGAACGTCGCGGCCAGGGCCGGAACCGCCAAGACCTCCATCTACCGCCGCCACGCCAACCGCGGCGAGCTGCTGACAGCGGTGCTGAAGGTCGCCATCGGCACCCCCGAGGTGCCCCGCGAGGGAACAGTCGCGGGAGAAGATCGGATCGCTCTGGACCAGGCGTGGCGCCAGATGACCGACACTCTCGGACCCGGGGGCCTCGCCGCGATCGTGGGGAACTCCGACCCCGAGTTCACCGGGCTGTTCCGCGCGGCCCTCCGTCCCTACGACAAAGCGCTGGTCGCCCGCATCCGGGATGACGCCAGGGCTGGACGGCTCCGCCGAGACCTCGACGCCGAAGGAGTGGTGAGCCTGATGTTCGGCGCCTACCTCGGGGAGCTGGTCAGGCATGGTCGGATGACAGTCCGGCTGGCTGGACCGGAGCATGGAGATGATCTGGTTGGTGATGACCTCGGCCGAGCACACCACGGCCAAGAGGGGACCCGAGTGAAGAGCCCAGCTCGGCCGGCAGTTCATCGTCGGAGTCGACGGCCGCGCCGTTCCCTGGTCACCCTGCGGTCCGAACCAGCCCGGCATGTTCCTAGGCACTGAAGCGGGAAGCGCAGGGCTGCTCCCGCAGTCACCCAGGCCGCGCTGCTGTGGTGTAACCCCCCGCGAGCGAAGCCGGGTGTCGCACCACGTGGCCCGCCTGCAACGCCGTGGACTGGTCGTACGAGCCGAGTGCGGGGACGACTGGAGAGGCGCGTACGTCGTGCTCAACACCGTCGGGTCGAACAGCGATTGAGCGAGCCTTACCCGCCCACGTCAAGACCCCGTCCGCCGGTTCGTCTTTGAGGTTCTCACCCCGGAGAAAATCGGGCATGGGCGCGGTGACTGGCAAGGTGTTGGCCGGCCTCCAGGATCCAGGCGAGACTGTCACTACCAGCGTGCGGTTCGCCTAGGTGTACCCGGCAGGGACGTTGGTGACGGTCCGGGTCTTGTGAACGGGGAGGACCTCCCGGCTTAGTGGAGATGTCTGACGTCTTCACCAACCAGGAGGTCCTCGTGGCCCACGCTAACGCCCGTTTGAATCTGCATGGCCGTCGTCTGCTCGTTGGCGGGTGATCGAGGACGGCCGGCCGGTCGCTCACGTCGCCAAGGAGCTGGGCGTCTCCCGGCAGTGCGCGCACCGTTGGGTCGCCCGCTTCCGACGCCGAGGGCGACGCCGGCCTGCACGACCGCTCCTCACGTCCCACCGCTGCCCACGACGCACGCCGCTGAGGTCGAGCAGCGGGTTCTCCAGCTGCGGCGCGACGAGCGCCGCGGTCAGGACTGGATCGGCCCCGAGCTCGGGCTCCGCCGCGGACCGTCTCAGCGATCCTGCGCCGCCACCGGGTGCCCTACCTGCGCGAGTGCGACCCGCTGACCGGTGAGGTCATCCGGGCCATCGAAGACCACCGCGTCCGCTACGAACGCGACCACCCGGCGACCTGGTCCACATGGACGTCAAGAAGATCGGCAAGATCCCCGACGGCGGCGGCTGGAAGGCCCACGGCCGCAGCATGGGCACGACCGCGGCGCAGAAGCGGGCCAGGATCGGCTACGACTACGTCCACGCCGCCGTCGATGACCACTCCCGCCTGGCCTACGCCGAAATCCTCCCCGACGAGAAGGGCGCCGACCTGCGCCGCGTTCCTGCTCCGGGCCGCCGCGTACTTCGCCAGCCACGGCATCACCGATCGAGCGAGGTCATGACCGACAACGCACTTCAACTACAGCCTCCCGACTTCCAAGCCGCGCTCGACGCCATCGGCGCCACGCACATCTTCATCCGGCCCCACTGCCCCTGGCAGAACGGAAAGGTAGAGCGGTACAACCGCACCCTCCAGATCGAGTGGGCCTACCGGCAGGTCTTCACTCACCAACACCGAACGCACCGCACGCCCTGGCGCCCTGGCTCGAGTTACTACAACACTCGACGACGCCACTCAGCCATCGGAGGCCTACCCCCGATCAGCCGACTGTCATGAACCTGCAGCCGAGTACAGCTAGCCGAGACCAGATCGGGCCTACACGGCTCAAGGAACAACGATCGCCCGCCCGACGATGCTTCCCGCGTGCATGTCGTGATATGCCTGCTCGCCGTCCTCGATCGGATACGTCGTGGTCTTGATGTTGATCTGCCCGCGCTTCGCCATCTCGACCAGCTCGAGCAGCTCCTTGCGGCGGCCCCACAGCGAGGTCGAACGGTCATGTTGTACGGCGACGAGTCAGGCCTACCTTGGCGCCCCCATCCCGGCGCCGACCACGACCACGGCCGAGCCCACACCGCCGCATGCCACGGCCAGGTCGCCGGTGACGTCGGCCCCGACGAAGTCGAGGACGACTGCCGCGCCGCGACCAGCGGTGAGCCTCTTGACCTTCACCGCGGCCTCCGCGCTTGAGGTCGAAGGCCTCGTGGGCGCCGTTCTCCTTGGCGAAGTCGAGCTTGTCCTGACCGATGTCCAGGCGATGACACGGGTAGGCGTGAGCTCACGCAGGAGCTGGATGGCGACGTGCCCGACCCACCGGCCCCGATGACAACGGTGGTCGATCCACCCACCAGTCGCGGAAGGACGCTCTTGATGGCCTGGTACGGGGTCAGCGCCGCGTCAGTGAGCGACGCCGCGCGGATCGGGTCGAGGTCGCCAATAGGGACCAGGTGCCGAGGGGTGTCGACGACCATGTACTCCGCCATCGCGCCGTGGGCTCCCAGACCCGGCGAGATCATCCCGTTCAGGCACAGGTTCTCCGACCCGTCGGCGCACATCTGGCACACACCACACCCCCAACAGCCGTAGACGATGACCGCTTGTCCGACCTCGACGCCGGTCGCGCCCTCGCCCAGCTCCTCCACCACGCCGGCGGGTTCGTGCCCCAACGTCATCGGCATCGGATAGGGATAGCCCTCCTCGGGCATCATCATCACGAACTCGTCGGAATGGCACAGTCCAGAAGCCGTGATCCGCAGCAGGACTTCCCCCGGCCCGGCCGAGGGCTTGTCCATCTCCACGAGCTTGGGGCGAGTGCCGAACGCGGTGTACTGAATGGCCTTCATCGGTCCCCCTCGCGGGTGTGGGTGCTACCTCTTAGCACTCAAGCACCCCCCACGACGGGCGGCAAGAAGGTCGCGCATGCCCAGCGGGTCGAATCAGCCGACCGATGCCGCGCCGGTGCGGCGCGCCGGCTGCCTTCCTTGTCGGTGAGCTCCGTGGTTGATTGGTTGGACAAGGCCGGTCCTCCCGCGGACGACCTCAAGGCGCAGGAGGCGCCATGACCATTCAAGTCGGCTACTTCGTCGGCAGCCTTTCGTCCACGTCGATCAATCGCGTCCTGTCGCGTGCCCTGATCCGCCTGGCGCCGGACGACATGGAGTTCACCGAGATCCCGATCGGCAACCTGCCGCTGTACAGCCCGGACTATGACAACGACTACCCGCCTGAGGCCACGAGCGCTCAAGGCGGCCATCGCTGCCGTCGATGCGGTGCTCTTCGTGACGCCTGAGTACAACCGCTCGATCCCCGGAGCCTTGAAGAACGCGATCGACTGGGCCTCCCGGCCATGGGGCGAGAACTCGTTCGACCACATCCCCGCCGCCGTGATCGGCGCCTCCATCGGCCAGATCGGCACCGCGATGGGCCAGCAGAGTCTCCGCGGCGTGCTCAGCTTCTGCAACGCCCGGCAGATGACCACGCCTGAGGCGTACATCCAGTACTCCCCCGATGTCTTCCATGACGACGGCGAGGTCACCAAGGACTCGACGCGGGAGTTCCTCACCGCCTACATGGCCGAGTTCCGCACCTACATCGGCATGGTCTTGACCGTCCTGCCCCGCACTCGCACGGAGCGGCGTCACCGCCTTGGGCGAAGGAATGAGGGCCTATCGCCTCAGTCGCGGACGACCCACCTGGCTCGACAGCCGAACCCCAAGGGCCGCCCGCCTTCTACGACTCCGGGTCGTAGAGCGCGGTCATCCGCCCGTCGGGGTCGAGCCGGGACAGGAGCGCGTCACCGATCTCCTTGAGCTGTGCAGCTGCTCGGGGGTGAGCGGGTCGAGGACGTGGCGCCGCACGGTGTCGACGTGCCCCGGCGCAGCGGCGACCACTGCGTCCCACCCGGCCTCGGTCAGGCGGGCGTTGGTGGCGCGACCGTCCTCCGGGCAGGGGAACCGCTCGACGAGCGCGCGGTCCTCGAGGCGTCGTACGACGTGGGACAGCCGCGGCAGCGTGGCGTTGGTCCGCTGGGCGAGGGCCGTCATGCGCAGGGTGCGGTCGGGAGCCTCCGAGAGCATCGCGAGCACGAAGTACTCGAAGTGGGTCAGCCCCGACGCGCTGCGCAGCTGGGTGTCGAGCACCCCCGGGAGCAGCTCGACCACCGCGATCAGGCGCAGCCAGGCCTCGCGCTCGTCCTCGGTCGAGCCACTCGGGTCTCCATGGGACAAGGATAGCCGATTACTTGACGGAACAACCAATGCGTGTAGGGTGTTACTTGAAGTGACAACCAAATCGGTCGCCGCCCACCCCCCAGGAGCACCCCATGGCAAACCTCACCATCATCGGCACCGGCAACATGGGCCAGGCCATCGCATCCGTCGCGGCCAAGGGCGGCCACACCGTCCAGCTGCTCGGCGCAGAGCGACATCGACACCGCCGGTCACCGGCGACATCGTCGTCCTCGCGGTCCCCTACCCGGCCGTCGCCGACGTCATCGCCCAGCGCGGCGAGAGCCTCGCCGGCAAGATCGTCGTCGACATCACCAACCCGCTGAACTTCGAGACCTTCGACTCCCTCGTCGTGCCGCGCCGACAGCTCCGCCGCCGCCGAGATCGCCGCCGCGCTCCCGCAGTCGCAGCGTGCTCAAGGCCTTCAACACCACCTTCGCCGGCACGCTCGCCCCGGCACCGTCGGCCCGCTGACCACCACGGTCCTGATCGCCGGCGACGACGCCGACGCCAAGTCGACCCTCGCCGGCATCGTCACCTCCGGTGGCCTCAAGGCCGTCGACGCCGGCTCCCTGAAGCGGGCCCGCGAGCTCGAGGCCATCGGCTTCCTGCAGCTCACCCTCGCCGCGAACGAGAAGGTCTCCTGGACCGGCGGCTTCGGCGTCGCCGCCTGACCGGCACGCCCCACCCCCACCGAGAACCCACCGCACCACCAGAGGAAGCGCACCATGACCGTCAACGCCGTCCGCCTCAACCACGCCGTCCTGTTCGTGTCCGACCTGGAGCGAGCATCGCCTTCTACTCCCGGGCGTTCGGCATGACGGTCGATGGCGCGCGAGCCCCGCGCGAACGCCGCCTTCCTGCGGCTCCCCCGCTCGGGCAACCACCACGACCTCGGCCTGTTCGGGGTCGGCGCCCAGCCGCCGCGCCCGCGGGGCGGACTGGGGCTCTACCACCTCGCGTGGCAGGTCGACACGATCGACGAGCTCGAGGAGGCCCGCCTCACGCTGGCCGAGCTCGACGCCTACACCGGCGAGTCCAGCCACGGCGCGACCAAGAGCGTCTACGGCAAGGACCCGGACGGCAACGAGTTCGAGGTGATGTGGATGCTGCCCCGCGCCGCAGTGGGGCGACTTCGACGACGCCGCGCCCGTCGAGCGCCTCGACCTCCCCGGCGACGTACGCCGCTGGGGCGGGGTCCGCACCGCCGGCGAGCTGGTCCCGCTGGCCGAGGACGACGTGCGATGAGCTCGGCCCTTTTCGCCCCACCGGTGGTCGCGACGCACGGCTCCACCGACCCGACGGCGCCGCTGGTCGTGCTGCTGCACGGCCGCGGCTCCGACGAAGCCCAGATCCTCGGCCTCGCCGCGCACCTGCCGGCCGGGCCGGCGTACGCCGCGGTGCGGGCGCCGATCGCCGAGGGCGGCGGCTACGCGTGGTTCGCCAACCGCGGCATCGGCCGCCCGGTCGCGGAGTCCCTTCGCAGCACGATGGACTGGTTCCGCAGCTGGCTCGACGAGGTCGCGCCCGCGGGACGTCCCGTGCGTCCTCGTGGGCTTCAGCGGGGGCGCCGCCTTCGCCGGCGGCCTCGTGCTCGACGACCCGGCCCGGTTCGCCGGCGCCGCGATCCTCTACGGCACCCTGCCCTTCGAGGCGGGCCTCGCGTCGAGCCGGGCGCCTGGCCCACCTGCCCGGTCTTCGTCGCCCAGGGCGAGGGCGACCACGTCATCCCGCGCGAGCTGCTCGACCGGACCTGGCTCTACCTGCTGTCCGAGTCGGGCGCCCCGACCGTCGCCCACCGCGGGCGCGGCGGGCACCAGCTCACCGCGACGCGCGTCGACCGCTCGGCGACTGGATCGCCGACCGGCTGCGTTCTCGCACCAGCCGGCGCCCACCCGCCGGCCCGCGACCGGCGTCGAGCTGGCCGACGCTCCCCGGCGGGTCGGCTGCCGGCCAGCGCCGCGGCCCCCGACCCGAGGTGTCCTGGACGATCCCGCAGCAGCAGCAGTCAGCGAACGCCCCGCGCGACCTGCAGGAGCGGCTGCTCGCGCATCGTCGCGGACCTGGCCGGCGTGCACGTCGGGCCGATCGCGCATCTCAGTGCCCGGCGCACGGGGCCTTCACCCTCGCGAGCGCGATCCGACGACGAGCAGGCGTTCCTGTGCCCGGGTCGGCGAGTTCGCGCACCTGCACCCGCGTACGACGGGTCGTTGCACCTGGCCCTGCCCGCCGACCTGGCGGCCGACGTCTCGGCGCGGGCTGGGGCCGGCCGCACCGTGGGCCGGCACCCGCCTCTCCGCCCGGCTTCGTGATGGTCTACGGACCCCGAGACGAGGACGAGCTCGCCACCGTGCTCGGCATCGTGGCGGCCAGCCACGCCTACGCCTCTGGACACGAGGCGGCACGGTTGACTGAGATACCAGCGGGAGGGCTCCTGACGTGGACCGAGCGCTGGGCTCATTCAGCCGATGCGGAGGAACAGGTTGATCGCCGTCCCTGAAGCGGCGTCGTCGGCGGCCTGTCTGATCGGTCGAAGCGGCTGAACCGGATGAGCCGGTCGAAGGGTCAACCTGTGCGTCGTGCGTCGGCTGCCCACCGACGCCAACGGCTGGCTGGGAACGCAGGCTTTCGGCCGCGGTCGAAATGTCGGTCGTAGAAGGCAGCGATCTCCGCCCACATGGCGACGGGATTGGAGTACATCGGCCAGTGCCCGCTGAAGGGGATCTCGGCGAGCTCCACGCCGTGCTCCCTCAATAGGGGCAGGTAGGAAAGTCCCGCGTTCTGTTCGCCGTACATGAACAGCCGGGGCATCTCCAGGGCCGTGAAGCGGGAGAGGAGGTCGCCGTGGTCGGAGAGATCGACCATTGACTCCAAGACGCTGCGGACGACCTCGGGACGCACCCTGGACCGCACGTTCGAAGCGTACAGAGCGCTCGAGAACGCCGGGGCCGGATGCGTCCGGGCGGCCAGCTCCTCCAGGAAGACGGTTGGGTCGTCGGCGGGGGTGTCGATGATCTGGCGACTGAGGAAACAGTCCTCGATAGCCAGGTTGCCTTCGATGTTCACGAAGCTCAACACCCGGTCCGGGACGCGCTGCGCCAGCATCAGCGCCGTGAGTCCGCCCATGGAGTGACCGACGAGGTGGAACTCCTCGATCGCCAGCCGCTTCAGCACGGCGTCCGCGACGTCGACAAGAAGCCTCATCGAGACGCGCGAAAGATCGCCGCCCGTCGAACCACCGAAGCCCGGCGCGTCGAAGGCGACGAAGCCCCCAGCGGCGAGGTCCGTGATGTGCGCGACGTCGGCGTAGTCCTCCTTGGTCGAACCGAAGCCATGCAAGAACAGCACAGGGGGTTTCCGCCCCGGCCTCACGAGGGTGTCGAGTTCCACGGAGGCGCCGTTGACCTCCAGGGCGAGAGTCTGGCGATCCCACTTCGCTGACGCTGACATGTCGTGCTCCTTCCTAGATTGCCACCCTCTCAGGCGACACTTCCGAGCTCGTGTGATGCACGGTCGGGCCGTCGGCGGACTCCTCAGCAGCAAGCGCATGCAAGGCCAGGGTCGAGTGCGCATAGGCGCCGCCGGCGCGCATCTCCGCGGCCACCCAGATCGACTCCATGATCTGCTGCGCATCCGCACCTTCCCGGCTGGCCAGCTTCGTGTGCCCCTCGATGCAGTAGGGACATTGCGTGACGTGCGCAACCGCAACGGCGATGAGCTGTTTGGTCTTGCGATCGAGCGCGCCGTCTGCGAACACCGCGCGACCGAACTCCTCGAACGCCCTGTGTGTCGCGGGTGCGAGTTCCCTGCGGCGGGCGGCCAGCGCGGGAGTGGTTGCGTGGTACACGGTCTCGGTCATCGGGTCCCTCCGCCGGGCACTCGCGACGTGGAAGCTGGTTCGAACGCAAGTTGCGCATGTCCGAT
Source organism: uncultured Gammaproteobacteria bacterium (assembly GCA_963776465.1). Classification (GTDB taxonomy): domain Bacteria; phylum Pseudomonadota; class Gammaproteobacteria; order Nevskiales; family Nevskiaceae; genus DASRHK01. The sequence goes on from CAVZMV010000002.1 coordinate 11,991, forward strand.
CCTGACTCGCGTCAGACGAAGGAGCAGGGACACCGGCCAGCCAGGTAGAAGCACCTTGGTTGCCGCTGACCGGCAATCAATGGCTGGCCCCGCATTGCCTCGTTCGCGCCTCTCGCGTCCAGGCACGGTGCGGCCCACGGCCAGCGCCGCGCGAATGGCTGGTCAAGGGCGTCCGTGGGTCTGCCCCTCAGGGCAGCTTGGCGACGGTGAGGAGCACGACGTAGTCTCCAAGGCGTTGAGAGCGTGGCGGGAGTCGGGGATGAGCATGAAGTCGCCGGATGAGCCGTTCCATCGGTTCTCTCCCGCGATCAGCGTGACGCGCCCGTGAAGAACCTGGACGGTGGCCTCACCGGGGTTCTCGTGCTCGTCCAGGGTCGTGCCGGCCCGCAGCGCGACCAGGGTCTGCCGCAGGACGTGTTAGTGGCCTCCGTAGACGGTGTGGGCGCTGCGACCGCTGGAGGCTGCCACAGCGACGCCCAGATGCTGGCGGACCAGTGCGGTCATTGACTCCTTCTGCATGGTGCCTCCCTCGTCGACCGAGATCGTGGTGCTGCCTGTAGATCCCTGCCCGTCAGCCCGGCCGTGGTGATTGTGATGGTGTGGGTCAGGTCGTCAGCAGGAGAACGCCCGCGATGAGGAGGGCGACGACCTTGACGACCTCGAGGCCGACATACCAGTAGTGCGCGTTGGAGCGCGGCGCATCGTTGCCGGCGAGGATCCGATCGGTTCGCCTGGCCAGACGCGGACGGACCAGCACGATCTGGACCGCCAGCATCATCACGGGCACCGTGGCGCTGACCATGATGCCCGCGGCCGGCCCGGCCACGAGGATTGCGGATGCCAGGAGGACAGCCAGCGTCAGTTCGGCGATGTTGAGGGCGCGGAACACCAGCCGCCCGATGCCGAGCCCGATCGGCAGCGTGACACCGGGGGCCCGGAACTTCAGCGGTGCTTCCACGAACGAGATGGAGGTGACCATGCCGAGCCTTACGAACGTCGCCGCGGTCGCGAGCGCGAACCACACACTCAAGCTTGCACTACTCGTCAGGAAGGGATTCCGAACTCAAGGCTGTAGTGCCTCGCAACTGCCCGGGCCATGACTGGGTCGATGAACTCGCGCGCGAGTCGCTCGAGCACTCGCAGCACGATGGACTGCGGGTCGACTCTGAAGTGTCGGCGCAGGGCAGCACGCGTGTCGGACATGCCGAACCCGTCGGTGCCCAGCGAGGACCAGTCACCGTGTACGAACGGCGCGATCTGGTCAGGGACGGCCCGCATCCAGTCCGAGACCGCGACCACCGGCCCTCGCCTGCCGTGGAGTCGAGCGGTGACCAAGGGGGTCCTGTGCGGTTCTTGGGGGTGGAGGTAGTTCCACTCGTCGGTGGCGAGAGCCTCTCGACGCAGTTGTGTCCACGACGTCACCGACCACACGTCTGCCTGCACTGCCCACTGGTCTCGCAGCATCCTCTGCGCCTCGAGCGCCCACGGCACGGCGATACCTGAGGCCAGGATCTGGGCCCCCGGCCCAGCATCCGGTCCGGCCGGGGCGTACAGGTGCATCCCGGCAAGGATTCCTTCGATATCGACGCCGTCGGGCTCGGCGGGTTGCACGATGGGTTCGTTGTAGAGGGTGAGGTAGTAGAAGACATTAGGGTCTTCGCCCGGTGCCGGCTCGCCGTACATTCTGCGCAGGGCGTCTCGGACGATGTGGCCGAGTTCAAAGCCGTACGCTGCGTCGTAGGCTACGCAGGCGGGGTTTGTCGATGCCAGCAGCAGCGAGTGGCCGTCCTCGTGCTGCAACCCTTCCCCGTTCAGGGTCGTGCGGCCCGCGGTGGCCCCCAGCAAGAACCCTCGTGTCAGCTGGTCCGCGGCCGCCCAGAACTGGTCACCCGTGCGTTGGAACCCGAACATGGAGTAGAAGATGTAGATCGGGATCATCGGCTCGCCGTGGGTCGCGTAGGAGGTTCCGGCGGCGGTCCAGGACGCCGCGCAACCGGCTTCGGTGATCCCTTCGTGCAGCAACACGCCCGCGGTGTCTTCCTGGTAGCTGAGCATCAGTTCCCGGTCCACCGAAAGGTAGTTCTGCCCGTGCGGTGAGTAGATCTTCTTGGTGGGAAAGAACGCATCCAGACCAAAGGTCCGGGCTTCATCGGGAATGATGGGGACGAACCGGTGCCCCATCTCGGGATCGTTCATCAGGCTCTTCAGCAGGCGGACGAAGCCCATCGTGGTCGCCACCGACTGGTGCCCGGAGCCTCGCGCGGCGACTGCGTAGGCATCCTCGCCGGGCAACCGCAGGGGGGCGGTCGAGACGGTTCGGTCCGGGAGGTAGCCGCCGAGCTCGCGGCGACGCTCGTGCAGGTACTCGAGTTCGACCGACCCGGATGCGCGGTTTGACGTACGGAGGAAGGACCGCGTCCAGCTCGCTGTCGTCGAGCGGGATCTGGAGGCGGTCCCGGAACCCCTTCAGGTCCTCGAGGGTGAGCTTCTTCATCTGGTGGGTGGAGTTTCGGCTCTCGAAGTGGGACCCGAGCGTCCATCCCTTGATGGTCTGCGCCAAGATGACGGTCGGCTGGCCCTGGTGCCGGAGGGCCGCGTCGTACGCGGCATACACCTTGCGGCTGTCGTGTCCGCCGCGTTTGAGGCCCCAGATCTCGGCGTCGGTCATGTGTCTCGACCAGGCCGCGGGTGCGCGGGTCGCGGCCGAAGAAGTGCTCGCGCACGAAGGCGCCGGACTCGGACTTGTAGGTCTGGAAGTCGCCGTCGGGGGTCGAGTCCAGCAGGTCGACCAGGGCCCCGTCACGGTCGGCCTCGAGCAGCGGGTCCCATTCGCGTCCCCAGACGACCTTGATGACGTTCCAGCCGGCCCCGCGGAAGTAGGACTCGAGCTCCTGGATGATCTTGCCGTTGCCGCGGACCGGGCCGTCCAGGCGCTGCAGGTTGCAGTTGACGACGAAGGTGAGGTTGTCCAGCCCTTCCCGGGCAGCGACGCCGAGCGCGCCCAGCGCCTCGGGCTCGTCCATCTCGCCGTCTCCGACGAAGGCCCAGACGTGCTGGCCGCTGGTGTCCTTGATGCCGCGATGGTGCAGGTAGCGGTTGAACCGGGCCTGGTAGATCGCGCTGATCGGGCCGAGGCCCATGGAGACGGTGGTGAACTCCCAGAAGTCGGGCATCAGCCGAGGGTGCGGGTACGACGGGAGGCCGCCGCCCTGTCCGGCGTGCGAGATCTCCTGACGAAAGCCGTCCAGCTGGCTTTCGCTCAGGCGTCCCTCGACGAAGGCGCGCGCGTAGATGCCCGGCGATGCGTGGCCCTGGAAGTAGATCTGGTCGCCACCGCCGTCGGCGTCGTGGCCCCGGAAGAAGTGGTTGAAACCCACCTCGTAGAGCGTCGCGGTCGAGGCGTACGTCGAGATGTGACCGCCGACGCCCGAGACCGGGCCGCTGCGCTCGGTGCACCATCATCGCTGCGTTCCAGCGGACGTAGGCACGGATCCGGCGCTCGACATCCTCATCGCCAGGGAAATGCCGGTTCGGCCGCGGCGGGCATCGTGTTGACGTAGTCGGTACTGCCGTAGCCCGGCAGGATCACGTGGCGTTGCCCGAGCCCGGCGCAGGACGCTCACCATGAGCTCCCGGGCCCGGCCCCGGCCGCCGTGGTCTACCACCGCATCCAACGAGTCCAGCCACTCCTGCGTCTCGGACGGGATCCACACATCCCGCGACAGGGACAGAGACCTTGCCGTCGAGGAGGTCACGCTCCAGCTCAGTGGTCATGATGGCGCTCTCCTATCAGGGTGTCGTGATGGGGTGTCCGTCGCCGTTCGGCGCGTTCGAGTCGGGGCCGCTGCCATGGCTGTGGCGCGCTGGCATCGTCCACACAGGGATGTCATCGGCAGGGCACGGACCCGCTCCACGGACAACGTGTCGCCGCATCTGGGGCAGCGCCCGTAGTTGCCTTGCCGGATTCTGCCCCAGTGCCGCGTCGATCTCCCGGAGAGCCGACCATGCTGCCGTGCGTAGCGCGAGGCGGACCTCCCTCCGAGCGGCGCCGGACCCCGCGTCAGCGCCGGCGGTGTCCAGCTCCTGCAGCTGCTGGACCCGGAAGCTGCGTTGGGCCATCAGGGTCGCTCTTACGCGTGCGACGAACTCCGGGCCCTGGACGGTCAGTGGCGAACCTGCAGCCCGCGGGTTCCTCCGACCGGGGTAGTCGGAGGAACCCGCGCCGGACCCTCCGCGGCTGCGTAAGCGCGGAAGGGGCTGGGAAGACGGCATCCGCAAGCCGACTACGTGCAATACCTGCGCGGCCTGATCAACGCGCAGAAGGACGCCAGCGCGCTTGCGTTCATCCCCGCGCTCGACCCGGCGCAGAGCGACGTCAGCTCCTCGCGCCGCGCCTTCGACGATTTCGCGCTCCTGCTGCAACGCTACCCGCAGAGCCGCTATGTCGGCGACGCGCGGCTGCGGATGATCGACCTGCGCAATCGCATCGCCAAGTCGGAGATGACGGTGGTCGGCTTCTACATGAAGCGCGGCGCCTGGCTCGCGGCCGCCAAGCGCGCCGAGCACGTGATCTCCGATTATCCCGGCGCGCCGGCGACCGAGGATGCGCTGGACTCGCTGGAGACCTGCTACGACAAGCTTGGTCTGAAAGCGCAGGCCGACGACGTGCGCAAGATCAAGGCGGCGCAGAAGACGTCCTGATCCTCGTTATGCGGCCGCCGGAAACCCTTCCGGGACCGGCATGAATACATCCATGTAGCCTACGTACGCGACGTCCATGTCGCGTACGTTCCCGGAAGGGCTTCCGACGTCCGCTGCGCCGATCCGTGGGAGCCGCTGGTCCGGTTCGACGGGAGCGTCGGGCGCCATGGATGGCGCACGTCGAGCCTACATGGACGTATTTACGGCGTCTCCCGGCGGACCGGACTAGCGGCTCGTTCAGCGACTAAATGTCGCCGTACACCGCAGTGATCGGATATCTGCGCTCGCGCCCGAACGCCCGGCGCGAGATCTTGGGTCCCGGCGGCGCCTGGCGGCGCTTGTATTCCGAGCGGCGCACCAAGGCGGCCACGCGCTTCACCGTATCGGCCGAGAAACCCTTCGCGGCAATTTCGGCGATCGACAGCTGCTGCTCGACGTACGCGACGAGGATCGGATCGAGCACTTCGTACGGCGGCAGCGAATCCGAGTCCTTCTGATCCGGCCGCAGCTCGGCTGACGGCGGACGCGTGATCACGCGCTCGGGAATGACCAGGCCCAGGCCGTTGCGATAGCGCGCCAGCCGGTAGACCAGCGTCTTGTAGACGTCCTTGATCGGCGCGAAGCCGCCGCACATGTCGCCGTAGAGCGTGGCGTAGCCCACCGCCATCTCCGACTTGTTGCCGGTGGTCAGCACGATGTGCCCGAACTTGTTCGACAGCGCCATCAGCAGCACGCCGCGGCAGCGCGACTGGATGTTCTCCTCCGTCAGGTCCGGCCGCGAGCTCGCAAACTCCTTGGCGAGCGTCTGCGTGAACGCCTCGAACGTCGGCTCGATGGGCAGGATCGAGTAGCGGATGCCGAGAAGCTCGGCCTCTGCCCGCGCGTCGTCGTTGGACATCTCCGCGGTGTAGCGCGACGGCAGGGAGACGCCCCACACGCGCGCCGGACCTAACGCGTCGGCGGCGATCGCGGCGACCAGCGCCGAGTCGATGCCGCCGGACAGGCCGATCAGCGCACCCGGGAAGCCGTTGCGATCGACGTAATCGCGCACCGACTGCACCAGTGCCTTGTAGACCAGCGCATCTTCGCCCTCGTCGGGATGGACCGCGCCGTGGAGCCGGCCACCGTCGATCTCCACCGGGTAGACGCCTTCCTCGAACGCGGGTGCGTTGAAGGCGATGGAGCCGTCGGCGTGCAGCGCGATGGAATCGCCGTCGAAGACCACGTCGTCCTGGCCGCCGACGACGTTGACGTACAGCACCGGCAGGCCGCTCTCGGCGGCGCGAGCCTGCAGCGTCGCCAGGCGCTCGCCGGTCTTGCCGCTGTGGAACGGGGAGGCGTTGATGTTGATCAAGTACTCGGCGCCGGCGTCGCGCGCCTGCGAGATCGGCGCCGGGAACCAGCAGTCCTCGCAGATGGTGAGCCCGAACTTGCGGCCCTTGAGGTCGAAAACGCAGGGCGCGTAGCCGGGCTTGAAGTGCCGGCGCTCGTCGAACACGCCGTAGTTTGGCAGCTCGTGCTTGCGGTAACGCGCGACGATCTGCCCGTCGCGGATCACGTAGGCAGCGTTGTAGATCGGACCGTCGGGTGTCTTGCTCTCGTACTCGGGCAGGCCCACGACCAGCGTAATTCCCTTGACCTCGGCGAGCAGTCGCTGCACGCCTTCCTCGATCAGCGCCGGCATGGCGCTGCGCAGGAGGATGTCGTCGGGTGGATAGCCGATAAGCGAGAGCTCTGGACAGGCGACCAGATCTGCGTGCAGATCATCGCGCGCGTACGCCGCGGCCGCGATGATCTTGTCGACGTTGCCCTCGACGTCGCCGACCCAGAGGTTGAGCTGGGCGGCGGCCAGAACGATTTTTTGCGGCATGTGTTCGCTTTGGAGCGAAACGGTTGCCTATTCGTTCACGCCTTGAGCGCCGCTTTGATCGCCGAACCCAGGTCCGCCGGCGAGCGCACGGTCTTGACCCCGGCCGCCTCGAGCGCAGCGAACTTCTCGTCGGCCGTGCCCTTGCCGCCGGCGATGATGGCGCCGGCGTGGCCCATGCGCTTGCCCGGCGGCGCGGTGACTCCGGCGATGTAGGCGACCACCGGCTTCTTCACGCTCTTCTTGATGTAGGCCGCGGCCTCTTCCTCGGAGCTGCCGCCGATCTCGCCGACCATGATGATGCCTTCGGTCTTCGGATCCTTCTCGAACAGCGCGAGCACGTCGATGAAGCCAAGGCCCCGCACCGGATCGCCGCCGATGCCGACGCACGTGCTCTGGCCCAGGCCATTCTGCGTGGTCTGGTGCACGGTCTCGTAGGTCAGGGTGCCGGAGCGCGAGATCACGCCGATCCGTCCCGGCTTGTGGATGTGGCCGGGCATGATGCCGATCTTGCACTCGCCGGGCGTGATCACGCCGGGGCAGTTGGGTCCGATGAGCACGCTGCTGCCGCCGGCGAGCGCCGCCTTCACGCGGACCATGTCCAGCACCGGGATGCCTTCGGTGATGCAGACGATGACCTTGATGCCCGCGTCGGCCGCCTCGAGGATCGCGTCGGCCGCGAACGGCGCGGGCACGTAGATCATCGTGGCGTCCGCGCCGGTGGCCTTGACTGCGTCATGGCAGGTGTCGAACACCGGCTTGTCCAGATGCTTGGAGCCGCCGCGGCCTGGCGTGACGCCCCCGACGAGCTGCGTGCCGTAGGCGATCGCCTGCTCGGAGTGGAACGTGCCCTGCTTGCCGGTGAACCCCTGGCAGATCACTTTCGTATTCTTGTCGACGAGGATGCTCACGGGTCTTCAGGCTCCCTTGGAAAGCTTCACGACGGTCTTCGCCGCTTCGGTGAGGTCGTCGACCGGCGTGATCTTGAGACCCGACTTCTGCAGGAGCTCGCGACCCTTGTCCATGTTGGTGCCTTGCAGCCGCGCGACCACCGGCAGCTTGAGGCCCGTCTGCTTGCAGGCGCTGATGATGCCCTCGGCGATGAGGTCGCAGCGGACGATGCCGCCGAAGATGTTGATGAAGATCGCTTTGACCTCGGAGGACTTGGTGATGAGCTTGAACGCCTCGGTCACCTTCTCCGCGGTGGTGCCGCCGCCGACGTCGAGGAAGTTGGCGGGCTTGCCGCCGTGCAGCTTGACGATGTCCATCGTCGCCATCGCCAGGCCGGCGCCGTTGACCATGCAGCCGATGTCGCCTTCGAGCGTTACGTAGTTCAGGTCGAACTTGGCGGCCTCGCGCTCGCGCTCGTCCTCCTGCGAGGGATCACGCATCTCCGCGACGGCCTTCTGCCGGAACATCGCGTTGCCGTCGAAGTTGAGCTTGGCGTCCAGCGCCATGACGTTGCCTTCGGCAGTGACGATCAGCGGGTTGATCTCCACCTGGCTGGTGTCGAGCTCCACGAACATGCGGTAGATGCCCATCAGGATGCGGGTGAACTGGTCCACCTGTTCCTTGGCGAGGCCCATGAAGAAGCCGAGCTGGCGCGCCTGGTAAGGCTGCAGGCCCGCGGCCGGATGCACGTAGACGTGCTTGATCTTCTCGGGCGAGTGCTCGGCGACTTCCTCGATATCCATGCCGCCTTCGGCGGAGGCCATGAACACCAGGCGCTCGCGGGAGCGGTCGATCAGTGCCGAGACGTACAGCTCGCGCTTGATCGACGAGGGCTTCTCGACCCAGACGCTGTTGATCGGCAGGCCGGCCGCGCCGGTCTGCTTGGTGACGAGCTTGTTGCCCAGCATCTTCTTGGCGGCTTCCTCGACCGCGTCGAAGCCTTCCACCAGCTTGACGCCGCCGGCCTTGCCGCGGCCGCCCGCGTGGACCTGCGCCTTCACCACGAACTTCTCGCCGCCGAGCTGCTTGGCCGCCGCGCGCGCCGCTTCGGGGCTCGCCGCCAGGGCGCCCTGCGGCACCGGAATACCGTAGCGCGTAAAGATCTCTTTGGCTTGGTATTCGTGGAGATTCATGCCGGCCCCTGGCTAAAAAGGAGTGCGATTCTCGCGCGAATGCCCTGCCCTGCGCAAAAGCCGTGCTGCTAACCTTAGGGGACCTCTCACCGAGTCCCGCAGGATGCGCGTTGCTGCCCAAAATTGCGTGATGCAAGGCGGAGGCAGCCGTGCCTTAGCTCGTTCTAAGGTCAAGGCCGAGAACGCCGCAGCGCGCAATTTTGGGCGCAACCCTTCAGGGGGCGCGGCCTTTTCCGCGCGGGGCGTTGTCGCTCGCCTTGCCGTAGTCCGAGCTACTGTCTGCGGCTTCGCTTCGCGCCCCGCGCGAAAAATCCTCACGCCGCGCACGTGCGGGACTCGGTCAGAGGCCCCCCGATGAAGAGGAGAGCGTGAATGGGCGTGCTGCGCCTGTTGCTGATCCTGACCATCGCCTGGATCGTCTGGCGCTTTTTCCTGCGCGCCATCCTGGCGCCCGGCGCGCAGCAGCGTCGCCAATCCGGCGAGCAGGAATACCTGCCGCTGACCCGCTGCAGCGTCTGCGGCGTCCACATCCCGCAGCCGCAAGGCAACGCGGCAAGCGTCTGTGAACGCTGCCGTACCCGCTAGGATCCGCGCCAAGAACCGCCGTCCGGTATCGTCGGACGATTGGCGCATCCTGCGCGCGCTGTCGCTGTACCGGCTGCTGCTCGCCGCGTTGCTGCTGATCCTGTTCCAGACCGGCTATGCACCGCGCTTCTTCGAGCAGGTGGAAGGCCGCTTCTTCCAGCTGACCGGCCTGGCCTACCTGGGAATCGCGGTCGTGCTGCTGGCCGCGCTGCCCACACGCTGGCCCAATCTCACGACGCAGGCCAGCTTGCAGTTCCTTGCCGACATCGGCTGCGTGACGGCGCTGGTGTGGGCCAGCAACGGCGTGCCCGGTGGACTGGGGATGCTGCTGATCACGCCGACCGTCGGCTGCAGCCTGGTGCTCTCGGCCCGCTTCTCGCTGCTGATGGCAGCCACCGCGGCGCTGGCGCTGCTCGGGGAAGAAGTGATGCGGCTCTACGAGCTCGCCGCAGGCAGCGCGGCCTTCACCGAGACCGGCATCCTCGGCAGCGCCTTCCTGGTGACGGCGCTGGCCACCAACGCTGTGGCCGAGCGCGCCCGCCGCAGCGAGGCCCTGGCCGCGCGCGTGGGCAGCGACCTGGCCAACCTGACGCGGCTCAACGAGCGCATCGTCGAGCAGATGCAAGCGGGCGTGATCGTGGTCGATCACTCGCAGCGGGTGCGCCTGATCAACGCCGCGGCGCGCCGCCTGCTCGGCATGTCCGCGACGCAGGCGGAGTCGCGGCTCGACCAGTGCGCTCCGCGGCTGGCCGCCGCCTTCGTGAACTGGCATCACGGCGGCCCGATCAGCGCCGAGCCGATCATGCCGGTCGCCGGCGGCGATGAGGTGGTCGCGCGGTTCGCGAGCCTCGGCGCGGACAGCGAGGCGCCGGCGCTGATCCTGCTCGACGACGCGCGCGAGTCGCGGGCGCGCGCGCAGCAGCTCAAGCTCGCGGCGCTGGGGCGCCTGTCCGCCAGCATCGCCCATGAGATCCGCAATCCGCTCGCGGCCATCACCAATGCCGGCCAGCTGCTGGCGGAGAACCCTGATCGGGGCGAGGAGGACGAGCGCCTGCTCGGGATGATCCAGCGCCACAGCGAGCGCATCAACCGCATCGTCAACGACATCCTGTCGCTGTCGCGGCGCGACACCGGCGGGCCGGAGGTGCTCACCCTGCCCGCGTGGCTGCAGCGCGCGGTCGCCCAATATCGCGAGAGCGCCACGACCGCGCGCCGCGACCTTCGCATCGAGGTGGCGTCGGCGCCGTTCGACGCGGTGTTCGATCCCAGCCATCTGCAGCAGATCCTGGTGAACCTGTGGGACAACGCCTTCCAGCACGGCGGCGAGAACGTGGTGGTTACGGTGCGCTGCCTGCGCATCGGGCCCACGCGCCGGCCGTGCCTGGACATCGAGGACAACGGCCGCGGCATCCCCGCGGAAATGGTGGACCGCATCTTCGAGCCGTTCTTCACCACCGCGCACCAGGGCACGGGCCTGGGCCTTTATCTGGCTCGCGAGCTGTGTGAGTACAATCACGCCAGCCTCAACTACGTCCCGCGTCAGGATAAGGGCGCCTGCTTCCGTCTGGTCATGATGGAAGTCCGGCAAACGCGATAGCCGTTCTCTTCAGGGGAAGCATGCCGGCACCCAATGGCAAGCCCAGTGCGCTGGTCGTCGACGACGAAGCCGACATCCGCGAGCTGCTGGAGATCACGCTCTCGCGCATGGGCGTGCGCACCGAGGCCGCGGCGACGCTCGCCGAGGGCCGCGCCGCGCTCGCGCGCAAGGACTTCGATCTGTGCATCACCGACATGCGCCTGCCGGACGGCAACGGCATCTCGCTGGTGCAGCACATCCAGGCCGAGCATCCGCACGTGCCCGTTGCAGTAATCACCGCCTTCGGCAACGCGCAGGCGGCGGTCGAAAGCCTCAAGGCGGGCGCCTTCGACTTCGTTTCCAAACCGGTCAACCTCGAGGTGCTGCGCAAGCTGGTCGACACCGCCCTGAAGCTCGCGCCCTCCAAGCCGGCGGAGCCGGCAGGTGACGGCGGGCTGCTCGGCAATCACGAGAGCATCCGCCAGCTGCGGACCATGATCGACCGGCTGGCGCGCAGCCAGGCGCCCGTGCACATCGCCGGCGAGTCCGGCACGGGCAAGGAGCTGGTCGCGCGGCTGATCCACGCCCGCAGCCCGCGCGGATCGGCGCCCTTCGTGCCAGTCAACTGCGGCGCGATTCCGTCGGAGCTGATGGAGAGCGAGTTCTTCGGCCATCTCAAGGGCAGCTTCACCGGCGCCATCCGCGACAAGACGGGGCTGTTCCAGGCGGCCGAGGGCGGCACGCTGTTCCTCGACGAGGTCGCCGACCTGCCGCTGCACGTGCAGGTCAAGCTCCTGCGCGCGCTGCAGGAACGCGCCGTGCGGCCGGTGGGCGCCGAGACCGAGGTCGCCGTGAACGTGCGCGTGATTTCCGCCACCCACAAGGACCTGGCCGGACTGGCGGCACGAGGGAATTTCCGCCAGGACCTGTTCTACCGGCTCAACGTCATCGAGGTGCGCGTGCCGCCGCTGCGCTCGCGCGTCGAAGACATTCCCCTTCTGGCCAAGGCGATCCTCGCGCGGCATGCGCGCGACAACAAGCTGGCCAACGTGCCGATGCTCGACGATGCGGCCATCCGCCTGCTGCAGGGCTACCCGTTCCCGGGCAACGTGCGCGAGCTGGAGAACGTGCTCGAGCGCGCCGTGACGCTGTGCGACGGTCAGCACATCACGGCAGCGGACCTGGAGCTGCGCAGCCTGCCGTCCTCAGAGACCGAAGCCCCGGCGGCCCCCGCTGCCGCATCTGCCGGCTCCAACGCGCCACTGCCGGACCAGATGGAGGAGATGGAGCGCCGGGCCATCCGCGAAGCGCTGGAGAAGACACGCTACAACAAGACCAAGGCGGCGCAGCTGCTCGGGATGACGTTCCGATCGCTGCGCTACCGCATCAAGAAGCTGAATCTCGAATGAGATCCGTTCTCGGCCTGCTGCTGTCGTTGCCATTGCTCGTAATGGGCGCGACCGCCGGTGCGGCCGAAGACAACGCCGGCGCGGCCTTGCATCGCCTGTTCGACGCGCAGTGGGAACGATACCTGCGCGAGAACCCGCTCGATGCTTCCGCGCTCGGCGACACGCGCTACAACGACCGCTGGCCGGACGAGAGCCTGGAGGCCTACGCCAAACGTTACCGCGCCAACGTCGACGCGGCGCGCGAGCTCGAGGCCATCGACCGCGACCAGCTGTCGACGGCCGACCGACTCAACTACGACTTGTTCAAGCGCAGCCTCGACGACAGCATCGAGGCGGATCAATTCCACCCTTACCTGATGCCGATCGACCAGCAGGGCGGGATCCAGTCGGCTGCGGACACCGTGACGCGCGCAGTGCGGATGCGCTCGGCCCAGGATTTCGAAGCTTACGTCGCGCGTCTCGAAGCGTTCGGCCGCTACACCGACCAGACCATCGCGCTGCTGGCGCAAGGCGTGAAGGAAGGCCGCGTGCAGCCGCGCGTGCTGATGGAGCGCCTGCCGCGCCAGATCGAGCAGCAGATCGTCGACAAGCCGGAGGACAGCCCGTTCTACGCGCCGCTGCGCGAGCTGCCGGCCGACATCCCCGCCGACACGCGCGCCTGGCTCACCGAGCGCGCGACCATGGCCATCCGCGCCGTGGTGGTGCCGGCGTACCGGCGGCTGCTCAAGTACTTCGTCGACGACTACCTGCCCGCCAGCCGTTCCGCCATCGCCGCGAGCAGCCTGCCCGACGGTAAGGACTTCTACGCCTTCCGGGTGCGCTACTTCACCACGACCAAGCTCACGCCCGACCAGATCCACGACATCGGCCTGAAGGAGGTCGCGCGCATCCGCGGCGAGATGGACGCGATCATCAAGCAGCTCGGCTTCCAGGGCAGCTTCGCCGACTTCGTGCGCTTCCTGCGCACCGATCCGCAGTTCTACTACAAGTCACCCGACGAGCTTTTCACCGCCTACTCGGCGCTGGCCAAGCGCATCGATCCGCAGCTCGTGCCCCTGTTCGGCAAGCTTCCGCGCCTGCCCTATGGCGTCAAGGCGATCCCCGACGACGTCGCGCCGGACGTCACCACGGCCTACTACTTCCAGGGCTCTCAGGAGGGCGGCCGCGCCGGCACCTACTACGTCAATCTTTATAAGCCGGAGACGCGTCCCAAGTACGAGATGGAGGCGCTGTCATTGCACGAGTCGGTGCCCGGGCATCACCTGCAGATCGCGCTGGCGCAGGAGCTGCCGCAGGTGCCGAACTTCCGCCGGCACCTGCTCGGCTTCACCGCCTTCGTCGAGGGCTGGGGGCTGTACGCGGAGTCGCTCGGCGACGAGATGGGGATGTACAAGGATCCCTATTCCAAGTTCGGCCAGCTCACCTACGAGATGTGGCGCGCGGTGCGCCTGGTGGTCGACACCGGCATGCACGCCAAGGGCTGGTCGCGCAGCCAGGCCATCGACTATTTCAAGGAGAACGCCGCCAAGACCGAGCTCGACATCGTCAACGAGGTGGATCGCTACATCGCCTGGCCGGGCCAGGCCCTCGCCTACAAGATCGGCGAGCTCAAGATCAAGGAGCTGCGGGCGCGCGCGAAGGACAAGCTCGGCACGCGCTTCGACGTGCGTGCCTTCCACGACGTTGTGCTTGGCAGCGGCGCCGTGCCGCTCGACATCCTCGAGCGCAACGTGGACTTGTGGATCGCGCAGCAGATCAAGTGACGCGGATCTGCGTTGTAGGAGGGGCTGTTAGCCCCGATTGATGTCGGGGCCGACGGCCCCTCCTACAAGGACCTACTTCACCACCCTCAGCTTCGCCCTGCCCTTACCGCCCTTGCTTGCGGGCGCTGCCGGACGGCCGGGCTCCGGCGCCGGCGCATCGCCCTTGGGCGACGGCGGCTCGACCTCGCCGAAGATGATCCCCTCGCCGTTCTCGCGCGCGAAGATCGCCAGCACCGCGCCGACGGGGACCGAGACGCTGAACTCGCGGCCGGCGAAGCGCGCCGAGAACCAGATCGGATCGGTGCGCAGGTCCAGGCTCTGCACGGCCATGGCGCTGATGTTGAGTGTGATGCGCCCCTCCTGCACGTACTCGCGCGGCACGGTGACGCCGGGATAGTCGGCCGCGACCAGCAGGTGCGGCGTTAGGCCGTTGTCCGTCGCCCACTCGTGGATGGCGCGGATCAGGTAGGGCCGGCGCGAGCGAGGAGTCATTCGGAAGAGCCTGCGCGCCTTTGAGCGGAGCGCTTCAGCGCGGCAAAGCCCGTTCGGCTTCGGTCAGGCTCTGGTGGAACGCAGGCCTGGCGCACAGCTTCTCGGCGTACTTGTGCAGGACCTTGAGCTCCGGCCCCGGCTTTATGCCCAGCGACGGCAGGCGCCAGAGGAGCGTCGCCCAGGCGCAGTCCGCGCTGTTGAAATCACCGGTGAGGAAGTGACCGCGCGGCGTGATGAGCGCGGCGATCGACGGCAGGGCTTCGAGCAGCGCCTTGCGCGCTTTCTGGGCGGCAGCCGCGGGCCCGGAGCGGATCGTGGCGACCAGCGGGAAGAGGTCCTGCCGCATGCGCATCAGCGCCGACCGCAGGCGGGCGCGGGCGGCGGGCTCCACCGGCATCAGTGGCGGATGCGGGTACCGCTCGTCGAGGTACTCGATCATGATCTGCGCCTCGGTCAGCACCACCTCGCGATCGGCCAGCGTCGGCACGCCCTGGCCCGGGTTGAGCACCAGCAGGTCCTCGCTGGCGACCCCCGGCTTGACGAGCTCGATGCGCAGGCCGTCGATGTCCTTCTCGGCGATCACGAAACGCACCCAGTGACAGGCCCAGTCGTCGGCGTGCGAGTACAGCGTCAGCCCCGCCCGCGTGATGGTGGGGACGGCGACGGGCTTGGACGGCGTGCGGGTGCGGATGGCCGTGCTGCTCACTGCGTGAACGGGCACATATCAGGCGGGCTCAGTGGACGTCCTTCCAGTATTCGGCTTTCAGCAGATACGTCAGGATCAGGAGCACGAACAGGTACAGCATCACTTTGACGCCCAGCGCCAGGCGGTGCTGCTTGCCCGGCTCCGCGGCGTAATCCATGAAGTTGACCAGGTCCGCGACCCATTTCCGATACTCCTCCGGCGTGAGGCTGCCCGGCTGCACGAGCTCGAATGGCGACCCATGATGGCCGCCGGCATGCCCTTCGGGCTTGCTGACGTCGGCGGCGTGCCCGCCAGGAGGTACGTGCTCCTGCTCGCCGGCATTGCCGCCAGGCGCCGGATGCTCGCCGCCTTCCGCCTTGGCGTGCTCGTCCGACTTCTTGACCTGCCAGCCCTGCAATTCCCACAGCACATGCGGCATGGCGGCGTTCGGCAGCACGGTGTTGTTGACGCCGGTCGGACGCGACGGGTCCAGGTAGAACGACAACAGGTAGCTGTAGATCCAGTCGGCTCCGCGCTGGCGCGCGGTGAGGGTCAGGTCCGGCGGCGGCTGCCCGAACCACTGCGTCGCCTGCGCCTGCGGAATGGCCGAGGTGATGTGATCGCCGACCTTCTCCGACGTGAACATCAGGTTTTTCTTCAGCAGGTCCTCGGGAATGCCGAGATCCTTGGCCAGACGGTTGTAGCGCAGGTGCTTCATCCCGTGGCAGCCCGAGCAGTAGTTCATGTAGTTGCGGGCGCCGCGCTGCAGGGAAGCCTTGTTGGCGCCATCGGCCTTGAACGCCATCAGCTCGGCATGCTGGGCAGCCACCGAAGCGCCCGAAGCCAGCAGCGCCGCCATCGCGACCGCGATCGCGCGCAGCCTCATGACGTCACCCGGTCGGGAACCGGCTTGGTACTGTCCATCGCCGTGTAGACAGGCATCAGCAGGAAGAAGGCGAAGTAGATGAACGTGCCGGCCCGCGCCAGCCAGGTGAACGTCACCGTCACCGGCTGCATGCCCAGGTAGTTCAGCATCACGAACGCGACGGAGAACAGCGCCAGGGCGATCTTGAACAGAGGGCCCTTGTAGCGAATCGACTTGACCGGGCTGCGGTCGAGCCAGGGCACGAAGAAGATGATGACCACGGCCGAGCCCATGACGGCGACGCCCATCAGCTTGTCGGGGATCGCGCGCAGCATTGCGTAGAAGGCGCCGAAGTACCAGGCCGGCGTGATGTGCTCCGGCGTCACCATCGGATTGGCCGGCATGAAGTTCGGCTTCTCGAGCAGATAGCCGCCGCCATCCGGCGCGAAGAACATCACCGCGGCAAACACCAGCAGGAACGCCGCCACGCCGAACAGATCCTTCACCGTGTAGTACGGGTGGAAGGCCACGCCGTCGAGCGGGATGCCGGTGGCCGGATCCTTGTGCTTCTTGATCTCGATGCCGTCCGGGTTATTGGAGCCAACCTCGTGCAGTGCCAGCAGATGCGCAACGACCAGGCCGACGAGCACGAAGGGCAGCGCCACCACGTGCAGCGAGAACAGGCGGTTCAACGTGGCATCCGACGGGATGAAGTCACCCTGGATCCACTCCACCAGGCCGGGGCCGATCCCGGGGATCGCGCCGAACAGGTTGATGATCACCGCGGCGCCCCAGTAGGACATGTTGCCCCAGGGCAGGACGTAGCCGCAGAACGCCTCGGCCATCAGCACGAAGAAGATCAGGCAGCCGAACAGCCAGATGAGCTCACGGGGCTTGCGGCCCGAGCCATACATCAGGCCGCGGTACATGTGCAGGTAGACCACGACGAAGAAGGCGCTGGCGCCGGTCGAGTGCATGTAGCGGATGAGATCGCCCCACGGCACGTCCCGCATGATGTATTCGACGCTGTCCCAGGCCTGCGCCCCGTCGGGCTTGTAATGCATGGTCAGGAAGATGCCGGTGAGCAGCTGGTTCACCAGGACCAGCAGCGCCAGCGAGCCGAAGACGTACCAGATGTTGAAGTTCTTCGGCGCGTAATACTCCGCGATGTGATCCTTCCAGATCTTGGTCAGCGGGAAGCGATCGTCGATCCAGCCCAGGAAGCCGGTCGTCTTGTGCGGATTGGGGACGATGGCCATCAGGCCTTCTCCTGGTCTTCGCCGATGACGATGGTCTGGTCGTTCGCGTAGCGGTAAGGCGGCACCACCAGGTTCAGCGGCGCCGGGACGCCCTTGTAAACCCGCCCGGAAAGGTCGAACTTGGAGCCATGGCAGGGGCAGAAGAAGCCGCCCTCCCAGTTCGCGTCGACCTCCGGCGCCGGATGATCCGGCCGGAACGTCGGCGAGCACCCCAGATGGGTGCACGTGCCGACCATCACCAGGTACTCGGGCTTGATTGAACGAGCCTCGCCCTTGACGTAGCTGGGCTGCTGCTCTTCCTTGCTGTCGGGATCGCGCAGGTTGCCGGCGACCTTGGCCAGGCTCTGCAGCATCTCGGGGGTGCGGCGCACGACCCAGACCGGGCGGCCCCGCCAGACGAAGGTGACTTTCTGTCCCGGCTCGATGTGGCCGATGTCCGCGGTCACCGGCGCGCCGAGCGCCTGCGCCCTGGCGCTGGGCTTCAGGGAGGCCAGGAAAGGCCAGGCCCATGCTGCTGCTCCCGCGCCGCCGACGACGGACGTCGTCAGCGTCAGGAAGCGGCGGCGGCCCGCATCCACGCCTTCATTGCTCATTAATTCTGTTCCCCGTAGCGGAAATCTTGTTGGACCACGCTTCAGCCGGGCATGTGCGTGTCGGCCGGGCGGCGCGCATCGTGAACAGTATAGCGGCCCGACTATGCCGCCGGAAACGGGGTATCGACTGTTTTTTTGAGGTTTTCTGCTAGTGCAGCGCGGCCAGTGGAACCGCCGGGACCACCACGCTCGAGGGGTGGGCAGCGTCGGTGTAGACCGTCAGCAGACCCGCCGGCATGTGGATGAATTGCGCCAGCGGCGGCAGCCCGTGCGGGAAATCGCTCGCGCCAACCGTGATCCGCAGGCGGAAGCCTTGCTTGATCACCAGGCTCGTCGGGAAGATCTCGATGTTCATCAAGGTCGGCTCCCCGCTGACGACGGTTTGCGCGGACTCCGCCGTGTATGGATGCCAGGGCTGGATGCGCTGCCCACCCAGGTAGCGGGAGCGCGATTCATCGACCGCGCGCATCGACGCGGTGAGGATGCCGTTGCTGCGCTCGTGCGAGACGCCATCCGGCGTGACTTCGGTCAGCCGCACCAGCAGCGTCGCGTCGGTCGCCGTGGTCGAGATCCACATGTCGGCCTCGATCGGGCCGTTGATGGCGTAATCGGCCGCCGCGGGCTCGGTGGTGAACGTCGACTCGAACAGCGCCTCGTTCAGGTTGTTCTGCGAGAAGCACGAGGGCTGCACGGGCAGCAGGCCGAGGATGCCGGCAGTCCACTGCGACGTGCTGGTCGAGCAGATGCCGTTGGCGGGCTGCTGGAGCAACGTCGCGGAAGACTCCCCGTCGGCGGGTGGGTCCAGCGTCAAGCCACCGTTGCCGCGCAGGTGCCAGCGCTCGGCGTGCGATTGGGGGTGCGGCCAGTCCGGGGCGGTCACGTAGCGCTCCTCGCCCCAGTAGTACCTGCGTCACGGGCGGCATGGTGTCGGCGCCGGTGTCCATTCCGCGCAGGTACTTGTCGAACCAGGCGAGCGCCAGGTGATCCAGATCCGGCACGTCGTCGCGCGGCAGCCCGGCGCCGCGAGAAGCGGTCACGTGCTGCCAGGGACCGATCAGGATCTTCGTCGTGGCATGACCCTTGAGCGCCTCGTACAACAGCGGCTCGCCGCGCTGGAAGATGTCGTTGAGCCCGCCGACCAGGAAGGTCGGGATGTTGATCTTGTCCACGATCTCGATCGGCGAGCGCGTGCGCCAGGTACTCGCCGTCGTAGTTCTGGCCATTGGCGCCGATCGCCGACTGCGCGATGGTCGGGACCTGGAAGTGCGTGATGGCGCTCTCCACATGCTCCAGGATCAGCGGCACCGACGACGGATCCTCGTTGGGAATCGCCGACAGCACGGTGACGAGCCCCAGCCACAGCGGGATGAATCCGACATTGACCTGCCCACCCGTGAACACGATGTCGCGGTAGGCGTCTGCGTCCGGCACGATCACGAACTCGGCCTTGTGCGCCGGATGCTGCCACTGCGCGCTGAAGAGCTGGGTGATGCCCATGAACGAGGCGCCCCAGGTGCCGACGACGCCGTTGCTCCAGGGCTGCTTGGAAGCCCAGTCGATGACTTCGAGATAGTCCTCCTGCTCCTGCCGGCTGAAAGCTTCCCACTGCCCTTCCGAATTGCCGGTGCCGCGCACGTCGACCGAAAGGTGCGCGTAGCCGTGCCGGACCAGGAACTCGTTGACCGCCGGGATCGCCGGCAGGCTCTTGTTGTAGCCGGTCTGCGTCACGATCACCGGCAGCGGCGTCGACACGGTCGCGCCGGCAGCGTCGACGGGCAGGCTGACCGCGACCGACAAGCGGATGCCGTCCCGCAGCGTGATCCATTCGGCCGGCAGCGTGATCGCGGCAGGGAATTCGTCGGCGCGGTCGTAGGATTTCCAGACCAGGGACGAGCTGCCTCCCCCCGTCGCAGGGTCGGGCGTGCCGGCCTGCGGTGTCGAGACACTGCCGCTGTTGCTGCAGGCAGCGCAGAGAACAAGCATCGCCACGGCCAAGCCGAATCGCTGATTCATCACGGATATCCAACCCTTCCCGACGGGACCGAAATGATACCGCCGCCCCCGCGAACGCCTCTTACCACCAACAGAGTAGCCGCAGCCTCAAACGCCCTGCCGGACGCGCAGCTCGTGCGCCAGCAGCCAGCGCTTGCGCTCCATGCCGCCGCCATAACCGGTGAGCGAGCCGTTGGCGCCGATCACGCGATGGCACGGAACGATGATGCCGATCGGATTGCGCCCGTTGGCGAGGCCTACCGCGCGCGAGGCGTTCGGGTCGCCGAGCGTTCGCGCAAGCTCGCCGTAGCTCCAGGTCTCTGCGAAGGGAATCGCGCACAGCTGAGCCCATACGCGTTTTTGGAACTGCGTCCCCGCTGCAGCGAGCGGCAGATCGAACTGCGTGAGCTCGCCCGCGAAGTACGCCGCGAGCTGCACGCGCGCGGCTCTGAGCCGCTCCTCGTCTTTGCGCCAACCGGGCGCGATTGCCACCGGATAACGCTGCGTTTCCATGTGCATCCCGGTCAGGCCTTCCTCGCTGCTCGTCAGCAGCAACTGACCGAGGGGACTGTCCATCGTCGAATAGAAGGTCGTGCCGTTCATGTCTTCATGCTCAGGCTGTTCCACAGATGCAAGGCTGCGTACGCGCGCCACGGACGCCAGGCTTCCGCACGTCGCAGCACCTGGGCTGGCGTGGCATCCAGCGCCTTGCAGAGCCCCAGGTCCGAATGCGGGAACGCATCGGGCAGACGCAGTGCGCGCATGGCGATGTATTGCGCGGTCCACGGCCCGATGCCAGGGATTTCCTGCAATTGCTCGACGGCGCACTCGGAGTGCGGGCCCGGCTCCAGCAGCAGCTTGCCGTGAGCGACCGCCCGCGCGATTGCGCGGATGGCTGCCACCGGCGGACCGCCCAGTCCGATCGCCCGCAGCCGCTCCACCGGCACCTCGGCGAGGCGCGCGGCCGTCGGGAACACACGGTCGAGGCCCGGCAGCGGCGTGCGGATCGGGTCGCCCAGCGTCGCCGCGACCTTGCCCGCCAGGATCGTCGCGACCCGCACGCTGATGCGCTGACCCAGGATGGCGCGCACCGCCAGCTCCAGTCCGTCGAGCGCGCCGGGCACACGCAAGCCCGGCGTGCGTCGCACCAAGGGCCGCAATACCGGATCGGCAGACAGGTGCGCATCGATAAGCTCGGGTTGCGCGCGAAGGTCGAACACCTTGCGCACGTAATCGGCAAGGCGCGGCAGCCGTGGCGCAAGCCCGGCGGAGCTGCGCAGACGCAGACAGGACGCGCCGGGATCATGCTCGACGCTGAGCCATCCGCGCCGACCCCCCGAGCGCACGGTGCGCCAGTAAATCCCGTCGTGCATGCGCTCGACCGACTCGGCGCCGCGCCCGGCGACGAAGCGGCTGAACGCGTCCCAGGCCAGCGGCGGGTGATAGTCGATCCTCATGTCGCGCAGTGTGCCGGCAGGCAGGCCACGCGTCTCGGGCGTTTCTTGCTGTTCAATCCCCGACGCGCGGCGCTAATGTGTCCGCATGAACAACAAGCTCGTCGCCGACATCGGCAAAGGCCTGCGCAGCCGGAGCGAATGGCTGGCGACCGCGGAATCCTGCACCGGCGGCCTGATCGCGCGTCTGTTGACCGACGTCGCCGGCAGCTCGCAGTGGTTCGAGCGCGGCATCGTCAGCTACTCCAACGCAGCGAAGATCGAACTCCTTGGCGTGCCGGTGTCCGTGATCGACGAGCACGGCGCGGTCAGCCAGCCGTGCGCCGAAGCGATGGCGGCCGGCCTGCTGGGGCGCGCGCCGGTGCAATGGACGCTGTCGGTGACGGGCATCGCCGGCCCCGGCGGCGGCTCCAAGGACAAGCCGGTCGGCACGGTCTGGATCGCGGTCGCCCACGCTGGCGGCGCCGCCGCGCGGCTCTACAACTTCCAGGGCGATCGCGAGTCCATCCGCCAGCAAGCCGCCGAAGCGGCGCTGCGCGACCTGCACAGCAAGCTCTCGTGACGGACCGGCAGCCCAACCGGCTGTTCTTCGCGCTCTGGCCCGACGATGCGACGCGGGCAGCCTGCGACGCCGCGGCCCGCAGGCTGCGCGCCCGCCTGCAGCCGGGCGGACGGCCCGAGCGCCCGGAACGCCTTCACGCCACCCTGCTCTTCCTTGGCGACGACGTGCCTCCCGAACAGGAAGCCGCAGCCCTGCAGGCGGCCGCTGGCGTCCAGGCAACTCCGTTCACGCTCACGCTGGACCGCGCGGGCTCGTTTCCCCGGCGCCGCTCGCTGTGGTGGCTCGGTTGCCGGCGCCCGGCAGCCGAGGCGATCGACCTGCACGACGGATTGCGCGCGGCGCTGCGCAGCGCCGGCGTGGCCTACGACCTCAAGGCCTTCACGCCCCACGTTTCGATCCTGCGCGACGCGCAGAAATCGCTCGCCGCCACGCCGATCGACCCGATCGCCTGGCCGGTGACGGGGTTCGCGCTCGTGCGCAGTCTGCTGCACGTTCAGCCGGCGCAGTATCACGTGGTGAGCCACTGGCCACTGACAATGGAACCGGCCAAGCGGACAGCATCCGCGCAACAGGAACTATGGGAAAATGACCATCGCTAAGTTCAACTCCGATGTGAGACCGAATTTTATGGACGACAACCGCAAGAAAGCCCTCGAAGCCGCTCTCACGCAGATCGAGCGCCAGTACGGCAAGGGCACCGTGATGCGCATGGGCAGCGCCGACTCCATCCGCGACGTCGACGTCGTGTCCACCGGCTCCCTGTCGCTGGACGTCGCCCTGGGCATCGGCGGCCTGCCGCGTGGTCGCGTCGTCGAGATCTACGGCCCGGAATCCTCGGGCAAGACCACGCTGACGCTGCACGCGGTGGCTGAGGTGCAGAAGGCCGGCGGCGTCGCCGCGTTCATCGACGCGGAGCACGCGCTCGACACCTCGTACGCCGCCAAGCTCGGTGTGAAGATCGACGATCTGCTGATCTCCCAGCCGGACACCGGCGAGCAGGGGCTGGAGATCGCCGACATGCTGGTGCGCTCGGGCGGTGTCGACATCGTCGTCATCGACTCCGTCGCCGCGCTCACGCCGCGGGCCGAGATCGAAGGCGAGATGGGCGACCAGCTGCCGGGCCTGCAGGCGCGCCTGATGTCGCAGGCGCTGCGCAAGCTTACCGGCAACATCAAGCGCTCGAACACGCTGGTCGTCTTCATCAACCAGATCCGCTACAAGATCGGCATGATGATGCCCGGCCAGAGCCCGGAAACCACCACGGGCGGCAACGCGCTGAAGTTCTACGCCTCGGTGCGCCTGGACATCCGCCGCATCGGCTCGATCAAGAAGGGCGACGAGGTCATCGGCAACGAGACCAAGGTCAAGATCGTCAAGAACAAGATGGCGCCGCCGTTCAAGGAAGTGTTCTTCCCGATCATGTACGGCGAGGGCATCTCGCGCGAAGGCGAGCTGCTCGAGCTTGGCGTCGAGCATCGCATCGTCGAGAAGTCCGGCTCGTGGCTGGCCTACAAGGGCGACAAGATCGGCCAGGGCCTGGACAACGCGCGGCTGTTCCTCAAGGAGAACCCGCAGATCGCCGACGAGATCGATCAGGCGCTGCGCGCCAAGCTGATGCCGGTGCCCAAGCCGCCGCGTGCCGCCGCTGCATAGGCGGCGCGGCGACAAGCCACCGCCGGACGCGCGCGACAGCGCGCTGCGCCTGCTGTCGCGGCGCGAGCACAGCGCGCGCGAGCTCAAGCGCAAGCTTGCCGACCGCGGCGTGGAAAGCGCCGACGCCGATGCTGCGATCGAGAAGCTTGCCGGCCACGGCCTGCAGAGCGACGACCGTTACGCCGAGCAGCTGATCCGCACACGCATCGCCCAGGGCTACGGGCCCATCCGCATCCAGGCCGAGCTGAAGATGGCTGGGCTTGCCGCGGAAGCGATCAGCCAGGCGCTGGACGCCGCCGAGTGCGATTGGCGCGAGCTGGCAGCCCAGGTGCACGCCAAGAAATTCCGCACCGGTGCTCGCGGCATGGCGGAGCGCAACCGGCAATACCGGTTCCTGATGGCGAGGGGGTTCGACGGGGATCAGATCCGGCGGGTGCTGAAAGGCGAGGAGGATTGATGGTCGCGGCCAACGGCCGCTCCTACAGGCGGTTCGCCTGCTCAACCTGCTCGATGGCAGGTTGAGCGGCGACCGGCAACGACATCTCCCGTGCAGCGACCCCAGAAATCAGTGCCCGAAGGCAGACGCACAGTAGCAGAGCGCTGCCCGGCCGGGGGACATTGCTGCGGTGCATTTGAGACCCCGGTCACACATAGCTACCATACGCCGCTCCGCGGCATCCCCCGCCTGCAGTCCCGCCCGTGAATAGCAGCGAAGTACGCGCCAAGTTCCTGGAGTTTTTCCAGGAGAAAGGCCACACCATCGTGGCCTCGTCCTCGCTCGTGCCCGGCAACGACCCGACCCTGCTGTTCACCAATGCCGGCATGGTCCAGTTCAAGGACGTCTTCACCGGCCACGACAGGCGCCCTTACGTGCGCGCGGCCAGCTCGCAGAAGTGCGTGCGCGCCGGCGGCAAGCACAACGACCTGGAGAACGTCGGCTACACCGCCCGGCACCACACCTTCTTCGAGATGCTGGGCAACTTCTCCTTCGGCAATTACTTCAAGAAGGAGGCGATCCACTACGCCTGGGAGTTCGTCACCTCCAAGAAGTGGCTGGCCATCGACCCCGCGCGGCTGATGGTCACGGTCTATCACACCGACGACGAAGCCTTCGAGATCTGGAACCGGCAGATCGGCATTCCGGCCGAGCGCATCGGCCGCATCGGCGATAACAAAGGGGCGAAGTACGCCTCGGACAATTTCTGGGCGATGGGCGACACGGGCCCGTGCGGACCGTGCACGGAGATCTTCTACGACCACGGACCGCATATTCCCGGCGGGCCGCCAGGATCTGCCGACGAAGACGGCGATCGCTGGATCGAGATCTGGAACCTGGTGTTCATGCAGTTCGACCGCGGCAAGAACGGCGAGCTGGTGAAGCTTCCGGCGCCCAGCGTCGATACGGGCATGGGCCTGGAGCGCGTGGTCGCGCTCAAGCAGGGCACGCACGACAACTACCAGATCGACATCTTCAGGACGCTGATCGAGGCCGTCGCCAAGCTGGCGAAGCAGAAGCCTTATGCCAGCGCATCGCAGAAAGTGATCGCCGATCACATCCGCTCGGCCTGCTTCCTGATCTGCGACGGCGTGCTGCCTTCCAACGAGGGACGCGGCTACGTGCTGCGGCGGATCATGCGTCGCGCCATCCGCCATGGCTACAAGATCGGCCTCACCGAGCCGTTCTTTTACACGCTGGTCGCGCCGCTGGCGCAGGTGATGGGCGATGCGTACCCCGAGCTCGAGGACCAGCGCGCCCGGCTGGAGAAGGTGATCCGGCAGGAAGAGGACAGCTTCGCGACGACGCTCGACAAGGGCATGAAGCTGCTCGACGAGGCCATCGGCAAGCTCAAGGGCAAGGTCATTCCGGGCGACGTCGTGTTCAAGATGCATGACACCTACGGCTTCCCGGTGGATCTCACCGCAGACATCGCCCGCGAGCGCGGACTGACGATCGACGAGCCCGGCTATCGGCAGAAGATGCAGGAGCAGCGCAGCCGCAGCCAGGAAGGCGCGCAGTTCGAGGCCGGCGGCACCCTCGCCTACGAGGGCGCCGACAGCTGCTTCATCGGCTATGAGCATCTGTCCGTCGAAGACGCCAGAGTTCTCGCGCTGTACCGCGACGGCCAGTCGGTGTCCGAGCTTCATGGCGGCGAATCGGGCGTCGTCGTCCTCGACAACACGCCGTTCTACGCCGAAGGCGGCGGCCAGGTCGGGGACAAGGGCGAGATCCGCCATGGCGCTGCGACCTTCGAGATCGCCGACACCCGCAAGATCAAGGGCGGCGTCTTCGGCCATCACGGCAAGCTCAAGAGCGGCTCGCTGAAAACGGGCGATACCGTGCGCGCGGCGGTCACCGAATCAAGGCGCCGCGCCACCATGCGCAATCACTCGGCGACGCATCTGCTGCATTCGGCGCTGCGCGACGTGCTGGGCAAGCACGTGCAGCAGAAGGGCTCGCTCGTCGACGAGGCCCGCACGCGCTTCGATTTCTCCCACGGCCAGCCGGTGACGGCAGCGGAGATCGTGAAGATCGAGGACCTGGTCATTTGCGCCGTGCTGGCCAACGTCGAGGTCGCGGCCCGCACGATGAAGCACGCCGATGCGATCAAGGCGGGCGCGATGGCACTGTTCGGCGAGAAGTACGGCGACGAGGTGCGCGTCCTGCAGATGGGCGAATACTCCACCGAGCTGTGTGGGGGCACCCACGTCGCGCGCACCGGCGACATCGGCCTGTTCAAGATCATCATGGAAGGCGGCGTCGCCGCCGGCGTCCGCCGCATCGAAGCCATCACCGGCGAGAACGCGGTCGCCTACGTGCGCGAGACCGAGTCGCGCCTCAAGCAGGCGGGCGAGCTGGTGCGCGGCGGCCGCGAGGACGTCGTCGAGAAGATCCAGCAGGCGCTGGCGCGCAGCAAGGATCTCGAGAAGGAGCTCGCCACGCTCAAGGGCAAGATGGCCGCCAGCGCCGGCGGCGATCTGGCCGGTCAGGCGCGCGAGGTCAAGGGCGTCAAGGTGCTGTCGGCCAAGGTCGACGGCGTGGAAGCCAACGAGCTCCGCACCCTGATGGACCAGCTCAAGAGCAAGCTCGGCTCCGGCGTGATCCTGCTGGGCGCGTCCAGCGGCGAGAAAGTGAGCCTGATCGCCGGCGTCACCGGCGACCTGATCGCCAAGGTGAAGGCAGGCGAGCTGGTGAACATGGCGGCGCTGCAGGTCGGCGGCAAAGGTGGCGGCCGTCCGGACATGGCGCAGGCCGGCGGCTCGCAGCCCGCCAACCTGGGCAAGGCGCTGGAGTCGGTTTACGGATGGGTGGAGGCCAAGTTGTAGGAGGGGCCGTTGGCCCCGACTTTTCGCGGCCAACGGCCGCTCCTACAAACAGCGAAAACCAATATGGCTCTAATCGTCCAGAAATACGGCGGCACCTCGATGGGCTCGGTCGAGCGCATCGAGCACGTCGCCGGCAAGGTTGCCGACTGGCATGCCCGCGGCAACCAGATCGTTGTCGTCGTGTCGGCGATGTCCGGCGAGACCGACCGGCTGCTCAAGCTGGCGCGCTCGATCAATCCCACCGGCAGCCCGCGCGAGATGGACCAGATTGCGGCGACCGGCGAGCAGGTCACGATCGGCCTGCTGGCGCTGGCGCTGGAGAAGCGCGGCTTGAAGGCCCGCTCGTACACCGGTCACCAGGTGGCGATCCAGACCGACAGCGCCTTCACCAAGGCCCGTATCCAGCGCATCGACGCGCAGCGGCTGACCGACGATTGCAAGGCCGGCGTCGTGCCGGTGGTCGCCGGCTTCCAGGGCATCGACGAGGCGGGCAACATCACCACGCTCGGCCGCGGCGGCTCCGACACGACCGGCGTTGCGCTGGCCGCCGCGCTGAAAGCCGACGAATGTCAGATCTACACCGACGTCGACGGCGTCTACACCACCGATCCGCGGGTCGAGCCGCGGGCGCGCCGGCTCGACAAGATCACCTTCGAGGAAATGCTCGAGATGGCGAGCCTTGGCTCCAAGGTGCTGCAGATCCGGTCGGTGGAGTTCGCGGGCAAGTACAAGGTGCCGCTGCGCGTGCTGTCGACCTTCGTCGACGGCCCCGGCACGCTGATCACGCTGGACGAACCGGTTTCGGGAGCAGGTATGGAAGAAGCAATGATCTCCGGCATCGCCTTCAACCGCGACGAGGCGCAGCTGACGGTGACCGGCGTGCCCGACCGGCCCGGCATCGCCGCCGCGATCCTGGGGCCCATCGGCGACGCCAACATCGAGGTCGACATGATCGTGCAGAACGTCGCCGAGGACTCGACCACCGACTTCACGTTCACCGTGCATCGCAACGACTTCGAGAAAGCGCGCGAGGTCATCACCCGCGTGGTCAAGGAGCTGGGCGGCCGCGGCGTCAAGAGCGCGCTGGACATCGCCAAGCTGTCCCTGGTCGGTGTCGGCATGCGCAGCCACGCGGGCATCGCCGCCCGCATGTTCAAGGCGCTGGCCGCCGAGAGCATCAACATCCGCATGATCTCCACCTCGGAGATCAAGATTTCCGTGGTGATCCAGGACAAGTACCTGGAGCTGGCCGTGCGGACCCTGCACAAAGCGTTTAATCTGGAACAGCAACCCGCCTAGATAGCGGGCCAAAGAGCACGTGCACCGCGCCCCGGGGCGTCAGGTCACGGCAATCAAGGATGGACGGGAGAGGGAAGCATGTTGATTCTGACAAGACGTGTCGGCGAGACCGTCATGATCGGCGACGCCATTACGGTGACGGTGCTGGGCGTGAAGGGGAACCAGGTGCGGCTCGGGGTGCAGGCGCCACGCGACGTGGCGGTCCATCGCGAAGAGATCCACGACCGGATCAAGCGCGAACAGGACGGCGGCGCGCCCAAAGCGGCCGAATAACTGGAGCAGGTTTCTTTACCGGGTACCGGTCAGCCGTTATCCTATGCGCCCTTTTGCGGTCGTCCAGAATCACGTCACGCGCCCGTAGCTCAGCTGGATAGAGTACTTGGCTACGAACCAAGGGGTCGGAGGTTCGAATCCTTCCGGGCGCGCCATAGCAAAAAACGAGGCCCACGAATGTGGGCCTTAGTTTTTTGCGAGGCGCGCTGAGGAAGGATCGTGCGAAGCACTATCCTGACGGGCGCGACAGTGCGAGGCGCGCTAAGAACGGATCGTGCTGCACTATCCTGACGGGCGCTCAATTGCCAGGAGCTTTAGATGAAAGAAAACGGAAGCGACAAGAACGACTCGGACAAGACCGCCGAGGCTTTGACCGTACTGGCCGGCCAGGTCGCGACGATCGCGGGGCAGGCCATCGGGCTGCAGATGGCGATCGGGGCCATCATCGACGACTCGCCGAATCGCGAAGCGCTGTGCGCTTCGATCTGGAACGCTTGGGAACGCGTTCGCGCAGGCTCCAACGCCAGCCCCTCGTCGGACTCCAAGGATCTGCTGCTGAAATCGGTCGGCGCGTTGCTGCAGCAGATTGGCGTGAAGCCGCCTGCGGCCTGATCCGCTCGGGCTGGTGCGCCTAGTGCACCAGGACGCTGATCAGCTGGTCGGCGGTGGCGGGCTTGGCGAGTATCGCATCGAATCCGGACTCCTCGGCCGTCTCGATGAACGCCGGCTGCGTGAACGCGGTCAGCGCGATGATCCTGGCGCGCGTATCGATCTTGCGCAGCAGCTTGGCAACGGCGAAGCCGTCGACGCCGGGCATGACCAGGTCCAGGAAGATCACGTCGGGCCGGAAGATCTGCGCGATCTCCACCGCCGACACGCCGTCATAGGCGGCAGCGGCGTTGTGCCCGAGCAGGCGGACCAGCGTCACCAACGAATCGGCGGCGTTCTGGTTGTCGTCGACGATCAGGACGCGACGTGGAATGAGGTCGGACATTCTTGATGCTTCCGCTGACTTGGGCTTCAGTAGACCTCTGAAGCGATCCCCAGTCTGTACGGTCCCGCATCACATCACCGTACACAACCAAGGTGGGTTTGCTACGTCAGTGCGCCGAGCAGCTCCTGCGCGGTGGCCGGCTTGGTGAGATGCAGGTCGAATCCTGCAGCTTCCGTCGCCTCGATATAAGCCGGCTGGGAGAAGCCGGTGAGCGCGACGATCTTCACCGCCTTCAATGCTTCCATCTCGCGCAGCTTGCGCGCGACTTCGAAGCCGTCCATGTCGGGCATCATCAGGTCCAGGAGCACCGTGTCCGGCGTGAAATCCCTGGCGGCGACCAGCGCCGTCCGGCCGTCGTAGGCTGCAAGAACGGTGTGCCCGAGCAGACGCAGCAGCGAAGCGACGGAATTGGCGATGTCGCGGTTGTCGTCGACCACCAGGACCCTGTGCGGAGCGAACACGTCCACGAGCGTCACGTCCCCTTGAAGAGGCTCTTGAAGGAATCGAGCGTAGAGGGTCGATCGCCGCCATGCAATCGTGGCAGCCCGATTTTGCGAAGTTCGTCACAAACCGCGTCCTTTGACGCTGCAGACTGCATGCCTTCGCGCATTTAGCCCGATGTTTCTCAGATAATCGGTTCCCGCCGCGCAGAGCTACCGAGAACAGCTTGAAGGCGGACCCGATGTGGCCACGGCATTAAGATCACCTCCATGAAGCGAAAGATCATCGTCACCTGCGCCGTGACCGGCAACGCGCCGTTCAATCCCAAACATCCCAATTTTCCGGTGACCCCGGCGCAAATCGCCGCGTCGTGCGTGGAGGCCGCGAAAGCGGGCGCTGCGGCGGTCCACGTGCACGTGCGCGACGAGAAGACCACGCTCGGCTCGCGCGAGCCTGCCAAGTTCAAGGAAGTGGTTTCGCGCATCCGCGACAGTGGCACCGACGTGGTGATCAACCTCACTTGCGGCCACGCCGCGTTCCTCTACCCCGATCCCGAGGACGAGAGCCGCGCCTTGCCCGAGAGCGACGTCGGCACGCCAGCCGAGCGCATGGCGCATCTGGAAGAGTGCCTGCCGGAGATCGCGTCGCTCGACGTCACCACCGGCAACCAGGTCGAGGGCGGCAAGGAATTCGTCTACCTCAACACCACGCGCACGCTGCGGATCATGGCCCGACGCTTCCAGCAGCTCGGCATCAAGCCGGAGCTCGAGGCCTTCCAGGCCGGCGATGTCCTCTTCGCCAACCAGCTGGTGAAGGAAGGCGTGATCGACGCGCCGCCGCTGTATCAGTTCGTGCTCGGCGTGCAGTGGGCCAGTCCGGGCGACACCGAAAGCATGATGTACCTGCGAAACCTGCTGCCGCCCGGCACGCACTGGACCGGCATGGGAATCGGCCGCCAGCAGTTCCCGATGGCCGCGCAGTCGGTGCTGCTCGGCGGCAACGTGCGCGTCGGCCTGGAGGACAACCTCTATCTGGATCGTGGCGTCTTCGCGAGCAACGGCCAGCTGGTGGAGCGCGCGGTGCGCATCATCGAGGACCTCGGCGAGTCGGTGGCGACGCCGGCGGAAATGCGCGACATGCTCAAGCTCAAGAACGGGCCGCGCGGGAACTCCCTTGCGGCTTGAAGGGCTCGCCAAGCGCGGCGTGCTCGTCACCGGCGCCGGCTCCAGCGTCGGCCGCGTCATCGCGGAGAAATTCCTCGCCGAGGGCGCAAGGGTCCACATCGCCGACGTCAACCCTGCTTTCGTCGCGCGAACGGAACACGAGGTGAAGGGGCTCGGCGCCAGCGTCTGCGACCTGGCGCAGCCCGAGCAGATCAGGAGCTTGATGCGCTCCGTGGGCGACGTCGACTTCCTGATCAACTGCGTCGGCATCGCTGGCCCGGCCGGCCCCGTGGAAGCGATCACGTCTCAGGACTGGCGGCGCACGTTCGACACCAACGTCCACGGCATTTTCGACACGATGCGGCTGGCGATCCCCGGAATGAAGCTGCGTCGCTTCGGCGCGATCGTGAATTTCTCCACGGCCAACACCAAGACCGGCTTACCGGGCCGTTCCGCCTACGTCGCCGGCAAAGCGGCGGTCGAAGCGCTCACCTACACCGCCGCGCGCGAGCTGGGGCCGCACAACGTGCGCTGCAACGCGATCCTGCCGGGGCCGATCAACAACGAGCGCATGAATCAGGTGATCGAGCGCAGCGCCAGGGCGCGCGGCCTTACGTTCCAGCAGACGGAGAAGGAGCTACTGCGCTACGTCTCCATGCACGAGCGAGTCGAGCCCTCCGAGCTCGCCGACACCGTGCTGTTCCTGTGCTCCGACAGCGGCCGGCACATCACCGGTCAGATGATCGAGGTGTCGGGGAATCTGGAGTGGGAGGAGTGAACGCGGCCAGTTCCACGCGCAGCTGCTCGTAGAGCGTCGCGACCCAAGGCGGATCGGTTGGCAGTGCTGGTCCCTCGCCGACGCGAAAATCCGTCGGGCTGATGATCACGCGAACACGCTCCTTGGAGGTGATCGCCGTCAGCACGAAGAAGTCCTCGGCCGCCTCGTCCCCCACCGCGAGGCAACCCGCGGAGCGCGCATCGCCGTGGATCATGATCTCGCCGCCGAGGTTCGTGCGGCCCTCCTGCTCCGCCATGCGGCGGTCGAAGTCGTTCGGGTAGCCGATCAGGAGCGACAGGTGGTGGCGGCTGTTGGCGTTGAAGTCCTGCAGCGCGTAGATGCCCTCGGGCACCTGCCGATCGCCTTCGCGCAGCTTCGGTCCGAGAACCCCGCTGGCGGCGAGCACCGGATATGTCTTGATGTGCGTCCACGCCGCGTCCACCGAGTTGCGCCCGTAGATCTCCAGGATGCGCGTGTCCTTGAACGCGACGTAGGCCAGCTCACGCGGCGGATAAGCAACGCCCGCGGCGCGGAACGCCGGCAACAGGCGTGCTTCGACGGCATCGCCGAACTCCTGCACGCGGTCGATGACCTGATAGCGGTGACGTGGCAAGGAGTCGGCGCAGCCACAGAGGATCGCGACGCAGACGATGACGACAACCGGCCGCATCACTTGCCCAGCACCCAGCGCCCGAAGAGCTCCAGGTCGATGTTGCCGCCAGTCAGCAGCACACCGACCCTCTTGCCTTGCAGCCGATGCTTTTCCTGCAGCGCGGCGGCGAGCGCCGCGGCGCCCGCCCCTTCGACGAGGTTGTGCGTGTCGGTGTGATAGATGCGGATCGCCTCGGCGATCGCATCGTCATCGACCAGCACGAGGTGTGAAGCGCCGTCGCGGATGATCTGCAGCGCGTGCGCGTCCGGCATGCGCGTGGCCAGGCCGTCGGCGTTCGTGGTTGCGGCGTCGGTGTTGATCACGCGGCCCTGCTTGAGACTCTCGAAGTACGACGGCGCACCGGCGGCCTGCACGCCGACGATCTCGGTCTTCAGCCCCAGCAGGTCGCGCACGGTGATCATCCCGCAGATGCACGAGCCCATGCCGATCGGCACGTAGACGACGTCGAGGTCCGGCACCCCGGTCAGCAGCTCCTGCGCAGCGCTGGCGACGCCGAGCACGAGATCCGGCCCGAAGGAATTGATGAACTCGAGGTTCTGCGCTTGCGCCAGCGCGCGCGCGTGCATGCGCGCCTCGTCGAAGTCCTTGCCGTGCTCGACGAGCTCGGCGCCGAGCGCGCGCATCGCCGCGTTCTTTTCAGGGCTGTTGCCCAGCGGCACGCAGATCACGACGCGCACGCCGTAGGCCTTTCCGGCGAAGGCGAGGCTCTGGCCGTGGTTGCCACGCGTGGCGCTGATGACGCCGGAGACGTTCGGCCGTTCGCGCTTGAGCCGCTCCATGTACACAAGGCCGCCGCGGACCTTGAACGCGCCGGTCGGTACGTGGTTCTCGTGCTTGATGAACACCTGCCCGCCGATGCGCTCCGACAGCAACGGCCACTCGCGCTGCGGCGTCGGCGGGACGTGCGGACGAATGACGTCGATGGCACGTTCGAGATCGGAGAGGCTGAAAAGCAATTTAGGCTCCTTGTAGGAGCGGCTTTAGCCGCGACCTGTCGGGGCTGAAGCCCCTCCTACACTCATTCCGCATGATGCAGATGCTTGCAGAACGTTTCCGCGTCGATGTTCGAGCCGCAGACCAAAATGCCGATGCGGCGCTTTCCGGCGAGCGTGTCGCGCAGCGGTCCGAGCACGCCGGCCAGCGCGGCCGCGCCTGCAGGCTCGACCGCGAGCTTGAGCGTGCCGAACGTCAGGCGCATCGCATCGCGGATCGCGGCGTCGCTGACACGCAGCATCTTGTCGACGAACTGGCGGCACACGCCCAGCGTGTATGGCGTGGTCATCGGCGGCGCCAGCGAGTCGGCGATGGTGGAGATTCCCGGCAGCGTCACGGGAGCGCCCGATTCGAAGCTGCGCGTCATCGCGTCGGCGCCTTCGGGCTCGACGCCGTAGATCAGCGTCGATGGCGAGGACTGCTTGATCGCCGCGGCCACACCGGCCAGCAGTCCGCCGCCGCCACAGGCGATCACCACTGCGTCCATCGCCCTCGCCTGCTCGAACCATTCCAGACCGAGCGTGGCGGTCCCCGTGACCGGACCCGGCCCTTCGAACGGATGCACGAAGAAGCGACCTTCGCTGCTTTCGATCTCCCTGACGCGCGCGAACGCGCCGGGCCCGTGCTCGGCGAATTCGACGTCGGCGCCGAATCCGCGCGCCAGCTGCACGCGCATCGGGTTGGCCGTCTTGATCATCACCACCTTGGCGGACATCCCCAGCGCCTTGGCGGCATAGGCCACCGCGACCGCGTGATTGCCGGCGCTCACGGCGGTCACACCCTTGGCGCGCTGCTCGGGAGACAGCGACAGCATGCCGTTGAGCGCGCCGCGCGCCTTGAACGTGCCCGTCACCTGGAAGAGCTCGAGCTTGAAGATCGCCTCGGCGTCCGTTCCCCACGTGGGATCGACGTCGCGCATCGGCAGCGTGACCACTGGCGTCACCCGCATCTTGCCGACGAGGCGCTCGCGTGCGGCGCGGATTTCTGAAAGCGTCGGGGCTAAAGCCCCTCCTACAAGTCCCGTGGTCACAGCTCGTTTCTCACCAGCGCCCCGCCCTTCATGATCAGCGGCATCGCGCCGGCCTTGGCGAAGATCTTCGGGTTCTTCAGCGGATTGCCGTCGAGCGCGATGAGATCAGCGTGCGCTCCCGGTGCAACCACACCGAGCAACCCCTGCTGCTGGAGGATCTCCGCGTTGATCGACGTCGCCGAGCGCAGCACGTCGATCGGCTTCTGCACCGCGCAGCGGAACTCGATCTCGCGGCTCTGCATCGGGTGGTACTCGTGACCGAAGAGATCGGTGCCCATGCCCATCTTCACGCCCGCAGCCACGCAGTTGCGCAGGCCCTCGTGCGCCGCATCGACGGCGCCGCCGACCTTGGCGATCATCTCCTCCTGCAGGCCAAGCTCGCGCTTGTGCTCGGTGAGCTGGTGCAGCACCGCCAGCGTGAACACCACGTAGGTCGTGTTCGACGCGGCGATGCGCTTGGCCGTCGCCGGCTTGATGTTGAAGCCGTGGTCGATCGAGCGGATGCCGAGGTCCACGCAGCGGTTGGCGCCCTCGTCGGTGAGGCAGTGCGCGACCACGTACTTGCGCCGCGTCGCCGTCTCCTCGACCGCGGCGCGCACTTCCGCGTCGGTGAACTGCTTCATCCAGATCGGATCGGAAGGCGACACCACGCCGCCCGAGATGAACAGCTTGATGTGGTCGGCGCCCTTGCGCAGCTCCTCGCGGCAGGTCTTGCGGATCTCGTCCTCGCCGTCGACCACTTGCGAGATCGCGTCCTGGAACTGGCAGCTGCACAGCTCCTCGTGATGCGGATGGCGACCGTCACCGTGCCCGCCGGTCTGCGACAGCGCCTTGCCGCCGAAGAAGAAGCGCGGCCCCTTGATCAGGCCCTGCTCGATTGCGAGCTTCAGGCCGACGTCGCCGCCGCCGGGATCGCGCACTGTGGTGAAGCCTCGCTGCAGGGCGCCCTCGAGCAGGCGCGCGGCGTGCGCCACCATCAGCGTCTTGGGCATCTTCTGCATCGGCACCCAGTCGAACGAGACCGAGTAGGCGTGGAAGTGCAGGTCCAAGAGCCCCGGCATCAGGAAGCGGCCCTTGAGGTCGATCGCATCTGCCTTGCCGGACTTGAGCGCGCCCTCGCGCACCTCGCGGATGCGCCCGTCCTCGATCGCGACCGACGCGTTCTCGATCAGCGCTTCGTTGACGCCGTCGAACACCAGCGCGTTCTTGAGGATCCTGTAGTCGGACATCACTTCTCCTTGCGGGGCTTGCGCGGGACGATGCGCCCTTTGCGCACCGCCGGCTTGGGACGCTCGTCCACGGTGAGCTGGAACACATCGGGCCGCGCGTAGTGGCCGACGACGTCCAGATCGTACTTGCCGCGCGCGATCTGTCCCAGGTCGAGCTCGGTCATCAGGATGCCGCCTTCGCCGAACAACGGTCCGACCAGCACCTTGCCGAACGGATCGACGATGCAGCTGCCGCCGTTGGATACGACGGCGTTGGGATCGTCGCCGAAATCGGTCTGGTAATCCGCCGGGTAATCGCTGCGCACGGCGTACTGGTTGCACGAGAGCACGAAGCAGCGGCCTTCGATGGCGACGTGGCGCATCGAGGCGAGCCAGGTCTCACGGCCGTCGGCCGTGGGCGCGCACCAGATCTGGATGCCCTTGCCGTACATCGCCGTGCGCAGCAGCGGCATGTAGTTCTCCCAGCAGATCACGGCGCCGACGCGGCCCAGCGGCGTGTCGAACACCGGCAGCGTCGAGCCGTCACCGAAGCCCCAGATCAGGCGCTCGGAGGCGGTCGGCATCAGCTTGCGGTGCTTGCCCAGCAGCGCGCCGTCCGGCGCGAAGAACAGCACGGTGCAGTAGAGCGTGCCCTGCTCGCGCTCGATCACGCCGATGACGAGATAGACGTTGTTGCTGCGCGCCGTTTCCGACAGGTCGTCGACCGCGGGGCCGGGAACGTCGACCGCGCTCTCCCAGTAGCGACGGAAATCGTCGCGTCCGCGCTCGGTGCGCGCGCCGACCACGGCGCCGAAGTCCAGGCCGCGCGGATAACCAGAGACGAACGCCTCGGGGAACAACACGAGCTTCGCCTCGTGGCGCGCGGCGTTGGCCGTGAGGTCGCGGACCTTGGCGAGCGTGCGCTCGCGGTCGAAGGCGACCGGTGCGGCCTGGACCACGGCGACCACGTTCTTCTGTGAAGCCATTCAGGAAACCCTGTCGTATCCCGGCGCGACCCGCGGCCACGGCGACGTCGCCTCAAGGATACGTGCAAGCCGCAGCGCGATGTCGTCGCGATGGCGGCGCACGGTGATCAGCAGTCCCACGGGCAGTCCGATCGACGTGACCCCGGCGGGCACGGAGATCGACGGATTCCAGCCGATATTGGCGAACATCGGGAAGGCGTCGCCGTGCGTCTGGCTCGCGTCCTTGCCGGCGATCAGCTCCGGCAGCGGGCCTTCCGCGGCGAACGCGCCGGTCGAGTGGCAAGGACACATCAGCACGTCGGCGTCGCGGAAGAACGCGGCGACCTCCTGCTCCAGCGTCTTCTCCTTCTGCAGGGCTTCGAACACCTGCGCGTCGCTGAACGACTCGGCTTTCTCCAGGAACCAGCGCGGACCGGGGGATAGCCGCGCCTTCTGCGAGGGCAGGATGCCGCGCTGCTTGAGCTCCTCGGCGAAGCGCCGCGTCAGGTGCATGTTCGCGGCCATGTAGACGTTGGTGAAGGCGACCTTGCGATCGATCGTGCGCAGCCCGGCGGCCAGCGCCAGCCGGCGCGCCGCGGCCCGCGCGATGGCCGCGACTTCCGCTTCCACCGGCGCGAAGCCCAGGTCCTCGCTCCACACCGCGCGCATGCCACCGACGTCCAGCGCCTCGATCTCGCGCTCGTACGTCACGCCGGCTTCGGGCAAGGTCATGCGATCGCAATCGTCCGGGCCCGCCACGACGTCGAGGATGCGCGCGGTGTCGGCGACGGTTGCGGTGATCACGCCGGGGCAGCTGCGATCGCCGAAGCCGTCCATGCGCGGAATGCGCCCGAGGCTCGGCTTCAATCCGACCGTGCCGGTGTAGCCCGCGGGCGAGCGCGTCGAGCCGCCGGCGTCGCCCGCCGTGCAGAACGGCACCATGCCGGCTGCAACCGCTGCCGCCGAGCCGCCGCTGCTGCCGCCAGGTGTGCGCACGATGTTCCAGGGATTGCGCGTGGTGCCGTGCGCCAGCGTGTGCGTGACGCCGTCCATGCCGAACTCCGCCGTGGCGACCTTGCCCAGCGGAATCGCGCCAGCCGCGCGCAAGCGCGCGATGAACACCGAGTCGCGCGTCTCCGGCGGATCGTCCATGTGGAACAGAGAGCCGTTGCGCCGCGGCATGCCGGCGCAGCTCTCGCGGATGTCCTTCACGCCGAACGGCACGCCGGCCAGCGGCCCTGGATCTTCACCGCGTGCGATACGCGCGTCGATCTCTGCTGCCTCCCGCCGCGCGCCCTCGGCATCGAGATAGACGAACGCGTTGACGCGGCCGTTCTCGCGCCCGATCTGCGCAAGGCAGGTCTCGACGGCCTCGGCGGCCCTGAGCTCTCCCGCGCGCACCGCTTCGGCAATCTCGATGACAGATTTCATGGCAGCCCTGCTTCGGGCGCTACTGTATCGACAGTCGCCGGCGCCTTGCGACGCGTGATCTCCTCCGGATGCAGCCAGCGCCAGGCGATCAGCCATGCGACGACGCCGATCGTGCTGGCCGCCGACCACAGCCAGTCGGTCGGGATGCGGATCCATAGCGCACCGGTGGCAAGGCTGCCCAGCGCCGTCCCGACGCCATTCGAGAGCCCGGTGTAGATCGCCTGGCCGCGGCCTTGCAGCCGCGACGGGAACATCTGCTGCACCAGCGCCACCGAGGTGATATAGACCACGCCGACGCTGATCGCCTGCGTCACCTGCACCAGCATCAGCAGCGGCAGGTAATCGACCCACCAGGCCTGCAGCACCCAGCGCGCCGCGAACACACCCAGGCCCCACAGCATCAGGCGCCGCACCCCGATGCGCGCCTGCAGCCGCGGCACGAAGCGGAACAAGACCACCTCCGAGCTCACGGCGAGCGCCCACAGGAAGCCGATCATCGCCTTGGAGTAGCCGTGCTCCTCGAGATAGATGCTGAAGAACGCGCCGAACGGCGCGTAAGCGACGGCCCACAGGAAGCCCACCGCCAGCAGCGCCTGCACCGGACGGCGCCGCAGCACCTTCATCATGTTGCCCTGCTCGTCGACATGCGCGACCTCGGGCGGCTCGGGGATGCGGTGGCCGCCGCCCCAGCACAGCAGGTAGAAGCCGGCGACCCACAGCGGCATCGTGCTGATGGCGACGACCTCGAACATCCAGCCCATCGACAGCACCGCGACGACGTAGCCGGCCGACGCCCACAGCCGGATCTTCGAGAAATCCGCGTGGCGATCGCCCAAGTGCCGGAACGTCACCACCTCGAACTGCGCGAGCGTGCCGTTGATGAAGAACCCGTAGAGCACCAGGCAGGCGACGATCCACCAGTAGCCGGGCGCCAGCCACATCGCGCCGACGCCGGCCGTCGCCGCGAGCAGCGCCCACTGGATCATCTGCATGCGCCGGTGCGAGCGGTCCGCCAGAGTCCCCCAGAAGTACGGCGTGGCGATGCGCATCGCCGCCAGGATCGCGTTGACCGTCCCCACCTGCGCGGGCGTGCAGCCGCGATCGAGCATGAACAGCCCGAGGTACGGCATCAGCGCGCCGACGGCGCAGAAGTACAGGAAGTAGTACGCGCCGAGGCGCTTGGCCGGGACCTTCGTCACTTCATCTAAGCACGGCCAGCGCCTGCTCCAGGTCCGCAATCAGGTCGTCGACATCCTCGATGCCGGTCGAGTAGCGGACCAGCCCTTCGGGAATCCCGGCGGCCTTGCGCTGCTCCGGCGTGCACTCGACGTGACTGGTGACCAGCGGCGGGCCGACCACGGTCTCCACGCAGCCGAGGTTGGCCGCGCGATGCACGAACTCCAATTTCGGCAGGAACTTCTTGATCGCCGGCAGTCCGCCGCGCACCGCGAACGACAGCACGCCGCCGAAGCCGCGCATCTGCTTCTTGGCGATGGCGTGGTGCTCGTGCGTCGGCAGGCCCGGATAGTTCACCTGCTCCACTGCGCGATGCTTCTGCAACCAGCGGGCGATCGTCATCGCGCTCTGGTTCTGCCGCTGCACGCGCAGCGCCAGTGTCTTCATGCCGCGCAGCAGGCTGTAGGCCTCCATGGGCGCGAGCGTGGCGCCGTTGATCTCGCGGAAGTGATAGAGCCGGCGCACCAGCGCCTTGCTGCCGCAGGCGACGCCGCCGAGCGCGTCGGCGTGACCGCCGAGGAACTTGGTCGCGCTGTGCAGCACCAAGTCCGCGCCGAGCGCGAGCGGGTTTTGGTTGATCGGCGTGGCGAAGGTGTTGTCGACTGCCACCAGCGCGCCGGCCTTGTGCGCGGCTTTCGCCAGGCGCGCGATGTCGGTGATGCGCACCGTCGGATTGGTCGGCGATTCCAGGTACAGCAGCTTGCAGCCCTTGGCGACCTCGGCCTCGATCGCCCGGTGATCGGTGGTGTCGCACAGCTGCACCTCGATCCCGAACGCGGGCAGGAACTCGGTGAACATGCGGTTGGTGCCGCCGTAGCTGTCCTTGATCGATACCACGCGATCGCCGGGCCGCAGCAGCGCGAAGAAGGTGCCGCTGATCGCGGCCATGCCGGTGGCGAAGCTCGTCGCTGCCTCGGCGCCTTCCAGATCGCGGACCTTCTCCTCGAAAGCGCGCACCGTCGGGTTGGTGTTGCGCGAATAGATGTGACCTTCCTTCTTGCCGAGCGCGACCTGGTGCCAGGTGTCGATGTCCTGGTAGCCGAACGAGACGCTGTGCACGACCGGCACCTGCGTCGACCGCTCGTACGGCGCGTGCTCCTGCTCGCCGCCCCAGATGGCGATGGTGGCCTGACCTGCCTTCTTTGCCTTCTTCATTTAAAGCTCCTGAAAGTCCCTGGCCGCCTCACGCAGCCAGAGCTCGAGATGATGTGCCAGCGGACGCTCCACCAGCACGTCGATTTCATGTTTTGCGTGGCGGTGAAGGATCACCGGCACCTGCTCGATCCGCGTCTGCGCGCAGGTGCCCGCAGCGAATCTGCTTTCGCGCAGGTCCAGGCTGCAGCCCGCCGACAGCAGATCCTCTGCGTCTGCGCCACCGATCTCGAACGCGCTCCAGCGTGCGCCGGCGTCCAGCACCGCGGCGCTGCCCGAGTGCGTCACCACCACGCCGTCGCCGAACAGCAGCCATCGATCCGGCGCGAGCCACAGGCAGGCG
The DNA here is from genome assembly GCA_963776465.1 of uncultured Gammaproteobacteria bacterium. Taxonomy (GTDB): domain Bacteria; phylum Pseudomonadota; class Gammaproteobacteria; order Nevskiales; family Nevskiaceae; genus DASRHK01. Next base: position 52,834 of record CAVZMV010000002.1, read on the forward strand.
CCTGCAGGCGTGTCGGCGCAAGTGTTCGGCGCCGTCGGCGGCGTCCATCCGAGCAGGGTCGCCAGCGCCGCCGGCGTGCCGACAAGCAAGCGCGCCGGCCGCGACGCGCGCGCATGGATCCGCAGGTTCGGGCGCGTGAGCTCAAGCATTCAGCCGCGCTCCCTTGGGATCGTAGAACGCGCGATCGGCGATGCGGACCCGGTGGATAGCGCCGTTCACGTCGACATTGACGATCTCGCCCATGCGCCTCACGCCGGCGCTGATGCGGCCCATCGCCAGCGATCGCTGCAGGCTCGGGCTGCCGCAGCTCGACGTCACGTGACCGATGACTTCGCCGCGCTCGCCCAGCGCATGCACGCCGACCGGCAACATCTGTTGCGGGTCTTCCGGCAAAAGACCGACGAGCTGCAGGCGATCGGCGCGCTGCTGCTCGGGCCGGCGCAGCGAGCGACGGCCGATGAAATCGTCGGGCTTCTTGGCGATCGCCTCGCCCCAGCCGACGTCCAGCGGCGTGGTCTCGCCGTCGGTGTCCACGCCGACTTCCAGGAAACCCTTCTCGACGCGCAGCACGTCCAGCGCTTCCATGCCCAGCGGCGTGACGCCGTCGATGGTGCCGAGCTCCAGTAGCTTCTGCCACAGCGCCTCCGCATGATCGGCGCCGATGTCGAGCTCGTACGACGCCTCGCCCGTGAAGCTCGCGCGGCGCACGCGCATGGCGATCCCGTTCCAGGCCGCGTCGCGCATGTGCATGTGCGGGAAAGCCTGCGGCGAGAGGTCCAGGCCGAGCTCGAGACGCGACACAAGGTTGCGCGCGTTGGGGCCCGACACCGTCAGCGTCGCCCACTGTGCCGTCTGCTGCGCGATGCGCACGTCGAGCGCGCGCCACTCGCATTGCAGCCACTCCTCCATCCAGAAATGGATGTCGCGCGCGCCGGCGCTGGAGGTGCAGACCAGGTAGTGATCGGGCGCCAGGCAAGCGAACACGCCGTCGTCCTTGATGATGCCGTTCTCGCTCAGCATCATCCCGTAGCGCAGGCGGCCGGGTTTCAGCGTCCTGACGTTGTTGATGTAGAGGCGGTTCAGGAATTCGGCGGCGTCAGGCCCGAACACCTCGATCTTGCCGAGCGACGAGCTGTCGAACAGCGCCGCCTGCGAGCGCGCGGCCCGCACTTCGCGAGTGATGGCGTCGCGCTGACTCTCTCCGGCGCGCGGATAGCACGCGGCGCGCAGCCAGCCGCTGTGATCCTCCATGACGCCGCCGTTCTTCTCATGCCAGGTGACCGGCAGTCGACGATAGCGTTGCGCGAGCGCGCCGACACGCGGACCAGCCAGGGCGCCGATAGTCACCGGGTGATACGGCGGGCGGAAGGTCGTGGTGCCGACGTCGCGGATGGCGCGGCCGGTGACCTCACCGAGGATCGCCAGCGCGTTGACGTTGCTGGTCTTCCCCTGGTCCGGCGCCATGCCGACCGAGGTGTAGCGCTTCAGGTGCTCGACCGAGGAGAAGCCTTCGCGCGCGGCGAGCTCGATGTCCGCGACGGTGACGTCGTATTGCAGGTCCACCCATTGGCGGCGCGCATCGCCCGGCGAGCGCCAATGCGGTGCGAGGGGATCGAGCCCCTCGCCCGCCGCGGCGCCGACGCAGCGGACTTTCTGCGGGCTTAAGTCCGGCAGGAACGTCGCCAGCGTCTCGTCGTAGCGCAGCTTGCCACCGGCCTGCGAATACAGATGCAGGTTCGGGTTCCAGCCGCCCGACACCGCCAGCACGTCGCAGTCGATGCGCTCGATAGCGCCGTTGGCGCGGCGCACGTCCACGGCGGCGATGCGCCGATTTCCATGCGCGCGTACGACGCACGCGCCCTCGCGCGAATCGATCGTCGCGACGACCCGCACGCCGAGATCGTTGAGCTCCTGCGCGCAGCGCCGGCCCGAATCGTTGTTGGCGAACATCACCACGCGCTTGCCGGCGGCAACCGCGAAGCGCTTCGCGTAGTCGCGCACGGCCGACGCCAGCATGATTCCAGGCAGGTCGTTGTTCTCGAACACCAGCGGACGCTCGGTGGCGCCGGTGGCGAGGATCACTTCGGCGGCGCGGATTTTCCAGAGACGCTGCCGTGGTTTTTCGATCGCGGCGACGAAGTTGTCGTCGTAGTAGCCGAACGCGGTCGTGCGCGGCAGGCAGCGCACGCCCGGGATCGCGTCGATGTCGTTGGCATCGACCATCGTCACCTCCGCCCCGCCCTGCGCGGCCGCTTTCGCCGCGGCGATGCCCGCAGGCCCCGCGCCGACGACCAGCAGGTCGCAGTGATGGAAGCGCTTGGCGTAACGATCCGGATCTGGCGCGTCGCCGATGCGGCCGAGCCCGGCCATGCGGCGGATGGCCGGCTCGTACCAGCTCCAGCGGGGCCACATGAAGGTCTTGTGATAGAAGCCTGCCGGCAGGAAGCGTCCGATGAGTCCATTGATCGCGCCAAGGTCGAAGCCGACGCTCGGCCAGCAGTTCTGGCTTTGCGCGACCAGGCCCTCGCGCAGGAGAACCTCCGTCGCGCGCAAGCTGACGTCGCGCGCGCCGCCCTCGCCCACCGTCACCAGCGCGCCCGGCTCCTCGAGCCCGGCACTGAAGATCCCGCGGGGCCGATGCAGCTTGAAGCTGCGGCCGAGCAGCGTCACGTCGTTGGCCAGCAACGCGGAGGCCAGCGTGTCGCCGTCATAGCCGGCGTACTGGCGGCCGTTGAACGTGAACCGCAACGGGCGCGAGCGGTCGATGCGTCCGCCGTGCGGAAGGCGACTCATGCGGGATCCTTCGCTACGCTCAGGATGACGTGCGTAGCGGTATCCCGCGTCATCGCGAACCACTGGCCGCAGCCGTAGGTGTGGCACCAGCGCTCGTGATGGACGCCGCGCGGATTGGCGCGCATGAACAAGTAGTCGCGCCACTCGTCGTCGGTGCACGTCGACGGATCGGGCCGGACGAGCGTCGCCTGCCCGCCCCAGGTGAACTCGATCTCGTCGCGATCGCCGCAATGCGGGCAGGCGATGCGCTTCACAGCAGCGCCTCCTTGTCGTCCATGCCCGAGGAGCCGCACTCGTCGATCAGCGCGCCGGTGCGGAAGCGGTCCAGCGAGAACGATTCGGCCAGCGGATGCGACGTGCCGGTCGCCAGCAGATGCGCCAGGCACTCGCCGCCTGCCGGGATCGCCTTGAAGCCGTAGCTGCCCCAGCCGCAGTTCAAGAACACGTTGCCGATCGGCGAAGGTCCGATGATCGGGCTCGAATCCGGCGTGAGATCGACGATGCCCGCCCACTGGCGCATGAAGCGCAAGCGGCTGAACGACGGGAAGAGGTCAACCAGCGCCGCCATGTTGTCCTCGACGCGCTGGAAGCCGCCCCGCTGCGCGTAGGAGTTGTAGACGTCGGTGCCACCGCCCATCACCAGCTCGCCCCGATCGGACTGACTGACGTAGAAGCCGCCGTCGAGGACGACGTCGAGCACCGGCTTCACCGGCTCGGACACCATCGCCTGCAGCGCCATGCTGGTGATCGGCAGTGGAAAGCCGAGCTTCTCCGCCAGCACCGAGGAATGTCCGGCGACGCAGAGCGCCAGCTTGCCCAGGCCAATGCGGCCGCGGCTCGTCTGCACCGCGCGCACTTCATCGCCGCCCATCTCGAATCCCGTGATCTCGCAGTTCTGGATGATGTCGACGCCGGCCGCGTCGGCCGCACGCGCGTAGCCCCAGGCCACCGCGTCGTGGCGCGCGATGCCGCCGCGACGCTGGATGAAGCCGCCGAAGACTTCGCGGCCCGCCGCCGATTTGATCTGCAGCCGCGGCATCAGCTCGCGGATCTGCGCGACGTCGAGCATTTCCGAATCCACGCCTGCGTGGCGCAGCGCGTTGACGCGGCGGTTCATCACCCGCAGCTGGTGACGCGACAGCGCCAGGTTGACGACGCCGCGCGCGCTGAACATGACGTTGTAGTCGAGTGCGCGCGACAGGCCCTCGTAGAGCGTCAGCGAGCGGTCGTAGAAGCGCGCCGACGCCGGCGCGAGGTAATTGGAGCGAACGATGGTGGTGTTGCGGCCGGTGTTGCCGCCGCCGAGCCAGCCCTTCTCCAGCACCGCGACCTTGCGGATGCCGTGATTTGCCGCGAGATAGTGCGCAGTGGCCAAGCCGTGGCCGCCCCCGCCGACGATGACGACGTCGTACTGCGCGCGCGGCTCGGGTGTGCGCCAGAACGCCGGCCAGCGCTGATGCCGTGACAGCGAATGCCATGTCAGGCCCAGCGCAGAGTTCTGCAATGCGTTGCCGATGCCCATGGCCCGGTTTTCAGGATGCAAACGAGGAGACCGCGAGGGGAAAACTACTGCAATCGGCACCCGGCCAGCACTCCAGCCGTCCGGGTGCAGAACTCTTGTGGCCGGTGCAAAGACTTCGCCGGTTGGCGGCGGCCCGGCAACTGCCGATGATAGGCAATGAGCGTCGCCTCCGAACCCGTCGCACTCTGGCCGCCGACCGCCGCCTACCGCCGCCTGGTCGCCATCACGCTGATGATCGTCTACGCGCTGAACCAGCTCGACCGGCAGATCATCAACATCCTGCTGGAGCCGATCAAGCGCGACTTCACGCTCACCGACACGCAGGCGGGGCTGCTCTCCGGCCTCGCCTTCGCGCTGTTCTATTGCCTGCTCGGGATCCCGCTGGCGCGCTGGGCCGATCGCGGCCATCGCGTCGGGCTGATCTCGCTGGCGGTCGCGGTCTGGAGCGCCATGACCGCGCTGTGCGGCATGGCCGCCAACTTCACGCAGCTCCTGCTCGCGCGCGTCGGCGTCGGCGTCGGCGAGGCCGGCTGCACGCCGCCGGCGCATTCGCTGCTCGCCGATTACTACGGCATGTCCGAGCGCTCGCGGGGCCTCGGCATCTACGCGCTGGGCACGCCGATCGGCTCGTCGATTGGCCTGGTCATCGGCGGCGTCATCAACCACTTCTACGGCTGGCGCGCCGCCTTCCTCGCCGTCGGCCTGCCCGGCATCCTGATGGCGTTCGTCACCTGGTGGCTGGTGCGCGAGCCGCGCACGCTCGGCGTGCCCTCGCTCGCCGCGCCTCCGGCCGCGCCATTGGGCGAGGTGATGCGCAAGCTGCGCACCACGCGCAGCTTCATCCACATCTGCGCCGCCGTGACGATCTTCGCGATCTCCGCGTACTCGGTCTCGGTCTGGGGCGCCGCGTACCAGATCCGCGCGTTCGGCGTCAGCACGGCGATCCTCGGCCCTGCCTCGGCGCTCGCCGGCTTGATCGCCGGCTTCGGCGGTGTCTGGGTCGGCAGCTGGCTCGGCGACAAGCTCGGCGCGAAAGACCTGCGCTGGCTGGTGTGGATCCCGGCAATCGGCCTGCTCGTCGGCATCCCGTTCGCGATTGCAAGCCTGATGGCGCCGACCTGGCAGCTCACGCTGATCGGCTTCATCATCCCGCTCTCCGCGCTCTACGTGTACTCGGGTCCCGTGTTCGGCGTGATGCAGACGCTGATGCCCTCCAACATGCGCGCGATGGCAGTGTCGGTGTTCCTGCTGGTGACCAACCTGATCGGGCTGGGCCTGGGGCCCGTCATCACCGGCGCCCTCTCCGACTGGTTCAGCTCCGGCGCCAGTACCGAGGCCGAAGGCCTGCGCTACGCGCTGGCCGCGACGCTGATCTTCAACGTCTGGGGCGCGCTGCACTTCTGGCTCGCCGGGCGCTCGCTGCGCGGCGACGTCGCGGCGGTGAACGGCTGATCTGCGCGCTTGCATCCGGAGCGGCCGCGGCCGCGTAATCCCCGGATGACCTATAAAGCGCTGCTGCCGATCTGCTCCGTCCTGCTCACCGCCTGCGTCAGCCACGTCGGACGGCCCGACCGCGCAAATCGGCCGACTCCGCACCAGGCGTCGTTCACGGTGCAGCGCGACGTCACCTATTCCCCCGAGGGCTGGCCGCAGGCGCTGAAGGCAGATCTCTATCTGCCGGCCGACGAATCGCTGCACCCGGCGATCGTCATGGTCCACGGCGGCGGCTGGGACAGCCGCGATCGCTCCGACATGACGTCGATCTCCAGGAAATTGGCCAAGCGCGGCTACGTCGTCCTGAACGTCGAATACCGTCACGCGCCGGAGTTCCTCTATCCGGCGGCGCTCGAGGACGTACGCGTTGCGACCCGCTGGCTGCGCACCAACGCGGACAGGCTGCACGTCGATCCGAGCCGCATCGGCGGCTGGGGTTACTCCGCGGGCGCGCACCTGGTCGCGCTCGCGGCCGTCACGACCACGGATCCCGATGCGCGCCTGCAAGCGGTGGTCGCGGGCGGCACGCCCGCCGACCTGCCGCACTACCCGGTGAGCCCGATCATCTCCAAGTTCATCGGCGCCGATTTCGCCAGCGCCCGGCAGACCTGGCTCGACGCCTCGCCGGTCGAGCACGTGACGAGCGGCGATCCGCCGATGTTCCTCTACCACGGCACCTGGGACCGGCTGGTCTACGTCGAGGACGCGATCAAGATGAAGCAGGCGCTGGACGCGGCCGGCGTGCCGTCGCAGCTGTACCTGGTCCGCGGCGGCGCGCACATCACGACGTTCCTGCTCGGATTCGGCGCGGAGCGCGCCGGCGTGGAATTCCTGGACCAGTACTTGCGGGGTCCTTGACCCCGAAACTCTCCGATGCCGGGACGGTCCCATCCACGAGAACAGGAGCACCTCGATGGCCAAGACCCGCAATCCACAGGCAGTACCACCGCCCAAGCCCACGCCGGAGCAGCTCAAGAAGAGCCCGGAGGCCAACGCGACCAACTCGCACGCCAGGGGCGTGCCCCAGCCGGATCCGCAGATCCGGCACGACAGCATCAGCCGCAGCGCCTACGCGCGCGCCCAGCAACGCGGCTTCGCCCCGGGCTACGAGCTGGACGACTGGGTGCAGGCCGAAGCCGAGTACGACAGCAATCAGAAGGGCAAGTCCGAGAAGCACTAGCGGCGCGCTGTAGAGAAGAGCCCCGCCTGCACCGGGGGCGGGGCGACGGCAGGGCTATAAGGTGGCATGGCCACCTCCAAGCTGCTGTTGATCGACGACGACCCCGTCATCACCGCGATCTATCGCGATCACTTCCGCGCGGCGGGCTTCGAGGTGCAGTCGGCGGCCGACGGCGAAGAGGGTCTGACCGCCTACGAGCAGTTCCAGCCGGACGTGGTGCTGCTGGACCTCAACATGCCGCGGCGCAATGGCATCGAGTGGCTGCGCGAGGTGAAGCGCAAGCCCGCGCGGCGCCAGGTGCCGATCATCGTGATCACCGCCGGCGCACCCGAATGGCAGATTAAGGAAGCGCGGGAGTCGGAGGCGGTATACGTGCTCTCGAAGAACCTCGTGGATCCGCGCCTCGTGGTCGAGTCCGTCATCACCGCCACGGATACGTTCGCGCTGATGTAACGCGCGGCTACTTCGACAACCCGAACACCGGCAGCGTGATCCGCCAGTAGATGGCGGCCAGGCGGATGGCGATCACGGTGGAGATGGCGACGACGGCCGTCGCGTCCGACGTCACCAGCTCACGCGGGATCACCACGTAGATCGACGCGCCGATCATCGCCGCGGTGGCGTAGAGCGTGTTCTTGCGGAACACCATCGGCACCTCCGCGCACAGCACGTCGCGGATGATGCCGCCGAAGATGCCGGTGATGGTGCCCATGACGACGACGATCGCGCCGGCGAGCTGGCTCTGCTCGGCGATCTGCGCGCCGCTGATCGAGAAGAACCCGAGGCCGAGCGCGTCTGCGATCGACAGCGCGCGACCCGGCGGATCACGGAAGCGCACGTAGACGATGGTCAACACCGCGGCAACGCCGATCACGGCGATGTATGTCGCATCGAGCACCCAGAACGGCTGCCTGCCGATCAAGAGGTCCCGCAGCGTGCCGCCGCCGACGGCGGTGACCGTGGCAAGGACCAGCACCCCGATGAGATCGAGCTCCTTGCGCATGGCGGCCAGCGCGCCGCTGACGGCGAAGACCGCGACGCCGGCGCTGTCCAGGAAGCCGATCAGCGTCATTGCATCCCCGGTGCGGCAGCCAGCTCGCGCGTCAGCTGCGCCGCCGGGATTTCCCTGCAGCCCGTCGCGTTCTGACCCGACCACAGCGGCGAGAACTCGCCGGACGATTGCGCTTCCGCCCTGGCGCGGAGCGGCGCAACTGCGGCAGAGGCCAAAGGAAACGCCGGCGCAGCGGCGCTGATCGGGCCGACTTCGCTGACGAGGCGATTGACGATGCTGCGTGCGGGCCGGCCGGTGAACACGTTGGTGACGGCGGTGCGCGACGCGGCCGGACTTTTCAGCGCGGCCCGATGCACGGCGGTGGTCGTCGCCTCCGGGCACAGCAGGTAGCTCGTGCCGATCTGCACCGCGGAGGCGCCGAGCGCCATCGCGGGTGCAACGCCCTTCGCATCGGCGATGCCGCCGGCGGCGATGACGGGCACCTTCACCGCGCGCACGACTTGCGGCAGCAGCGCGAACGTCCCGACCTGCTCCGCCAGCGACCCGGAGAGGAACATGCCGCGATGCCCGCCGGCCTCGAAGCCTTGCGCGATGATCGCGTCGACGCCGCGGGCCTCCAGCCATCGCGCCTCTTCCACGGTCGTCGCCGAGGACAGGATTTTCGCGCCCAGCGCTTTCACGCGCGCGAGGAGTTCGGGCGCCGGCAATCCGAAGTGGAAGCTCACGACCGCAGGCCTGAATGCCTCGATCAGCGCCAGGGCCCCCGCCGAGAACGCGGCGCGCCCGGCACCTGCGGGAATGGACGCGGCGTCGATGCCGAGCTCCCCGTAGTACGGTGCGAGGACCGCGCGCCACGCCGCCTCGCGCGCTGGATCCACCTGCGGCTCCGCGTGGCAGAAGAAGTTGAGGTTGACCGGCCGGTCGGTCTGCGCCTTGATCGCCGCCAGCTCGTCGTGGATGCCGTCCGGATTGAGCAGGGCGCAAGGCAGGGAGCCCAGGCCGCCGGCGTTCGACACCGCGATGGCCATCGCGCTGCCCTGCACGCCGGCCATCGGCGCCTGGACGATCGGCAGCTCGGTGCCGAGGAAGTTCACGCGCGCGCTCTGCGCGCGATCACGCCGCCGCGGGCAGCATCTGGCGGATGAAAGCCTGGCACTCGGCCGTGTCCATGTAGCGCGGCACCGCGTAGTAGAGGTGCGCCTCGAACAGTGCCTTGTCGGTGATCGCGGGGATGTCCGCGGCTTTGAGCTTCTCGACCTGCGTCGGGATGCCGAACTCCGCGTTCATCGCCCGCACCTGGCGGATGAAGGCGTCGGCGAGCTCCGCCTCGGTCTCGTTGCCCTTCTTGAGCCCGCTGACTTCCGCGAGCCTGGCCAGGCGCGGCGTGCAGTCGGGCTTGGAGAACTCCAGCACGCGCGGAAGAATGATGGCGTTCGCCAGGCCGTGCGGCACGTGGTAGTAGGCGCCGAAGTTGTGCGCGATGGCGTGGACGTAGCCGACGCCGGCGGTGGTGAAGGCGACGCCGGCCTTGAACGAGGCCAACGCCATGTTCTGCCGCGCTTCGACGTCGGCGCCATTCTTCACGGCTTGCGACAGGTTCTGCATTATCAGGCGCGTCGCGTCCAGCGCCTCGGCGTCGGTCATCGCCGTGCGGTTGCGCGAGACGTAAGCTTCGACCGCGTGCGTCAGCGCGTCCATGCCGGTGGCGGCGGTGATCGGCGCCGGCAGGCCGGTCATCAGCGCGCCGTCGAGCGCAGCGGCGATCGGCACCAGCCGCGGCGACATGATCGCGAACTTGCGCGTGGTCGACGGATCGGAGACCACCGCCGCGATCGTGACTTCCGAGCCGGTGCCGGCAGTCGTTGGCACGGCGTAGAGCGGCAAGAGCTTGAACAGCACGCGCATCAGGCCCGACATGTGCACGATCTTGTAGGGGTTGGTCGCGCGCGCGGCGATGACCTTGGCCGCGTCGATCGACGAGCCGCCGCCGATGGCGAGGATCGCGGTGCAGCCCTGGCTCTTGAGCATCGTCAATCCCGTCTCGATCTGGTCGATCGTGGGATTGGGCAGCACGCCGTCGTAGACCACGTAGTTGACGCCCAGCTGCGTGAGCTTGTCCTGCATTGGCTTCAGCAGCCCGATCTTCACCAGCATCGCGTCGGTGACGATCAAGAGCTTCTTCACGCCGGTGCCGGCGATGTGCTCGCACAGCTGCAGCGAGGAGCCCGGCCCGGTGAACAGCTGCGGCTTGCTGAAGAACAGCAGCGGCGTCGCGATCTTCAGCAGGAACTGCCAGATCTTGAAAAAGATGACCTTGATCGAGAATGGGATCATGGGACCGCCCCCTGGTTGCCTTCGTAGGGCGCGCCGTGCGCGCCGGTCCTGCAAGAGCAGCGATTGTTCCCGCTCCAGGCCGATCCGGTCAATGCAACGAGTGGCATGATGTGGGAGCCGGCTGGGGCCGGCTGCTCAGGGACTTGGATTGGCTGCGCATCTGAAGGGCATCACGCTGGCGCTTCTGCTTGCATCGCGTGCGGTGCACGCAGACGAGGCCGCGCCCACCGCCCTGGAGCCCGTGACGGTGACCGCCGAGCGCTCGCCGGCCGACGCCGAGGACGTGCCGGCCGCGGTCAGCGCCCTGCCGGCTGCGGAACTGGAGCGCGCGGGCGTCGAATCCGTGAAGGACGCGAGCCTGTATGCCCCCAGCGTGAACCTGATCGAGTTCACCGCGCGCGCCATCAGCAATCCGCAGGTGCGCGGCGTCGGCGGCAGCACCACCAATCCCGGCGTCACCACCTACATCGACGGCGTGCCGCAGCTTTCCGCCGACACCTCCAGCCGCGAGCTGGTCGACGTGGACCGCATCGAGTTCGTGCGCGGCGCGCAAGGCACGCTGTTCGGGCGCAACACGCTGGGCGGCGTGATCCAGGTGCTGACGCGCGCGCCGGCGCAGGCGCGGCTGCAAGCCGGGGGCGGCATCGGCGATCACGCGCGGCGCGAAGCGCGCGGTGTCGTCGCCGGACCGCTGCTGCAGTCCGCGGGCATCAGCGGCAGCCTGGCCGGCGGCCACGCCTCGCGGGACGGATACAGCGTCAACACCGTCACCTCGAACACCGTCGACGATCGATCGGCGAACTTCGGCCAGGCACAGCTCGCGTGGGTGGGATCGCGCGCCTACGTCCGCGCGCTGGCCGGCGTGGAAAGCGCCCACGACGGCGGATTCGCGCTCGCCGATCTCGCGGCGCTGCGCGCGCGACCCTACAGCGTCAGCTACGACTACGAGGGCTACACCCGCCGCCTGATCCAGTCGCAGACGTTGCTGGCGGGATTCGGCGGCGAGGGCTGGGCAGTGGAGAACATCGCCGGCCACGTCGCCTACACGGCGTTCGAGACCGTCGACCTGGACCTCACGCCGGAGCCCGAGCTTACCCGCGACAATCTGCGCGTCGGCAGCCAGTGGACCGAAGAGCTGCGCGTGCTGAGCACCAAGCCCTTCGTCGAGGTGCTCGGCTTGGGGCTTTCGGTGCAGGCCGGCGTGTTCGGCTTCGAGCAGGACAACGACCAGGACGCCGCCAATCACGTCTCGCGCGGCTACCTGATCGACGACCAGCTGCCGGTGCTGGGCCTGACACTGCCGCCGATCCTGCGGATCGACATCCCCGACAACGCGGTGGCCCCCGCGCGCGATCGCACGCACGCGATACTTCAGGATCGGGGCTACGGCATCTACGCCGCGCTCGCCGCGGACTGGTCCGATACCTTCAGGCTCAGCCTCGGCGTGCGCCACGACCGCGAGCACAAGCAGGCGCGGATCACGCGCGAGTTCGTGCTGCCGACCGCCGCGGGCGAGATTCCCCTGGGCGGCGAGCCGCCCGGCGTCGACGGCTCGCGCGACTATTCCGCGACCTCGCCGCGCGCAACCCTGCGCTGGCGCGTCGCCGACGATGCGCAAGTGTATGGCTCGATCGCCGCGGGCTATCGCTCGGGCGGCTTCAACGCGCAATCGCCCGCAGGCGCGGAAAGCTATGGCGAGGAGCGCAGCCGCAACCTGGAGATCGGCGCGAAGATGCTGGCGCTGGATCGGCGCCTGCAGGTCGACGTCGCCGCCTTCGACATCCGGCTGCAAGACCTGCAGCTCAACGTGCCGATCCCCGGCGGCGGCGCGCGCTTCTACATCGCCAACGCCGGCCGCGCCGCGAGCCGCGGCCTGGAGCTCGAGGCCCGCGCGCGTCCCTGGTCGTGGCTCACGCTGTTCGGCAGCGCTGCGGTGCTCGACGCGCGGTTCGACGATGGCAGCCAGGAGCTGGGCGAGAACGTGAGCGGCAAGCGCCTGCCTTACGCGGAGCCCTTCACCGCCACGCTTGGAATGCAGACGATCTGGCGATCCGCGCTGGGCGAGATCAGCGCGCGCATCGAGGGAGTACGCGCGGGCGGGGGCTGGTACGACGCCGGCAATCACGAGCGGCAGACCCGCTACTGGCTCGCCAATGCGCGCGTCGGCTGGCGTTATCGCGCCTTCAGCCTGGAAGCGTGGGGCCGCAACCTCACCGACGCGGCGGTGATCCCGCTGGCTATCCCGTACGGAGACCTGACGCCGAGCGGGTATGCGGGCGAGAATGCGCCGCCGCGCACCGTCGGAGTGAGCCTGGCGCTACACCTATGAGACTGCCCCCGCTGCCGGGTCCGCCGGATTCCGCCTGGTCGCAGCTGAAAAGGCTGCGCCGCGATTTCCTCGGGTACCTGACCGACGCGGCGCGCCACGGCGAGCTGGTGCTCCTGAAGCCCGCGCCGTCCGTGCGCATCGTGCTGGTGACGGGCCCGACGCTGATCGAGGACGTGCTCGTCGGCAACGCCGAGGCCTACCGCAAGAGCCGCATGACGCACCGCATGGTCGGCAAGTTCCTCGGCCGGGGCCTGGTGCTCGCCGAAGGAGAAACCCACCGCGACGCGCGGCGCAAGATCCAGCCCGCGTTCAGCGCGACGCGGCTCGCGCGCCTGGCGCCGATGATGGCGCTGGAGACCAAGGTCTACCTCGACCGCTGGCCGCGCGGCGAGGCGCGGCCGCTGCAGGACGTGCTGTCGGAGCTGATGGTCCGCATCGTCGCGCGCACGCTGTTCGGAACGCTGGCCGACGTCGGCACGATGCCGGCCATGCAGACGTTCGCGCACTCGATGGCGCAGCGGTTCCGCTCGATCCCCTGGCCGGACTGGCTGCCGATTCCCCGCCATGCGCGCGAGGAGCAGGCGATCGCCGCGCTCGACGCGGCGGTGGCGACGATGCTGCGGCGGTCGAGTGATGCGGGCGACGATCTGCTGTCGCAGCTGCGCGCCCCGGGCCAGTTCGACGAGCGCGAGCTGCGCGATCACATCATCACGCTGTATTTCGCGGGCCACGAGACCACCAGCAAGCTGCTCGGCTGGGCGCTGTGGCGCCTGGCGCGGCACGAAGACGTGCGCGAGCGCGTCGCCGCCGAGCTGCGCCGCCTGCCGCACGTGTTCGACGCCGGCATCTCGGACCGCACGCCGTACACCGACGCGGTGCTCAAGGAAGTGCTGCGGCTGCATCCGCCCGCGTGGCTGTTCGACCGCGAGCCCGCTGCGGCGGTGCAGCTGGGCAACGTCACCCTGCCCGCGGGCATCACGCTGTACCTGTCGCCCTACGTCGCGCATCGCGATCCTCGCAACTTCGCCGATCCCGAGCGCTTCGACCCGGGCCGGTTCCTCGACCGTCCCGCCCCTCCCCGCGGCGCCTATTTCCCGTTCGGATCGGGGCCGCGCAATTGCATCGGCCGCGCCTTCGCGGAGAACTCCGCCCGCGTGCTGCTGGCGGCGCTGCTCGAGCAGGTGGAGTTCGTGGACGGGGGAGAGCCCGTTCCCGACCCGGGCGCGACGCTCGGCCTTGGCGGCAACCTGCAGCTGCGGCGGCGTGCAGGCCGCCTAGCCCCCGGGGCTCCTCCAGGCCATTAGGGCGTCGCCGGGGAACGTTCTCGGCACGATGCTTGCTGCGGCTGGTCCCATGAGCGCCCTCGACCATCTACTCGGCCCCGCCGTGTCGTTGCGACGGCAGCGCCTGGCGCGCCACCGCATCGTCCGCCGCGCGCCCGATGCGATCCGGCGCCAGCCGATCGTGCTGTCGACCGAGCAGATTGCGAGCAGCTTCCAGCCGCACCCGCTGCTCGCGAGCCCACACCTGCAGACGCTGGTGTCGGCCTTCCGGCGCCCACCGAAACTGCCGCTGCGCCCGGAGCGCCTGGAGCTGCCTGACGGCGACTTCGTCGACCTTGCGTGGGCCGACGTGCCGGATTCGCCCGTCACCATCGTGCTGGTACCCGGCGTCGCTGGTGACGCGAGCTCGCCCTATGTCGCGGGCTTCGTCGAGGCAGTGCTCGCGCACGGCTGGAGCGCGGTGGTGCTGCACCTGCGCGGCTGCGGCCCCGAGCCCAATCGCCTGCGCCGATGCCATCACCATGGCGACACCGAGGATTTGCGCTTCCTGTGCCGGCTGCTGCGCCGCAATCGTCCCCGGCAGAAGATCGCCGCGGTCGGCTGGTCGCTGGGCGCGGGCGTCGTCATCAAGGCCATGGGCGAGGACAGCGCGCGCTCGCCGCTCTTCGCCGGCGCCGCGATCAGCGCGCCGCTGCGCCTGCGCGACTGCGCCGTGCACATGCGCAAGGGCCTGGCCCGCATCTACGAGGCGGTGATGATGGGCTACATGAAGGAGCAGATCCGCCGCAAGCACGCGCGCGTTCCGCTGCAGCCCGAGGAGTTGCGCGCGGCGCTCTCAGCGCCCGACATCCTCGCGCTCGGCGCGGCGTACACGGCGCCGGTCAACGGCTTCGCCGACATCGACGACTACTGCCGGCGCGCCACCTGCGGCTCGTTCCTGAGCCAGGTGCGCCGCCCGGCGCTGGTGCTGCAGGCTGCAGACGACCCGATGCTGGGACCGGGCGCCCTGCCCGACGCCGAGCGCTGGTCAAAGGACGTCTGTATGGAAATTGCGACACACGGCGGGCACATCGGCTTCGTCAGCGCCGGACCCTGGGGCCAGCCGGCGTGGTGGTCCGAGCGGCGCGTGCTCAGCTTCCTGGATGGGGCCATCGGCCCCGCGACAATCTAGTTCAGCGATCGTCCAAAGCGGTCGACGCGCGGCCGCCAGTTGCCGAGGATGTCCGCCGACACCAGCACGTGATGCGCGCGGCCGATCAGCAGGCGCCGCGGGATCAGCCCGATGAACCGTGAGTCCGCGCTGTTATCGCGGTTGTCGCCGAGCATGAGGTACTGATCCTGCGGGATCACCATGGGAGCAAAGCTGTCCTTGCCCGTGGCGATCGGCAGCCACTGGATGCGGTGACTGCCTTCTCCGAAATTCTCCGCCAGCTGCAGCGCCGCGAGCTCGCGCCCTGCATACGGCTCCGACGTCTGACCGAGCGCGACGTAGTCCGCAGGCCGTCCGTTGATCAGGATCCGCTTGTCGCGCATCTCGATGGTGTCTCCGGGGATGCCGACGAGGCGCTTGATGATCCGCTTGTCGCGACCTTCCGAGTAGAACGTGACGATGTCGCCGCGCTGCGGCTCGCCCAGGCGGGCGAGCGAGACGTCGGTGAACGGCACCTTCAGGTCGAAGGCTACGCGGTTGATCAGCACGACGTCGCCTTCGAGCAGATTGGGATGCATCGAGCCGGACGGGATCGGGCTGTAGTCGGCGACGGCGGCGCGCAGCAGGCCGAAGCAGAGAATGAAACCGATGAAGAGACGGTTCTCGCGGAGGAAGGCGTTCATGCCTTGCCGTCCGGATGGCGCACGCGCCACCAGAAAACGAATTCGCACGCAACGGCGGCCGCCACGAGCAGCGAGCCGACCACCGGTGCGCCGAAGAACAGCGGGCCGATGCCGGCGACCCACGCCAGGATCGCTCCCGTGAGGAACAGCAGCGTTACGAAGTGGCGCATGCGGATCTCCTGGTCGCTGATACCAGCCGATGATATCGGACCGCGCTCGGTTGCGGTCCGCATGCACGGTAACCTAGCGGTATGTGGCGACAGACCGATATCGTCCTTCGCGCGCGCACGCGCGGATTCCATCTGATCACCGAGGAGGTGGTCGAAGCCCTGCCCGACCTCCCCGGAATCGACATCGGGCTCCTGCACCTGTTCCTGCAGCACACGTCGGCATCGCTGACCATCAACGAGAACGCTGCTCCGGAAGTGCGCGGTGACTTCGAGCGCTGGACCCGCCACGCCGTGCCGGATGGCGCGCCCTACTTCCGCCACGTCGACGAAGGCAGCGATGACATGCCGGCGCACATCAAGAGCAGCCTGCTCGGCTGCGAGCTCACCATCCCGATCCGTCAGGGCCGGCTGGCGCTCGGCACATGGCAGGGGATTTATCTGTGTGAGCACCGCGATCACGGCGGCGTGCGCCGGATCGTCGCCACCATCCGCGGCGAAACGCGCTAGGCCGCGGCCCTCCGCGGGATCTCCATCGACCGGCCGCGATGCAGCCGGTACATGTCGGAGGCCCACTTCGCCGCAGGGTGCTCGAGCAGCGTCGCCCGGGTACCTGCTCGTGATACGCGGGCGTTTCCACCTGCAACGGATACTGGATCTCCGGCGGCTGGATCAGCGCGCCCAGCAGCGAGGCAGCGGTGAGGTCGGCCACCGTGAACGAATCGCCGACGAGGTACGCCCTGCCCTTGCGCTCCTGCTCGATGCGGTTAAGCGCCGCGGCGACGGTGGCGCGATCGCTCTCCAGGGCGGCGTCGCTGATCTTGTGGCGCAGGCGGTAATAAACCGGGAACACTTTCAGGATCGGCCGCAGCGTCTTGAACGCCTTCTCCGGCATGCCGGTGGTGAGCACCTTGAGCGCGATCTCCGGATCCTTGCGGAACAGCGGCGTCACAATCGCCGCGCGCAGCGCGGGGCCCAGGTTCTCGTCGAAGTAATCCTCCAGCGCCAGCGCGCGCGCACGCTGCGCAGCGTCTGCGGGGATCAGCCGCGGCGTGGGATAGCGCTCCTCGAGCGCCAGGAGGATGCGGGTGGAATCGGCGATGGCCTTGCCGTCGAGCCACAGGATCGGCAGCTTGCCCTGCCGCGTCGCCTTCCACGCGCGGATCAGATAGTCGGGTCCCAGCACCTGACGGCGATGCGGGATGCCCTTGTAGTCCAGCGTCCAGCGGACCTTCTCGTTGTAGTGCGAGAGCGGGATGTGCCAGAGCAGCGGCGTGTCCGTCGTCATGCGGTGTTCTTCATCCCCTCGGTGTAGATCGAGTTCTTCGGCGTCGCGAACACGCGGCGCACCATCGGCTCGAAGAACTCCAGCGGCAGCGTCTCTCCTTTCGGATCGAACGCCGGGCTGTCGTACTTGCCGCAGAACCCCGCCGTGCGCTCGAACGCGGGATGCCCGCGGAACTGATCGCGCATGTCGCGGTTCATGCCCAGGTGATGGAAGAAGTAGTAGCCCTGGAAGATGCCGTGCTTCTCCACCATCCAGTGGTTCTCCGGCGAGACGAAGGGCTTGACGATCGCGGCGGCGATGTCGGGGTGGTTCAGGCTGCCCAGCGTGTCACCGATGTCGTGCAGCAGCGCGCAGACGACGTATTCCTCGTCGCGGCCGTCGCGATGCGCCAGCGTCGCCGTCTGACGGCAGTGCGCGAGCCGATCGATCGGGAAGCCGCCGTAATCGCCGTCGAGGATCTTGAGGTGCGCGAGCACCCGGTCCGGCAGCGTGCGCACGTACGGCGCGAGCTGCCCGAGGATGATGCTCCAGTCCTTGGCCGTGCTGTGCTCGATCGAGGTGAAGCTGGCGCGGGGTTCGTTGGGGTTGTTCATCGTGGGCCCTCCAAGGCCTTGGCCAAGTCCTCCGCAGTCGCCGGCTTCGCCACGATCGCGTCGAATCCGGCCGCCTTCACCGTCTCGCTCGATGCCTGGTGGCGAAACGCGGTGAGCGCGTAGATCCGCGCATCCTTCATGCAGTCGAGCGTGCGCAGAGCAGCGGCAAGCTCGACGCCGTCCATGTCCGGCATGACCAGATCGACGAAGACCGCGTCCGGCTTGAGCTCCTGGGCGACCTGCAGCGCCTCAAGGCCGTCATAAGCCTGCCGAACCGTATGGCCGAGCAGGCGCAGCAGCGACGCTGCGGCATCGGCGTAGATCCTGTTGTTGTCGACGACGAGGATGCGGTGCACGGACCTGGCTCAGTTTCGCCTGCATCAAGACGGCGTCCCTGCCGGAGGGGGGCCATCGTCGCCCGAATGCCGGCATGGCGCAACACGAGGGCGGTCACAGCCGCAGCGACCAGAACTGCATCGTCCGCCGCTTGCCGAACTGCGGCCCGGTCTCCTCGCGGATCAGCTTGAAGCCGGCCGCTTCGTAGAGCCTGCGCGCGCTGAGCAGGCCGTCGCTGGTCCACAGCATGAGCGTGCGATAGCGGGCCTTGCGGGCGAAACGTACGCAGGCCGAAACCAGCTTGGCGCCGATACCATGGCCGCGCGCTGCGGGGTCCACCAGCAGCAGCCGCAGCTGTGCGACGGTCCTGGATCGGCGCGCCACCAGCACGCTGCCGACGTTGCGTCCCTCCATCTCGGCGATCCAGCAGCGCTCGGCTTTCGGGTCGAACTTGCGCATGAAGTCCGCGATGATCTGCGCGACCAGCGTCTCGAACTCGCCGTTGTAGCCGTGCTCGGCGGCGTAGAAGGAGCCGTGGCTCTGCAGCACCCAGCCCATGTCGCCCGGCCGGGGCTGTCGCAGGATGGGTACGCGTCTAGAAGCCATCGGTCGAGAATTCTTCCGGGCCAGGCGTTGTCCTAATCTCATGACACCCCGAATCCACTTGCTGGCGAAGGCCTTGTCGATCTGCGCCGTGGGCCTTCTGGCCAGCGGCTGCGTCCAGGAGCGTTACCGGCCTGCGACCACGACGACGCTGGCGCCCTCCGATCCCTGCGAAAACCTCACCGAGGTCCGCCAGGTCCCGCCGCGCTACCCGGCGGATGCCGTCTCCGTCGGCAAGGAGGGTTGGGTCAAGCTCAAGTACCACGTCGCGCCCGACGGCAGCGTGTTCAACGTCCGGGTCGTCGCCGCAAGTCCGGAGGGCGTGTTCGAGCGGTCCTCGGCGGAGGCCATGCAGCACTGGCGCTACGCGCCGCATACCTACCCGGCCCAGAACTGCAGCCACGTCGACGTCTACCGCTTCGACGACGTGCCGATCGTGCTGTCGCCGCGCAATCAGGGCGAGTTCGCGGCGTTCACGGGTGAGGTCATGGAGTCGCCACGCGCTTCGCAACGCTCTTCTCCCCGCCGGTCGGCGCGATCTCGAGCCCGCTGACCGCGCCCTTGTCGTCGCGCTGCACGGTGAGCTTCACCGGCCCCGCGCGCATGAAGAACGCGTCCCTGGCCGTCGGCAGCAGCTCGTGCCGGCCTTGCCCGGGGATGTCGATGAAGAGCTGCTTGCCTTCGAGCGACACGCTGAGCTTGTAGCCCTGCAGGTCATAAGTGCCGGCCAGCTCCATGAGCGACGCCGGATCGATCGAAGTGTCCACCTGCAGCATGCCGTCGTTCTTGCGCAGCGCCAGTGCCGACTGCAGCCCGGGGATGTGCTCGGCGCCGACGGGAACCTTGACGCTCGATCCTTCGACCGACTCTGCGGATAGCGAGCTGTAGCGCCCGCCCAGGCATTCGCCGAAGAACACCTCGGAGATCGACAGGAACGAGCGGTTGTTCTCCGTGCGGATCAGGCCGTGGCCCTCGTCGGGATACAGCAGGTACGTGACCTTGACCCCTGCCTTGTTCATCGCGTCGACCACCTGCTCGGACTCGTTGGTCGGCACGCGGATGTCGTTGGCGCCCTGCACGATCAGCATGCGGCCCTTGGTCTTGTCGGCGTAGTTGAACGGCGAGCGCTCCTTCAAGAGCTTGAGGCCCTCCGGGGTGCGCGGGTCGCCCAGGCGCGGATACCACTGCGCCGCGTTGCCCTCCGGCGAGTCCTTGCCGTAGCCGACGATGAAGGTCTCGAGGTTCGACGGCCCGACCACCGCGTTGCCGCAGGCGAATTCGCCGGGGGTGAGCGTCATCGCGGCCAGCGTCTCGTAGCCGCCGTAGCTGCCGCCGAAGATGGCCAGGCGCTTGGGATCGGCGATCTTCTTGTCGACCAGGTAGTGCACCTGCTCGATCACGTCGCGGTTCATCGCCCCGCCCCACTCGTGCTTCTCGGCGTTGATGAACTTCTTGCCGAAGCCCGGCGTGCCGCGGAAGTTGACCAGCAGCAGCGCGTAGCCGCGGTTGGTGAGCCACTGCACCAGCGGCGCGAAGGCGAAGCGCGCGCGCTCGTCGCCCGGGCCGCCGTGCACGACGGTGACGACCGGAACCGGCGTCGTCGGGATGCCGTTGGCGTCGAACTTGGTCCACGACGGATAGCTGATGTAGGAGACGAGATCGAAGCCGTCGCTGGACTTGGTGACGATCGGCTGCATGCCCGAGAGCTTCATCTGCGCCAGTTGCGGCGTCGAAAGCCCGAGCGCGACCGACTTGCCGGTGTCGCGGTCGTAGAGGAAATAGCGGATCGGATATTCCGGCTTCATGAACGACACGACCCACTTGCGATCGTCGGCGGAGCGGCTCTCGATCTCCATCTCGCCGAAGTCCATCGCCTTGAGCGTGTCGAAGTCCTTCTTCAGGCTCTGGTCGAGCACCACCCATTCGGCGATGGTGAAGTTGCGCTGATACGCCTGCGGCTGCAGCGTCGTCGGGTGCAGGATCGCCTTCTTGATGTCGACCTGCTTGTCGGAGGCGAGGATCTCGCGCTTGCCGGTGGCGAAGTCGTAGGCGGTGAGCGCAGTGGTGTCGAGGTCCTGGCTGGAGAAGCCGATCAGCTTCTTGCCGTCGGCGGTGATGACCGCGCCGCCGTAGTCGTTGAGGTGGTTCGCGCCCAGCGCCGGCGTGTCTTCGGCCAGCACGCGGTTGACCTGCTTGTAGCTGCCGTCCTTCTGGCGCACGTGGATCAGCAGCGACAGATCCTTGTCCTGCGACACCGCCAGGCGCTCGCTGAAGTCGTTGTCGAAGAGCTTGAGGAAGTACGGCTTGGACTCGGCGATGAGCTGCAGCTTGCCGGTGACCGCGTTGGCCCGGTAGTAGCTCATCTGCGGGCCCTTGTCGTTCATGCCGAACATCACCTCGTCCGGGAACTTGGGGCTGGTGCGCAGGCCCATCACGCGCACCGCGTGCGACGGCGTCAGCTGGCGGCTCTCGCCGGTGGCGATGTCCAGGCTGTACAGCACCCAGTTCTCGTCGCCTTTGTCATCGCGGATGTACCAGAGGTACTTGCCGCTCGGCGCCCAGCGATAGGTCGGCTCGTCCCAGATCGTGTGCGCCTGCAGGCCGCGGCCCTTGTCGTGGGTCAGGGCCTTGAGCTTGGTCGGGTCCGCGACGTCGGCCAGCATGATGTTGCTGACGCCGTCGACCTGGCCGAGCACGGCGATGTGCTTGCCGTCGGGGCTGATCTGCGGCGCCTCGTAGCTGGCCTTGAGCAGCAGGCTCTCGAACGGGATCAGCGGATCGGCGCCGGGGATGTCGTTGATCACCGCCGGCTTGGCCGGCGCGGCGGCGGCCTGCTCCGCCGGCGGCGGCGCTGGCTGCTGTTCAGCGGACTTCTTGCCGCAGGCGGCGACGGCGAATGCAATGCAGACGTGCAGAAGCACCTTCGACAATTTCACGAGACTTCTCCTAGAACAATCCACCAGCGCAAGTGATGCACTGGCCGCTGACGTAATCGGATTCCGGATAGCACAGCATCACCACCGCGCCCGCTGCTTCCTCGGCGGTGCCGCCGCGGCCGAGCGGGATCATCGCCCGCATCGCCTGCAGGGTGCCGGCCTGGATGCCGACGTCGATCTTGTTGCCGCCGACGTCGATCTGCGCCTGCTCGGCGCCGAGCGCCTGCGTCAGCCGCGTTTCCACCAGGCCGAACGCAACGCAGTTCACGTTGACGCGATAGCGGCCCCATTCCTTGGCCATCGCCTTGGTCAGGCCGATGATCCCGGCCTTGGCCGACGAGTAGTTCGCTTGCCCGGCGTTGCCGAACACGCCCGAGGTCGACGAGATGTTCACCACCTTGCGGTGCATCGGGTGGGTTTCTGTCTTGGCGGCTTCGCGGATGTAGCCCGACGCCGCGCGCAGGATGCGGAACGGCGCGGTCAGATGCACGTCGATGATCGTCTGCCACTGCTCGTCGCCCATCTTCTGGATGACGTTGTCCCACGTGAAGCCGGCGTTGTTGATGATGATGTCCAGGCGCCCGAACGTCTTCAGTGCTGCGCCGACGAACTCGTCGGGGAACTCCTTCTTGGTGATGTCGCCGGCGACCGCGACCGCCTCGCGCTTCATCGCGCGGATAGCCTGCGCGGTCTCCTCCAGCGGCGCGGGATCCAGATCGTTGATGACCACGTGCGCGCCTTCCGCGGCGAGCTTGGTGGCGATGGCGCGGCCGATGCCGCGTCCGGCGCCGGTGACGAGGGCAACTTTGTCCTGAAGTTTCATAGGTGACTCATGTCGGGGCTAAAGCCCCTCTTACAGGGCATTTGTAGGAGCGGCTTTAGCCGCGACCCGGTCAGGGCACATCCAGCACTACCGTCGACTCCACGTGCTTCATCAGCTCCTCGCGATCCAGCAGCGCCGGCTTCATCTCCTTCTTGCTGAAAAGCTCGGCCTGGTCGTCCGCGTGCGGCAGGCCGACGGTGGACTGCTGGCCGAACGCGTAGAGCGTCCAGGTCTGCGGCTGCTTGCCGAACACGATCAGCCGCGGCGACTGGCTGCCACGCGCGGCGATGCGCTCGCCGTTCTTGTCGGCGCCGTCGAAGCCGAACGCACGCAACGTGCGATCGCACTGCGGCGAGACCTGCCACAGGCAGTCGTCCTTGGGCGTCGGCAGGATGCTCGGCCCGCCCAGCGGATAGCTCTTGCCGCCGTGCGCCGAGCGGAAGTACTTGCCCAGCGGCGCGTCGATGCTGCCGACGGCCTTGATCTGCGCCGCGGCCGCGACCGTCGCCGCGTCGAGCAGCGCGCGGCGGAACTCCGCGGTGAACTGCTTCTCGCTCCACGGGAATCGCTTGAGGCTCGCGAAGGACGCGTTCTTCTCCAGCTGCCGGCCGACCTCCTCGCGCCAGAACCAGAAGTTCAGCGCCGCGCTGGACTCGGCGCGGGCAAAGCCGTCGAAGGCCAGGATGCTGTCGACCATCTTGCTCGCGGGCGTCCCCTTCTTCAGGCGCTTGGGGTGCTTCTCCTGCGCGAAGCGCAGCGCCTGCTGCAGGCGCGCGGTCGTCACCCACTTCTCGTCGAACACCAGCGCCTTGGCGTCGTCGACGGAGAACTTCTGCGCCTTGGACAGCACTTCCAGCGCGCGCGCGCCGCGCGTGGTGATGCGGCCCGGCGTGTCGTAGAAGACGTGCGGCGGATATTTCGACGCGTCGATGTTGCCGTCCGCGAACAGCACGTCCGGCGACGAATTGTTGTTCTGCATGTAGCCCTGGACCGGATCGGTGACCTCGATCATCTCCTCCAGCGGATGGAAGCCCTGCCACGCCGTCGCGGAGGTGTTGCCCGGCACGGGCTTGGTCCAGTCGTAACCACTGGGCCGCTTCGGCGTCTTGCCCGCGTGCAGGTAGTAGCCGTGGCCCTGGTCGTCCACCGCCATCAGGTTCTGCGCCATCATTCCCAGCGTCTTCAGCGCCTCGCGCAGATCCTTCACCGAGCCCGCGCGGTTCATCCGGTAGATCTCCTCGTCCATCACGCCGCCGTCGTTCATCTGGCTTTGGCTGACGACGTAGGCGATGTTGCCTTCGCGGCGCACCACCGGCGAGAGCACGCCGTTGTGCCGCGTGTACTCGAACTCCTGCTCGATGGTCTTGCCGGTCGACGACCTGAACGTCTCCTTGCGCACCTCCATCGTCTCGACCTTGCCGTCGAACAGGTACTGCCGCGGATTCGCCGCGTCGGTCTCGACCGCGTAGCAATCCCACATGTCGGGATGGCCCGTGGTGAAGGCCCAGGCCACGTGCCGGTTCTGCGACTGCCAGAGCATCGCGCCGCCGGCGAAGCCGTACGAATGGAAGTCACCCGCGTCCATGCGGTACTCGTAATAGAACGGGTTGTTCACCTCGACGTGCGGATCGGCAAGCAGGATCGTTTCGCCGTTGGCGGTGCGCGAGGGGAAGACGGCCCATTCGTTGGAGGCGCTGACGGCAGCGGGATATTCGGCGCTTGATGTTTGTTGTAGGAGGGGCTTTAGCCCCGACATGGTCGGGACTGAAGTCCCTCCTACAGAAGACAAGAGCTGCCGCTTCACGCCCTCCTTCGAGCACTCCGCCGGGCCCCACACCGAGTTGTAGCCGGTCCAGGTACATGTTGCGCGTGATCGCGGTCAGCGCTTCGGGCGTGAGCTCCGGCGCCCACGCGGGCACGAGCTTGGGGTTCTCGCTCATGAACTTCTTGGCGCCCGCGACGAAGGCGCGGTAGTTGCGCTGCAACTCGGGCGAGAGGCGGGCGAAGCCCTTCGACCCTTCCTCGAAGTTCATCCAGCGCCGCGTCTCGACGTCGCCCGCGAGCATGCCGTCGCCCATGATCTCGGCCAGGCGGCCGCGGACCCAGAGCAGCGAGCCGAGAAGCTGCGGCAGCCGGTCCTGCGCCTGCGCGTAGCCGAGCGCGTAGAAGCCCGCCTCTTCGTTGTCGGCGTAGATGTGCGGCACGCCCCAGGTGTCGCGGTAGATCGTCGCGGTCTGCACCGAGCGCGACGGCGTGCCGGCGCAGGCGCACAGCAGGGCCGCGATTAGTGTGATCAGGGCTTGCCGTCTCATCGATGCAGCTCCTTGGATCAGTGCGCCAGCTCGTGGAGATATTCGACGAACGACATCACCGCGCCGTCGAAGCCCTGCACCTTGGGGTTCGTCGACTCGATCACGTAGTACTCGTCCGGC
This sequence comes from uncultured Gammaproteobacteria bacterium, assembly GCA_963776465.1. Lineage (GTDB taxonomy): Bacteria > Pseudomonadota > Gammaproteobacteria > Nevskiales > Nevskiaceae > DASRHK01. Next base: position 77,792 of record CAVZMV010000002.1, read on the forward strand.
GCGTGGGCGCCGGTGCCGTAGCCCAGGCCGAAGTGACCGGCCGCCAGCGAGAGCGGCGGATCGGTGAAGACGTAGCCGGGATACGAGCCGGCGCCGCGCGGCCAGAGCATCGGCTCGATGCCGGCGCGCTTGAGCGTCGCGATCTCGGCCTGGATCAGCCGCGCGTCGGGCGACGTGCTGGTCGGGTTGTAGCCGCCGGTGACGTTGACCTCGATGTCGCCGTAGCCGCGCTTCTTCAGGTGTGCTTTCAGCGCCGCCACGGCCGCGTCGAACTTCATGTCGGGCACCAGCCGCAGGTCGATCTTCGCCACCGCGCGATGCGGCAGCACGGTCTTGCCGCCCGGACCGGTGTAGCCGGCGACGAGGCCTTCGATGTTCACCGTCGGCTGCGATTCGAGGCGCTCGTTGGCCCGCACCCATGGCAGGTCGTCGATCCAGTGCAGCACGCCCAGCTGCTTCTTGAGCAGCGCCTCGTCGCTCGACTTGGCGACGGCGGCGATCATCGCGCGCTCGGCCTTGGTCATCGGCCGCGGCTTGGGATAGTTATCGATGAGGATGGTGTTGCCATCTTTGGACACCAGCGTGTCGAGCGCCTTGACCAGCCGCCAGGTCGGGCTGTCGACCATGGCCTTGAGCGACGAGTGCACGTCCTTGGCCGGGCCGCGGCCCCACTTCTCGCCGCTGGCGACGAGCTCGAGCTCGACGATGCCCTTGGCGCCCAGGCTCACGGTGACGACGCCGTCGAGCTCCTGCTCGGCCGACGGCATGAAGACGCCGACGCATTTCTTCAGCGCGGCCTCCACCTCGGGCCGGAGCACGATCTGGCCGATGTGCGGCGATCCGATCTCCTCCTCGCCCTCCGCGATCAGCACGAGGTTCACCGGCATCTTGCGGCCGGCGCCCTTGATCGCATGCAGCGCGGCGAGGAACGCGGCTTGCGGACCTTTCTGGTTCACCGCACCGCGGCCCATGAGTACCTTGCCGACGTCGGGCTTGTCGACCAGCGCCGCTTTCAGCGGCGGCGATGTCCACTCCGCGGGGTCGAACTGCTTCACGTCGTACATGAAGTAGAGGCCGACCGTCTTCTCCGCACCGGCGTCGAGCGTCGCGAAGACGCCCGGCTTGCCATCGGTGGCGATGATCTCGGCCTTCTGGAAGCCGGCGTCGCGCGCGAGCTTGGCCATGCGCTCGGCGCCATCCGGATAGCCGAGGTTCTCCGCGGCGATCGCAGGCGCCGCGATCCATTCCTGCAGGCGCTTGAGCGCCTCGTCGTGCCGCTTGGCGACTTCCTTGCGCACGTCGCCGAAGTCGTCGGCCGCGCGGGCCGGCAGGGCCGCGGCCGATGCCGCGATGACGAGCACAAGCAGAGAAGAACGCAGATTCCCGATCATGGATGGTCCTCGTGGTGGCACGCTGCGCGACGCGTGCAAGGATTCTAATGCTCTCACTTTCGCATGCGTCTGGTGGTTACGGGCTCAGACTTCCTGCGCTCCGATACCAGTAAGCTTTGCGTCCATGACGTCTGCGCATCCGCTTCGAGGAGTCCTGCTCTGCCTGGCAGCGGCGTTCCTGTTCGCCTGCATGGACACCACCATCAAGTACCTGACGGCGCACTACCCGGCGCCGCTGGTCGTGGCCATCCGCTACATCGTGCTGTGCGTGCTGATGACGGTCTTGCTGGCGCCGTCGCAAGGGCGCGCGCTGGTGCGCACGCAGCGCACGGCGCTGGTGCTGACCCGCGCCGCGTGCCTCGCGGCCGCGTCGCTGTTCCTGGCGCTTGCGCTCAAGCGCATGCCGGTCGCCGAAGCCACCGCGATGCTGTTCCTCGCGCCGGTCGTCGTGGTGCTCTTGGCCGGCCCGTTCCTGCACGAGTACGTCGGCGCCACCGGCTGGGTCGCCGCGATCATCGGCTTCGCCGGCGTGCTGCTGATCGCGCGTCCCGGCAGCGGCCTGGACGCGATCGGCTTCGCGCTGGGACTCTGCGCCGCGGCGGTCACCGCGCTCTACCAGCTGCTCTCGCGCGTGCTCGCCAGCTCCGAGCGCACCGTGACGCTGCTGTTCTACACGGCGCTGGTCGGCGCGGTCGCGTTCGGCATGGCGCTGCCCTGGTTCTGGCCCGAGGTCACGCCGACGCCGTGGCAGATGCTGATGTTCGCGGGCGTCGGCGTCATGGGCGGCCTCGGACACTTCCTGTTCACGGCGGCGCATCGCTACGCGCCGGCGTCGCTGCTCGCGCCGATCATGTATGCGCAGCTCCTGTGGGCCCTGCTGCTCGGATGGATCGTGTTCGGCCACGTCCCGGCGGGCGCAAGCTTCGTCGGCATGGGCCTGGTCACCGGCGCCGGCGTGCTGGTCGCGGTGAAGTCGCGCATCGCCGCGCGGGCGATGGCGCAGCCGACCGAGAATTGACGCGCGCGCTATTCCGACAGCACCGGCAGCAGCAGCCGCGACTGGTGCTCGGGATCGTGGAAGATCGTCTGCGCCGCGGTCTGCGTCTCGGTGTCGGTGGTGAAGTCGCCGCCGGTGTTGGTGTTGGGATCGGCCAGCGGGAAGCAGCTGCTCGACACGTGCACGCGGATGCGGTGCCCCGGCAGGAACGTGTGGCCCACGTGCGAGAGACGGATGCGGAAGTCATACGGCTTGGAGCGCACCAGCAGCTCAGGCTTGTCGAAGCCGTTGCGATAGCGCGCGCGCAGCACGCCGCCTACGTGCGTCAGGCTGACGGCGCGGCCGTCGGGATAGACGTCGAGCAGCTTGGCGGTGAAGTCGGTGTCGAGCTGGTCGCTCGCGGCGACGAGCACGAGCTCCACCGGGCCGATCACGGTCACCGGCTCGCGCAGCACGTCGGTTGAGGTACACGACCACGTCGGGCCGCTGCTCGAGATCCGCGTGGTCCTTGGCGCCCTCGCGGTACGGCACCGGGTCGAGCGGGTCGTAGGCGAAGCGGTCGACGCCAGCCTGCGCGTTGATGCGGCTGAGCTTGCCGTCGGCGCACAGGAACCAGGGCCGGGATTGAACCTGTCGCGGCGGATAGCGATCGGTGGTCAGCCACTTGTTGGCGCCGCTGACGAACACGCGCACGCGCGGATCCGGATCCAGCATCTCGCCCAGCAGATGCCGGCGCAGGAAGCGCATCCGCACCTGCCGCGTTGGCAGGATGCTGCCGGCGCCGAACTGCATGTCGTGCAGGTGGCGCTCGCCGCCCAGGTAACACTCCTTATGGCCCCAGGGCCCGACCACGAGCTGCGACTGCGCCTTGTTGCCGCCGTGCTCCTCGATGCCGGCCCAGGTACCTGCATCGACCCGGCCTGATCGCCGTCGAACCAGCCGGTGACGGTGAGCGCCGGGATCTTGATCGACGCGAAATCGGCGGCGGTGAGATACAGCCGCTTCCAGTAATCGTCCAGCGTCGGATGGGAAAGGATCTCCTTGTAGAACGGCAGCGACGCGCCGAGCACTTTCTCGGCGTCGGCGAGCGGCCGGTACTTCTGCAGGTTCTTCTCGCCGGTCGCGTCGAAGTCGAACTCGATGCCCCCCATCATCCCGAGCCAGGAGAAGGCCCAGTCGACCTGCAGCGCGCCGCCGACGAACGGGATCTCGTTGAACCAGTCGCCGGCGGGCACCGACGGCATGATGCAGGTCAGGTGCGGCGGCTTCTCGCGCGCGGCGAGCCACTGCGCGGTGCCCAGGTACGAGCCGCCGTCCATCGCCACGCGGCCGTTGCACCAGTCCTGTCCGGCGACCCATTCGACGCTGTCGTAGCCGTCCTTGCCTTCGGCGAAGAAGAATCCGAACTCGCCGTGCGACTTGCCGCGTCCGCGCACGGACTGGAACACCACGGCGATGCCGGCGGCCAGATAGTCCTGCAATCCGAGTCTGCCGAATTCCTTCTCGTCGTTGCCGTAGGGCGTGCGCAGCAGCACCGCAGGGAACGGGCCCTTGCTTCCCTTGGGCACCCAGACATTCGCCGACAGCTCGACGCCGTCGCGCATGCGCGCGTGCACGTCCGCCAGGTCCGGCTGGCGTCCTGGCGCATCGGCGCGCGTGAAGTGGCGCAGGAACGCGACCTCCTCGGCAAGCGCGCTACGCGTCGACTCCGGTCGCCAGCCGGTGTGGCCCTCGCCCCTTGCCACGCGCAGCAGCACCGGCGCCTGCTCGTCCTCGAGCGCCTCCAGGCGCGCGGCGACGTACTTGTAGGCCTGCGCCGGCGGCGCGTTGATGTCCTGCTCGGCGACGACCACCAGCTGCGGCGGCCCGTACGGCTGCACGTTGTGCAGCGGCGAGATCGCACGCATCAGCTCGAACATCTCGCGGCTGTCGCGTGGATTGCCGTACTCGGCCGCGAGGCTTTGTCCGGTGGGCGTGTCGTCCATCCAGAACAGATCGGTGAGCGGCACCTCGGTGATCACCGCGGCGAAGAGATCCGGCCGCTGCTGCGCCGCGACCGCCGTCAGCAGACCGCCGTTGGACAGCCCGCGCGCGCACAGGCGATGCGCGCCGGTGTAGCCCTGCGCGATCAGGTATTCGGCCGCTGCGTAGAAGTCGTCGAAGGTGTTCTGCTTGTTGATGCCGCTGCCGGCCGCGTGCCAGGCCTCGCCGTACTCGCTGCCGCCGCGCAGGTTGGCGACCGCATAGATGCCGCCGAGATCCAGCCACAGCGCGATCTCGGGGACGTACTCCGGCGTGATCGACTGGTTGAAGCCACCGTAGCCGTAGAGGATCGTCGGGTGGTTGCCGCTGCGCGCGAGGTCCTTTGCATGCAGCAAATACATCGGCACGCGCGTGCCGTCGTACGACTGATAGAACGTCTGCTTGAGCTCGTAGCGCGACAGATCGACGTCGGGAAGGCTGACGCGCTCCTTCTCCTCGAGCGCGCCGCTGCCGTAGCGATAGACGACGCGCGGGACCAGGAACGACTGCGTGCAGATCTCGAATCCGCCCTGGCACGGGGCGACGGCGTCCACGGTGCTGAGCAGCGGCAGGTCGACGCGGCCGCGCGGCTTGCCCGACAGCTCGTAGTGCATCAGCACGCTGTGCGCATCCTCGATCACCGTGATCAGCAGGCCATCGGGCGACATCGCCATGCGCAACGGGCCGCCGAAGCGCTCGCCGCGCGCGATCGCGTTCTCGCCGGGCGGGATCACCGTGCGCCACTGCTGCTTCATCGGCCGCGCCGGGCTGATGGCGACGACGCGGCCCATCGGCGCGTCGCGGGCGGTGTGGAAATAGAGCTCGCCCTTGTGGGCGCCGATGTACTGGTTGAAGCCCTCGATCTCGTCGAACAGCCGCACCGCGCGCAGCGGCCGCTCCGACTGCGGGTAGATCTCCTCCAGCCGCGCCAGCGCGAAGCCGGCCTTGCCGGCGCTGAAATGGAACGTGCCGATCAGCAGGTGCTCGTCGTCGGGCACGATGCCGAACGCCAGGTGCCCGGGCCCGTCGTGGTACTCCTTGATGCAGCGATCGGCTTTCCAGTCGCCGCCGAGCGCGTGCCAGTAGAGGCCGTCCTTGCGCGGATCGCCGGAGCCGTCGTCGTCGAACAGGCGGCGCATGAGGCTGTAGTAGAAGCCCGCCTCGCGCGGATGCCAGGCGTAGATCGGCATCGCGGTGACGCAGGTGCTGGCCTCGGTGACCTTGCCGGCGTCGACGTCGCAGACGTGCATCGTCGACGGCGTCTCCCCCGGCTTGGACAACGAGAAGGCGACATGGCGTCCCGACGGGCTCACCGAGAGGTAATCGATGTGCAGGATCTGGTGCGTGGCGTTTGGATTGACCAGCACGCGCTCTGCCGCCTTGCCTTCGCGCACGCACAGCAACGGCTGCGCAAGGCCGGGTTGTCGCGCCAGATAGAAGCGCCGCTCGCCGCGCACGCACTCCCAGGGCTGGTCGAGCACCGGATGATTGGCGTCGAGGAATTTGCGGCAGCGGGTCAGGTCCGCGCACTGCTCGAGGAATTCGCCGGCGCGCCGATGCTGATCGTCGACCCAGCCCCTGGCCTTCTCGCCGTGCACGTCCTCGAGCCAGGCGTGCGGGTTCGGTACCGCCACGCCGTGATACTCACGGTTCGCCATCAGGCGCGGGCAGCCGTGGTGCGATTGAAGCTCTTGCGCGCCACCTTGGGCGAGACGCCGTAGCGCTTCTTGAACGCGGTGGTGAAGTTCTTGGCGTAGCCGTAGCCGACGGCGTCGGCGACCTCGCGGATCGAGTAGTCGCCGGTCTGCAAGAGCTGCAGCGCCTTCTCCAGCCGCAAGTTCTGCGTGTACTGGAAGATCGGCGTGCCGAACAGCTGCTTGAAGCCCATCTTGAGCTTGCGCTGGTTCAAGCCCAGCTGGCGCGACAGCACGGCGATGGTCGGCGCGTGCACGCAATCCTGGCGGATGGTCTGCCGCGCCTTGTCGAGCTGGCGCTTGTCGCGCCACGACAGGCGCAAATCAGAGGTCGTCGAATCGCCCTCGTGCGTCAGCAGGTACACGACCTCGCACAAAAGCTCGGTGGCCTTGGCCTTGACGTAGGTGTGGCGCAGCCGCCCGAGGTAGCGCGTGTTCACGATGTCGACGACCGCGCGCATGATCGAGCCGGTCATCGGCACGGTCTCGAGGATCAATTCCTTCGGCGCTTCCTTCAGGTATCCGGCGATGGATCCCGGCAGCCGGTGGGTCTCGCCCTCCAGGTACGGGGCCAGCGCCGCACGCGACACGTACAGGCCGACCGAGCTGCCCCAGCAGCCGTCCTCGACGCCCTCGATCTTGATCACGCCGGGCGGATGCAGGTTGATCTCCACGCGCCCGCCGATGCACTGGAACGAGGTCTGCTCGTTGAAGGTCTGGGTGACGCCGCCTTCCAGGCCGAACGCGATCTTCAGCCAATCCTCGCCCGGCACCATCACGTGCGTGGTCTGGCGGCCGCTGTCCTTGATCACACGCAGGTAGAAGCCCTCGTCGACGCGCACGAGGTCGGTGTAGGAATCGGACACGCCCTTGGTCAGCGGCGTGAACGGCGAGCCGCCGGCCAGGAAGCTGGTACGGATGCCCTCGCCCGCCAGGTACGGCTGCTCGGGCGTACCGAAGGCCATGTCCGATTGCGCGCTGGCTTCCAGCAGCGCGATCGAGCGCGTGAGATTGAAGACCGGCTGCTGGCCGACCGAGGCTGGCAGTGGCGCCAGCTCCGTCGCAGGCGGCGGCACAGCCGGTTTGGGCTTGGGGAGACGCCGCTTCGTCTGCACGGCGCTCAAACGCCCTCTCCCCGCGCTTCGCGCGACCCTCTCCCGCGAGCGGGAGAGGGGACCAATCTCGCCTCGCGCTGCGCCAGGCGCTTGCGGATGATCTCCTGGCGGCGCTTGTCGATCGGGAAGTTCCAGATGAGCGGGATGGCGGCCATCTGGAAGAGGCTCGGCAGCACGCAGAAGGAGATCAACATGCCCTTGTTGGCGAAGTCGGTGTTCACTGCACCCTCGGCGATCGAGTAGCCGAAGACGACGCCGAGGAACACGAACACCAGCCCGCCGATGGAGCTGGTCAGCTTGGTGATGAAGAACATGAACGCATAGTAATTGCCCGCGCGGTCGACGCCTCGCTTCAGCACCTCGTAGTCCACCACGTCCGCCAGCAAGGCTTGCGGCGCGACCGAGGAGACGCCGTTGGTGAAGCAGTAGACGAACATGGCGATCATTGCCGGCCAGAAGGCGTCCGGACCGGGCTGGATGAGCGCCATCGGCACGAGCGACGCGGAATTTGCGATCCAGCCATAAGCCCAGGTCCGATGCTTGCCGAAGATGCCGACCATCTTCGCCCAGAATGGCGGCGAGATGAATGCCCCGGCCATGGCAATCAGCAACATGTGCGGCACCTTGTCGCCGATGCGCAGGTAGCTGTCGAAGTACGGGAACAGCAGCGCCACGTAGATGCCGCTGCCGGCGCCGGCGACGACATAGGCGCCCAAAAAGCGCAGCAGCGGCGGGTTGTGCCGCATGTCGCGGAACATGCTGCTCAGGCTTCCCCGCTCGGTGGCGGGAACGTGTCCTGCCGGTGCGTAACGCAGCGCGATGATCATCGTCAGCGGGAAGAGGACCAGTACGGCCCAGCCCAGGCGCTGGAACAGCTCTGGCGAGTACTCCGTGGAAGCGCTGATGCCGATGTAGAAGAGCACGATCGGCAGCGAGGTATAGATGAAGCCGCCGGTGGTCTCGGCCATGCTGCGCAAGCTGAAGAGCTTGGCGCGCTGGTCGTAGTCGGTCGTGAGCTCGCTGCCCCAGGCCAGGTGCGGGATGTCGTGCGACGTGTAACCCAGGAACGCGAAAAACGACCAGATCCCGAGGTAGGCAATGCCGGCGTCGGACGGGATCTGGAACAGGAACCAGGCGCTGATCGCGAGCACGGTCGAGCCGAACGCGATCCACGGCTTGCGGCCGTAGCGCGGATGGCGGGTCTTGTCGGACCAGTAGCCGACGAGGGGGTCGCTCACAGCGTCCCAGATGCGCAACGCCACCAGCAAGATCCCAAGTTGGGCGAGGGTCACCTGCGCATGCTTGGCATAGAGCGAGGGAAGGATGGCGTATACCGAGCCCATCACCGTGCCGGTGGCGATGGTCGGCACCACGTAAGGCAGCATCGCGCGCATGCCGCGGACGGCCTTGGCTTCACTCATGTCCGCGTCAGATTATCCCGCGGCCAGTACGGTTTGTTGAACACGCGGTACGGCAGGTGCGCGAAGTCCATCGACAGCGCGCCCGGCGTCTCCACCGTGATGATGCGCTTGGCGATCGGCGCGAAGCCCGCCTGGAAATGGTTGATCGACTTCACCACCAGCGCGCGGCGCGTGGTGGGGTCGAGGCCAATGTGGCTGAACGCCAGCGGGTCGAAGCACTGCGTGCGCGTGCTGGCGGCGATGATGTCGACGCCGCGGCCGTGGATCCAGGCGGTGTCGCCCATCTGGTCGGGCGTGCGGCCGAAGGCGATCTGCTTGGCGTCCCGGGCGAGCCCCTTCACTACGACGTCGAGGTCGACCGGCTCGCCCGAATAGCGCGACAGCTTGCCGCCGACGCGGACCTGCACCTGCGCGCCGACGCCGGCCTGGTGGCAGAACTCCACCAGCAACGGATCGTAGAGCAGCGCGAAAGCGACGCCTTCGATGCCGCGCTCCAGCACGCGGCGCAGGATGAAGCTCGAATCCGCGGGCGCGCCGCCGCCGGCGTTGTCGGCGATGTCGGCCAGCACGATCGGGAACGACTCCGCCGACTGCACGATGTCCAGCGCCTGCTCGATCGAGGTCATCTGCGGCTGCGATGCCTCGCGCATGCGCCAGACCTCTTCGGCCAGCTGATCGGCCAGCGTCTGGGCAAGGGAATTGTCGCCGGCCGCTCCTGCGCTTCCTGCGCCCGCGGCACTTGCACATCCATGTGCGGCGTTGCCGTAGACCAGCACGCGCGAGCCGGTGTCCGGCGTGTCGCCCCACGGGAAGCCGTGCACGAACGAGACCGAGAGGATCCCCTCGCGCTTCTCCAGCGCCATCAGCCGATCGGTGAACGCGCGGATCGGCTGCGCCTGCGTCGGCCAGATGCCGACGATGCGGCAATCGGCGACGGCGGGCACGGGCCGCGCGCTCCCCTCCCACATCGCCTGCGTCACCCGCAGCAGGTGATCGAGCCGCTCGGGCCCGTCGGTGTGCGGATACTCCTTCATGAAGGCGAGCAGGTCCGCGCTCTTCACCATGCTGTCGGTCAGGTGCGCGTGCGGGTCCAGGATCGCCAGCACCGGCACGCCCGGGCCGACGACCTGGCGCACGCGCGAGAGGATGTCGCCCTCGCAATCCAGGCAGCGCTCGGAAACCATGGCGCCGTGCAACAGCAGGCAGACGGCATCGACCGGTCCCTGCTCGCGCAGGTCCTGGACGATGCGATCGCGCAGCGACTCGTAGTCGGCCTGGATCACCGGCGCGCCGGGCTGCGCGAACGCGCAGGTGCCGATGGTCACGTTGATGCCCATCGCCGTCGCGCTCCGGAGGAAGGGGTGCAGGTACCCCGACAGCATGCTGTCGGCCTTCAGAGCCTCGGCGCCGCTCATGGGCGCGAAGCTCTCGCGGCTGGTCGGGATGTTGGAGAAGCTGTTGCTCTCCGTGACCATCGCCGCGAAGAACAGCTTCTTGCGCGTGCTCACTGCGGCTTCTGCTCGTCCACCGGAACCACCTGCGGCGGCGGTGGCGGCGGCGTGGGCACGTGGCGCGTCAGCCCGAACTCGATGCCGACGAACGTGTGCAGGTCGACGTAGTTGTTGTCGTCGAACTGCTTGGCGCCGGTGTACTCGTCGCGGTAATCCTCGTAGGCCCAGCGCACTTCCGCGCGCAGGCGCAGCGGGCGTTGCCAGAGCTCGATAAGCGAGCCGGTGGAAAGCCCCACCCCGGCGTTGGCGTACGGCGCGATCCAGTCGGGACCGTTGAGCGCGTCGCTGTAGGCGATGCCGATGCCCGCGAGGACGTAGGGCTGGATGCCGAGCAGCGAGCCCAGGCGGTAGAGCGCGTCGCCGCCGATGCCGCTGCGGTTGCCGGTGGTGATCGCCGGCGAGGTCGTGTCGAGCTTGCCGTAGAACCCGCGCACCTCGTAGCCCCAGTGGTGCTCGGCCTTGTAGCCGATGCGCAGGTCCGCCGCGTAGCTGCGCTCCAGCAGCGGGTTGTGCTGCTCGTCCGGCCGGACCGTCGCGTCGCCGAACAGGCTCACGTAGTACTCGTCGGCGCGCTTGATCTCGTCGTCGGCGAAGGCGGGGGTCGCGAGCACGGACAGCGCGAGCGCAGCAAGGAAGGTCTTCATCAGAAGCTGTAGCTCGCGCGCAGGCCGATGGTGCGGTACGCCAGCGGCGAGTCGGTGTGGTCCGGCAGCGTGTTCGGCGTGCCGGAATGGTTGAAGGTGAACGAGCTCGCACGCTCGTTCAGCAGATTGTTGGCGAACACGTCCGCGCTCCACTTCGCGCTCCTGCCGTGCAGCCCCAGGCGCACGTTGATCAGGCTGTAGGGCTCGGAGACGCTTTCGTCGGGATTGGTGATGTCGGCGTGGGTCTCGCCGCGATAGATGTAGCTCACCGAGCTCGCCAGCCCCCAGCCGCCGTTGAAGCGCAGGTCGTGCGACAGCGAGGTGCTGCCGGCGAAGTGCGGCACGTTCTCCAGCGAGGTGCCTTTGGGGATCGTGCCCTCGGTCGCTGGATTGGGCAGGTCCTGGTCCAGCGCAGCCTGTATGTACGCGCCCGCGAACGTCCAGGTGAGGTCGAGCGGCAAGAGCACGGTCGACTCCGCCTCGACGCCGCGCGAGTGCGCGCGCCCGGCGTTGATGACGATGCGCTCGTTGCCGCCGGCCTGGAACACGCCGGTCGGGTTGTCGGGCGTGACGCTGCCGGGCTCGATCGCCGGATCGCTGTGCACGAAGAGCTCGTTCTGCAGGTTCTTCCAGATCGAGTTGAAGATCGCGGCGCTCAAGCTGACGCGGCCGTCGAACAGCGTGCTGTTGATGCCGATCTCGTAGTTCCACAAGACGTCGGGATCGTAGGTGCGCTGCAGGTTGGGCGGCGGCGGCTTGACCGTGCTGAAGTTGACGCCGCCGATGCGGAAGCCCTTCGCGGCGGTGGCGTAGGCCAGGAAGGTGTCGGTGAAGTGGTACGACAGCGTGAACTTCGGCGAGACGTCGGAGAAGCGCGGCGTGAAGACGCTGCCGTCGGTGCCGCCGCCGGTCGCGGTGTCCTCGAGGTTGGCGCGGTAGTAGCGCAGGCCGGCGAGCGCGGTCAGCTTCTGCGTGATCGCGTACTCCAGCTGGCCGTAGACCGCGTACTCCTCGGTGAAGAAGCGCAGGTTCACCTGGTCGTACGGGCCGTCCGGCGCCAGGACGGGACCGAGCACGGGGCCGGCGAAGACGTCCTCGTAGGCCTGGCGATTCTCGACCTTGTAGAACAGGCCGGTGGTCCAGGTGAGCGGGCTGGAGCTCGGCGCGGAGACCAGCCGCAGTTCCTGGCTGATGTAGCTGTGCTGGTTGATCAGCGCGATCTCGAACATGTCGCCGACCGCGGCGCCGCTGGGCAAGCCCAGGTCGTCGAGGATCGCGCGCAGCTCGGCGGGCAGCGCCGGGATGTCGATCGGCAGCGGCACGCCGACCACGCCTTCAGCGGTCTCGATCACCGGCAACACGATGAAGAAGCCCATGCCCAGGTCTTCCTTGACGTCGGCCATGCCGGTCACGGATTGCACCCCGAACCACGGCGTCTTCCAGTCGACGTTGAACGTCGCCTGGCGGTACTCCTGCATCACCGAGTCGCCGGACAGCGGCGTCGAGCCGCGCTTGAAGTTGTAGCCGCCGTACTTCTCGTCGGCGTCGATGCTCTGGCCCGGGCCGTAGCCGGTGTGGCGCGTCTCGGTGCTGTACTTGGCGCCGACCGTAAGGTCGCTCGCCGCCTTCCAGTCGACCGCCAGGCGGCCGCCGCTGACGGTGGTGAAGTTGGCGTCCGTCTTCAGCACGTTCTCGTCCGAGAAGCTCTTGAAGGGCGGCGGGTTGTTGAAGTTCGGCTCGCGGATCGTGATGTAGCCGTCGGCGTGGCGCCGGAAGCCCACGACGCGCGCGCCGAGCTCGCCCTTGATCAGCGGCACGTTGACCATGCCGTTCAGGTCATAGCCGGCGGCGCCGGGCGCGTTCTTGCTCAGCGAGCCCAGGAACCGGGACTGGAACGCGTACTGGTTGGCGCGATTGGTCTGGATCTTGATCGCGCCGCCAACCGCGCCGGCGCCGTACAGCGTGCCCTGCGGGCCGCGCAGGATCTCGATGTGGTCGATGTCGAACAGCTCGGGATCCGGCGGGCTGTCGCCCTGCTCGATGCCGTCGACGAGGTAGGCGACGGTCGAGACGCCGGTCGGCGCCTGCAATCCGCGCAGGCTGATGCGCTGTCGGCCCTCACCGTAGTTGCCGAAGTTGAGCGACGGCACGGTCTGCGCGTAATCGGTGAAGCTCTTGGCGCCGTTCTTCTCCAGGTCCTTGCCGGAGATCGCCGAGATGCTCATCGGCACGTCCGTGAGCACCTGCTCGCGCTTGTTGGCGGTGACGACGACTTTCTCCAGCCGCGTCGAGCCGCTACGGGTCTCCGACTCGTCGGGCGCCGGCGGCGTCGACGTGGAGGCGGTGGTGTCTTCGGGTACTAGCTCCGCCGCCGGAGGTTCTTGCGCCTCCGGCGGCGTCGCCGGCGGGTTGTTTTCCTGAGCCAGCGACGGTGAGCTGTGCAGGGGGGCGCCGAGCGTAACGCTCAGCGCCACAGCCGCGACGCGCCCACGAAGGCTTCCCAATGCGCTCCCTCTGCGTCCGGAAGCCCCGGTCGTATGGCCCATACTGATCTCAGTGTTTTCCCCGCGGACGCAGCATGCGCACCGTGAGGTAGGGCCGGTCAATAGGCCAATCCTACTCGCAGACTTTTGCGGTCCGCGGGTAAGGTGATGTCATTTACGCCGTCCGCTAATGTCTCGCCGTCCCAAAAGCAGCACTCCGATGCCCGAGTCGAATCCGCAGCGCCCGCTCGCCGACCGCGTCGCCCTCGTGTTCGGCGCCGGCTCCAGCGGACCGGGCTGGGGCAACGGCAAGGCCTCGGCCCTGGCCTACGCGCGCGCCGGTGCACGCGTCGCCTGCGTCGATCAGCACCTCGAGCGCGCGCAGGAAACCGTGGACCTCATCCGCGCCGAGAACGGCGACGCCATCGCGCTCGCCGCCGAAGTCGCCTCCAGCAGCGACGTCGCCGCCGCGGTGCAGGCGACGGTGGACAAATGGCAGCGCCTCGACGTGCTGCACAACAACGTCGGCATCAGCCTGTTCGGCGGACCGGTGGATCTTTCCGAAGCCGACTGGGACCGCAGCATGGACGTGAACCTCAAGAGCGTGTTCCTCGCCTGCAAGCACGCGCTGCCGGTGATGGAGCGCCAGGGTCGCGGCGTCATCACCAACATCTCCTCGATCCTGTCGGTGCGCGTCTCCTGGTACGACCAGATCGCCTACTACGCGTCCAAGGCTGCGGTCGATCACTTCACCCGCGCGGTGGCGGTGAAGTACGCGGCCAAGGGCATCCGCTGCAACGCCATCCTGCCGGGACTCCTGAATACACCGTTGCTCTACGCCAACCCGGCGATCGTCGGCACGCACGGCGGCGTCGAGGCGATGACGGCCTCGCGCGACGCGTCGAGCCCGACCGGCAAGCAAGGCAGCGCCTGGGACGTCGCCAACGCGGCGGTATTCCTCGCCAGTGATGCAGCGGCGTACATCAATGGCGTCCTGCTGCCGATCGACGGCGGGCTCATCAACATCCAGGCGACTGCGAAGTGAAAACGCCCTCTCCCGGTCCTTCGGACCACCCTCTCCCGCATGCGGGAGAGGGGAAAGAACTAGATCCCCTCGCCCCGCGAAGCGGGGAGAGGGCCAGGGAGAGGGGCGATTTTCTCGTGTGGGACATGGTCTTCCCCATCGAGCCGTGGTGCGGCAACGGCTACGACAAGCTCGCGCGCTTCCGTGCCGCCGGCTTCGACGTGGTGTCGCTCACGCTGGCCGGCGACAACCACAACATCGGCGAAGGCATCCAGCGCGTCGCCGCGGCGCGTGCGTGGGTCCGCGCCCACGCGGAGGACTACGTGCTGGTCGAGCACATCGACGACATCGAGGCGGCGTGCATCGGCGGCCGCATGGCGGTGTGCTTTCACCTGGAAGGCACGCGCTGCTTCGAGCGCAACCTCGACATCGTCGACGCCTACTACGCGCTCGGCGTGCGGCACGCGCTGCTGGCGTTCAACCAGAACAACGACGTCGGCGGCGGCTGCGCCGAGAAGATGGATCCGGGCCTGTCCAAGTTCGGCGAATCGGTGGTGCGGCGGATGGAAGCGGTCGGCATGCTGATCGACCTGTCGCACACCGGCCATCGCACGACGATGGACACGATGGCGATGGCCACGCGCCCCTGCATCTTCAGCCACTCGATGGCCGACGCGGTGCATCCGCACTTCCGCAATCTGAAAGACGACCAGATCCGCGCCTGCGCGAAAACCGGCGGCGTCGTCGGCATGTCCGGATCGGGCGAGTACATGGGCGACATGACCTGCAGCAACGAAGCGCTGCTGCGTCACGTCGACCACATCGCGCAAATGGTCGGACCGGAACACGTCGGTCTAGGTCTCGATCTGGTGTTCGACGCCGACGCGCTCAACGCCTGGATCCGCAGCCGGCCGGACGAATGGCCGCAGGCGCGCGATCCATCCTGGGCGGGCTTCCGCTACGCGACGCCGGAGATCCTGCCGTCGTTCAGCGATCTCCTCGTCAAGCGCGGCTACTCCGAGGACGACGTGCGCGGCATCCTCGGCGAGAACTGGCGGCGCGTCTGCCGACAGGTCTGGCGCTAACAGAAGACGCGACATGAGCAGCGCCAACTTCTTTTCCTCGACGGTTTCCGAGGCCGACGCCAAATTCGGCGTCGCCGGCGTCATTGCGCAGGCGAAGGTTGAGACCATCGCGCATCCGCTGAAAGGACCGCAGGGCGAGCTGCTGCAGGTGAGCGTCGCGCGCGTCGGCCCCGCCAGCGCGCGCAAGGTGCTGCTCGTGCTCTCCGGCACGCACGGCATCGAGGGCTTCGCCGGCGCCGGCATCCAGACCGGCCTGCTGCACGGCGTGCGCAAGCTGAAGCTGCAAGCGGACACGGCACTGCTGCTGGTGCACATGATCAATCCGTGGGGTCCGGCGTGGAACCGGCGCGAGGATCACGAGAACGTCGATCTCTTCCGCAACTTCCTCTACGCCGAGGATCCGATCACCCCCGATCCGCTCTTCGACGAGATCGACGACGTCTTCGACCTCGCCAACTTCGGCAAGCGCTCGGCGCTGGACAACGAGACGCTGCGCCAGAAGCTGGTGAGCACCTACGGGCAGGAGCGCATCGTCAAGGCGATCCGCCGCGGCCAGCACCATCGGCCGAAGAGCATGACCTACCACGGCCAGGGGCCGTGCTGGAGCCGCAAGGTGCTGGAGAAGGTGCTGCGCCAGGAGCTGGCGTGCTGCAGTCACCTGGCCGTGCTCGACATCCACACCGGCTTCGGCGAGTACGGCCATGGCCTGGTGATGTCGTACGACGCGCCCGGCGATCCGCGCCACGAGCGCCTGAAGACGTGGATGGATGGCGCCGACGAGACCACCTTCTACGTCCCTGGTGGCGACTTCGACATTCCCGCGCACAGCAAGAGCCCGTACGGCTTCATCGCGGACTGGGTGCCGGGCCTGCAGGTGACCGCGGCCATCCTGGAGTTCGGCACCTTCGATCCGGAGGAGACCCGCGACTTCCACCTGAACCACTATCACCACATGTTCGGCGACCCGCGCTCGGAGGAAGGACTGCGCGTCGGCGCGCGCTACCGGCGCTACTTCTATCCGGAAGAGCCCAAGTGGATGGACAGCGTCTGGACTCGCGGCCTTGCCGTGACTCGGCGCATGCTGGCCGGACTCGACGACTGGGCTTCCAAATGAATATCGGCGGACACAGCGCGATCGTCAGCGGCGGCGGCTCCGGCCTGGGTCAGGCCACCGCGCAGATGCTGGCGAAAGCCGGCGCGCGCGTGCTGATCGTGGATCTCGACGAGAAGAACGGCGAAGCGGTCGCGCGTGCCATCGGCGGACGCTTCGCGAAAGCCGACGTCGCCGACGAGCGCGCGCTGGAGGCTGCGATCGCCGTCGGTCGCGAGGCGTTCGGTCCGGCGCGCATCGCCGTGAATTGCGCCGCCATCGGCGGGCCGCCGATCCGCACCGCCGGCAAGAACGGCGCCTATCCGCTCGAGGTGTTCCGCAAGATCGTCGAGGTGAACCTGATCGGCGCCTTCAATCTCGCGCGTCTTGCAGCAGCAGACATGGTGAAGCTGGAACCATTGGAGCGCGGCGAGCGCGGCGTCGTGGTGCTGGTGTCGTCGATCAACGCGCAGGACGGGCCGGTCGGCACCGTCGCCTACACCGCCGCCAAGGCCGGCGTCGAAGGCATGACGCTGACGATCGCCAGGGATCTCGCGCCCCGCGGCGTGCGCTGCTGCGCCATCGCGCCAGGCAACTTCGAGACGCCGCTCCTGCACAAGGCGCCGAAGGAGTTCCTCGACGAGCTGATCAAGCTGGTGCCCTTCCCCAACGACGCCTTCGGCAACCCCGACGACTTCGCGCGGCTCGCCTGCCACATCTGCGAGAACGTGATGCTGAACGGCGAAGTGATCCGGCTGGACGCGGCGGTGCGGCATGCGCAGCACAGGTGACCCATGACTCAACGCATCCTCTACGAAACCCCCGCCCCCGCCGTCGCGCGCATCGTCCTGAACCGCGTGGAGTCGCGCAACGCGCAAGACACGCACCTGCTCTACGAGCTCAACGACGTCTTCGATCGCGCGGCGCAGGACGACGCGATCAAGGTGATCATCCTCGCCGCCAACGGCCCGCACTTCTCGTCGGGCCACGATCTTCGCGAGACCGATCACCTGGCGCACTGGAACGAGCACCGCCGCGTCGGCACCTGGTGCGGCATGAGCTGCGGCGGCGCCGAGCCGACGATGACGCGCGAGAAGGAGCTGTTCCAGGGCCTCTGCGAGCGCTGGGCTGCGATCCCCAAGCCGACGATCGCGCAGGTACAAGGCAAGTGCGTGTCGGGCGGGCTGATGCTGGTGTGGCCCTGCGACCTCGTCATCGCCGCCGACGACGCGCAGTTTCAGGACAACACGCTGGAGATGGGCATCGGCGGCGTGGAGTACTTCGCGCATCCGTGGGAGCTGGGTCCGCGCAAGGCCAAGGAGCTCTTGTTCACGTCGGATTTCTTAAGCGCGCAGGATGCGATGAAGCTCGGCATGGTCAATCACGTCGTGCCGCGCGCGGAGCTGGAAGCCGCGACGCTCAAGCTCGCTGAGCGCATTGCGAAGAAATCGATCTTCGCGCTCAAGCTCGCCAAGGAAGCGGTCAACGGCGCCATGAACGCGCAAGGCCGCAAGATCGCGATGGACAACGCCTTCAACCTGCACCAGCTGGCGCACAGCCACAACATGCAGGTGCACGGGATGCCGGTCGATCCGGCGTTCTTCAAATCCGGCCCGCTGAAGAAGTCGTGAGCATCAGATGCGGAGTGGAAGGCCCGGCCGGTCTGGTTCGGCGGGGGCGTGTGGCGCCAGGGACGGCGCCACCCGAGGCTGACGGAGCTTTTAAGTCGTCCCCCGGCGGACCAGACCGGCCGGGCCTGCACCCCCAATGAGACTCCACGAGCTCTTCGAATACCACGCCAAGGTCGCGCCGGATCGACCTTGTGCGGAGGACGGGGCGCGCTCGCTCACCTACGGCGAGATGGCGCGCGAGGCCGATCGGCTGGTCAACGCGCTGCGCGCCGAGGGCCTGAAGGCCGGCGACCGCTTCTCGATGCTGTCGCGCAACTCGGTCGACATGGTGGTCGGTTATCTCGCCGCGTCGAAGTCCGGCTGCGTGGCGCTGCCGCTGAACTGGCGCCTGGCGCCGCGCGAGTGGCAGCAGATCCTGACGCAGGGGCAAGCCAAGCTCGCACTGGTGCAGGAGGAGTTCTCTGCTGCGTTCGCGCAAGCGAAGCCCGACACGCTGAAGCACTGCCACATCATCGAGCGCGACTACCGCGCCTGGCTCGCAGCGCAATCCGATCGCGCGATCGCGAGCGACGGCGGCGACGACAGCGTGCTCTACCAGATGTACACCAGCGGCACGACCGGCGAGCCCAAGGGCGCGCTGCTGACGCACTACTGCGTGCTGAACAATTCGCTGCAGACGCTGCCGACGTTCGAGCATCGCTTCGACGCGCACGATCGCGCGCTGATCGTGATGCCGATGTTCCATGCCGGCGCGGTCTCGTTCGTGGTCGGCACGCTGGTCTCCGGCGGCACGCTGGTGATCCAGCGCGACTTCACCGCCAAGGGCCTGGTCGACGCGCTCGCCGGCCAGGTCACGGTCGCCAACCTCGTGCCGGCGATGCTGCAGATGGCGCTGATGCAGGTGCCCGACATCGCCAAGCGCGACTACAGCCGCCTGCACACGATCATCTACGGCGCCTCGCCGATCGCCGAGGAGACGCTGCGCCAAGCGATCAAGGTGTTCGGCTGCCAGTTCTACCAGGGCTATGGGCAGACCGAGACCACGGCTTGCCTGACGATCCTCAACAACGCCGATCACGAGCGGGCGTTGCGCGGCAAGCCGGAGCTTCTGCTCTCCGCCGGCCGCGCGATCCCCGGCACCGAGATCCGCATCGTCGGCAGTGAAGGAAAAGATCTTCCCGCGGGCGAAGTCGGCGAAGTGGTCGTGCGCGGACCGCAGGTGATGAAGGGTTACTGGAACAAGCCGGAGGAGACCGCGGCCGCTCTGCGCGACGGCTGGCTGCGCACCGGCGACGCGGGCTATCTCGACGCCGAGGGCTACCTCTACATCTGCGATCGCGTGAAGGACATGATCATCAGCGGCGGCGAGAACATCTACCCGCGCGAGATCGAGAACGTGCTTTTCGAGCTGCCGGCCGTCGGCGACGCTGCCGTCATCGGCGTGCCCGACGAGAAGTACGGCGAGTCGGTGATGGCGGTGATCGTGCTGCGCGCCGGCGCGACGCTCGACGCCGACCAGGTGATCGCGCACTGCCGCGCCAACCTCGGCGGCTACAAGATCCCGCGCCGCGTGGAGTTCGCGGCGACCCTGCCGCGCAACCCGTCGGGCAAGGTGCTGAAGAAGGAGTTGCGCGCGCCGTATTGGCAGAACCACAAACGCAAGGTGTGACCGAGACCTGACTATGAAACCAATCTTCACCGTAACGCTCCTCGCGCTCATCACCGCCTGCGCCACCGCGCCGCAGATCGTCGTGCCGGAGAAGCCCTACCGCATCCTCGTCACCAACGACGATGGCATCGAGTCGCCGGGCATCGCTGCGCTGGCTGCGGCGCTCAGGCCGCTCGGCGAAGTCGTGGTCGTTGCGCCCGCGAAGAACCAGTCGGGCGCAAGTCATTCGATCACGATCCTGGCGGGGACCGCCGGCATCGTGCCGGTGAAGCGCGACGGCGTGCTGTTCGGACACGCAGTGCCCGGGACGCCGGCTGACTCGGTGCTGGCGGGGCTGTTCTGGGTGCGCAAGGGCGAGAAGTTCGACGTCGTCGTGTCCGGCATCAACTACGGCACCAACGTCGGCAACGGCGCTTACTACTCGGGCACGGTCGGCGCCGCGATGGAAGCCGCGCTCGCCGGCATTCCCGGCATCGCCTTCTCGCAGGACGCCAAGCTCAAGGACGACTACGCGCGCTCGGCGACGGTCGCCGCGCATATCGTCAAGGCGGCGCTGGAGCACGGCTTGCCGCCGCGCGCCTACTGGAACGTGAACATCCCGGCCGGCGATCTGAAAGGCATCAAGGTGCTGCCGCTCGGCGGCGATTACTACATCCTCGATCACATCGAGACCGTCGGCGCCGCCACCGACGGCAGCACCGGCCTCAAGCCGAAGATGAAGATCGGCACCGAGTTCCCCGCCGGCTCCGACACCGAGGCCTACGCGCAGGGCTACGTGACGATCGCGCCGCTTCGCCTCGACATCACCGATCCCGCGCAGCTGAAAGCGGTCGACAAGTGGAACCTGCAAATCCCGTGAACCTCAAAGGGGTGATGGAAGAGCAGATGCAGATCGCGCGCAGCGCCGATCGGGACAAGTGCACCGAGCGCTTCTCCGGCACGACGCGCCAGGTCGAGGGCCTGCGCAGCGAGGCGCGCTTCGGCCGCCACAGCTTCGTGATCGACGAGCCCACCGGCTTCGGCGGCAGCGACACCGCCGCCAATCCCGCCGAGGTGATGCTCGGCGCGCTCGGCGCCAGCATCGAAGTGACCTGCCGCGTCTACGCCGAGTATCTCGGCATTCCGCTCGACAAGGTCTCGGTGCATCTCTCCGGAAATCTCGACACGCGCGGCTTCTTCGACACGGATGTCCGCGTGCGTTCCGGCTTCGATCGCATCGAGGCGAAGATCAGCATCGAAAGTCCCGCAGGTCCGGACGCAATCGCGCGCCTGCTCAATCGCGTCGAGCGCTGCTGCCCGGTGCTGGACACGATCCGCAACGGGACGCCGGTGACCTTGAGCCGCTAGATGCATCTGATCCAGATCTTCCTGCCTCTTGCCGACAATGCCGGACGCGCCCTGCCGGCTTCGGTCCATCGCACGACGCAGAAGGAGCTCACGGACAAGTTCGGCGGTCTGACGGTCTACAACCGGGCACCGGCCAAGGGCGTCTGGGAGAAAGACGAGGCACATCGCTCCGTCGACGACATGCTGGTCGTCGAGGTGATGGTGGAGGAGCTGGACAAGCCGTGGTGGGACCGGCAGCGCAAAGTCCTCGAGCGCCGCTTCAAGCAGGAAAGCATCCTGATCCGCGCAATGCCGATCCAGAAGCTGTAGCTGCCTCCACGTCGCTGCAGGCCCGTATCGGCGTCGCGATTCCTACGCGTCAGTCAGCGCGCGCGTTCCGGATTGAGAAGATGCAGCAGGGTCGTTAGCCGCGGCCGCTCTCCGCCCCTTCACGATCATGAGCGAGCACGGGCACGCGCTGACGATCGCCTCCGACGTCGGGCCGAGTTGTCCCTTGGGCAGCGGTGCGCGGCTCGAGGCGCCGATGACGAGCAGGCCTTCGGAGTAACGATCCGCCTCGTCGAGCACTTCGGCCGCAGCATGGCGCGACCAGACCACTGCGCGCGACAGCCCGACGCCGCGCAAGTCGAATTGATCGAGGAAGGCTTTCTGCGCTTCGTACTGGGTGCGGATGTCCTCATCCGGGTCTGCGCCGGCGGACTTCCACGACGGCTCCGGCATCACGCTGATGATGCGCAGCAGCGCGTTGAACCGCCGGCTGATCTGCATGGACCGGAGCACTGCCGCGCCAGCCGTCGGCGTCGTGTCAGCTGCGCAAAGGACGTGGCCGACGTAGCGATCGGCGAAGGGCTTGCAGATCAACACGTCTTCGCGCGCCTCGCGCGCGAGCTGCAGGGCCTCGGGATTTGCGTAAGCCGGCTCGCGTTCGGCGCGCTCACCAGCACCGATCACGATGAGGTCCGCTGCGATCTCATCCGCGATGCGCATCGCGCTTTCCGGCAGCGGCGGGTCCACGACGCGAATGTCGGCGACGTACCCCTTCATGCGCGCGGCGATCGCAGACAGCTTGCGGCCCGTCCCATCCGCGCCGCGTGTCATACCGATCTTCCAGCGCCGCCGCCGACGCGCCGCGAGCAACACGACGGCCGCATAGTGCGCGCGCGCCAGCTCCGTGACCTGGTCGCTGATCGCAGCTTCACTCGAATCGAAGGTGACGACGTACAGGATGCGACGCGCATTGGAGGGCATGCTCGTTCCGAGCATGAGGTATGCCAGGGAGTTCGGCGGCTCCTACGCACACCGAAGCGGCATCCCTGCACCGGTATGGAACGGCGAGGCGTGATTGTTGTGCGCGGCGCCGTGAAAAAGCCGCGCAAAACCACTGGCACGGTCGTTGCTGTTCAGTTCGTGGGGCGGATGGCTCTGCCGCAAAGCGACGAGAACGCCGCTGCTGCACACCTCCTCCTAGGCGCATCTTCCTTCCGCGATGCGGCGCCATCCGCTCCCCTATGCCCGCATCGCGCGACGGAATTCTGATTTTCGAAAGGGGCGCGTGACAGCTAATTCCTGCCGATGTCATTCATGTGACTGAGAACGGCCAGGAGAGGACATTTGGCGTTGATCTGGAAAGTTCTCCCGAAAGCGGACACACACCGTGGGCTGATACGCTAGGGCCGTGCGTCTCTCGCTCCGCGCCAACGTTGCCCTCGTGCTCACGCTCGCCATCTCGATGCTGGGCGTGCGCATCATTGGCGTGCACACGCATCTGTGCCTTGACGGCAAGGAGGCTCGCGCGACGGTTCATTTGGCCGACGCCGGCATCCATGACGAGCACGCCCCGGGCGAAGAACACTCCGATCTCAACGTCGAGCCGGACGGTGCTCTCGCAAAGAGCGCGAAGGGCGCGAATCTCGACTTGCCGTTCCTGGCCACCGCTGTTGCGTTGCTCGTCCGCCTTGCGCCCGTCGACGCGCGCCATCCGCCTTCGACGATCGTCGAAAGCGTCCTTCCAGCCTTCCGATTCATCCGTCCTCCTCTAAGGGCGCCACCGCTCTAAGCCTCCCGCTGTATCGGCTGCATCCCGCGCACGTTCGTGCGCCTCATGCCTTGGGAGGCATTTCATGGATTCGTTTGGAACGCGCACGCTCTTCGTGTGTGCCATCTGGTTTTCAACGTCGGCCATCGCCCTTGATGTCGCGAAGCCGCTGACACTGCGCGACGCGGTGGAGGCGACACTCGCGGCCAACCCGGATCTTAAGGTCTTCGGTTATTCGCTAAGAGCGCAGCAGGCTCGCATCGGCCAAGCCGGCGTCCGGCCGAGCCCGGAGTTCTCCACCGAGCTGGAGAACGCGTTCGGATCGGGCGCTGCGAAGGAGCTGGACGTTGCCGAGTGGACGTTCTCGCTTTCGCAGGTTGTTGAGATTGGAGGCAAGCGTCGCGCGCGGATTTCAGCTGCTGAGGAGGGCTTCCGAGGACTGACCGTCGGTCAGCAAGCTGCGCAGCTCGACGTTCTCGCCGAGGTCACGCGACGCTTCATCCACGTCGCTGCCGACGAAGAGCTGCTGAAACTCACGCGACAGGCCACCGAAGTCGCTCGCCACAATGCTGAGGCGGTCGGTCGTCGCGTGCAGGCCGCCAGGTCGCCGGAGGTCGAGCTGCACCGCGCGAGTGTCGCCTTGCGCCGCGCCGAGATCGACCTGCGGCATGCCGAGCACGAACTCACTGCGTCCCGACGCAAGCTCGCTGCCATGTGGGCTGCGTCAACCGACAATTTCGGCGACGTGCAGGCAGACATGTACGGGATGCCGACGACGACGAGTTTTGAAGAGCTCGTCGGTCGCCTAGCAAAGAACCCGGACTTCACGAAGTTCGCGAGCGACGCTCGACTGCGCGATGCCGAGCTGCGCGTCGCGCAGACCCGTCGCGTCCCGGATATCACCGTCTCGGCCGGCGTGCGCCGCCTGCATGAAACCGACGATCACGCCGCCGTACTGGGCATGAGCCTGCCGCTGTTCAGCGCTGCACAGGCGGGACCGGCGATCGGCGAAGCAAAGGCGTTACGCGAGCAGACCGATGCAGCGCGCGACGCCGCATTTATCAAGGCTAGAGCCCAGCTGTTCGAGATCTACCAGGAGCTTCTGCACTCCATCGCCGAGACCCAGATCCTGAAGAAGGATTTGGTGCCGCAAATGGAAGAAGCGCTGCGCGAGACGGAATACGCGTACGACCGAGGACGCTACAGCTATCTCGAACTCGTCGACGGCCAACGTGCCTACCTTGAAGTGCAGCGCGCGCTCATCCAGTCCGCGACCAACGTCCACAACTTCCAGGCCGAGATCGAACGCCTGACCGGCGAGCCATTGGCTACGCCGACGACCCGAGAACAACCATGAAGCCTTCGCCTACCGTCTACTCTCTCGCTCTCGCCCTGCTGATCGTCGCCTGCGGCAAACGCGCTGAGCAATCCACGGCGCCGGAAGCGGAACCGAAGCACGAAGAAGGCCACGTTGCGCTATTAGCGGACGGCATCCGCAATGGCGGCATCGAGATCGCCACCGCAGGCCCTGCCCAGATCCGCGATCTTCTACCTTTGTACGGAACGGTTCGAGCGAACGCTGAGCGAGTCCGAGAAGTCTCTGCCCGCTATCCGGGCATCGTGCGCGGCGTCGTGCACAAAGTTGGCGATACCGTGCGGGAGGGCGACGTGTTGGCGTCTGTGGAGTCCAACGAAAGTCTGCGGACTTACGAGATCGTCGCGCCCATTTCGGGTGTGGTGACGGCGCGCAATGCGAACCCGGGCGAGTACTCAGGCGACAAACCTCTCTTCACGGTGACGGATCTGTCGACCGTCTGGGTGGAGCTCGCGCTGTTTCCGCGGGATCTGCCGAAGGTGCACCTGGGGCAAGCGGTGACGATCAAGAGCGCCGACGCGGGTCTCATGGGAGTCGGAAAGGTGGCGTACGTCGCGCCACTCGGACAGACGACGAGTCAGACGCTGACTGCGCGCGTGCTGGTCGACAACGCAGAGGGGCGCTGGGCACCGGGCTTGTACGTGACAGGCGAAGTGACACTGTCGGCAAGTGAAGTCCCTGTCGCCGTCAAAAGCTCCGCACTGCAGACCGTCGAAGGCAAGACGGTGGTCTTCCTGCGCACCGACGACGGCTTTCAGGCGGCGTCCGTTGCGATCGGCCGCAGCGATGACACGTTGACCGAGATCCAGTCTGGCCTCGATGCAGGGGCGAGTTACGCAGCGATCAACAGCTTCGTACTCAAGTCGGAGTTGGGGAAGAGCGAAGCAGGCCACGAAGACTAGGACCGCGCCATGATCGACGCATTGATTCGCTTCTCCATCGATCGACGATGGGTGATCCTGTTCCTGGTCACGCTCGTTGCCGCGCTGGGCATTTACAACTACCAGCGACTCCCCATCGACGCTGTTCCGGACATCACCAACGTCCAGGTCCAGATCAATACGCAGGCGGATGGATATTCGCCGCTGGAAGTTGAGCAACGCATCACCTACTCGGTCGAGACGGCCATTGCTGGCCTTCCACACCTGGAGTACACGCGCTCGCTATCTCGCTACGGGCTTTCACAGGTCACGGTGGTGTTCGCCGACGGTACCGATCTGTTCTTCGCGCGGCAGCTGGTCAACGAGCGCCTGCAGCAGGCCAAGAGTCAGCTGCCGCCCGGATTGGAGGCGCAGATGGGTCCGATCGCGACGGGCCTGGGCGAGATCTTCCTGTACACGGTCGGCGCAGATTCTGCGGCGCGCCAAGCTGATGGCTCGCCGTACGACGCCACTGCGTTGCGCACGTTGCAGGACTGGATCATCCGTCCGCAGTTGCGCCAGGTGCCCGGCGTCACTGAGGTCAACACGATCGGCGGCTACGAGAAGCAGTTCCATGTGACGCCGCATCCGGCACGCCTACTCGCTTACGAGCTGACGATGGAGCAGGTGATTGTCGCCCTGCAGAAGAACAATTCGAACGTCGGCGCCGGGTACGTGGAGCGCAACGGCGAGCAGTATCTGATACGTGCGCCGGGCCAGCTCAGTTCGATCTCCGACATCGAAAACGTCATCGTCGCCGACCGAGAAGGCGTACCGATCCGCGTTGTGGACGTGGCCGACGTCGGCCTGGGCAAGCAGCTTCGTACAGGCGCTGCCACCCGCGACGGACAGGAAACGGTGCTTGGCACCGCCGTCATGCTGGTCGGCGAGAACAGTCGGACCGTTTCGGAGGCTGTGGCCGCCAAGCTCGTCGAGATTGCGCCGACGCTCCCGCCGGGCGTGCGCGCCGAGCCGGTCTACAACCGCACTGTCCTAGTGAACAAGACGATCGCGACGGTCCAGAAGAATCTGCTCGAAGGCGCGATCCTCGTCGTGGTCGTGCTGCTCGCGCTGCTCGGCAACGTGCGAGCGGCCCTGCTCACCGCTGCCGTCATCCCGCTGTCGATGTTGTTCCTGATAACTGGGATGGTCCAGAACAAGGTCAGCGCGAACCTGATGTCGCTGGGTGCGCTGGATTTCGGACTGATCGTTGACGGCGCGGTGATCATCGTCGAGAACTGCATCATGCGGCTCGCGCAGCGCCAGCGTCACCTGGGGCGGCTCCTGAGCACGGACGAGCGCTTTCATACGACGTATGCCGCGACGCGCGAGGTGTTCACTCCGAGCCTGATCAGCGTCGTCGTTGTGGTACTGGTCAACCTGCCGATCTTTGCGCTCACCGGTGTCGAAGGAAAGATGTTCCGACCGATGGCATTCACCGTGGTGGTCGCTCTGCTGGGCGCGCTCATCCTGTCGCTGACCTTCGTGCCGGCTGCCGTCGCCCTGCTGCTACGCGGGCATATCTCCGAGAAGGAGAACGCGATCATGCGTGTGGCCAAGCGTGGCTTCGGCCCGGCGCTGCGTTCGGCGCTGGATCATCGCTGGATCACCGTGGGCATCGCGGCCGCGCTGGTGCTGGCAACCGGCCTGTTGGCGACGCGATTAGGATCTGAGTTCATTCCCAGCCTCGACGAGGGAGACGTCGCGGTGCAGGCCCTGCGCATACCGGGCACCAGCTTGACGCAGTCCCTCGAAATGCAGTTCCGCATCGAGAACGCGTTGGCGACGATACCCGAGGTAGATACCGTCTTCGCCCGCGTCGGAACGGCCGAAGTGGCCACCGATCCAATGCCGCCGAACATCGCGGACGGCTACGTCATGCTCAAACCGCATGCACAGTGGCCAGACCCATCGAAGCCGAAGTCACAACTGCTGGAGGAGATCGAGGCGGTACTCGCAAATCAGCCCGGCAACGCCTACGAAATCTCGCAGCCTATCCAGCTGCGATTCAATGAGCTGATCTCGGGCGTGCGGTCTGACTTGGGCATCAAGGTTTACGGGGATGATCTGGAGAAACTGCTGGCCATCGGCAATCGGATTGCCACGGTCCTTAACAAGATTCCCGGAGCGGAGGGCGTCAAGGTCGAGCAGGTGGCCGGTCTTCCTGTGCTCTCGATCGAGCCGAACCGCGCAGCGCTGTCGCGTTATGGCGTCAACGTCGCCGACGTGCAGGATGTCCTGGCTTCCGCGCTGGGAGGCGAGGACGCCGGAACCGTGTTCGAAGGTGATCGGCGTTTCGCCGTTGTCGTGCGACTGCCGGAGGCACAGCGTTCCGATCTCTCAGGTCTGGAACGCCTGCCGATCCCCCTCGCTCGCGGCGGTTACGTCCCGCTGGGCGAGTTGGCGCGACTGAACCTGGCTCTCGGCCCGAACCAGATCAGCCGCGAGAATGGCAAGCGCCGCCTGGTGGTGAGTGCCAACGTCCGCGATCGCGACCTGGGTTCGTTCGTCACCGAGGTGCAGGAGCGCGTCACGCAGGATGTGAAACTGCCCAGCGGCTACTGGCTGGATTACGGCGGCACATTCGAGCAACTGCAGAGCGCGACGGCGCGCCTGAAGCTGCTGGTGCCGCTGACCCTGTTGATGATCTTCGGTCTACTGATGATGACGTTCGGCTCGGCGAAGGATGCTGCGCTGGTCTTCAGCGGCGTGCCGTTGGCACTCACCGGTGGTGTGATGGCGCTCTGGCTCCGAAGTATCCCGTTGTCCATTTCGGCCGGCGTCGGGTTCATCACGCTTTCCGGAGTCGCGGTCCTGACGGGTGTCGTCATGGTGTCTGCTTTCCGGCAACTGCTGGAGGACGGCCGGTCGCTCGATGCCGCCATCGTGGAAGGCGCGGAGTTGCGACTGAGGCCGATCCTGATGGTGGCACTCGTAGCCAGCCTGGGATTCCTGCCCATGGCACTCAACTCCGGCACCGGCGCCGAGGTGCAACGACCGCTGGCCACGGTCGTCATCGGCGGAATCATCAGTGCGACGTTGCTGACGCTGTTCGTGCTTCCCGCGCTGTACCGCCTTGCCTATCGGCGCGAGGAAGTCGGAGCGGAGCGCGAAGGCGGCCAACCGACCGAACAAGGACAACCTCATGGCGCACGGTGACTTCGAGCCCGGTGAAGACGGGAGCTTCAGCGGCCCTTGGTGGGCGTTCCCGCCGCTGCGCAATGCCTGCTTTGCGGGCGTGCTGGCGGGCCTCGCGTTTCTTCTCGAAAGCACGGGCGTACTGACAGAGTCGGTTGCCCGCTGGGCGTACTTCGTAGCGATTCCACTTGGCGGCTACCACTGGATCCGCGAAGGGTTGGAGGAACTGATCAAGGAACGGCTCATTGGGATCGACGTCCTGATGATTGCCGCAACCGCTGGGGCATCGATCCTCGGAATGTGGGACGAGGCCGCCGCGCTCGTTGTGCTCTACGGCGCTGCAGAGGGTCTGGAGGAATACACCTATGCGCGCACGCGCACTGCGATCCGGGCGCTCCTTGATCTCGCGCCCAAAGAAGCGCGGCTGCTAAAGGATGGCCGTGAGGAGACGGTTGCTGCGAACTTGCTCAAGCCGGGCGATCGTTTCGTAGTACGACCGGGCGAATCGCTGGCGACCGACGGCACGGTTGTGGAAGGTCGGTCGGGCGTGAACGAAGCTCCCGTGACCGGCGAGTCGGTCCCGGTCGACAAGGTGCCAGGCAATCCCGTGTTCGCCGCCAGCATCAATGGTGAGGGCGCGCTGACGGTCGAGGTGACCAAGGCATTCGCGGACAACACGCTGTCCCGGATCATTCACCTGGTCGAGACCGCACAAGCGGAGAAGGGAAAGGCACAACATTGGATCGAGCGCTTCGGACGCCGCTACACGCCGATGGTGCTGCTGGGTGCCGCACTGCTGCTGATCGTTCCGGTGGTCTTTGGCCTGCCCTTCGCTGAGTGGGCACGGCGCGCCGTGGTTCTGCTGGTGGCTGCCGCACCGTGCGCTCTCATCATGTCCATGCCGATGGCGATGGCCGCTGGAATTGGCAGCGCCGGTCGGCACGGAATTCTCATCAAAGGAGGTGCTCACCTGGAGCACCTGGGCGTCATCAAGGTAGTTGCGTTCGACAAGACCGGCACTCTCACAATGGGCCGGCCGACGCTGACAGACATTGTTACGTTCGGCATCGCTGAGGCGGAGTTCCTGTCGGCCGTCGCAGGCATCGAGCACTACTCGCAGCATCCGATGGCGCGCGCCATCGTCGAGGGAGCCGAATCCCGGAAGGTTTCCATCGCGTCAGCGCAGGACTTTGAATCCCTGACCGGTTCCGGAGCGCGCGCAAGGATCGGAACGGCCACCTGGAGTGTCGGCAGCCCTGCCTGGTTTGCCGAGCGTTCAGCTGATCTCTCGGCTCACGAAGCTGTCATCGCAAAACTGCAGACCGCGGGAAAGACAGTGGTAATCGCTGCGGAAGGCGACAACATCCGCGGCCTGATGGCGCTCCAGGACCAGCCGCGGCCAGAAGCGCGCGAAGCTGTCGAGATGCTGCACCGCTTCGGTATCCGCACCGCAATGCTGACGGGTGACAACGAGCGAACGGGCAAAGCAATCGCCCAAGGCCTCGGAATCGACGATGTGCAAGCTGGACTCAAGCCTGACGAAAAGGTGGCCGCCGTTAAGCGCCTCCATGAGAGGTACGGCGAGGTGCTGATGGTCGGTGACGGCGTAAACGACGCGCCCGCGCTGGCGGCAGCCACCTGCGGCGCCGCCATGGGAGCCGCCGGGACTGACGCTGCCCTTGAGGCGGCGGACGTTGCGCTGATGAAGGATGACTTGCGCAAGATCGCCGAAGCACTAGGCCGTGGTCGAAAGGCACGGCGCGTAAGTCTCCAGAACATCGTGTTCTCTATCGCTGTGCTTGTCGTGATGATCCCCTTGGCTGTATTCGGTGTCATCAGCGTCGCCTTTGCCGTCGTCGTGCATGAAGCAGCTGAGTTGCTGGCGGTCGCAAACGGGGTACGTGCTGGCAGCTTCTCTACGGAGCGCACTCAGTAAGCCGTGCGAGTGTGGAAACTCACGGGAAGCCGAATGACCGCTTGTGGCTACGAATTCGAAACATCGACCGGCAGCTCAGGGTCGATAGCCGCCACCGACTCGCGATCCGCGGACCTGCCTTTAGTTCGTGCAGAACTCGAACACGCCGATGGTGACGCTGCCCGGACCGCCGGCACGCTGGTAGACGAGCTCGAGCGCATCGAACGGCAGCGAAGCCGTGAAGCCGCGGCGCGCCTTCTCCTCGTCGAAGCCGCCCACGCCGTTGGTGTCCCCGGCTTGCGTGCTTTCCTGCGGGACGCCGTTCAGGTAGGTCTGCAGCCGCACCGTCGTATCCAGGCTGTTGCCGTCGTAATCGATCGAAGCGACCACGAACGCCGGCGTGTCGCCCGGATAGACGATTCCGTCCTGCGCGGTGACACGAATCCCGGCGGTGCCAGCGGCGCCGACCGGAAAGACCACGGTGGCCGCCGAATCGGTGTTGCCATCGGCCGCCGCTTCGACGCCGCTGCTCGTGCACGCCGAGCACGAGCCCGTGCGCTGGGCCTGCGTGCCGCCGCCCGTGATCGCGATGCAACTGTGGCCGTCGCTGCCCGGAAAGCCGCCGTCACCGCCGCCGCCGCACGCCGCCAGGAACGCGGCCGCCAGGCCGCAAGCAAGATTTCGCATGATGGATCCCCCCGGATCGCTGTTTATTGTGGCTTTAGAGTAACCCGGCTCTTCAGCCCGACAGAAACTGCACGCCCGTCAGCTTCTCCGACAGCGACCACAGTGACGCCGCGGCCGCCTCGTCGCGCGAGAGGCGATTGGACTTGACCCTGGTCGGAAAGCCGCGGTTGCCGGCAAGGCGATCGGGGCCGTCGTACTCGCCGCCCTGCACGTCCGGCATCGTCGCCGCATAGAGCTGCGGATAAGCGCCCATGTGCGCGGGCTGCGCGAACAGCGCGTTGCCGATCTGCATCAGGATTTTCCCGATCGCGGATTTCTCCATCAGCGGCCCGGCCGTCTGCAGGTTGGTGGCGGCATAGCCCGGATGCGCGGCCACGCAGATGGGCCTGGCGTTGGCCTTGCCCAGCCGCCGCTGCATCTCATAGGTGAACAGCAGGTTGGCGAGCTTGGTGTTGCCGTAGGCGTTCCACTTCTTGTACGGCTTGCGCTCCCAGTTGGGATCGTCGAAGTCCAGGCCGCGCGTCCAGTTGTGCGCCAGGCTCGCTGTGTTGACGACGCGCGCGCCGGGCGTGGCCTGCAGCATGTCGAGCAGATGTCCGGTCAGCGCGAAATGGCCCAGGTGATTGGTGCCGAACTGCATCTCGAAGCCCTGCTTGGTACGCACCAGCGGCAGCGCCATGACGCCGGCGTTGTTGAGCAGCATATCCAGGCGCGAGAATTTCGCGCGGAACGCCTTCGTGAACGCGGAAATGGATTCCAGGTCGGCCAGATCCAGCGCCATGAACTCCAGCTTGGCCGCCGGCACCTCTGCCTTGATCTGCTGGATCGCGCTTTCCGTCTTCTCGCGGCTGCGGCAGGCCAGCACCACCTGCGCGCCGTGGCGCGCGAGCTCCAGCGCGGTGTAGTAGCCAAGGCCGCTGTTGGCGCCGGTGACGATCGCCACCTTGCCGCTCTGATCCGGCATCTGCGCCGGTGTCCAATTGCCCATGTGACTTCTCCCGTGATGACGCTCGCTGGTCTGAGCCAGGTGCGACAGATTACAGTCCCGGCATGTCCCTCACATTCCGTCCCGCCGGCGCGGACGACGCCGACGCCGCCGTCCCGCTGATCCACGCCTCCGGTCCTGAGCAGTTCGACTACGTGTTCTGCGCCAGCGACGCGGGCCAGGCCCGGCGCTTTCTGCGGCACGCGTTCGTCAGCGGCCGCGGGCGCTTCGGCTGGCGCAATCACACCGTCGCCTGCATCGACGATCGCGTTGTCGGCATCGGCACGGCCTATGGCGCCGACACCAACCTGCGCTTCTTTTTCGAGGACGGCTTGTTGATCCTGCAGCACTACGGCCTGCGCGCGTTCGGCGTGATGCTGCGTGGACTGCGCACCGAGCAGGTCGTGCGCCCGCCCGCGCGCGGTGAATGGATGATCGCGCACCTGGCGATGGCGCCGGAGCAGCGTGGCAATGGTCTCGGGGCAAGAATGGTCACGCACCTGATCGCGCTTGGCGCGCGCGCCGGCAGGACCGAGGCCGTGCTCGACGTGTCGGTGGAGAACACCCGCGCCGAGGCCCTCTATCGACGAATGGGCTTCGAGCTCGTCGTGGAGCGCGCGTCGACGATGCAGAGCCAATACGGCCGCGTGATGAACCACCGCCGCATGGCTTACAGGTCAGACAGGTTCACGCAGTCGGCCATGGCTTCGTAGCCGGCGACGCTGGGGTGCACGTGATCGCCGCTGTCGTAGGCAGCGGCGAGATGCGATGGATTTCCCGGATCGCGCAGGCAGGCGTCGAAATCGGCGATGGCGTCGGCGCTGCTTGCGGTGCGGATCCAGTCGTTGACGATCATCCGCGCGTTGTCGACGGCCTGCGTGCCGGAGAGCACGCCGGGAAATCCCGGAACGACGGTCAGCGGTCCTTCGCAGAACCCGCGGCCCGGGGTGATCGTGCCGAGCACCACGCGCTTGCCGGCGTCCTGAAGCGTGCGCGTCACGCCGTCGATGCCGTTGATCAGCGCCTGCGCGTCGGGGCCGAGCACCTGCAGGCCCAGGTCGTTGATGCCGCCGAGCAGGATGACGGTGCGCACGTTCGGATAAGCGAGCACGTCGTCGGCGAGGCGTGACGGCCAGCTCGGACCGAAGTCGGCGGAGAAGCCGTCGGCGTTGACGCGGTTGCCCGAGATGCCGGCGTTGACCACCACGAGCTCGTCGCGCCCTGCCGCGAGCAGGCGGCGCTGCAGGAAATCCGGGTAGCGCGCGTCGGCGCCGTAGATCGACGGCTCCGTGACGATGTTGGCGCACGGCACCGCCGGCACGTAGCCGTCGGTGATCGAGTCGCCGAACGCGACGACGGCCTCGCGCGCGGGCCCGCCGCTGATCTCCAGCGCGGAGATCGCGAACCAGGAGCTGTAATTGTCGAACGGCATCTGCACGAACGGCGCGCCAGGCAAGGCGAGCTCGAGACGCTCGAACGCCTTCGCGTGACGCGGCAGGCTGGCGACGTCCTGCGCCAGCGTGAGCGTCACCGCGAGGCGATCGAGCGCGGCGACGGAGATCTCCAGCGGATCGCTGTAGATCGACGCACCGGGCGCAAGGCTCAGCGCGGTCTCACCGCCGAACGTCAGCGCGCGATCCTGCAGCGTCACCTGCGACAGCGGCAGCGTCTCGGTGCCGAGGCGATTGGAAAGCTGCAGGCGCACCGTCGTGCCGGCGGCGTGCGGCGCGATGGTCTGTCGCAGCCTGCTGCCGGCCGGAAGGTTCAGCGACAGCGCGTCGGACGGCGACGCGGTCCAGGCCGGCACCCAGCCGGCCTCGTCGCTACCGCAACCGGCGGTGAGCAGCGCGGCGACTAAAGCGAGCGAAGAGCAGCAGCAGAATGAGCGCATCGAGGCTTCCGCCCGCGGAAGGGACCGTCACCGGCGTCTCGCCGGCGCCGGACTTGCTGCATCCGGGCGGTCCGTCGACGTCGTTCTGGTCCAGGAAGAAGTCGTAGGCGACCTCGCGCATGTTCGGCGCGTCGGGATCGGAGGTGACGTCGTAGATCGCCGCCGGATTGCCGCCGGCGTACGCGTGCGTCATTCCCGAGATCAGCCAGCGCTCGGCGAGGAGGCAGCCCTCCCCGTCCACGAACGACTCGACGTTGTAGAACTTGCCGTCCCAGCCGGTGCGCGTGGACGCGGGCTCCATCGGCACGGAGTTGTTGCGCTCGCCATCGTCCATCCAGTCGTGCGCGATCAGCCAGTGGCGCATCACGCTGTCGGTGTTCGTGGTGGGCCCGAACGGATCGAGCGTGCCGATGGAGAGCATGAATGGGACGCGCCGCGCGTGCGTGCCCATCGCGTCGTAGACGTTGCGGCCCGCCTGCTCCGCGCCCACCGTGATCGGGCCGTAACGATCGCCGCCCTCGGCCTGCATGCCCGTGTAGAGATCCGGGTACTGCGCCGCCATGACGATAGCCATGGTGCTGCCCGCCGAAATGCCGCCGACGAACACGCGCCTGGGGTCGATCGGATACGCGGCCATCACCTCGCGCGTGATCTGCGCGATCAGCGAAGTCGCGCGGCCGTCGCGCCCTTCCGCCGCTGCGACGTCGCCGTCCCAGATGCCCGCGTTCTGGCCCGGATCCTCCTGCGGATACACGACCACGAAGCCGCGCTCGGCGGCGAGGTCGTCCAGGCGCGACTGATGCGCGACGTCCTCGACGTCGATGTTGGCGCCGTGAATGTGCACGAAGAGCGGCACCTGGCCGGCGAGGTTGTCCGGGACGAAGGCGCGGTAAGTCATCGTGCCGAGATCGTTGTGGGTTTCACCGGTGACGACGCCGGCGAAGGCGGGCGCGGAAAGCAGCAGCAAGGCAAGCGCGCGGATCACAACACCTTCCCCGGATTCAGGATGTTCTTGGGATCCAGCGCAGCTTTCAGCGTGCGCATCAGCGCGATCTCGTCGGCGGAACGCGAGATGGGCAGATGCTTGCGCTTCTCGGTGCCGATGCCGTGCTCGGCGGAGATCGAGCCGCCGATCGGACGCAGCGGCTCGTAGACGTCCTCGTCGGACTGCGCGTGCAGATCGGCGCCTTCGCAGCCGGGGTGTACGAAGAAATGCAGGTTGCCGTCGCCGATGTGGCCGAGCACGTCGCAGCGGCTCGCCGGCCAGCGCCGCTTCAGGCGCGCCTGCACCTCGGCCACGTACTTCTCCATGTCGCGGATCGGCAGCGACACGTCGTAGAGGAAGATCGGCTTGCGCTCGTAGAGTCCCTCGAAGTTCTCGCGGATCTCCCACAGCGCGCGGCGCTCGGTCTCCGACTGCGGGATCACGGCGTCGGCGACCAGGCCCGACGCCAGCGCCTGCTCCATCGCGTGCAGGAACACCGACTGATCGTTCTCCGGATGCGCGCCTTCAGCTTCGAGCATCACGTAGAACGCGTGATCGCGGCCCATCGGCGCGCGGTGCCAGCCCGGCTCGGTGACGGCGCGGAAGTAGTCGCCCCACATCACTTCATAGGAGCTGAGCTGCCCGCCCAGCATGGTCTGCATGTGCTTGAGCAGGCCGGTGACGTGGCTGAAGCTCTCCATGCCGACCATCGCGCTGTTGCGGCTGACGCTCGCCTCCTCCAGGCGCACGACGGCGCGCGTGACGATGCCCAGCGTGCCCTCGCTGCCGATGAACAGCTGCTTCAAGTCGTAGCCCGCGTTGTTCTTGAGCATGCGGTTCATCGACGAGATGACCGTGCCGTCGGCAAGCACGGCTTCGAGGCCCAGCACGCGCGAGCGCATCATCCCGTAACGGATGACGTTGATGCCGCCGGCGTTGGTGGCGACGTTGCCGCCGATCGTGCAGGAGCCGCGCGCGCCGAGGTCGACCGGGAACGACAGGCCGTGCTTGCGCACTTCCTCCTGCAGCTTCTGCAGCGGCATGCCGGCCTGCACGGTGGCGGTGCGGCCGACCGTGTCGATCTCCTCCAGGGCGTTCATGCGCTCCAGCGAGACGACGACCTCGCCGGTCGTGGAGTTGGCGCCTTCGACGCAGCCGGTGAGACCGCCGTGCGTGACGACGGCCTGTCCGCGCGCATGGCAAACCTTCAGCGCTGCGGAAAGATCGGCAGTGCTGCGCGGACGCACCAGCGCCGCGGCCTGCATCGGCGAGGGATTCCAGTAGCTGGTGGCGCGCTGCGCCGCCGCGTCGCGGTCGAGCACGGCCTCGGCGGGCAGGACCGCGCGCAGCGCTTCGAGGATGCCGCTCATGACCTACACGCTACCAGCACGCTTGGCGAGTGTCGCCCGCCCGTAGAGCGACGACAGCGCCTGCGCCACGGCGCGCGGGAAGATGCTGGAGTGCGTCTCGCCGTCGAAGCACTCGTAGGTGACCTGCGCCGCGGTTCCCTGGCGCACACGTGCCGCGAAGGCCTCGGTGTCGGGGATGCCGGCAAGCTGGTTGAAGGCGTTGCGCTTCTCCTCGCCCCCGATCGACAGGCAGACGCGGTCGGCGCGCTTGGCGATGACACGGCCTTCGCGCATCAGCCACGAGCCGCTGATGCCGATGCCGGGCGAGATGCCGACGTAGCGGCGGAACGGCGAAAGCTCCTGGCACAGCGCGTAGCCGACGAAGGTGCCGCCGGCGGAGTGTCCGAGGATGCCCAGGTCGTCGAGGTCGATCGGCAATTTCTTCGACAGCTTCGGCAGCAGCTCGCGCGTGAGGAAGGCGAAGAGCTGCGGCGCATGGCCCATGCGCGCGCGCGCGTCCATGCCGAAGATCGAGAAGAACGAGCGGAAGAAGCGGCCGAGGCCGTCGTCGAAGCCGTAGCCTTCCGCCGGCGGCGAGAACTCCTCGAAGCGGCGCAGACCGAACCGCAGCGGACCCTCGCTGCGCGGCGCGCCCACGCCGACGACGATGGTCTCGTCGATCTGGCCGCGCGCCGCCATCCGCGCGGCAGCCTCGGCGACGGTGGAGAACTCGATGTTGGCGTCGAGCACGAACAGCGTCGCGTACTTGCGCAGGTTGCCGGGCGCCCACGAGGCCGGCAGCGATACGAACACCTCGAAGTCGCGGTCGAGCACCTCGGAGTGGATGCGGTGCGGATTGTCGTCCGCGGGCGCGGACGACGGCTTGGGCAGCACCATCGCGATCAGCGGGCGCAGCACCGACAGCGTGGTGGTCACCCAGCGCTTGCGCAGCGGCATCACTTCGGTGCCGTAGGAATGGCCGGTGGCGTGCAGGTCGCGCAGGGCGTGCACGAACGACGTCACCGCGGCGTCCTCGTACATCACGCGCACCGGCACCGGCATCGCCTGCGTCACGCTCTCCAGGCCGCAGCCGAACAGCACCGGGCTGCCGGGCTGCGTGCGGAACTGCTTGCGGCACCAGGGCAGCAGGGTCTGCGACAGGAAATGCGACAGCTCCGGCAGGCCGCCGATCTCGTCGATCGTCGCGCAGATGCCGACGACGATGCACTCGCGCAGCTCCTTGGTCTGCGCCATCAGCCGGCCCATCTCGATCACGGAGCCGGCGATCGCGCGCGCGTCGTTGACCATCACGACCGGGTACGACCGCTTGGTCTTCTTGCCGTACGACACCGGCAGCGCCACGAATACCTCGTGCGAACGGCTACCGAAGCGCAGCACGTGCCACTCGACGTCGGGCAGGCGGCGCAGCGCTGCGTCACGAAGAGAGGTGACGAACGGTCTGGCGACCGTAGGAGCGGCCGTTGGCCGCGAGT
This sequence comes from uncultured Gammaproteobacteria bacterium, assembly GCA_963776465.1. Lineage (GTDB taxonomy): Bacteria > Pseudomonadota > Gammaproteobacteria > Nevskiales > Nevskiaceae > DASRHK01. The sequence continues at coordinate 115,689 of CAVZMV010000002.1, forward strand.
TTTCAATAGTCATAGGAGACTCGGATGCCGATCACGCGGGGCGTGAGGACGGGGTACTGGGGTGTGGGGGCGGAGATGCCGGTGACGGCGCGCTTGTCGAGCAGGTTCTCGCCGAAGAACTGCAGCCGCGCCCTGCCGCGCGCGAAGCCGAGCTGCGCCTTGAGCAGGCCGTAGCCCGGCACCGGGAAGCCGTCGATCGGATCGGACATCGACAGGCCGGAGAGGCCGCCCGGCGAGTTGTCGAACGACTCGATCTGGAACGTCATGTTCTGCTCGCTGATGTACGCGTAGGTCGCCGCGACCTCGCCGCTGACGCCGAACGCGATCGGTGCGCTGTAGGAGAGCGTGGCGCTGCCGGTGAACTTCGGGCTGTTGGGCAGCGGCGAGCCTTCCGGCACGTGCGCCTCAGGCGTGGGCTTGGTGACCTCGCCGCGGTTGTAGCCGGCGGCCAGCAGCAGCACCAGGCGATTGACCGGCATCCACGTGATCGCCGCTTCCGCGCCGTAGACGCGCGCGTCGCCGGCGTTGTCCAGGTGCGCGAAGTCGATCGTGGCAGCACCCAGGCTCGCCGTGCCGAGCACCGTGCCCTGCACGTCGGTCCAGTCGATGCGATAGGCCGCGAGGTTCGTCGTCAGGCTGCCGTCGAACCAGGTCGACTTGGTGCCGACCTCGGAATTCCAGACGTAGTCGGGACGGATGATCGGCGGCCCGCTGTCGAGCGCCGAGTAGATGTTGACGGCGGCGGAGCGGAAGCCGCGCACGATCTGCGCGTAGACCATGTGGTCCTGGCTGAACTTCCACGAGGCGTTGAGCTTGGGCAGCAGGCCATTGGTCTTGAGGCGCTGCGCGAAGTAGACGTGCGGATCGCCGGGACTGTCGGGATCGGTCCCGATCAGCACCGCCTCGGCGCCGTAGAACTTGGTGTCGATGAAGAACGAGATGTCCTCGCTGAACGCGCGCAGGCCGCCGGTGATCTGGAAAGTCCCGGGGAGCGCGTTCCAGGTGAGCTCGCCGTAGCCCGCGTACATCTTGAACGTCTCCTCGCCGAAGCCGTCCTCCTGCTGGCCCTGCAGCAGGTTGAACTGGCCCAGGCCCAGCAGGTCGAGCAGCTGCTGTACCGCGCCGCCGGTCGGATCCAGATCGACAGTGTCCTCGGTACTTCTGCTGGTCGAAGGTCTGTCCGCGCGTGCGGAAGAATCCGCCGGCGATCCAGTCGAAGGTCTGGCCGCCGAACGAGACCAGCCGTAATTCCTGCGAGAACGAGTCGAGGTCGGTCTTGACGTGCGTGTAGGCGGTGGAGAAGACGTCGGGGGCCGTGAGGTCCAGGCGGTTGGCGCCGGTCTGCAGGATGCCTTGCAGCACCGGCGTGCGGCGCAGGCTGTCGCGGTAGGTGTTGTAGACCGCGCTGACCGACGTGAGGTTGGCGAACGGCAGCTGCGCCCGCGCGGTGAGCGAATGGATGGTGAAGCGCGTCAGCGCGAACTGCTCCTCGTCGTGCGCGTTGCTGTAGGTGTCGCGGCCGTTCTCGTCGACCACCGGAAACTGGTCGCGCTTGTCGTAGTCGTAGAGGAACATGTACTCGAGCTTGAGCGGCTCCCACGGCTGGAAGCCGAGCGTGCCGCGCAGCGAGCGCGTGTGCTCGTCGTCGGCGTCAGGGCGGTTCAGCGTCGTGTAGTCGATGAAGCCGCTGTTGAGGCGGTTGCTGCCGACCACGCGCAGGCCCAGCGTGTCGTGGATCAACGGCACGTTCACCGCCAGGCGCTCCTCGTAGGAGAGATCGCCAGTCTCCATGTCGGCGATCATCAGCTGGCCGCGCGCCGACCACTTGTTGGGATCGGCGGGCGTGGTCACGACCTTGATCGCGCCGCCCATCGCGCCCTCGCCGTAGAGCGTGCCCTGCGGGCCCTTGAGCACCTCGATGCGCCGCAGGTCGTAGATGTTGAGATCGGGGAACACGCCCGAGCCCTGGATGGCGACGTCGTCGAGGTACACGCCGACCGTCGGGTTGCCGCCGGCGTAGCCGAGGTCCGAGGCGTTGCCGTTGGAGATGCCGCGCATCGACAGATCCACCTTGCCGTTGCCGGACTTCTTCAATGAAACCGAAGGCACCTGCATGAGGTAGTCGCGCATCTGGTTGGCGCCTTCCTTGTCCAGCCCGCGGCCGGTGAAGGCCTGGGCGCTGCCGGTGACGTCCTGGATGTTCTGGTTGCGGTACGAGGCAGTGACGACGACGGTCTCGAGCTTGGATTTGCCCTCGGCCTCCGGGATGGGCGGCGGGGTCTCGTCGGGCTTTTGCGGGACTTCGACCACCGCGGGATACGGCGCCGGCTCTGCGGCTGCTGGCGTGGTCGCAGCCGTTTCCTCCGCGCGCGCGGCAAGGGCCCAGACGGCGAACACGAAGACCACTACCCCCGCCCTCACCCAGAACATGCGCGCTCCCGCAGACCCATCTACGCCGTTTTCAAATATGCTGTGTGTTGCAATTTATCGTGTATAGTTTGTAAGTGCAACGTAACCAGGAACGCCGCATGGCCGCCGCCAGGTCCGCATCCCGCCCGAAGAAGCGCCTGTCCCGCGAGGAGCAGAAGATCGAGCGCACCCAGCAGCTGCTCGACGCCGCGCGGGTGATGTTCATGGAGAAGGGCTACGAGGCCGTGACCATCGACCACGTCGCCGAGTACGCGGGCTACTCGCGCATGCCGGTCTACACGCTGTTCGGCGACAAGCAGAACCTGTTCTTCGAGCTCTGGCGCAACGCCACCGCCGAGCTCACCGAGCAGCTCGTCGGCCATTTCAAGCCGGGCACGTCCCTGCGCAAGAACCTGAAGCAGCTGGCCGAGATGCTGGCGGCGAGCTCCGCCAACCCCGGGCCCAACTACGGCGAGCGGCTGTTCTTCGTGGTGCAGACGATCGCCCTCGGGCACCCGGAGATCTCCGGCAAGCTCGAGAAGCTGGCGCAGAAGGTCGTGCACGACGTCGCCCAGTTCGTGCGCAACGGCGCGCTGGAGAAAGGCGAGACGCTGCGCAGCGACCCCGAGACCATCGCCGCGCACCTGGTCGCGCACATCAACGGCATGGCGACCGTGCAGTTCCAGACGCACGGCCGCTACTCCAGCGCGCGCGAGCTGGTTCCCATCTTCAACGCCATCGTCTTCAAGGACGGATGAAACGGATCTGCCACCTGGGCCTCGGGCGTTTCCACCGGGCGCATCAGGCGGTCTACCTCAACGACCTGCTGCAACAGGGCCACGGCGACGACTGGCGCCTGTGCGGCATCGGCGTGCGCGGCGCGGACCAGCCGGTGCTGCGCGCGCTGCGCGCGCAGGACCATCGCTATCGCGTCTGCGAAGTCGACGGCGCCGGCACGCGCGAGACGGTCGTCGCCTCGATCACGGAGACGATCGACGCTTCGGAAGACTGGGCCGAGGCGATCGGTGCGATCGCCGACCCGGCGACGCGCATCGTCTCCTTCACCATCACCGAGGCGGGATACGTCGAGCAGCCGCGATCGGCGATCGAGCTGGCCACGCGCGCGCTGGCTGCGCGCCGCGATGCCGGCGCGGGCGGCGTGACGCTGATGTCCTGCGACAACCTGATCGACAACGGCCAGCGGCTGCGCGCGGCGGTGCTGGCCTGCGCCAAGCGCATCGACGCGCCCCTCGCCGCCTGGATCGACGCCGAACTCAGCTTCCCGTCGTCGATGGTCGACCGCATCACCCCGGCGGTCGATGCCGACGACGGCGTCAGCGTGATCTGCGAGCCATGGCGGCAGTGGATCCTGCAGGATCATTTCGTCGCCGGGCGGCCGGCCTGGGAGAAGGTCGGCGTGGTGTTCTCCGACGAGGTGAAGGCCTACGAGCACATGAAGGTGGGGCTGCTCAACGGCGGTCACTCGGCGCTGGCGCACCTGGGCCTGATGCAGGGGCACGTGCGCGTCGACGCGGCGGCGGCCGACCCGCTGATCGCGCGCTGGCTCGCCGCCTACATGCGCGAAGTGGCGCAGGTCATCGACGCGCCGCCCGGCGTGTCGCTCGCGGAATACCAGTCGTCGCTGATCCAGCGCTTCGCAAACCCCGCGGTCGAGGATCGCCTGCAGCGCCTCGCGCAGGACACGTCCGCCAAGTTCCAGCAGGCGCTGGTGCCGCCGCTGGTGTCACGACTGCAGCGGAAGCTGCCGGTCGAATGCGCCACCACCGCGATCGCGCTGTGGATCGTCTACCTGCACCGGCTGCAGTATGACCAGCAGGAGAAGGCCGGATACCAGGATCTGCGCAAGGACGCGCTGCTGACGCGCGCGACGACCGCGGTCTGCACCACGAACTCGGCGTACTTCCTGGATTTTGCGCTGCCGCTGCCGGCCGACTGCGTGGCCGCCGCGCGCGCCGGCGTCGAGAAGCACCTTCGGGGAATGAAGGCGATCGGCGTCGGCGAATACGTCGCTCGCCTGGTCGAGGCCTAGCGGGTCACTCTCGGCCAGGAGCCGCCGGTGGCCTGCGCCCTGGCGGAAATGCGCTGCGGCTGATCGAGCGCCCAGGTCACGGCGGAGTACACGGCCTCGGGATTCCACTCGGTCTTGCGCATGACGCCGGTCACCGGCGACTGCCTGGCGGCGAGGAGCTCCGGCGAATCCGCCGGCTCCGCGGTGACGATGACCACCGGCAGGTCGCGGTATTTCGGCACGCTGCGCAGGTTGCCGAGGAATTCCAGCCCCGAGCGCGATCCCAGGTTCAGGTCCAGCAGCACGATGTCGGGCTGGAAGCTGTGCACCGCAAACGCGCCCGCCGTGGCACTGACCGCCGTCTCGACCTGGAAGCCGTTGTCCGCGAATCGCTTGCGGTAAACGGCGGTGATCACCGGGTCGTCGTCGATGATCAGGATCTTGCGGAAGGCTTTGGGCATGGGCGTGTGGCGTTCAGGGAGTTCATCTTAGAGTCCCCAGACCGCGCAGGGTTCGCCCCGCTGTCGTGCAAAGGCACTAGCGGTAAAGGCCTATTGGCGCCACACGGCCCTGGCCACGCGCTCGAAATTACCCCCCAGCACCTTGCCGACGTCGGCTTCCGCATAGCCGCGCTGCAGCAGCAGCTCCGCGACCTCGGCGAGGATCTCCGGCGGCGCGAAACGCACGCCGGCCTCGTAGCCGTATCCGGCCGGCCACACGTGCCGGCGCTCCTCGAAGTGCGTCGCCGTCTGCGCCGGGTCCGACATGCCGAAGTCGGTGCCGATGCCGACGTGATCGATGCCCATCAGCTCGACCGAGTAGTCGATGCTGCGCACGACGTTGGCAGCGCTGACGTCGTTGTTGCCCAGGAAGATGCCGATGCCGCTGATGCCGAGCACGCCGCCGGTCGCGGCGCACGCGCGCATCAGGTCGTCGGGCACGCAACGCGGATGGTCGGTCAGCGCGCGCGGATTGGAGTGCGAGATGGTGACCGGCACCGACGAGGCCTCGCACACGTCCCTCGCCGTGCGATAGCCGGTGTGCGCGACGTCCTTGATCATGCCGACGCGATCCATCTCGGCGACCAGCTTGTGCCCGAACGCGGTGAGTCCCTGGTCGACGTCGTCGTGGACGCCGCTGCCGACGAGGTTGGCGCGGTTGTAGACCATCGCCATCCAGCGCACGCCCAGGTCGTAGTAAAGAGAGATGCGCGTCAGATCGTCCTCGATGGAGTACGCGCCTTCGACGTCGAAGCAGACCGCGAGCTTGCCTTCGCGCTTGGCGCGCTCGGCGTCGGCGATCGTCGACGCCAGCACGTATTCGTCCGGGCGGGCGCGCAGCCAGTGGCGAAAGCGCGCCAGCGCGCTCATCACCTGCGCGAACGAACTGGTGGCGTCGCCGACGTTCAGGTGCACGAGGTCGAAGCCCGCCTTGCGGAAACGCGCGAGCTCCGGCAGCCAGCGCTCGGAGTTGTCGAAGCTGACGCAGCAGTGGTCTTCCCAGACCAGCGTGCCGGCGAGGATGCGCTGCAGCGCGCGCATCGTTGCCTACGCCTTCGCGAGCACGCGCTCGATCCGGTCGAACAGCTCGTCGATCTCGGCCGCCGTGATGATCAGCGGCGGCGACAGCGCCAGGCTCGCGCCGACCGGCACCGCGCGCACGATCACACCCGCGTCCTCGGCCATCGCCTTGAGCTGCGTCGAAGTGACTTTGCCGTCGCGCAGCTGGAACGCGCCGACCAGTCCGACGCCGCGCGTCTCCAGAATCAGTGGATGACGCTCCAGGCGCTTCAATCTCTCGAGGAACTGCGGCGACACGCGGCGCACGTGCTCGACGATCCTGCGCTCCTGCATCAGCTCCAGCGCGCGCACCGCGACCGCGGCACCGACGGGATATCCGCTGTAGGTCGTGCCGTGCGCGAACGAGCCGATGCGATCGCTGCCCTGCGCGATCACCTCGTAAATGTCGCCGCGCAGCGCGATGGCCGCGACCGGCTGGTAGCTGCCGGTGAGCCCCTTGCCCATGGTGATGGCGGCGGGGTCGATGCCGTAAGTCTCACAGCCGAACATGTTCCCCGTGCGGCCGAAGCCGGTGACGATCTCGTCGGCGAGGAACAGGATGTCGTGCTTCTTGAGCAGCGCCTGCAGCTTCTCGAAGTAGTCCGCCGGCGGGATCACCACGCCGCCGCCGGCAGCGACCGGCTCGGCCATGAACGCCATGATGGTGTCGGCGCCTTCGGCGCGGATCATCGAGTCGAGATCCCCCAGGATGCGGTCGACGAACTGCGACTCGCTCTCGCCCGCAAGCTTGTTGCGGCTGTAGTGCGGATCGTGCGTGTGCAGGAAGCCCGGCAGCGGCAGGTCGAACGCCGCGTGGTTCTTGGTGATGCCGGTGAGGCTCGACGCGACAACGGTGGCGCCGTGATAGCCGTTCATGCGCGCGATGACTTTTTTCTTCTTGGTCCGGCCGAGCGCGTTGTTGTAGTACCAGAGGAACTTCACCAGGAAGTCGTTGGCTTCCGATCCCGACAGGGCCAGGTAGATGTGGCTGTCCTTGATCGGCACGATGGCGGCGAGCATCTCCGCCAGCCGGATCGCGGGCGTCACCGATTGCGAGGTCAGCGTGTGGTAGTACGGCAGCGCGCGCAGCTGCTTGATCGCAGCTTCCACCAGCTCGGGCTCGTCGAAGCCGAAGCTCGCGCACCACATGCCGGCGGCGGCCTCGATGTACTCGCGTCCCTGCTCGTCGTAGATGTAGATGCCCTTGCCGCGCGTGATGATCTTCGGCCCCGTGCGGCTGTGCTGCGCCAGGTTGGTGTAGCCGTGCATCAGGTGCGCGACGTCGCTCTTCGCAAGCTCGGTCAGCGGATCGGTCATGGCGTTTTCCGCAGGTAGCGGGCCTGGGTATCGGTGAGCGACAGCACGCGGCCGTCGCGCACGTCGAAGCGCAGGCGCAGCGGGATCGGGAAGTAATCGCCGACGGAGGCGTTCCTCGGCCGGGCCTCGAACGTGTGGCCGCCGAGCGGCTGCAATTGCTGATCCCAGATGTGGCCGTCGAGGAAGCGCATCTGCAATCCCGTGCCGTTCTGCGTGATCGCGACGACGCCGAGCGCAGGGTGCGCGTAGCGGCCGGCGTAACGCTCAAGCTCCAGCGTCGGCTCACTGCCCGCCGGGAAGCCCATCTCCAGCAGCTTCGCCGTCGAGGCGTTGAACTCGCCGGCCATGCGGTCGGCGACTTCGCACCAGTCGCGGCTGTCGCCGGTGAGCAGCGTTTCCAGCACGGTGTAGGCGATCGCGTGGTGGCGGATCGCGCCGAGCGACAGCATCACGGCGACGCCGATGCCCTCATCGGGGACGAAGGCCATGTACGCGCGCCAGCCGAACATCTCGCCGGCGTGGTGCACCAGGCGGCGTCCGTGCAGCTGCGAGGTCCACCAGCCCAGGCAGTAATCGGCGCGCTCGGATTCCGGCGCCGCGTGGATCAGCTTGCGCTCGGCGCGCGGGATTTCGGTCTGCGGCTTGTGCGTTTCGGCGATGTACGCGGGACTCCCCAACTGGAACTTCAGCCAGCGCGCCGCATCTTCCGCGCTGGTGTGCACGCCGGCTGCGCCCTGCCAGTTGTCGAAGAGATCGTCGTGGATCTCCTGGATCTGCCCCTGCCACAGCACGTGGCCGCAGGTCTGGTCCTTGAGCAGCGCCACGCGCGAGGAGCCCGAAGCGCTGCCCTTCATGCCCAGCGGCGCGAAGATCCGCTGCGCCAGGAATTCGCCGTACTCGAGGCCGCTGATGCGCTCCACCAGGAGCCGCGCCGCGATGAAGCCCGGATTGAAGTAGACGTAGCCGCCGCGGAACGGGTGCGCGCGATCGAGCCGGCCGATGCGCGCGACGATCTCGCTCGCAGACAGTTCCGGGTTGGCCAGCGCGTCGACCGGCACCTGCCGCTTGAAGCCGATGCGATTGGACAGCAGGTCGCGAGCGCAGAGCTGCGCGGTCGCCTCGGCGGTGTCGAGCTCGATCTCCGGCAGCCAGCGCCGGACCGGCTCGTCGAAGCCGAGCTTGCCCTCGTCCACCAGCATCGCCACCGACGTGGCGACGAAGGCCTTGGAGCAGGAGCCGATGTCGAAGGCGGTGTGCGGCGTGATGCCGCGACCGGACACCTTCACCTGGTGGCGCCCACGCGACACGACCGCGATCGCAGCGCCGGGCACCTGCGCATCCTTGAGGATGCGGTCGATGCGTGCGTTCAGCGCCTCGGAGAGAAGTGGAGCGCCATCGGCGCGCACGGCGCGCCCTACGCCAATTCGCGGCGAACTGCCGCGAATTGCGCCACCGCGAATTCGAGGTCCGCGCGACTGTGCGCCGCAGACATCTGTGCGCGGATGCGGGCCTTGCCCTTGGGCACGACCGGGTAGGAGAAGCCGATGACGTAGACGCCGCGCTCGAGCAGCTTCTCGGCCATCTTCGCGGCCAGCGCCGCGTCGCCGAGCATCACCGGCACGATCGGATGCTCGCCGGCGCGGATCTCGAAGCCGGCTTTCACCATCGCATCGCGGAAGTAGCGCGTGTTGTCGGCCAGGCGCTGGCGCAGGTCGCCGCTCTGCGCGATGAGGTCGAGGATCTTCAGCGACGCGCCGACGATCGGCGGCGCCAGCGAGTTGGAGAACAGGTACGGCCGCGAGCGCTGGCGCAGCAGCTCGACCACTTCGCGCTTCGCGCTGGTGTATCCGCCGCTCGCGCCGCCCAGGGCCTTGCCCAGCGTGCCGGTGAGAATGTCGACGCGGCCCATGACGTCGTGCAGCTCGTGCGTGCCGCGCCCGTGCTTGCCCATGAAGCCGACCGCGTGCGAGTCGTCGACCATCACCATCGCGCCGTGCGCTTCGGCCAGGTCGCAGATCTCCGGCAGCTTGGCGATGTAGCCGTCCATCGAGAACACGCCGTCGGTGGCGATCATCGTCCGCCGCGCGCCCTTGGCGCGCTCCAGCTGCGCCTTCAGATCCTCCATGTCGCCGTTGCGATAGCGGAAGCGCTGCGCCTTGCACAGGCGCACGCCGTCGATGATCGAGGCGTGGTTGAGCTCGTCGGAAATGATCGCGTCCTGCTCGCCGAGCAGGGTCTCGAACAGCCCGCCGTTGGCGTCGAAGCACGAGCCGTAGAGGATCGTGTCCTCCATGCCGAGGAACTCGGAAAGTCGCTTCTCCAGTTCCTTGTGCACCTGCTGCGTGCCGCAGATGAATCGCACCGACGCCAGGCCATAGCCCCAGCGGTCCAGCGCCTCGTGCGCGGCCTTGATCACCTCGGGATGGTTGGCGAGACCGAGGTAATTGTTGGCGCAGAGGTTCAGCACCGGCTGCTGGCTGGGCACCGTCACGCGCGCGCCCTGCGCGCTGCCGATGACGCGCTCGGGCTTGTAGAGGCCGGCGGCTCGGATCTCGTCGAGGGTGGAAGTGAATTGGGATTGGGGAGTTGTCATGGATGTTGTCGGAGCTAACAGCCCCTCCTACATGAGATCGCGCCAGTCGAGCACGACCTTGCCCGCGTCGCCGGCGTTCATCGCCGCGAAGCCCTTGTCGAACTCGTTCCAGGCGTAGCGATGCGTGATCACCGGCTTGATGTCGAGGCCGGACTCGAGCATCACGCTCATCTTGTACCAGGTCTCGTACATCTCCCGGCCGTAGATGCCCTTGATGGTGAGCATGTTGAAGATCACCTTCTTCCAGTCGATCGCCATCTCTTTCGATGGGATGCCGAGCATGGCGATGCTGCCGCCGTGGCAGAGGTTGTCGAGCATGTCGCGGAAGGCGATCGGGTTGCCCGACATCTCCAGGCCCACGTCGAAGCCTTCGGTCATCCCGAGCTGCTTCTGCACTTCGGGCAAGGTCGTCTTCGTCGGATTGACCGCCAGCGTCACACCCATCTTCTCGGCCAGCTTCAGGCGTCGATCGTTGACGTCGGTGATGACGACGTGGCGCGCGCCGGCGTGCTTGACCACCGCGGCGGCCATGAGGCCAATGGGCCCGGCGCCGGTGATGAGCACGTCCTCGCCGAGCACCGGGAACGACAGCGCCGTGTGCACCGCGTTGCCGAACGGGTCGAAGATCGAGGCGACCTCGAGGTCGATCTTGGCGTCGTGGCGCCAGACGTTGGTCATCGGCAGCGCCATGTACTCGGCGAAGGCGCCGGCGCGGTTCACGCCGACGCCCTGGGTGTGCGCGCACAGGTGGCGCTTGCCGGCCAGGCAGTTGCGGCAGCGGCCGCAGACCACGTGGCCTTCGCCGCTGACGATCTCGCCAGGCTTGAAGTCGTTGACGTTGGAGCCGACGGCGACGACCTCGCCGACGAACTCGTGGCCGATGACCATCGGCACCGGGATCGTCGCCTTGGCCCAGTCGTCCCACTCGTAGATGTGCAGGTCGGTGCCGCAGATGCCGGTCATCCAGACGCGGATCAGCACGTCGTTGATGCCGAACTCCGGCACCGGCACGTCGTCGAGCCAGAGGCCGCGCTGCGCCTTGTTCTTCACCAGCGCTTTCATGCTCGTTTTCATTTGACGTTCCGTTATGCGATTCGCGACACCACGTGCTGCAGCTGCGCCTGCATCGACGCCGCGAAGTCGCGCGTGTCGAGGCCGGACGGCTCGTCCGGCGCGATGCCGCAGCCTTCGAACACCTTGCCGTCGTGCGAGGTATAGACCTCGTTGGACAAGGAAAGCTGCCATCCGTTGGGCAGGAGCTTGTTGAGATTATCCGACAGCATGCCGGCCGTGGCCTGGCCGATAGTCGTCACCTGCGGCAAGGCGCGCATCGCCAGCACGCAGATTTCGCCGGCGCTGACGCACAACGGCGACGTCAGGACGTAAACGGGCTTGTCGTCGAACCTGCGCTCGGCAGCCGACAGCCGCATCTCCTGCGTCTGGGTGAACGCTGCCCCGTCGCGCGCGCGCTTGGTGAACGCGACGCGCGGCTGGTCGGCGAAGCGGCTGGCGATCGCCAGGCCGGCGCGATCGAAGCCGCCGCCGTTGATGCGCAGGTCCAGGATGATGGCGCGGCAGTCGTGCAGGTCGGCGACGACGCGATCGAGGATCGGCTCGAGCGCCGCCATGTCGTTGGCCAGGAACTCGGCGACCGCCTGGCGGGTGTGCGGCAGATCGTCGGCGCGGCGCGCCGCATCGGTGTCGGCGAACCCGAAGAGGCGCAGCACGCTGACGTAGCCGACGCCGTCTTTCAGCCGGCACCAGGAGACGATGCCGTTGCCGGCCTGCTTGAGCTCGTCGCGCGTCGAGGCGAACGGCGCGAGCAGCAGGTCGGCGATCTTAGGCGACATGGCCTCCACGGTGGTGCGCGGGCTCACGCGCGCGTTGGGCAAGCCGAGGGCTTTCTTGAAGGCCAAGCGCAGCTCCATCATCTTCAGGGTCTGCACGTGCCGGTCGCCGGCGCTCAGGGAAACGTGTCCATCCTCCAGCGGCAGCAGCATCTCGGAGAAGACTTCGAGCAGCGCGTCCTCGGACAGCATCGGCGTCACGCGCGGCCGGTAGCGCCGGTACTCCTCCTGCCAGTCGACGACGTGCAGGCCGAAGAACGCGTAGTGCTCGTCGAAGGTCTGCCAGAGCGTCTCGAAGTTCACCGCCGCGTCGCCCATCGTGCCGGGGGTGATGACCGCCACATCCGGCGGCGCCGCCAGGCGATCGAACGTGTAGCGCGTCAGGTCCCCGGCCTGGTGCAGCGACAGCACGCCGTCGCGGCTCAAGTCGATGCGATCGAAGCTCTTCTGAAATTCGGCGCGCGTGCCCTTCTCGGCCGGGATGCAATTCTTCGCCGTGACGTGCGCGAGGCTGTAGCGATCGTCCTCGATGTGGAGGAGCCAGCCGTAGCCGCGGGATTGCCAGAGGCCGTTCACGAGATCTCGGCGTCGACCAGGCGGTCGAGCAGCGTCAGCGGCACCGATCCATTGCCCAGCACGACGTCGTGGAAGCGCTTGATGTCGAAGCGCGGCCCGAGGGCCTGCTCCATGCGCCGGCGCGCGGCCAGCACGCTGATCATGCCGATCTTGTAGGCGCAGACCTGCGCCGGGCGCGCGATCACGCGATCGACCAGGTAGTCGGCGAAGCCGGCATCGCAGCCGATGGTGTCGAGCAGGAACTGCACACCCTGCTCGCGCGTCCAGCGCTTCTCGTGGATGCCGGTGTCGAGCATCAGGTTGGCGGTGGAGACGAGCTCGCTGCGGCAGCGCGCGATGTTCCAGTCCGGGTCGGTGTTGAAGCCTTCGATCGCGGGCAGCAACTCCGCGTATTTCGCCCAGCCCTCGATGTAGGCGTCGTGCACCAGGATCTTGCGGAACGACGGCAGCCCGCGACCCAGCTCCTGGGCGATGGTCAGCTGCACGTGATGGCCGGGGAAGGCCTCGTGATAGGCGATGGTGTAGAGATTGAGCAGGCCCTGGCCGATCAGCTGCGACACGTTCACGTCGAAGATGCCGGGACGCGAGCCGTCCGCCGCCGGCGGCACGTAGGCCGAGTGGCGATTGGCCTCCTGCAGCGCCGGCACCGGCTGGGTCACCACCCGTCCCGCCGGCTTGATGCCGAAGAGACGGCTCATGCCCGCTTCGGTGTCGTGGATGATCTGGTCGAGCTTGTCGACCAGCTCGCGCCGCCCGACCTCGTCGCCGCGCAGCTTGAACTTCGCGTCGCTGCTGAAAGCATTGAGTCGTTGCCCGAGGCTCTTGTAGGGCGCGGTCGCTCCTGCGCCTCCTGCGCTCGCGACACTTGCACATCCCTGTGCGGCGCCATGCGCGCCGCGTCCATAACCAACTCCTTCCAACTTCTCCTCGATCTCCGCGTGCAGCCGCGCAACCTCGACGCGCCCGAGCTCGTGGATCTCGTCGGGCGACAGCTCCGTCGTCGTGCGGGCCTTGAGCAGGAAGCGGTAATACGCCGCGCCCTGCGGCATGCGCCAGAGGCCGACGCGCTCCTCCCGCGGATAGTCGCTGGACAGGAACGCGTGCAGCTTGCGATACGCCGCGCGCATGCCGGGATCGTCCAGCGGCGCGGGCTGCTCCTCCGATTCGACGAAGGACGCGAGCTCGGCGAGCACGCGCGTGACCACGCAGGTGGGCATGGTGTTGCCGGCGGCCGTGCGCGCTTTGAGTCCCTCGATCACGGCGTCGATCTGTGCCGGCACCGCGGCCACCCGCGCGCGCAGACCCTCTGCGTCCTCGCGCGGATGCCACTGCGTCAGGCAGGTGATGATCTCGGTCTGCACGCCGTCGATGTGATCGGCGACGTAGTCGCACAGCGGCGGGCACTCGGTGCCGCGCAGCCGACCGAAGAAGGCGAAGCGCAGGAAGAATTCGTAGACGTCCCGGTTGACGCTCGTTTCCGCCGGCAACGCCGCCAACGTCTTCTGCATCAACGCGCGGCGCGCGGCATCTCCCGCTGGCGACACGTCGCTCCATCGCCCGTGCGGGATGCGGTGCCTGCCGACCTGGGTCAGGCCGAGCTCGGCAGCGACTTCCGGCGACGCGGCGAGCAGGGCAGCGAAGCTGTCTTCGTAGAATTGCATGCCAGCGATCTTAGCCGTGGCCCGCCCTTGCCATCGGCGCTGAAAAAGCCTGCGAGCGGTGCACAGCTGTCGACGCCGGGGCCCGCGCGCACGTAGCCTGCGGCATGCGAATCCTCCTGCTGAGCCTGTTGCTGGTTGCTTGCAGTTCCACGCCCGTTGCGCCGCCGCCGGCCGCGCCGGGGGTCGCATCGGACGCGTCCTGGTCCCAGACTCCGGTGCGCCCCGCCGAATACACCGGCATGGAGCGCAGGTCGCACTACGTGACGATGCGCGACGGCGTGCGCCTCGCCGTCGACGTCTGGCTGCCGACGGGCCTCAAGGCCGGCACGAAGCTGCCGACGATCCTCGAGCAGACGCGCTACTACCGCTCTTCCATCATCAAGGCCGATCCGAACGGCGCCTGCCGGCCGGCGGGCAAGGCGACGCTCAACATGCTCGTCACGCACGGCTATGCCTACGTCGTGGTCGACACGCGCGGCAGCGGCGCCTCGTTCGGCACGCGCAGCGCCGAGTATTCGCCGGCAGAGATCAAGGACGGCGCGCAGATCGTCGACTGGATCGTGCGGCAGGACTGGTCCGACGGCCGCGTCGGCGCGCAGGGTCAGTCCTACACCGGCACCACGGCCGAGATGCTGCTGCGCAATCATCATCCGGCGGTGAAGGCCGTTTCGCCGACGTTCTCGGGCTACGACTTCTACACCGAGATCCTGTTCCCCGGCGGCATCCGCAGCACGTTCGCGCAGGTCCTGGTCCGATCTCATCAGCGAGCTGGATCGCGCATCGACGAGCGAAGCCTCGCCGGTGCTGGGTCCCTGCCCGGTCGACGGCGACACCGATCGCTCGCAGCTGCGCGCGGCGATTGCGCAGCACGCCGGGAATCTCAACGTCGGCGAGCTGGCGCAGCAAGTGCACTACACCGATGATGCCGCGCAGGGCGTCGCGTTGGACGCCTCGAGCCTCTGGCACTTCCAGAAGGAGATCGATGCCGCCAACGTGCCGCTCTACGGGATCACCGGCTGGTACGACTCGGGATACACGCTGGGCGCGCTGCGGCGCTTCCAGAACTCCACCTCGCCGCATAAGCGCCTGCTGATCGGACCCTGGAACCACGGCGCGCGCTTCTACTACGCGCCCGGCGTACGCGCGGCGACACCGTCGGCGTTCGACATGCCAGCCGAGAAGCTGCGCTTCTTCGATTCCGTGCTCAAAGGCGTCGACGCAGGGTTCTCCTCGGCGCCGCCGATCCGTTACTTCACCACCGGCTCCAGCCAGTGGCACAGCGCGGATCAGTGGCCGCCGCTGGACAGCCGCGTGCGCGCGTGGCACTTCGATGGAAACGGCGTGCTGACGACGGACGCGTCGATCGAATCAGGAACCGACGAATTCACCGGCGACGGCAGCGCCGACTCCGGCGCCGGCAATCGCTGGCGCGCGACGATGGGACCGTCGGCGGTGTTCTATCCGGATCGCGCCCAGGCCGACGCGAAGCTCCTGACCTACACCAGCGCGCCGCTAGCGACAGATCTCGAAGTCACCGGCGATCCAGTCGCGCACGTGTTCCTGTCGACGAGCGATCCAGATGCCGACGTGATCGTCTACCTCGAGGAGGTCACCGCCGATGGCCAGGTGAACTACGTGACCGAAGGTGAGCTGCGCGCGAGCCATCGCCTCTCGCATCGGCGCGCGGACGCGCTCAGCGTGAAGCCAGACGAGACGATGGACCTTGCGATCACGCTGCTGCCGATGTCGCATACCTTCAGGGCAGGCAACCGCATCCGCATCGCGATCGCCGATGCCGATCGGGCCCAGTTCGTCGAGCGTCAGCCCACCGCGGCGCGCTGGACCGTCATGCGCTCGGCCGCGACGCCGTCGCGGATCGAGCTGCCGGTGATGGAGCGCAGGATCTCTGCTGCCGCCATCGCGCCGGTCTCGCAGCCGCCTTCCATGAAGCCCTGATTCTCCATCGAGCAGTGCTCGCCGGCGAAGTAGAGCCGGCCGACGCTCTCGCCGATGACGCCGCGCAGCGTGGTCCATTGTCCCGGCGTCAGGCACAGGTAGCTGCCGCGCACCCAGCGATTCGACGGCCAGTGGAATCGCGCCTCTTTCGCACTGGCGCGCGCCGCGGCCGCGCCGGGGAACACCGCGTCGAGCTCGCGCGCGAGCTTGTCGGCCTGGAAGCGCGGCGTCTTCTCGCCGAGCGCCAGCCCATGACGCCCGCCGACGAAGTTGGTGAGCACGCCGCCCTTGCCCGGCTGCAGGCGCGTCGTCTCCCACGTCGTCTGATACGGCAGGTCGCTGTAGGTGCTGCCGTTGGATTGATGGCGCGTGCGCCAGACGCGTTCATTGAAGCCGACCATCAGCTTGGCGTTGGTGCCGTACCGCAGGTCGCGGATCGCGCGCTCCTTGATCTTGGGCATCGGCACGTTGAGGCTGACCTCGCGCAGCATCGTCACCGGCAGCGCCAGCACCACGTGCGAGGCGCGCACCTCGCGCGTCGCGCCCTCGCGGCGGATCGCCACGCGGAACGAGCCGTCGCTGGCGATGCCGACCGCCTCCAGCGCCGACCCGAGCTCGATGGAGCCGGCGATGCGCTCCGCGAGCCGGCGCACGATCAAGTCGTTGCCGCCGCGGACGTGATAGCGCTCGTCGCTGCCGCCGTAGATCGCAAACTTGTCCTTCTCGGTGCCGATGAGCGTGAGCAGGTTCAGCGCGGACTGCTCCTCGCTCTCCAGGCCCATCTCGGTGGTG
This sequence comes from uncultured Gammaproteobacteria bacterium, assembly GCA_963776465.1. Lineage (GTDB taxonomy): Bacteria > Pseudomonadota > Gammaproteobacteria > Nevskiales > Nevskiaceae > DASRHK01. The sequence continues at coordinate 132,428 of CAVZMV010000002.1, forward strand.
TAAGCGAGGTCGATCATGGCCGCGAGCCAGTCGTCGACGTGGTTGGCGTGCAGCCACTCGGTGATGGTGATGCGATCGAACGCGGCCGCGCGGCCGGGCGTGAGATACGTCACGTCGTCGGTGCCGAGCTTGGAAAGGTCGCGCTCGATCGCGGCCGCCACCGGCATGAACGCGCGCACGATCTCCGCCTCGGAGTAGCTGCGTCCGTTGAAATGCCAGATCTCCGCGCGCAGCGACGGATCGTCGGTCGACAGGTCGTCGAGCGTGATGCCGAGCTCGGCAGCGAGCGCGCGGACCTGCGTGTGCGGCGTGTCGATGAGCTCGCCGCCCAGCTCGATCACCTGGCCATCGGGGAAGTAGTCCCGCAGGCTGAGCATGCGTCCACCGATGCGGTCCTGCGCCTGGTACACCTGCACGCGCACGCCGGCGCGGCGCAGGCGGTAAGCGGCAGTGACACCGGCGATGCCGGCACCGATGACGACGACCTCGGCGTCAGACCCGCCCGCCAGATGGCGCAGCCCGCATCCGTCGAGGGCGAGCGCCGACGCGGCACCGCCGGCGATGGAGAGGAAGCGACGGCGGCTGACGTCGGACCGTCGCTCCTGGACCCGGTCGACGAACTCGTCGGCGGGCTCGGTGGCCTTGCGCGCGGCCTGCGCGGTCAGCGCCGCGCGCTGGAGCAGCGAAAACAGCGGTGATCGCGCCATGAGCAGTCCCTGGTTGGCCCTCCAGACCGCTTTATACCTGCGCCCGTTGCGATGCGTGCTCCTTTACAATGCGCGTCCCAAGTCCCGGAGAGCTGGCCGAGTGGACGAAGGCGCACCCCTGCTAAGGGTGTATGGGCTTTATCTCCCATCGAGGGTTCGAATCCCTCGCTCTCCGCCAAGTAGTCCGGAAGTCGTCCTCCCATAACGACTTCCGGTCCAAAACCCCGCCAAGTCGCGGGGTTTTGCGTTTGAAACCCCACCAGAGATGTAGGGCGGCTAGCGGCCAGCGACCTTTCGCGACCTTTCTCTCTGTGTCCTAAGCGGGCGGTGGGCTTTGGAGGCTACACCGCTACTCATTCCAATAACTTCTCGCGCGCCCGCCTTTGGTCTGCCTCGATGACAGCCAGCAAGTCGTCAGACATAGGAAACAAGGCGGGCCGACCAAACTCGCGCGCGACCCAGCGACCGGCTTCCTGCCAGTAGACGACGATGGTGCCGCCAAATAGCACCGCGGTCGGTTTGTCCCGGGGTTGGAGTAAGCGCGGTCATCCATTCTTGGACCGGTAACGCGTCTGTCAGATCAACGGGTCGGCATCGAGGCCCATGGTATTGCTCTAACTACGACTAGTGTATAAATATACAGTAGTCAGCGACCGCCGTCATCCCGATGAGTCAACCACCCTCTCTTATCGAACGCATCGCCGCGATCATCGATCCGGTGTCCTTCGAGGAGACAGGGCGCGGGCGCGCCGAGCGCTACTTCCGCGACGGGCCTGGGCACTTCCGAAAGAAGGAGGCAATGACGAAAGCTGCTGCGATCGTTCGGGTACTGGAAGAGAAGCGCCAACCGCGACAACGCACTCCGATTGGAAAGCGCAGCGAGCTCGTGGCGCGCCTCGCCGATGAACTGGCGCAGTGGCAAGCGGAAACCACACGTGCGCGCGACGGCGCTGAACGATGCTTGAGACTGATCGATCACGCCGGGCTGGAGATCCGAAGGAAGGGCCGAAAACAGTGAGCCTGGGCAAGTACTGCTGAGTTTTCGACTAGCGCACTGCCGTAGCCAATGTCCGTGCCGGCGAGCCTTCGATCAGCTCGCGCTGCTGTTGCCACCTGATGGGGACGTCCATCCGGTTGACCAGAGTTTCCGCTGTCAGGTCCACCGGCTGCACTCCATCAAGCAGAGCCTCGATGACGTCAGGAGCGAGAAACGCGAGCTTGATGTGGCGACTTACATAGGACTGCGCGAGACCCTGTTCTCGTCCGAGGCCCTGCATCGTATGTGCTTTGCCATTGACCAATAAATCAAACCACGCGTGCGCGCGTCCGAGTGCCTTGGCGATCGCCGGATCAGCGCGTGTTGTGGGGCTCTGGTTCAAGACAAGACGAGCTTCGATACCTCGGCGACGGGTGTGCATCGCCACAGCTTGTTCCACCGGCACCGTTACTTCGCCCCATTGAACCAGTATGCGGACATTGATCTCTCGATCCGCAACGATGGCTTTTTCAATGGATGCGTAAATCTCCGGCGGAGAGCCTTCGGCCGCTTTGGCGCAAACCCTCAAGAGCTCGCGGATTTGTGGCCCGGGGATCTCTCGGCATTCAGCAGCCAGCGCGATCCCTTTTTCATTCAGTAGCGCCTTCCGAGCCACCGCCAGCACTACTCGCTCCAGCTCAGCTGCGGGAAGCCGCCATCGCCGTTTGGTCTCGGTGCCGCATTGGGGCGAGACGTAGTACCTATAGCGACGTCCATGGTTCTTTGCATGCGAGGGAGCTAATGCATCGCCGGCATCGTCCAGAATCTTGCCCGACAAGGGGCTCGGATCGGTAACGCGCCTTGTGCCGCGCGGCTTCGCTCCGGCGCCAAGCAAGGTGTCTTGCACTGCCTCCCACAAGGGCTCGTCGATGATCGCTTGGTGTTGACCAGGGTATCGCTTGTCCTTGTGGCGAATCTGTCCGATGTATAGCGGGTTGGTCAGGATCTTGTACAGGGGCCCCTTCCAAAAACTCTGGCCCTCAATCTTCCGGCCTGCTGCCGTAAGACGGCTCTTGGATCGGATCCCATCTCTCTCAAGTTCAAGCTGCAAAAGTCGCACGTTCTTCAGACGCACGTAGCGTTCGTAGATCTCTCGCACGGTACGTGCTTCGGCTTCGTTCACTACCAACGCTCGGTCCACCGCGTCATAGCCCAGCGGGATCGACCCGCCCATCCATATGCCCTTTGCCTTCGATGCCGCAATCTTGTCGCGGATGCGCTCGCCGGTAACTTCTCTCTCGAACTGTGCGAACGACAACAACACATTCAACGTTAGGCGACCCATCGACGAGGTCGTGTTGAACTGCTGAGTCACAGCCACGAACGACACGCCCTTGCTGTCGAAGACCTCCACCATCTTGGCGAAGTCAGCCAGCGATCTGGTCAACCGATCGACCTTGTAAACGACCACGATGTCGACTCTTCCATCGCGGATGTCCTGCAGCAGTTTCTGCAACGCAGGGCGCTCCATCGTCCCACCCGAAATCCCGCCGTCGTCGTAAGCGTCCCGGAGCAACTTCCATCCCTCACCGACTTGGCTTTTGATAAAAGCCTCGCAAGCCTCCCGCTGGGCATGCAACGAATTAAACCCTTGCTCAAGCCCCTCCTCGGACGACTTGCGCGTGTAGACGGCGCAACGTTTCGAAAGCCCCTGAGTCATGCTGCGCCTCTGCGCAGGCCAAAAAACACCGGCCCTGACTGATGGGTCCCTGAGATAAGGCGGGCGACCTCGGTCAGCGAGCGATGGGTTTGTCCCTGGTAGGTCACCCCACCCTCGCACACCGTCACGATGTGGCGCTTGCCGCGCCACTCACGGATCAGCACGGTTCCCGGGGAAGGTGCGCTGTTACGCGACGCCAACGCGGCATCCGGGTTAGCCCCGAGGTACTGAAGTCGTCGGCGAACCTGTGGCTTGAGCCCGCCAAACACTGCCTCCTGCAACTTGTAGCCGACTCCGAGCAGCAGCAGATGACGCGGAAACTTGGCTGGTGGCGGACGGCCATAGTGCTTCTGCCACTCACCGATTAGCGCATGACGGTCAAGCTGCGCGACCGCGTCGAGGGCTCGATCCAGGCTCTCCTGCTGATCGCGGCTGATCAGGACCATGGCTGCCCCCTCTGTTGCGCACGGCACGCATCCAGCCCGAAAAAGACAGGGCCGTCGGTTCGGCGCCCGGTTATGACGCGCGCAACTTCCGACAGGGACCGGAAGTGCTGCTCACGGTACAGGACAGCGTCTGCTACGACCGTGATCACGTGAACCTTGCCGCGCCATTCCTTCACCAACACCCGCGCCTCGTCAGTCGTGGCGAGAACGGTGACGATCACCTCGGCGGCGGCGACGGCCTCCATCATCTTCGATCGAAGGCGCGCACCGATGCGTTGTTCCAGTCTGCTCGCAAGAGCCTGTCGAAGAAGGGTCTCATCCGGGGCCGGCGGAACCGGCCTTCCGTACACAACTCGGTAGCGCCGCCTAAGCGCGGTCAGAGGCAAGCCGCGAAGCGCCCGCAGCTGCTGGCCGACACGAGCGCATCTCCTCACGATGCGATCCGATAGACCATTCCCTTCTCGGCGCGCTCGGATTTGATCGCAAGGCCGAGCCGCTTCTTCAAGGCGCCGGACATCAACCCGCGAACCGTGTGCTTCTGCCAGCCGGTCGCCAGTGTCATTTCTTCAATACCTGCCCCACCGGCCCGCTTGAGGAGCGCGATCACCTGTGCCTGCTTAGAGTGCGTGCGTCGCGGGTTGCCGCCGGGTGCTTTTTGCAGCTCAGCCCAGAAGCGCTTCACTGCAGCCTTGCGTGACGCAAACCGCTTGACGCTGCCCGCACCCAGCAGAGCGTTGCAGAGCTGAACGAGACGATCGGTCGTGAATCGACGTGCGTCGATATCTTTGATGGACTGGACCACGACGGCGCCAGCGACTGGATCTTTGGGGGCGGCATGCAGAACGGCGATCTGATTTTCGCGGATAACGTATGTGCGCATTGATGTACTCCGACTGGGGCGGCTGCCCCGTTAGTGCACATACACGCTCTACTGCGGCCCGAAAGCCAGTCCACGAACGATGTCGCCACGTTGCGTAGCAACATACGGCCTAGGCCGCCATGCGCCCAGGGAAGACTTTCGGCCTTCCCGCCGAAAATAATCTTGTGCAGCGTGTCCAACGAGAAAAGAACTTCATGGGCGAGCACTTGCAGACTCTTGGTCACGACCACGCGTCGCTGAGGTACATCGGTGAAGGCCTTGTCACTTGCACTCACTCGTGTTCTAAACAATTGCGCGGCGCACTTTTCCAGCAACCTTCGGAGTCGGTAATGTCACCAGACGTGGCCCAGTTCTCGAGCTCTAGGCTGGACGATCAGGCTCGCCGGAGATTGTTACTGAGCAGAGCATTGCTCGACTACGATTTGCCGCCCGTTAAGACGGGGCTACAGCGGCTCGGTCTGCGCCGCCGGCTGACTGCCGACGGGACCTACGGCGAATGGGGCCATCTCCCGACAGATGAAATCTGGAAGCTTGATGGCCGCCAGTACCGCTCGTACGGGTTTCCCTGGTATGTCCCAAAGCAATATAGATTGCTCAGCCCAAGTCAGTACCAGTTGTACCTAGACCGTTATCAGCACAAGTGGATAGCCGCCTTCGAAGCCTTCCTGCTTCGCCTTCTGCCCTTGCCTCGCGGTCGGATTCCCAGACCGCGCGCTGTAGAGCTCCGACCGCGCGGACGTCCTCCTAAGCAATCGCTCGAGGAAAAGCGCGCCCTACTTGTGCAGGTTCAGCGGCTGGAAGAAGAATGCAACATCACCAGATCGCAAGCGTTGCGCCGCATTTTTTTTCCCGCTGGCGCGAGCGAGCGCGAAATTCGCGCCTTCAACAAACGCGAGCTACCCAAGCTCCTTACGCAACTGAATCGTTCGGAAAAACTTCTAACAAAAAAGGGGGGCTAAACAGCGGGCTGCTGGGCCCGTAAAGCGGGCCTTTATCGTTTGGCGCCGATGCCTAGACTTCCTTGTCATGTCCTGCCCCTCCCGGCAGGCCTCGTAAAGAGGAAACGACATGACAACCAGACCCAAGCTACCTACCCCTCCACGTTCCGTTTTTGATGTTTTCGCGCCCTTGAAGTGTGAGATGTGGCCGATCGAGCGGCTGAAGCCAGACCCGCAGAATCCGCGCGCCCACAGCCCGCACCAGATCCGCCAGATCCAGCGCAGCATGCAGGCGTTCGGGTTCCTGGTTCCGGTGCTGGCTACCAAAGAAGGTCGACCACTCGCCGGGCACGGCCGGATCCGGGCCGCGCGCAACCTCGGGATGGATAGCGTCCCGGTGATTCAGGTAGACCACTTGAGCCCGGCGCAGATCAAGGCGTTCCAGGTAGCGGACAACAAGCTCGCCGAGAACGCGACCTGGGACCAGAACCTGCTGCGGGACCAGTTCATCGAGATCCTGGCTGCCGATCCGACATTCGAGATCGAGCTGACGGGCTTCGACATGGGCGAGATCGACCTTTGCATCGGCCAGGACGTGGGCTCAAAGCCCGACGCTGCCGACGACGTCCCTGCGCTTGGCGGCCGACCTGTCTCTGCCCTCGGCGATGTGTGGCTGCTCGGCAAGCACCGCCTGCTGTGTGCTGATGCGCTAAGCGGCTCCAACTACGTGGAGTTGATGGCAGGCCAGCGAGCTGTGGCGGTTGTCACAGACCCGCCCTACAACCTGGCCGTTAAGAGCATCACTGGCAACGGCGCGATTAAGCACCGCGAATTCGCGATGGCAGTTGGTGAGATGGACCGCGCCGAGTTCACCGCTTTCCTGAGCAAGATCCTGGGCCACCTGCGCGACCACAGCCGCGAGGGTTCGATCCACTTCATCTTCATGGACTGGAGACATGCCCTCGAACTGATGCAGGCGACACAGGGCATCTACACGGAGCTGAAGAACATCTGCGTGTGGGTGAAGGACTCCGGAGGGATGGGATCGATGTACAGAAATCAAACAGAGTTCGTGTTCGTCTACAAGAACGGTAGGGCGTCGCATCGCAACAACATCCAGCTCGGAAAGCACGGCCGCAACCGCACCAACGTTTGGCGATACACCAGCCCGGCGGCGTTTGGTCGCACCAGCGAGGAAGGCAAGTTGCTGGCCCTGCACCCGACGGTGAAGCCGGTACAGCTGGTCGCCGACGCGATTCTTGATGTTACCTCACGAGGACAGATAGTCCTGGACCCGTTCCTCGGCAGTGGCACGACCCTGATGGCTGCCCAGCGCACTGGGCGCATCTGCCACGGGATAGAGCTGGATCCCCTCTACGTCGACACCGCGATCAGGCGTTGGCAGGCGTTCACGGGCGATGAGGCCATCCACGCGGAATCCAGCCGCACGTTCAACCAAGTCGAAGCGGAGGTGACCCGTGGCTAGGAGATTTAAGCGGGGGTCCGGCGGCCCCGACTATGAAGTTGGCTTCCGCAAGCCACCCAAGAGTGGTCAATTCATGAAGGGCGTATCGGGTAACCCCAAGGGACGGCCGGCGGGCTCGCTCAACCTTCAAACGATCGTCGAGAACGAGCTCGCGGCGAAGATCCCGATCACCGAGAACGGCAAGCGAAAGTCGATCAGCAAGGGCGAAGCACTGGTCAAGCAACTGATCAACAGCGGCTTGTCCGGCAAGTTGCGAGCCGTGGCCGACGCGTTGGCCTTGTGGGCCGCCATCGGTACCCCGGCTGATCCCGACAAGCCCATCACCGAGTCGCAGCAGGAGGTTCTCAAGCTGCTCCTCGCAAAATTTCACAAGTACCAGGAGAAGCCGTCATGAATCCGAATGTAACCCTGAAGGAGTTTGGCGCACTGCTGCGCGACGATTTGTTCGCCTTCATCCACCAGAGCTTTATGCAGCTCAATTCGGGCACGCAGTTTCAACCCAACTGGCATATCGACGTCATCGCGAGCGCGCTGGAGGACTGCCTGCTTGGCGACACAAAAAGGCTGATCATCAATGTGCCGCCGAGGAGCCTGAAGTCACACTGCGCGTCGATCGCCCTGCCAGCGTTCTGGCTGGGCCATAAGCCGCACGAGCAGGTCATCTGCGTGAGCTATGGACAGGACCTGGCGAGCAAGCTGGCTATCGATTCCCGCTCCATCATGCAGAGCGCCTGGTACCGGTTCATGTTTCGGACGCGACTATCAACGAATAAGCAGGCGATCAACGACTTCCACACCACAAATGGGGGATACCGACTGGCGACCTCGATCGAGGGCGCACTCACGGGCCGTGGCGCCGACGTGATCATCATCGACGATCCGCTCAAGCCGGAAGATGCGATGAACGACATTGCGCGAAAGAAGGTGAACAGCTGGTTCGACAGCACCCTGGCAAGTCGGCTGAACAGCCAGAAGGATGGCGTGATCATCATCGTCATGCAGCGACTGCACCTGGACGATCTCGTCGCACACGTCCAGAAGCAGGGCCCCTGGAAGGTCCTCTCGTTCCCGGCAATTGCCACGGAGGACCAGGAGTTTACGTACCGACTTCCCTTGCGACCCGAGATCGTCGCGGTCCGGCGGCGCAAAGAGGACGTTCTGCACCCTGACCGAGAGTCTGCCGAGACCTTGGAGAAAATCCACGCGCGGGTCGGCGACTACATTTTCGCCGGCCAATACCAGCAAGCTCCCGTTCCGCCTGGCGGAGGCATGATCAAGAAAGCTTGGATCCGCAACTACGAGAATCGGTCACGCAACTACGACCTGGTCTTCCAGAGCTGGGACACCGCCACCAAGGTCGATCAGCTCAACGACTACAGCGTCTGCACAACCTGGGGCCTTGCGGGCGGAAAGCTGCATTTGCTAAATGTGTTTCGTGAGCGGCTCATTTTTCCGGATCTGAAGGCCGCCGTCCGGCGCCTATACGATCAACTCCAGGCCGATATTGTGATCGTTGAGGACACCGGCTCCGGTTCGGCTCTAATCCAGCAGCTGGAATACGAGGGCATGGCTGGCGTCGAGGGCTGGCAGCCTACACAGGACAAGGTGACACGCATGTATGGGCAGACGTCGCGGATCCAGCGCGGCGATGTCCTTCTGCCATTGGAGGCCCCTTGGCTTGCCAGCTACACCGAAGAGTTGCTCAATTTTCCTTACGGCAAGCACGACGACCAGGTCGATTCGACCTCTCAGGCCTTGTGCTGGATCAACGCTCGGGAAAACGGCAACACGATCACCGTGATGTCACTGGGCGGCTAGGCCATCAACCCCGCGTGCGCCGGCTATCGCGGCGCATGTGGGCCTCGACCTGCTTGAGTATCTCCGATGGAACCACATCGAGTACGGCCGCAAGACGAAACAGGATCTTGAGGCTCACCGCAGAGTGGCCGCGCTCAAGTAGCGAAACGTAGTTGCGCTGAATATCGGCTTCGAAGGCAAGCTTCTCCTGCGAGAGGCCTTTTCCCAGCCGTAGCTCTCGCAAGACCGCTCCAAAAACCCGTTGTGCTTCCACCCGACGCCCCGGTTGACGGGGAGACGGTAGGGCCGCAGTATCGAAGCGTCTTCACAATATATTGGTCAGCCATACACCAGGCGGCCTGGCAAGTTGATCTTGGGCCGCTAAAGAGCCTGTATGGGGCCGTCACAACCCAGGGGAGTGCGATGGCCTTCACCCAGATGCAGCTCATCCAATCGCTCGGGCAGGCGTTGGGCTGGCTGGAACGAGAAATGGAATGGGGCGCAGTGACCTACAGAGCTTCCGCATCTGTGTGGCCGCATCGGAGAGCTGTACGCCGCCCTGATCACCAACGGCCAGATGGCCGTGCACGTGAACCAGAAGGGCTATGACGTCGTAAGCAAGGATGGCGAGCGTATTTCAGTCAAGACGACCGCCACCACCGCAGGAGGCCGACACGTGGCCTTCAACGCCAATTCGCTCAATTTGGTCGATCGCGTCCTGGTTCTTCGAATCAATACTGAGGAGATGCAAGTAGAAACGCTCTTGGACGCCCCGGTTTCAGAGGCCCTGGCCCTGATGACCCCAATGGGCAGCAAGCGGATCATTGCGCTCTCGCGGCTGCGAAAGGACTCCCAGGCGCGAACGGACATCAAGTCCGTCACGGAGGTCGCTTATGAGGGTTACGTGGTGAAGGAGCTTGAGACCGGCAGCATCGAACTGACCTTCGGGGGTCAGACAGTCACGCCGGTGCTACCGGGATTGCGCAAACTGGCGCAGCTGTTGAATCTCAGCATCCTCAACTCGAGCGGAAACGCGTTTACGACGCGCCAGCTTGGTAGCCAGATCATCAAGACGGTTGTCGAATTGCGCGGCGGAAACGATGTGGCGGCCAAGCCGGGCGACGATGTTCAGGACTAGCTGCCGACGCATGTCGCTCGACCACGACCCGCGGAAGTAGGACATCGAAACCTGATGCTCTCCAAGCGCAAACTGCTCGCATTCCGGCAATGCGCGAAAAGATTGTGGCTTGAAACCCACCGCCCGGAGCTCATGCAGGTCGAGGACACAACGCACAGTAGCCTGGCCCGCGGCAGGGCGGTAGGCGGTGTCGCTCGACACATATTCGGCCCTGGGGAGCTCCTTCAGCCTGGCGAGACGCTTGATCTCGCGGCACAGCTGGATGCAACTCAGAGCCGGCTGGCTGCATCGGACACCGCCACCCTTTTCGAGGCAACCTTCGCGGCTGATGGCGTGTTGGTCATGGCCGACGTACTCCGCGTGACACCTGCTGGAGCACAGGCCATCGAGGTCAAGGGTTCGTCAGAGGTGAAGGACTACTACATAGAAGATTGCGCGATCCAGGCCCACGTGATGCGGCAGGCCGGAGTAAATCTCACCTCAATGTCGGTTGCGCACATAAATACGTCGTTTCGCTACGAGGGTGATGAGAATTACCGCGGACTTCTAAAGGAGGTCGATGTCTCCGCCAACGTCGCTGCCATGGCCGAAGCCGTTATTTCATGGATTCAGGACGCAAAGGCAACGCTAAATGGGGCGGAGCCTGATGTCGCACCCGGTGATCACTGCAGTGAGCCATATGCTTGTCCGTTCTTCGATCACTGCAACAAGCCAAGTACCGAATACCCATTGAGCGTATTGCCGCGCTTGAGTAAAAAGCGCGCGAAGGCGTTCGCAAGCCGGGGGTATGTAGATATTCGCCAACTTCCGCGCGAAGAATTGGCTACCCCGAGCCATCTTAAGATCTGGGACGCGACGTCGAGCGGCAAACCGTTCTTCGATGAGCAGGCCATCCAGCCCCTGCGGGCGCTCGGATACCCACGTTTCTACCTGGACTTCGAAACAATTAACTTCGCCGTGCCGATTTGGGCTGGGATGCGTCCGTTTCAACAGGTGCCCTTCCAGTGGTCTATCCACATCGAACGCCAGGAGGGTGCCCTGGAACATGAAGAGTTCTTAAACCTATCGGGCGACAACCCGGCGAGAGACTGTATTGAACAGCTCCTAACGATCGTTGCCACGGTGGGTCCGGTGATCGTCTACAGCGGATTTGAACGGACCATCTTGAGGAGCATGGCTAATGTGCTGCCGGATCTTGCCGCCAACATTGAACGGCTTTGCGAACGACTCGTTGACCTGCTGCCAGTTGTGCAGGATGCCTACTACCACCCAGCCATGATGGGTAGCTGGTCGATCAAAGCGCTGCTGCCGATCGTTGCAGAAGACCTCAACTACGACGAACTCGAAGAGGTCAGGAATGGAGTGGGAGCGCAGACCGCGTACATCGAAGCGATCACTGCGGCGACAGCCCCTGAACGCCGTCAGCAACTGCGTCAGCGCATGCTCAGCTACTGCGGCTTGGATTCACTGGCGATGATCCGGGTCATGCACTTCTTAGTAGCGGGCCGGCAGTCATGAAAGGCGCGCAGCGCTCCTTAACCAATGCGGCAAAAGCAGTCACCTGCCCTCAGCAGGGTCGCTGAGCAGTTCGTCGCGCATTGTCGCTACTCCAGGTCTCTCTCCGAAAATACAGCTCGCGCCTATAAGCAGGACCTGCGCGATCTCCTACGCTGCCTCGGATCCCGACGACAAGCCGACTCAATAACGCGCCCAGAGCTCGAGGATTACGTTCAGTCCCTTCAGGGCGTCCGACGGCTAAGTCCGGCGACCGCCCGAAGACGGTATCGGACCCTTCTGCTTTTCTTTGCCTGGGCACGCTCGAACCGGCTGATCCGCCGAAACCCCGTCGCCGACTATCGGTTGAGAGTGCGTGTGCCACGTACGCTGCCAAGGACGATCACTCGCTCAGAGTTGTCGGAGCTGTTACACGTTAGCGGCCGCCACCTGCGCATGGGCACAACGACCGAACGGCGTGATGCCCTAAATATTTACTGCGGCATTCTGATCATGGCATCTACCGGCGTTCGCATCTCAGAACTCTGCTCAATCACACTGGCAGACATCGGACTGGAAACGAAGCGGATCCGAATTCACGGGAAAGGCAACCGGGAGCGGGTCGTCTATCTGGTCGGTACCTACCGTCGCCCAGGCAGCCGCTAAGGTGGTGGAAGCAAGGCGAGGTGTGGCAGCGAGCGACCCCCTTCTCATCCAAAGCGACGGCACACCTCTGACGGCATCGATCTTCCGCAGGGAGTTGCACAGACTAGTCGCGGCAAGCCGCATCGGTCGCCGCGTGACGCCACACATGCTGCGGCATACGGCCGCGACGCTTCTGATCGAGCAAGGCGTCGACATCAGATTCGTTCAGCGGCTGCTGGGCCACCAAAGCATATCGACAACCGAACTCTATACGCACGTCACCGACACCAGCTTGCGAGCGGTGCTGGACCGCGCAGATGTGCTTTCGACCCTGCCTCGCTCCTGATAACTACGGGATATTCGTGACCGGGGCTATTTTGCAGTCGTGAGACTCCCAACACTACTTGGTAAGAGGTGCAGCCGCCGCCGCAAAGAGTCGTACTTCCAAGAACAGGATGCCCATACCTGCAGGCCGCGCGATAATAGTGCATGCCGAAGAGTAAACGTCCCGCGCGCCCGACGGGCACGATCACTGGCCGTCGCGTTTCGCAAACCAGCGACGGCTTGCCGATCGTTATGCCTCTCGAGATCTTCAAGTTTCCGTCCATCAAGGAGGATGCCGAACTTGTGGCGGTCAACGGGCTGCTTTCGCAGCTACAGTACGTGCCCTACCAGTTCACACTGCTGGGGCGGCACCCCCATGAGAACGGTCCCGACTTCGACGTCACGTGGAACGACAAACCCGCCTTCGTTGAAGTCACGGAGCTAGCCCCTTTGACAGGCCCTTACCGCGGCGCGCGCCGGGTCTTCACAGTAGGAGAGATGACCGAGATACTCGAGAACTTGATACGAAAGAAACACTCCATTTACGCTGCCCGTGGTTATCGTCCCGTCTTCCTGCTGATCTACGTTACGGACGACGCTTTCTATGTTGCCGAAGAGGTTCTCCTGACTTTGGCGCACTGCCTCCAGCTCGGCTCGCCACTGACGTTCGAGGCGGTGTTCTTCGTTTCGTTTTGGTCTGATGGCAGAGCCCACCTCAGAATGCCATTTCCGGATCCTCGAAACCTGGCGATGTTGAACATTGCACGCTTGCGAGATCAACAGGTAATCAATCCGGACCTGACGGACTCTCGAATTGTCAGTGCGGACCCGTCAGGTCGTACCGTCACCATAAGGCAGTATCTGCCGAAGGGCTGCGATCCCTCCAAATTAGTCGAATCGATCAAAGCGCAGTTACAAGCAAAGAGGTAACGCCGAGTCCCGACCGAGCTACTGAAACGTCGTCGCCGACGATAACCACGCGTTATCGCCTTACTTCGATGCAGGCTTGGCGACGCGCTTCTTGGCCTCGCGGGTACTTCTAGCGCTGCCGCCTTCCTTCGGTGCGCCGAGTGCTTGCAGACGCGCCCTAGCCTCTCGCTTGCCAATACTGCGCAATGCGGCAATCGCACCCTGAACATTGGACCGAGGCCTAGTCTTCTTATGCTCCCAGTTGTATACGGAGAGAGCACTTACACTAAGTAGCGTCCCAAGCTCGGACGCGCTCAATCCGAGCCGTTTGCGCATCGACACCAGTCCCTTTGCAACGAATCGGCCTGTCGTGCCCTGGCCCGCATTGACCACCGGCGGTTTAAAGGTAGAGCGACGGAGCGCCTTTACGTCCCGTTCCAGCGCTGCGACCTGCTTGCGGAGAGCAGCGATGGTCCGCCGTTGAGTGGCTGACTTTGATCGAACTGGTGCTAGTTGTCGGCGCACTGCTCGATTGGAAAGCCGCGTGATCTCATCCTTTAGAAGCGCAGCAATATTGGGCATGAAGGCTCGATTGACGTTACCGGGGGAGAGAAAGTATGCCCGAGCGCCATGTTTTGCTCGTTATCGCCAGACCTGCGAATCGGGCCAGAGACAACTCGTGATTGTGAATGCCCGGAGCGTTGTTAGCCAGCAGCGAACTCCGGCTCCTTGCTCTGACGTCGGCAACCACCCCGTAGCAGGCTAGGCTGAGCGTTGCACTGACTCCTTCTGGACGGATTGCAGGCAATGGCCTGATCGGTGTTACGGTGCGATATGCATGCACTTACGACCGACGCTGCCTTGCCATGAACATCTATCCAGTTACAGAAATGTCCGAGTGTGCTCCGCTAATGCGGTTCTCGCCCTATACCCATTTCCACGTTCTGACAATTGTGAACATGGGTCGAGAGGTCCGCGTGGAACTAGACGCTTGCATCGATGGCGACACTGTCAAGATGGATGGCTTCAGCCGAAGCTATAGTTTTTTTTGGCTTTGGGTTCTAGGGGCATTCGAAATCCTGCGCACCTTGTTGAAGAAGCGTGCGTGCTTTTCAGACGATTTTGCTCAGCGTGTCCGCACTCTGAAAGGTCAGGTTGTAAGGCTGCGCGTACCGTTTGCGAAGTTGGAGCTGTCAGGCAATCCAGCTCCGATCGGACCCGAAGCGTCTGTGTCGGAGGTCGACAGTGCAAACAAGGACATCAGGTTTCATATCGAGGGCCAGGGGTTCTCCGCTCGCGAATTAATAGCGTCTTTTGAAGCGTTGGCTGAAGCGGTGAAATCCACCGACGTGCGCAAAAGCATCTATGGCCACGATTACTTTCCTGGCGAACACTTACCAAGCAGATCGGGCTGACTTTCTACGGGTGATCGTTTCGTGAAACCGAGCCGCGCGGATTCCACGAACTACCGTCGGCCATTTGGGTGCGCCCGCGGATCTTCGTGACGGACAGGACGCCTTCCTGACTCAGCACGAAGAGTGTCTGCTCGGCCGCACTTCTTGGCGGACGCGATCTTTGATGATCCGGCCAAACAACTTCGCCGATTGAGTACATCACTCCGCTGATTCAACAGGCTTCTCAACCTCGCCCTGCGCCGCGCGCACGAATATCATCGCCATATAGGTTGGCAGCGTGAGGCCGACGGCGAAACTGGCAGCTAAGAGTACCTTTGCCAGCTTCTGCTGGGGCGCGTCCTCGGAGGCACATGCTTCTCGCAGTGCGGGCTGTGAGATTCGAGGACTTACTAACTCGAATGCATTCTCCGCGCGCTGCAACCAATAGGTGGCAATCTCGCCGGAAAGAACGCGGCCCGCCTCAGCGCGCAGATCCCGTTTTAGGAGCACGTAAACCATGTAGACGTGCGCTCGAAGCACGGCTTGTGTACTTGCGTCCGGATCCTTAGCGACACTCAATTCCAGGAACACGATATCGATCCAAGAAAGCGGCTTGCGATCTTGGGCAATGCGATCGGCCAAGGGCTTAGCCATCATGACTCGCACGCGTTCAATCCACTCGCGAGCTTCGTTGGAGAACTGTGGGTCGACAAACGTCTTGACCCACTTGTCAACGACCTCAGAGGGTTGATGAACCTCACTGAGCATGACTAGGCTCGAGGCCACGAGCGTTTGAAAGAGCGGCAGATCCCAGCTCGCAGTCCGATCCTCGCTTGGTACGCTTCGGTGCCAAGCGTCTGCCGCAAGCTCTTTGGTTCGCCGCGCGACTCTCACGAAGGCAAGGGCACGAACCGGGACATCAACCCACCTATCAGATCTAGTTGTAACGTCCAGCTCGGCATTAGCCGCCATACATCGAAACAGAGTCAGATCGGTCGAGCGCAGTCGTTCCAACGCTTGGGTAACTGATGGGGACATCTGCGAGCTCCGCACGCAGAACCGGCAAAGGTTCAACTCGGATCCTTCGAACGGCGTCGCTCGAAGCTTAAGCATCTCGGTCTGAACGTCGACGTCGCTGCAACATGCAGGGGGGACTACATCGTTGTATGCCCCTGTTGGCCGAAAACCTTCCGCTCTTTGGGCCAACACCAACAGTACGTGCCCCGCGATCTTGTGCACTCGAAAGCTTGCCGGCTGACCCGGGGTGTTGGGGATCTGTTTCAGCTCTCGCAGCCCCTGCCACAGCAGATCGATACCAGTCTCCAATTGAGACGCTTGAATGGCTTCATACCCCGCATCGATCAGCAGCCCGGTACGCAACGAACGATCTTGCTGCCGCGTTTGGCTCGCCGCTCCAGCGAGCAGCTTTGAAGCAACGTCGTGGTCGCCTGCTTTTATGGAAGAGATCGCTGCCTTTCGGCGACCTGTAATGGGAGCGAGCGGATCCATCTCGCTGGTAGGCCACTTTTCGACGGCAGAAAGCCTCAGCTTCTTGGCTGATTCGTAGTCACCAGTCCAGTCATACGTATCGGCTAGGGCATCAACGAGATGCGGATGGCCATCCAGCTTCTCGATGAATTGTTCGGCACGCTGGCGTGCCTGAAGGTGCTCCTTGAGGTTTTCGTTTCTTGTTCGCACGATGACAGTTGCCAAAGCGACTTCTAAGCCGTATGCGCCCATGTGGCTGGCCAGCCGCAAGCTCTCCTCAAGATTAGCTACTAGCGAAGCCCAGTCTGGCTGCCCTGACTTCCATTCGGTCAGCCAGACATGATTGACGAAGTGTTGTGTCGCTGAAACGTCGTCCAAGAACCGACCCAAGACCTTTGCCCGCCTGGAGACGTCGACGCCAGCAACTGCCTTCAGCAAGGCAAGGAATTCTCCGCCGTTAGAAATCCGCGGCTGCATCGCAAGTGCCAAAAGCCAGACTGAACTGAAGGCTTGATCAATGCCTGCGGACTCTTTAGGGGGTCGATTGAAACGCTTCGCGATCGCTGCCGTATCGGGAGCCAGCGTGACAATTTCTACGACGAAGGTGACTATTTGCTCGGGCGTGAGCGGCACGTCGGCCATCATGAGCAACTTGCCCAGTGCCATTAGCCTGGAGATCCTGTCTTCGTCGCTTGGGTGGGACGAAAGCCTGCTCTCTCCGTCTAGTCTGGCGACTGCGGCTGCCGCTTCTTTGGGACCTCGATCGGCGGCTATGAGCAACTGCGCCAAGCGAACCATGACACGACCAGACCGCTTGCTCACGATGGAACTAGGGTCGACGTGCACAAACCAACCAAGCCAACCCGACACGCCTTTCGGGACACTCCCAGACATGACCAGTCCCGCACTCATTCGGAACAAGCTCTTCTCGTCCTTGCCAACGATTGCGTGAAGCAAGATCGCTGACGCTTCGTCCGGTGCGATCTTCTTGCTGAAAAGGGCACGAGCACACGCCACGTGCATCTGCGCTGCCCATTCGCTCCCGTGCGCCTCGCCGCCAGCGTTCTGAACTAGAGGAGAGACTCGATACTGATCGTCACCAACCCTCTCGATCCACGGGCCTACTAGTCGTGCGAACACATTCCCGCATTCATTGATCGCCGGTGTCTGTTTCGCGAGAGCGAATACAACCGCTTTGCGGAAGCGCGACGTTGTAAGACTCAGGCGGTAGAGCAGTTCTCGATCACCTTGAGGAAGCTCCATTACGATATTTTGCCATTCCTGTTTTGTGTCCCGAACCTCCTTCGGCTCTTTCAATACATCCTCAGCTTCAAGATCGGGGAACCCGCGTTGCTTGAGACCGGCAACACGTGCATAGACAAGTTGCGGGTGTCCCCCCGTGTGCGCGTAGATCACCTTGGTCCACGCTTCGCGACGCTTTTCATCTCCTAGGCCGTTTAGCAACAGGAGCTCGTCGACCTCCGCAGAATCCAAGCGCGGCGCCTCAACTAGACACGTATTGTCTAGCGACAACATATTAAGCAGCCCTTGAGGGAGGCCTCCGCTGCCACTCGCCAGCAAGAGCCCACCACGTGGCACAACGGTGGAGTAGATAAGCTGGAGAGCGGCTTGCAATGGCCGGGAGTCACCCGTGAACGTTAAATCGTCCAGCACGACGCACGTCGCGGGCTCCTCTTTGAGGATTTCGTCCAGTGCCAGTCTCAACAAAGCCGCTACCGGCCCCTTGAATCCTCGAAGGTCCAGCCAGAAGATCGATGAAGAGCGTGACACAGCGAGTTGGATGAGCGTCGACTTGCCCAACCCACTCGAACCATTCACATATGCGAATCCGCGCGTCGCCGCGATCTGTTGAATACGTTGCGAAGCTGCTCGGCGCGGTAGAAACGTGCTCGGTGTGCCCACCTGTCGTCGGCGTAGTGCCTGCAGAACTGTGGTTGCGGGCAGATCAGGCGACGGGTAATTTGTGGGAAGCGTGGCTCCGGCCCGCACCAGCTCAGACATGCGCTTGGGCACAACCACTGCGACTTCTTCCTGGAAGATCTCAAGAAGGTCGGATCGGCGAAGGCGTCGATCGCTTTTGTCGGTTGCCTTGGCGAGGGCAGTTTCGAGGAGTCGACCTCTGACCTTCTTCGCGTCGCCGGGGAAAACACCCCATCGCTCGCCCAGCAAGACTAATTGCCGGTCGATGATCGTCTTGACGTCCTCGGTCGATTCCGCGTCGAGATCCCAGTGGATCTTGCACAGAAGATCCGTCAAGACGACTTGGGGCTGGCTTTGATTAAGCCACGACTTCAGGTCCGTATCGATACTCGGCAGTAACGTGAGGAAAGCCCGAATCTGAACGGTCGCCTCGAGGTCAGTCTCCGGCTGTAGCCTGCGCTGCGCGGCCCGCCAGACTTGGAGCCCGTGCAGAGCTCCGAAGGGCCGCTCCTTCTCGAAAGTCGATCCTGAGGTGCTCAGAAAGCGTACGGACAGGTCAATACTGGGATTCTTCGCCCGCGCCCTCCAGAAGTTGTTGATGGCGTCGACCACATCGCCGGAGCGTAAGGTGATACCGCCTGACCCAGCAGTATTCTTGACCTGCACCGAGGTCGCGATACCCGGACGCAGCAGGTCGATATCTTCGTTTCCCTCAAGCTCTAGTTCGGCAGCGTCCTTTAGGAGTAGCCACTCCAGGACGGTGCGCCATATCTGATACGCGTAACCATCCAGTGACGCAACCGCCTGACGGGCTGGGTCTGAGGGGACTACAGGAGGAAGAATCCCTGACGGCATGGGCCGAAGTGTACAGAGTAGAGTGGAATTCCCAAGCGGTTGCGTGTGAAGCGTCGACTAAGGTTCAATCAAGCTCGGGCGTCGAGCAGCACGTCCGTTTGGACCGATGACCGCTTCTGATCGCTTAGCCGACGCGCAAAGGTTCGTGTCAGACGTCCGCTTCGGAAACAAAGCTGACTACCCACGCTCTGCCCGGGGCGCCTACTTAATCCGCCCCCTCGGCTGATAACTGGTAACTATGCCGGGTGACGCCGGCTTTTTTGGACCAGAAATGAAGTTCTGTTTCGTACCGCTTGGCCAGCTGCCAGCCCGTTCTTGACGCTCGAACGGCTACCGCGCTCGAACCGACATTTACTCACTCGATGAACGAGCGGCGAAGTCACATTGATGTTACTTAGTCAGCCCGGGTTGCCGTTTCTGCAAGATTGTCGGGAATGTACTTGGCGTGCGCCTTCCTCAGATATGCCAGCTCGCTGTCGGAATCTGCTTGGTAGTCGAGTTGCTGACTGAAGAACTGCAAGCGCGCACGCGCGTCGTTAAGGATCTCCGCCCATGACTTTGCCCACACAGTGACATTCAGCGAATCGTTGTCGAAAACCAGCCCCTCAGGCCTGTCTTTCTGGCGAGCCTTCAGTTGCGCGTGGTCGTCCATTTCGTTTGCAACGACCAAGAAGGTCCACTTCGTGCGCTTCTGGTGGAAGCGCGCATCTTTCGCGACGGCAATCGCGTAACTTTCTATCTGTGACAAGACTTCGGAAGTAATCTTCGTGCTCGCACGTTTGAGTTCGACCACAAGATATTCGTGGGTGCCTTGGGTAGGCCGTATCGCTCGGGATAGCATCAGATCGATCCGTCCCCCCTTATCTCCCTCCCGACGCACCGGTTCAAGGTCGTCCGAACGGCTGCCAAGGCGGTCAAGGTGGATGCGAAGCGCATCTTCCAAGGTCTTTTCCGAGCCAGCTAGATTGAAGTCTTCCTTAAATATCCACGCCTCAGTCTCTAGTGCTTTATGGAGCTGATCTCGTTCGAGCAGCAGCTTCTTGGACCCTTTGTGGAACAGCAGGTCGTTCAGCGCCTCTACAAAGTTGAGGCGGCCCGCGACTAGCGTAGCGGACGAGATAATTTTCGACAGCGTGGTCTTCTGAAGCAGTCTGGCCAAGTCGTCCTGGTCATCCTTTTTTAGATTCAGCACCTGATCGATGATTATGCGAACGGACTCAGGGTTCTCGCGGATAGCTTGAGCCAGAAGGAGAAACGTGAACCTCTTAGAAGTCGTGGGCGCCTCCTCGAAAGACGGCAGGTGATCCTCGACGTTCACCGCGAGGATGTCGAAGACCTGACGCTCGACTTGCTCTGAGGCTCCCACCTGAGCCTTTTCCTCGTAGGGATAAATGTTCTCTTTTTTCCAGCGTTCGATAGTCTCGCTTCGGCGCTGATCAGCCCGGCGCTTGAAATGATCCTTTACTCGGCCCTTTACGGAACGGATGATGTCCGCTACGTCGCCGTTCATTTCACCCAATGCGAGTGCTCCGGTCGCGTCAAGCTCGCGGAACAGATCAGTTTTTACGTATACCGTGAAGTTGTAGCCCGGGGCCTTAATCTGCGGACCAATCCCGATCTCATGCAAAGCGACACCCGCGGAATCGCAAAGCTGGAAAGCACGCTCCGTTGGAACTGACCACTCGATGATCGTCATCGACACAGGCACGTTCTTCCCACTTGGCAGCGGGATTTCGCCTAGCGGAAAGTCTTCTCTGTGCGTTTGGACCGTTTTTGGATCAATGCGCGTCCCGTTAAAGATCAGCGTCAGCCCGGGATATTCAGTCAGGTACGCTGCAAAAAGCTTTGTGAACTCGATATGCGCGTCGTCGGAGGTCAGGGATGGAAAGTTATTCGGCACATTGCGAACAATGACTGCCGTTCCCGACTCCGACGTCTCTGCGTCGCGCGGTTGAGAAGCATTGAACCCAGTGAGCTGGTTCGCTCGTCCTGTAATCGAATAGGTCTTCGCCTTGCCGCCATCCTGATACGTGGTGGTCCACTCGACCATCTCGCCGAGGGCGAATACCTTGAAGCGTCCCTTTCCGTTTTTACCGTGAAGCGCCCGCCCGTTGTACCGACCAGACTTTGCCTTCCAGGAGTCGCCGAGGCCGCCGAACAGGCTCTGCAGTCTGTTCCAAGCGATGCCATCGCCATCGTCGACAACGCGGATTGCATCAACGCCTCCTAGATTGTTCGAATCCAAAACGACCTTAACCTGCTGCGCCTTCGCATCGAAGGCGTTCCAGATGAGCTCGCAAACGGCGGCAACGGGCGTAGCGGCTGACAGCGATCTCAGGAAATCGGGCTTAGCCTCGACCTTGATATCCATCGGATGTTATCTCGGGTAGCTCGAACCGTTAGCGCGATGTCTGGCCACTATTTCCGGGCGGCCATTGGGGACCAACGTCACAGGCTCGACGTCTCGTTGAACGGCGGCCTTCCTGCCGCCGGTGTCGGTCACGAAGCTTTTGTATCGATTTAGGTGCGTGGTTGTGTTGTTGCACAAAGCGACGTGCATCCCGGCAAATTGCGTGTATTGCATGTCGCCGGAGAACCAATAATCTCCCATGTCTGCAGGTATGCACAGCACCTTTATCGGAGCGGGGCTCGATAGTACCCGCGCGCGAATGGCCGCCGCGAACTTTACGTGGTCCACATCCATGCAAACAACAAGACCAACGCAGATTGCCGCGTCTTCGAACACCGGCATCTGCTCCGCATTTCCGGATCCATGCGTTCTCCCATCCGACAGAACCTTCAGATAGCTGACAAGCAAGCGACCACGCCGCAGCAGCACCCCCCGGCTGTACCCACGATCGGCGAAGGCGCCGACAACAACCGCTGTGGGCCATGCGATGCTCGCCTGTTGAAGGTCAAGACGTTCGGCTCCTTCGGGAAAGACAATCACAGTGCAGAATGGGGGAACCTCTTGCGCGCTCCTGACACATGCGATCTTGAGAACCGCCATTGCTGCTCCCACAACCACCAGAAGCTCTGGCCCCGCATTCTAAGGCGGCGCAGGCTCGCCAAATGCGCCACTCCCCTCACCAGAGTAAATGAGTTGGGCCTACAGCCATCAACTTGGTTGCTTGAAACCGGCAGCCGCGAAGGGGGTAATAACCAGCGGTTATTCGTGACTCTGATTGCCCTCTCAACCAACAGACTCCAGGTTTTGTCTTGCAACGTATTCGTTCAGCCGCTCGAAAAGTCTTGTGACTCTCCGCACTAGTTCGTCTATGACGCCGATGACTTGCAGAGATTCAATCGCCCAGTATCTGCCGTGCGCAATCCAATGCCGTATGGAGATGCAGGGCTTGAGGGCTCCAATTGCGGACACATACCGATTCCACTCGTCTTTCGGAAGGTCCGCCTGAACCGCCTCTTTCCAAGCATCAAGAATGCCGTCTTCGCCGAACGGTATCTTCCACTCGGGATCAAAAGCGTCAAACAAGAGTTTGAGCTTTTGTCCAATGGTATTGCTCGCGTCCAAGCGTCTTTGTCGAGCATCACTCCTTAGGCGAGACTCGCAAGATGCGACGATGGAGAGATAGGTCGATAGCTGCAGTTCGTCTTCGGCATTAGAGAAGAAAACGTCGAAGTCACGCTCTGTGAAGTAAGCGTAGCGGTCCGCCAATGCTTGCCCTTGAACGAAGTGCTGCAGTGCTTCGAATTTTTCGCGGATCAATCCCTCACGGCAGGCTTCCATCCAGTCCAGGCAGGCCTGGACTGGCATGTATTCGCGGCTATCTAGGATCACCTGATGCCGCTAGTCGACAAAAAGACTTGCTGAAAGGCTGATTCGTCCAGGGGTAGTGGCTTCTTGTCCTTGCCAACGACGTACCACTTCGCTTGCTTGATTTGTTCGTGGCTCAGAAGGCTTTGGTCCTTTGTCAGCAGTATGAGAGTCGAAACTCCACGGGGACCTTCCACGTCAACGCGCCCCAAGCCCCCCACAATTAGCGTGCCCTTAGGTCGCACTGACGCCTTTGGCAAACCTCCTACCCAAATCTTCATTACCGGTGCTTGGTAGGAGCCGATAAATTGCTCGGTGAGGTGCACCTCTTCATTCTGGATTTGCACAGTCCCATCAACGATGAGCAGCTGAAGCCAACCTCGTATTTCATCGAAAAGGTCCCGCAGAGCCTCAATCCAAGCGTTCTTCCGAGCTGTCCAATCAATCTGAACAGCGGCGGATTCGCTGGCATGTTTCTTTACCAGGTCAACAAACGATTTGTCTGACATATTTCGCATTCACCGGCTTCGTAAAGGGTGAATGTTACGCCTACTCAGGGGGGGGGTAGCGGTGCGCCTTGGGCTAAGACAAACCGTAGGCCGGAGGTGTGATAACTAGGGATTCTGCTGCCCATGACTCCGTTTGACAAAGCCGTCATGGCGCAACAGAGAGTTGGCGACGTACACCGCTCTTATTCACCCGCGGAGTCACGTTCCGAATGAACCGCAGCGACCGCGTCGCTGTAGTAGGCAATTGGACCCAAGGTCAGTTAATGCTTTGGTGGTGCCGTGGAATAAAGTGACCGCCCCGCCGATGAGACGCACGCGCCCTGGTTACTACCGGCGGCCTGATATTGAGCCCGCAGCCAGGATCGTCACTGACCAGGCACCGACATTGCTTCGATTTCTGCCAGCGAAGGGTTTGTCCGCTCAATTTCTTCGGCCAGCCTCTCAAACGCCATCTCAGATTGCGCGGGCTGAGTCGCGCGGACCTCTGCTATCGCCCCTTGGACTATAGGGATCGGGAAAGGAAGCGTGCTCATGTTCTGGACCGTGATCTTCCCCTCATCTGCGATGACGACTTCGGTGTTTGGACCAGCCGATGACCGCACGACGGCCAACTGACTCTCGCGCTGATCTGGACGGAATGGAGGCAGCGGGACGACCTGCAGGGTCCCCCAGCGCGGTCCGAAGTGATAGACCGCTCCGTACATAATCTTTGCCTTGAGGCTATCAACGTTCGAGGCGCGCATCGCTGTATAGAACGCTCTATGCACGTCGCGCCATGCCCGCACTTTCTGTTCACATGCGACGTCGTGTATTACCGATGCCGCTCGATAATCGCCCTCGTACGGACCTCCGATAATCGACCATGCAAGTTGAGGTATCGACGCGCCATTTACGATCGATCCCTTTGGCGCGATCCAGTGGATACCGTCTGGGCCCGAGTACCTGGAACTCCTGGAGAAGCACCATATCCCGCGGGCCGAGCCATTTCGTGACTACCTCGCCTTTGAATGAGCCCCACTCGCCTCCCCAGGAGGACAACGGCACCAGTAAAATCAATGCAGCCATCAGACCCTGTCGTTTCATTCTGTTATCCCCCAGCCCGGCGATACTTGCCGATCCGTACCTGAGCCGTCCTCCAGAACTACAGCTCAAGCGGACCTTTTAAACCGCGCTTCGCATGACCATCCTTCAGTCAACTGGCTGGCTGACCGTCGGCATTGCACTTGGCAAACGATTCGAGCGCGTCAATGTTTTCCTTCCGCTGTTCATCGCTGTTGCAGGTCAACGGATATGGAAGCATTCTGCCTACACCGTTTATTTTTACGCACGCAATACCCTTTGCTGCGCGATCGGCAACTGACGCATCGATCAGGGCTGCGGGCGCCGACGGTCGATCTTCGCAATCCTTATTTGTGAGTCGATTGACCGCTCCGTCGGAGACGGACCAATGTGCCATTGCCCTCGAATTTGTTGGGTGGTCCTCTGCGGGGTGGCGCGGAACGTCATACCCCGCTGCGCGAACTTGCTCGATCATCCAGCGCAACGGGATTTCGGACAGAGCATCTTCCCCCACGTAGCCGCCCCCAACATCTGAGTGCGCTCCACTGAAGTATCTCTCGTCGATCGTCGTTGTAAGCCGCGTTTTGTGTCCCGGGTATATGGTCGACGTGTCGTCGTGGCATATCGGCAGCGAGATAAAGCGATTTCGCTTCTCGTCAAGCGAAATGGCATGCGCAATATGCTTTATCGTTGGATACGTATCGAGTTTGTAACGCGTCGTACCGACCTCTTTGCACCGACCAGCTCTGAAATTGTCGGACTTCCATAGCGAACCTGGGACAGTATCGAATAGTCCCAGAAAGGCTATCTCGGCGGATTGCACACTGTAGCCACGCATAGTCCGCAAAGATTCGACCCGCCCTTTCATGGGCGGCGCACTTCCCGGCGACCAACCAGACCAGTCGACATCTGCGCTTTGTTTAGTCTCGTCAATGATGTCGTTCGCGATCTCGAAGTAATCGTCTTCCGATGATTGCGAGCCTAGAATTGGCAATCCCGCGTTTGAGATTAGACCTGCCAAAGCACGAGCCTCAAAGGCGCCTCGACTGAATCCGAGAATGAACACCTTATCTCGCGGAGACTCGTAGTTGCGTGCAATGAATCCGTACGCCTCACGCATTCTCCGCTCCATCCCGGTCCCCAACGCGCCGCCTAGAAATCGGTTCTCGTCTGAACCGACACCCTTGTGCCACATGACGACATTCGAATGTCGTGCATCGTTTATCAAGAGTTGCGCAAGCTTATGTATGTTCGTATCGGATTCCGCCGTGTTCCCGGTCCCGTCAAGGAACACAAAGATCGCCTTCGCAGGCGGTACCTTGTGGTCCGAGAGGATGGGCTTCGCGCCGCCGCATGCGGTAAGCGTAGCGGTAGAAAACATGACGCCGACACGCAAGGCGATGCGAAGCAGAATGCACAGAGACCTTTTCATTCAATCCCCCATTTGCTCGTAATGCTGACGTCTACATTGAGTACCCTAGGTAAAATGACACCCACGGTTTGTCCACGGTTTTGTCGAGCCCACGATCGCTCTTGCTGAGAAAATCCTTGCCCAGAACGAGTCCAGCATTGAAGGACTGATTCTTCGAACTCGTTAGGACCAATCCGATGGCGGTCGAAAGCGCCGCCTTCGTCTGCGTATCTCCCTCGCCGCTCACTGGAACCAGAGCAAGTCCGCCAGATACGATTGGTGTAAAGGTCATACCAAACCAGAACGGCAGTCTGACGCCAATGTAGGGGGCTATAGTCGACGACGCCTTGATGCTCCTATCGCCGCCGAGATAGAACTTGAATGGGACTACTAGCCCGCCAAAGGCGACTCCCGAAAAACTCGTGTCGTAACCTTGTAGCGTCTTCTTGTCGACGGAGTATTGGATGCCTTCTGCTACCCGCCGATCCGCCGAACAGCCTCCGTCGCGTGTAGGGTCTACGGCAACCGCCTTCGCCCTGCCCGCGGCTCGATCACTGAGCGTTTCTGTCAAAGGCTTGTCATCCTCAGTCGCGACATGGGTAAATCTCAGTGTTAATTGTTGCCCATTGTCGTGCGAGACCTTTGCGACCGACCCTGCGGTCGCGCACCAACGAACATTGTTTGTTTCATTTTCCTGTCCAAAGACGTAAAAAGGTTCGACATTCACCTTTAAGCGCACTTTGTCCCCGTCCAGTCGACCCTGATCCGTCGGATAGCTCGGTTGTCCCGCCCCGGGTTCACTCGCCGATGCGACCCCGACAACTGCGCACAAGCACGCTCCGCAAATGGTGGTCTTCAGAAAATGTGATCGCATAATGCCTCCCTTAATTGTTCTTTATCGAACGCTCGCCTTTTGCATGTCAGGCGCTGCCGGCAACACATAGCCGTCAACTTCAGTCTGCTTGAGGATGTCTCGGATGACTTCCTGCGGCGTAGACGCCCAAACAGCAATCGCCGCCGTGCATAAGCGCGCGCGCCTGAGCCGCTCGATAGCGGTTGCGCTCAGCGTAGCCCCTCCGAATGGGGACATCATTTGTTCAGCTGCCTGCATGATGCGGCCCTTCCCCTGCACGGAGCATTCGACGCTTTCACCCTCGTCGCATGTTGCCAAAAACCTCAATTTGCCTACCACGGCTTGTTTAGATGTCAGGAGGCGTTGCTGGTTATCGCCGAGGCGATAGGTCAACGACATCGGTTCGTCGTCAGGTAGCGAGTTAACCAACCGTGCGAACGCGGCGAGTTGAGGGTCAAGCTCCTGATGCTTACTCTGCCAAAAAGCGAGCCAGTGCCCCACGGCGCTCACGAGTGCAATGGGCTTGCTGAACAGCGCGGGCACGTTAGCTAGCCGATCACTTTCGGATGACTGCCGTTCGATCGAATCGATTTCGTCCGGACTGGGCAAGCGTTCTGTGCAACGCAGCGATTTTGGGTCGAGCACAATGCGTTGCGACCTGGCAAGAAATCGTCCGTCCGCCAGCCGTTCGATCGACAAATCGCGGAAATACGTCGGCGCGTCAATGAGTGACCCAATATTTAGCTCAACGACCTCCACACCTCCACGAACTTGCTGGCTCCAATACCCCTTGTGCGTATGTGCTGTTACGACAAGTCTGAGAAATCGTGCGTCTTTGAAGACCCGATCCAAGTCTTCGCTTTGCGGCCAATGCGGGAGGTCGTGGTGCCCAATGAGCAGAAACTTCGAATTGGCTGGGAGCCACCTGACTATTTTCGCCACGGCCTCAAGTTGCGCCGCCGAAAACCCACCCTCTACCCCTGCCCACGTCGAGAACGGACTGAATATGGGTTGCTTCTGGTAGCTGGACGTATCTAAAGCTACGACGTAGATCGGCAGGTCGGTTGGTCGCTTCCACGCTGGCAGGCGACGCGCTTGCACGACGTACGACGCCCAGGGCCGGGCGAGATCTACACCCCAAAGCATGCAGTCCGTTTGGTTTCTGGGATCGCATGAGACACCACTGCCCATAGCTCTCCCAGCCGGAAGAATATCGCGCTGCAATGCAACGTAATTCTTCAACACCTGCTCTTTTGCTAGGTGGTGGTCCGGTATCGGGTAATACCGGCCTGCATTGCAAACCTCGATCCAATAGCCCTTGTTGTAACGGCTGTCGTCACTCGCATAGAAATTGCCCACGATGAATCCATCGTGGTTGCCTGGCACAAACATCCAAGGCCGGCTAGTCGACCTCATGACGGCGGCGAAGATGTCCCATTCCGAAGAGCAGGAAACGTCAAGCGCATCCCCCAGGTGAATGATCATCCCGAACTCGCTAGCCTGGACAATCGATTCCTGGAGTAGGACAGGCGCGCCTATTACTGCCTGGGCTGTCCTGATAGTCACCGGAACGAACTCGTCTCCGGCGCGCGACCACCACCGGCTAGCGGTGCCACGGCTTTCATGAAGTTGCGAATCGGCTATGAGAGCTATCGGCGCGGTTACAGGCTCGCCTCGTTGCGGGGCGGCTTTAGTGATCAGCAAGCCACGGCCCGGACTACAGGCCGACAGCGGTACGAGATAGGCGCCGATCACCGCGACAGCAAAAATACGACGACATGCTTTGGTTAAAGCCGGCTCGTCTCGCCCGGTGGCGACCGTGGCAGCGGCGGCTAGCATGGAAGCCAACCTGCGCATTCAATTCCCCCACCTGCAGGCCGTGGAAAGGCCTGTCCCCCAAAACCTCTGCCGCAACCTTACGAATGCGGATTCCGCCCCCGCCCGGCTCCATCGCCTTCCTGTCGCCGGGGATTACTTCCGCTTTGTGCTGATACCGGAGTACACGCTACGCCTACCCCGCTTGAACTCCAAGTACGAGTAACACCTGCGCGCCTTCAAAGCTGGAGTTCGCCGGAATTGCTGCGATCACCCATTTCACCATCAGGACGGCCATCGAACCGAAGGAATCTGCCTCGAACGTCACCCGGTCTCAACTGAACATCCGCCATCGTGTACTCCCGAAACTACAGTACCAACGTTCCCCCTATTGCAGGGCTTAGTCATACTCCAAATGAGGTCCCTCTTCGACCAAGGGGTCACGAAACTGCTTATCAGTTGCGCAGGTATTGGAGAAGCTAGTTGGCCTGGCTGCCTTGGCGGCCTGCGGGAGCGCGTCTGAACGATAAGCGACAGTTATTCGCGAAGCGATAATTCGGAGTTATCGGCTCACTTCCGCTATCGGCCAGAAGCGGACATGTCCCTAGCCCGTCCGTCTTACACCTCCACGATGACGCCGAACCAAAGGTGAATCGCGTGATTCACATTTTCAGGCTCAAGGCCCCTGAGCACAAAGATATCAACGGCGAAGCCCATAACAGTGGTGGACGTGGCCACGGCTACTCGAACACTGGAGGTGGATTCTCGACGCTCCCGAAAACGTTTCCCTCTATGATTTCGCGTACTAGGCCTAGCTTCCACACTTGTCCGAGTCCCGAGTCTTGAATGCGCTCGCTCAGCTCGTCGAACGTCTCTCCCTCGCCCCGGGCGGCAACAGACCGTATGCGTCCTGAGTAGACCCCAAGAACTCGAAGCTCGGGAACCTGATATTCGTACCCAAACCCGTTTACGTTAGAAGTGTGACCGGTATATCCGACGACAGGAGATCCGGAATTTCCAGGACGGGTCATGCAGTCGATCAGGAATCTGGGCCGTTCCCGGAAATCGAGATGGAACTCCGATGCGACAGATCCCCTGGTCCAGATGGGAAGGTGTTGATAGGCCGAAATTCCCAACGGGTAACCCAGAACATGGATCGGGTCCCCGCCTCTGACATCGTCTGGAGGTACGTAGTTGTCGAGCGAAAGGCTGGGAAATGCTCCGCCAGCGGGTGCAAAGGGTACACAAGCGATATCAACATCTGCCCACCTTGGGTGAACGAGCCACCGCGGTCGCCTCTGCTCGTCGTACAGCGGATATACCTTCTCGACCCAAGCCTCCAAGTTGTACTCGACCGTCATCGGGTCGGGTTGGCGAGCGGCCAGGAACCATGCATGCAGACGGTCTGGTACACCCCCTGTTCGTGAGATTGGAAGCCCTGTATCCGTCCTTCGCCCCGTCACGTTGTGCAAGTTCGTAACGAGAAAGTGCCCCTCGCCAAATGAAATAAACGACGAGGTGCCAATCGCCAGCTTCGTGGCCCCGTAGGCGGGCGCAATCCTTACGGCAAAGAATGTCCATGGAGTGATTGGTGGCAGTCGACCATCCACGATTCGCCGAACTGCCAAAGGAGGCACAGAAGCCAACTCGTAACTCCTACGCTTAAACCCAAGCGGCCAGAAGCGGACACTGCTAAGGGGGCTGTAGTCGCGTTTCGGCCAGCCAGCCATCCAATGAATCGTCGCTGAGCTTACCTTGTCGTAGGCGCTGCCACTCCTCCGACGCCTTCAGCCATTGCTTCTCGCGAAACGGCGTCTGCTCGAGCATCCGGTCCACAGACTCCGTGGGGTGGCCAGCCGAGATGAAGTACGAGCGAGCCGCCTTAAGTTTGTCGGACGTTTCGCGCCACCCCTGCCTCGTTCCTCGCGTTCTCATGACAAAAAACTCTACGGCAGCGCGCAACGATAAGGTGGACCCCACAACCTTGTAAGCCGATGACTGCTCCGCGTGTCGAACCAACCATTCGTCGAGTAATTCACCCGGGTTTCGAGCGGTGAGACCAGTCAAATCAAGGTCTGTTCCAGGCATGCTCATTAGCACAAGAAAGCCGAGATCTTGTCGGATGTCCTTTGGTTGCGACGAATACCAAGAAGCAATTGCACGAAGCGGATTTGTCGGCACAGTCGCGCTCATTCCAAGGGCACAGCCTCATCGATTTGGCCACAAGCGGACAAGATCATTGGTGGCGGAGCCTAGAGTCTGCAGCGCACACGAACAATCGCAAACTCCGGCCAGAGAAAAGGCGGCCTGCACCCTCGGCGCAGTCTTGTCGGGCAGATATGGTTCCAGCTCTCTAACACTTGAATCCATCACTAGCGCACCAGCCCCTGCAGTTCACAGAGTCACCACAACGGTAGGGCTTTGCTTGATCGGTACACTGCCAGCTTGTACGTTCCGCCAGCTTGGCACGACACTTCGCATTGGACGCTCATTGGCGCTTTGACGGCTGGTCTCTTTGGATTCCTTTGTCCCCGCGGTCGCCGCGACCTTCGAGGAATCAACCAGCCTCTCGTCCGATCCCGCGATGGCCATGAATGTAGCGAGTACAAAGGAAACAGCTAGGATCATCGTCGTAAATAGCATGGTCTCCTCCTTGGGGCATGAGAGCATCTGAGCGTTCGATGTTTTTGAGACAGTGTCATCCTCCGTTTGGAGAACGGCCAGAAGCGGACATCTCTTAAAGGTTTCCAGTGCTACGTTCCAGCACCCTGATACTCGGTGCACTGTTCCTTAAGCCAATCGTCCACTTGCTTTAGGATCGAAAGCGTTTCGCTGGTAATCGCTTTGTTCGGCTCTCTCTGGCCGTGTACAACGGCATTTCTCAAGTCTTGCAATGAAGCCACGGCCTCGTAGATCGGATACGGAATTTTTCCTTCTGCTGCGAGTAGTTCGATCGCGGCCCTTAGGTTCGGCGTGCGCCCATACGTTTCGCCTACAAACTCGCTGTACATGATGAGTCCCTTCTCTAGGGCAACCCATCTAGACATGAACGTTCCGATCAGCTGCTCCGCTTGATCAGTAGGCTCGACGGCTATGGAGTCATCGAAAAGAGCCTTGAACAACTCGCTCGCTAGCGCGAAATACACATCTGTCTTGGCTTTCTCGACAGTCAAACCTGCTCCATCGTGGTAGAGCTTGTTCCGCACCGCGTGGTGCCACTCAATTTCGCCAAGGTCGATGTGCTGCAGGCGATCTCCACTGTTCCTTTCTAGGCATGAAATCACGGCGGGAAAACTCTCAAAGATCCCTTCCAGCTCCTTGCGAGGGATGTTTACTCCTGTAATCCGCTTCGGCAGAGATAAAAATGTCTTGGCCATCACCTCGACAGCGTTATCGATCAGGATCATTGCGATACGCGTTCCCCCAGGGCGGCCCTCTGAGGCTAGACGGTGCGCTGCCCTGAGAATCTCCTTTGGCCCTTCACACCATGATTTCATGGGGAACTAATGTCAGTGCAACCTCAGCCGGCCAGAAGCATGCGTCCGATACAGGATCCATCACGGCTTTGGTGCCACGTGGCACATGTGGCTAAAAACTGAAGAGGCAACGCAAGAGGTGGTTATCAGAAGGAACCACAGCACGCACGACGTTACAACGTTGATCCTGCGATCCAGCTTGGCACCCGTTAGGGAATCTTGAAATCCAACGAAGCTGTCGCCGTAAAATCGGCGTTCTATCTTGGTAAGGTGCGGCGCGTGCTTCATGTTAATTATCCAGTAATACGAGAAGCACCTTACGAATGCGAGCCCCAGCAACGCTGGGACAAGCCACCATCCCCAGGACGGCACTTTGTCCTGGTTCGAGATCAGAAAACCGTATGCGACCCCTGCACCTGCTAGCGACAGACGCTCGATTCCCGTGTAAGAGCCTTGGTAGTTCTTGATCTCGCCGTACAGCTGGCGATATTCCTCGATCATAAAATCGTTAGCGTCCACAGCGTGGTTCCTCTTCTTGTCCTACGACCCCGTCCCGTTCTGCCCTAGCACACCGTGATGCAATCGAACGGCCACAAGCGGACGTCAAGCTCATACCGTTGGTTTACTCCCTTCCTTACCTTTGTCAGCTCTCGGTCGGCGAACGACCGTCCCGGACAGGAACCGTTCGACCATCTCTGGAAGATGCTTTGCTATGAAATACGTCTCTTCCTCGTCCCCACGCAACATCTCATGCGCGAATGAACCACGTGTTGTGAGTTCCAGAACCGAAATGAGATCGTGTCGAGCCTCCGAAATCGCTCGACTGTCCCCGGTCCTCAGCGCGCGGTAGAGCTCCAGCCCAAGTTCATACAACCAAGGCAGGTCATCCTTCAATGCACTGATGAACAGTAGCCATACGGCCGCCGGGCCGTGGTGCGAATCTCGCATGCGAGGGTGAAACAACAACTCCTCGAACATCATTGGGTGCAGTCGGCGTCGTCGGAAATACGACTTCTTCCCGACTGCACGGACCCGCTCATCGACTCGCTCAGGCAACTCACGGACCATCGCCTTCACTTCTTCGAAGAGTTTTGCCGAGCTAGTTTCCTCAGTGTCGGGAGTCGGCGGCGTTTTTCCTTTGGGCGCAACGAGTTTTTTGGTCTGATCGAGGAACACACGCACCTGCATCCGGACTGCCTCTTCCCTCGGCGAAGCATCCGGATTTCTGTTGAGCAGTTGAATTACCAGCTTCGTCAACGAATCTTCGTCATCACCGCAGTTTTGAAATTGACCGAATGGACCGGTACTGACCCGCTCAAGCGGAACTCCGAGAGCGACCCCCAAGACGTTTGTATCCAGCTTGCCCTTCGCGACCCCCGCTTCGTACAGAATCCATGGGCGGTCGAGACTATGCTGAGTAAGCAGCGCAACCACGTCCGTCGCATCACCTAGCTGCGACATAATCTCCTTGTACCACTCCGTCCCAAATTCAATGCCGGCGTTGCCCTTCTTGTCGGAAGCCCGGAACGATTTGAGTGTTCCAGCACTGACGTCAGACAGTAGATTTGCGAAGGCTTCGGCCAGCGCCGCATCGCGACTGTCGTGACTGATGAAAACGAGCGTGCGACTACGCGCGTTGAGAACTGGCTCGGCTGCCGCGATAGCCACTGCGAGCTCCTTTGTTGACGGCCGCTTTCTGCCCATCTTCTCTCCACCTCCTTAGCTGCTCGACCACGGACCGCACTTCACCGCTTCACTCGAAGGAAACGGCAGCGGGTTGCCGATTCTTGGGCCGCACGACGACCGTCCCAGCAAGCTTGTCGTGCCAGCCTTGTTTCTTACTGTCAAACGCAACCCAGAAAAACCCCAACCCAAAGGGTAGCGTCGAGATGAAGTACGCGAAATAGCGCCCGATAAGCTGGCCAACGCTCGGCTTATCGCCGGTGACGTCGTCGACGATTAGTGCGGAGATCGCCATTTTTCCCGGAGTGGCCTGCTTGTAGATCCAGGTACAGGATGATTGCGACAGCCGGAAACACCCATGAGATCAGCAAATCGGCTGGACCCTTGAGCAAGCTCGTGCTCGTCCAGTACGAGCGGCCATACACCGCCATGCCGATCGGCCAGGTGAGCAGGCAGAGCAGTAGCGTATCGATGATCGTCGCGCCAAGCCGAGGCCAGAAGCCGACATATTCGAGATCAGGACGGTCAGCCATATGACGTCCCCGCAGCGCACATTTTGGGTTGGCCTTCGACTCTCAGCACCCGGCTAGAAGCGGACCAATCAAGCACCGCTCAGCTCCTATGGATTTACGAACGTTCTGGAATTGCCGCCCGCGTGATATATCAATTCCTCGAACTCAATGTTGTTCGAGATCGATGCGGCACTGTTAAACCACCCGCTTGCATCAGTGTTTTCCAGCAAGACAGGGCTTCCATTGCGGAGCAGGCGGAACTGTGGCGTTCCTGTGCTTGACAGAGTCAACGGCGTCGTAAGCGACTGGATACCACCAGCAACGGGCTTTGAGGCAACCGGCACACCTGCGAAACCGATCTGGAGCGTGCCAGGGCTTTTGAGGATTCCGACGACTTCGATCTCGCTGGCCTTGCCATCGCCCGACCAGCCATCGATCCGAGTGAATGGCCCTCCATATTGATGCTGAGAATCCTGAAGCGGTACTGCATCGCTCGAGTGCTTTCTATGAAAGTAATACAACACATCCTTCGTAATTGCAGGAGGATTGGCGGCGCCCTTCTTGAACCAGGTCACGTAGTAGGCAGCAAGATCGTAGAAGGCGTACTGTGTCTTTGAAGAGGGGGCCATTTCAGTCGTTTCGGAATAGTCATTCCAAGTCACGACGTCAATTAGATCGGCATCGCCGTAGATCGCGTTCTCCCAGGTCAACCGTGCACACTGGCTGTTGCGTGCTTCCCAATAAGAGCCCGTCTTCGGTCTAACATCCTGTGAGCGGACTGGTGCCATCCACTTGACCCCTAGTGGATGAAGCGTCGCCGGGGCATTCCGCCAATCCGGCTGACTGCATGACACTCCCGAACCAGTTGCCCAGTCGCCGTATGCGTAGCTGACGTTCTTGTAGCTATCGATGTGATTCCACCATTCCGCGAAAATCGGAATCAAGGCAACGTCAACGCCTTTGAGGCTCATCAACTGTTTCCACTGTGACCACCAGCTCGCGCTTCTGGCTTGGGATCCATACGCGTTATTAAGGACAGCGCCACCCAAGAGCGTGTTGAGAATGTCGATCAGAACGCTCCCGACGCAGGTCCCAAGTACACATGGGATACCGCTCAACGACCCTGCGAGAGTCGGGGCAGGCGCCCTCAGGTAGCTCACATTTTCGGCGTGGAAAGGAGCGACGACCAGCTGTGTGCCTATCTTGTAGGCAGCCGGATGCGCACCCATCGCCTGGATCACTGTGGCCAGCTTGTTTGGATTGCTCGTCCATGCATTGTCCATGTCTGGTTCGAGCATGATCTTGAAGCCGGGATCTACCGCTGCGGCGGCATCCATCAGGTCGAAGACGAACTGGTAGTAAGCCCCGGACTCCGCTTCGACAATCGCGGCGAAGCCATCCACACCCAGCGCGGCAGCGCGCCGAACTTCCTCCTGCAGATTCTTCCTTACCCAGTCAGGCGTCGACGAATGCAGATACGGCAGTGGTCTTTCTCGGAGAAAACTGCCGTGACCCGCGGTTCCGTTTGGGCCGGTGTTGCCGTTGTCGCCATCGGGATTGAGCCAATGCTGGTCGTAGTAGTCGTAGTCGTCGCTCGGGTCGAAGGGGCGATGAATCCAGAGTGGAAAGGCAAACTGGTAATGAAGAAAGACCTTCTTGCCCGAAGTACGAAGCTCAGAAACTGGTGGCCGTTCGAAAGGCCATGCTGAATCACTTTCATATGTAGGGGCAGCGAATGCTGCCGTAGAGAACAGTGCAACGACTAACAATACAACGCGAACCATCTGGCTACTCCGTTAGTACCTATTCGTAGAGTCGGTTACGTGTCGCTCAACGGCTGCGATCGCGAGTTGGCAATCGCCGTCTTCCGGTGATCCACCTTCGGGTTGTGTTTAACATTCTCGCGCTCTTCGCTACTTTGTTCGCCAGCTGCCTTCAAATAGCCGCTGTCGGCCAGAAGCGGACATGCCGCCCAAGCCTACTCTATCTTCCAATACCTGTGGCCACGGAACGGCGTTCGATCGGCCGTCGTCAGCGCCGGTAGGTTCTGTGAAGACGGCTTCAGCACGTGCTCTAGGACGCCGTTCGCAAATCGATCGCAGCGAGTCATGAGCCCATTTAACGGCGAATCACCGGCAACATCTGCACTCGCGTAAGCGATCTGCACGCCGTTCGGAAGCATGAAATCGTCGATGACCGGCGTGCGCCGCTGATTGATGTCATGGAGTTCGTCGAGAAAGGCGTCAACGACAATGAGAAGACTCTTATCAACCCCAATCCAACCAAGCTTGTCTGCCCAAGCGAGAAGATGGCGCCATCCGATGCGCTCGGATGCTTTTTGCGGTTCATGGAATTCAAGAGCCCACAACGGCTCCACTTCGGCCGACCATTTCTGCCCCTCCCACGTTAGGTCTTTTAGCTGGCAGAAAACGCTTACGCATCCCGTCTCGCCGCCATGGGTCCGCGAATTAGTATCCGCGCCCACAATCCGCGCGTATCGCTTTAGCGCGGCAGCTTGCGACGCTACGGCTTGCCCTGCATCTGGGATCTGAAAGGTTGTCTTCGGGCCTTTCGTTCGCTCATATCCGGCACCAGCAAATCCCGCCTGGATATTGAGCGGATTGCCATCGGCGCCAAAGAACGTCAGCGAGCCATCGGGATTTTGACCGATCCCCGATATGACAACGTCGTGATCGAAGTCTAGCCCGACGCGCTTGTGTCGATTCTTTCTCTTCGACCTCTTGCCCATTCAGCGATCCGCACTTCTCAGCTCAGGAGGTTCGGCCAATTGCGGACGTGTTCAGCGATCGAACCAAACTTTAAACAACATCTTTCCCTGATCCACGACCGTGACGTGCTGTCGCCCTTCGATTCGAAGGGCCGGCGCGACTCCGCTTTTCGACATAGAGTTAGCGCCTTCTGAAGTGTCCAGACTTCCGTAGACAATCACGGCCACCGAGCTCGGCCAGGAGCGGACATTGGTCGAATCGAGGCTAGCAACGAACTCCTCCGACTAGAACTTTGTCGAGTACGTGTCCAGGTACTTCTTTGCCTGCGCTGGCGACATGTTGGGGTCGTTGCTTATGCGCTCGAAGACCTTGACCTTGGCAGTCAAGTAACGAGTGCAGATCGACCTAATATCCAACGGCAAGAGTGAAGACGAAGTTGCGACCCCAAGACAGATCTCTCCAAGATCGTCCGCTGTGACGATCGTATTGAGCGTATCGGCAAGCCCAACCACTAGTGGGGTCAGATCATCCCTCGCTGACCGCGGCGATTGATCGCCCTTGGATCCTTGTTCCGGCTTTTCGCGTTGCTTAGTTTTCGAAGGCCCATCCTTCCCCAGGTTCGGCAGGATCGATGTGGTGAGATCCGTTCTGTGTCCCTTACGACTCGCGGCAGCGACCGCTCTTGCCGTGAGCTGAGCGACGTCGGACTTGAGTGCTCCAACCGTCGACAGAGTGGATCGCAACTTGCTTAGCTCAACCTCCGACAGCGCCTTTGCCGCGGCTGAATATGGTCCTGTCAGATCTTGGAGTCGTGCCTCCAGCGCGCCGAGTCCATTCTGAACTGATCCGTATTTTGGCAAGTCCGAAATGTCGACATGGCCCTCGATCGTAATAGCGGGAACGGCGTATGTATCTGCTACGCGCTCCAGCGCAACGAGAACAACCGTGTACTTCTGGTAGCGGCGCATCAGCAAACCGTACGTAAGTTCGTCGATGGCTTTGTTCTTATAGGCTTCGCAGGCGCGATATGCGAGATCTCTTAGCAGTTGAATGCTTTCCGTGCGCATCCCGACATAGGCAGCGGTTTCCTGATATCCCACTCCTAGACCGAGCGGCAAAGCCGTAGACTCAAGCCCAAGCTTCGCGGCAAGTGCTGACATCGCGTCAGGACTCGGCTCAGTGCAGGTAACTGTTGGGTCTGCGCCGCCGCGTTTCGAGGAAACAACGACTCGCTTCTGAATATCGAACACGGCCACAGTGTCGGGCTTCGCTTTGTAGGTACTCACGCAAGCTGTAAGTAACAGTATCGAAACCGCGGCCGCAGCGGTGGCACCTTTCATGTTCTTCCCCCTAGGCCAACTATTGGACGCAGCGCACTCAGCGCTGATGCCGCCAAACTCCTCCAGGACATCCGCTTACGTGATGCGAGGTTTCCCCGCATAACCGGCCAGAAGCGGACACGATCTCGGCCACAGTTATGCGGTCTATCCCTTGGGCGGATACGGATCGTGTCCGTACGTCCACTCAGTCCGGAACTGGTTGTTCTCCCCTTGAACGAGCACTTGCGCATCATGTCCTGCAGCACCCGACTTGTGAGCAGCGTCAACAGCCGCTCTTATCGCGCCGCGTTGCGTGTCATACGGTCCGTAATGCTTCCCTTCATGGGAAATCTTCCACTGCCCTTGATGAAGCACGACAAAGTATTGTGCTCTCGCCATAGCTGCCTCCTTCTGTGTCGCCGCGTGCCTGACCAGGAGACTGCCACGTGGCTGGCTCACCACACGAGCCAACGAGCCCTTCATCGCCCGTATCAAGCACTGTGCCGTGCGGGCGACGCCCTACGGCCACCTAGCAGCCTAGCCGGTGGTCCGGATACGTCATGCTCCAAATGGAGACGGCCATAAGCGGAAGTTGGTCCGCGCCTCTTCACGGGCTGGTGAGTCGCGCCGGCAAGGTCCGCTCTATGGGATAAGCGCCGAACAAATTGCGATCAATAATGCGACACCGGCGACGCATAGCCATGCGGGCAGCTGCTGGACACCAGGTATCACGACTGAAATGCGCGGCAACATCGGCGAATAGAAGACCCTGAGTGACCTCCCGATCTCTCGTCCCCGCACTACGTCAGCAGACCAACTCTTGCCTGCTGCCGCCAGGAAGAAACCGATGCGCGTCGACACGAATCTTCTACCGTCGACCTCGTATTCGTAGACGATCAGCGGCCGATGAAACGTCCTGCTGTTCGCCTTGACCTCTATCACCTTGGAAAGCTTTACCGAGCCAGAAACACTAGGCCACGTATTCGACTTCCATGCCAAGACCAACTGGCAGAGAATCCAAAGCAAGAAGGCAGAGCTTGACCACAGTAAGGCGTGGGCCATGTTCACTCCAGGGCTGAGAGCAGCCCCCCGGGTCCACTGATAAGCAGCAAGAATCCGACAGCAAAGCCGAGAGTAATCGGACCGGCCTTTTGAAAGCCACCCCGCCCCGCCGCATCCCCCCGATAGACGACTCGATCCCAAACGTACGTCGTTTCAAGCCAATTCATGCCTACGATCACTGGCGAGAACAAAGCGAATAGCACGACCGGGTTCCTTAAGTAGTCTGGCGCGTCGAGCCGGGAAAGTGCGACACCTACTGGCGCTCCGATCCATTCCCCGAGGAAATAGGATGGGATGACCAATAGCCAGATTGCGAATGGCAAGATCAGTCGAGTCAAGGAAACTGTGCTCTCAGGCTAGCTGAAGGTCATCGTCAACCGTTCGACGACGAGAGAAGTAGACAGCATTGAACGCGTTCATGAGTGCGGCCATAAGCACACAGACCACCAATACGCCCAAGCCCGCTCCAAGTACACCAACGCCGGCGGCAATGATCGCTGCGGTTAGCCAACTGACTACAGCGAACTCAAAAAGGATGGTCGCAAGCTGACCGAAGATTTGATATCCATCTAGCCCATTTGCTTTCGCGTTGCGGAGCACTTGTACCAGATCGTAAATCAAGCCTGCCTTGGCCAAAATGTTCGCAGCCTTTACCGCCTTCACGTACTTGGGGTATAGGCTCTCGGATTCGCGAAGGAACATTCGAGTATGGTCAAGGCTCTTGGAGTATCCGTCGAAAAACCCCGCAAATCCTGCAAGATTTACGTCAAGGAGATCAAACCCATCGAAGCCTCCTGAGACTTGATAGGCACCGCTACCGGTTTCGGGGTCGATAATGATCCAGGCTGCTCCATACCAGTCTCCGAGGACAACTTGCTGCTCTGGAGCGATGGCAGTTTTTCCTGCCGCAAGTCCGGTAGCAATGGCACTTCTTGCTTCCTGCGGAAGATTCAAACTTGCAACGTCACCGGCGCTCGCGGGAGTAAATAGATGCACCGGAATCTGCGCGGCGTTAGCCGCTGCCATAACTGATACGCTGCTTGCACCCACTGGCCGCTGACCATCCGGTGGCGTAAGAAGGTGCTCAAATACTTTGCCCTCGTAGAACGAGCCTCTAATTCCGGCGGCTATAGTGAAATTCGTCGTGTCCTGCTTGCTTGCGTTAGCGGCCTGTACTTGGATCTGCAATCGATCTACGTCGGTCACGAGCCCGACGAGATCTACCCGTCGCGGGACACCGTGGCTATAGGTAACCGACGCGCGAGTAGTCGCTTTTGCAATCGAGGGAAGCCGGTATTCAACGATCCTTTGCGCTTTGGCAGCGAGTACGTCCGAGATCTCGTTCTGAAGAAAGTAGGAGAGAAGGACGGAGTGGAACAATGGCTCAAGGTACGCGTGTTTGTCGGC
Source organism: uncultured Gammaproteobacteria bacterium (assembly GCA_963776465.1). Taxonomy (GTDB): domain Bacteria; phylum Pseudomonadota; class Gammaproteobacteria; order Nevskiales; family Nevskiaceae; genus DASRHK01. The sequence continues at coordinate 173,176 of CAVZMV010000002.1, forward strand.
GAGTTCGAACTGCTGCAAAGATGCTGAGACGCTTTCGAGGCGGTTTTTTGTGTTCGCGACCGAACTGCGACTGACCCCATGGCCAATGACGAGAAACTCGTGATACTCGCCAACGGTTACTACGTCGGGGCTAAGCGAGATCGATTCTGCGGTGTCACTAAACTCAGTTTCACCTATTAGGTCGGTTCCCATCGTGAGGCCCGGCGCGGTCGCGACAACCTGACCATCAATCCTAAACTCGGCGGTCATACGCACTAGGTAGCCGGGAACACTCAGGGTCGTTGAGTCGTTGACAGACTCTGGCTCGGGCAAGCTGCCGCGTAGCGCGGAATAGTCATCGTCCGATGTCGGACGAAACGAAAGGGACACACTCTTCATGACGAGAGACGGGAGTGATCGTCTGATCAGCACCAGTTCGTTGCCGTCATCAGTCAGCACCCGAAACGTCACATAGTGGCGCAAGGCGTCAACAATTCGGCCTGCTCGAGATCCAATTGCGGTCACAAGATACGGCAGTCCCGCAGGCAGTACTGCCTGACTGCGCTCCAGCACTCTCTTCGCACCGAATAGTTCGCCGGCCGTTGGCGAACTGTTGTGTTCGGCGACGTAGTTGGAAACTTGTTCTTGATAGCTAGCCCCGATTTCTGCGGCATAAGTCGAGCGAATCCCCCGCACGCTCCTACCTTCAGTTTCAAACGATGCACCTTCTACCAGGCCGTCAAGCATCGCCGATGAATCGAGCGGGACATTCGTCGGAAGGTCCATGCCGTCCGAGTATGTGTACTGCTTGAAGGCAGCGTCCATCGGCACCCACGTATCAGGCGCACGATTGTTCGCACCCCGCGATGGATAGAAGTCCACGAACGCTTCCACCCAGACGTGCTCCATTTGTATCGCTACGACCTGTCCTCCGCTGACCAAGCCGACATTGGGAACGTCACCCTGACCAAGCAAATTCTGAGCAGCGTCCGACACGGAAACTGCACCAAGCCAGTTCATGACCTTGTCAGTGGGAATTTGAACTGTCCCATAGACGTACCGCGCCGGGATGTTTGAGGCGCGAAGTAGTGCGATCAGCAGAGAGCTCGTGTCGAAGGCGTTGCCCTTCAAGGTTTGTAAGGTAACGTCAGATCCCTGGATCGAGCCGTACGTCGGGACAAACTCGATGCTGTTCTGGACCCAGTTATAGATCTCGACCGGATTGTGGTGTAGCTGCGCCGCGAGATCTTGGATCGCTTGCGAGATCTGCACGTCTTCGTTGGGCGCCAGGTACTCCGGACCCGGCGGGGTCATGGCACTGATTCCTAGGAGGCCCGCTCCGCTTGACGCGTACTGCCTCGGGCTCATCACTTCGTATTTCGCCAGCGTCGTCCGCTCCATGATCGCCGCGAGCTCCCTCTTCGTCACCTGCCGCTTTCGGTCTTTCGTGGGCACGCCGTGGCTGTGGCTTTTGGCCTTCGATCCCTTGAAGATGTCCTTCAACTCTTTCGCACTGACCTCTGGAATCCGCACGCTGTCCTGAGCCGCTCCAAAAGGCAGGTTTTTGGGATCGAAGCGTTGGTGCTTTCGTCCGATCTGTTGCTCGTCGAGCCAGGACTTCGTCTCCTTTACCTTTGCTTGTAGCGCCGCATCGTCCTTCGCGGATTCGATCGCATCCAAATGCACAAGCATCTCCCTCTGGCCGGTCTTGAACTTCGCCAACGCATCGGCGTGACGCTGCTGGATGATGCTAGAGAGCTTTTGCTGCTTGATGTGCTCGAGATCGCGATCGAAGTCGGCAAGCACGTCCTTGCCCGCATCGACGAGTGAGCCACGCAGCGCCTTTAGCTGCGCTCTGCCTTGGGAGAGTGCCCTCGCATCCTTACTCTTGGCCTTCGATGAAAGAGCCGTGTCGAGGTTGTTTAGCGTTGTTTTGACTGCCTTCAGTGCGTCGTTCAGGGGCTCGTGGCTTGCAGCCGTTGCTGCATGTTCTTGTCTCGTCTTCTGGGCCAGCTCCTTCGCACCGGCTGCCGCTGGCCACAGCTGTGCCCACAGGAAGAATCCGATCGCGGTGACAGTCGTGGCGCCCTGAGACCAGTTGGCAGCGCGCCACCAACTGATCAGCGAGATCCTAGCCTTGATGCATTTCCCCGTGTACATCGCTTCACTCCCTTAGCTTCATCTCTCTCGCACTGCTTCATTTTTCTACGTCCGCTTTGGGCTCGGCTCGATGTCCGCTTTGATGCCGAAGCAGACATCCGCCCTCACTCTCCCGTGCCTTCTCTTCTGTTACTACGGCTGCAGCTGTCCCACCTCAAGAATCGCCTGATCCACCTTGAGTCTGATCGGCGGGATCTGATTGCTTGCGTCGTGCATCAGTTCGTCGGTTGCGGCGGTCAGCTCGAGTAGGGCTGCGGCCACATTGCCGTTGACAAGCGCAGCGTTGGCGGCTTGCAGATGCGTGAGCGCCTTCTTTGCTGGCGGCGTGCCGAAAATCGGATCCAGCAGCTGGCCGAGGATGTTCGTCGGCAGGCTCGCTACATAGGCCGTGAGGTCCGTGATCGCTTGATCAAGGCCCGGCAGCGCCTGCGCATCTACGGCGAGACTAAAGGTGCCCTCGTCGAAGGAGTTGGTGCCGTCTTGGCTTTGCACGTCAGCGATTACCGTCGCCTGCAGCGGAGCTTTGGGAAGGCTCACCCACAGATCGATGGTCTTGGTCTGGTTCACGGCAAGCGTGTAGTTCCACGTCACTTGACCATTAAGGAGCGTCCCGGCGCTGGCGGCGATGATGGAACTGCCTGGCGCCGGAGTGCTGTGGAAGGTCACCTTGCCTTGCGTTGCCACACCCTGGTTGGTAAGCGTGAAGCGCACAGGTGCTGCCCTGCCCGCTTTCGGCGTCGCCTGGCTCGGATGGATGTACGTCAGCGGCTTCTTCAGGACGTCCGCCATGATGCTCGCGGTCCCAGCGAGCTCAGCTTCAGCCAAGAGATCGAAGGTTGCCGTGACACTCTTGCCATTGCGATAGATGTACTGGCCGACCACCGTATCGTTCGGGCTTGCGCTAGGTACCCCTGGCGGCGTGATCAGCTTGGCGTCCTTGGTCGCACCGGTCGTGCGCACGCGCTGCACCCATTGGGTGTTGCCGGTCTGACCGAAGAAGGCCTGGCCCGGGGTAAAGATCTCCGACTGCAGGAGCTCCGCCCCCTGCGGCTGTAGGTGATGCCCTTTGAAAGCCATGCCCAGTGCCTGGTCCAGGATGTGGTTGCGGATGTCGTGCCTTCCCGCGACCAGGAGCCCATCGCCGCGATGCACTGCCTCTCTGAGCTCCTTCTGCACCTGCTCGTCGAGCACCGCGTACTCGGAAAGCAGTGCATAAGCGCTGTAGTTGCCGCTTCTAAACTCTTCGGCAAACTCCACCGGATCAGTGACGATCTTGTACGACCAGCCTTCGCCATCCAGCACGGTCTTCAAGAACGCTTGCTGCTGCACTGGGCTGTGCAGATCCACTCCGTCACCCAAGCCGCCCTCATCCTCGTTCGGATTGAAGGGTGAGCCGGTCATCTGATCGCCAAGGCCCACGATGCTGAAGACATTGTTGAGCGCACCGCCGATCGCATAGAGGCTGCGACAGGTGAGATCGATTAGGCCGGTCTGGAAACTCAAGCTCCGGCTGACATCTGTCACCGTGACGAGGATTTTGTAGTTGCTGCCCAGCGTCCCCTGCAGGCTATTACCCGTCAGGTTGATGAGCAGATTGTCGACAGACACAAATGGGATCGTGACGTTGACGTGCTGGCTGCCGATTCGGGCATTGAGCTCGCCGTCGAAAGCCGCAATCTTCGTGGATTCCAGATCCAGCAGCAGGCCGTTCTTCAGCAACGATACGTTCACAACTGCGGCAGGCGTAAGGGGTGGGTCAAACACCGCCTCCAGCTGCATACCGACGATGCCGTTGTCGCAGAGCTCTCCGCCGCCAATGCGCGTCGCCTGATCGTCCATCAGGACCAAGAGACGGCCACGGGCGCCAATCGTGAAGCCGCTGCCGAGCTGCACCCAAGCCGGGACCACGCTAAAGAAGGCGGTGTCCAACGTCTTCCACTCGTTGTCGACGAAAGCCTCCAGGCCACAGGCATAGCTGCCGACCGCCATGTCGTTGGTGTTGATGCCGTTGCGTGGTTGTATCTTGGTCCCGTTGGCCGGCACGTCTACCGTGCTGTCGGTCGTGCTGAGGGTCTGCGGCTCGTCGGTGCGCTTCAAGGTCTGGCGAACCTGCAGCCCCGAGAGGGCGGTCGTGCTGCTGTTGGTCAGCGTGTCCGTGCAGGTCTGCGCATCGCGCTTATGCACTGTCTGATGCAGCACGGTGATGATGCCCGTGAGCGCACGCGCGATGCTCTTGCGGACTTGATAGGTCGTCTGGGAACTCGCCAGCACAGCACCGCTTTGATCCTTCAGCTGCGCTCGGACCGTGTAGGTGCCTTCCGGCACGTCCGTAAAGTTGTAGTCGACCAGGGATTCAATCGACTGCCCAGGAGCAAGGTCAGCCAGATTGACGTCCTGGCTGAACGCATCGCTGCCATCCGGCTTGCTGATCTCGACGTGATGGATCGCATTCTTCAGCGTCCGGTACTGCGTAGTGCTGTGCGCCGTCAGAGTCAGCAACACATGGTCGTTGACGTCATACAGAGTCTTGTTGGATGACACTCCCGAGGTGGCTGTCAGGGACTCCGGCGTCACTTGGAAGGAGGCTTCGCCAAGTGGCTGCCAGCCGTCCTTGTTGAATTCAAGGACGCACTTGTAGCTGCCGCCGTCAAAGCTACTGGTCTGGATCGTGCGTGTGCGCGTAATGCTGCTATTCGCAGGCACGTCGACGGTGCTCGTAGTACTGCTGATCGTCGCCGGCTGGTCGGTTCGGACCAGCGATTGGCGAATCGGCAGCGCCGTGATCGGATGCACACTGCTATTGGTGATCGTATCGGTGCAGACGTTGTCCGTGCCCTGACTCACCGTCGCTTGCTGCACCGACACCGATCCAGAGATCGCGAAGGCCTTTCGGACCTCGTACTGCGTGTCGGCTGCTGCTAGCGTCGCACCCGCGCTATCGCGCAGCACGGCATGCAACAGATATATGCCCTCCACCGCGTTGCTGAAGGCGTATTCAGTCGAAATCGGAACCGTTTGGCCCGGGGCCAGGTCAGGCACCGAAAGATCGCGCGTCAGAACTACGCTTCCGCCTGGAGCGGCGATCGTGACGTGGAAGTTTGCCCCGGTGACAGTCCGATACGCCATATTGCTGTGCGCCGAGAGCGTAATCGTCGCTTGGTCGGTGGTGTCGTATACGGGGTGATCGGTGGCAGCTGCCGCGCTCAGAGACAACGGTTCCGGTGTCACGCGGAAAACCGCGTTCCCGACGCTCTTCCATTGCTCGTTAGGGAGCTGGAATTCCAACGCACACGCGTAGTCGCCGCCTTCCATCGCATTGGTGCTGATCGAGCGCTGCAGACTTTGCGATGCGCCAGCTCCGAGATTGACCGGCGTTACCGTCGAGAGCGGTGCAGGATCGGCTTGATCCAGCCGCACTAGCGTTTGCCGCACGGAGAGTCCCGTCACCGGCTGCGTGCCGCGATTAGTCAGGGTATCGGTGCAGGATTCCGCTTCGCCCTGGACCCGGGTTGGATACTGCACCGAGACAGAGCCTGCGATGGACCGGGAGATGTCCTCGGCAACCAGATAGGTCGCGGACGCGCTCGCCAGAACATTGCCTACGGAGTCACGGAGCGCGCCGCTTACGGTGTAGGTGCCCTGCGGCGCGGCGGTGAGTGTTTGCGCAAGGGCCCGCTCCACCACGGCACCCGGCGCCAGCTCGCCAAGTGGGATGTCCTGGCTAAGAACCGTTTCCGCGCCCGGTGCCGTCACAGTCAGATGCAGCACCGCGCCTGGGATCGACTGATTCGGCGCCAGATCCTGCGCCAAGACATCGATCAGTACACGGTCAGTGGTGTTATAAGTCTGCTTGTCGGTCGTGACGCGTAGCGCGGCCACCGGGCCGTTGCTTGGCGAAGAACTAATTTCGAACGCATCTGAGGCTTCGTCAACCAAGCGACCAGTCTGGTCTCGCAGTTCGGCAAATAGCTGATAGGGGCCCGCCCGATAGTCGCTCGTGTTCCAAATCGTCGGGAGTTGAGTCTGTGCAGATGCTGCGAGATCAGTGAATGGGACTGTACCCAGATCCGCAACAGGCTCTGAGTTGGCCGTGCGGATATAAAGATGCACTGAGCCATCCGCCGCACCTGGCCCGATGTTCGCGACCGTGCTGCTGATGTTCACGGTGGATTGCGCACCATAAAGCTCTTGATCGGTTGCCGCTCCTAGGCTCAGCTTGCCTACCGCGACCACGGACGGCGCCGGCAGATCGACTCGCACCTGGCTGCTGTCGAAGGAATTCAGCGAGATCATGTACGCGGCCGACGCGGCTGGCCGCGACTCGTCCGGCAGCATGTCGTCCAGCGTCAGGTTGAATTCGATCGTCCGACCGTCTTCAGTGACGCCGGGTAGCTCCCAGAAGTACCGAGAGCTGCCGTCCGTGTTGACGAGCGCCGACGTCGGAGTGAGCGTCGCTGCGCTGAGGTGAATATTGCTTGGCAACGCGAGGTTCGCCGAAACGTCCAACCCGCCGAGGTGCGCCAACGCGTGCGGCAGGTAAGCCATGACGAGACTAGTCGCGGCGATCCGCGTGCTCATGGTGTCAGTGCGCCACGAGCCGTTGGCTGCTTGCGAATTAAGTAAGAATTGAACGGCCTTCAGGACGACAGCATCATTAGTCGGCGGATTGGCATAGTCGAGCGCCAGGCCGATTAAAGCGGTGACCAATGGGTCGCTGGTCCCACCGTAGCGGCCCCAGCCGCCGTCCGCGTTCTGCCTGCTACGAAGCAGGTTGTCGAGATAAGCATTCGCTTGATCAATCTGGTTCGCAAACGTGGTGTCCTGCACTGCGCGAGACGCTTCCTGCAAGCCCGTCAGCCGCATGGCCTGCATGATGTTGTCGGCGTTCCCATCCTGGTACGTGTCCAGGAAGGTCTGCACGATTCTCGGAATCTCCGCTGTCAGCAAGGCAAGGCTGGTGGTATCAAGCAAACCACTGTTGAGCTTCCAGATCGCGTTGTCGGCCTCTGTCGCTACATAGAGGTTCCCGGAAACGATTGCGAGCCCGCGCGCGGGCGCACCCACAGGGATTCTCTGTGCGTATCCACTTGCGGAAACGTGATACAGCGCGCCGTTTACGTTCTCGCCAGCTTGCGTGCCTTGGGCGTGCGTTACGTACAGCGTGCCGTCGCTCTGTGCCGAAACCCAGAGCGGTCGGTATCCAAGACCGCTCGTGAATTCAACGGGCGTCCCGTTGAAGGGTATTTTTGTGATCGAGTACGCGTTGTAGTTGGCGACATACGCTGTGCCGTCAGCTGCGAAATCGATTCCAACCGGGTGGCTAAGCAGCCCGCCGCTGACATAGGGTGTATATGGACCCTCTGGCGGCCCACGTAAGATTCGATTGCTCGGCGCGTCAGTGATGTACAGCAAACCATCGGGTCCCTGCTCGATATCACGAGCATCGCCGGAGAACGGAATACTCTGACGCGTGCCGTTGGAGAAGATTCTGACAACCTGATTCGAGCAGGCTACGTCGATCTCACCGGACGGCAGGACCTCCACGCCATAACAAACCGAAGGCAGATCCATGGCGACAGTGGTGGTCGATGTGTCGCCCGGCATCCAACGCAGCAGATAAGATCTGATACCGTCGCCGGTCACTGCATACAACGCTCCGTCGTTGCCGGCCTCCACATCATTGGGCCCGCCGGAGCTAAGGCTCGCTAGCCGTGTGGTCGAATAGTCTCGGACTTGGCTAATGTCATTCTGCCGTGCCGTGACAGTCAGGCGCGAAAATGCTTTGAGCGCTTGCGCAGTGGGCGTAACCCAATACGTTCCGTTCCACCACCCATCGATGTTGTGATCCGAATTCCAGTACGTCTCGTTACCGGATGTGCTGCGACGGTTGAACATCGACTTGGCAGCTTTGTACAGGACACGGAACGTCTGAAGCTGGTCACGCCACTCAGAGAGTGACCACATCCCATGGCCATCCTGGGTGTTCGGCCATTGTGGGAAGGCGCTGCGGATGCTGCCGTCGTCTACGGTGCTGCTGGCCAAGGTATTCAGCAGGAACATCGATGCGTGTCCGAGCCTTTCCGCCGCGTCAGCGCCGCCGACTTCTAGATCTGGGGTGAAGTTCTGAGCAACCAAGGAAGCAGTCGCGTACTGCGCTTGTGCCTGGATATGGCAACCCAGACATTGCCGTGACTGATGAATTGCGATGGACTCCGACGTTGCGTAGTCGGCGCCTTTGGTCACCGACACGCGGATCGCGTGCACGAGTGGATCGTCGACGCCGATGGTTGTGTCCACGCCTGAAAGGTGCAACGTGCCACGGACGGTCTGCGTGCCCTGCGGCACGCTGGTGCGGTCCACGTTGAATGAGCCTGCGGGACGGTCGCCCACATATAACATTCCAGAAACGCTACCCAGCACCGTAGTGCTGACAGATTTAATTGCGGCCGACAGGTTGCCGGCTTCAGTGGGGACCCACTCGCCGAAATCAAGCGTAGCGTTCTGCGCAACGCCAATGACGGTCGATGTAGCCGTAGCGGTAAATAGAGTTTGGCTACCGTCTGCCTTCTTGATCGTCAACACGTAACTCTCGCCATTCAGCGGGACGTTGCCGTTATTGATGAGTAGTGCCGCGAGCCGCACGGGTTGTGTCTGTCCGGCTTGTGCCAATGGCGGATTCGGCGCGAAGCGTCCATCGATGCTGGCGGTATTCAGCACCTGCGTGAACGTCTGTGCTTCTGCGAGAATGACGCCCGTGGGAACAGTGCGGCTGATAGAACCAGGCTGAACCACGCGCAGTACCAGACGGTAGGTTCCTGGAAGGACCTGAGACGTCTTCCAGGGAATCTCCAGGTCGTAGTGCGCATTTGGAGCAAACGTGTACTCGGATTGGGGCGACTGCGTGCCAGGCGCAAACGGCACGACTGCTGCGACGGTGAGATCGTTCGCATCCAGGATCTCGCCGATCACCAAACCCGACTGCTGGGTGCTGGTCACGTTCGTCACGCGGGCCGCGAAGCGTTGCGTTGTGTTTGCTCCCGTGGGTCCCTGCAAGGGTTGCAGCGATTCGATCTGGACCTGCCCAGAGGAAGCGAGCGGACTTAGCTCGGCCGCGACGGCGTACGTGCCGTGGTGCGTGACACTCATCTGGTATTCCCGACCAGAGAAACCACTCGCCCCTACCAGAAGCTTGAACTGCAGCGATGTGATGCCGGCGAGTTGGAAGGTGCCATTTGCACCGGTGGTCGTCTGCAACGAAGAGTTCGATACACCTACCGTGGCACCGGATATAGGAGTGCCATCGTGCGCGTTCGTAACGGTGCCAGTGACGGTCGTCGATGTTGCGTTTTCGTCTCCGCCAGCAGTCAAGGGAAAGGTGCCGGCGATCTGTCCGTAGCCGGAGGCGGTTACGACAAAAGTGCGCGAGGGATAGCCGCTTGCTGCAACAGTCACGCTGAAGGAAAGTGTGCTGATGCCGGAGACCATGAACCGTCCATCGGCGCCAGCTGTTGCCGTTTGGCCCGACTCTACGACGAGCACCGATGCGCTGCCGATCGCACTGTTGTTAATGCCGTCAACGACGTCGCCAACCAACGTCAGCGTGGTGGGCGCAGTGTCCCCCGTCTGCGTATATAGGCCGAGCGTCCCAATCTGTCCGCTCGCACCAGCTGGAATCGTCAAAGCGAACGTCGCGATGACATAACCCGACGCAGTCAGTTGCAGTTCGTAACTTCCGCGCGGCACGTCGGGCATCGTGAAGCTGCCGTCGCCTGCAGTCTGCGTCGATGATCCATTGCTCAGTTGAATCTGGACGCCCGCGAGCACTGCGTGCGTTTGAGCATCGACGACATGGCCCGACAAGGTGACAGGGCCGATTGCTTGATTGGAGCCTTGCCTGACTATGCCTTGGTGGAGGTTGGTGATTTGCCCCCCCGAGACTCCAACCGTCCCCGAGACGGAGTAATAGCCGCTTCTGGAAAGCGAGATGGCGTAGGACCCAGCCGGCAGTCCTCCAAATTCGAAACTGCCATCGCCCGCGCTACTCGCCGTACGCGAAGCCGGGCCGGCAATCTGGACGCTCACACCTGAGAGCGGTTGCTGAGTGTCAGCGTCGAGGACCGTACCGTTCAATGCCCCAAGCTGAGTGTCGGCAGCAAGGACGACGGTCCCCACATCGGTGAGTTGATTGGCCTCAACCGGCGCGACAGCCGTGGCGGCAGCGAAGCCCGGCTTTTCCACCGTGAGCGTGTGATTGCCTGCGGGCAATCCGGAGATCACGAAGTAGCCATCGGCGTTCGTGCGAACGCTCAGACCGGCGATGCTTGTAAGGCTGACCGCTGCGTTGGCGATCGGCTGCGATGAGCCTGCTGCTCGCACGTGCCCCGCTGCGGAACCGCCACCGGCGCCGCCGCCCGCTCTTGCACCATAAATCGTCAAGGCTCGCAGGGCGAGCGCTGTACTGAAGACATCGTTGACCCAGCTGCCATTGGTCGTTTGTTGTGCTTGCAGCGCGTCCGCGCTCGGTCGGATCGTCGATAGATCGGCCCCCGTGGCGGACAGCGCCAGAACAACCTGAGCCGACTGGAACGGTTCTTCCCAAAGATTGTTGCTACCTCGTTGCGACAACAGGTAGGCATTTGCCGCTGAGATGGACGAGGCAACTGCGGTATATGTCGACCGAACGAGATTGAGCGAACTTGCAACGAGAGCGGTGAGATAGACCGATGGTTCCCCATCGCTGCTAGCCCACGAACCATCGGTGCGTTGTTTGTTTCGCAGATACGCGACCGCATCGCTCACCGCCGCGCCGGAGTAGCCGCTAACGGCCAGCGCCTCAAGAGCGGCAGCCGTGTCTATAACGCTGCTTTCGTAACCGTTCAGCTCGCCGAAGCCGCCGTCAGAATTTCTATGTCCCAGCAGCTCATTCAGCGAGAAGGACACACCGGCTTCCGCCTCAGCGAGGATCCTCCTGCTCGCGTATTCAGTGCCGCTATAGGTTTCAGCTTCGACGAAGCCAAGCGCGTTAGCGTTAGCTTGTCCATTTGTCCGCAATACGCGCAGCGTCTCAGCCGTCGCCTGATAAGGAGTCGCGAGCGCGGTAGGCGAAACGTAGCTGCCATTTGCCTGATGCTGCGACGCAAGCCACTGGAAGGCGGTTGACGAGTCGGCATGTACGGCACCCGCCCACGCCAGCGCGAGCAGCGCGAATATTCGCTGAATGATCGTCTTCACAGGTCCCCCGACCTGCAGGCCCCGGAAGGCCTGTCCCCCAAACGTCTGCCGCGACCTTGCAATCGCGGATTCCGCCCCCGCCCGACTCTAAGTCATCCCCATTGCCGGGTGCTACGTCCTTTTTGCGATACCAAACTCTACGTCACGCCTACCTACCTTGCCATCTCAGCATGAACTTGTAAGCGCAACCGATAGAGACGTGAAGAAATGTTGTTGAAAGCTAACCGACAATTTGCGCCCTGCGGACCGATTCGTCGATACCCCAATTGGAGGGTCTTCGGCTCACGATGCCTGCACCCTGGCCATATGGCCAGTTTCAATATTCCGGAGCTTGCTTATGCTCCGAGACATGTCGGTCGACTTTGCTGATTTCGTCGGGGCTGTGGAACGCCAATATGGCGGCACCGCGACATTCAAGCAGACTGTACCGGTTGTCTTGGAGCTGGATGATGAATGTGGCTTCGCCGGGCTCATCCACATTTTCGATGTGAGAGGCGGTCGTAAAACCATGCGTGTCTACGCGTGGCGAGAGCCTGTAGATCGCCAGCTAACGCGTGATGTGACCCACCTCGTCCTCCACGCCGGCGCAGTCACCTCTCCATCGGAGGCCGTTCGGAACGTATTTGGGAGGCGATCTCTACCACTTCCTGCCGGATGAAGGCTTCTCCGGTGATAACTGCGACTTATCGCCTGAGCGATGCATGACAATCCGAGAAGCGCGCTGCTAAAAGGCATTGCTAAGATGATCGCGCCCAGCACCTGAGGGATTTCGTGACAACGGACTCAAGTCCAAAGAAGCGACAACGCGGCGCGACTGCCGACTACGTGGAAACGCTTATTAACTCTTCCACGCTAGATCAGTTGCGGTCCACGATCGCGCGGCTCAGTAGCGGAAAGCCGCCGACGGTAACCACGCGCGCTGAAGCCGAGACCGCTCTTTTTCAAACAGGCCGCTCTGTAAAGGACGTCACTAGGGCGTTGCTGACCATCGAGGCGCAGACGCCCACTAGGCATTGCGTCCTGACTGCATACTCCGGCGAGGCAAAGTCGGTAACCGCATTTCGAAGCGGCCGGTATTTGGAACACACCTATGGGCCGACCGCCTTCAGGGCCGTGCACCATCTCAAGTTGGATGATTGTTTCGTTACGACATTCGAACACAAGGTCGACGTTCGGGAGTGGCAAGTTACCGATGCGGATACGAAGAAGCTAGTCGTACAGCCGCTCCGACACTACGTCCTTCTCCGCCTCTATCCTAAGACTGGAATCGCGCTCTTTTGTTTTCCCGGATACACGCAAGGGAATGCGCAGCGCGAGCAGTCTCGCCTAGCTTATGACACCCTTATTGATGCCTTAATGGCCGGCGTCACCGCCCGTTGCCAAGTCACCTTTAAGGCGATACCCATAAATGACTGCCTCATAGCACTCGAGGACTCGTCACATAAACGCGTTCGTATCGTAAGAACAGATCTCGAAGCGGCAGATGGCAAGATGATTCTTGCCTCGCAATTCGACAAGAAATCGGTCAACGAGTTATTGGCCGACTTTCTGCTGCCCTATTTGCAAAGCGCTAATCGAGCGCAGCTCCTCGGAGCTATCAACGAAGCCGTTCGGGACGCCGACACGAACGCCGTGGTGGCGAATTGGCTTCACGAAAAGGTCGTCACCCGGATCCGCTTTTGGCCAATAGGCACTGAGTTCTTGTTTATTTGGCACGGCCCCGCGGGGTCGTTCGCGGTCGTAGAACGGATCATGACGTTGCTCTCGTCGCTCGCAATAGAGCTCAAGAGCAGCGCACGCAAGGATCTCTGGGAAGCACTTATCGGATTGCCAGCTGGTTCCGTCACCACATTGGCCGCCTTGGTTAACAAGACGCATCACGCCGCGGACGTCGTGAAGCGCGCGGTACTCGAGGCAACTTCGTTGGGCCTTTTGTCCGTCGTCTATCGAGTAAGGACATCCGAGCTTCTTTTGGAAGGTCCAAACGACTGGACCGCCGACCTCAAAGCGCTCGACCGTACATTTACAGTTGCAGACGGACACTCAATCGACGGCAGCGACCCCAACTCGATTGAGGTCGCATTCAAACGAATGAGTCGTGGGGCGGCACCGTGACAGCCGACACGTCCTATCGACTGTTGGAGCTCCTTCGCGACATGGCCGCTCAGGGTAAAGATCCCGATGACGAGGTGTACGCGTATTTGTGCACTACTGATTTAAAGCGCCTTAAGCATTGGCTCGCGCGACTGGAACGTGTTGCTGCCTTGCCGACCACAGGCTCTGGGATCAAAGCAAAAGCAAAGCGCGGTCAGAAATCCAACTTGATTGGGACAATCTTCGAGCGCCTCATTCGCGTTCTCTTAGATGGCTGCAAAGGCATACATCATGACGGCAACATCCGGACAAGCACTTCGGAGATCGACTTCCGCGTTAAATTTGGGCCGTTAGCGAGCGCCATCCCGATGTTTCGGGCCGCAGGGACGCATGGAATCGGAGAAGCCAAATGCCTCACCAGTGGGCCTAAGACTGAATGGATCAACGAATTGGCCGGTTTGCTGGGGACCCATGGTGCGACGTTGGCTATCCTGTTCACGGCCTGTGCCCCGAAGCGCCTTCGCGGTGATCTTAGGACCGCGATCGGGATGCACGCGGTTCAGGGAAAAGCGATCGTTCCATTTGGGCTCAAGCAACTTCACCAAGTCCGAGACGGCGACAATTTTTTACGTCTGCTTGCAGACCAACATGTCGATGTAGCGACGCACGCGACACATTTGCAGATATAGCCTAGGGCTGCGAGAACGATAATTGCCTGATATCGCCTACTGATCATTGATCCTGCCATAGGCGCGCCCCAATCGGGCGTCTGGCGCAAGCATGGACTCACGCTGCTAATTTTGCAGCTTCAAAGAAAACAAACGAGGGAGTTATGTCCCAGAAGGATGATGAGCTGCACACATGTGCCCACTGCAGCGGAAGTGGAACCTGCAAGACTGGCTCAGCGGGAGAGAGTTGCGCCGTTTGCGTCAAAAAGAATGAGCTCAGAAAAGGTACGTACACCGGTCTAGCCTGCGGGACCTGTGGAGGGCTAGGAAAGACTGACTCGTTCACGTATCGAATAACGCATCGGACACAGCCAGCGTTGGCAATCATCCTGGTGGTTATCCCGCTATTCCTGATCGGATTCTTCTCGATAACAGAAAGCCAATATTTCCATGAGATTCTTGCTTTCTGCACTACCGTCATCGGAAGCGTGACGGGATTCTACTTCTCTACGCGTGCGCGCACCGAAGCCAAGTCATAGCAGGAAGTGCGACGCCTTCGGGCGGCGCTTATTGAGGCGTGAGAACCTTATGGTTTCGGCGCATTGCTACAGCCTTGCGAAATCCAAGAGCGGGAGACCGCCCAGAGCTTTAGCCGCCGGCTGCAGCGCTATGGGTTTTCCTCTAGCTGTCTTCATCGATGGAAAAGAGTTTGTCGTCGCTATCTGCAAGCGGCACTTCCAATCGATGCGCCAAGTAGCTGCCTGGTCCGGCGGCGAGGACGACTGTCTTCAGAATTGGTAGTGACTTGGCAACGACCTCTGCAGCGTCCTTCTCACCAAACAGGCCGATAACTCGAAAACTGCAGTTCCACTCGAGTGCCCACGACCAGCAAACGGCGCACGGATGTCGCCTAATGATTGCCTTGAAGAACCCGTCGGCACCGATTGCACGAGCGCGCAGTGGCCAATCACGGACCACATCTGCAAAGGCCCGGTTGACCTCGTTTCCCCAGTCAGCTTTGCGAGATTCCAGCAGTGGGAAGAAACCTCCGGGAATATAGCCGCCCGTTTTTGTGTGGGACTGGTTACGTGAGCCAATGGAAGAGACCTTCGATGTGCATCCGCGCTAGTTGAAACACTCGGTCGCTGCTCACTTGTGGCGGCGCCGTCATGTTGAAGGTCAGTTGCGCGGGGCCGAACGGCACCTTGATGACGAAATGTTCGGCACTGTCTTTGACCGGGCGTCCTGTGCGTCGGCTGAAGCTTCGTTCTGCCTTTCGCGCAGCCTCGGCCGCCAGGGATTGGTCTACAGGCTCACGTTCACCCATGGGGTGCCGTTGGAGTGTGATTGCCGAGATGTCGTTTTCCAGATCGGCCTTGCGCCCGTTGCAAGCGCTGCAAGCGCTGCAAGCATTGAGAAGCAGATTCCACTGTCGATTGAGCTTCCCTTTAGGTACGAACCGTCTGCCGATCAGGTGCTCCTTCGTCTCCTCGCCTTTCGCCAGATGCTTGCCACAGTAGACGCATCGGATGTTATCGAGACGCACCGGTCGATCCGGTGGAAATTCAAGAAGGTCTTGATTGTCCACGAGCCCACTATCGCCGATTACGAGTAGTCACTGCCCTGGTAGCGGTCGGCAGTTTTTTAACAGCGTAATTCGAATATGACGAAATCGCATCCGAGCCTAACTATGCGAATCGCTCGGCAGACTGGTCAAGCAATCGCTCGCTTTGCCAAAAGCCACGAAGAACCCGCGACGGTGTGATCGCCGTCACACCGTCACGTGATCGGAAGTGCGATCGGTAAGAAAACTCTACAGCGCCTTTTTGTACAGGTATTACACTGCGCGTCGCCAGTTCATCAACGGCTGGCAAACAGGATTCTTAACTTTTCGATCGCCGCCACGCCTTCTTGGCGTTGGCAAGTCACAGGGAAAATCATGCTTGCATCGTGCAACTCGCGCGCTTCTACGCGCGTGTCGGTAGGACTGTTGTTTTCACTTTCTGCCTCATCAATGGCTTCGCTTTTCGTCTCGCCTGTCGCGCAGGCGTCTTCTTACGACATGCTCACTGACTACGCCGTCGAGCGAGTCAATCACGCTCGCGAAAACGCTCCCATCCCCGTCGACGGCGCCTTCGGCGATCAAACGAGCCTGTACAACGGCACCGTCACGTTCAGCAATGCAGACATTTCAGTGCCTGGGAACTCCCAGCTTCCTGTGGAATTGCGACGCGCCTTCGCCGTCGAAGATCGCAGAGAAACCAACGGGCTGGGAGCCACTGGTAAGTTCGGCGGTTTTGGTGACTGGGATTTGGACATCCCCAACCTACACGGCACGTTTGCTCAGACCACGGGGTGGCAAACTAGCAGTGGATCCGACCCAAATGCCAGATGCAGTAACCCCGGCCTGCCCGCCTTTACCTCTGGATCGTTCAATGTCTACGACATTTGGGATACCTACGCCATGCATGTGCCCGGCGCAGGTGACCAACAACTGCTGATTAACGACGTTGCCGGCACGCCCCAACCGACTAACGCCACGACCCACCCTTGGATCACCAAAGATTTCTGGGTTCTTAGTTGCAAGGCAACCACTGCCAACGGCTATCCGGGCCAAGGCTTCATCGCAACGAGCCCGCAAGGCGTGAGGTACACCTTTGACTGGGTAGTCTCTAAAGGAACCTCGTCGCTAGCCAAGAAAGGTAACCCCGCTACCGGTACCGGCCCCCTCACTGTTGTGCCTCTACCTCGAGTGACTGTGTACTTTCTTGTCACACGGATCGAGGATCGATTTGGCAACTGGGTCACGTATAGCTATCAGGGTGACAAGCTCTCGTCGATCCAATCGAAAGACGGCCGAACAATAACGGTGACGTACAACGGTGATTTCGTTGAAAGCGTGAGTTCCGACGTGGGTACCTGGCTCTACGGCTATACGAGCGGCCGGCTGGCAAGCGTTACAAGACCTGATGGCTCAGCTTGGGGGTATGCGCACAGCGGTTCGCTATACATCTACTCGGAATACCCGGCGGCCGAAGGTGAGCCGGATTACAACTGCAAGCCCGGCATTATTGACGGCAGCTTCACATACACCGTAACCAATCCCACGAAGGCGACGGCCGTTTTCAGCTTCGCCGCCAAACGACACTGGCGGCAATATGCGCCTAAGTTTTGTACGGTGGTTATGGATCAAGGTTCCTACCTCAAGCTGCCTCTTTATTTCGACGTATTCTCGCTGACCAGCAAAGTTGTTACCGGGGCCAGCCTACCTTCTATGACTTGGTCGTACGTCTACGGGTCCTGGCCTGGGAGGAAATCCGGTCAACTATGGGCTCAACTGCCCGGCGGAGTGTCCGACCAGCAAGGTCACTAGCGTCGCTGGACCTGGGCCCAAGTACCGAGCGTTACACATATGGAATCAAATACGAAGCTAACGAGGGTCAGCTTATCGGGAAGTCCACCGGTTCCAGTGCCACCGATATTCTGGAAGTAGTTTCCAACACGTACGTCACCAACGAGGATGTGGGGAATCAGCCATTTGTCGCGGTAGGCCGCCTGCCCAGAGGGACCATGGGCGACCGGTTCAGCGCGGCTTGGCTACGCCCGGTGAGGATCACTCAAACGACCGTGAACGGCGACACCTATACGGCCGAAACGACTCTGTTCGACGGGTTCGCGCGCTCTCGCACCGTCACGCGCTCGAGCTCGGCTGGGCTAACTCGCACCGACACAACTGCCTACTACGACCAGCTTTCGCTCTGGGTGTTGGGGCAAATCGCCTCCAAGACCAATACCAATACCGGGGCGATCGAATGGAACGCGACCTATTTTCCGGGGCTGGCATTGGTTGATACCACCTACGCGTTCGGCTTGCTGCAGCGCAAGCACTTCTACCATCCTGACGGCACACTCTGGGTTATCCAAGACGGGTTAACTAGATCGACCGCGCTCACAAACTGGAAGCGGGGAATTCCGCAGCTGGTCACCTATGCCGACTCTCAATCCAAGTCTGCCGTGGTCGACAACGCCGGGCTTGTGAAATCCATCACCGACGAGCGCCTCAGCACAACCAAATATGGCTACGACACCTTAGGCAGGCTCGCAAGCATCGAATACCCGTCTCCCGACACCATGGGCTGGTGGCCCGAATCGTTCGCACGCCAGTTTGTTTCCGGCGAGCTTGGCATGCCTGCCGACACTTGGCGGACTATCGATGTGAAGGCAGCGCACCTGATCACGACGTATTTCGACGCACTCATGCGTCCTGTTCTCGTCGCCGACGGCATCGTGGGATCCAGAACTGTGCGCTACGTCAGGCGCACCTTCGATATCGACGGGCGCGTAACCTTCGAGTCGTATCCTTCAAATCAGTCATCCGCAACCGCCGGCGTCAAGAGCACGTACGATGCGCTCGGTCGACTCACTTTGCGCGAAACCACCGATGGCATAACTCTCGAAAGGACAGAATATCTGCCCGGTAATAAGAAAAGGGTGACCGACGCAGACGGCAAGATTACAACCATTACGTATCAAGCGTTCGACCAGCCGGAGTACCAGCCGCCCGACCCTTATCCAAGCCCCCGAGAATCAGACCACCTGGATCGGCCGGGGCGTCTTGGGCTTCGTAAGTTTTGTTCAGCAGAGCGGCGCATGGAGCGGTGGTGCTGCGACGGCTACCCGGACATTCGAATACGACAATAATAAGCGTCTGTGTCGGCGCACTGATCCGGAATCCGGATCTACAGTATTTGGGTACGACGCGGCCAGTCAGCTTGCTTGGGAAGCAAAGGGTCAGACCGGCTCGGGTTGTCTCAGCGCAGAGCCAACAAATGCGACCAAATTGACTACTACCCGCGTGGGTGGAAAAAGACCGACGACTATCCGAACACAGCCGAAGACGTCTCGTATGGCTACGATGAAGTGGGAAATCTCACGAGCGTATCTAACTCCGTCGCAACGTGGACATACACCTATAACAAGCTCAATCTTATTGAGACCGAGCAAGCCGTCATCGATGGCAAGACGTTCTTGCTGGACCCTTCGTACAACACGACCGGAGACCTATACACCCTGACCACGCCTGGTCAATACATCTATTACGATCCGAACGTATGGGGAGAGCCAACACGGCTGGGTAACGCGGTCACGAGCGTGGAATACCACCCAAATGGCCTTGTCTCGAGCTACACATTAGGCAATGGGCTGACCTATTCGTTGTTGCTGGACAATCGCAAGCGCCCTTGGCAGCAGGAGACCAAGGACGTAGGCACACCCGTCCAGCGCTATGTATACGGCTACAGCGACGCGAATGATTTGCTGTCAATTGATGACACAGCCGACAACGTTGATGACCTGGCAGCGACCTATGATGGCCTCCATCGTCTTTCCACTGCGACAGGCACGTGGGGAAGCTACGTGTATACCTACGACACCCTCAACAATGTCCGTAGCCGGACATTGAATGGGTCGAGCAATTTGGTGTACGGCTATAACGCCGCTAATCAACTCGAAACTATCACTGGCTCACTTAGCCGGTCATATAGCTACACGCCGCGCGGTCATATTTGGAACGATGGCAGCAAGATCTTCTCGCTAAACAGCCTCGGGCAGATCACGGGCATCAGTGGGAATCTTGGGACCTATTCGTACGACGGTAACGGCAAACGTATCAAAACCGTTAAGGGTGCTATCACTGAGTACACGCTGTACAACCGCGCTGGAGAAATGGTGTATGTCGAAAACGCGTCAGCGAAATCGGATTTTCTGTTGCTAAACGGGAAACCGGTCGTACAAGCGGTCAAGGCCGGCGCGACTACAACGCTTAGATATCTGCACACGGATCTGCTTGGATCCGTGCGTAAGGTTACGGATCAAGCCAAAGGCGTCATGTATCAAGAACACTTTGACCCGTACGGCGACAAGCTCAACGACATTCCCGCCAAAGTCGGTTACACGGGGCATGCCTATGACGTTGAGACTGGGTATACGTACATGCAGGCGCGCTTTTACGACGCCGCTGTTGGACGGTTCCTGTCAACAGACCCAGTATCGTTCCAGGAGACGAACCCATTTACCTTCAATCGATACAGCTACGCAAACAACAATCCTTACAGCTTCAGTGATCCGACTGGTGGGTCCCCGGTACTCGCAGTCGGCTTAGCGGTTGGAGGCTATGTCGCTGCCAGTGGATGCGCCGCAACCCCCAGCTGCACAAAGGCGGTATCAGATGTTGCTGCTAAAGCGGTTGGCGCCTTAACAGGCGCTATCAACACCGCGTCGGAGACTTTGTCTGACGCGATGACGAACGTCGTGAATGCGAGTGCCGCCGAGGACTCGACTCCAGCTAACACCGACGGTCCCAAGTCGGGTTATGTAGACACGAAAGAAGGACGATCCATCCCCAACCGAACAACGGACGTAACTAAGGATGACTTCGAAGCCGGTCTAAAGGAGGCCGGCTATACGGGCCAGCCCAGCAAAGACGGCAAAACCACCCAATTTGAAAAGCCGGCGAGTTCCACGACCTACGGCACGCGTGACACATCCAAAACTGGAGGTCCCACAGCTGACGTGAAGGTCGACGGCGAAACCAAGGTAAAGATTCGCCTGAAGGGATCCTCGTGAACGTGTTCACAAAGGATAGAGCGCAGTTCGAAGCCTTGCGTGATGCTATTCATAAACTTTGTGATGTAGACAAACGTGTACTCGCCGGTGGCCACCAGTTCGAGATCAGCTACGACTTTGACATGCTCTTTACGAGGGCATTTTTCTCGGCGCTGCATGCTGCTGCGGAGTTTGCCGGTGACTCGTCTTACGACGTACTTTGTTTAGATCCCAGTCCAACCGATTACTACGAGAGACACTTTGGTGTGTTTCCGATCGCCTCGGCGGAAGCTTCGGAGCGTCCTGAGGACATACTCTTGAGGCTTACCGCTGACCCTGGAGGCAGCCGTGCGGACTCACTCAGCTCAAGGGGCGACGTTGTAGTTCTCCTCCCTAGAAAGCGAAGATGGCTCGTACTCGCGACGAGAGAGGACGACAGCTTAAAGTTGCATTTTGAATCCCCCGACATCGCGAGCGTGTTTCGCGAACAAGTCAGCGCCCTTCAAATTCAAAAATGATGTCTAGCCCAGTAATGCTGCGCATTGTGTCGCCACTGAAGTGAACGGGATAATTCGCGCGGCGCGACGCGCGACCGCGCCGCGGGGGCGCGCCAGTCAGGTGCCGCTAGGCATTAGGCACAATGATTGGGACTGTGAGCTGCGCGGCGATCGGGGTGTACAGGTCGACATCGATGTTGTTCAGCGCTTCCAGCGTCACGATAAGCGAGTAACGCACGGTCCCGGGCCGCTGCGCCCCCGCCCAGTCCTTCCACCAGCCGCCAACCGGGAACACGGCGACATGCGACTTCGCTGCGAGCTTGGCCGCAGGCCCCATCCACAGATCGGAATGGACTGAGCCGCGATTGCGAAGCTGTCCGCCTAGGTACCAGCCGTCGCGGTCAGGATCCGGCATAGACTCGATTTTCTCGCCATCCTCTAGCTCCGCCTCCAGTGCTTCACGTTCGATCTTGTTGATGCGCTGGAGGAACCGATCTTCATCCTCCGTGGAGCCCATGACCGCAAAGCGCAGGCCGTGCGACTGATAGCGGTACTTGCTCTGCCAGCCGCGGCGACTGGGATTGGGCTCGATGAAGTAGGACAACGTCACGCGCAGCGCTACATCAGCGTCCGGGTGTGCGCGCAGCACTTCGGCAGGCCATGGCAACCGGTGCAAGTTGAACTGACCGAGCTGCACCTTGCCGCCAGTGCCGCGGTAGGGCTCGATGCGTTCCTGCAGCACCATCGTTGGCTGCTGTAATGTGGAGTAGAGGGTGTCGAAGGGCGATATCCGTCCGTAGCCGAAGCGTCGCAGCATCAGCTGCTTGTCTTTCTTCTGGTGTACTAACGGCAATAGTGCGCGCATCTGCATCGTGTAGCGCGCTCCGTGGACTACCAGTGCCCGGATGGTCTCGGGCCAGTAGTCCGGATAGCGCGCCTGCAAGTGCGTACATAGCCGGTTAACCTCCGCCGTAGCCGCGCTGGTTTCGCCGGCCTCGACGAACATCTGCTTGGTGATGTCGTGGGACGTGGTCACGAGGCGTAGATCCGCAGGACCGACAATCACGCTAGTGCCATCGTGGCAACCGTTGCCACCCTCGGCGACGACATCCGGCTTGAACGGCCAAGTCGGCCCCCAATGTACCGAGGTCGTTGAGCAGGGCGAAAGCAAGCCCTTCTTGCCGAGAGGTTTGGCATCCGGCCAGTTACTCAGATCGACGTTCACGAGGTTCGTGCACGCACCGACCGTTAGCGCATTCCAGGCCTGCCCGGGATTCTCGACGCTCCAGTTGTCATTCTGCGCAGGGTCGTCGACCCACTTGTTCCACGGAATGTTGCCGGCAGACAGGACGAAGAGCCGCTGTGCTCCGTCGACAGGGTTCTCCGCCGCCCCGCCGTACGACACTTGGTCCACGGTCGCCGACCATTCGGACGGAAATCCGTACGTCGAGCCCACAGACGTCGTCATCATGCCGAACGTGCGGCGGCGATCGGGATGTGCAACGTGCACCTTCGTCACAGCCTGGCGGGTTACCCATCCGTATAGGTGCGGTGGGTTTTCGCCGCGTGGCGGTGCGATCTTCACCGATTCCAGGCGCCCAGCGACATAGTGCGGATCCTTCGACGCCATGGCTTGCGCCAGGTCTCCGTGGAGGGCTATTCCGGCCATCTCAGGTACCGTGGCCTTCATGGTCGGTGACTCCCCACGCTTCATTCACTGCATGGAGGTCGGCCTCGGCGAGGACCGGCTGCAACAGCGGATGCGCACGATTAATGCCCGTGTCGAGCAGCGTCACGAATGGCGCATCGTCGCCGGGGTATTTGGTGCGGTCATGGAGATCCCTGGCCCACTCAACCTGCTCGTATGGCTTGAGCTCCAGAAAGAAGTCCGACAGCGGCGGCACGCTGCGGATTTCGGCGATGAAGTCCATCAGATCTAAAGCATCCTGCAGCCTACGGCGCGTCGCGAGCGCTGCGACGACGATACGCCCCTGGAATGGCACGTAACCGGGCTCAATTAGGACATCGAGGCCCAGCGCACGTCCGATGAACGCGTCGTACACCAAGGGGGCTAGGCCTCCGGGCGGGACACGCAGCCACAGCTGGTACCAGACGAGGTCGTCTTCGGCCGGCACGGCTTGCATCTCATCGGTCCAGAGGTCCGAGAACGCGGCACGCCGGAACTGCTCGATTGCATTGATAAGTGCTGCGTGCTTGGGCTTAGGTGGCTGTTTCTTCTTGTCGTCCTTGGGCTTCACGTCCTCAGTGAGGTATTTCTTAATCCGCTTCTCGAACGCGGCAAGCTTGCCGTCAGGAACGTACAGGACCACGATCTCGCGATCGTCGGCGACGGGCGTGGCACTCAGAACCTCAATCCCGTCGCGTTTCCACTCGAGGGTAATCGCATAGTCCAGAGTGCCGCGCGGATAGATCTGAAGTGTCAGCGTCATGCCGACTAGGGCGGGCAGGCCGAGTTCGGCGCGTCGTTCCCTTAGAGCAGCTTCCTGCTCTAACAGACGCCCGATCTGATCGAGCAGCCGCGTACCATGAGCCTCTCGGGGAAGGTTGGGCGGCGTCGGCCTACGCACGGACAGAGTCGACTTGAAGTCGTCCGACTCCGTACGTCCGCTTACGGTTAGGTGATCGAGTGGTTGAGCCAAAGCCGCCCCGCTTTGTCGGGCTTACTGTAGCCCACGGCCGGGCACGTTACAGCAGGCGCTTCTGGCCGGACGCCGCCCGCTCCTGCAAGTGTTGGATCACACCCTCATCGCTAATGATGTCCAGGTGCTGCAGCACAGCGTCCTTCATAGCGTCCTCGCCGGCCCGGACGATGTCGGCTTGGGAAAGGCCAAGACCATGGTGCGCGAGACGCCCGTAGTCGAGGCCTGCCGGCGCGAAGAGCGACAAAGTGTTGCGCAGGAGCAGCTCGATCTGTGTCTGATCAGGCGGATCGAACCGGATCACATCGTCAAAGCGGCGGAAAAGTGCGATGTCGAGCGCCTCGCCGTGATTAGTGGCGGCGACAATCAGGCTGTCCGATCGGTCCTGCTCGATCAGCTGCAGAAACATGTTTAGTACGCGGCGCATCTCGGCGACGTCATGCTGACTACCTCGTTGCAGGCCCAGCGAATCAAACTCGTCGAACAGGTAGACACCGCGCGTCGCCTTGAGTGCTTCGAAGACCAAGCGCAGCTTGGTGGCGCTCTCGCCCAAGAACTTCGTCAGCAGGCTGTCGAATCTGGCAATAAACAACGGCAACCGTAATTCGTTGGCGAGCACACTAGCAGTCAGGGTTTTTCCAGTCCCCGGAGGGCCGATGAGCAGGAGCTTGCGCCGTGGCGTAAGGCCATGACCGCTTAAGCGTGAGTGCTGGCGCTGCTCCTTGAGGACTCTTTCGAGCTTCGCGCGTACTTCCGCGCCGACGACGAGCTGCGACAGCGTGCGTTGCGGATACTGCACCGAGAGGAGATCGGCCAACTCACCCCGCGGCTGGGCCAGCGGCGCCGGAGTTGGCCGGATGCGCAGGCTGTTCCGCTCCTTAGCCTCGTCGATGAGCCCTCGCAACTCGTTGGCCAGTTTGGTGTGCCCCCGGTGGGCCTCATCGGCTGCGACCTGCAAAGCAATGGACAGGAACTGAGCGTCTTGGTTGTCGACGTACGCCCGAAGCAGCGCTTTTACTTGGTCGGCCTTGGCCATGGTTAACCCATCCTATGACAGCAACGACGGCGTTTCATCTTATGTTGCAATTTTGGCATCATATTGCTGATACTGCAACCATGAAAGCAGATCTTCCTTCGCGTCAAAGCGAGTTGGTGCGCCAGGCGCGGGGCACTAAAACGCGTACCCAGTTCGCCAAGGAGCTCGGCGTCGACCGGACTGGGATTTGGCGCTACGAAAACGAAAAAATGGGCGTCCCCTTGCGAGTGCTAAACCACTGCCTGGGGCTCGTGGCAGAGGGGATCCCATCAGCGCCAGCCTCGCCGGTGCGCGCGGCGCAGGAGCACATTAGGCTGGCGGCCGAAGCACTGCGCGCAGCCGAGGGGTCGCCGCGCCCCGCAAAGCGAGACACCAAACGCGTCCGCGTGACTCGGCGGCATCCCTGACTTGCCTCGCAACTCGCAAATCCAGCTACCCTGATATTTCGCTGTTATCGGGGCTGTTGCTTTGCAACAGCGAGCAGCTGTGCGTCAGGCGGCTGTAGCCTTCAGCGAAGCCCAGTCAGTTGGATGAACCTCGTTTTCGCGCGGTTTTCCCTGTATTTTCCCGTCTATCAGGGAAAACGATGGTGATAGCGGTTCGCTCGAGACTCGCTACACCGCCATATAGTCCGAGAAGGTGCTGATCTCAGCGCCCCATCTCGCTAAAACCCCGCGAAGAGGCGGGGTTTTTCGTTGAGACTCGACAGAGGACCTCCCAAGCGTCTGCTATCTGCAGCCCGAGTCATTCAAACGTCGCAGTTCGGCCAGGAGCGGACGTTTGCTAGCTGTTCCTAACTTTCTCGTTAGCGGACGTTCAAGACCCGCAACGCATCGAGGACGAGCGAGAACGCCGGCGACGGCTGACGCCGCGACGGATAGTAGAGGTGATATCCGGGAAACGGAGGACACCAGTTCTCCAGCACACGCACCAGTCGCCCTTCTTCGATGTGGGGCGCGAATTCTTCTTCGGGCAGGAAGGCCACGCCCAAGCCATCGAGTGCCGCGAGCACGATGTGGGGAGATGTGTTGAAGATCACCTGACCCTCAACGCGCACGTTGACGGGCCGGTTGCGTCGCTCGAATTCCCAGACATAGACGCCACCTTGCGTGGGGAATCGGATATTGATGCAGCGATGCCTGGTCAGGTCCTCGGGGACTTTGGGGACTGGATGCTGTTTGAAGTATTCGGGCGATGCTACCGCGGCCATCCGGAGCTTGGGGCCGATCGGCATGGCGATCATGTCCTTGTCGATGCTTTCACCCAAGCGCACGCCTGCGTCGAAGCGGTCCGCCACGATGTCCCGGAACCCGTAGGCAACGTCGAATTCGATATGGATGTCGGGGTAGCGATGCATGAGCGGCATCAACTTCGGCAGCAGGATGTTCCTCAGAACATGATCGCCGCTAGTGATACGAACTGATCCGGCTGGCTTGTCGCGCAATGCGGTGAGCGCGTCGAGCTCGGACTCGATCTCGTCGAAGCGATTGCCGATGGCGTGAAGCAGCCTCTCTCCTGCCGGCGTCGGCGCAACACTGCGCGTGGTCCGCGTCAGCAGGCGGATCCGCAGTCGCTCCTCTAGCGCCTTGATCGCCTGGCTCAGCGCTGACTGAGAAACACCAAGGACGGCGCCCGCGCGCGTGAAACTGCCCTCCCGCGCCACGGTGACGAATGCCAGCAGATCGTTGAGGTTGCGACGCGCCATGGGCGCAGTCTGGCATGTGACATTGATTAGTGCAGCTTATATCCGCAACAACCGTTAATCACCTTATCAGGGAGATCATCGAGGCGGACAATGCTGACCTCACTCGTATTCGCCAGGTCGTCCCACGATGAAACAGCTTCTGACCCTGATGGTTCTCCTCGTCAGCCCCCTGGCCGCAACTGGAGCAGACATGTCCCACGACGCGAACAATTTCTACACGAGCACCCAAGTTACGATGCAGAAGGTCACCTTCCCTACGCAGTACGGGTTGAAGGTGGCCGGCAATCTGTTCATCCCGAAAAGCCTCGATCGCGGCAAGCCGGTCGCCGCCATCGTGGTCGGTCATCCGATGGGTGCGGTGAAAGAACAGAGCGCCAACCTGTATGCGACCAAGATGGCCGAACGCGGCTTCGTAACGCTGGCCATCGATCTGCCGTTCTGGGGCGAGAGTGATGGCGCCGTTCGGCAGGTCGTGTTGCCCGACTTGTACTCCGAGGCCTTCAGCGCTGCGGTGGATTACCTCGGGCTGCAGCCCTATGTGGACCGGG
Source organism: uncultured Gammaproteobacteria bacterium (assembly GCA_963776465.1). Taxonomy (GTDB): domain Bacteria; phylum Pseudomonadota; class Gammaproteobacteria; order Nevskiales; family Nevskiaceae; genus DASRHK01. The sequence continues at coordinate 200,357 of CAVZMV010000002.1, forward strand.
AGCGCATCGGCGCGCTGGGAATCTGCGGCAGCGGCGGCTTCGTCATCAGCGCGGCGAAGATCGATCCGCGGATGAAGGCCATTGCGACTGTGAGCATGTACGACATGGGGGCGGCCAACCGCAATGGGCTGAACAAGTCGCAGACCGTCGAACAACGCAAGGCGATCATCGATCAGATGGCCCGGCAACGCTGGGTCGAAGCCGCAGGTGGCCAGACGAAGTACACCAGCGGAACGGTTCATGAGCTGACGGCTGAAACGCATCCCATCCAGCGTGAGTTCTACGATTTCTACCGTACGCCGCGCGGTGAATTCACGCCGAAAGGGTCGTCACGGGCATTGACGACGCATCCAACGCTGACGAGCAACACCAAGTTCATGAACTTCTACCCGTTCGACGACATCGAAACGATTTCGCCCCGACCAATGCTGTTCATTGCCGGTGATCAAGCGCACTCCAGGGAATTCAGCGAGGAAGCCTATCGACTCGCCGGCCAGTCCAAGGAGCTGTACTGGGTGAAGGGTGCAGGCCATGTCGATCTCTACGACCGCGTCGAGCTCATTCCTTGGGACAAGCTGACGTCGTTCTTCCGCGAGCATCTGCGATGAGCGAATCTCGTGACAGCGTGACAGCGACGCCCGCCTGGAGCGCGGTCGGGTCGATGTCGATGTGCGTGGCACTCCTCATCGCATCGGAGTTCATGCCGGTCAGTCTGCTGACGCCGATGGCCGCCGACCTTCACGCGAGCGAAGGCATGACCGGGCAGGCGATCTCCATCTCCGGCCTCTTTGCAGTCATCTCCAGCCTGCTCATCGCGACCCTCGCCGGTCGAGTCGAGCGGCGTCTCGTTCTCACCGGTCTGACCGCCACGATGCTGGTCTCGCTGCTCCTGATCGCCAGCGCGCCAACGTTTGCCTTGCTCATGATTGCCCGCGCCTTGCTCGGCATCACGATCGGCGGCTTCTGGGCGTTGGCGACCGCGACGATCATGCGCCTCGTGCCGGCTGCTTCGGTCCCCAAAGCGCTTGGCCTCCTGTACACCGGCAACGCAGTTGCCACCGCGTTCGCAGCGCCGATCGGCAGCTACCTGGGCGGCCTCATCGGCTGGCGAGGCGTCTTCTGGGGTCTCGCTCCACTCGTGCTGGTCAATCTCGTCTGGCTGTGGATGAGCCTGCCGTCGATGCCGCCACAGGAGGCAAACCCCGTCGGGAAAGTGATCGGCTTGCTGAAGCGTCGCAACGTCGCGTTCGGAATGGCCGCCGTCATGCTGAGCTTCGCGGGCGCCTTCGGTGCGTTCACCTACTTTCGCCCATTGCTTGAGACGCGCACTGGCGTCGACGTGCCGCATTTGTCCCTACTGCTGCTCGGCCTCGGCATGGCCGGTTTCCTTGGAACCTACGTTGCAAGCGCATTGGCGGGACGTCATCTTTATCGATTGCTCGCGCGCTGCCCGTTCTGCTCAGCGTGGTGACGCTCGGCTTGCTGGCCGTAGCGCATTCGTTCTGGCTGGTCGGGATTCTTCTGGTGGTCTGGGGCGCGACCAATTCAGCGATCCCAGTCGCATGGTCCACCTGGCTTTCCCGCGAAATCGCGGACGAGCCGGAAAGCGGTGGTGGTCTGATGGTCGCTGCGATCCAGCTGTCGATCATGCTGGGCGCCGCAGGCGGCGGTTGGCTGCTCGATCATTTATCCATTGCAGGAACGCTCATCGCCGCTGCACTGGCTCTAGGCGTGTCGGCAATGTTCGTCGGCAATGGACTTCGGCTGCAGCACTCGAAGATGACACCGTCATCCGCACCGAAGATCCGCGCGCGACGCCTGAGGGCCGGACCCGAAGCTTCGCGGAGTCGCACCGCTGCGCCGCGCAGCATCGAAGGGCGGCGAGCGGTGTGATGGGTTTATCTACGTTCCATGTTGCGTTGGCCATCGCGCTGGTGGCGTGCGGCCCGGCAATCGCAGGCGATCGCGCAAAGCAGGAGGCTCCCATGCAGGAAATCAGCAAGAACGGTTCCAGGCCCTCGGCCAAGGGCCCAGCGGAGTGGTTCACCGGTACGGTCCGGATCGATCCGCTCTTCGGAGTTAAGGATCCCGCTCGCGCGAGTGGCGCTGCCGTCACCTTCGAGCCCGGCGCTCGCTCGAACTGGCACGCGCATCCCCTCGGGCAGACGCTGATAGTCACCTCGGGCATCGGCTACGTGCAGAGTTGGGGTGGTCCCATCCATGTCATCCGGCCCGGTGATGTCGTGCAATGCCCCGCTAACGAGAAACACTGGCACGGCGCCGCGCCGGGTGTGGCCATGACGCACATCGCCATCCAGGAATCGCTCAACGGCAAGGTCGTCGAATGGATGGAGAAGGTCAGCGACGACCAGTACCAGGCTGCCTCTGAGGCGGAGTAATGCAACTGGTGCGCAGGCTGAGCGTGTTGCTAGGCCTCCTGGCTCTCGGCAGTTGCGAGGCCGGCGAGCAGTCGATGCGAGGCAAACCAGATGCAGTTGTCCCGCGTACCGCTCCGGCATCAGTGGAACAGGAGGAATCACGCATGTGGATGACTGTGGGCGAACATCGCTTTGCCATCACGCTGGCCGACAGCGCAGCGTCTGCAGCTTTCGCCTCACTGCTACCGTTCACGCTGGAGATGGCCGAACTCAACGGCAACGAAAAGCACGCAGATTTACCGAAAGCGCTGCCCACCAATGCGAGCCTGCCAGGCACGATACACAACGGCGACCTCATGCTTTACGGCAAGAGAACCTTGGTTGTTTTCTATTCGACGTTCAGCTCTTCGTACTCATACACCCGCCTTGGTCGCGTAGACCACCCCGCCAATTTGGCGGAGGCGCTCGGTTCACGTGGGGTGCGTGTGGTGTTTTCGATGGATTAGTTCGTCGACGATGCGATCGGCACATCTGAGGCATTGACGCCAAATCCGCGACCGTCCGCTTCGGGTCGATAGCTCCTAAACGCATTTCGTCCCCAAAGCAGTCGTAGGCGACTCATCTCGTGAGCCACTGCAGAGCGCAATCTGTCGCATGCCTCGGATCTGGGAGATCTGGACGTGCAGCTGCGGCTATTCCGCCAGCAAGATGGTTTCCGTTTCGAAGACCGGCCAGGGTGTAGCGCCCATTCGCCCAAGAGAACGACGCGCACGCTGCACGAAGTGCGGGCAGCGCGGAGCTTGCAAGATCACCCACCAGGAAATCCCACCGGTTCGCAGATGGCAGAAGGGTCTTCAGCGTCCGCTTTCGAGCTCGTAAAGCTATGTCGGGAATCGGCCCAGGAGCGGTCGTTGCGCTTACCCGAAAGCAGACAATCCAAACGTGCAGCTCGCGAACCGGTACGCGCCTTATGGCCGCGCTGCGTTTTTGTGATCGAGCTGGGCGCAATGCGCGTGCGCACAGGAGCGAAGCCGGACTTCGCCGAGCCCTTGCACCGCTTCGACGTCATTTCCGGCATAGATATCGGCGGCAACACGATCGCCTTCGGCGACATCTCCCTGCGCGTACGCCAGCGCTGCACGCGACTCGACGATCATGGTTACTCCGGCCTCCGCAACTGGAATGCGGGATAGCGCGTCCGCGGCAGCCGCGACATCCGGATTGTCCTTCGAGGGCGGCTCGTTTCCCAAGAGCCACTTGGTCAGATGCAGCTGGGCGACATTCGTGAGCGATATAGATCCCAGGCCTTCCTCGCGCGCGATGGCCAGACCCGCATCGATCTCGCTGACGGCGGCGGTCCGATTGCCCTGTGACGAAGCGATCCTGGCGCGATTAAGTCGTAGCGCAAGGATTTCGCGGCGAAGATTCTCGCTGCTCGGGTCGCGTGCTCGCGCCCGCTCGTAGACGGCCAAGCTTTCGTCAGCGCGTCGCTGGGCCAGGTCCATATCAGACCTCTGCATCGCGATCTTGGCTGCGCCACGATATGCCGTGGCCAGCCATCGCATCCACTCGTTATTTTCCGGATCGTGCGCAACCATCCGCTCGCTCAGGTTGATCGCGAGATCGGCTGCCTCCTGCGCTTGCTCAAGCCGACTCGTGCGGCCCAATGCTGCGGCCGCCGAGCTGAATCCCGCTTGCAATATCCAGACCAAATTCATGTCACGAGGAAACTTCTGCGCTGCAGCTTTAGCCGCCGCGACGAAAGGACTCCACTCCTCGACAGAGTTACGCACGTTGAAGATGGCGGATGCATGCTGAAGACGACAGCGGAGCTGCCACGCGAGTGGTCTCGAATCCGCAGGTCCGGCGAACGGTGCGAGGGCCGCAACGCATTGATCCCAGCGCTGCAGCGCCTGATCGGTGTTCGTGTTCGCCTCGGCAAACGCAACCGTATCGTTGGCGTTCGCCAGCAATAGAGCGCGCTCAACCGTCGGTGCCTCGGCGTTTAAGCGCAGAGCGATCGCAAGCGCGTTCCGGGCGTCGCGCTCGTTCTCAGCCGTGATTCCAGATTCCAGGGACGGGACCGCGCGTGCGAGCAGCCCCGCGGCAAGCAGTTCATCTGCTTCATCACCTGGCTGCTGGGACCGCAGAGCCTGCGCCGACTTGATTGCCTCGCTACCGCCTGTTACCGCCTCCGGCAAATGGCCCCGCGAGTAGTAGATGTCGGCGAGATTGGCATACGCCCGGCTGCGCCGAGCCAGCGTCGAGCTGTCATTCGATCCCGTGCTTCGATCGAGATAGTCCAGCGCTTTGCTCACCGTGGCATCCATGACGTCGAGTCGACCTACCTTGTCGAGTCGATTCTTCAAGTCGCCGAGCATGAACGCGATGAGATCGTCCGCCTGTTCGCGTCGTTCGGTCGCTTCGTTGCGCGCCAGATACGCGACGATGGCGAGCACTGTCGTCGATGCAGCAATCACGACCGACGCGGCGAGGGTTGCAGCAACCAGCCGTGTTCTGCGTCGGCGCTCGCGCTGGCGCAACTCGTCGAAGCCGACATCGAGCAGTCCCGCCACGAGTTTGAGAAAGCCATCCGACTTTCCGTCGGCTTGTTCGCGGACGTTCGCGGCCAGAGGCTCGGAGTCGCGAAGCGCCGAGGGAAAGCACTCGCGCGCGCCATCAACTGCGTTTGGCTCCCCGTCGACGATCAGGGCGAAGACCGCCGCGTCTCGACCGAGATCTCGGAAGAACTTGATCTCCTCGTTTACCCAATTCGAAGTCGCGGAGCGAGGGCTGCAAACGACGATGAGGCATCGCGAGTCGCGCAGCGCTTGCTGGAGCGTGTCGCCCAGATGGCTCGCCGCCGAGAGTTCCGTCTGATCGCGAAAGCAACGGCCGACCTTGCTTGGAACCGGGCCGAACTTTGACTGGCGACCAACCAGGCGAGACGGCACCCTGTAGCGCTCGAGTTTCTGGTGAAGCCACTTGCCCCAAGCTTCGTCAGCATGGCTGTAACTGATGAAGGCGCGATATTTGAACTCGCCAGCGGCCATGGCCGTCCCCTGTAGGCGTCAACTGACTTTATCCGAAATGGGGCGAGCTCGATTGTGGGTCACTCCACACTACGTAGAAGTGGTTATCGAGAATTGGCGCCCGCTTCGGATGTCCGTTTTGGGTCGGACGGCCCCGGACGCGATCTAAGGGTGAAGCTGGCCATGCTCGAAAGCGACGGGGCGATCAGCGTCATCAAAACCCGGGCGCGGTAGTAGCGGGAGTCAGGCGATCCGCGGCAGCAACTGCTTGCAGTCGAAAAAATCCTTCCAGGGATCGGACTTTCTACGACGAATCCACGCCGCCGCGCTCCGCACGGTGAACTGTCTGGGATCTATCTTTCGCAGTTGCGACCAGGCGACCGGCATCGCCACTGTTGCGCCCGGCCTCGCCCGAGGCGAATAGGGAAGCACGGCGGTGGCGCCTTCGCCGTTGCGCAGATAGTCGACAAAAATCTTTCCCTTGCGCTTGGCCTTGGACATGTTCGACACGTAGCGATCCGGAAACTGCTGCGCCAGGGTCTCAGCGATGCTGCGCGTGAACCCCTTTACCCTTCCCCAGTCCGCCTTCGGCCAGATGGGGAGGACGACATGCAGGCCTTTACCGCCGGTCGTCTTGACCCAGGTCTCCAGCTTCAGCTTCTGGAACAGGCTTCGGAGCTCAAGCGCCGCATCGACCACGTCCGAGAATTCGAGGGACGTATCGGGGTCCAGATCCATCACGATCCAGTCCGGATACTGCGCTTTCCTGATCTTGGCGCCCCAGCCGTGAAACTCGACGGCGTTGAACTGGACCAGCTGCAGGACTCCGCTCTTATTTTCGACATAGATCACTTCATGGCCAGCAAGGTGCGACGTCCTGACGTCCTTGCCCAACCCGGGCGTCTTCTGCTTCTGGAAGAAGCACTGTGCCGCATCGCCTTGCGGACAGCGCACGACCGCGATCGGACGACCCGACACATACGGCAGGAAGTATTCCGACACTTGCTCGTGATACGCGGCGAGCTCGCCCTTGGTCAGGCCCGAGACCTGGTCCATCACTCGCCCTGGACTGGAGATGGAAATGCCCGCCACCTCCAGGCGGTCCTCCTTGCCTGAGGTCTTCGCTCTGGGCGCGCGCTTGGTTCGCCGAGTGGTTTTGGCCTTCGACCCCTTGCCCACGTCCTGGACGGTCCGGCCGGAGATCACACTCAGAGGCAACGTGTCCGTAACCTGCCCCTTCTTGCCGCGCACCACGTGTTCGTCTGTCCGCTTGATCAGCAACCATGCACTCTTGGGTCCGCTTCGCTCCTTGTCCATGCGCGTCAGCGTGAACTTCCCCTGCAGCTTTTCTCCTTCGAGGGCGAAGGTGAGCCGGCCTTTGCGCAAGCCTTGGGCGGGATCGCCCTCCGGCAGCCAGCTGCCGCGGTCCCAGACGATCACCGGTCCGCCGCCATACTCGCCCTGCGGAATGATCCCTTCGAACGTGTTGTATTCGACCGGGTGATCCTCGGTCTGCACCGCCAGTCGCTTGTCCGCAGGATCGAGGCTGGGACCTTTCGGAACGGCCCAGCTCACCATGACGCCGGCGATCTCGAGCCGGAAGTCGTAGTGCATGCGAGTGGCGTCGTGCTGCTGGATCACGAAGGCATTGCCGCCTCTTGCCGGAGGGCGCTTGCCTTGGGGCTCGGCCGTGATGGCGAAGTTCCGCTTGGCGCGGTAGGTCGCTAGGGGCTGTTCGCGGCGCATGAGAGATCGAACTCCTGGTCAATCTTCGAAGGCGAATCTGACGCTGGAGTTCCCGGATCAGAACACGTCACGTGTGCGCGAAGATCGCTGCGAGCTCGTGCGGCGGCACCACTTCCAGTTGTTCGAATGTGCAAGCCTTGGGGGGCTTGTCATCACGCCAGCGGCGGAACTGCGCGGTGTGCCGAAAGCGGTCGCCTTGCATGTGGTCGTAGCCGACCTCGACCACTAGCCGCGGCCTGAGCGGCTGCCATGAAAGATCCTTGCCCTGACTCCAGCGGCTGCTGGCACCCGGAAGGCGCCGGTCGCTCGTGGCGCTCGCGGACTCGGCCCAGGCCCGCCAGGGATGGCCGCGCAGACTCTTCACACGATAGGGGGTCAGGATCTTCACCAGCTCGCGCCGCCGTTGCATCGTGAAGCTTGCGCACACGCCCACGTGCTGCAGAACACCGTTGGCGTCGAACAGACCCAGCAGTAGGGAGCCGACCGCCTCGCCGCTGCCGTCCTTGTGCCAGCGGACCCCCCCGACCACGCAGTCGCACTCGCGCGCGTGCTTGATCTTGAGCATTACGCGCTTGTCGGATTCGTAGATTCCCTCTGACCGCTTGGCCATGACGCCGTCGAGGCCTGCGCCCTCGAATCGTCGGAACCAGTCTCCGGCGATACGACGATCACGCGTCGTTGGCGTCAGATGCAGCGGCGGATGCGCGCCCGCGAGCAGCGCGGCGAGCGCGGTGCGCCGCGCTTCGAACGGCTTGCGCCGCAGGTCGCGTCCGTTCAGGGCGAGGAGGTCGAAGGCGACGAACGCGGCCGGCGTCTGCCGCGCCAGGGTTTGGATGCGGGTCGCCGCCGGGTGGAGGCGCAATTGCAACGCTTCGAAATCCAGGGTATCGCCGCGCGCTATCACGATCTCGCCGTCGACGACGGAGCCCTTCGGCAGCTGCGACGCCAGCGCCGGCAGCAATTCTGGAAAGTAGCGGGCGAGCGGCCGGCCGTCGCGGCTTTGCAGGTAGACATCCGTGCCGTCGCGAAATACAAGGCTGCGAAAGCCGTCCCACTTGGGCTCGAAAATCCACGCGCCGTCCTGCGGCAACGCGTCGACGCGCTTGGCCAGCATCGGCAGGATCGGCGGCTTGAGCGTCATGTCTATGGGACGGCCAGGACCACGAAAAGTGCACCGCCGTAAACCGCGCACCGCGTCAGCCAGCGCCGAGTCGATCTGGGGCATCGAACGTCCGTCGCGACTTGCAGTCGAACTCCAGTCACCCGCCGCTCGCACTCCACTGAAGGAATCCTCGATGGCTACCAAGAAGCCGAAGAACCCACGCGCGCCCTCCACGGCAAGGCCGGCGCAATCGGAGCCCGCCGCGGGCACGCTCGCTGGAACTGTCTCGGGTCCTTCGACGACGCCACCCCTTCCAGCCGCGAAAGCATTGACGAACGCAGAGCGTCTCCTGGCCCGGCAGAAGAGCGGCGGGCAATCCCTTGCTTCGGCGCGGCCGTCGAACCCGCTCAAGGCGGCGGAACATGGTCTCCACGCTGGACACGCGCCGACCGCGGGCAAGCCGCTGAAGGTTTCGGACCGCGTTGCGACAGCGAGCACCATCACCGAGGAGCCAGGGTCAGCCAAGACGGGCGCGGCGGCGCGTCCCGGCACCAACCCGGCCAATGATTCTCTGGCGCGCGTCCGCGTCGACTCTGCGGACCAGCCGCTGACGACGAATCTGGGTACGCCGATCGGTGACAACCAGAATTCTCTCAAGGCCGGTCTGCGCGGTCCGACGTTGATGGAGGACTTCATCCTCCGCGAGAAGATCACCCACTTCGATCACGAGCGCATTCCTGAGCGCGTGGTCCATGCGCGCGGCTCGGGTGCCCACGGCTTCTTCGAGTGCTACAAGCCGCTGACGCGGCTCACGCGCGCGACGCCGTTCGCGAAGGCTGGCAAGCGCACGCCGGTGTTCGTTCGCTTCTCCACCGTGGCCGGCGAGCGCGGCTCTACCGACCTCGCGCGCGACGTCCGCGGCTTCGCAGTGAAGTTCTACACCGACGAGGGCAACTGGGACATCGTCGGCAATAACATCCCCGTGTTCTTCATCCAGGACGCGATGAAGTTTCCCGACCTGGTGCACGCGGTGAAGCCGGAGCCGCACCACGCGATGCCGCAAGCCGCCTCTGCCCACGATACGTTCTGGGATTTCGCCGGCCTCATGCCCGAGACCGCCCATATGCTGATGTGGGTCATGTCCGACCGCGCGATCCCGCGCAGCTACCGGATGATGCAGGGCTTCGGTGTGCACACCTTCCGTCTGGTCAACGCTGCGGGCGCTTCGGTGTTCTGCAAGTTCCACTGGACCCCCGTCGCCGGCACCCATTCGGTCGTGTGGGATGAAGCGGTGAAGATCAGCGGCGCCGATGCGGACTTCCACCGGCGCGACCTCTGGGAAGCCATCGAGGCCGGCAATTTTCCCGAGTGGGAACTGGGCCTGCAGGTGTTCACAGAACAAGAGGCCGAGGGATTCAGCTTCGACGTGCTCGACGCCACTAAGCTCGTGCCCGAGGAGCTGGTGCCGGTGCGCCCGGTCGGCCGCCTGGTGCTCGATCGCAATCCCGACAACTTCTTTGCCGAGACCGAGCAGGTCGCGTTCTGCACCGCAAACGTCATCCCCGGCATCGATTTCTCCAACGACCCACTGCTCGCGGGGCGCCATCACTCCTACATCGACACGCAGCTCACCCGCCTGGGCGGTCCCAACTTCCACGAGCTGCCGATCAACGCCTCGCTGGCCCAGGCGCACAACAACCAGCGCGATGGCATGCACCGCCAGGCGATCCCGCGCGGTCGCGTCGCCTACGAGCCGAATTCGCTCGGCGGTGGCTGCCCGTTCCAGGCGGGCATGAAGGGGTTTGTCTCCTTCCCGGCGCCCGTTTTCGAGGACAAGGTCCGCGGCAAGCCCGAGAAGTTTGCTGATCACTACTCGCAGGCGACGCTGTTCTGGAACAGTCAGACGCCCGTCGAGAAGCAGCACATCATCGGCGCCTTCCGTTTCGAGCTGACAAAGGTGCAGACGCAGGCCGTGCGCGAACGGATCCTTGCGCTGCTGGCCAACGTCGACGACGGACTGGCCCAGGCCGTTGCCGATGGCCTTGGAGTAAAGGTGCCGCCGGCGCTGCCGCTGGCATCTGCTCGACGCGTGCGCTCCGAGGTGAAATCCTCTCCGGCGTTGTCGCTATTTGCGCGCCCGGGCGAGCAGGGCGTGCGTGGACGTCGCGTTGCGCTGCTGGTGTCCAAAGGTGTCGACAGCGCTTCGATCCGCGCTGTTCACCGGGCGCTTGCCGGCGCCGGCGCGGTGCCACGGTTCGTCGGGGCGAGACTCGGCGCAGTGCAGCCCCAATCGGGTCCGCAGATTCACGTCGAGGTTACGCTGGAGACCGCGCCGTCGGTGGTTTGGGACGCAGTCGTCATCCCGGGCGGCGAGGCCGGCAAGGCACTGGCCCAGCTCGGTCAGGCGATGGAGTTCATCAAGGACCAGTACCGGCATTGCAAGCCCATCCTGGCGCTGGGCGACGCGCAGGGCGTGCTGGAGGGCGCCGGTATCTTTGTGACTCTGCCCAATGGCGAGCGCGACCCCGGCATCGTGCTCGAGCAGGATGACGAGAAGTCAAAGGGGCGGTCGGGTGGTAGCGCTAGCAGCAACTTCATCAAGGCACTGGCCCGCCATCGACACTATGAGCGGGAGTTGGATCCGCCGATCGTGTGACTTGGGGCGGCCCTCAGAATCCCGCGACATGCCGTGGGCGCGAGGAAGAATGGCAGCTTCAGCGCGCTGGCGACGTCGACGCCAGCGACGTTCTGTGAGATAGCGCGGCTGCAGCACTGGTCGTCCAACGCAGTGTTGCGGCTTCAGTGTCCATTCGTACTTCAAGCACCCTTGAAGACAATGGCGTTGAAGATCGGTATCAGGTCCTTTGCCTTAACGTAGCGGCCATGGGTCTGGAACTGCACGGTGGCCAGGCCGTTGATATACGCGACCAGGTGCGAAGCCACGGTCTCGGCATCGCTGCGCAGCTTCTCCCCAGGCGCCAGCGAAACCTGCGCGATGAACTGCGCCACATCCTTGATGACCTTGCGCGCGAGATTCGACACCTTCTCCGCGATGTCCGGTCGGCTCAGCGAGATGGTCTGCACGACAAAGAACAGACGTTCTGGATCGTCCGCCGGCGTTTCCGAGGTCAGGCTGGCAGCCAGCAATTCGGCGAGCTGCTTGAGGTTGCCCCGCAGCGAGCTGCCCGGGACAAAATTCTTGAACAGCGTCTGCTCGAGGTCGGCCGTGGCGCTGCGCCAGAGCTCGAAGAACAGATTCTGACGGTCGCCGAACAGCGTGTAGACCGGCGTACGCGAGCAGCCGGCGTAGTCCGCGACTTGATCGATGGTGACGGCTTCGTAGCCCTTCTCGCGGAACATCACGCGGGCGGCGACCAGCAGATCCTGCACGCGGGCGGCTTTTTGCTGCTCGCGGCTCAGACGCGCCTTTCTTCGCGCAACCACCGGCAGTCGGTTCATTCAGCGGTCCTGTAGGAAAAGGCCGATTGCTTTTGAAGATATTAAACGCTATAAATAAAAAAACATACTGTTTTTCTAAACGGTATGCTTCCGGGAGCGAGCGTGCGTTTTTCGACCATAAAACTACTGACCGTAGCAGCCGTGGCTACGCTGACCGTTTGGACTGCTTGCGGGTGGGCGCAGGAAGCCGGAACGGACAGCAGCCCGACCGCCGCCGAAGAGGCTGCACCACTCGACGTGATCCCGGTGCAGGAACTGAGCGCCGATCCCCAGTCGCTCGAAAACACTCAGCCCGAACCCGATGCGCCCGTCCGTCTGGAGGCAGTCGAAGTCACGGCCTCGTACCGCCGTCAGAACATCCAGGACGTTGCCGGGAGCGCCCACGCGTTCGGTGGCCGCGCACTGGACAAGGCCGGCGCGACCGGCATGCAGGACTACCTGGTGCAGGTGCCGAGTGTGTCGCTGCAGAAATCCGGCAATGGTACGGCGCGGATCGCGATGCGCGGTATCTCCAACGTCAACGAATCCGATCTCGGCTACGGCGACGGCTCCCCGACGACGGGCGTCTATCTCGACGACGTCGCCATCCAGGGCTCGGGCGTCTTTCCCGATCTCAACATCTATGACCTGTCACGCATCGAGGCGCTGAAGGGCCCGCAAGGCACGTTGTACGGCGAGGGATCCATGGGCGGCGCCATCAAGATGATCACGCGCGGGCCCTCGTACAACGAGTGGCAATTGCGTGGCACGCTCATGGGCAGCCAGACCCACCAGGGGTCCGACAGCTACGACGGTCGCGTCGCCCTCAACATCCCGTTGTGGGACGACCGTCTCGGTGCGCGTGTCGTCGGCACCCGGCGCAAGACCGGCGGCTTCGTCGACTACACCTCGCTCAACCGGCCGGACGCCGACGAGGAAGATGCCGATTCGATCCGCGGCCTGCTGCGCTGGCAGGTGAGCGACACCTTCCAGGCCGACTTCCTGCACCTGCGTGACAACACGGTCAAGAAGCAGTTTCCGGTGGTGGAACCCGGCCACACGGACGATCCCGCCAATTCACGCGAGGAAGACCAGTACGCCAAGACCGACTTCGCCATCAACGCCCTGACGCTGCGCTGGACCTTGCCGTTCGCCAACCTGACGTCGGTCAGCGCGCTGTACGACACCGTGAAAGACATGCGCCGCCGCACGCCGGTATTGCAGACGCTGATCAACGGCCAATTCCTGTCGATTGGCCTCGGCCCGCCGCCGGACGTGTTCAGCAACGCTTCGACGCGCGTCATCACCGATCTGCATTCCTTCTCGCAGGAGCTGCGCCTGGTGTCGTTCGGCGGCGAGCGGTTCGACTGGATCGTCGGCGCCTTCTATCGCGACCGCCACCAGACCTTCGACGAAGAGAAACGCGAGGACAATGTTCCCGACGCCGATCCCACCGGCGGCCTGATCAGCGGTCTCCTCGGCGGTTTCTATCCGCTTCAGGGACGCCAGGAACATGGTTTCGGCGACGAGGCCTTCACCCAGTACGCCGCCTACGGCGAGCTCAAGTGGAACGTGATCCCCGAGCGCTTCGACATCACCGGCGGCCTTCGCTATTTCAGCGAGGACATCGACTTCTACTTCGACACTTACTTGTACGGCCTGGAGGCGTTCCTCCTCGCAACGGATCCCGACAACGTCGATCCCGAAACCCAGACGGTCAGCGTTCACGTCAAGCAGCGCATGAAGAGCCGCGGCTTCCTTCCGAAGCTGTCCACGGCCTGGCACTTCAACGAGCAGCACATGGCGTATGCCACCGTCAGCCGCGGGTTCCGCTCCGGTACGTCCAACATCCTCTCCGCCCTGGGCGCCGGCCCACCGATCATCCGGCCCGACTATGTGTTGAACAAGGAAATCGGCACCAAGTCCACCTGGTTCGATGGCCGGGTCACCAGCAACCTTGCCATCTATCACATCGACTGGAAGGACATGCAGGGCACCGTCGTGGGAACCGCGATGCTGGGCGCCGTTCCGCTTCCCAATTTTGGCCATCTCGACAACGCCGGCGATGCGGCGGCCTATGGCGCCGAGGCGGCCCTGGCATGGCTGCCGATCAAGAGCCTCACGCTGCTGGCCAATGCCGGATTCAACGAGGGCCACGTCACCCGATCGGAAGCTCCCACCGTCGTGCAGGAGGGCTCCAGGCTGCCCAACATGCCGCGATGGACGCTCAGCGCCACGGCCAGCTCCAGCTTCGAGCTGCCGCTGGGTCTGACCGGAGATGCCAGCGCCACCTGGTCCTTCATCGGGTCGCAGTACCCGGTGTTCGAGCCGGCGCCGCAAAAGGATTCGTTGGGTAACGACATCTATTACGGTGACTTCACGGTGCCCAGCTACAGCCTGCTCAAGGCGAACATCGGTGCCGGGACTGGCCAGTGGCGCATACAGCTTTTTGGCGACAACCTCCTGGACCGCCACGCGATCACGTCGGTGTCCGGCCCCACCGTGGAGTACACCATCGCGACGCCTCGCACGGTCGGCGTGCGCCTCAGCTATGAGCTCTGAGCTCCAAGCCCAAGCGCGACGAAGCCACCCCTGCGCCCAGCGAACATGATCGGCACGATCGCACAGAAAGCGGCGACGGCGCTTACGAGGAAATACAACGCGTAACCCAGCTGCTCCGCCAGAAGTCCGGACAGAATTGTCGCCGCACCCGTCGCGATCACGAATGTGCTGGCTTGCACCGTGTAATCGGTGCCTTCGCTGCCGCGACGGCAGCCATCCATCATCATCGTGAACATCGCGGTCGTCGCCATGCCACCCGCGAAGTGCTCGAACGCGATGGCGGGAAAGAGCAAGGCACCAGGGTCGGGCAGCATCGCGAGCAGCCCATAGCCCAGGATGCCTGCGACTTGCAGCACGCCGAAGGCGATCATCGTGCGGTAGTAGCCGAAGCGTGAGGTCAACGCACCACCGATAAGCGCTCCGGCCAGGCCTGCAGCGAATCCGACCGTCCCGATCATCCAGCCCATCTGGGCGAGCGTCATGCCGCGATCGACCAGAAAGGGCTTCACCATTCCCGCACCCACCGCGTCCCCCAACTTGTAGAAGAAGATGACGGCGAGCCAGGCGAGTACGCCCGGCTGCAGGAAGTAGCTCCATGAATAGGTCGTTGTGCGTGCGGCACCCTCGGCCTTCGGTTCCCGATACAAGGCGATCGGTATCGTCAGGAGCCCGACGAGTGCCGCCATCACCAGGAAACTGCGCCCCCAGCCAAGCGATTCAAAAACGATCAGGAGCAAACCGCCGGAGATCACCATCCCGACGCGATAGCCGGCGACCTGCACACCATTGCCGATCCCGCGCTCATGCGGCTCCAGCAGGCGCACCGCTAGTCCATCGGTCGCGATGTCCAACGTCGCCGCCAGGAGATTGCAGGTTGCGGAGACGACGAACACCCAGCGCATATCGGTCTGGGGCGACAGCGTCGCAGCGCAGGCCAATACGGCAGCTGTCGCGAGCTGCACCGGAATGATCCAGCTCCGGCGTTGCCCCAGGCGGTCCGAGTAGTAGCGATCCACAAACGGCGCCCATAGGAACTTGAGCGCCCACGGCAATGCCAGCACGGCAGAAAGGCCGATATCGGTGAGCGACATGCCGGCTTGGCGCATCAGCACTGGAAGCGCCTGGGTGAAGAATCCGAACGGCAAACCTTCGGATGCGTAGAGCGCGCCGATCAGAACCAGCTTGTGCGACGTTCGCATCGGTCGACTGATCGGTCTTCCGTCAAAACCCGCGCTGCTCTCGATGCATCAGCAGCGCCACGATAGCCAGCGCCGCCATGGCGACGTTGATCGTCACTGGGTTGAAGGCTGCGACGAGGAGTCTCGGGATCATCAGCCCCGCGTAGCCAAGCAGACCCACCATCGCCGCCAGCGTCAGCCAGAGCGGCCAGGTCTGTCGTCGCAATAGAAGGACCGCGATCCCGATGGCGATTTCGGCCACGCCCGCGCCTTTGGCTACGAAGTGCGCGCTCTCGGCAGAGATCCCCAGCGCCATGTCCATTGCCAGCTCGTCCGCGTGCGGCCCGAGAAGTTTCGGGACGAGTCCCTGGTAGAGCCAGACGAACGCGATGGCAGCGCGGCAGACGAGGAGCGCGAGCGGGTCAGCCTTGCTTTGATTCAAACCGCGCATCACGAGTGCCGGTCGAAGCGGACTGCCCTAGAGTAATCCGAACCTGACCATTCGGGACCGCTGTTGCACACCATTCTCGTGCTGGGTGGCTACGGCTTCTTCGGGCAGCGCATCTCGGCGAGCCTGGCGAAAGACGATCGCGTCCGGATCCTGATCGGCGGACGGCATCGCGACAAGGCGCTGGCGATCGCGACGTCTCTCGGCCTTGCGCCCGAGCAGGCAATCGCTATCGATGCGGCCGCAGCGAGCTTTCCTGACGAACTCGCAAGACTCGGCGTGCAGACGCTGATCCACACCGCGGGTCCGTTCCAGGGCCAGGACTATGTGGTAGCGCGAGCGGCGATCAAAGCCCGCTCCAACTATGTCGACCTCGCCGACGGCCGCGACTTCGTCGCTCACATCGATGCGCTGAACGAGGATGCGGTGCGCGCGGGCGTAACGGTCGTGAGCGGCGCGAGCTCGGTGCCGGGCTTGTCGGCGGCGGTCGTCGACCAATACGTCGGCGCGTTCAAGCGGCTGGATGCGATCCGCATCGGCATCGGCTCCGGCGCGCGGGCGCCGGGCATTGCCACGGTGAAGGGCATCTTCGGATATTGCGGCAAGCCGATCCGCCGCTGGGTGAATGGCGAGTGGCAGACCACGCACGGATGGCTCGACTTGCAAGCACACGACTTTCCGCCTCCGGTCGGCAGACGCCTGCTCGGCAGCTGCGACGTGCCGGATCTCGCGCTGTTTCCCAAGCGCTATCCAACGGTGAAGACGGTGACCTTCCACGCGGGCTTCGCAAGCAGCGCAGGCCACCTCGTGGTGTGGAGCCTGGCGCGACTGGTCAAGGCTGGCGTGCTTGCGAGCATGGCGCCTTTCGCAGGACCGATGAATCGCCTGAGCCGATGGATCGAGCCGATCGTCAGTGACAAGGGTGCGATGTTCGTTGCGCTGGAGGGGCTGGACGACCATGGCCAGCCGCTGACGTGCGTCTGGCATCTCATCGCTTCGGAGAATCACGGCCCCTTCATCCCGTGTGGCGCCGCAATCGCGCTGGCGCAGAAGCTCGCGCGGGGAGTAACTCTGCCGTTGGGTGCAATGCCCTGCGTCGGCCTGTTGTCGGTAGCGGAATACCTGGCGCCGCTGCGGGACCTGGCGATCCGCGAGGTGCCGGCGTGAAGATGCTGCTACGTTAGAAGCGACCTGCTCACACTCCCACGGAAACACCCGCATGGCCCTGATCTCCGCACCCACCGCCCTCCGACGCTGGGCCGAGAAGGCGCCCCACAAGCCGGCGCTGACGGTCGAGGACCAGACGCTGTCGCGCGCCGAGCTGGAGAGCCGCACCAATCGGCTGGCGCGCGCCTTCGAGAGCCTGGGCGTGCGCGAGGGCGGCTTCGTCACCATCGCGCTGCCCAACAGCTTCCTGTACGTGGAGAGCGCGATCGCGGCGCTCAAGCTCGGCGCGACGCCGCAGCCGGTTTCCGCGAAGCTGCCGAAAGCAGAGCTCGAAGCGATCGTCGCGCTGGCCAAGCCATCGCTGATCGTAGGCGCGATCGCCAGCGACTTTCCGGCGTTCAAGGTCATCGCCGCGGACTTCGTGCCCGACTCGACGCTGTCCGACGCGCCACTGCCCGATCGCATTGCCAGGCACTGGAAGGCGCCGACCTCCGGCGGCAGCACCGGACGACCGAAGCTGATCGTGTCGGGCACGCGCGCGGAAGTGGAGGAGAACGCCGAGCCCTTCGCCCTGCCCTTCATGCTGCCGCGCGACGGCGTGGTGCTGGTGCCCGGGCCGCTGTATCACAACGCGCCTTTCACCTTCTCGCTGCTGTCATTGCTGCACGGCAACCACGTCGTGCTGATGCGCAAGTTCGACGCGTCGCGCACGCTGGCGCTGATCGGCCAGCATCGCGCGCAGGCCGTGCTGCTGGTGCCGACAATGATGTCGCGGATCTCCAAGCTGCCCGAGTCCGAGCGCAAGACCGCGGACCTCTCGTCGCTGCGCGTCGCCTATCACATGGCTTCACATTGCCCGGTCTGGCTCAAGCAGGAATGGATCGACTGGCTGGGCGCGGAGAAGATCTTCGAGCTCTACGCCGGCACCGAGATGCAGGCGATCTGCGTGATCACGGGCCCGGAATGGCTCGCGCATCGCGGATCGGTCGGCCGCTGCGTGATCGGCCAGATGAAGATCGTCGGCGAGGACGGCAACGAGGTCGCGCCCGGCGAGACCGGCGAGATTTATCTCCTGCGCCCGGCCGGCGCGGCGCCCACCTACACCTACATCGGCGCCGAGGCCAAGCGCCTGGGCGAATGGGAATCGCTCGGCGACATCGGCTGGTGCGACAAGGACGGCTACCTGTATCTGGCCGATCGACGCTCCGACCTGATCCTGCGCGGCGGCGCCAACATCTATCCGGCGGAGGTCGAGGCCGCGATCGACTCGCACCCGGCGGTGCAATCCAGCGCCGTCATCGGACTGCCGGAGGAAGATCTGGGCCAGCGCGTGCACGCGATCGTGCAGGCCCGATCCTTCATCACGGCAGAGGATCTTTCGCAGCACCTCGCGACGCGGCTGGCGCGCTACAAGCTGCCGACGAGCTTCGAGTTCGTGAACGAGCCGCTGCGCGACGATGCCGGCAAGAGCCGGCGCTCGGCACTGCGGGAAGCGGCTGCGCTGACGCTGCTTTCTATTCCGCCCGGAGGATCTCGGCCTCGAAGAACTCGCGCTCTTCCCTGCCGCCCGATTGGCGACGCTGCGCTTCGGCGCTGCGCAGGTCCGTGCGCCGGATCTTTCCGGACACCGTCTTGGGCAGGTCGCAGAACTCCACGATGCGGATGCGCTGGTAGGGCGCGAGCCGCGACCGGCAGAACTGGAAGATCGACTTCGCCGTTTCCGCATCAGGCGCGTAGCCGGCCTTGAGCACGATGCAGGCCTTGGGCACGCACAGGCGCTTGGCGTCGGGGCTTTCGATGACGGCCGCCTCGGCGACGGCGGGGTGCTCGATGAGCGCGCTCTCCAGCTCGAACGGCGAGATGCGGTAGTCGGAGCTCTTGAACACGTCGTCGGTGCGGCCGACGAACCAGTAGTAGCCGTCGGCGTCGCGGGTGGCCACGTCGCTGGTGCCGTAGTCCGCGCCCCCGAGCGCCTTCTTCGTGCGTGCATCGTCGCCGGCGTAACCGGCCATCAGTCCCGCGGGCCTGGGATCCAGAGCGACCGACACCTCCCCTTCCTTTGCGGGGCGGCCTTCCGTATCGAGCAATTGCAATGCGTAACCCGGCAACGGCCGGCCCATCGATCCGTAGCGAACCGGCTGGCCCGGCGGATTCCCGAGCATCGCCGTGGTCTCGGTCTGGCCGTAGCCTTCGCGGATGGTCAGGCCCCACGCGTCCTTCACGCGCTCGATGACTTCCGGGTTCAGCGGCTCGCCGGCGCTGGTGAGCTCGCGCAGCTTTACGGCATGGCCCTTCAGATCTTCCAGGATCAGCGAACGCCACGCGGTCGGCGGCGCGCACAGCGAGGTGACGCCGCAGCGCACGAGCGTCGCCAGCGTGCGCTTGGCGTCGAAGCGCGCCTGGTTGTAGATGAACACCGTGGCACCGACGGCCCAGGGCGCAAAGAAGCAGCTCCACGCATGCTTGGCCCAGCCCGGCGAGCTGATGTTCAGGTGTACGTCGCCCGCGCGCAGGCCGAGCCAGTACAACGTGCTCAGGTGGCCGACCGGATAGCTGCGCTGCGTGTGCAGCACCATCTTCGGCTTCGACGTCGTGCCGGACGTGAAGTAAAGGAGACACGGGTCATCCGCCAGCGTCTCGCCGTCCGCCGCGAACGCCGTCGGGCATGTCGCGCTCTGCCCATAGGCGTGCCAGTCCGCTGCGGGTCCAACCGCGATGCGCACGCACTGATCGGCGACGCCGGAGAATTTCTCCACGTGCGCCGCGTCGACGATCACCGCGCGCATGCCGCCGCGCTCGATGCGGTCCTTGAGATCTGCAGTCGACAGCAGCGTCGTCGCCGGGCTCAGCACTGCGCCGAGCTTGATCGCGGCGAGCATCAGCTCCCAGAGCTCCGCACGATTGGGCAGCATCACCAGCAGGCGATCGCCGCGTCCGATGCCGAGGCCACGCAGGAAATTGGCCGCGCGATCGGACGCCTGCCGCAGCTCCTCGAAGCTGACCTTGACCTCGGCGCCGGATTCGTCGACCAGCCACAGGGCGACGTTGCGGTTGTCGCGCGCCAGCGCGTCGAAGTGATCCAGCGCCCAGTTGAACTGCGGCAGATCGGGCCAGGAGAACTCCGCCATGACCCGCGCGTAGTCCTCGCGGTGGCGGACCAGGACATCGACGGCGGCGCGGTATTGCTCGAGCGGGGCGCTCATGCAGCTAAGGTAGCTGATTCTTCTGTGGCGCCAGAAGATCAGGGATCTCGTGACGTCCTGAAGCCTCTCTGCACGCGATCGCCGCCGATCTCGGCGACGCTGCGGCATCCCAGCAGCGCCAGGCCGCGCGCGACTTCGTCGCGCAGCAGCGCGATGGCGCGATCCACGCCGGCCTCGCCGCCGGCGGCAAGCCCATACAGATAAGGACGGCCGATCGAGCAGGCGTTGGCGCCCAGCGCCAGCGCCTTGAGCACGTGCGTGCCGCGGCGGATGCCGCCGTCGACGATCAGCTCCAGCCTATTCCCGATTGCGTCGCGGATCGGCGCGAGCGTGTCGATCGGCGCCGGAGCGCTGTCGAGCTGGCGGCCACCGTGGTTGGAGAGGAGCGCAGCGGTCGCGCCGATGGCGATCGCCTGCTTCGCGTCCTCCGGCGTGCTCATGCCCTTGATCGCGAACGGCCCGCCCCACTCGCCCGCCAGCCACTCGGCGTCCTTCCAGGTGATGGTGCGGTCGAACTGCGTGCCGACGTACTCGATCACGCTCATGGCGCCGCCGCCGAGCGCGTCCACGCGATGCGCGACGTTGGCCAGCGTGAAGCGCGGCCGCAGCGCGAAGTTGAGCAGCCACTCGAAGCTCGTGGCGTAGCTGAAGATCGTCTTCGGCGTGAAGCGCGGCGGCATGGTCATGCCGTAGCGATGATCGCGCTCGCGGTTGCCGGGAACCGCGGTGTCCACGGTCAGGCACAGTGCCTGGTAGCCGGCCTGCTTGCAGCGCGCGACCAGCTCCCGGGTCAGCCCGCGGTCCTTGAAGATGTAGACCTGGAACATCTTCGGGCCGCGCGTCGCGGCCGCGATGTCCTCCAGCGAGGTCGTCGCCAGCGTCGACAGGCTGTACATCGTCCCGGCCCGCTCCGCCGCGCGCGCCACACCGAGTTCCTTGTGATGGTGGAAAAGCCGCGACATGCCGGTCGGCGCCAGGAAGAACGGCAGCTTGAGCTCGCAGCCGAGCACGCGCGTCGAAAGATCGACGGTCGAGATGTCCGTGAGATAGCGCGGCAGGAGCTCGTAGTCCTCGAACGCCGCGGTGTTGCGGCGCATGGTCCACTCGTCGTCGGCGCCGCCGTCGATGTAGTGGAACATCGGCGACGGCAGCTTGGCGCGCGCGCGCAGCCGCAGGTCCTCGATGTTGTGGCAGCGCGCCAGGCCCGGCATTTCGCTCTTCCCCATGCGCCCGAGTTTGTGGAATCGCGCAAAGCCGCGGTAATGTGGCCTGACCACTTGGTCCGAGTGCTGCCATGGACGCCCTGACGGGCACAGGACAACCCGAGAACGTCGCGCGCCGGCTCGAGCGCGCGCTGCAGCGCGGCGAGTTCAAGCCGGGCGATCGCGTACCGGCCGAGCGCGTGCTGGCGCAGCGCTGGCGCGTGTCGCGGCCGGTCGTGCGCGAGGGCATCGGCATGCTGGTCGCGCGCGGCCTGCTGACGCGGCGCCACGGCTCCGGCACCTACGTCAACGACGCAACCGAGCAGATCGGCGCGCAGGTCTGGACCGACATGAGCCGCCGCCACGAAGGCCTGCCCGGCGACTTCTTCGAGTTCCGCCACATGCTCGAGTGCCGGGCCGCCGAGCTCGCAGCCCAGCGGCACGACGCCGCCGACCGCAAGCGCCTGCAGGCCGCGGAAGCGGCCGTGGACGCCGCCTACAGCGGCGCCGACCGCCAGGCGCAGATGCAGGCCGACATCGCCTTCCACCACGCCATCGCCGAGGCCACGCACAACCCAGTGTTCGCGTACCTGATGACCTCGCTGCAGAAGCTGCTGCACGACCACATGCAGCTGACGCTGGCCGGCACGGTGCCGCGCTCGCGCAGCTTCGATCACGTGCGCGAGCAGCATCGACGGCTGCTGCAGGCGATCCTGGCGCGCGACGCGGCGGCCGCAGCCCGCATCGCCGGCGAGCACATCGACTTCGTGCGCGTGCGCATGAACCACCTGCCCGCCCGCCGCGCGCCGCTGCTAAGGTAGATGCATGCGTGCGTGGACGACATTGCTCGCGCTGCCCCTGGCCGTCGGCCTGCTGTCCGGCTGCTCCACCAGCGAGAAGCACGTCCGCGAGAAGATCCAGCGCATCTACAGCGTCGACGACCCGCAGTTCGACCGCAACATCGGCCACCTGCTGGGCGCCAATCTCGTCGACGGCAACCGCTTCAAGTCATTGGCCAACGGCGACCAGATCTTCCCGGCGATGCTCCAGGCCATCGCCGGCGCGCGCCAGACCATCGACTTCGAGACCTACATCTACTGGTCCGGCGAGATCGGCAGGAAGTTCGCGGCGGCGCTGTCGGAGCGCGCGCGGGCCGGCGTGAAGGTGCACGTGCTGCTCGACTGGGTCGGCAGCGACCGCATCGACCGCGCGCTGGTGCAGACCATGCAGAAGGCCGGCATAAAGGTCGAGCGCTACCACAAGCCGCCCTGGTTCCGGATCTACAACTGGCAGAACTTCAACAACCGCACGCACCGCAAGCTGCTCGTCGTCGACGGCCGCATCGGCTTCACCGGCGGCGTCGGCATCGCCGACGAGTGGATGGGCAACGCCCAGGACGAGAACCACTGGCGCGACTCGCATTACCGGGTCGAAGGGCCGGTCGTCGCCGAGATGCAGTCGGTGTTCATGGACAACTGGCTGCAGGCCACGGGCGAGGTGCTGCACGGCGACGGCTACTTCCCGCCGCTCAAGCCCGCCGGCGACGGCCGCGCGCAGATGTTCGCGAGCTCGCCCGACGGCGGCGGCGAGAGCATGAAGATGATGTTCCTGCTCGCGATCACCGCGGCGAAGCGCTCGATCCACCTCTCCGCTTCGTACTTCGTGCCCGACACGATGGCGAGCGAGGCGCTGATCGCGGCAGCGAAGCGCGGCGTCAAGGTGCAGGTCATCACGCCAGGCAAGCACAACGACGAGAAGACGGTGCGCAAAGCGTCGCGCGCGCGCCTGGGCGAGCTGCTCGCGGCGGGCATCGAGATCTACGAGTACCAGCCGACCATGTACCACTGCAAGCTGATGGTGGTCGACGAGCGCTTCGTCTCGGTGGGCTCGGCTAATTTCGGTCCGCGCTCCTTCGGCCTCAACGACGAGGCCAACCTCAACGTCCTCAACGAGGCCTTCGCCCGTGAGCAGATCGCGGTGTTCCGCCAGGATCTGCAGCGCGCGCGCCGGCTGACCTACGCGGAATGGAAGAAGCGGCCGCTCGGCGAGAAGGTCCTGGAGAACTTCTT
This sequence comes from uncultured Gammaproteobacteria bacterium, assembly GCA_963776465.1. Classification (GTDB taxonomy): domain Bacteria; phylum Pseudomonadota; class Gammaproteobacteria; order Nevskiales; family Nevskiaceae; genus DASRHK01. The sequence continues at coordinate 223,882 of CAVZMV010000002.1, forward strand.
CTCCCTGTTCGGGTCGCTGATGTAATGCATTTGAATTCCCGTTGGCTGGCGGCCCTGGCCGCCTTCTGCCTTGCCTTCGCCTCGATCGGCTACGGCGCGGACAGCGTCCGCTTCGCCGTGATCGGCGATTACGGCACCAACGACGACACCGAGGCGCAGGTCGCGCGGATGGTGAAGAGCTGGCAGCCGGAGTTCATCATCACGCTCGGCGATAACTCCTACGTCGACCCCGAGAAAGGACACGGCGGCTTCGAGCGCGGCGTCACCGATCACTACGGCAGCTTCATCGAAAGCCGGGAGAAGGACCCGACCGCCGAGAAGACGCGGTTCTTCCCTGCCATCGGCAATCACGACTACGAAAGCGACGGCATCGGCCGCGGCGTCGATGCCAAGCGGCTTCTAGAGGTACGAGAAAGCCTTTGCCCTACCCGCCGGCGAAGGCGGCTTCCACTACTACGAGTTCGCCCGCGGCCCGGTGCGCTTCTTCGCGCTCGACAGCAACCGCAACGACGCCTGGAGCGGATCCGACACGACCTCCAAGCAATACCAGTGGTGGAAGGCGGCGATGCGCAAGGCGACGGAGCGCTGGAAGATCGTCTACTTCCACCATGCCCCGTACGATTCCGGCACCCGCCATCGCGGCGACACGCAGATGCGGGCGTGGAATTTCGAAAGCTCCGGCGTGACGGCGGTGCTCGCCGGCCACGAGCACGTCTACGAGCGGGTGGTGCTCAACGGCGTGCCGTTCATCACCAACGGCATCGGCGGCCGCCACCTGCACGGCTTCCGCAAGCCCTACGCCCCCGGCTCGACCGTGCGCTATCCGCAGCCCGGCGAGAGCACGCCCGAGGACAAGCGGTTCGGCGCGATGCTGGTCGAGGCTAACGACACCACGATCACGTTCGAGGAGTGGAACGTCGACCGCAAGCTCATCGACCGCTGGCCGACGGGCGCCGAGCCGATCAAGACCGCGCCGGCGCAGCCGCCGCCGACGCCGTAAAGCGGCTAGCGGATCGGCACGACCGTGCGGTTATAGGTCGAGTCCGACACGCCCGAGCTCGACTCGGCCTCGAACACCGAGAACTCCGCCTGGCTCAGCGCGCCGTCCTTGTTGGCATCGGCGGTGTCGAATTGGCCCGAGAGATTTGCCTGCGCCGCCGCCTCGGAGCGGTTCAGCGAATAGTCGCCGTTGCGGTCCAGCGTCGTGAACTTGCGGTCGTATTTGAGCGCCGGCGCCGCGGGGTTGACCGCGCCGTAGGTGAGGTCTTCGGCGAAGACGCCGGCAGAGGCCGTGGCCAGCACCGCGGCGGCGATCCAGATGGGCTTGTGCATGATTCTTCCTCCTGCAAGGGCGCGATCCAAGGGCGCCCGTCTGCAGGTTAGACACCCATCCGGCGCGATCTCTCCCTAGGACGCGCGGCCGAGGATCCGGCTGAGCTCCTCGGCCAGGGCCGGCTTGCCGACGTAGCCGTCGAAGCCGGCCGCCTCGGTGGCCCCCAGCACGGCGTCGCGAGGGAAGCCGGTCAGCGCCACGAGCTTGATCCGGTTCATCCCGTCCAGCTCGCGCAGCTTGCGCGCGACCTGGAATCCGTCCATGCCCGGCATGACCAGGTCGATCAGCACGAGCTCCGGCAGGAAGGCCGGCGCCGCTGCCAGCGCCGTGGGGCCGTCATAGACCGCGAGCACGGTGTGTCCCATCGCGCGGATCAGGGCGGCGACGATGTCCGCCGCGTCCTTGTGGTCGTCGACCACCAGCACGCGGCGCGCGACGAATTCATTGGCCAAATGAAACTTCCGGCAGTGCAGCGCCATGAATTTTAGGCGCATCGGCGATCAAATCAAGTCGTTGCACGATGTTTGCACCAATGCTCGGCGCGGCTTGCACCCCTTGCAGACGCGCCTCCGATAATCTTCGAAACACTCGAAGCGTCGTCTTCCCTGGGGATCACATGCGCAACACCTGGCTTGCCGGATGGATGGTCACGCTCTGCGGCGCGCTGCCCGCACCAGCGCTCGCCGACCTCAAGGTCGAGGCGTTCAGCCCGCAGGGATCGGTCAAGGACGTCCGCCAGGTGGCTGTGCGCTTCTCCGCGCCGGTCGTGCGCTTCGGCGACCCGCGCCTGCCCGACCCGTTCGACGTCGACTGCGCCAGGCCCGGGCGCTCGCGCTGGGCGGACGCGCGCAACTGGGTCTACGACTTCGCCGAGGATCTGCCCGCGGGCGTGCGCTGCCGCTTCACGGTCAAGGCGGACCTGAAGTCCGTCGCCGGCGACAAGCCCGCGGGCCAGCGCGAGTTCGTGTTCGACACCGGCGGGCCGGCGATCCGCGCGTCGATGCCGCGCGAGGGCGACGAGCAGATCGACGAGCAGCAGATCTTCCTGGTCCGGCTGGACACCGCCGCCACCGAGGAGTCGGTGCGCAGCCGCGCCTTCTGCGCCGTCTCCGGCATCGCCGAGAAGATCCCCGTGCAGATCGTCACCGGCGAGGATCGCGGCAAGATCCTGCAGCAGCGCGATCTCCTGAACTACGAGTACTTCCGCGTCTTCTGGAAGAGCGGTCGCGAATCGCTGGCGCAGGCGCGCGGCGAGAAGATGAAAGCCGACGAGGCGCTGCTGGTGGCCCTGCGCTGCACGCGCGCGCTGCCGCCGGCGACGCAGGTGCAGCTGGTGTGGGGCCAGGGCATCGCCTCGCCCAACGGCATCGCGACGCCGCAGGACCAGACGCTGTCCTTCCGGACGCGCCCGGCGTTCGCGGCCTCGTTCTCGTGCGAGCGCGCCAACGCGCACTCGGCCTGCCTACCGATGACGCCGATGACGCTGACGTTCACGGCGCCGATCGCCAGGGAGCTGGCGGCGAAGATCGTCATGGGCGGCCGCGGCGGTCCCTACAAGCCGAAGCTCGACGACGACACCAACGTCGTCGAGCGGCTGGTGTTCAAGGGGCCGTTCCCGGAGCGCGCGAAGCTTGCAATCGAGCTCCCTTCCGCGCTCGTCGACGACGCCGGCCGGCCGCTCGCCAACGCCGCGCGCTTCCCGCTCGAGGTCGAGACCTCCGAAGCACCGCCGCTGGTGAAGTTCGGCTCGGAGTTCGGGATCCTGGAGCACAAGGAAGGCGGCGTGCTGCCGGTGACGCTGCGTAACGTCGAGCCCGAGGTCGCCGCGCAGAAAGCGACGCTGCCGCTCGCGGACATTCCGGGCAAGGCGCGGAAGATCGACGACGACGCGCAAATCCTCACCTGGATGGCGCGCGTCGCCGACGCCATGCGCTGGCAGGGCGACTGGGAGGACGAGGAGAACCGCAAGTGGAAGGAGAACACCGGCGCCAAGTCGGTGTTCGGCGCCGACGACGTCACCGAATCGTTCAGCGTGCCCAAGCCGCAGGGCGCAGAGGCGTTCGAGGTGGTCGGCATCCCGCTGACCGAGCCTGGCTTCTACGTCGTCGAGCTGAAGAGCCCGAAATTGGGCGCTTCGCTGCTCGGCGACGCGCGCACGCGCTACGTCGCCACCAGCGCGCTGGTCACCAACATGGCCGTGCACTTCAAGCAGGGCCGCGAGTCCTCGCTGGTGTTCGTCACCTATCTCGACACCGGCAAGCCGGTGGCGGAAGCGGCCGTGCGCGTCAACGACGGCTGCAGCGGCGCCGAGCACTGGCAGGGCCGCACCGACGCGCAGGGCATCGCCCGCATCGCCAAGGCATTGCCCGAGTCGGGCTCGTCCTGCGAATGGACGCCGCATCCGCTGATGGTCAGCGCGCGCGCCGGCGACGACATGAGCTTCACCATGTCGACCTGGAATCGCGGCATCTCCCCGTACGACTTCAACCTGCCGGTGAATCCGTGGTCGGGACGCGTGCCGGTGATCGCGCACACCGTGCTCGACCGCGCGCTGTTCCGCGCCGGCGAGACGGTCTCGATGAAACACTTCCTGCGCGCGCACACCGAGCGCGGGCTGGCCATGCCTGGCGAGAAGCTCAACAAGCTCGTCCTCTCGCACGAAGGCAGCGGCCAGACCTACGAGCTGCCGCTCAAATTCGACGGCAAGGGCATCGCCGAGAGCCGCTGGTCGATACCCAAGGACGCCAAGCTCGGGACCTACGGCATCGACCTGCGCTCGTCGTCGCAGTCGCTGCAGAGCGGCAGCTTCCGCGTCGAGCAGTACCGCGTGCCGAGCATGCGCGCGATCCTGCAGCCGCCGAAGGATCCCTTGGTCGACGCCAAGGAAGCGACGATCGACCTCTTCGTCTCCTATCTCTCCGGCGGCGCCGCGGGCTACCTGCCGGTGAAGCTGCGCACGCAGATCGTGCCGAAGACGCTCAGCTTCGCCGCGTATCCGGGCTTCCGCTTCGGCGGACGCGAGACCAAGGAAGGCATCGAGAGCGGCGCGGGTCATGGCGCGTTCTACGAAGAAGGTGAAAGCGAGGACGATGGCCCGACGCCGGGCGGTCCGGCGCAGACGTTGCCGCTGGTGCTGGACGGTCAAGGCGCGGCGCGCGCGACGGTGCCCAAGCTGCCCAAGGTCGACGCGCCACACGAGATCGCGGTCGAGCTCGAGTACCAGGACGCCAACGGCGAGACGCTCACTGCCGCATCGCGCGTGGCGCTGTGGCCGAGCAACGTGGTCCTCGGCATCCAGCCCGAAGGCTGGGTCGCGACCAGCGACGATCTGCGCTTCAAGGTGCTGGCGCTCGACCTCTCCGGCAAGCCGGTCGCCGGCCAGAGCGTCAGCGTCGAGGCGTTCCAGCGCACCACGCATTCGTACCGACGCCGCCTGGTCGGCGGCTTCTATGCCTTCGACCACAACGTCGAGACCAAGCGCATCGGCGAGATCTGCGGCGGCCGCACCGACGAGCACGGCCTTCTCACCTGCAAGGCGAAGACCAAGCTCTCGGGACAGCTGCGGCTGCAGGCGACGACGCGCGACGCGGGCGGCCATCGCGCGCTCGCGAGCACCGACATGTGGGTCGCGGGCGAGGACGAGTGGTGGTTCGAGGCGACGCCGAGCGATCGCATGGACGTGATCCCGGAGCAGCTCTCCTACGAGAGCGGACAGGTCGCGCGCCTGCAGGTGCGCATGCCGTTCCGCCAGGCCACGGCGCTGGTCACGGTCGAGCGCGAGGGCGTGATGGAGAGCTTCGTCACCGAGCTCTCCGGCAAGGAGCCGGTCGTGGAGGTGCCGATCGGCGACGCGCACTCGCCCAACGTCTACGTCTCGGTGCTGGCGATCCGCGGGCGCGTCGGCGTGTGGCGCAGCCGCCTGGCGTCGCTGGTGCGCTGGCTGCATCTGCCGCTGCGCATGGAGGGCGGCATGCCCACCTCGATGGTCGATCTCTCCAAGCCGGCGTATCGGCTCGGCGTCGCGCACATCAACGTCGGCTGGGATCCGCACCGGCTCGAGGTGAAGGTGCAGCCATCGGCGGAGACCTTCAAGGTGCGCGACACCGCAAAGGTCAGCATCTCGGTGAAGCCGGCGAAAGGACAGAAGCTGCCGGAAGACGCCGAGGTCGCCGTCGCGGCGGTCGACGAGGGCCTGCTCGAGCTCTTGCCCAACGATTCCTGGAAGCTGCTCGAGGCGATGATGCAGCCGCGCGGCCTCGAGGTGTCGACCTCCACCGCGCAGATGCAGATCGTCGGCAAGCGCCACTTCGGCCGCAAGGCCGGCGCGCCCGGCGGCGGCGGCGGACGCGCGCCCGCGCGCGAGCTCTTCGACACGCTGCTGCTGTGGAAGGGACGCGTGACGCTCGACGCGTCCGGCCAGGCGCAGCTGGACATCCCGCTCAACGATTCGCTGACCTCGTTCCGCATCGTCGCGGTCGCGAGCGCCGGCGATCACCTGTTCGGCACCGGCGCGGCGACGATCCGCACGACGCAGGAGCTGCAGCTGGTCTCCGGCCTGCCCTCGCTCGTGCGCGAGGGCGATCGCTTCGACGCGACGGTGATGCTGCGCAACGCCAGCGTCCGCGCAATCACGGCCGAGGTTGCCGGCAGCTATAAGACCCGTGCGTCGGCGGCGCCGACTTCCCTGTCCGCGCAGTCGGTGAAGCTCGACGCCGGCGCGGCGCAGGAGATCAAGTGGGCGATCGAGGTTCCGGTGGACGCCGCGACGCTGGACTGGGAGATCACGGCCCGCGAGGACAAGGGTGAAGCGGCCGATCGCATGAAGATCAGCCAGCCGGTCATCGCCGCCTACCCTGTGCGCACCTACCAGGCGACGCTGACGCAGATCGACGGCAGCTTCTCGCTGCCGGTCGAGCGCCCGAAAGGCGCGATCGCCGGGCGCGGCGGCGTGCACGTGGACCTCGACGCGCAGCTCGGCAACCTCGACGGCGTGATCGAGTTCATGAGCCGCTATCCGTACATCTGCCTGGAGCAGCAGCTGTCGCAAGCCATCGCGCTGCACGACGCCGCGCAGTGGCAGCACGTGATGAACATCCTGCCGAGCTACCTGGATCGCGACGGGCTGGTGAAGTACTTCCCGTCCTCGTGGCTGCAGGGCAGCGACGCGCTCACCGCCTACGTGCTGGCGATCGCGCACGAGGCTGGCCGCGAGATCCCCGATTCCAGCCGCGCGCGCATGCTGTCGGCGCTCGAAGGCTTCGTCGCCGGACGCATCGTGCGCGAATCGGCGATGCCGACGATGGATCTCACCGTGCGCAAGCTCGCCGCCATCGACGCGCTGTCGCGCTATGGCAAGGCCGGACCCGACATGCTGTCGAGCGTCACCGTCGAGCCCAATCTGTGGCCGACGTCGGCGGTGCTCGACTGGATCGACATCCTGCATCGCCTGACGACGTTGCCCGATCGGGCGCAACGCCTGCCCGAGGCGCTGCAGGTGCTGCGCGCGCGCCTGAACTTCCAGGGCACGACCATGACCTTCTCGACCGAGCGCGACGACGCGCTGTGGTGGCTGATGATCTCCGCCGATTCCAACGCGGTGCGGGCGATCAGCGAAGTGATGGACGAGCCGCAGTGGCGCGAGGACGTGCCGCGCATGGTGCGCGGCGCGCTCGGCCGGCAGCTGCGCGGCCACTGGAACACCACGGTCGCCAACGCCTGGGGCGTGCTGGCGTTCGACAAGTTCCGCAAGGTGTTCGAGTCGACGCCGGTCACCGGCACGACGCAGGCGCGCCTCGGCGGCAAAACCGAAAGCGCGAAGTGGCCGGGCAAGAGCCAGGCGCTGGACCTGCCGTGGCCCGAGCAGCCGGACGCGCTCGCGATCCAGCACAGCGGCACCGGCAAACCGTGGGCGATGATCGCCAGCCGCGCCGCGCTGCCGCTGGATGCGCCGCTCTTCACCGGCTACACGGTGAAGCGCACCGTCAGCGCGGTGGAGCAGAAGAAGAAGGGCACGTGGAGCCGCGGCGACGTCGCGCGCGTGCAGCTGGACCTGGAGGCGCAGTCCGACATGACCTGGGTCGTCGTCGACGATCCGATCCCGGCCGGCGCCAGCATCCAGGGCTCGGGGCTCGGCGGCAGCTCGCAGCTCCTCACCAAGGGCGAGAAGCGCGAGGGCGACGCCTGGCTCGCCTACGAGGAGCGGCGCTTCGACGCGCTGCGCTCGTACTTCGTGTTCGTGCCCAAGGGCAAGTGGTCGGTCGAGTACACGGTGCGCTTCAACGCGACCGGCACGTTCGAGCTGCCGGCGACGCGGGTGGAGGCGATGTACGCGCCCGAGATGTTCGGCGAGCTGCCGAACGCGCCGCTGCAGATCCAGGCGCCGTGAAGCGCATCGCGCTCTTCGCCATTGCCATCGCGCTTATCGCAGCGACGGCGGTCGCGTGGCGTGCCACGACGCCGTCGGCGATGCCCGGCTACGCGGCGGTGCGCGACGCTTACACGCCGTCGGAGGCTTATCTCCTCGACCGGCACGGCGAGGTGATCCAGGTGCAGCGCGAGGATTTCGCGGCGCGGCGGCTGCCGTGGGTGACGCTCGGCGAAATCTCGCCGGCGCTGGAAGCGGCGGTGCTGCAGGCCGAGGATCGGCGCTTCCGCGAGCACGCCGGCGTGGACCTGCGCGCGTTCGCGGCGGCAGCGCGGCACGCGGCCGATCGCGGCGCGTCGACCATCACCATGCAGCTGGCCTCGCTGCTCGATCCGAGCCTCGCGCCGAAGCACGGACGGCGAACGCTGCTGCAGAAAGCGCGACAGGTACGCGCGGCGTGGGCGCTCGAGTCCAGCTGGAGCAAGGATCAGATCCTCGAGGCGTACCTCAACCTCGTCAGCTTCCGCGGCGAGCTTGCGGGCGTCCGCACTGCCACGCACGCGCTGCTGGGCAAGGCGCCATCCGGCCTCACGCGCGACGAATCCTTCGTGCTCGCGGCGCTGCTGCCCGCGCCGGGCGCAGACACTTCGCGCGTCGCCGCGCGCGCGTGCACGCTGCGTCGCGCGCTAGAGCCGGATGCGGCGTGCGCCCCGCTGCAAGCGCTCGCAGTCGCGATGCTGGACGGACCGCGTCCCATCGAGCCGGAGGCGAATCTCGCGCCGCACCTGGCGCGGCGATTGCTGAACCGCGCGGGCGAGCGCCGGCGCTCGACGCTGGACGCGTCGATCCAGAAGCTCGCGATCGACACGCTGACACAGCAGGTGATGGGGCTTGCCGATCGCAACGTGCGCGACGCGGCGGCCGTCGTCGTCGACAACGTCAGCGGCGACGTGCTGGCGTACGTCGGCTCCGTCGACCTGGACTCGCGTGCGCCGCTGGTCGACGGCGCGCGGGCGACGCGCCAGGCAGGCTCGACGCTCAAGCCCTTTCTCTACGCGCTGGCGATCCAGAAGCGCTACATGACCGCAGCGACGCTGCTCGACGACGCGCCGGTGCGGCTGCAGACCGGCAGCGGTCTCTACGTGCCGCAGGATTACGATCGCGATTTCCGCGGGCTGGTCAGCGTGCGTTCCGCGCTCGCCGGCTCGCTCAACGTGCCCGCCGTGCGCACGCTGGTGCTGGTCGGCGGCGACCCGTTCCTGGACCTGCTGCACGCGCTGGGCTACGACAGCATGACCGAGCCGGCCGAGCACTACGGCTATTCGCTTGCGCTCGGCTCCGCCGACGTCAGCCTGCTCGAGCAGGTCAACGCCTTCCGCACGCTGGCCAACGCCGGCGAGTGGTCGGCGCTGCGGTTCGCCGACGCCGATCCACCGCCATCGCCGCGCCGCGTGCTGCCCGCGGACGCTGCCTACATCGTCGGCGACATCCTCTCCGACCGCGGCGGCCGCGCCGTGACCTTTGGCCTGGGCAACGTGCTCGGCACGCCGTTCTGGAGCGCGGTGAAGACCGGCACCAGCAAGTTCATGCGCGACAACTGGTGCATCGGCTACTCCACGCGCTACACCGTCGGCGTCTGGGTCGGCAATTTCGACGGCGAGCCGATGCGCGACGTCTCCGGCGTCGCCGGCGCCGCGCCGGCGTGGCTGGAGATCATGATGCGGCTGCACGAAGGCGTCGCCGTGCCGCCGCCATCGCGGCCGGACAGCGTGCGCGCGATCGGCGTCACTTTCGCCGACGGCCTCGAGCCTCCCCGCCGGGAGCTATTCCTGGACGGCACCGAGCTCGCCACGATTTCGCCTGCGCCGGCGCAGAGCCTCAAGCCGCGCCTGCAATCGCCGCCCGGCGGCACCGTCATCGCGCTGGATCCGGACATCCCCGCGGATCGTCAGCAGGTACTGTTCCGCTCCGAGCCGCGCGACGGACGGCTGCGCTACGAGCTCGACGGCGCCATGCTCGCCTCCGCCAGTGGCGAGTTCTTCTGGTCGCCGGAGCCCGGCGCGCACCGCTTGCGGCTGGTCGATCGCAGCGGCGCCTCGCTCGACGAGGTGACGTTCAGCGTCCGCCGGCCCTGAAGCACCGCCGGGAACGAACCGCCCGCGTCTGCCGTCTACAAGTTCTTCAGCGCTGATGGAGACGCCAGATGTCGACGACCGAGCTGAGCCGCGAGCAGGCCGAGATCAAGAAGCTGGTGGGCGCCTGGGCCGACGCGGTCCGCGTCAAGGACATCCGGGGCGCGATGCGCCATTACGCGCCGGACGTGCTCACCTACGACGTCGTCACCCAGCTGCGCGCGACCGGCGTCGACGCCGTCACGCGCCGCACCACCGAATGGTTCGCCTCGTTCGACGGGCCGATCGGCTACGAGGTGCGTGACTTCGCCGCCACCGCCGGCGAGGACGTCGCCTTCGCCACCAGCGTCAACCGCGTGGTCGGGACGCTCAAGGACGGCACCGACGTCGACATGTGGGTGCGCGCCACCATCTGCTTTGCGCGGCGCGACGGCGAGTGGCTGGTGACGCACCAGCACATCTCGGTGCCGTTCGATCCGGAGACCAGCCAGGCCTCGCTCGACGCGAAGCCGTAGGTCGGCACCGCGGCGCGCATGGCGCGCCCTACTATCGCGATGCGGCGATCGACAGCTGCTGCAGCACGTCCTCGGTGATCGCGGGGACGCGCGGCTCGATGCCGTCCACGATCTGCTGCAGCACCTGCGCGTAAGTGGCCGCGCGCGCCTGCGCGATCTTGGATTCCCGCAGCGGCAGGGCGAAGGCCAGGCGCGGCAGCCGCGTGTCCTTGACGAAGGCGGCGACCCGCTGGCGCTGGCTGACGAAGCCGCCGCCGACCACCACCAGCGCGCCGACGGCGCCGATCAGCATGCCGATCGGTCCGGTGGTGCCCAACAGGTGCGCGACGATGGCGACGCCGATGGTCTTGCCGAGTCCGCCGCTCAAGCCCGCGACGACCGCGGTGACCGCACCGGTGACCGACGCGCCGATGACGTCGGCGAAATCGTTGGCGACGTCGGCCGGCAGCATCTGGCCGAGCAGGCTCGCGCCGGTGGCGTCGCCCAGCGGCTCGGGCAGGCTCGTGAGCTCGCGGCCCATCAGCGCGTGGATGTCGGCGCTGACGGCGCGCTGGAACGCCTGCCGCTCCGCGTCGACGCGCGTGGCCAGCTGCGGCGCGAAGGTTTCGGCCGCCTGCGCCAGGGTCTCCTCGAGCTCCTTGATGCGGCCGCCGTTCTGACGGAACGAGGCGAGCGTCGGCGCGACCACGCCGTCGAAGAAGTCGCTGCGCACGAAGCCGGCGACCGCTTCGGCGAGCTCACCCGTGCGGATACGCAGCGACGCGGCGATGCCCTGGCGGATGCGCTCGATCTGCCCCTTGCGCGTGGAAGCGATGGTCTGCACCACGTACGGATCGCGCGCGTCCAGGCCGACTTCCTGCTGCGCGGCGGTCGCGCGTCGCGCAGACATCCATGCCAGCGCCGCGCGCGGGATCAGCACCACGATCGCGGCCATCACCGCGAGCTTGTGGATCCACGGCGCCGCGGGCGCGCCGCCGGCCGCGAGCAGCGGCTGCACCGACTCGGCGGTGAGCAGTTCTCCGTCGAGCAGCAGGCACGCCGGTCCGAGCACGACGTTGAGGATCGCGGCCACGGTGTGCGGGCTGCTGACGAACGTGCTCTGCCAGATTGCGTGATACGCCAGGAAGAGGCCGCGCAGGTACGTGCCGCCCAGCGCGCCGAAGACGAAGCCGATCGCGCCGAGGTGGAACAGGTGCTCGAGCCGCGCCACCAGCAGCGGGCCCAGCGCGCGCCACTGCAGCTCCCAGTGCAGCGCCGCGATCTGCGGCACGCCGCGGATCGCGCCGCGCTCCTGCTCGAAGCGCGCGCGATACGCCATCCACTTCAGGTACGTCGCGCGCAGCAGACCCCGCGGCCAGCGATGCTCGCGCGGCGCGCGCAGCCGCATCCAGCCCGCGATGGCGTAGACGCCGAGGTTCCAGACGAGGAGCAGCGTCAGCGGATTGAACACGACCAGCACCACGCCGGACGGCCCCAGGAAATTGGAGAGCAGTCCGCCGGCCACCGCCGCGGCGAGGAGCGGCCAGCGCCACGATCGGTCGAAGAGCGTCGCCTGGGCCAGGCTCTGCAATGGCTTTGGCAGGACGCGGAACAGGTGATCGGCGCGCTTGCGCAGCAGCTCGCCGTCGTCGCGCGCGTTGATCGCCGCCAGCGCGGCGCGCGACATCTCCTCCGTGGCAAAGAAGGTGGGCTCGCGCTCCTCGACCGCCCGGACCATGAGCAGGCGCCGCAACTCCTCCTCTGAATACCTGCTGGTCAAGAACAATCACCCGCGCGTGGTTGCCGTTGATTATGCGGGACGATTTCCCGCAGGTGCCGCCAGCGTACCGACGGGAGTGTTCCCCGGCGGCTACGGTTCGGACAGGTGCCCACTCTCAGTGGCGGCTCGGTAGCGAACATGAAAGGTCTTGCTGGTGCGGCGGTCTGGTCCCTCGCAGTGATCCTCGCGGGCGCGTCGCCCGCTACCGTGGCGGGGCCGCCGGCGAGCGTGCAGGTCATGCACCTGTTCGACGGCGCCGAGGGTGGCGCCAATCCGCGCGCGCGCCTGGTGTCGGGCGGCGACGGCAGCCTCTACGGCACCACGTTCGGCGGCGGCAGGGGCCAGGGCACGGTGTTCCGCCTCTCGCCCTCCGGCGCGGTCGAGACGGTGCACCAGTTCAGCGGCAACGACGGCGCGCAGCCGTCGGGCCGCCTGCTCGCCGAAGGCCTGCGCGGACGCTGGCGTGCGGACGGCGGCATGTTCGTCGGCGCCACCGAGCGCGGCGGCGAGCACGACGCCGGCACCATCTTCGCGATCAGCCGTCGCGGCGTCATCAAGGTGCTGCACGCCTTCAACGGCCAGGACGGCCGAGCGCCCACCGGCGTGATCCAGGGCAGCGACGGCGCTTTCTACGGCACCACGCAGTCGGGCGGCGAGCACGACCGCGGCACCGTCTTCCGCATGGACAAGGACGGCGCGGTGACGACGCTGCACGCGTTCGACGGCACCGACGGCGCCTCGCCGCGCGCGGGCCTGGTGCGCGACGGCGCGGGCATCTTCTACGGCACCACCCAGTTCGGCGGCCCCTACAACGGCGGCACCGTCTTCCGCATCGACGAGGAAGGAACGCTGAGCGTGCTGCACGCCTTCACCTTCGGCGCCGACGGCGCCTTCCCGCTCGCGGCGCTGGTCCAGGGCACGGACGGCGAGCTCTACGGCACCACCTACCAGGGCGCGCGCGGCCACGGCACCGTGTTCCGCATCACGCGCGCCGGGGCCCTGACGACGCTGCACGCCTTCTTCCCCGGCGACGGCGAGGGCGGCCAGCCCTTCGGCTCGCTGGTTCCCGACAGCGACCAGTCGCTGTACGGAACGACAGAGAGCGGCGGCACCGGCGGTCACGGCACCGTGTTCCGCATCACCACCGCCGGAGAGCTGACGACGCTGCATTCGTTCAGCGGCGAGGACGGCAGCCATCCGCAATCGGGCCTGGCCTGGGGCAAGGGTCACACGCTGTATGGCACTACCGCGGGCGGCGGCGTTACCGACAACGGCGTCATCTTCAAGCTCCGGCCCCCCAACTTGCGCGCACCGCGCTAGCGGCGGATCGGGGATGATGGTCGTGCTGCACCGGACACGACCAAGGGAGATCGCGTGGCAAAGCTCACCAAACCGCAACGCGCGGTGATGAATTACCTGAACAAGGGCTGGAAGGCCTATGTCAGCTACGGCAACACGGTGGAGGTCAACGGCAAGCGCCTCTGCACCACCGACACGATGGCGGCGCTGGAGCGCGCGGGCCTGGTCGCGCGCGAAGGCGTGGCGGCGTGGTCGGCGACAGAGGCGGGCCGCGCCTGGAGCGCGCTGACCGAGTCGGCCAAGCCCCCTTCGCAGTAGACTTGCGCCCCATGCCGCGCCAGATCCTCGCCGAAAGCCAGATCCATCCCGCCGTCCGGGACGTCATCGCGCAGCTCAACCGCGACCTGGTCGAAGAGGTGATGCGCGCCGTCGACCAGCACGACATCGTCGTCGTCGGCATGGCGCAGAACCCGTCGCCCAAGAAGGCGCGCAAGCTGCTCGATTCCGCCGGCCTTGCGCATCACTACCTGGAATACGGCAGCTACTTCAACAACTGGCGCCGCCGCAACGCGCTGAAGATGTGGACCGGCTGGCCGACGTTCCCGATGATCTTCGTCAAGCGCACCTTCATCGGCGGCGCCGACGACCTGGCGCGCCTGCTGCAAAGCGGCGAGCTCAAGACGCTACTGGGAGCCTGAACGGCTTCGGGGAGGAATCCATGCCCCTGTACATCGACATCCACGAGCTCGGCAGCGTCACCGCCGACGACGTCGCCAAGGCGCACACCGCCGACATGCAGAAGCAGGCGGCGCACGGCGTGAACTACCTCAAGTACTGGGTGAACGAGAGCTGCGGCAAGGTCTTCTGCCTGGTCGACGCCCCGAATCCCGACGCTGCCGCGCGCGTGCACATGGAAGCGCATGGCCTGGCGCCCGGCCGCATCATCGAGGTGCAGCCCGAGGTCGCCGAGGGCTTCATCGGCGGCGGCGACGTCAACCCGGCGGGCGCCGTGACGCTGCCGGGCAGCAGCGCGCTGGACACGGCCATCCGCACGATCGTGTTCACCGACATCGTCGACTCGACCCTGATGATGGAGCAGATGGGCGACGCGGCGGCGATGGAGTTCGTCAAGGCGCACGACGCCATCGTCCGCGCCGCGCTCGCGGCCACCGGCGGCCGCGAGGTCAAGCACACCGGCGACGGCATCATGGCCTCGTTCGTCTCCGCGGCCAGCGCGGTGCGCTGCGCCATGCGCGTCCAGCGCGAGATCGAGGCCTCCAGGATCGCCGACGCGGCGGTCCGGCTGCGGATCGGCGCCGCCGCCGGCGAGCCGGTCGAGCACCAGGGCGATTTCTTCGGCTCCACCGTGAACCTGGCCGCGCGGCTGTGCGCCAAGGCCGAGCCCGCGCAGATCCTGGTGTCCACCGCGGTGGTGGAGCTGTGCCACGGCAAGGGCTTGCAGTTCCGGGACCTGGGCGACTTGAGCCTCAAGGGTTTCGACCATCCGGTGCGGGCCCACGCGGCTGTTCCCTAAAGCACTGTCAACTTTTTCCCATTGCGCCGGCGACGCGGTTGCTCCACATTGAGGCCCCGCGACCGATGCCGAGAGCCATGCGCAAAGTCCTGTTCTGCCTGATCCTGGCGTCGCCGTCGCTCGCGTCCGCGGGCGTCTACAAGTGCGACGTCAACGGCAAGGTCGCCTACCAGGACCGTCCTTGCGCCGGCGCCAAGTCGGACGAGAACCAGATCGAGATCCACGCCAACCGCCCGGTCAACACCGGCCCCGGTTCCGGCGTCGGCAACGCCGACTGGGTGGCCAAGATCGAGCTGGAGAACCGCAAGCGCGACATTTCCGCCAAGATGGCCGGCCTGGAGAAGCAGAACGCCGGCCTGCGCAAGGAGATGAGCGCGGAGCTGGAGAAGCTGCAGAACCGCAAGGTCTACGCGGCGAACAACCCCGGCACCACTGCCGTCGAAGGGATCGACGAGGAAATCAAGAGCGTCACCCTGCGTTACTCGGGCCTGATCCAGACCAACCAGGCCCAGATCGACACGATCAAGGCCGAGCTTGCCGTGGCCGAGGCCCCCGCGCCCGCCGTGCCACCGGCAGCGCCCGCCGCCACCGCGGCTCCCGCAGCGCCCATGCCTCCGCAGAGCGCCGCCCAGTAACGCTTCCACGCCGTTGGCGCGCCAGCGTACGGAATTCGCGCCGGCCGGCCTTCAGACTCCTTCCGATGTCGAACCGGAGTCTGCGAATGAAGGTGCCTGCTGCGTTTACCGTTCTCATGCTGATGGGCGCTGCCGGCGCCGCCTGCGCCGCCCACCAGCGGCCGCGTGAGCACACCTTCGCTGCGATCGAGGCGGCACCGCCGCAGGAGAGCCTGAGCTACCAGCGCAGCTGGCAGCCCGACGAGATCCAGGTGGGCGCGCCCGAAGGCGCGACTGCGAAATGCCGCGACGGCAAGTACAGCTTCGCGCTGGAGCGCGGCGATGCTTGCCGGCAGCACCGCGGCGTCGAGGCATGGCTGCAGGCGTTGTAGGCGCGCTTCACCAACCCCGCTTCGCCATCTCCATCTTCACCATCAGCAAGGTGAAGTGCCAGATGGTCTTGGCCTGATCCCACGCCGACGCCTTGTACTCGGCGCGCGCGCGGATGTAGTGCCGCAGGCCCTCGAGCTCCGCGTCGGTCAGCTCGGCGAACACCGGCATGCCGCGGGCGGTGAGCGCACCGCCCTGCACCACCGACTTGAACGCCGGCGCCGACAACGGCATCGGCGAGGCGCGCAGGTCCGGCGCGGCGCCGCCGGCCACCACCGCGGTGCCGTGGCAGATCAGGCAATTCTTCGCGTAGATCGGCTTGCCCTTGTCCGCGAGCGCAGCGTCGACGTGGAAGTCGGGCGCGGCCAGCACCTTGGTCTCCTCCGGCGGCGGCGACGCCGGCAGCGGCGCCTTGCCGTCGAGCACGTAGGTGAGCAGGCGGCGCGGATGGTTGCGCCCGACCCAGCCGTGCTGCGCCGACAGCGAGCCGAGCAGCATCTGCCCGCCGGCCCAGCCGGCGAGGATCGACACGTATTGCTTGCCGTCGATCGCGTAGGTGATCGGCGGGGCCTGCGTGCCCACGCCCATGTCCGCGCTCCACAGCTCGGCGCCGCTGCTCGCGTCGTGCGCGACGAAGCGGCCGTCGGCCTGGCCCTGGAACACCAGGCCACCATGCGTCGCCAGCACGCCGCCGTTGGTGGCGCCGGGCGTCTCCATGCTCCATGCCTTCTTCTGGCTGGCCGCATCCCAGGCGAGCAGCGAGCTCGAGCCCGCGGTCTTGGGGACGTCGTCGAAGAACGGACGCAATCCCATCGGTCCCTGCTTGCCCATGTCGTAGGTCTTGGCGTCGAAGCCGACGTCGTTGTAGTAGCCAGCCATCTCCTTGGCCGGGATATAGGTGAGCTTCGTGTCCGGGCTGTAGGCCATCGGCTGCCAGTTGTGGATGCCGCCGGAGCCCGGCCAAATCAGCGCCTCGCCGTTCTCGTAGCGCGCGCCGGGAACCTCGACCGGGCGGCCGGTCGCGAGGTCGACGTGATCGGCCCACGTCACCTTGCCGAGCTTCTCGGCGGAGATCAGCTTGCCGCTCTCGCGATCGAGCACGTAGAAGAAGCCATTCTTCGGCGCGTGCAGCAGCACCTTGCGATTCTTCCCGCCGATGGCGAGCGTCGTCAGCACCATGTCCATCGACGAGTTGAAGTCCCAGGTCTCGCCCGGCGTCGTCTGGTAATGCCAGACGTACGCGCCGGTGTCGGCGTCGAGCGCGACCACCGAGCACAGGAACAGGTTGTCGCCGCCGCCGGGCGAGCGCAGCTTCTGGTTCCACGGACCGCCGTTGCCGGTGCCGATGTAGACGCGGTTGAGCTCGGGATCGTAGGTGAGCGCGTTCCAGGCGGTGCCGCCCGCGCCAAACTTCCACCAGTCGCCTTTCCAGGTCTTCGCGGCCATCTCCATGGCCTTGTTCTCGAAACCCCTGGCCGGATCGCCGGGCACGACGTACCAGCTTCCACACCTGCTTGCCGGTCTCGGCGTCGTAGGCGGAGACATAGCCGCGCACGTGGCCGAAGTCGGCGCCGCCGTGGCCGATCAGCACCTTGCCGTTGAAAGCGCGCGGCGCGCCAGTGATGTAGCGGTTGTCGCCGGGCTCGGTGGTCAGCGTTTCCCACACGAGCTTGCCGCTCCTGGCGTCGAGCGCGAACAGCCGGCCGTCCTGCACGCCCGCGTAGACCTTGCCCTTGTAGAAGGCGATGCCGCGCGATCCCCAGGCCATGCGCATCTTCTCGGCGCTGACGTGCGGGTCGTACTTCCACAGCAGCTGGCCGGACCTGGCGTCGACCGCGTGCACCACCGAATAGCCCGCCGCGAAATAGAGCACGCCGTCGACGGCGACCGGCGCGGTGGAGACGTTCCAGAAATCGGGCAGCTCCATGGTCCAGGCCAGGCCCAGGCGCTTGACCGTCTGCGTGTTGACCTGGTCGAGGGGGCTGAAGCGCTGCTCACTGAACGTGCGGCCGTACGCCGCCCAGTTGGCGCCGTCGGCCTCGTTGGCGAGCGCGGCGTTGTCGATCTCGGTGGCGCGCGCCGCGAATGACGCGAGCGCGATGAATGCGATGAGCCCCGTGCGCATGAATCCCCCCAGACTTGGCACCCCATTGTAGATGCGGTCTGTTCGCGCAGGACCCTCAATTCATCATCGTCTCGATCGCTTTCTTCAGGTCCTCGTCCGAGAGCGTCGGCTGGCCGCCGCGCGGCGGCATCTGGTTCTTGCCCTTGGCCGCCGAGGCCACCAGGCCCTCGAGCTTGCCGCCGTTCTGCGCCATGCGCTGCTTCCAGGCGGCGTGGTCGTGGCTCTTGGGCGCGCCGAGCAGGCCGGTGCCGTGGCAGGCGCCGCACACCTGCTGCACCACCTGCTCACCGCTGAGCGGCTGCGACGAGGCCGCCGGCGCCGGCGTCACGAGTGCCAGCTGCTCGCTGGACGTGATCGCCTGCGCGATCGGCGCCGTGCGCTTGTCGATCTCCGCGATCACCCGCGCGTCGTCGCTGGCCTGCGTGCCGGATTCCAGCGCGTGAGCGATGACGCCGAACACGAGGCTGAGGGTCACCAGCGCGCCGATGACCAGGCCAAAGCGTGTAAAGAATGCAGCGTCCGAATGCTCATCGAGGGGGTTGTTCATGCGCGGGCCTCCGGGAATGTCATGCGGTTTTGGACCGCGGCGAGGCGCCGGGAGTGCAATCCGCAAGTCGCGCGCCGCTCAGCGCGGGCGCAGATGCAGATCGTTCTTGACGTCCTTGACGCCGTCGCGGCTCTGGACCAGCCGCACCACGCGGTCGACCTGATCTTCGTTATCGACGAAGCCCACCAGGGACACCGTGCCGTTGGAGGTTTTCACTTCGATGACGCGGTCCTGCACCTCGGGATCGCCCACGAGCGCGGTCTTGACGCTCGCCGTGATGGTGGCGTCGTCGACGGGCTCGAGCGTCGCGGGGTCGTCCGCCGCGCCCTGCGTGCCGCCGACGCCCATGAGGACGCCAGCGAGCAACACCGGCAGCAATCTGATCGTGGTCATGCGGTCCATGGGAATTGCGTTGCAAGGCCCGTGCCGACCCGGTTGTAAAGCTTGCCGCCGGGACGCGGGTGGAACGTCCGCGCGTGCGACGCCGTCTCAATAGGGAGACGCAACGAGGACGGATTCATGGCCAGCATCAGCCCCAGCAGGTTCGGCGCCAGCGGCGCGCTGGACCTGCTGACGCAGGAACACCGCCAGCTGGAGCAGCTCTTCACCGAGTACGCGATGCAGCGCAACGGCGACAGGGACCGGCTGATCGAGACGGTGTGCGCGGCGCTGTCCGCACACACGCAGCTGGAAGAATCGCTGTTCTATCCCGCGATCCAGGACGCGCTCGACAGCAACAATCTCGTGGAGGAAGCCAAGGTCGAGCACGACACCGTCAAGCAGCTCGCAAGCAAGCTGCAGAGCGGCCTGCTCGATGACGCGGCGCGCGATGCAACGTTCACGGTGATGGCGCAAATGGTGCTCAGACACATGCAGCACGAGGAGCGCCAGCTGTTCCCGCTTGCGAAACACGCCTCAGTGGACCTGGACGCGCTCGGCAGGAAGATGGCCGACGAGAAGCGCCGGCTGGAGCAACACCCGGTGCTGACGCGTGGCCAGCAGCCGCAGACGATCGCAGCCGGCGAGCACCCAGGCTAGTCGCGCGCGGGCGCTGCGGTCGTCTTGGCGGCGATCGACTGCTTGGTATTCCGCTCGACGGCCGCGACCAGGCGCGCGCAATCCTCGTCCTTGCCGGGGGCGGTCTCGATCAATGGAAGCAGCGCCAAGAGCGGGTTGATCAGCGCGCCCAGCACGGTCGCGACGGTGCCCCTGACGAGGATCTTGGCGTCGGGCCTGACCTTGGGATGCTTGAACGTGCCGGTCGCGTTCAGCGGCGCGCGCAGCGTCAGCGGGCTGTAGTCCTTGGGCAGCGCGTGCACTTTCAGGTCGAGCGACTCGTCCTGGAAGTTGAGCTGGCCGTCGACGTGCACGTTGGTGTCGGAGGTGTCGACCACGAACGCGCGCGAGGTGGCGACGCCGTTCTTGATGTCGAAGTCCGCCACGGCGCAGCGCAGCGCCACCTCCTTGTCGCCGCCGAACAGGAATTTCAGCACCTCGAACGCGTCCAGGCCCACCGCTTCCATGATCAGGTTGCTGAGCTTGCCGCCACGCGCGGCCAGTCCCATCGAGCCGTCGGCGTGCGCCGCGATCTGCGAGAGCGAGTTGCCGGTGCCCTTGAACTCGGCGCGCCCGCCGATGACGCCCACCGAGGTCTTCAGCGCTTCGTTCTTGGGGAACAGCTTGGAGAGCTGGATGTTGCGCACCTCGGTCTTGGTGGAGACCTTCAAGGTCTTTTCCCTGGCGAGGATCTGCAGCTGCGAGGCGATCTTGCCGCCGGCGACGCCGAAGTTCAGCGGCTCGAACGACAGGTTGCCGTCCTTGAGGATCAGGTGCGCCTGCAGGTCGTCGATCGGCGATTTCTTGTTACGGATGCTCTTGCCGACGTATTTCACGTCGGCGTCCATCGTCTTCAACTTGTCGAGCTTGATCGGATCGTCGGGCAGCATCCTGGGGCTGGCTTCCTCGGCCGCTGCCTTCTTCTCCTGCTTGGGCGAGGCGGTCTCGCCCGGGCCGGCGTCGGGGGTCGCGCCGATGAAACCCGCCAGGTCGTCCAGGTCGACGACGTTGGAATGCAGGTTGGCGACGATGTTCGGCCGCTTGTTGGTGTAGGCGATGTCGACGTCGCCGCCGAGGTCGCTGTCGCCGACCCTGCCGTCGAAGTCGTGCAGCTTCCAGACGCCGCCCTCCAGCAGCAGCCGACCCTTCAACTTGTACGGCGGCGTTCCGGGCAGCGACAGCGACAGCAGCGGGTACAGGTCCGCCATGCTGTCGCCGGCGATGGCGATCTGCAGGTTCGCGGCTTTGAGCTCGGTCAAGCCAGTGACCGTGCCTTCCGCCGAGCCCTTGGTTGCGCCAGCGTGGAACTCGGCCTTGAACGGATACGCCTGCTCGGTGCGCATCAGCGTCAGAACGCCGCCACCGCCGGCCTCGGCTCCCGACTCCAGGCCGCGGTACTTGCCCTTGGCGACGAGCTTGAGCACGTCCTTGGCGTCGGTGCCCTGGTTGGAGATGTCGACCTTCAGATCCGTCTTGTTCGCCGGGTCGAAGAACGAGACCTTGCCGCGATCGACGGTGAGGCGATGCACGGTCGGCGCCATCGACTCCTGGCCTTCGGCGTCCGGCGGCTGGTCCGGATGCAGCATCCAGTTGGGCGTGCCCTTGGGATTGATCTCCAGCGCGAACACCGGCGCGACCATGGCGACGTCGGGCAGCACGAACTCGCTGCGGAAGAGCGGCGGTATCGCCAGCGTGAAGGAGATCTCCTCGGCCTCGATCATGCGCGGCTCGCGCGCCCACTCGGGGTTGTCGAACTTCACGCCCTGCGCGACGATCCGCGGCGGCCAGCGGTACTTCACGTCCAGGTGCGCCATCTCGAAGTGGCGGCCGGTCGAAGCCGAGATCTTGCGCTCGATCGGGCCCTTGACCCAGTCCCAGTCGAACAGCACCGCGGCCAGCACCAGCGTCGCCAAGACGCCAAGCACGATCCACGGCCAGCGCCGCTGGCGCGTCACGCTTGCGTCTCGACGTTGCGCATCCTGTACTCCCCGAGCCTGTTGTAGAGGGTCTTGACGCTGATGCCCAGCAGCTCGGCCGACTGCGTCTTCACGCCGCCGCAGCGCTGCAGGGTCGCCAGGATCAGCTGCTTGTCGGCCTCGGCCAGCGACGTGCCGACCGGGATGCTGACGCTGGGAGCGCCGGGCTCCGCCGCGGCGGACGCCGCATCGGGTGTCAGCGCAGCGTCCAGCGTGGTGTCCGCCAGGATGAACGCGCGCTGGACGTAGTTGTGCAGCTCGCGCACGTTGCCCGGCCACGGATGCGCGACCAGCTGCGCAAGCACGGCCGGCGCCAGCGTCTTGCGCGTGCCGTGCTGGCGGTTGAGCGCGTCCAGGAAATGCTGGGCGAGCAGCGCCGCGTCGCCATCGCGCTCCCGCAGCGGCGGCATCTGCAAGGAAAACACGTTGAGGCCGCTATAAAGGTCGGCGCGCAGCTTGCCCTCGCGGAGCGCGGCTTGGGGGTCGCGGTTGGTCGCGGCCAGCACGCGAACGTCGGCGTCGAGCAGGCACGGCAGCTTGTCCTGCAGCGCCGTCGGCATCTCGGTGATCTCGTCCAGGAACAGCGTGCCGCCCTGGGCTCCGGGTATCCGGCTCTCCACGAGGCTTGGCGACGCTGCGCTGCAGTCGACCACGACGAACGGGCGCGAGCGCCGGCGCGACAGCTCATGCAGCGTACGCGCCGCGAGCTCCTTGCCGGTGCCGCTCTCGCCGACCAGCAGCACCGTGGTGTCGGTCGGCGCCACCTGCTGGATGCGGTCGTAGAGCCGCTGCATCGCCGGCGAATCGCCGAGCAGCCGCCCGAAGCGGCCGAGCTGCCGCAGCTCGCTGCGCAGCGCGTCGATCTGCACCTTGCAGTCCGCCAGCAGCGCGTCGAGCGACGCGCGGGGTTCCGCGTCGTCGCCGACGTCGAGCACGTGCGTCATCGCACGCTCGCCGGGGTGCGGCGCCTAGTGCGCCGTGCGGCCGTTGCCGGTGTTACGGACCTCGTCGGCAGCCGCGTCCGTCGTTGCCATCGGCGCGCGCTTGGCGCGCTTGGCGCCCCGCGGACGGGTGTCGGTGTCCGGCGGCGCAGGCAGCGCCGGCATCGACTGCTGGCGCAGCGATCGCGCCAGGTACGCGGCCGCGCTGAAGGCGGTGCTGAGCGCGATCAGGCGCCAGAACGAGCGGTGGAAAAGGAACATGTCGGGATTCTCCTTGGATAGAGGGTCAGTGATGGATCGGTGCCGCAGGCGTGCGCAGGGTCCGGTACAGGCGGAACGCCTGCAGCCCGAGCATCAGCCAGCCGGGGCGCGACCTGGTCCGGGCCGCGTAGCGCGCCGCCGCGATCGCGAGGATCAGCTCGGCCAGGCCCCACGCGATCACGGGCAGCGCTTCGGCCGCGGCACGCACGCGCTTCTCGGCGCGATCCAGCTTCTGCAAAGGGGGTTGCAGGCCCTGCGCCGCGCGGATGATCTCTGCCCGGTCGCGCTCGAGGCGCTCGGTCAGCTCGCGGCGATGGTCTTCAAGATGATCACCGTGCAGGTTCATGGGATTTCCCCTGGTTCTCGGTTGGAAAGCTCGCGGCCATCGGCTGCGCCGGGTGCAGCAGCTTGGACTTCTCGTTGCGCTTGGCCATGAAGGCCCGGACCATCAGCCCGGTGCCGATCAGGGCGGCCGCGAACACGCCGACGATGACGTGCATGCGCCAGGGCGTGTCCCAGAACGCCGCCACGATCAGCAGGGTCAGCGTCTCGAACGTGAACAGTGCCAAGAGCATCGCCGAGAGCCCGAACAGCAGCATCGCGCCGATGCGCGAGCCCTCGTGCGCAGCCTCCCAGCGCAGCAGGTCCAGGCGGTCTTGCGCGAACTTGAGCAGGCTGACCGCGAGGTGGTTCAGCTTCTGCGACAAGCCCTCGTCGTCGACCGCCGGCGTCAGCCGGCGTGGGGTATCAACGCCGTCCGCCGGCACTGATCGCTCCGAGCAGCAAGCCGACGAGCAGCGCGCCGGCGATCGCCTGCCAGGGCTTCTCGTGCACGAATTCGTCGGCGACCTTGGCGGCGCGGCGCGACTGGTCGAGCGCGTAGTCCCGCGCGCTCTCGAGCTGGGCGCCCGCGTCCTGCAGGCTGGCCAGGAGCTTCTCGCGCGCCTGGTTCACGCCTTCGCCGGAGAACGACGCCGTCGCGGTCAGCAGCTCCTGCGCGTGCGCGGCGAGCGAGCGGAAATCGGAAACGATGTTGTCGCGGGCCTGGGCCGGCGAGAACTCGCGCGCGCCTGCGGATGCTGCACCGAAATCGGTGTCACGGGTGGCTTCCTTCATGGGGACCTTCCTCCTGAATTGGTATGAATCCGGCTCGCCCTGCAGGAACTGCGGGCTGCGTCGGGGCTGGCACAAACTGCACCTTCCATGGTTGGGACCCCGCGAGGCACCGGTAGGTTCGACGCGTCGTCGATCACCGGCATTCGCCGGGCACGCTGCAAGGAATGCGTGGTCCATAGCAAAAGAGCGCACGTGCACGTGCGTGGCGGAGATCTAAAGCGATGACCGAAGGGTTGCTGGGCGAATCCGCTGCCATGCGCCAGCTGGTGGAGCAGATGCGCCGGGTCGCGCCCACCGACCTGACCGTGCTCATCATCGGCGAGCGCGGCACCGGAAAAGAGACCGTCGCGCGCGCCATCCATGCGCTCAGCCCCCGCGCGAGGCGGCCGTTCGTCGCCGTGGACTGCGCCGCCATGAAGCCCGACGCTCTGGAGAATTGGGATGGGCAGGACGGCACCTTGCTGCTCGACGACATCACGCAGATGCCGGCGGACGCGCAGGTGAAGCTCCTGCGGATGCTGGAGTGCCGCACTGACGTGCGGCTGCTGGCGGCGACCGACGGCGGCGTCGACGCGGCGGTCCGGGACGGGCGCTTCCGCGCCGATCTTCTGTATCGCCTGGCCGTATTCCTGCTGCACGTGCCGCCGCTGCGCAGCCGCGCCGGCGACGTCGAGCTGCTCGCCCAGCGGTTCCTGCAGGAGCTCAACCGTCGCCAGGGAACCGCCAAGACTTTCTCCCGCGCAGCCCTGCAGCAGCTGGCAGCGCACGCCTGGCCGGGCAACGTGCGTGAGCTCAAGAGCACCGTCAGCCGCGCCTACCTCCAGGCCGATCAGGTGATCGACACGCCATTTGCGAGCCTGCCTCGCCCGCACGCCCGGGCCCGGCGCCGCGACGGCGTGGTGGAGGTGGCCGTGGGCACACCGCTGGCCCACGCGCAGCGCGAGCTGATCGAAGCCACGCTCGACCATTTCGGCGGCGACAAGCGCCGCGCTGCGCGCTCGCTCGGGGTCAGCCTGAAGACGCTCTACAACCGCCTCGACGCTTACCGCGCCCGACCCTCAGGAGACAGCGCATGACCAGCCCCGCCGCGCGCCGACGCAGCCGTGCCCTCCCGCTGCAGGTCCGCGAGGCGCCGCGCGCGCGCATCGTCGTGCAGCATCGCGCCGACGCGGAGGACGAGCGCCGCCGGATGCTCGCCGCGCTGCTGGAGCGCCCGGCACGGATCGATCCCAAGCACTTCTACGACCGGCAGGGCAGCGCGCTCTACGGCGCCATCACCCGGCTGCAGGAGTACTACCCGGCGCGCGTGGAAGCCGCGATCCTGCGCCGGCATCGCGCGGCGATCTGCGCCGAGCTGCCGCAGCGTCCGCAATGGATCGACCTCGGCTGCGGCGACGGCGACAAGGCCGTGGAGTGGCTGCGCGGATGCGCGGCGCAGCGCTACGTCGGCGTCGACATCGCCGATGCCTGGCTGCGCACCACGCTCACAAACCTTGCGCGCACCTCGCCGATCGACGCGGTCGGCGTCGTCGCCGACCTGTCGACGCCGTGGTCGCTGCGGGAGCTGCTCGCCGAGCGCGCTGCGCCGCCGGTGTTCTTCTATCCCGGATCGTCGATCGGCAACTTCGGGCCGCCGCAAGCGCTGGCTCTGCTGAAGAACATCCGCGCGCATTGCGATGCCGGCGCGCTGCTGATCGGCGTGGACTTCGTCAAGGATCGCGAGCGGCTGCTGGCGGCGTACGACGACGCGCTGGGCGTCACCGCCGCCTTCAACCGCAACGTGCTGCGCGTGGTCAACCGCCATCTCGACGCGGATTTCCAGCCGCGCGAATTCGCGCACCAGGCGCGCTTCGACGCGGTGGAATCCCGCGTGGAGATGCACCTGATGTCCTGCGCTGCGCAGACCGTGCGCTTCGGCGCGCCGCAGCGCGCGACGCGGAACTTCGACCTCGGCGAGACGATCATTACGGAGTACCTGGTACAGGTACTCCGCGCAAGGTTTTTCGGACATGCTGAGCAAGGCTGGCTTCCCGCGACAACGGCTGTGGACCGATTCGATCGACCGTCGCGAGCCGCCGTCCTACGGCGTGTTCCTTGCCGCTCCATAAGGCAGATCCCATGAGCACTGTGGTGCCGCTGCATTCGCCGCCCGTCGACGAAGCCCTGGCGCCGCGCACGCGTCAGCTCGCGGCGCTCTACCAATCGGTGCGTGCGCGCACCGTCGCCCTGATCGGCGGACTGTCGGCGGAGGACTGCCAGCTGCAGTCGATGCCGGAGGCCAGCCCGGTGAAATGGCATCTGGGCCACACCACCTGGTTCTTCGAGACCTTCGTGCTGGAGCCGGCGCAGCGCGGCTATCGCGCGGTCAACGCCAAGTACCGCGCGCTGTTCAACTCCTATTACCTCGGCGTCGGCGCGCGCCATCCGCGCGGCGACCGCGGCCTTTTGTCGCGGCCCTCGCTCGAGGAAGTGCTGACCTATCGGCGCAAGATCGACACGCGCATGCTCGACGGCCTCATGCAGGGCGAATGGTCCGACGAGACGCTGGACCGCGTGCAGGTCGGCCTTGAGCACGAGTGCCAGCACCAGGAGCTGATCCTCACCGACGTCAAGCATCACCTGTGGTGCAACCCGCTGCGGCCGGCCTACAAGCAGCTCAACGTCAACATGAATCTCGGCGAGCGTCCCAGCGCCATGGAGTTCGTGGTCTACGAGGGCGGCCTCACCGAGATCGGCCACGACGCCGCGAGCTTCGTGTTCGACAACGAGCGTCCGCGCCACCGCGTGTGGCTGGAGCCCTTCGAGATCGCTTCGCGGCCGGTGACCAACGGCGAGTATGCGCAGTTCATCGGCGACGGCGGCTATCGCAAGCCGCAGCTGTGGCTGTCCGACGGCTGGGACCTGCGCGAGCAGGAGAACTGGCGCGCGCCCCTGTACTGGCTGACCGAGGATTCCGGCGCGCCGCGCGCATTCACGCTGACCGGCGCGACCGACCTCGACATGGAAGCGCCGGTCTGTCACCTGAGCTACTACGAGGCCGATGCCTACGCGCGCTGGGCCGGCGCGCGCCTGCCCACCGAAGCCGAGTGGGAGCGCGTCGCGCAGGATTGCGGCGGCGTCGCCGAGGACGCCAACCTGCTCGAGCGCGGCCTGCTGCATCCCAGCGCCGGCAAGGGCGAGGGACGCATCCGCCAGATGTACGGCGACGTCTGGGAATGGACGCTGTCGGCGTACCTGCCCTACCCCGGCTATCGCCCGCTGCCGGGCGCGCTCGGCGAGTACAACGGCAAGTTCATGATCAACCAGATGGTGCTGCGCGGCGGCTCGTGCGTCACCCCGCGCAGCCTGGCGCGCGCCACCTATCGCAACTTCTTCGCACCGCAATCGCGCTGGCAGTTCAGCGGGATCCGGCTCGCGCGCTCGCTGCCGTCGCGCGCCAGTCCGGCCAATCCTTGAAGAGGAGTCATGCAATGAGCATTTCCCGCAACGCGCTGCCCGTCGTCCTCGCCGCGATGGCGGCCCTCGCCTTCCCCGCGGCGTTCGCGCAGAGCATTCCCGATCCTTCCTCGCCCGCGTCCGACGCCGAGCGCGGTCCGACGCCGACCACGCACGAGCCCGACGCCACCCGCAACAAGCCGATCGACAAGGGCGCGATGGCCGGCGGCCTGTCGGACAAGGACGCGAACTTCATCAAGGACGTCGCCTCGATCGGGCTGATGGAAGTGGAAGCCGGCAAGCTCGCCAACGACCGCGGCGCAAGCCCCAAGGTGAAGGAGTTCGCCGACGCGATGGTCAAGGACCACAGCAAGAACAACGACGAGCTGCGGCTGGTCGCCGAGAACAAGGGCGTCACTCTGCCCGCGGCGCCGGAAGGCAAGCCCAAGACCGAGCTCGACGCGCTCAAGACCAAGCGCGGCGCGGACTTCGACCAGGCTTACGCCGACGCCAACGTCAAGGGCCACGAGGACGCGATCGCGCGCTTCGAGAAAGCCGCGAAGAGCAGCGATGCGCAGGTGCGCGCGTTCGCCGAGCGCACGCTGCCGACGCTGAAGCATCACCTGGAGATGGCGCAGGCCATGCAGCTCGCGGTCAACGGCGGCAAGCCGTCGAAGAGCAAGAAAGAAAAGGTGCCGGTGACGGATACCAGCGGCGGCTAGGGATACTCCCACCTCCGCCACGCCTGCATCAGCGGGAAATACAGGCCCAGCCGGATCGGCCGCTCCTCCATCTTCCGGAACAGGGCGGCGTAGTTCTCCAGCTGCTCGCGGTAGCGCTCCATCTCCCGATCCAGGAATTGCCCGGAGGCGCCGCCTTCGTGGACGCTGATCTTGTAATCGACGATCCAGCGCGCGCCGGACGCGTCGACGAACGTGCGGTCGACCACCCATTGCCGCGGCACGCCGTCGACCGAGGTGGCGACGACGAGCTCGCAGCGCGCATCCTGGTGATCGCCGCGCAATACCCACTGGCCGCGCTCGTCGGCGAGCGCATTGCGCAGCGCCTCTAGCACGCGCGCGTGCGCCGAGGCGTGCTCGTCGCCGGCGAGCCCCTCGGCGGCGAGCGCGCGCGCAATCGCCGGCGCCACCTGGTCGATGCGCGATTGCGGCCAGTGCTCCGCGCCGGACTCGGCGATGTGCTGCAGCCAGCGATGCGCGACGACGCCGACGGCGCGCGCTGCACCGCTGGCCCAGTCGAAGGCCGTGGTCGGCCCGGAGGATTCCCGCATCGGCGCGAGCGCGACGACCGGCGGACGCCAGCCGGGCGCGAAGCGCCGCAGCGGCGGCGGCGTCGGCGCGGCCATCTCGGGAAGCTCGTCGGCGGCGACAGACGCTCCCTCGCAAGCGCGCGCGAATTCATGCGCAACGGCGCTCCAGAGCTTGTGCAGCAGGCTGCCCTGCGCCGGCGGCAGCGGCGCGCCGGCATCGGCGCGGCAGTCCCCGAACAGATGCAGGCTGCGGCGCGCGCGGGTGCAGGCGACGTAGAGGAGGCGGCCGTCCTCCCACGCATGCTTCTCTTTCTCCAGCGAGCGCACGAAACGGTAGGCGCGATCGTCCTCGGCGCCGGTGGCCGCGATCGGCGCCATCAGCAGGCCAGGGCCGTCCGTCGTCGCGATCGTGGTCCAAGCCAGCGGCGGCGGATCGTCGCGGCCGGTCGTGCGGTGCAGCGACGGCACCAGCACGTGGTCGAACTCCAGGCCCTTGGCCTTGTGGATCGTCATCACCTGCAGCAGGCCGCCGTCGGGGTCGGGCGCCGCCCGCAGATCCTTCAGCGCGCGGTCGAGCGCGGCCAGCGACGGCAAGTCGCCGCCCTGCCCCAGCTGATCGAGCACGCTGAAGTAGCGCGCGGCATCCGCCAGATCGACGGCGCTCAGACAACAGGCCGGCCCGCCGAGCGCGAGCCAGGTCTCCTCGATCCAGGCGCGCAGACGCAGGCGGCCCTGCCGCAGGTGACCCGTCTGAAGGATCGCGAGCGTCGACGCGAGCCGCGCGCGCGCATCGGCAGAAAGCGCGGACGCACGGGCAGGATCGCGCAGCGACGGCGCTAGCGGCGTGCCGCGGGGAACACCGTGCGCGAGCGCGTGCAGGTCTTCGAGCGTCAGGCCGCACCAGGGCGCGCGCAGCACCGCGAGCCAGGCGACGCGGTCCGCCGGATGCAGCAGCGCGCGCGTCAGCGCGCGCAGGTCGTCGATCACCGGCCGTGACGCCAGGTCCTCGATATCGACCGCCTGGTAGCGCATCTGCGCCAGGCGCAGCGCCGGCGCCAGTTCGCGCAGGTGGCTGCGGCTGCGCACCAGCACGGCGATGCTCGCCTGTGGCTCGGCGTCCCGCAGCCGCGACAAGGTCTGCACGACCGACTGCGCCTCGCTGCGCGCATCGCCGCCGATGGATGCATGCACCTCGACCGCGGGTCCGGCCAATGCTTCACGCGTGGCGACGGCCGCGGCGTAGGCCACCGCGCCGCGCACGGCGTCCTCCTCCGGCGCGAGCACGCCCGGGAACGTCGCGTTGGACCAGTCGACGAGGCCTTCGGCGGAGCGGAAGTTGCAAGCGAGCTGCAGCGGCTCCAGGGCGATGCCGAACAGCCCGTGGCGGCGCGCGTCGATGAAATAGCCGACCTCGGCTTCGCGGAAGCGGTAGATGCTCTGCGCTGGATCGCCGACCACGAAGAGCGTGCGGCCGTCGCCCGGCTGCCAGCCCGCGGTCAGCGCGCGCAGCAGGTCCAGCTGCAGGCGCGAGGTGTCCTGGAACTCGTCGACGAGCAGATGCCGGATGCGGTAGTCGAGCCGCAGCGCCAGGTCAGTGGGCGATCCTTCGTCGCCGAGCGCGCGCACCGCGCGCAAGCCGATCTCCACGAAGTCCACCGCGCCGCCGCCCGCGAACAGCACGCCGAGCTCGCCGGCCGCGAGCTTCAGCGTGTCCAGCAGCGACAGCATCACCGCCCACTGCGCGTCGCTGAAGTGGATCGGCGGCAGCGCCCGGATGCGCGCGAGCAGCGCTCCGAGGCCGTCGATGCGCTGGAAGTCGCCGATCAGCGCCTTCGCGCGATCCTTGAATTGCCGGGCGACGCGCTTTTCCTGCGCGGTCTCGCCGGGCGGGAAGCCCAGCCGCACGTCGAAGCTCTTGCGCCAATCGCCGTCCTTGGTCAGCGCCAGCGCGATGATCTCCTGCCAATGCGGCAAGTCTTCGGGGGCATAGGCATGCTGCGCCTCCATGCCGGCATTTCCCTGCCGACGATTGTCCGCGGCGTAGCGGGCAAGCGCGTGCCACTCCAGCGCCAGCGCGTGCGGCAGCAGAGCCTGCAAAGACTGCAGCGCCGAATCGGCGCAGTCGCGCAGCACCGCCTCCATCGCTTCGCGCCGCGCCTGCGGCGACGCCTGCAGCGCCAGCCGCAGCCACTGGTCGCGGCGCGGCAGCAGCTGCGCCAGGTCCTGCTCCAGCGCCTGCACGCGGTTGTCGTAGTGCGCGAGCACCGTCGCCACCGCGGCGCCGTGATCGGCGTCCTCGAGCAGTCCGAGCGTGGCGCGGGCCGCCTGGCGATACAGCTCCTGCGGATCGTCCTCGACCACGACGGCGCCGCCGAGCTCGGACAGCAGCGGGCTTTGCTGCGCGATGGCCGCCGCCAGCGCGTCGATGGTGGTGATGCGCAGGCGCTGCGCCGAGCGCTCGAGCTGCCAGCCGAGCAGGCGCGAGCGCTCCAGCGCGCGGCGCGCCAGCGTCCAGGTGTGGCGCGCGTGCGCGTCCTCCGGCGCGGGCAGGCGCGCCTCGCGTATTGCCGCGAACACGCGGGCGCGCATCTCCGCCGCGGCCTTGCGCGTGAACGTGATCGCCACGACTTCCTCCGGCTCGTCGGCGATCGCCAGCAGCGCCAGCGTGCGCTGCGTGAGGAGCTCGGTCTTGCCGGAGCCCGCAGGCGCCTGCACGTGGAAGCTCGCGGCGGTGTCGAGCGCGCGCTCGCGCTCGCGCGCATCGGCGATGGCGCTCATGACGGCTCCTGCGGCTCGTCACTGGCCGCGAGCGCGGACATCGACTGGCGCACGCGGCAGAACGCGTGCAGGTCGCACTGCTCGCAGGCCTGCGGCTTGGGCAGCACCGCCGCAAAGCCGGCGCGGATCTCGCCACCGAGCTGCGCGATCTCGCCGCGCCAGCGCTCGATCACCTCGGGCCAGCTCGACAGCGAGGCCAGCGCGTTGTCGGCGCCGAACGCGCCGATGCCATCGGCGACGCCATCGACGTCGGCGATGCCGCGAAAGCCGAGCTTGCCCACGCGCACCTGCGCGAAAGCCACGCCCGCCGCGTCGCCGCGATCCAGCGCATAGATGAGCAGCTGCGGCTCGTCCGGGCGCGTCTCGCGCCACGGCGCGGTCCTGGCTTCGCCGGTCTTGTAGTCCAGCACCAGCGCGCCGCCGCCGGCGAGCCGGTCGATGCGGTCGGGGCGGATCTTCACTTCCACGCCCTGCACGCTCGAGACGCGCGGATCGTCGCGGCTGCCGGGCGCGCGGCCTTCGATCTCGAGGACCTCGAAGGCGTCGCGCGCGATCTCCAGCTGCAGCCACTGCCCCAGCAGCGTCTCGAGCCGGCGCTGCTCGAGGCGCGCCATCGACGCGCCGAGCTTCTGCGGCGACTTGCGGCGCATGCGCTGCAGCGCATGCTCCACTGCTGCGCGGACCTGCGCCGCGCGCGCGGCTTCGTCCATGCCGATCAGGGTCGCCTGCGTGCGCACCGCGTCCCAGAAATGATGCAGCGCCTCGTGCGTGAGATTGCCGCGGTCGCGTCCGTCGAGGCCGACCGGCGGCTCCTCGGGCGCCTCGGCGCCCAGCCGATGACGCGCGTAGGCGCGGAACGGACAGGCCGCCTGGTCCTTGAACAGGCTGGTGCCGCCGGCGAGCGGCGCGGCCATCGCCGGCGGCGCGCCCGCGGCATCGTCGATCGTCTCGATCTGACGCGCGGCGAACGTCTGGGTCCACACCGACGGCAGCGCCGGCGCCTCGGCGGCGCGCTCCGGCACGTCCGGCAGCAATGGGCTTGGCTTTAGCTCCCGATCTTCTTCGACGAGCGCGTAGCTCAGCACCACCTCGTCGGCCGCGCCGAGCCAGTGCTGCGTCAGCGCGGTGGCTTCGGCCAGCGCACGCGTGGCGTCGGCACCCTGCATGCCCAGCCGTCGCTGCAGCGCGAACGGCAGCAAGGGACTCGGACGCGAAAGCAGCGGCCAGCGCTGATCGTCCAGCCCCAGCACCCGCAGCCGGTCGAACGTCAGCCCGGCGCTGTCGCGCGGCGCCAGAACCTGCACGGGCGCGAGCGCCGCGGCGTCGGCGATCCGCGCATGCCGCGCGACGTCGCGCAGCTGCACCAGCGCACCGGATGCGGAGAGCGACGGCAGCACACCCGCCAGCGCGCCGAGCTCGCCGAGCGCTTCGGCCCAGCGCTTGGCAATCTCCTGCTCGCGCGCGTCGGCGGCGCGCGTGCCCGGCCAGCCCGCGGCGTCGAGCCACTCGGCGAAGCGCTGCGCCCAGAGCGCCGGCGACAAGCGCTCGCGTCGATCGCCGAGGAGCAGCAGCCGACGCAACCGCTCGGCCAGCGCAGTCTCCTTGAGCGCAGCGGCGAGCGAGGCAAGCTGCGCCAGGTCGAGCGTCGCGTAGCCGTCCTTGCGCAGCCGGAAGTCCAGGCGGGCGCGCGCTTCGCGCGCGACGACGTCGCCGTCCCAGTACGGCGAGAGCAGCAGGGCGCTGACCTCGTCGACCGGCAGCGCACCCGCGCGCAAAGCCAGCAGGCGCAGCGCCGCCTGGATCATCGACGCGTCGGCCAGCGGCTCGCTGACGCCGATGCCGAAGCTGCCCGCGGGCAGCATCTGCCCGAAGATCTGCTCGATCGCGGCGCGCCGCGCGCGCAGGTCCGTGACGATCACGCCGATGCGGCTGGCGCCGCCGTCCAGCGCGGCGCGTGCCCACGCCGCAGCGGCGCGCGCTTCCCGCTCGGCGTCGGCCGCAGTGACGCGCGAGACTTCGGCGGACCGTCCGACGATCTGCAGCTCGCGCACTTGCCCACCCAGTTGCGCCATGGTTGCCAGCAGCGCGGCCAGCGCGGGCGTGAAGGAATCGAAGCCCGCGACCAGCACGGTCGCGGGAAACGCAGCGTGGCCCTTGCGCGCGGCATCGGCCAGCGCTTGCGGCAGCGCCGCTGCGTCGATGCAGCCGAGCCGCTGCAGCCGCTGGCGGAAGCGCTCGGCCCAGTCGTTGAACTGCGCGACGTCGGCGTTGTGCGCGCCGTCCGCGATCGGCAGCGTCAGACGCCAGTCGCGCACCAGGCGCCAGGCCTCGGCGGCGAGGCGCGCCGCTTCGTCCACCCGCAGCAGACGCGCACGCGCCGCCTGCTCGACGATGCCGCGCCACAGCGCCCGCTCCTGTGTCGACTCCAGCACCGCAGGCAGCGCGTCGCCGGCAGAAGCGGCGCGCAGC
This sequence comes from uncultured Gammaproteobacteria bacterium, assembly GCA_963776465.1. Classification (GTDB taxonomy): domain Bacteria; phylum Pseudomonadota; class Gammaproteobacteria; order Nevskiales; family Nevskiaceae; genus DASRHK01. Next base: position 257,796 of record CAVZMV010000002.1, read on the forward strand.
GCCGCCCGCTCGTAGCTCTGGCGCAGGAAGCGATCCACCGCGACGATCGGCGCCGAGCGCCAGGCCTGCCGCCCTGCGGATCGCTGCCGCCGCGCGTCCTCGGCCAGCCAGCTCTGCGCGATGCGCGCGCTGGCGCAGACCAGCACGGTCTGCGGTTCCGCCTGGCCCCGGACCGCGTCCAGCAGCGCCCACGCCGCGTCTGGCGCGACGCCGCCGCCGGGGGCGGGCGCGGTAGGTTCGGATGGAGGCATGCAGACGGCGCAGCGGCTGTTGAAAACCCTTGCAGCATGCCAGAGAGCGTCTGCAAAAGACGACAAACCATGTGCGCCCGACGTGGTCAGACATAAGGCGACTCCCAAGGACAAACATCGCCGATGCCCGAAGCGACCCAAGCCGCACCCACGCTGAAGCTGTTGACGCTCAACGTCCACAAGGGCTTCACGTTCTGGAACCGACGGTTCGTGCTGCCCGAGCTGCGCGACGCCGTGCGCACGATCTCGGCCGACGTGGTCTTCCTGCAGGAGGTGCTCGGCAGCCACAGCGAGCACGCGTCACGTCATCCGAACTGGCCGACGCAGCCGCAGTACGAGTTCCTGGCGGACTCGATCTGGGGCGCCTACGCCTATGGCCAGAACGCGGTCTACACCGAGGGCCATCACGGCAACGGCGTACTGTCCAAATTCCCGATCCTGAAGTGGATCAACCACGACATCTCGGTGGGCGCGCACGAGAAGCGCGGCCTGCTTCATTGCGTCATCCGCCCGCCGGGCACGGAGATGGAGGCGCACGTGGTCTGCGCGCACCTGGGCCTGTTCGAGAAGCATCGCCGGCGGCAGTTCGAGCTCCTGTGCGAGTTCGTCAACGGCAGCGTGCCGCCGACGGCGCCGCTGTTCATCGCCGGCGACTTCAACGACTGGCGCCTGCGCGCGCATTCGATCCTGTCGCGCTGCGCGGGCCTGAAGGAAGCGTTCGTCGAGACCATGGGCCGCGCCGCCAAGACCTTCCCGGCGCGATGGCCGCTGCTGCGGCTGGATCGCGTCTACTTCCGCAACGCGCGGCTGGTGTCGTCGGCCGTGCTGTCGACCCGCCCCTGGTCGCACCTGTCCGACCACGCGGCGCTGTCGGCGGAGTTCGCGCTATGAAGAAGAGCCTCGCTCCCTGGCGCGAGGGCAACAAGGTGAAGCTCCTCGAGAACGGCGAGGAGTTCTACCCGGCCGTGTTCGAGGCCATCGCCCGCGCCGAGCGCGAGGTGCTGATCGAGACCTTCATCCTGTTCGAGGACCCGGTGGGCCGACAGCTCAAGGACGCGCTCACCGCCGCGGCCAAGCGCGGCGTCAAGGTGGAGATCACCGTCGACGGCTACGGCTCTTGCGATTTCACGCCCGAGTTCGTGGGGCCGATGGTGGAGGCGGGCGTCAAGCTGCACAGCTTCGATCCGCAGCCCAAGGTGCTGGGCGTGCGCACCAACCTGTTCCGCCGGCTGCACCGCAAGTTCGTGGTCGTCGACCGCAAGATCGCGTTCGTCGGCGGCCTGAATTTCTCCGAGGACCACCTGATCTCCTTCGGCGAACAGGCCAAGCAGGACTACGCGGTGCAGGTCGAAGGCCCGGTGGTCGCGGATATCCATTCCGTGATCGCCGACAAGGAGGTGCGTGCGTCGATGCCCAGGTGGGATGGCTGGGACCTGCCGGGCCGGGCCGGCAACGTCCGGGCGCTGCTCGCCAACCGCGACAACCACCGCAACCCTACCGACATCGAGTGGCACTACCGCGAGGCGATCAAGAACGCGCGCGACGAGATCCTCATCGCCAACGCCTACTTCTTCCCGGGCTTCCATTTCCTGCGGGCGCTGCGCAACGCCGCGCGGCGCGGAGTCAAGGTGAAGCTGATCCTGCAGGGAAACCCGGACAAGCCGGTGGTGCAGTGGGCCACCACCACGTTCTACGACTACCTGATGCGCGCCGGCGTGGAGATCCACGAGTACTCCAAGCGCCCGCTCCACGGCAAGGTCGCGGTCATCGACGGCCAGTGGTCGACCGTGGGCTCGTTCAACCTGGATGCGCTCTCCATGTTCCTGAACCTCGAAGCCAACCTGATCATGACCGACCGGGCGTTCGCGGCCTTGCTGCGCGGACGGCTGCTCAAGCTGATCGAGCAGGACTGCAGGGCCCTGGACAGCAAGACTGCGCCGCCGCGCACGCTGATCCGGCAGATCGCCAGCTACTTCATCTTCCACCTGACCCGGCGCTTCCCCGCGCTGTTCGGCTGGCTGCCGGCGCACACGCCGCGCCGGCTGGCGCTCACGGCCGCCGCGACCGTGGCCGAAATCACCGACGATCACAAGCCGACGGGCGTCGCGGCCAAGATCAGGCCACGGAAGCGGCCTGAAAAAAAGCCGCGCCCGAAGGCGCGGCCTCTGTACCGCTTCGAAGCCCTTCCTAGTGCGTCACTTTCTCGTGCTGGTTGCGCAGGTCGCGGATGCGGTTGTGATGCTGCACCGCGCCGTCGTACTGCCGCTGCACCAGGGCCCGCACGTTGGCCGGCAGGTTCTCCTTCAGGGCCTTCTGGTAAATCTCCTTGGCGTGGTCCTCGCCGCGCTCACACTCCTCGAGGATGACGTCGTCGTCCTTGCTGGTCACCGCGGTGCGGATGTTGACCCAGCCGCGGTGCATGGCGCCGGCGACGGTGCCGCGGTCCTCGGGCTTGCCGCCCGATTCGGTCACGGCCTGCTGCAGCTCGCGCACGGCGCGGGCGCAATCGTCGGCATACCGCTCCAGCAGCGTCTTGAGCTCCAGGTCCTGGGCGTGCTGGGCGGACAGGCGGAAGCCCTCTTCGCCGTTCTTTGAGGTTTCGATCAGCGTGTTGAGGGTCGAGATCACATCTTTCGAAGGTTCCATTTTCGTATTTCCTCGGTTCTTGAAGCTTAAAAATCGCCTGGTAGGCGATGGAATTTAAGACCTCGTCCGCCGGTCCAAATTCCCAAGGCGCCCTTCGTCGGGGCTGCCGCGCGCGCCGGGGCACCCTGGTGATCGCGCTAGACTGTCGCCAGACGGTTTTTTCAAAAGGACCCAGGGAGAACGATGAGGCCGAGTCATTCGCCAGCGGTGGTGATGATCGTGGACGATCAGAGCGCCAACGTGACGCTGGTCGGCCAGCTGCTGGAAGTGTCCGGTTACCAGGTGGTGCCTGCGCTTTCGGGCGAGCAGGCCCTGGCCAAGGCGCAAGAGCGCAAGCCCGACCTGGTGCTGCTGGACATGCTGATGCCGCGCATGTCGGGATCGGAGGTCTGCCGGCGGCTGCGCGAGATGCCCGGCCTGGGCGAGGTGCCGGTGATCTTCCTGACGGCCGTGAGCGATCGCGAGTTCCTGTCGCAGGCGTTCGCCGCCGGCGCGGTCGACTACGTGGTCAAGCCGTTCGTCAACGAGGAGTTGCTGGCGCGCGTGCGCACCCACATCGAGCTCAAGCGCGCGCGCGACCGCATGGCCGCCATGCTGCGCGAGCGCGAGGACGTCACCAACATCGTCGCGCATGACTTGAAGAACCCGCTGTCGAACATCCTGTTCGCAGCCCAGCTCCTGCAGCGCGGCAACGCCGACAAGGCGAGCAACGAGGAGCTGGTCCGCGACGTCGCCACCTGCGCCGAGGAAGCCTTGCGGTTCATCCAGCGCTTCCTCTCCCGGCGCGCCGAGGGCCAGCACCTGCGGCAGTTCTCCGCCGAGCAGGTCGATCTGGCCAAGCTCGCGGCCGAGACCATCCAGCTGCAGAAAGCCTCTGCGGTGGCGCGGGGCGTGGAGCTGCACCTGGACGGCAGCGACGCGGCGGTCAGCGCCGATCCGGTCGCCACCCGCAACGTGCTCCAGAACCTGATCTCCAACGCCATTCGTTATTCGCCCAAGGGCCAGCAGGTGCAGGTCGAGGTCGGCCCGTCACGCCCCGGCTACTCCAAGTGCCTGGTCATGGATCATGGCCCCGGCATCTCGGAAGAGGATCAGCAGAAGCTGTTCAAGCGCTTCGTGCGCCTGGCGACCGCGAAAGACGCTGGCGGCTACTCCTCCGGCCTGGGCTTGGCGATCGCCAAGCACGACGTCGTGCAGATGGGTGGGCATCTCTGGTACGAGACGCGTCCGGGCGGTGGCAGCGTGTTCGCGTTCGAGCTCCCCAAGCAGCGGGAAGTCGAGGACGGCTAGGTCTGCTGCGGCGTCGGCGGCAACGTCGCCGCGCGTCGTGCGCGCACTCGCGGAGCAGCCGCGACCTGGATCGCCGACGTCCGCGGCGTTGGCAGCGGCGCGACGCTGGAGGCTCCGGGGCTCTGCGCCAGCTGCGCCACGAAATCGCTGCGCCATCGTGCTGCGTCGCATTCCACCAGCCCTCGCATCAGCTCCGCGTGCCGATTGCGCCGCTCTTCCAGCGGCATCGTGCGGGCGCGCTGCAGCGCGTCGGCCGTCTCGCCCGCGTCGTAGGGATTGACCAGCAACGCGGCCTTCATCTGCTGCGCCGCGCCGGCGAAGCGCGACAGCACCAGCATGCCGGGATCGGCGGGATCCTGGGCGGCGACGTATTCCTTTGCCACGAGGTTCATGCCGTCGCGAACGGGCGTCACCACGCCAACGCGGCTGGCGCGGTACAGCCACGCGAGCGTCCGTCGCGGCAGCGCGCGGTTGAGGTAACGGACCGGCGTCCAGTCCAGGCGCGCGTAGCGTCCGTTGATGTGCGCCGCTGCCTGCTCCAGCTCGATGCGGAAATCCTTGTAGGCGCTGAGCTCGCCGCGGCTGATCGGCGCGATCTGCAGGAACTCCACTTGCTCGTGCGTCTCGGGATTACGCTCGAGCATCACCTCGTACGCGGCCATCCGCCGCAGCAGTCCCTTGCTGTAGTCGAGCCGGTCGACGCCGACCACCAGGTCGCGACCGCGCAAGCCTTCGCGCATGCGCAGGCATTCGCGGTCATGGGCGCCCTCTTCGGCCATTCGCGCGAACTGCTCGGCGTCGATGCCCACCGGAAACGCGCCGGCCTGGATCTCCCGGCCGAACGCGGTGATGCGCGAGCCCTGCACGCGGCCGCCGGCGTCGTTCACCACGTAATCGCAGAAGCGCTGCAGATCGGGCTCGGTCTGGAAGCCGATGAGGTCGTAGTCGAACAGGCAGCGCACCAGCCATTCGTGATTCGGCAACGTCAGCAAAAGGTCGCGCGGCGGGAACGGCGTGTGCAGGAAATAGCCGATGCGCTGCTGCGTGCCGAGCTTGCGCAGCTCGGATGCGAGCGCGAACAGGTGATAGTCGTGCGCCCAGATCAGGTCGCTGGGCTTCAGCAACGGGAACAGCGCCTGCGCAAACTGCGCGTTCACACGCTGGTAGGCATCCACGTATCGCTGCTGGTAACGCGAAAGGTCCAGGCGGAAGTGGAACAGCGGCCACAGGCAGCCGTTGGCAAAGCCGTTGTAGTAGTCCTCGAAATCCGCCGGCGCGATGTCGAGCAGCGCCTGGGTGATGCCACCCACGGTGCGGGTCTTGACCCGCCCCGGCTCAGGATCCTCGGTGTTGCCGCTCCATCCGAGCCACAGTCCGTGGCTCTCGCTCAACGCGTCCACCAGCGCCACCGCCAGACCGCCGGCGAGGTTGGCGCCGCGGACCGGACCGACGCGGTTGGATACCGCGACGAGGCGGTTCATGGCTAGCCCCCTGTCCCTGCTACCGCCGGCGTGCCTTGCGTGCGCCGGATGTACGGGTGCGGCGGCGGCTGCGGGCAGGTACCTTCGCGCCTTTCTTGCGCGCTTCCGACAGGCCGATGGCGATCGCCTGCTTGCGGCTGGTCACGCGTCCGCCGCGGCCGCCCTTGCCGCTGCGCAACGTTCCGCGCTTGCGGCGGCGCATCGCGCTCGCCACGGTCCTGGAGGCCTTGGGCCCGTACTTCCTCTTTCGTGCTGCGGCCATGGGATGCTCCTCTGCAGATGTCTGCGCTGTCCCTGTTCAGACAGCAAGACGGCCCGAAGGATTCAGCCCATCTGATACTGGCGGCGCTTGCGGTAGAGGGTGGAAGCGTCGATGCCCAGGATGCGGGAGGCCGCTTCCAGCGTGGCGGCGCTCGCGAGCACCGCCTGGATGTGCGCGCGCTCGAGCTCCTCGAGGGTCAGGGGATCGCCGGCGCGAACGCCGGCCCCGGACGGCCGCGCATCGCGGCTGAACGGCAGGTGCTCTGCGCGGATGGTGTCGCCCCCGCACAGGATCACGGCGCGCTCGATGATGTTGGACAGCTCGCGCAGGTTGCCGGGCCAGTCGTAGCCCGCCAGCATCGCCGCCGCATCGTCGGCGAACCGGCGCGCCGGGCGATCGTAGCGGCGCACGAACTGGGTGAGCATCTGCTCGGCGAGCATCACCACGTCCTCGCGGCGCTCGCGCAGCGGCGGCAGCTTCAGCGCCACGACGTTGAGGCGGTAATAGAGGTCTTCGCGGAACTTGCCCTGCGCCACCATCTGCGACAGGTCGTGGTTGGTCGCCACCACCAGGCGCACGTTCGCGGTGCGCGTCTGCGGATCGCCGACCCGCTCGTACTCGCGGTCCTGGATGAAGCGCAGCAGGCGCGGCTGCAGCGCCAGCGGCAGGTCGCCGACCTCGTCGAGGAACAGCGTGCCGCCGTCGGCGACTTGGACGCGGCCCTGGCGGTTCTCGGTCGCACCGGTGAAGGCGCCGCGCACGTGGCCGAACAACTCGCTGGCAAGCAATTCCGCGGACAGCGTCGGGCAGCTCACCAAGGCGAACGCGGCCTTGGAGCGCTTGCTCCAGTTGTGGATCGCCCGCGCCAGCACGTTCTTGCCGGTGCCGCTCTCGCCGAGGAGCATCACCGTCGCGTCGGTGGCAGCCACCTGGCGGGCAATCTCGTAGCTGGCGGACAGCGCCGGGTTGCGCGTCGTGACTTCCGGCTGCGGATCGCCGGGGGCGCTGCTCTCCAGCGCCTCGATGCGACGCTCCAGGCGCCGCGCCTCGAGCTGCTGGCGGACTGCCAGCGTGATCTGCTCCGGAGAGCAGGGCTTGACCAGGTAATCGGAGGCGCCCGTGCGGATCGCGTTCAGCGCCGTCGGCACGTCGTCCATGGCGGTGGCCATGATCACGCGCATCCACGGCGCCCACTCGCGCAGCTTGGGCAGGAACTCCATGCCGGAGGCTTCGCCTAGATCCAGGTCCAGCACGGCGACGTCGAACATGGTGCGGGCGAGCGCGGACTCCGCCTCGACCGGCGATTGCACGCTGGTGACGTCCAGGCCCTCTTCCTCCAGGCAGCGGCGGAACAGGCGCAGCACTGCCGAATCGTCGTCGATCAGGAGAATGCGGGAAGCAGAGTTTTCGGCCATCGCTCGATCAGCTCGTGTGGGTGCAGGTTCGCGTGTGCCGGCCATGCATTATGCAGGGCGCTTGGCGCCCTGACCGAGCAGGACGCCAGCGGACCGGTCCATTGTGAACGAAGAGTGCATTGTTTTTGATCGCATTCCCAGGTGGCACAGAAGTGGCGGTTCATTAGGCAGCGCCGACATCCGCGGCGTTGGAACTTTAAGGAGAACTCCCATGCTTTATTACGCTGCAGTTTTTCTGGTCATTGCGCTGATCTCCGCGGTGCTGGGCTTCGGCGGCATCGCCGGCGCAGCGGCGGGTATCGCCAAGGTCCTGTTCGTCGTTTTCCTGGCGCTGTTCGTCGTCTCGCTCATCTTCGGTCGCCGTCCGGGCGCAGGCGTATAGGGATCGCGGCACATTCGGAAAAATCCGGCCGGCGTGCATCACGTCTGAAGGCGTCGCGCCCGGGGGTGCGCGAGCAGCGCTTCTTGGTGCGATGCGGACGCCGGCGTCCGAAATATCAGGAGGGGTGTCGACCGACGAGGCGGCACTCCTCCTGACCTTGAGCGGCTATGCAGTCTTCCCTGTCATGGTGCCGCGGCCCTTACTCTTCGCTACAAAGGCGAAGGCGTGTTGTATGAATTTGCCGCGCTGTCCCGAGTTGCTGCGGACAGCGACTTCCAATCGGTTGTCGACGCGCTCGATGCCATCGGTCGCGAGCGCGAGTTTCTCGGCGAGCGCGCGCTCGTGATGCGTGCTGACGGAGCCGGTCAGCAGCACCTCGCCGCCACGCACGCTGACGGCGATCTCGGTGGTGCGCAGCACTGGGCTGGCGATATAGGTGTTCCAGATCTCCGTCTGACGGCGCAGATCCTGGTTTTCCTGGTAACGGGCGGCGCTGTCGGCGGCGAAGAACACGGCCACGGCGATGAAGAGCTGGGGCACCACCCAGTTCAGAAGGCTGAAGTAGCTGCGTTTCATCGGGCCCTCCTCCGGTCAGAGTGACAAGTGGAGGCGCTTTTCCCCGCGATCCCCACCCGGTCCGCACTTGGACACGTGTATGTATTACCAAGAGGCGTGCCAGCGGCAATGAGTGGAACTAGCCCATGTTTCCATTGTCCTTTTTAGACCAGCCCCCGCTGGAACTTCCCGCAGGCTGCATGGTCGGCCAGGGTCCGCTGTGCAGAATGCATGAGCGTCCGATATGAGCAGCCGGAAAAAACGTCCCCGTAAGCCACAACAGCTTCCCGGCAGCCAGCGGCGCATGCGTCCGGCACCCGTCACGATCCATCGCGACTACCGCGGCTCGGGGAAGCTCGAAGGCAAAGTCGCGCTGATCTCCGGCGCCGACAGCGGCATTGGCCGGGCCGTCGCGGTCCACTTCGCGCGCGAGGGCTGTGACGTCGCTTTCATCTATCTGTCCGAGGACGCCGACGCTCGCGAGACGCGGGAATGCGTGGAGCGCGAAGGGCGGCGCTGCCTGGCCATGCGCGGCAATGCGCAAAGCCAGGCTTTGTGCCGCAAGGCCGTCGAGCGAACGGTGCGCGAGCTCGGGCGGCTCGACGTGCTCGTCAACAATCTCGCGCGGCAGGTGGTGCAGGAAAAGCCGGAGGACATTCCGCGCGCGCAGCTGCGCGAGACGTTCGAGAACAACGTATTTCCGTTTTTCTACTTGACGCAGGCGGCGCTTGAGCACCTGCCGCGCGGCGGATGCATCATCAACACCGGCTCGGTGACGTCCTTCCGCGGTCAGCCGGTGCTGCTGGACTACGCGTCCACCAAGGGCGCCGTCGAGGCCTTCACCTACTCGCTGGCAACCAACCTTGCTCCGCGCGGCATCCGCGTCAACGGCGTCGCGCCCGGACCGATCTGGACGCCGCTGATCCCCGCCAGCTTCTACGGCAAGAAGTTGCGCGAGTTCGGCAAGAACACCTTGCTCAAGCGTCCCGGCCAGCCGGCGGAAGTCGCGCCGGCCTACGTCTATCTCGCGAGCCGTGACGCGTCCTACGTCACCGGACAGTTCATCCACATCAACGGCGGCGGCTTCATCGGCTGACGTGACTGCTCCGTCCGTCGAGCTGCAGCTGGCACGCCTGGTCGACGAAGCGCCGGCCGGTGACGACTGGCTGCACGAGCTCAAGTACGACGGCTTCCGGATCCTGATCGAGCGGCGGGCAAGCCGCGTCGGGCTCTACTCGCGCAACGGGCTGGACTGGACCGCGAAGCTGCCGCACCTCGTCGACGCGGTCCGCAAGCTGCCCTGCAAGAGCTGCGTGCTGGACGGGGAGCTCGTGGCGCTGGACGCCAAGGGCAACAGCAGCTTCGGGCTGCTGCAGCGGCAGATGGGCACGACGCCGGAAAAGACCGTGGTGTTCGCGTTCGACCTGCTGCGCCTGGACGGCCGCGACGTCGCACGCCTGCCGCTCGACGATCGCAAGCGGGCGCTCGCCGGCTTGCTGAAGAATGCTGGCAGCGCGCTGCGGCCTTCGAGCTACATCGTCGGCGGAGGCCCGCGGGCGTTCGCGCGCGCGTGCACGCAGGGCCTCGAAGGCATCATCAGCAAGCGCCGCGCGGCGGCGTACCTCGGCGGGCGCAACGGCGACTGGCTCAAGGTCAAATGCGTCGCCTCGGACGAGTTCGTGGTCATCGGCTACACCGCGGGCCAAGGCGCGCGCGCGCGTCTCGGCGCCGTCCTCCTGGCCAAGCCGGAGCGTGACGGCGTCTTCCGCTACGTCGGCCGCGTCGGCAGCGGCTTCACCGGCGCGCTGCTCGACGAGCTCCTGCGCCGCGTCAAGCACCGCAAGCAGCCGGTCGATCTGGTGCAGACGCCGTCTCGCGCCGATCTGCGCGGCGCGCAGCCGGTCTGGGTCGAGCCGCGCATCGTCGTGGAGGTCAATCACCGCGGCATCACCAACGATGGACGCCTGCGCCAGGGCAGCATCAAGGGCATGCGTCCGGACAAGTCCACGCGCGACCTGCGCAGCTCCGATCGCGACGTCGATCGCAAGAGCGCGCGATCCCGCCGACGCGCGAGCCAGACATGAAAGACAAGACCAAATTCCGCCTGACGCATCCGGAGCGGCTGCTGTTCACCTCGCCGCCGATCACCAAGCGACAGCTGTTCGACTACTACCTGAGCGTCGCCGAGCGCATGCTTCCAGCCATCCGCCGACGGCCGATCTCGCTGGTGCGCTGTCCCGGCGGTATCGCCGGCCCCTGCTTCTTCCAGCGCAATCCGTCGCCCGGCTTCAGCGACGCCGTGCAGGTCGCGCGCGTCGGCGACAAGCAGGTCGTGTTCGTCGAGGATCTGCAGGGCCTGCTGTCGCTGGTGCAGATGAACGTGATCGAGATCCACGCGTGGGGGTCGACCATCGACGACGTCGACCATCCCGATCAGATCGTGCTGGACCTGGATCCCGGCGAGGGCGTCGCCTTCAAGCGGATCGTCGGCGCCGCCCAGCTTCTGCGCAAGCGCCTGCGGGCATCGAAGCTGGAATCCTTCGTGCGGACCTCGGGCGGCAAGGGGTTGCACGTCGTCGTGCCGCTCAGGCCGCGTCCGGACTGGGAGCGGGCAAAGGCGTTCGCCGGCGAGCTCGCGAGTGAGCTCGCCAAAGAGATGCCGCAGGAATTCGTGGCGGTGGCGGGAGCGTCCAAGCGCAAGGGCCGGATCTTCGTCGATTACCTGCGCAACGCCCGCAGCGCCTCGAGCGTGGCCTCCTACTCCGTGCGCGCCCGCGAAGGCGCCGGCGTCGCCGTGCCGCTGGCGTGGAGCGAGCTGTCGAAACTGCGGTCGGGCTCGCAGTTCTCCCTTGCCGACGCACAGCGCCGCCTGCGCAAGAAGGATCCATGGTCGGAGTTCGCGCGTGTGCGGCAGCGTCTGCCCAGATAAAAAGGCGGCAGGCTTTTAGGGCCTGCCGCCTTTGGTTTCCGGACGCGCAGGGAGAGGGAGACGCGGCCGGGAAGCTCTTCTTCGTCAGTGAATCTGCTTTTCCGCGGCGTCAGCCTGCTGCTTGATGGAGTTGTACTTGCTCTCCGCGGTCGCGATCTTCTGATCGCGCTCGGTCTTGGCGCGGTCCACGCAGCTGTCCTTCATGTTGCCGGTCTGCGCATCGCACTTCTCCTTGGCGACCTCGAACTCTGCCTCGGCCTTCTTCTTCTCGACGTTGTAGGCGCCCTCGGCTTCGATGCGCGCGACCTCGGCGGTGTTGGAGGTGCCGGGGCTGGTCGGGCTGTTGGCCGTCGCCATGTCGGAACGCGCCTCCGCGTTCTGCTCGGCCGCGTCGTTGCGCGCCTCGTTCACTTCGCGGTTTTGCGCGGCCTGCTCCTTGGCAACGTCGCGCTGGGTTTCGGCCGGGGTTTCCTGCCGGTTGCACGCGGTCAAGCCGCCGGCGGCAACGGTCACTGCCAACACTGCGATACGGATCTTCATTTAGGCACCTCTTTGGTTGGGTAGGCTCGCATGCGCTCCGAGTCGTCCGACAAGCGCAAAGATGGTTGTTCCTCGATGGGAGAGTGCCTGCGCACGCTCCACACGAGGATTCCGGCTCAACTACACCATGTTTCGTGCCAGCTTTGGCAAGCCGGCCAAGGGCTTGTACCGCGGTGCTTTCGCAAAATTGTGACGCCGCGCGCCTACATGCAGGACGCAAGCCAGGCCCCGGCGAGCCTGTCGTTTTGCACGCGCTGCGTAATGGGCAGCGACAGGTCGTGGCATGTGCATTGCCCCGCTGCGACATCGCACCCGCGTGCTTTTGCGCGGTCTTACCTTCCATCGGCAACAGGAGGCAGTCATGGCAGCGAACACCGATCTGCTCAAGGAGATCGTGGAGACGGCGCGCGACGGCGCGAACTTTTACGACAGCGCTCAGGAGAAGGTGAAGAACCAGAGACTGCGCGCGATCTTCGCGCGCATGAGCGCAGCCAAGCGTGAGCTCATCACCGGCCTGTCGGACTATCTGGCGCAAACCGGCGAGCGCCCGCCGGAGAACGGCACCTTGCTCGGCTCGCTGCGCAAGCATTACGCCGAGCTGCTCGCGACGCTGGCGGCCGACGACGATCATGTCTATGTGGCGCAGCTGGAGGAAGCGGAGGACCGCCTGCTCGACCAGATCCAGCAGGCGATCGAGCATGCCCGCGACACCGCCGTGCGCGTGCAGCTGCAGGCATACCTCCCCAAGGTGCGCGAGTGGCACGACGAGATGCGCGACCTCAAGGAGCACCTGGCGGCCTGACCGATGCACGGCGACAACAAAGGAGACAGCTGATGAACGACGACGCGCTCAAGGGCCAATGGAAGATGCTCAAGGGCAAGATCAAGGAGAAGTGGGGCAAGCTCACCGACGACGACCTGACCGAGGTCGAAGGCCGTCGCGACTTCCTGATCGGGCGCATCCAGGAGCGCTACGGCATCGCCAAGGAGAAGGCGACGCAGGAGCTGCGCGAGTTCGAGCACGACCTGCAGTAAGCCGGAGCAAATCGCCATGCCCAAGCCAAGCCATCCGAATCCAGACGTCCAGCCGAGCGTGCCGAAGGGCCCGAACGACCCAGGCAGCCGGCCGCCAGAAATGCCTTCGCAGCGCCCCCAGGAAGTGCCGCCGATGCAGGAGGCAGAGCAGGAAGAGGAAGAGGAGCAATAGCTCCTTCTTCGGACGTTGCTAGGCGGCCACCGTCACGTGCGTGAGTGATTCGAGGCGATCGCGCTGCGCCTGCGGGTCCGTGTCGCTCAGCATGCGGCGCACTTCCTCGCGCAAGCGTCCCACGTCCGACTCGATGATCAGGCGCTTGACCTCGAGCACGCTCGACGGGTGCATCGAGAACTCGGTCAGGCCCAGGCCCAGCAGCAGACGCGTGTAGCGCCGGTCGCCGGCCATCTCGCCGCACATCGCCACCGGGATGCCGCCGCCGGCGCCGCCCTCGATGGTCATGCGGATGAGCTGCAGCACGGCTGGGTGCAGCGGGTCGTACAGGTAATTGACCTCTTCGTCGACGCGGTCGATCGCGAGCGTGTACTGGATCAGGTCGTTGGTGCCGATCGAGAAGAAGCGCGCGTAGCGCGCGAGCATCGGCGTCACCAGCGCCGCGGCCGGGATCTCGATCATTGCGCCGACCGGGACGTCGTAGCCCGGCGCGATGCCCTCGCGGGTCAGTTCGTCGTGCGCCACGCGGATCAGGCTGTGCGCCTGCCGGAATTCCTGCAGGTTGGAGATCATCGGCAGCATGATCTGGGTCTGCCCGTGTCGGGCGGCGCGCAGCAGCGCGCGCACCTGCACGCGGAACAGCTCCGGCTCCTTCAGGCACAGGCGGATGGCGCGCACGCCCAGCGCCGGATTGTTCGGCGTCGGTCCGTGCGCCCGCCCCGAGTCGACCTGCTTGTCCGCGCCCAGATCCAGCGTGCGGATGGTGATGGGACCCTTGACCGAGGAGATGACGCGCGCGTAGGCGTCGTACTGCTCCTCCTCCGTCGGCAGGCCCTTGCGGTTCATGTAGAGGAACTCGGTGCGGTACAGGCCGACGCCCTCGGCGCCCGCGTCCTGCGCCTCCTTGGCGTCCTCCGGCAGCTCGATGTTGGCGAGAAGCTTGATCTTCACGCCGTCGCGCGACACCGCCTGCACGTCCTTCAGCTTCACCAGCGTGCTGCGGTAGACCCGATCGTCCTCTTGCTTGCGCCGGTAGAACGCCAGCGCCTGCTCGTCGGGCGCCGCCAGCACGTGCCCGCGCTCGCCGTCGACGATCAGCTGCTCGTCCTCGCGCAGCAGCCGGCGCGCGTTGTGCAGACCGACCACCGCCGGGATGCCGAGGCTGCGCGCCAGGATGGCGGTGTGCGACAGCGGCCCGCCGTACTCCGTCACGAACGCCACGACCGACTGCTGCGCCAGCAGGATGATGTCGGCCGGCGTGACGTCGTCGGCGACGGCGACGAACGGCTCGCCCGGCTCGTCGCGCGCCGCCGGCATCGCCCGCTCGCTCTTGAGCAGGATGCGCAGCACGCGCGTGCAGACGTGCTCGACGTCGTCCTTGCGCGTGCGCAGGTAGGGATCCTCCATCTGCTCGAACACCGAGACCAGCGCGTCGCGCGAGCGGCGCAGCGCCGCCTCGGCGTTGACCCGCTGCGCGCGGATGTGGGCGACGGTGGACTCGCTGATCGAGCGGTCGTCGAGCATCAGGATGTGCGTGTCGATGAACGCGGCGATGTCGCCCGGCGTGCCGACCGGGATCTGCTCGCGCACCTGACGCAGCTGCTCCTTGGCGCGGCTGTGCGCGCCCTGGAAGCGCGTGACCTCGTGCTCGACGTCGGCCGGCTCGATCGTGTACTCGGGGATCTCCAGGTCGCCGCCGGAGAGACGCTGCACCCGGCCGATGCCGATGCCGCGGGAGACGCCGATGCCGGAGAGCCACAGGGCCATCTAGGCTTCTTCCCCGAACTTGTCCGCGATCAGCCTGGTGAGCGCGGCCAGCGCGGCTTCGGCGTCCTCGCCTTCGGCGATCAGCGTGACCTTCGCGCCAAGCCCCGCGGCGAGCATCATCACGCCCATGATGCTCTTGCCGCTGACCACGCGGCTGTCGCGACGGATGCGGATGTCGCACTTGAACTTCGACGCCGTCATGACGAGCTTGGCGGCGGCGCGCGCGTGCAGGCCGAGCTTGTTGACGATGGTGACCGCGGCTTCCATCTACTTCTTGTCTCCGGGCTTCTCGGGCGGCTGGCACACCGCCACGCCGCGCTGACCGCCCTCCACCGCCGCCTGCGTCATCGCCGCCAGGTCCAGCGCCGGGTAGTTGTAGATGCGCATCAGCATCGGCAGGTTGACGCCGGCGATCACCCGCGTCTGCGGCGTCGCGCCGAGCTGCGAGGCGATGTTGCTCGGCGTCGAGCCGAAAGCGTCGGTGAGGATCAGCACGCCGGCGCCGGTGTTGAGCTTCTCGATCAGGCGGCCGCCCTGGCGCAGCAGCACTTCCGGCGACTGCACGCGCCGGATCTCGAGCACCGAGGTCTGCAGCGACAGGCTGCCCATGGTCTCGGTGATGGTGTTGATCAGCAGCTGCCCGAGCCGCCCGTGCGTGACCAGCAGGATGCCGACGCTCATCTAGTGTGTCCTCATGGCGGCGTTTTTCAGGAGAGCTCGCGGTGATTGACGGTGAGCGGATCGTAGCTGCCGCGGAAGTGCTGGGCCAGCCGCTCGACGATGTACGGGGAGCGGTGCTTGCCGCCGGTGCAGCCGACGGCAACGGTCAGGTAGTTGACGTCCTGCGCGGCGATCCGCGGCAGCCAGCTTTCCAGGAAGCGGCGGATGTCCGAGAGCATGTTCTGCACGTCCGCGTGCTGCTCGAGGTACTCGATGACGGGCGCGTCCAGGCCGGTCAGCGGGCGCAGGGTCTTCTCCCAGTGCGGATTGGGCAGGCAGCGCACGTCGAACAGGAAGTCGATGCCGTCGGGCACCCCGTTCTTGAACGCGAACGACAGGAACGTCACCGCCAGCCGGCCGTGCGCGGCGCTGGCCTCGCGGCTGCGGATGGCGTCGCGCAGCTCGTGCAGGTTGAAGTTGCCGGTGTCCAGGACGAAGTCGGCGCAATCGACGATCGGCTTGAGCAGGCGACGCTCGCGCGCGATCGCCTGCTCGAGCGCAACGTCGGCCCCGGTCAGCGGATGCTTGCGCCGCGTCTCGCTGTAGCGGCGCAGGATCACCTCGTCGGACGCGGTCAGGAAAATCACGCGCACCTGCAGCTGGCGCTCGCGCAGCCGCTGCAGGTATTTGGGGAACGCGCGGATCTCGCGCGTGCTGGCGCGCGCGTCGATGCCGATGGCCAGCTTCTCGTAACGGCCCTCGAGCGACTTGACCACCCGCGAGGAGCGTCCGCCGATCAGCGGCAGCGGCAGGTTGTCGATGCAGTAGTAGCCCAGGTCCTCGTACTGCTTGAGCGCCACCGTCTTGCCGGCGCCCGACATGCCGCTGACGATCACCAGTTGCATCAGGAATCCCTGCCTATGGCGGTCTGCTGACGGACGATCATTTCCTCGTCCGACCGGTACCCGAACAGCCGCAGCCAGTGGTCGCGGCAGGCAGCTTCTGCGAGCGCGCGCTGATTATGCCCGAGCCGGGCCCGCAGACCGATCGCCGGCACCGCTACGCCCAGGAGCTCGCGGACGCTGCGCTGACCCGACAGGCGTGACTGGGCGTCATCCGGTGGGGCGTCGCCTGGGCAATGGCGCAGCTCGAGGATCAGATCGACGCGCTGCACCTCGCCGAGGGACGCGTCGCCGTACAGCCGCCTGACGTTCACGACACCGAGCCCGCGCACTTCCAGAAGGTCACGCAGCAGCGCGGGGCAGCGACCGAGCAGGATTCCAGCGGCAGGCCGGACGATTTCGACCGCGTCGTCGGCGATGAGGCGGTGGCCATGGCTCACCAGCTCCAGCGCCAGCTCGCTCTTGCCGACGCCGCTGTCGCCGGTGACGAGCAGCCCAAGCGCATGCACTTCCAAGAAGACGCCGGAGATCGTCTGGGCGCCCGTCCAGTCGATCGTGAGCCGATGCAGCGGCGGCGCCATCGACGCGCCCCGGGTGCGCGCCTCAGGCAGGCGTGTAATGCGTGATCAGCTTGTGCAGCGCCTTGTCGTCGGTGGTATCACGCAGCTTGGCGCAGAACGCCTCGTTGGAGAACATCTCGGCGATGGCCGCCAGGTGCTTCAGATGCTCCTCGGTGGCCTGCTGCGGCACCAGCAGCCCGAACACCAGGTCGACAGGAGCGCCGTCATGCGCGTCGTAGTCGACGGCGTGCTTCAGGCGCATGAACGCGCCGACGCTCTGCGCAACGCCGGCGACCCTGCCGTGCGGAATCGCAACGCCGTGGCCAAGGCCGGTGCTGCCGAGCTTCTCGCGGCCGATGAGGCTGTTGAACACGTCGCCGGACGACAGCGACGAGCCCCCGGCAAGCAGGCGCGAGAGCTCCTCGAGAACCTTCTTCTTGCTGCCGTAGGCGCCGCTGGCGACGACACGATCGGCGGAGAGGATGTCGGAAAGCTTCATATGTTTTTCTCGTTTCCGTCAAAGCAAAGGGCCCGGAATTTTTCTCCGGGCCCTTTTATTTTATACCGCGACCTGGCCCTTCTGTTTCTCCTTGGCGTGATGGTCGCGGGTCTTCTCCTTGAATTTCCGCGTCTGGCTGTCGAGCTTGTCGACCAGCACGTCGATCGCGGCGTACATGTTCTCGTCGACGGCCTGCGCATGCAGGTCTGCGCCGCGCGTGTGCACCGTCGCCTCCGCCTTGTGCCGCAGCTTGTCGACGGTGAGGATCACGGTCGCCTTGATCAGGTGATCGAAATGGCGCTCGAGCCGCTTGAGCTTGGTGGCGACGTAGTCACGCAGCGGATCCGTGAGTTCGACGTGGTGGCCGGAGATGTTGAGATTCATCGCGTACTCCTACTCTGTGAGGCCCCCGGGGGCCCTAAAGAACAGCTCCTACGAGATGGCGGGCTTGCGCTCGTGTGACGGCGGGATGCCCATCGCCTCGCGGTACTTGGCGACCGTGCGACGCGCGACCTGAATGCCCTCCTTCAACAGCAGGTCGGCGATCGTACTGTCCGATAACGGCTTGTCCTGGGGTTCGGCGCCGATCAGCCGCTTGATCATGGCGTGGATGGCAGTGGCCGAGCAGGTGCCACCCTGGGTGGTGGACACATGGCTCGAGAAGAAATACTTGAGCTCGTAGAAACCCCGCGGCGTGAGCATGTACTTGTTGGCAGTGGCGCGGGATACAGTCGATTCATGGACGCCGAGTCTCTCCGCCACGTCCCGCAGCACGAGGGGACGCATGGCTTCCTCTCCATATTCCAGAAAAGCGCGCTGCTCTTCAACGATGGACTGGGCCACCCGAAGCAGCGTATCGTTGCGGGATTCCAGGGCGCTGATGAAATAACGCGCCTCCTGCAGATGCGTCTTCAGCGTCTGCTGATCCCGCGACGTATCCGAGCGGCGTACGAACCCCAGGTAGTGCGGATTGATGCGCAGGCGCGGCGCCGTCTCCGCGTTGAGCGACACCACCCAGCGGCCGTTCTTCTTGGTGACGATGACGTCCGGGGCGGCGTAGTTGGCTTCGTGCGCCTGGTACGGGCGACCGGGATGCGGCTGCAGCGAGTGGATCAACGCCAGCGTCTTCTTGAGCGTTTCCTCGTCCAGCCCGGTCGCCTCGCGCAGCGCGTTGTCGTCGTGGCGCGCCAGCACCAGCATGTGCTGGTTGATGATGTCGATGGCGGCCGCCCGCTCGGGGAGATCCTCCGGGTACTGCAGCACCTGCAGCCGCAAGCACTCCTGCAGGTCTCGCGCGCCGACGCCGGCCGGGTCGAAATCCTGGATCGCCTTGAGCACGCGCTCGACGTCTTCCTGGGAGGCGCCCAGCGTTCCCTGCAGCTGGATGCACGCCTCACCGAAATCCTTGAGATAGCCCTCCTCGTCGATGGCGTCGATCAGGTACTCGGCGATCTGGGCTTCTGCCTCCGAGAACGGCGCAAGGCGCGCCTGCCACAGCAGGTGCTCGCGCAGCGTGACGCCGCTGTGCAGGTTGGCCTGCCGGAATTCGTGCAGATCCTCCTCGTCGGAGGCATCGCGGGTGCTGGCGCTGCTGCCGCCCTCGTAAACGTTGTCGTCGCCCCAGTCGAGCTCGACGGGCAGCTCTTCGTCGTGCGCCTCTTCCTTGGTCGGGGGCGTCTCGATGACGGTCTCTGCGATCGCCGCCTCCTCGATCGGTGTTTCCGCTTCCGGCTCGTCGACCTCGAGCATCACGTTGGATTCGAGCGCCTGCTGGATCTCCTGCTGCAGATCCAGGCTCGACAGCTGCAGCAGGCGGATCGCCTGTTGCAGCGCCGGTGTCATGGTCAGCGACTGGCCGACCCGGAGGGAGAGCGACTGCTTCATTCGCGTTTGAGGCGGCTCTGGGACTTCATTCTATGCCCGCGCGCCGCTCGCGTGGCTAGATCAATTGTCATGGGTTGCGAGCGCAAAATGATTGGTTTCCCTGCCCATCACATCTGACCGTCCCGCTGCCCAGACGTTCAGACGCTCCGGTCGCGGGCGCGCTGCTCCAGGACGGACACGGCCGGCAGCTTCTTGCCCTCGAGGAACTCGAGGAACGCGCCGCCGCCGGTGGAGATGTAGTCGATGCCATCCGCCACGCCGAACTTGTCGATCGCGGCCAGCGTATCGCCGCCGCCGGCCAGCGAGAATGCGCTGCTGTCGGCGATGGCTTTGGCCAGCGCCCGCGTTCCGCCGGCGAAGGCTTCGTACTCGAAGACGCCGACCGGCCCGTTCCAGACGATGGTGCCGGCCGAGGCGAGTTGCTGGCCCAGCTTGGCGCGTGTACGGGGCCCGATGTCCAGGATCATCTCGTCGTCCTGGACCTCGCTGACGGCGCGCGTTTCGGCGCGTGCTTCGGCAGAAATCTCGGTGGCGACGATCACGTCCTCCGGCAGCGGGATGTCGCCCCCGCGCTGACGGATCTTCGCCCGGATGTTCCGGGCGGTGTCGAGCATGTCCATCTCGCACAGCGACCTGCCGACCTTGTGGCCGGCTGCCGCCAGGAACGTGTTGGCGATGCCGCCGCCGATGATCAGCTGGTCGGCCACGTCCGCGAGGTTGTCGAGGAGGTCCAGCTTGGTCGAAACCTTGCTGCCGCCGACGATGATCGCCAGCGGACGCTGCGGCTTGGCCAGCGCCTTGCCCAAGGCATCCAGCTCCGCCGCCAGCAACGGGCCCGCGCACGCGATCGGCGCGAACTTCGCAACGCCATGCGTGGAAGCCTCGGCTCGGTGCGCGGTGCCGAACGCGTCCATCACGTATACGTCGCACAGCGCGGCCATTTTGCGTGCGAGCGCTTCGTCGTCGTCCTTCTCCCCTTTCAGGAAGCGCGTGTTCTCGCCGAGTGCGAGCTCGCCGGCCTTGATCTGCACGCCGTCGATCCAGTTCGACAGCAGCGGCACCTTGCGGCCGAGATGCTGGGAGAGCCAATCGGCCACCGGTGCCAGGGAGCTGGCCTGATCGAACTGTCCGGCCTTGGGCCGCCCCAGGTGCGAGACCACCAGCACCGCCGCGCCTTTCTCGAGCGCGGCCTTCAGTGTCGGCAGCGACGCGCGCAGGCGGGCGTCCGACGTGATGCGCCCGTCCTGCACCGGCACGTTGAGATCCTGGCGGATCAGCAGGCGCTTGCCCTTGAGATCCAGATCGGCCATCCGCAGTACGGTCATGGCGGTTCCCTACTTGGCGGCCACCACGCGCACCATCTCCAGACACTTGTTGGAGTAACCCCATTCGTTGTCGTACCAGGACACCAGCTTGACGAACGTCGGGTCGAGCTGGATGCCGGCTTCGGCATCGAAGATCGAGGTGCGCGCATCGCCGCGGAAATCGGTGGCGACGACCTTGTCCTCGGTGTAGCCGAGGATGCCCTTCAGCGCGCCTTCGCTCTGCGCCTTCATCTCCGCGCAGATCTCCTTGTAGGTCGCCGGCTTGTCGAGCTCGGCGGTCAGATCGACGACGGACACGTCGGACGTCGGCACGCGGAACGACATGCCGGTGAGCTTCTTGTTGAGCGAAGGGATGACCACGCCGACCGCCTTGGCCGCGCCGGTCGACGACGGGATGATGTTCTCGAGGATGCCGCGCCCGCCGCGCCAGTCCTTGTTGCTCGGGCCATCGACGGTCTTCTGGGTCGCGGTGGTGGCGTGGATCGTCGTCATCAGCCCGCGCTTGATGCCCCACTTGTCGTGGATCACCTTGGCCAGCGGCGCCAGGCAGTTGGTCGTGCACGAAGCGTTGGAGATGATCGCCTGGCCGTCGTAGGTCTTGCAGTTGACGCCGAACACGAACATCGGCGTGTCATCCTTCGACGGCGCGGAGATGATGACTTTCCTGGCACCCGCGTCGACGTGCTTCTGCGCCGCCGCCTTGTCCAGGAACAACCCGGTGGATTCGATGACGACGTCCGCGCCGACGTCCTTCCACTTGAGGTTTGCCGGGTCGCGCTCCTGGGTCAGGCGGATCTTCCGGCCGTTGACGACCAGGGCGCCGCCGTCAACCGACAGCTCGCCCTTGAACCGGCCGTGCACGGAGTCGTACTGCAGCATGTAGGCAAGGTAGTCGGGCTCCAGCAGATCGTTGATCCCGACGATCTCGATGTCCTTGAAGTTCTGCACCGCCGCGCGCAGCACGTTGCGGCCGATGCGCCCGAAGCCATTGATGCCCACTTTCACAGCCATTGCTCTGTTCCTCTTGCGGATCGTTTGTTGAGAATCTGGTGAATGGGTTGCCTATGCGCCGAGCAGCTTCTCGACGCGCGCGACCACGTTGTCCACGGTGAATCCGAAATGCTTGAAGACGGCGGGCGCAGGCGCCGACTCGCCGTAGGTGTCCACGCCGAGCACGTCGCCGCGATCGCGCACGAACGGCCGCCAGAAGTGGCTGATGCCGGCTTCGACGGCCAGCCGCTTCTTGATCGCCTTGGGCAGCACCGTCCGGCGGTAGGAAGGCTTCTGCGTCATGAAGCTCTCCACGCACGGCATCGACACCACGCGCACCGGCTTGCCCGCATCCGACAGCTTCCTGGCAGCCTCGGTGGCGAGCTGCACCTCCGAGCCGGTCGCGATGATCAGCGCCTGCGGCGCGTCCTTGGGCTCGAACAGGATGTAGCCGCCGCGCGCAACGCCTGCGGCGTGCTCCGGCACGTGCGGCTGGGGCGGCAGGTTCTGGCGCGACAGTACCAGCAGGCTGGGTCCGTCGCGCCGCTCGATGGCCGCCTTCCAGGCGACGGCCGTCTCGAACTGATCGCACGGCCGCCACACGCGGATGTTGGGGATCAGCCGCAGCGAGGCGACGTGCTCGACCGACTGGTGGGTCGGGCCGTCCTCGCCGAGCCCGATCGAGTCGTGCGTGTAGACCAGGATCGTGCCGATCTTCATCAGCGCCGCCATGCGGATGGCGTTGCGCGCGTAGTCGGAGAAGGTCAGGAACGTGCCGCCGAACGGGACGAGCCCGCCATGCAGCACCATGCCGTTGAGCGCCGCGGTCATGCCGAACTCGCGCACGCCGTAGAACAGGTAATTGCCCCCGCCCTGTCCCGGATGGACGACCTGCGCGCCGTCCCACTTGGTCAGGTTGGACTCGGTGAGATCTGCCGACCCGCCGATCAGCTCCGGCAGCCTGGGCGCGATGGCGTTGAGCACGTTGTGCGAGGCCTTGCGCGTGGCGATGGCCTTGTCGGCCTTGAGTGACTGCTCGATCAGCCCCTCGATGGTCGATTTCCAGTCGTCCGGCAGCTTGCCGGCGGTGCGGCGCGCAAGCTCGGCGCCTTCTTGCGGAAAACGCTTCTGGTATTCCGACATCTGCCGGTCCCAGGCTTGCTGCGCGGCCTTGCCCTTGACCTTGGCGTCCCACCCCGCGCGGATCGCGTCGGGCACTTCGAACGGCGCGTGCGGCCACTTGAGCCGCTCACGCACGAGCTTGATCTCGGCGTCGCCGAGCGCCGCCCCGTGCGCAACTTCCTTACCCTGCTTGTTGGGCGCGCCGAAGCCGATGATGGTCTTGCAGCAGATCAGCGTCGGCTTGTCCTTGGCGGCGCGCGCCGTCTCGATCGCCTGCTTGACCTCGTGCGGGTTGTGTCCGTCGACGTTGCGCACCACCTGCCAGCCGTACGCCTCGAAGCGGCCGGGCGAGTCGTCTCTGAACCACCCGTGCACTTCGCCGTCGATGGAGATGCCGTTGTCGTCGTAGAACACGATGAGCTTGCCCAGCGCGAGCGTGCCGGCCAGCGAGCAGGCTTCATGCGAGATGCCTTCCATCAGGCAGCCGTCGCCGACGAACACGTAGGTGTAGTGGTCGACGATCGCCAGGTCCTCGCGATTGAACTGCGACGCGAGCAGGCGCTCCGCGATCGCCATGCCGACCGCGTTGGCCAGGCCCTGCCCCAGGGGGCCGGTGGTGGTCTCCACGCCGACGGTGATGCCGTATTCCGGGTGTCCCGGCGTCTTGGAATGCAGCTGGCGGAAGTTCTGCAGCTCTTCGATCGGCAGGCCGTAGCCGCTCAGGTGCAGCAGGCTGTACAACAGCATCGAGCCGTGACCGTTGCTGACCACGAAGCGATCCCGGTTGAACCAGCCTGGATCCGCCGGGTTATGCCGCAGGTAGTCGTTCCACAGGACCTCGGCGATGTCGGCCATGCCCATCGGCATGCCCGGATGGCCGGAGTTGGCCTTCTGGACCGCGTCCATCGACAGGGCGCGGATGGCGTTGGCGAGCTCGAGTCGCGTGGGCATGTGTTTTTTTCGGAAAAAACCCGCGACAGGTGAGTCGCGGGCGGGTTACACCACATATTGTATTAGTTTGTCGCGACAACTTGCGACGGTAGAATTCCGCGCTCAACGCACCCGGGGACCCGCGCCGTGAAGACCAAACGAGAATTCTCCCGCAAGCGCGTGCTCGTGACCGGCGGTGCGGGCTTCATCGGATCGCACCTCTGCCAGCGCCTGCTCGAGCGGGGCAACGAAGTGCTGTGCATCGACAATTTCTACACGGGCACGCGCGACAACCTCAAAGCCGCTCTTGCACATCCGCATTTCGAGTTCATGCGGCACGACGTCACCTTCCCCCTGTACGTGGAGGTCGACGAGATCTACAACCTGGCCTGCCCGGCCTCGCCGATCCACTACCAGTTCGATCCGGTGCAGACCACCAAGACCAGCGTCCACGGCGCTATCAACATGCTGGGGCTGGCCAAGCGCGTGAAGGCCCGCATCCTGCAGGCGTCGACCAGCGAGGTGTACGGCGATCCGCAGGTGCACCCGCAGCCGGAGGAGTACTGGGGCAACGTGAACTGCATAGGCATTCGCTCCTGCTACGACGAAGGCAAGCGCTGCGCCGAGACGCTGTTCTTCGACTACTACCGCCAGCACAAGCTGCCGATCAAGGTGGCGCGCATCTTCAACACCTACGGCCCCAACATGCACCCGCACGACGGCCGCGTCGTGTCGAACTTCATCATGCAGGCTCTGCGCGGCGAATCCATCACCATCTACGGCAATGGCTCCCAGACACGCTCGTTCTGCTTCGTCGACGACCTGGTCGAGGGCCTGATCCGCCTGATGGAATCCCCGCCCGAGGTCACCGGTCCGATCAACCTGGGCAACCCGGGAGAGTTCACCATCCGGGAGCTGGCGGAGCTGGTCATCGAGCTCACCAAGTCCAGGTCCAAGCTCGTGTTCGAGAAGCTGCCGCAGGACGATCCCAAGCAGCGGCAGCCCGACATCGCCAAGGCCGTTGAAAAATTGAAGTGGCGCCCCAAGGTGAAGCTGCGGGACGGCTTGAAGAAGACCATCCCCTATTTCAAGAGGATCATCGATCGGGCAACGTAGGACAGCGTCATGTGGGACCGCACGTATGTGAAAAGCAAACTAAAGGCCTCGGGCTTGCACATGATGTTGAGCGCGGCGGCGTTCTGCCCCGTCCTCTACCTGATCCTGCGGCACTGGTACCCGCAACCGTGGTTTCCGATCGACGGCGGTTGGCAGGGCGTCCGCATCATGATCTGGGTCGACCTCGTGCTCGGCCCGTCGCTCACCTTTCTCGTCTACAACCGCGCCAAGAGCCGCCGAGCCCTCGCGGTCGACTTCATGACCATCGGCTTGTTGCAAGCCGCTGCCTTCACGTGGGGCGTCCACGCCGTGCACAGCCAGCGGCCCGTAGCGATTTCCTATCTCGACGGTGGCTTCTACTCGGTCCAGGAGGGGGCGCTGCGGCGGCAGAGCCATGCGGTTGCTGACCTGGCCCAATTCGATTCGCGCATCCCCGCCCTGGTGTTTGCGCAGGAGCCCAAGTCAGTCGCAGAGGGACTGGCCATCCTGGACGTCATGCGCCGCCAGGATGTGACGACCTACGAGGTTTTCAGTCTGCTTCACCCGCTGAACGCACACCTCGACGAGGTATGGGAAGGTAGCGATGCGCTGGCCGAGTTGCTGTGGGCAGACGCTGGCGAAACCGCCAAGCTCGAGCGGATCCTGGAGCAGCATCCCGGGCTCAAGCGCGAAGACCTGCGCTTCGCGTGGTTCCTCGGGCGCTACCAGGAAGCGACGCTGGTGTTCGACAAGCAAGGCAACGTGCTCGGCACCGTAAGTTACGTCGACCCAAAGGCTAGCCAGGACCGCAAGCCGGCAAATACGCCCTAGGCCCTGCTCCGCCATTTGATGTTGCAGCCCATGCTCGGCTGCTGATCGGGGCTCACCGGCTTGCTCCCGAGGATCGACTCCAGCGCGGCGCGCAGGTCGGCGCCGGTCAACGGCACATCGTTGCCGGGCGTGGAGCCATCGAGTCGTCCGCGATACACGCATTTCAGATCGCGATCGAACACGAAGAAATCGGGCGTGCATGCGGCCAGGTAGGACTTCGCAACAGCCTGACTCGCGTCATGCAGATACGGGAATGGATAGCCCGCCTGGCGCGCCGCCTCCGTCATCTTCGCCGGCGCATCCTCGGGGTAGCTCTGCGCATCGTTGGCGCTGATCGCGACGAAGCCGACGCCGCGCGCGCCGTAATCCCTCGCCACGCGCACCAGCTCGCTCTGCACGTGCTTCACATACGGGCAGTGGTTGCAGATGAACATCACCACGGTGGCCGCACTGCCTTTCACGTCGGCCAGCCCCAGCATCCGGCCGCTCACGGTGTCGGGTAACCGGAAATCCGGCGCCGCCGTGCCGAGCGGCATCATCGTCGAGAGGGTCTTGGCCATGGCGCGCGAAGCTTACTAGAGGCCGCCACGGCGTTTCAGCCCGCCTGCTACAATATCCGCTTATCCGTATACACAGATATCGGGGGTTTCGCCGTGAGTGAGTACCTGTTTACGTCCGAGTCGGTATCCGAGGGTCATCCGGACAAGGTCGCCGACCAGATTTCCGACGCGATCCTCGACTCGATCCTGGCCCAGGACAAGAAGGCGCGCGTCGCCTGCGAGACGCTGGTCAAGACCGGTGTCGCGGTCGTGGCCGGCGAGATCACCACCACGGCCTGGTCCGATTTCGAGGCCATCGCGCGCCGCGTGATCACCGGCATCGGCTACGACAACTCCGCGGTGGGCTACGACGGCAACACTTGCGGCGTGCTCAATTTCATCGGCAAGCAGTCGCCCGACATCAACATGGGCGTGGACCGGAAGAACCCGGAGGAACAGGGCGCCGGCGACCAGGGCCTGATGTTCGGCTTCGCCTGCGATGACACGCCGGAGCTGATGCCCGCGCCCATCTTCTACTCGCACCGCCTGGTCGAGCAGCAGAGCAAGATCCGCAAGCAGAAGAATTCACCCTGCGCCTGGCTGCGCCCCGACGCCAAGTCGCAGGTCACGCTGCGCTATGACGGCAACAAGATCGTCGGCATCGACGCCGTCGTCCTGTCCACCCAGCACTCGCCCGAGATCAGCCTGAAGAAGCTGCGCGAAGGCGTCATGGAAGCGGTGATCCTGCCGGTGCTCCCGGCCAAGTGGATCAGCAAGAAGACCAAGTTCCATATCAACCCCACCGGCAATTTCGTCATCGGCGGACCGGTCGGCGACTGCGGCCTCACCGGCCGCAAGATCATCGTCGACAGCTACGGCGGCTACGCGCGCCACGGCGGTGGCGCCTTCTCGGGCAAGGATCCGTCGAAGGTCGACCGCAGCGCCGCCTACGCCGGCCGCTACGTCGCCAAGAACATCGTGGCGGCGGGCCTGGCGACCAAGTGCGAGATCCAGGTGAGCTACGCCATCGGCGTGGCCGAGCCGACGTCGATCTCGGTCACCACGTTCGGCACCGGCAAGATCAGCGACGACAAGATCGAGACGCTGGTGCGCGCCAATTTCGACCTGCGCCCCTACGGCATCATCAAGATGCTGGACCTGATCCACCCGATGTACGAGCTCACCGCCGCCTACGGCCACTTCGGCCGCAAGCCCTTCCAGTACACCTATCACTGGGAGGAGTCGGTCAACGGCAAGAAAGTGAAGAAGTCCGAGACCGCTACGGCATTCTCGTGGGAAAAAACCGACAAGGCCGACGAGCTGCGCAAGGCCGCTGGCCTGTAATTGCTGATCTTTCTGGAGTAATCGATGAACGCAGTTCTCAAACCGCAGGGCTTCACCGATTTCAAGGTGAAGGACATGTCGCTGGCCGAGTTCGGCCGCAAGCGCGTGCGCATGGCCGAGGAGGAAATGCCCGGCCTGATGAGCATCCGCGCCAAGTACGCGCCGCTGCAGCCGCTCAAGGGCGTGCGCCTGACCGGCTCGCTGCACATGACCAAGGAGACGGCTGTTCTCCTCGAAACCCTGAAAGCTCTCGGCGCTTCGGTGCGCTGGGCGTCGTGCAACATCTTCTCGACGCAGGACGACGCCGCTGCAGCGGTCGCTGTCGCCGGCACGCCGGTGTTCGCCTGGAAAGGCGAGACGCTTGAGGAGTACTGGGACCTGACGCTCGACGCGGTGACTCACAAGCTGCCGGACGGCTCGCTCGGCGGTCCGGAGCTGGTGGTCGACGACGGCGGCGACGTCACCTTGCTGATCCACAAGGGCTACGAGCTGGAGCAGGGCGACAAGTGGGTGGACTCGCCTTCCGACAATCACGAAGTGAAGGTGATCAAGGATCTGCTGAAGAAGGTCGCCAAGGAGCGTCCCGGGTTCTGGACGCGCGTGGTCAAAGGCTGGCGTGGCGTTTCCGAGGAGACGACCACCGGCGTGCACCGCCTCTACCAGATGATGGAAGCCGGCAAGCTCCTGGTGCCCGCGATCAACGTCAACGACTCGGTCACCAAGAGCAAGTTCGACAACCTCTACGGATGCCGCGAGTCGCTGGCCGACGGGATCAAGCGCGCTACCGACCTGATGATCGCCGGCAAGGTGGCCTTCGTCGCCGGCTACGGTGACGTGGGCAAGGGATCCTCGCACTCGCTGCGTGGCCTTGGCGCTCGCGTCATCGTGTCCGAGATCGACCCCATCAACGCCCTGCAAGCAGCGATGGAAGGCTTCGAGGTGAAGACCATCGAGGACGTGCTGCCGTTTGCGGACATCTACGTCACGACCACCGGCAACAAGGACATCATCACCCTCGAGCACATGAAGGCGATGAAGAACAACGCGCTGGTGTGCAACATCGGCCACTTCGACAACGAGATCCAGATGGATCGGCTCAACGCCAGCGGCGCGGTGCGCGACACCATCAAGCCGCAGACCGACCGCTACACGTTCAAGGACACCGGCAAGAGCATCTACGTTCTCGCGGAGGGCCGCCTCATCAACCTCGGCTGCGCCCACGGCCATCCGTCGTTCGTCATGTCCAACAGCTTCTCCAACCAGACGCTCGCGGCGATGGACCTCTGGCAGAACAAGGAGCGATACCAGAAGACGGTATATCGCCTGCCCAAGAAGCTCGACGAGGAAGTCGCACGCCTGCACCTGGGCCAGATCGGCGTGAAGCTGACGACGCTGACGAAAGAGCAAGCCGATTACCTGGGCGTGCCGGTGGAAGGCCCGTACAAACCGGATCACTACCGGTACTGATCGTGACGGCGGAGGCCAGCTTCTCGTTCGAGCTGTTTCCGCCGCGCACGCCGGAAGGCGTGGCGAAGCTGCCGTCGGCGATCAAGTCGCTGGCGGCGGTCGCGCCCAAATACTTCTCGGTCACTTACGGCGCCGGCGGCTCCGGCCAGGACGGGACCTACGACACCATCGTCACGGTGATCCGTGAGACCGGCGTCGAGGCCGCGCCGCACCTGACTTGCGTCGGTTCCACCGAGGCGAACATCTCCGCTCTGCTCGACCGCTATCGCACGGCCGGCGTGCGGCGAATCGTCGCGCTGCGAGGAGATTTGCCGGCGACGGCGGGCTCGGCCGAAGCGCCCGGACAGTTCCACTTCGCCAACGAGCTGGTCGGGTTCGTGCGCAAGACCCATGGCTCCCACTTCCGCATCGAGGTGGCCTGCTATCCCGAGACGCATCCGCAGGCGCCGAGCCCGCAGGCCGACTTCGACAACTTCCGGCGCAAGGTCGATGCCGGCGCCGATGCCGCGATCACGCAGTATTTCTTCAACGCCGATGCGTATTTCGATTTCCGCGGGCGCTGCGAGCGGGCCGGCATCGGCATCCCGGTGGTCCCCGGGATCATGCCCATCACCAACTTCACCCAGCTGACGCGCTTCTCGGACGCCTGCGGCGCCGACATCCCGCGCTGGATCCGCCTGCGCCTCGAGCAACTCCAGCACGACCGGACGGCGCTGCTGGATTTCGGGCTCGAGGTCGTGAGCCGCTTGTGCAGGACCTTGCTGGACGCGGGCTGCCCGGGGCTGCACTTCTACACGCTGAACCAGTCGGCGCCGACGCTGCAGCTCTGGCGCAATCTCGCACTGCCCGCGCCGGCGGTCTGATCGATCGGTCCGGGTTTGTCCCGGAGCATGGCGTAGACGATAATCGTTCTTATTCGCGTCCCTGCCTCCATCATGCTTCTTCCCCGCCTCATCGCAATCTGCGCCGTGGCTTTCTGTGCCGTGGCAAGCGGCACGGAGAACGCAGATGAACGCGAGGTGCTGGTCGTCGTGCACATGCTCGACTACATCGGCGTCGATTACGCCGGCGCGGTCAAGAACGGCGTCGTGATCTCGGAAGCGGAGTACCGGGAACAGCGCGAGTTTGCCGCCGAGGTGACACGCGGCTTGCAGCGGCTCGGTGCCGGCGAGGATCTCGCGCGTCAGGCACAGGAACTCGAGCAGCTGATCGCCGGTCGAGCGGCGGCCGATGCGGTACGCAAAGGTACTGCCGATCTGACGCGCGCCGTGGTTGCGTCCTATCCCGTCGTCACCGCGCCCACGCGTGCGCCGGTTGTTGCCGAGGCCGCTGTGGCCTACGAGCAGCAATGCGCGAGCTGTCACGGGGCCCGAGGCGCCGGCGACGGTCCTGCGGCGGCCGGACTTGACCCACCGCCAGCGAATTTCCTCGATCTGGAGCGCCAGCGGCAGCGCAGCGTTTTTGCGCTCTACAACACGCTCGCGACTGGCGTCGCCGGGACTGCGATGCCGAGCTTTGCCCAGCTGCCCGACGAGATGCGCTGGGCGCTGGCGTTCTACGTCAGCCAGCTTCCCTTCAGCGACGAGCAGCGCACGCAGGGCGAAAAGATCTGGAAAAGCCGCGGCTCCGAGGCTGCAGCGATCGACAGCCTGGGAAACCTGACCGGCGAGATTCCCTCCGCGTTCTCGCAGAGATTCGGCGATCGCGGCGAAGCACTGCTGGCGTATCTGCGGGCGCACCCGGAAGTGCTCGACGATCGGCGCGACCCGCTGGCCATCGCCAGCGCCAAGCTCAAGGCCAGCGTGCATGCATACGAGTCCGGCCAGGCGGAAGAGGCTGGTCAGCTGGCGATCTCCGCGTACCTGGATGGCTTCGAGCTCGCGGAGGCCCAGCTGGCGACCCTGGACGAGCCTCTGATGCGGCAAATCGAGCAGGCGATGATGAATTACCGCGCGCTCCTCAAGTCCGCGCCGCAATTGCCGCAGGTCCAGGCGTCGGCGCGCGACATCGAAACGCTTCTCGGGCAGGCGAGGGAACGGACCCAGGGCGGCGCGCAATCCGCGGTCGGCAGCTTCGTGGGGAGCTTCGTCATCCTGGCGCGCGAAGGTTTGGAAGCGATCCTGGTTCTCGCCGCCATGTTCGCGTTCCTGCGCAAGACGGAGCGCCGCGACGCCCTGCCCTATCTGCACGGCGGCTGGATCGCTGCCTTGCTGCTGGGCGCCGCCACCTGGGCAGCCTCGACTTGGGTCGTGGACATCAGCGGCGCGGGACGGGAGCTCACCGAGGGTCTGACAGCACTGCTCGCGGCAGCGATCCTGCTGTCCGTCGGGCTATGGCTGCACGGCAAGAGCTACTCCAACCGCTGGCAACAGTACGTCTCGCAGCAGATGCGCGGCGCGCTGGCTGGGGGACGTCCCTGGGGCATCGCGGTGCTCGCCTTCATCGCCGTTTATCGCGAGATCTTCGAGACGGTGCTGTTCTACCGCGCGCTCTGGGGTCAGGGTGACCACTTGGCGATCGTGCTGGGACTGATCGTGGCCGCCGCGGCGCTGCTCGCATTGACCTGGGCGATCTTCGCCGTGTCGATGCAGCTGCCGATCCGTCAGTTCTTCGGCTGGAGCTCGGCCTTGATCGTTCTGCTGGCCGTGGTCTTCACGGGCAAGGGCGTTGCGGCGCTGCAGGAGGCCGGAACCCTCTCGATGCAGCCGATCCATTTCGTCCGGATCCCGCTTCTGGGCATCTATCCGAATGCCCAGAGCCTGGCGCTCCAGGGGATCGTGCTGGTGCTGGTCCTCGGCGGGTTTGCGTGGAACCATTTCCGCGCGCGCAGCCAGCCTGGTTCCCACTGATGCTCAAGTTCCTCGTGCGAACGCTGTTGTTCATCCCCGCCTGCGCAATCGCGCTGACGGTGCTGCCGGTCGTGGCGCTGCGATGGATGCCGCCGCCGACCACCAGCTTCATGCTGCAAAGCCCGGTGCAGCCGGTGCAGTACCAATGGGTCCCCGCCGACCAGATCGCGGACGTGATGCGCAAGGCGGTCGTCGCATCGGAGGATCAGAAGTTCTGGACGCACGATGGCTTCGACGTCGAGGCAATGCAGAAGGCCATGGAGCACAACGCCAGGCACAAGAAGATTCGCGGTGGGTCGACGATCAGCCAGCAGACCGCGAAGAATCTTTTCCTGTGGCCCGGCGGCGGTTACCTGCGCAAAGGCATCGAGGCGTACTTCACGGTTCTGATGGAGGCGCTCTGGTCCAAGCAGCGCATCCTGGAGATCTACCTCAACGTCGCCGAGTTTGGACCCGGTGTCTACGGCGTCGAAGCGGCAGCGCGCGCATACATCGGAAAAACGGCAGCCCGCATCAACGCCGAGGAAGCGGCCCGGCTTGCGGCGGTATTGCCGAGCCCCCGTCGCTGGAGAGCCAAGGCTCCCGGTCCTTACGTGCAGAGCCGCGCCGGCTGGATTCTCCGGCAGATGGGTTACGGCCGTGCGGTTGAAGACGACGAGGAGCCGATGGCGCCGGCGGGCGACGGATCGGAAACAGACGAGTCCACAGAAGAGGCGCCGGGGGCCGCGGCACAGCCTGCGCGTCCGGCATCCGCAGAACCTTCTGCATCGGAAGAGTCTTCTGCGTCGGACGACTCGGTTCCCACACAAGACCAAACGTCGACGCAAGCCCCGACCGAGACTGCGCCTCCGGAGCCGGACATCGCTGAGTGATGCCGCGTCGGACTCGCGCAGCGCTCAAGTCACCTTACAAAGCGAAGATAAGTATCGGTGCCACAAGCGCGCGCGTGACCTACACACAGAATCTGTGGATAACACTGTGCGAAACTCATCTCCGCGGCCATTGGAACCGCCGTGGCTGCGTGGTTTCGTCCTCATCGGGCATTCTGTAGCCAATTCGCAATGGGTCCGTCGATCAAGAGTTTATTCGGTCAGCAATCCCCGCCGGTGTCGCCGGATGGCTGCAGTATCTACATCACGGTCGTGTCTCAGTCTTTGTGCATAACTGACGTGTAAGTAAGCGATGCCCGCTTCGCCCCCCTCTCAAGTGCTCTGCCTGGCTGGACACGATCCGACGGGCGGTGCAGGAATCCAGGCCGACATCGAGACCTGCGCCGCGCTGGGCGCGCACGCGCTCACGGTCATCACCGCGCACACCGTGCAGGACACACAGGACGTGCAGCGCGTGTCCGCTGTGGCCCCGATCCTGCTGGCGGCACAACTGGAACTGCTCTTGGCCGACTGCGCGCCCACTGCCGCGAAGGTGGGACTGCTGGGCGACACGGCGCAGGTCCCGGTGCTGGCCCAGCATCTGAACGCGCTCGACGTGCCGGTAGTGCTGGATCCGATCCTGCGCGCAGGCGGGGGACGCAACCTCGCCACCGCCGAGCTCCGCGCGGAAATGCTGCATGTGCTGCTCCCGCTCGTGCACGTGCTGACGCCCAACGCCGAGGAAGCGCGGCTGCTGTGCGGCGATGCCGATCTGCAGCGCTGCGGAAAAATGCTTCTCGACCGCGGGGCGAGATCGGTGCTGATCACCGGCGGCGACGAGCCGGGAGAATCCGTGGTCGATCTGCTGTTCCTGTCGTCGGGCGAGGTCCGCCGTTTGACCCGTGCCCGCCTTCCACAGCGATTCCACGGCGCCGGCTGCACGCTGGCCGCCGCGATTGCCGCGTTTCTCGCACGCGGTGAGCCCCTGCTCGACGCGGTTGAGCAAGCGAGGGCCTACGTCCTGGTCGCGCTCGAGCGTGCTTACCCGATCGGCGCGGGAAGGCTGATTCCCGGTCGCGCGAAGACATGAGCGCCGGACTGCGTGGTCTCTATGCCGTCACGTCTGCCAGTATTTGCCGCTCGACCGACAGCCTCACTCGCGCGGTCGAGCAAGCGCTCGCCGGCGGGGCGCGCCTCATCCAGTACCGGAACAAGGAGTCTGGAGACGCGGATCGCATCGACCAGGCCCGCGCGCTGTTGGGCCTCTGCAAGAACCACCGGGCGTTGCTGATCATCAACGACGATCCCACCCTGGCCGCGACCGTCGGTGCGCACGGCGTGCATCTGGGCCGCTCGGATCCGGCCATCGCCATGGCCCGCGCCGTTTGCGGCCCGCGCGCGATCATCGGTGTCAGCTGCGGCAGCTCGCTTGATCACGCAGCAGGCGCGGTGGATCAGGGCGCCGATTACGTTGCCTTCGGCCGTTTCTTCCCGTCCCGCACCAAGCCCGACGCACCGGCGGCGGAGCTGTCGCTGCTGCGGGCCGCACGTGCGCGAATGCCGGGCACTCCGATCTGCGCAATCGGCGGCATCAGCGCAAGCGTTGCCCGCAGCGTCGTCGACAGCGGTGCTGACCTCCTCGCGGCAGTCGATGGCGTGTTCGGCGCCGACGACATCCGCAGCGCCGCCGCCGCCTTGGCGGGTGCATTCGCCTGACGGGCCGGCCAAGACCGATACAATCGCGGCTTGTCGCCCCGGCCGATTCGAAATGACCCGCTCCGAGTCCCTGTTCCAGCGCGCGCAGCGAAGCATTCCCGGGGGCGTCAACTCCCCGGTGCGTGCATTCCGTGCCGTCGGCGGCTCGCCCCGGTTCATCGCCCGCGCAGAGGGCGCGCACCTGTACGACGTCGATGGCAACGACTACATCGACTACGTCGGCTCGTGGGGTCCCATGATCCTCGGTCACCAGCAGCCGCAGGTGCGGGCAGCGATCGCCGCGCAGCTGGAGATCGGCGTTTCCTATGGCGCGCCCACCGAGCTGGAAGTGGAGATGGCGGAGCTTCTGGTGGCGCGCGTTCCTGGCCTGGAACAGGTCCGCATGTGCAACTCCGGGACCGAGGCCACGATGAGCGCGCTGCGTCTGGCGCGCGGCGCGACCTCCCGCGACTTCATCGTCAAGTTCGAGGGGTGCTATCACGGCCACGGAGACGCCCTGCTGGTGAAGGCCGGCTCCGGAGCCCTGACGTTCGGCGTGCCGACCTCGCCCGGTGTGCCGGCGGAGCTGGCGCGCTTCACGCTGACCGCGACCTACAACGACCTGGAGTCGGTGCGGCGACTGTTCGAGCAGCAGCCCGATCGCATCGCCTGTGTCATCGTCGAGCCGGTCGCCGGCAACATGAACTGTGTTCCGCCAGCCGCCAGTTTCCTGGCGGGCTTGAGGGAGCTGTGCACGCATCACGGCGCCGTGCTCATCTTCGACGAGGTGATGACCGGCTTTCGCGTGCATCCCCGCGGCGCCGCCGGTCTGTATGGAGTGACGCCGGACCTCGTAACGCTCGGAAAGATCATCGGTGGCGGGCTGCCGGTGGGGGCGTTCGGCGGTCGGCGCGACCTCATGTCGCACCTTGCGCCCGTGGGTCCGGTCTATCAGGCAGGGACGCTGTCGGGAAATCCGCTGGCCATGGCAGCGGGGCTCGCGACCCTGCGCCAGCTGGACGACGAAGCGTTGTACGCGCGGATGGCGACGTTCACCCAGCGGCTGCTGGCGGGACTGCGCGAAGCCGCTGCCGCTGCGGGCGTCCCGTTCGCCACCAGCCAGATCGGCAGCATGTTCGGGCTCTTCTTCAACGCGCGCGCCCCCGGCAGCTTCGCCGAGGTGATGCAGTCCGACGCATCCGCGTTCAAGACCTTCTTCCACGCAATGCTGGCGCGCGGCGTCTATCTGGCTCCTTCGGCTTACGAAGCGGGATTTGTTTCCGCCGCGCACGGCGAGCCCGAGCTTGCGGCCACGCTGGATGCGGCCCGCTCGAGCTTTGCAGCCCTGAAGAGCTGAGCGGCCGTGGAATGGCTGCAGCACATCGTCGACTGGGCGCAAGCGCATCCAGACCTGTCGCTGGCGGCGGCGTTTGCGCTGGGGCTCGTCGAATGCATCGTCTTCATCGGACTGTTCCTGCCGGGCGCTGCCCTGCTGTTCGCCATCGGCGCGCTGGTGTCGCTGGACGCGCTGCCGTTCGCCCCGACGATGATGCTCATCGCCTCGGGCGCGCTCATCGGTGACATCGCAAGCTACGAGCTCGGTCGACGCTACGGCGTAGCGCTGTTCCGGCGGCCTTTCTTCGCGCGTCGTCCGGGACTGATCAACAAAGGCGGCGCCTTCTTCACCAAGCACGGCGGCAAGGGCCTGGTCCTGGCACACCTGATCGGCCCGCTGCGGCCGCTGGTTCCCGCGATTGCAGGCACCTACGGTCTGTCGCGGCCGCGGTTCCTGGTCGCGATCGTGCCCGCCGCCATCGCCTGGACGCTGGTGTACGTCCTGCCGGGCGTTGCCTTCGGTGCCTCGCTCGGGCTCGCGGCAGAAGTCACCAAGCGACTTGCCATCGTGATGCTCGTCGCGGCCGGCAGCCTGTGGCTCGCCTTCTGGGTGTCCCGCAGGGCCGTCCTCGTTCTGGGGCGCAACGCGGAAAACTGGCTCAACCGGCTCACCGATTGGAGCCACCGCCATGGACCCTTCGCGCGCTTGGGCGCGGTCGCCGATCCGCGTCAGCCTGAGCTTCCGGCCCTCGTGAGCCTGGGAATCGTCCTGCTCGTCGTTGCGGCTGTCGTGCTCGGCACGACGTGGGCGTTGGGCGGCAGGCCTCCCAGCATGGATCTCTACGCGCACGATGCGATGCTGCACCTGCGCGAGCCGTGGGGCGTGCGTTTCGCAGCAATTGCCATGTCGCCCGGGGAGCCCTTCGCCTATGGCAGCTTCGTCGCCGCGCTGATGGTGGTGATGGCGCTGCAGAAGCGCTGGGATGTGCTGCGACACCTGCTGGTGGTGATGGTGTTCGGCATTCTTTCGTATCTGCTTCTGACCTTCATGCCGGGACTGCACGCGACACCCGAAGCGGGGCCGCTGCGCCTGCGGCAGGACCTGGTTCTGCCGATCGCCATCTACGGGCTGGTGCCGCTGCTGTTCGACAGCGGCGCGACGATCAATCGCCGCATCCTCGCCTATGGCCTGGTCACCGCGATGCTGCTGTTCGTCGTGCTCAGCCGCTTCTACCTGGGCGCGAGCTGGCTCAGCGTCGGCCTGACCACGTTGCTGGTGGCCGTGATCTGGACCGCCGGCGTCGGCGTGAGCTTCCGGCGTCACGGCGCACGCGACCTTCAGCTGCGCAGCCTCTGGCCAGCGGTGATCGCGTTGATCGTGGGCGTGGCCGTCGGCAGCCCTGCCGCGCGCTCACGGATGCAGACAGCGGCTCCCGAGCTGGCTGCCCGCCCCATGGCGATGTTGGACTGGTGGGACGACGGCTGGCGCCGGCTGCCGACGCGCCGCATCGATCTGGCCGGGCGCGACAAGCAGATGCTCAACGTGCAATGGGCTGGCCAGCTGCCCGCGATCCGGCGCTCGCTGGAAGACCTGGGCTGGGAAGCACCGCCGCGCCTGGGCTTTGCCACCGGCTTGCGCTGGCTGGCGACGAGCGGCCCCATTGCGGACGTGCCGCTGATGCCGCGCATGCATGCAGGACATTACGCGGGGCTGACGATGCGTCACGGCCAGGACGATGACCGTCAGCTGCTGGTGCGCTTGTGGCCCTCGGGCTATGTGCTGGATGGCGTGACGCCGCTCTGGATCGGCACCGTCAACGGCCAGCGCGCCGGCGAGTTCTTCCGGCTGCTGCGCTATCCAGTCAGCGGAGCCAGCTACAGCCCGGCGCTCGCGACGCTGACTCCCCATGGCTTCGAGATCCGGGACGTCCACCGTTCGTCGGCGTCGTTCCCCACCCGCCTGCTGCGTCCGGCGAAGGAGCGCTGACATGGCCGAGAATCCGGTCAGCAAGCTGCGCTCGCGGCTCAACCGCGGCAACTCGTGGCTGACCTACGATCTGGGGCGGCTATTCACCGCCGACAAGCTCGGTGATGACGCGATCGAGGAGCTGGAGACACGCCTGCTGATGGCGGATGCCGGCGTGGAAGTGACGACCTGGATCACGGAGCGTCTGGGCGCGAGCGTGCGTGCCGGCCGTATCAAGACGGAGCAGCAGCTGCGCAGCGAGTTGCGGGGCATCGTCGTCGAATTGCTGGGGCCGGTCGCGCAGCCCCTGGCGATTCCGGACTTCATCCGGCCGTACATCCTGTTCGTGGCGGGCGTGAACGGCGTGGGCAAGACGACCACGATCGGAAAGCTCGCCCTGCGCTTCAAGACCGAAGGACACACCGTCATGCTGGCCGCGGGAGACACCTTCCGGGCAGCGGCGGTCGAGCAGCTCCAGGTCTGGGCGGACCGCGCCGGAGTGCCCTGCATGTCGCAGGGCGCGGGGGCGGACTCGGCGTCGGTGATCTTCGATGCAGTGCAGTCGGCGCGGGCCAGGAAGATCGACGTGGTCATCGCCGATACGGCGGGCCGGCTGCATACGCAGGCACACCTGATGGAGGAGCTGCGCAAGATCAAGCGCGTGGTGCAGAAGCACGATCCGTATGCGCCGCACGAGGTGATGCTGGTAGTGGACGCCACCACCGGCAGCAACGCGCTCACGCAGGCCGTGCAGTTCCACGAAGCCATCGGCCTCACCGGCATCACCATCACCAAGCTCGACGGCACGGCCAAAGGTGGCATCCTGCTCGCCATCGCGCGGAGACTGTCGCTGCCGATCCGCTTCATCGGCGTCGGCGAAGCGGCCGAGGATCTGCAGCCCTTCGATGCCAAGGCCTACGCCGACGCGCTGGTCGGCCGCTGAGCGGTCTGCATGCCGGACATCATCCAGTTCCACGACGTGAGTTACCGCTATCGCGGCGGCGACGAGGTGCTCAGCCATCTGAGCTTCTCGCTTGCGCAGGGAGAGATGGCCTTCCTGACGGGCCCATCGGGGGCCGGCAAGTCGACGCTGCTCCGGTTGATCGCGGCGCTGGCGCGGGCGCAGCGCGGCCAGGTCGTGGTCTCCGGCCAGAACCTCGCGAAGCTCAAGCCGCGGCAGGTACCCGCATACCGCCAGCAGCTCGGCCTGATCTTCCAGAACTTCAACCTGCTGCACGACCGGACGGTCTTCGACAACGTCGCCCTGCCGCTGGTGATCCGGGGCTACGCGCACACGGACATCGGCAAGCGCGTGCGCGCAGCGCTGGACTCGGTCGGCCTGCTCGGGCGGGAGAAGGTCTATCCGCTGCGCCTGGCTGGCGGCGAGCAGCAGCGCGTCGGCATCGCCCGCGCGATCGTGACGCGACCGGCGGTGCTGCTGGCCGACGAGCCCACCGGCAACCTCGATCCGCAGATGGCGCGCGAGGTGATGCAGATCTTCGCGCGCTTCAACGAGGTCGGCGTCAGCGTGCTGGTCGCGTCGCACGCGATCGACCTGATCCGTCAGCTGCCGTACCGGATCCTGCACCTGCAGCGGGGCCGCCTGGCCACCGATGCGCCGACGGGGCACGTGCGTGGCTAATCCGATCTCGGTTCCGGAAGGCGTGTCCCGCCCCAACTGGCTGGTGCGCCTGGTCCAGGCCCATGCGCGAGCGTTCTTCTTCACGCTGGGCACGCTGGTGCGCAACCCGGTCGGAACGCTGCTGACTACCCTGGTCATCGGCGTCACGCTGGCCCTGCCAGCCGGCTTCCATCTGGCGCTTCAGCGCGCTTCCGCGCTCAGCTATAGCTGGGAGACCACGACGCAGGTTTCGCTCTTCCTCAAGGATTCCGTAGGCGAAGCCAAGGGCCGCGAGCTGGCGCGCGACCTGGCGCGGCGCAAGGACGTCAAGCAGGTCCAGTACATCTCGCGCGAGCAGTCGCTGGAGGAGTTCCGGGCGTTGTCGGGATTCGGCGATGCGCTCGATGTGCTCGAGTCCAACCCGCTGCCGGCGGTGGTCGCGGTGACGCCATCGGCGAACGCCGCCGATGCGCGCGGTCTCGTCGCCGAGCTGGCCCGACTTCCGGAAGTGGAAACCGCCAAGTTCGATCAGGAATGGCTGGAGCGGCTGCAGGCGCTGCTGGACCTGGCCAAGCGGGTGGTCTGGGTCACCGCCGCGCTGCTCGCGCTCGCGGTGATCGTCATCGTCGGCAATACCATCCGCCTGGACCTGCAGGCCCGCCGGGACGAGATCGCGGTGATGAAGCTGATCGGCGCACCGGACGCGTTCATCCGCCGGCCGTTCTTCTACGCCGGCCTGTGGTACGGCCTTGCCGGCGGTCTGCTGGCCTGGCTCCTGGTCTTTGCCGGGCAGGCGTTTCTGGCGGGACCCGCGCAGCGGATCCTGCAGCTCTACGGCGTGGAATCGACTCCCGGCATGCTGTCGATGACGGCCAGCCTGACCCTGCTGGCGGCGGGGGTGATGCTGGGCTTGGCCGGGGCGCTCGTGACTGTCGGCCGTCACCTCTCCGCGATCGAGCCAGAGTAGGCCTAACTCTCTATTTCCGGGAACTTTCCCGGGCGTTAGCACTCTATTATCGCGACTGCTAAACTGTCGTTCCGGAGGGTGATCAACATGACGGCCAAAAACGCACTTGCTCTGCCCAAGACGACAGCTCTGCTGCCCCTTAGCGGCAGCCTGGATGCGTACATCGCGGCGGTGAACAGCGTCGAGATGCTCGACGCGGCAGCCGAGAAGCAGCTCGCCGAGCGTCTGCACGACAAGCACGACCTGGAAGCCGCGCAGAAGCTGGTGCTCTCCAACTTGCGCTTCGTGATCCACATCGCCCGGGGCTACCTGGGTTACGGGCTGCCGTTCGCCGACCTGATCCAGGAAGGCAACATCGGCCTGATGAAGGCCGTCAAGCGTTTCGACCCGTCAAAGGGCGTGCGCCTGATCTCCTTCGCCGTGCACTGGGTCAAGGCCGAGATCCACGAGTTCATCCTGAAGAACTGGCGCCTGGTGAAGGTGGCCACGACCAAGGCGCAGCGCAAGCTGTTCTTCAACCTGCGCGGCATGAAGAAGCGCCTGGGCTGGATGAATCGCCAGGAAGTCGAGGCGGTCGCACGCGAGCTCAAGGTCAAACCCGAGGAAGTGCTCGAGATGGAATCGCGCCTGTCCGGTCAGGACGTCTCGTTCAAGGGCGCGGCCATCGACGGCGAGGACAGCTACGGTCCCGAGGACTACCTGACGACCGATCGCGACGCTTATGCGGAGCTCGAGCAGGCAGAGTGGGAGCAGGAGCGCGAAGAGAAGATGAAGACCGCGCTGGCGACCCTCGACGATCGCTCGCGCGACATCCTCCAGCGTCGCTGGCTCAGCGAGGACGAAAAAGCGGGCCTGCAGGAGCTGGGCGACGAATACGGCGTCTCGGCTGAGCGCATCCGCCAGATCGAGACTGCGGCGATGAAGAAGCTGCGCAAGGCGATCGAGCTCCCGGCGTAATCGGGACCACCATCACCAAAACCCCGCCTCGAGCGGGGTTTTGTTTTTCTAGCCGATTGCGCGCACGTAGTGATCGAGCAGCAGCAGGCTGAAGATCGCCATCAGGTAGACGATGGAGTAGCCGAAAGTCCGCATCGACAGCCCCTGCCTGGGCGCGAACTTCAGCTGCACTGCGTAGTAGAGGAACACGCATCCGAGCACGAGCGCGCCCGTGAGGTAGAGCAGACCGCTCATGCCGAACGCGAACGGCAGCAGGCTCACCACCAGCAGCAGGATCGTGTACAGCAGCACCTGCGTCCGGGTGAACTCGAGGCCATGCGTCACCGGCAGCATGGGGATGTCGGCGTCCGCGTACTCCCGGTGCCGCTCGATCGCCAGGGCCCAGAAATGCGGCGGGGTCCAGACGAAGACGATCAGGCTCAGCAATAGCGAGTGCGGGTCGAGCGAGCCGGTGATCGCGGTCCAGCCAAGGACCGGCGGGAACGCGCCGGCGGCGCCGCCGATGACGATGTTCTGCGGCGTGGCGCGCTTGAGGTACAGCGTATAGACGCCGGCGTAGCCCACCAGGGTCGCCAGGGTGAGCCATGCAGTGAGCGCGTTGACCCAGCGTCCAAGGATCCAGAAGCCCAACAGCCCGAGCACTGCGGTGAAGACGACGGACTCGGTCAGCCCCAGCGCCCCGGTCACCAGCGGACGGCCGCAGGTGCGGGCCATCCGCGCGTCGATGTTGCGGTCGATGAGCTGGTTGATCGCAGCAGCCGAAGCAGCCTGCAGCCCGATGCCCAGCGTCGCGAAGAGGACCAGGTCCAGCGGTGGCAGTCCCGGCGCGGCCAGGAACATCCCGACGATGGCGGTGAATACGATGAGCATCACCACCCGCGGCTTGCACAGCTCGTAGAACTCGTGGACGAGCGTGCGCAGATTGCGCGCCGGCAAGGTCTGGGCGTTGGCACTCACGTCAGTCGGCTCGCGACGCAGTCCACAGGAAATGATTGAGGGCGACCAGCGTCAACACTAGCACCGCAGCCCCGGCATTGTGCATGTCGGCCAGCGGCAACGGCAGCTGCAGCTTCACGATTGCAATACCCAGCCCCGCCTGCAGCAAGGTCGCGCCGGCCAGCGCGGCGGCGAAGCGTCGATGCGCCTTGGCCTGGGATTTCCACAGCGCGAGCGCCAGCAGGATCGCGGCCGTGACGACGCATAGCGCGCCCAGCCGGTGCGCGAAATGGATCGTGACGCGGGCCCGGGTATCGAGCACGCCATGCTCGTAGTTGACGCCCAGTCCGCGCCATAGCGTGAACGCCTCCTTCGCATCCATTGGCGGCCAGAGACTGCCGTGGCAGGTCGGGAAGTCCGGGCACGCCAGCGCTGCGTAATTGCTGCTGGTCCAGCCACCAAGGAAGATCTGCATTGTCAGCAAGACCAGCACTGCGGCTGCGAAGAGCGGCAGCCCTACCGATCTTCGCTGCTCGCGCGCGACGTCCTGCTGCATCGTCAGCATCGCATGGCGCTCGGAGCGGAACGGCTTCTCGGCGACGTCGATGCGCACCGGCGGCACCTGCCGCAGGGTGAGCCACATCCATGCGAGCAAGCCCAGCGTGGTCATCCCCCCGAGGAGATGCGCAGAGACCGCCAGCGGCTTGAGCTGCCAGGTCACGGTCCA
Source organism: uncultured Gammaproteobacteria bacterium (assembly GCA_963776465.1). GTDB lineage: Bacteria > Pseudomonadota > Gammaproteobacteria > Nevskiales > Nevskiaceae > DASRHK01. Next base: position 300,591 of record CAVZMV010000002.1, read on the forward strand.
CATGCCCAGCAGTCCCTGGAAGATCACGAGAGCGACCAGGATCCAGGGCAATGTGCGGGGGGCGCCCTCATCACGCAATCGCCTCGCCAGCAGCGCCAGCCCGACGATGAGTGCGCCCAGGCTCGATGCCAGATAGCGATGCGCCATCTCCTTCCAGGCCTTGTGTGCCTCGACCGGTCGATGCGGGTAGCTGCGGTTGGCCTGCGCCAGGGCCGCGCCTGCTGCGGGCACCGTGAGACGGCCGTAGCAGCCGGGCCAGTCGGGGCAGCCGAGCCCGGCGTCGGACAGGCGGACGTAGGCGCCGAAGACGACGACGAGCAGACACAGTGCGGTCGCTGCCAGCGTCAGGCGGCGTAACCAGGACATGGTCGACGCGCCTTAAAGCTTCAGCAACTTCTTCAGGTCCTTCTGCATGCCCTTGAAGTCTTCCTGCATGCCATTGGGGCCCGGCGAAGGCACGTAGGTCATGACCCAGTTGCCGAACGGGTCGATCAGGTACAGCGCCTCGGTGTTGCGGATCTCGAAGAAACGACGCAGCTCGTAATGCGCTGTGCCGGCGCCGGCCAGCCATTGAAGGTCCTCGTGCTCCGCACCGATCTGGGCGCGCACCGGACCGAGGTTTTCCGCCTCGGGCGCGATGTACACACGCACCAGCTTCGCGCGCTTCTCGTTGAGCGCGGTCCAGAGCTGGTGGGCGAAGTGCTGGCGCTCCTGGCACGGCGCCTCGCAGATCGCGGGCGCGAGATACACCAGGCTCCAGTGGCCCTTGAGGTCACCTTCGGTGAGCGCCTTGCCGTCCACGTCCGTCAAGGTCAGCGCCGGCAGCGATCGCGGCGGGTCGATCAGCTCGCCGTAGTTGGTCCGCTCGGACGGCAACCAGTGTGGGAACCAGCGATAGATCACGAAGGCCGCGATGAACGGCCCGAGGAAGATCACCGCCGCGATCCAGAACTGGCGGCGCGAGCGTTTCGCTGGCGCTCCAGGAGAGGTGTCGGTCGCGTTCATTTGGCGCTCTTGAGATTCATGCGGACGAAGATGATCAGCAGGGTCGCGGCAAGCGCAAACCACTGGGCGGCGTAAGCATAGTGCCGCGACGGGGGGAACCGCGTCGTCGGATTCCACTCTCGCAAATAACCCTCCTTCTCGGCGGGATCGAGCAGCAGCACGCCGGCGGCCACCGGCTCGCCCAGGATGGCCTGCAGGTCCTCGACGGTCGGATGGTCGACGACGGCTGGAAATCTCCCGGGCGCCCGCAGGTTCGGGTTCGCTAGCTTCAGGCCGGGCCGCGGCAGGTTCCGCCAGAGCCCGCGCAGGCTGCGTCGCGCACCGCTGACGGACACGTCGGGCACGATCGCCCGCTGCGGATCGGCGGGCACCCAGCCACGATCGACGATCACCGTTCCGCCGGCGGATAGCCGCAGCGGCGTCCACACGCGATAGCCGGGTCGACCTTGATGGCTCTGATTGTCCAGCAGCAACTGACGCTCTCCTTCGTAAGTGCCTTCCACGGTGGCGGCGACGACCGCCGCCGAGGCGGGCGCGATGCTGTCGCGGGTCAGCGCCAACGGCGCCTCTGCTCCGGCGTGCGCATAGCTGGCATCCAGGTTTTCCTTCTCGTGCGCGCGCCGCACCTGCCAGCCCCCCAGACCCAACAGCAGCGCCAGCATGGCGCCGGTGACCAGCCAGGCCCAGGCGGGAGCGGTGAATCTCTGCATCACCGCGGTTTCGCGCCAGTGGCGGGTATGATTCGGCCGAACCGCTCGAGCCCCGGCGACATGCTGCCCAAAGTCCTGATCATCCTGTTCCTGCTGGCCATCGTTGGCGCGCTGTTCTCGGCCGTGTTCTTCCTGGTCAAGGATCCGGCCGATCGCAACCATCGGAGAACGATGCGGGCGCTGACCTGGCGTGTGGCGCTGCAGGTGGCGCTGATCGCGTTCCTGATCCTGGCTTTCACCCGCGGCTGGATCCAGCCGCACGGCTTCAACGAAAGATCGGCCCCCGCCAGTCCGCCGTGACGGGTATGGGTCAGATCACGTAGACGAAAACGAACAAGCCGATCCAGACCACGTCGACGAAGTGCCAGTACCAGGCCACGCCCTCGAAGCCGAAGTGCGAGTCGGGCTTGAAGTGGCCGAGCATCAGACGCAGCGTGATCACGGCGAGCATGATCGTGCCCAGGGTCACGTGCATGCCGTGAAAGCCGGTGAGCATGAAGAAGGTCGAGCCGTAGATGCCGGAGCTCAGCTTCAGGTTCAGCTCGGTGTAGGCGTGGATGTACTCGGTCGCCTGGAAGTACAGGAAGGTCGCGCCGAAGGCCACGGTGGCAAACATCCAGACGATGCAGGCTGCGCGCTTTGAATCCTTGAGCGCGTGGTGCGCAAAGGTGATCGTCACGCCCGAGGAGAGAAGCAGAATCGTGTTCAGGAACGGGATGCCCCAGGCGGGGATGGTCTCGAAGCTGCCGCCGACGTGGCCGGGGCCGTTGGTGGGCCACAGCGCCTCGAATCCCTGCCAGAGCGTGAGGTTGGTCACGAGCTTGGCGCCCTCGCCTGCCAGCCAGGGGATCGACAGGGATCGCGCGTAGAACAGCGCTCCGAAGAAGGCGCCGAAGAACATCACCTCGGAGAAGATGAACCAGGACATGCCCCAGCGATACGTGCGATCGACCTGGGTGTTGTAGGCGCCGCTCTCGCTTTCGAGCGACACGCCGCGGAACCAGCGGTAGATGATGAACAGCGCCAACGCCGAGCCGAGCCAGATCGGGATGGAACCGATGTGCTTGTCTTCCAGATAGCCCCAGACGCCGACGATGGTGGCGACGAGCCCGACGGTGAGCGCGAACGGCCATGCGCTCGGCGGCGGCACGAAGTAGCGGTCGGTGTTGTGTTCTTCAGCGGCATGCGAGGCCATTCGAATTCCCTCTGGTTTCTAGCTCTGCGGTTCCGCCCGGGCGGTCGCAGCCTGGACGGTCACGTCGAAAAAGGTGTACGACAAGGTGACGGTGTCGACCTCGGGCGGCAAGTCGCGCTCGAGCATGAACCGGACCGGCATCAGCTTCTCCTCGCCAGCCTCGAAGGGCTGCTGGCGAAAGCAGAAGCACTCGGTCTTCTTCAGATAGCGGGCAGCGTTCCACGGCGTCACGCTCGGGACGGCCTGACCGACGAGCGCCACCGCGTCGGGATTGCGCGCGCTGAAATTGACGGTGTAGAGCTGGCCTGGATGCACCTTGATGCTCGAGTGCTCCGGACGGAAGGCCCAGTCCCGCCCGCCGTTGACCGTGGTCATGAACTGGACCGTGACCTCGCGGGTGACGTCGGGCGACTCCTGCACGGCGCTGGCGACCAGCAGGTCCGTGTCCTTGCCGTTCTGGTTGGTCAGCTGGCACAGGACGTTGTACAGCGGGACCAGCGCGAACCCGAAGCCGAACATGACGACAGCGACGCCGAGCAGCCGCCCGAGATGCAATCGCCGTTCGCTCTTGGTCGCTTCGCTCATTTGTGACTCTGCACGTATACGAAGGCCGCCAGGATCACCGCCACGATGCCGACGTGGACCAGCGCCAGGATCAGGTTGCGGCGCTTGACGTCACGGCCCGGTTCCATCGCGTCACGCCAGCTTGTGGTGATCCAGGGCGTCTTCGTCGTCGTGCACGCTGGTCACGTCGTCTGCGCCGACCGTGGGTGGATCCTCGAACGTGTGATACGGCGGCGGGCTGGCGACCGTCCACTCCAGGCCATGGGCGCCTTCCCACACGCGATCCGGCAGGTTGCGCGCCCGGCCGAACCAGCCGTAGCACGACGCCAGCATGTTGCCGATGAAGATGAACTGCGCCAGGAAGAAGCCGAACGCGCCGATCGTCGACAACTGGTTGAAGTCCACGAACATGACGTTGTAGTCGGGGACGCGCCGTTGCATGCCGGCGAGACCGGAGAAGTGCTGCGGGAAGAACGTCAGGTTGACGAACACCGCCGAGAGCCAGAAGTGCACCTTGCCCAGCTGCTCGTTGTACATGCGGCCGGTCCACTTGGGCACCCAGTAATAGACGCCGCCGATGATCGCGAACACGGCGCCCGGCACCAGCACGTAGTGGAAATGCGCGACCACGAAGTAGGTGTCCTGGTACTGGAAGTCGGCCGGCGTGATGGCGAGCATCAGGCCGGAAAAACCGCCGATGGTGAACAGGAACACGAATGCCAGCGCGAACAGCATCGGCGTCTCGAAGGTCATGCTGCCCTTCCACATCGTCGCGACCCAGTTGAACACCTTCACGCCGGTTGGCACCGCGATCAGCATGGTCGAGAACATGAAGAACAGCTCGCCCGCGAGCGGCATGCCCACGGTGAACATGTGATGGGCCCAGACGATGAACGACAGGAACGCGATCGACGCCACCGCGTAGACCATCGAGTCGTAGCCGAACAGCGCCTTGCGGGCGAACGTCGGGATGATGGTGGAGACGATGCCGAACGCCGGCAGGATCAGGATGTAGACCTCGGGGTGGCCGAAGAACCAGAAGATGTGCTGGAACATCACAGGGTCGCCGCCACCGGCGGCCGTGAAGAAGCTCGTGCCGAAATACTTGTCCGTGAGCAGCATCGTCACCGCGCCGGCGAGCACGGGCATCGTCGCGATGAGCAGGTAGGCGGTGATCAGCCAGGTCCAGACGAACAACGGAAGCTTCAGCAACGTCATGCCCGGCGCGCGCATGTTGAGGATGGTCACCGCGACGTTGATGGCGCCGGTGATCGACGAGATGCCCATCAGGTGAACGGCGAAGATCAGCAGCGGCAGCGCATTGCCGGTTTGCAGAACGAGCGGCGGATACATCGTCCAGCCGCCGGCGGGAGCGCCGCCAGGCAGGAACAGCGTCGACAGCAGCAGGGCGAAGGCGAAGGGCAGGATCCAGAAGCCCCAGTTGTTCACGCGCGGCAGCGCCAGATCGGAGCAGCCGATCATCATCGGCACCATCCAGTTGGCCAGCCCGACGAAGCCGGGCATGACGCCGCCGAAGATCATCACCAGGGCGTGCATCGTCGTCATCTGGTTGAAGAACTCAGGATCGACGTACTGCAGGCCGGGCTGGAACAGCTCCAGGCGGATCACCAGCGACATCAGGCCGCCGATGAAGAACATGGTGAAGGAGAAGAACAGGTACAGCGTTCCCAGATCCTTGTGATTGGTGGTCTTGATCCAGCGCATGATCCCGGCCGGCGGGCCGTGATCGTGGTGATCGTGGCCATGGCCGTGATCGTTGGCGTGGATGTCCTTCACCATATCGTGATGCGCCATGACTGCTCCTTGATTCCTTAGCGCAGGCTCTTGACCTGGTCGGGCTGGGCGGCGTCGCCCTTGTTGCCCCAGCTATTGCGTTCGTAGGTCACGACGGCGGCGATGTCGGCGTCGGACAGATGCTTGAAGGGCGTCATCAAACCCTTGCCGTTGAGCACCTGCTTGATGTGCTCGCCGATCTGGCCCTTGATGACCTTGCTGCCCACCAGCGACGGGAAATTGGGCGGCAGCCCCTGCCCGTTTGCCTGGTGGCAGGCCGTGCAGTTGGCGGCGTAAACCTTCTCGCCCTGCTTCATCAAGTCGTCATGGGACGTCTTGCCCGATGCGGCAGGCGCCGGCGGGGCAACTGCGGCGATCTCAGCGCCGGAAGCGGGCGCCGCGTCCGTGGCGGGAGGCGCCGGGACAGGACTCGCGGCCATCATCGGCGCAGCAGACGCAACCTGCACGCCCTGATCCGTTTTTTGCTTGGCAAGCCAGGCGCTGTACTCGGTATCGGATACGGCTTTGACCACGATCGGCATGAAGCCATGGTCGCGACCGCACAGCTCGGCGCAGACGCCGCGATAGGTTCCAGGCTGGTCAATGCGCGTCCAGATCTCGTTGACGTAGCCCGGGATCGCGTCCTTCTTGATGGCGAAGTCGGGCACCCACCAGGCGTGGATGACGTCGTTGGCGGTGATCAGGAAGCGGACCTTCTTGCCCACCGGCAGCACGAGCGGGTTGTCGACTTCGAGCAGGTAGTTGGGGATCGTCTTGGGATCGATGCCGGATCCGAGCTGGCGCGCCTGGTTGGAATCCGCCGCCAGAGTCGAGAAGAACTTGACGCCCTGGTCGAGGTACTCGTATTCCCACTTCCATTGATAGCCGGTGACCTTCACGGTCAGCTCGGCGTCGCGGGTGTTCTCCATCTTGATCAGCGTGCCGGCAGCGGGAATGGCCATGCCGACGAGGATCACGAAGGGGATGATGGTCCAGATGATCTCGACCGTGGTCGACTCGTGGAAGTTCGCGGCCTGGGCGCCAAGCGACTTCCGGTGCTTGAACACCGAGTAGAACATGACGCCGAACACCAGCAGGCCGATCACACAGCACACGTAGAAGACGCCCATGTGCAGCCCGTAGACGTCGCGGCTGATCTCGGTCACGCCGGGGGGCATGTTGTACTTGGAGCGCGCCTCCTCGGCCAGCGCGGCGAATGGCAGCAGCGATCCGAACAACCCGGCCAGACGCGATGGCCAGCCCCGGAAACCCGATGTGCGCATTAACTACTCTCCCAATGACAGTTCCGCCGGCGCCGCGCGCCAGGCCGGCCGCAACAACTCGCGAATCCGGGCGGCCAGGCGGCCGCGTTCCTCATCCGTCAGGCAGCGGCCGATGGTGACGCGCTGCCCACGGTACTCCAGCGTCAGCTGCGTGGGACTGTTGCGGTATGGACCGTCGACGATCCGGACCCGCGCCCAGGCCCTGGGCATCTCGACGCTCGCCAACGCTCCCTGCCCGACCATCCCGATATCCAGGCGGAGCGACTCCTCGCTGACGCTGATGACCTCACGGTAACGGTTGCGCCGCTGCGTCACCCAGAGCGCCAGCCCCAGCGCTGCCAGCTCCAGCCCGGCAAAGGGCAGAATCGGCCAAAAACCGCGCATGGCAAACACCGTTGCGATCCCGAGCGCGACGGCTGCCATCACTCCGAGGAAACCCCACGCCCCCGCCGCGCTCAACGAGGCATTGGGCCCGATCACCAGACGCGTGATCACGGGTTTGTGCCGAGCCTGCATGCCTCGATCAACCGATCCGGCGCCGCCGTCGTAGCAGCGGGCAATTGTAGTGCATGCCTTCCGGGCAGCGCAAAAGAATTTTCCGCATGGCCGAACCCTGCCGGCCCTTCTGGAATCTGAACGTTCGGGCACATCCGCCGGACGGCTGGTCCGAGGCTGCCGCGTATATTTGACGGCATGAACCGCAGACAACTCTTGGGCCGCCTGGCCGCCTTTTCCACCCTGGGTCTGCAGGACTTTGGTGCCGCCGCGCTTGCGGCCGAGGAGCAAAAATTGGGAACGCTGCAAAAACCCGCGTCGACCTGGAAACCGCTGCTGGCCGAGGATGCTTACGGCGTGCTGTTCGAGGAGGACACCGAGCGCGCGGGCTCCAGTCCGCTGAACCACGAAAAGCGCAAAGGCACGTTCCTCTGCGCCGCCTGCCATCAGCCCCTGTTCAGCTCGGACGCCAAGTTCGAGAGCGGTACCGGCTGGCCCAGCTTCTTCAAGCCGCTGGACAAGGCGGTGGCCACCAAATCCGACCGCAAGTTCTTCATGACGCGCACCGAGTACCACTGCTCGCGCTGCGGCGGGCACCAGGGCCATGTGTTCGACGACGGACCCCAGCCGACCGGGCTGCGCTACTGCAACAACGGCCTGGCCTTGCGTTTCGTGCCGGAGGGCGAGGCGCTTCCTGCCTTGCGGGGCTGAGCGTGCGCTCATTGGCGTTCGCCGTCGCGCTGTTCCTGCCCTTAGCGGCCAAGGCCGCCACGGCCACAGCCCTTTTCGCCGGGGGCTGCTTCTGGTGCATGGAGTCGGATTTCGAGAAGCTGCCCGGCGTTACGGAGGTAGTGTCCGGATACACCGGCGGTCACACTGCGAATCCAACCTACGAGGAAAGCAGCTCCGGCAAGACCGGTCATGCGGAGGCGGTCGCCGTCACCTACGACCCTGCGAAAGTGAATTACGCACAGCTGCTGGACTATTTCTGGCATCACGTCGACCCGCTGACGGCCAACGCGCAGTTCTGCGACCACGGCAGCCAGTATCGCAGCGCCGTTTTCTACGGCAGCGAGCAGGAGAAGCAGGCCGTGCTCGCCTCGAAGGCCAAGTACGAGAAGCAGCTGGGCAAGCCTATCGTCACCGAGATCGCCGCCGCGGGGCCGTTCTACAAAGCCGAGGAGTATCACCAGGACTATTACAGGAAGAATCCGATCCGCTATCGCTACTACCGGCACGGCTGCGGTCGGGACGATCGCGTGAAGGAAGTCTGGGGTGCCGACGCTCCGCAGCATTGAGGTCGCAAGCCAAAGTTGACGGCGCCGCGGCGCTGATCAAACTGACGGGCCATGAAGGCCTTGCTCACCGTAGCGCGCAACCTGCTGCTCTTCCCGCTCTGGGCAGCGCAGCTGCTGACGGGCGCCAAGTCGTTCCTCGACAACCCGCTCATCGGCAGCCAGCGGCTCAACCGCTGGGGCCTGCATGCGTGGCGACTGCGCGCCACCGATCGGCTCGCAGGTGCGCGCCGACGTCGTCTGGCCGACCGGATCAGCGCGGCCGACCGCGAGGCGTTCGAGCGCGATGGTTACGTCGTCAAGCGTGACTTTCTTCCACCGGCCGAGTTCGCGGCGCTCGAGGAGCAGGTGCGCAGGTACCGCGGCGAGGCGCGCGAGCAGGTGCAGGGGCACACCATCACGCGTCGCATCGCCTACGACGCGCAGACCGCGCGCGCCATGCCAGCGCTGCAGCGGCTGCAGGACAATCCGGACTGGCGCGGCCTCATTCGCTACGCAGGCAGCTTCGATGCCGAGCCCGCGGTCTATGTCCAGACCATCCTCAGCCAGGCGCTGTCCGGCGCGCCCGACCCGCAGGAGGCGCTGCATTCGGACACGTTTCATTCGACCGTGAAGGCCTGGCTGTTCCTGACCGAAGTCAGGCCCCAGGAGAGCTGCTTCATGTACGTGGCCGGCTCGCATCGGCTCACGGCCCAGCGGCTCGAATGGGAGCATCGCAAGAGCCTGACGATGTCGCCGACAACAGATCGGCTCACCGGACGCGGGTCATTCCGGATCATGCCGGACGAGCTGGCAGCCCTGGGCTTGCCGACGCCGACGCACTTCGCGGTGGCCGCCAACACGCTGATCGTCGCCGACACGCACGGCTTTCACGCGCGCCAATCGAGCCAGCGTCCGAGCATGAGGGTCGAGATCTGGGCCTACGGGCGCCGCAATCCGTTCTTGCCCTGGACCGGCGCCGATCCGTGGAGCCTGCGCGCGCTCGCGCAACGCCGCGCGCCGCTCGCGTGGCGGACGATGGACCTGCTCGAGCGGACCTCGCTCGCCCGGCAGGTGTGGCGGCCCCGCGCGAACACGGGGGCTTTCGACGCCGCGTAGCTAGCCTGGCTCGCGCGCTCGGCGCTTCGACGACAGCGCTTCGATCGGTCGGCAGTCGAGCACGCGCGCATCGTCTCCGGCATGAGCGGCGATCACACCGAGCAGCGGCGCCGACAGTCGTGCCTGCAACGCGTCGATGTTGGCGTCGAGCGCTTGCGGCTCCGGCGGCAGCACGTTGGCAACCCAGCCGAGCAGGCGCGTGCTGCGCATGATCGCGTCCGCCGTCAGCAACGCGTGGTTGATGCAGCCCAGCCGCATCCCGACGACCAGCACGACCGGCCATTCCTGCTCGGCCACAAACTCGGCCATGGTCCACGATTCATCGAGCGGGACTTTCCAGCCGCCGGCGCCCTCGACCACGATCAGCTCGTAGCGTTCTGCCAGCCAGGCGTGCGCTTCCCGCAGCTGCGACACCTGGATGCGGGCTCCGATCTCGGCAGCCGCAAGGTGCGGTGCGATCGCCGGCTCGAAGGCATACGGGTTGATCCGCTCGTATGCCTCGTTGGTCGACCCCGCCTTTTGCAAGGCGAGCGCGTCCGCATTGTGTAACCCCTGGGCAGTGCGATCGCAGCCTGAGGCGACTGGCTTGAATCCGCAGACACGTCGCCGGCGGCTGTGCAATTGGCGCAACAGCGCGCAGGCGACCCGTGTCTTGCCCACGCCGGTGTCGGTGCCGGCGACGAAGATCGTCTGCGCGGGCAAGCTAAGCCTTCAGAGCCGCGGCCAGCGCGTCGAGCAGGGCCGCCACCTGCTCGGAGCGATGAGCGGCGGAAAGCGTGATGCGCAGGCGCGCAGACCCTGGCGGAACGGTCGGCGGCCGGATGGCAGCCACCCAGAAGCCACGCTCCAGCAGTCGGCGGCTGAGGTCGAGCGCGCGCGACTCCTCGCCCAGCATCAAAGGCTGGATCGGCGTCGGCTCGGCCTGCGGTTGCAGCGGGATGCCGAGCTGGGCCGCGCCATCGCGGAATTGCCGCACCCGGTCGAACAGGCTGGTCCGCAGCTGCGGCTCTGCCTGCACGATGTCCAGCGCCGCGCGCGCCGCTGCTGCCAGCGCCGGCGGCGGTGCCGTCGAAAAGACCCAGCTGCGCGCGCGCTGGATCAGGAATTCGATCAGCGTCTCGCTGCCGGCGACGAACGCGCCGGCGCAGCCGAGCGCCTTGCCCAGCGTCGCGACGTAGACGTCGGCGGGCGGAGTGTCGCGCAGGCAGAAGCCGTGCGCATCGTCGACCATCAGGGTCGCGCCACGGCGTCGGCATAGCATCGACAATTCGGCGACCGGCGCGGTATCGCCATCCATGCTGAACACCGCATCCGTTGCGACCATCGCATGGCCTTCGCCGGCGGAGCTCTGCAAAGCGGCATCGAACGCCGCGACGCTCGCATGCGCCACCCGCACGTAGCGCGCGCCACTCAAGCGGCCGCCGTCGATCAGCGAAGCATGGTTGAGCTCGTCGGCGACCAGGAGGTCCTCGCGGCGCAGGAGCGCTCGCAGCACGCCGAGGTTGGCCGCCCAGCCGCTGGCGAAGAGCAGCGCGCGCGGGCGTCCGACGAATTCCGCCAACGCTTCCTCCAGCCGTGCGTGCTCGACGTTGTAGCCGCTGACGAGCGCAGCCGCACCGCTTCCCATGCCGCTGTGCCCCAACGCCGTTCGTGCTGCCTGCGCGACGCGCGGATCCGCGGCCAGGCCCAGATAGTCGTTGCTGCAGAAATTCACGCAGCGCCTGCCATCCACGACGATGTCGACGCCGTGCGCGCCGTCGATCACGCGCCGCACGCGATACAGGTTGGCCGCGCGCAGCCGGCTCAGCTCCGCTGCCAGTCGCTGATCGAGGCTAGGTTCCCTGACGCTGGCGCTCCCGTCCATCGCTCACCCGGTGGCGAGCGCTTCCATCGTGGGCGGGGACGATGCGCAGCTTGCGTCGATCGCCTCCGCGCTGTCACGCCGGATGCCGAGTCGATCCAGGAGCTGTAGATCCTTCTGGTTTTGCGGATTGCCGGTCGTGAGCAGCTTCTCGCCGTAGAAGATGGAGTTGGCGCCGGCCAGGAAACACAGCGCCTGCATCTCGTCGCTCATCTCGCTGCGCCCCGCTGACAGGCGCACGTACGAGCGCGGCATCAGGATGCGCGCGACGGCGATCGTGCGCACGAATTCGATCGCGTCCAGCGTGGCGCTGCCATCCAGCGGCGTTCCGCGCACCTGGACCAGGTTGTTGATCGGAACGCTTTGCGGGTGCTCGGGCAGGTTCGCCAGCGTCCGCAGCAACTCCGCGCGATCGCGCGGGCTTTCACCCATGCCGACAATGCCGCCGCAGCAGACCTTCATGCCGGCGCCGCGCACGTGCTCCAGTGTGTCCAGGCGATCCTGATAGCTGCGCGTCGTGATGACCTTGTCGTAGAACTCGGAAGACGTATCCAGGTTGTGGTTGTAGTAGTCGAGGCCGGCGTCGGCGAGCCGCTGCGCCTGGTGCTCCTGAAGCATGCCCAAGGTCATGCAGGTCTCCAGGCCCAGCGCCTTCACGCCCCGGATCATGGTCTCGAGCGGACCGAGATCCTTGTCCTTGGGCGACCGCCAGGCTGCGCCCATGCAGAAGCGGGTCGCGCCGTTGGCCTTGGCAGCACTCGCCGCTTCCAGAACCGCGCTCGTCTGCATCAACGGCTCGGCCTTCAGGCCGGTGTCATATCGGGCCGACTGTGGACAGTAGCCACAATCCTCCGGGCAAGCGCCGGTCTTGATCGACAGCAGCGTGGAGAGCTGCACCGTGTTTGGATCGAAGTGCTTCCGATGCAGGCTTTGCGCCCGGAACAGCAGGTCGCTGAAGGGCAGATCGAACAGTGCCTGCACCTCCGCGCTGGTCCAGTCGTGTCGCAGCTCCGCTACCATGCTCGCTCCTTGTTTTGGGACTTCCGGGCGCCGGAAGTGTGTCGGTCCTCCTTGAATCCTGTCAACCAATGACGTCTTTTGGAGTTGACGGCCCTTTCGCTGGGGTCCTGGGCACGGTGGTCGGCGCGCGCTGCGCGCTATGCAAGGCATCCAGCGATCGCCAGATCTGCGCGGGCTGCGAGCGCTCGCTGCCGTGGATCCCCAGGCCCTGTCGAGGTTGTGCGTTGCCCCTGCCAGACGATGGAACGGACCTGTGCGGCGATTGCCTGAAGTCCGCGCCGATCTTCGCCTGGGCCTGGGCGGCATTCCGTCTTGCGCCGCCGGTTCAGGGCTTGATCCACGAGCTCAAGTACACCGCCAGCCTGGGGGTGGCATCGCTGCTCGGCAGGCTGGCGGCGCGGCGGCTGTCGACGCGCTCCCGGCCGATGCCGGACGCGATCCTGCCGGTACCCCTCCACGCCCGGCGTCTGCGCATGCGCGGATACAACCAGGCGCTGGAGCTGGCGCTCGCCTTCAACACCGTCGTGGCGATCCCCGTGATCCGCGATGCGGTCGAAAGAACGCGCTCCACGCCCGATCAGATCGGTCAGTCCGCAGCGCAGCGACGCCAGAACCTGCGCGGCGCATTCCGGACGCGTCGGTCCCTCACGGGGATGCGGGTGGCCTTGCTGGATGACGTGATGACGACGGGGGCGACGCTGGCCGAGCTGGCGCGCGCTTGTCACGCGGCGGGCGCCACTCAGGTCGAGGCTTGGGCAATCGCGCGGGCGCTATGACAGCCAGTAATCCAGCGCTAGTCCGACGAAGATCGCGGCGCCGAAATAGTGGTTGTTGAGGAAGGCGCGGAAACACGCGGCAGGCTCGCGCGTCCTGGTGATCCATTGCTGGTAAGCCGCAAGCCACGCGGCCGCAGCGACGCCGCCGAAGTACCAGTCTCCGCGCCCCTGGTTCCAGCCTACCTGGATGAGGAGCAGCAACGCCGCGCCCTGCAGTAGCGCGATCACCAGCCGGTCGTGCCGCCCAAACAGGATCGCTGAAGATTTCACGCCGATACGCAGATCGTCCGCCCGGTCGACCATGGCGTAGTAGGTGTCGTACGCCATCACCCAGCAGACGTTGGCAAGCATCAGCTCCAGGCAGAGCAGCCAGTCCACGCTGTGGCGAGTGGCCGCAAAGGCCATCGGGATACCCCAGGAGAACGCCAGTCCCAGATACGCCTGCGGCAGGGAAATCCAGCGCTTCATGAATGGGTAGCTGGCGGCCAGCGCCGCGGCCGGGATCGAAAGCAGGATCGCCTGGATGTTCCGCAGCGACGTGAGCAGGCCAAACGCGATCAGTGAGATCGCGACGAACAGGCGCACCGCCTCATCGGGCTGCACGCGGCCGGTGGCCAGCGGTCGGTCTCGGGTACGCTGCACGCGCGGATCGATCTCGCGGTCGGCGTAATCGTTGATGGCGCAGCCGGCAGAGCGCATCAGCACGGTTCCCGCAATGAAAACGGCGAGCACGCGCAGGTCCGGTATGCCTCCGGCCGCGAACCAGAGCGCCCAGAGCGTCGGCCACAGCAGCAGGAAAATCCCGATCGGCCGATGCAGCCGCATCAGCTTCACGTAGTCGACGAATTTCTCCAGCATGCGGGCGCCTAGACCTTTCCGTAGCGCTGGAGATCACCGACCCAGCGTCCCACCAGCAAACCGGCCGCCCGCGGATGCCGCGTCAGCCAGTCATCGGCGAGCCTCTGCATCGGCGCAGCGCGGGCGGCATCGCGCACAGGGTCGGCGATCTTGAGCCCGATGTTGCCGGTCTGACGCTGCCCGAGGATCTCACCCGGGCCCCGAAGCTCGAGATCGCGCTGCGCAATCTTGAAGCCATCCTGCGTGGCGCGCATCACGTCCAGGCGCTGACGAGCAATCGGCGACAGCGACGGATGGTAGATGAGGACGCACTGACTCGCCGCAGCGCCGCGTCCGACGCGTCCGCGCAGCTGGTGCAGCTGCGCCAGCCCCAGCCGCTCGGCATTGTCGATGACCATGATCGAGGCGTTTGGAACGTCGACGCCGACTTCGATCACCGTGGTGGCGACCAGCAACTGCGATTCCCCGCGCTTGAATCCCTGCATCGCGGCGTCACGCTCGGCCGATTTCATGCGGCCGTGCACGAGCGCAACGCGGATGTCGGGCAACTCCTCGGTCAGCTGCCTGGCGACGGCTTCCGCCGCTTGCGCCTGCACCTCATCGGACTCCTCGATCAACGTGCAAACCCAATAGGCCTGACGACCCTCGCGGCAGGCGGCACCGATGCGCGTCAAGACCTCGGCGCGCCGCTCGGCGCTGACGGCGACCGTCGTGATCGGCTGGCGCCCGGGCGGCAGCTCGTCGATCACGGAGATATCGAGGTCGGCGTAGAGGGTTTGCGCCAGCGTGCGCGGGATCGGCGTCGCCGTCATCACCAACTGATGCGGCGCCAGATGTGCCGGCGATTTGTCGCGCAGAGCAACGCGCTGTTGAACACCGAAGCGGTGCTGCTCGTCGATCACGACCAGTGCGAGGCGCTTGAACTGCGCGCTCTGCTGGAACATCGCATGCGTGCCGATGACCACTTGCGCGTCGCCCGACGCAATCGCTGCTGTCGCCAGATCCCGCTGTTTCTTGTGCAGTCCGCCCTTGAGCAGGCAGATCGACACGCCGAGCGGTGCGAACCACTTGCCCAGGTTGTTGGCATGCTGTTCGGCAAGAAGCTCGGTGGGTGCCATCAGCGCGGCCTGCCAGCCGCTTCGAACCGCTGAGAGCATCGCTGCCGCAGCAACCACGGTTTTCCCGCACCCCACGTCGCCCTGAACCAGGCGCAGCATCGGGCGATCACGCACCAGGTCACCTCCGATTTCGCCGATGACGCGTCGTTGCGCCCCGGTGAGCCGGAAGCCCAGCTGCGGCTGCAGCTCCGGGAGCGTCGCGTCGACTGCGCGCAGGACCGGTGCGGACTGAGTCTGGACCTGCCGCCGCAGGAGCCGCATGCACAACTGATGCGCCAGCAGCTCCTCGTCGATCAGGCGCCGCTGGCCCGGATGACTGAAGCTGCGGAGCTGCTCGAGGTCCTGCGCGGACTGTGGCTGATGGATCGCTCGAAGGGCAGCCAGTGTCGTGGGTGCGCCGAGCCCTGGAAGCTCCGCCACCAGCTCCGAATCCGCAGCGGCGACCTCGAGCGCTTGCGCGATCAAGCCGCGCAAGCGTGCCTGCGTCACGCCCGCGGTCAGCGGGTAGATGGGCGTGTATCGGTCCTCTGCCGGGAGATCCTCGGGCGTCGGCGCCAGACGATATTCCGGATGGATCATCTCCAAGCCACCGGTCGCAGCACGCGTGCGGCCAAAGGCGCGGACCCACGCGCCCACCCGAAAGCTGTCGCGTTGCTGCTCGTTGAAATGGAAGAAGCGCAGCTGCATTTGCTTGCCATCCTGCTCGATCCAGACGCGCAGCGTGCGACGGCCGGCAAAGATGACCGCTGCCCGCACCACGCGCGCGCGAATCATCGCTTCCTGGTCGGCGGCGAGATCGGAGATGGCAGTGAAGCTGCGCCGGTCCTCGTATCGCGACGGCAGGTGAAACAGCAGATCGCCGACTGTGGCCACATCCAGGGCGGCAACGGTGCGCGCGAGTTGTGGACCGGCCCCCTTTAGATAGGCGACCGAGGAAGACAGCCTCAGAGTGGGGCGGGCGCTCCGCCCCCGCGCCATGACGTTATTCAAGCACCAGGATGGCGTCGGCTTCGATCTTCGCGCCGCGCGGCAGGGCCGCGACGCCGATGGCGGCGCGCGCTGGATAGGGCTCGGAGAAATACTGGCCCATGATCTCGTTGACCTTGGCGAAGTGCGCGAGATCCGTCAGGAACACGTTGAGCTTGGCAACGTGCTGCAAGCTGCCTCCAGCCGCGGTCGCCACCGCGCGCAGATTGCGGAAGACCTGGTTGATCTCGTCCTCGATCGTGGCGTTGGTCAGCGTCATGGTCTTCGGGTCGAGCGGGATCTGTCCCGACAGGTAGACCGTGTTGCCGCATTTGACCGCTTGCGTATAGGTGCCGATAGCCGCAGGCGCCTGGTCGGTGTGGATGTTCTCTCGTTTCATGGGATCCGGACCCTCAGACTCGCAACACTTTCTCGATGAACTCCAGGCGTCGGATGCGCCGCATCACCCGCGCCAGATGCGTGCGGTTCTTCACCGTGATCAGGAAGCGCATGTCCGATGCCTGCGCGTCTACGCGCTCGGCCATCTGCACGTTCTCGATCGACGATTCCCCGGCGGCGATCTCGCCGGCAACGCGCGCAAGGACGCCGCGGCGGTTCTCCCCCTGCACGCGCAACTCCGCGAAATAGTCGCCGGATACTTTTTCCGACCAGACCAGCTCGACCCAGTCCTGCACCGCACCCTTGCGCGAGTGCTGCGCGTGCGTGCAATCCAGGCGATGGATGACGATACCGCGGCCGACGCTGACCAGTCCGCGGATGTCGTCGCCGGGTACGGGCCGACAGCATTTCGCATAGTCCAGCACCAGGCCCTCGGTGCCCTCGACCGCGAGCGGCAGGCTTTCGCTGCTGCCGTCGGGCTGCGGCTGCCCCGAAAGGAAATGCCGCGCGACCAGCGGCGCGAGCCGGCTGCCCAGGCCGATGGAGGCGAAGAGATCCTCCATGTCCTGGAGGTTGTAGACCTTGAGCACCGCTTCGGCGCCCGGCTCCTTCAGGCGCGAGCGCGGGATGCCCAGCTCGCGCATGGATTTCTCCAGGAGCCGCCGGCCCAGGCGGATCGCCTCGTCCTCGCGCTGGCTTTTCAGCACCTGGCGAATGCACGTGCGTGCCTTCGCCGTCTTCACGAAATTCATCCACGCGGCGTTCGGTCGCGCGTGGTTGGCGGTGATGATCTCGATCGTCTGTCCGTTCTGCAGCGGCGTATTCAATGCCTGCAGATGGCCGTCGACGCGCGCCGCGACGCAGTGGTTGCCCAGTTCCGTGTGCACCGAGTAGGCGAAATCCACGGGCGTTGCGCCGCGCGGCAGCCGACGGATCTGTCCCTTGGGCGTGAAGACGTACACCTCGTCGGGGAACAGATCCATCTTGGCGCTTTCGATGAAATCCAGCGCCGTGCCGTCCTGCGTTTCGAACAGCTGTCCGAGCCATTCGCGCGCGCGCAGTTGCGGCGTAGCCTGCGTGTTCCGGTCGCCCAGTTTGTACTGCCAGTGCGCGGCGATGCCGCCCTCGGCGATGTGATGCATGTCGCGGGTGCGGATCTGCACCTCGACCTTCTTGCCGTGCGGAGCCACGCAGGTGGTGTGGAGCGACTGGTAGCCGTTGACCTTCGGGTTGGCGATGAAATCGTTGAAGAGCTCGGAAATCGGCTTGTAGACGTGGTGGATCACGCCGAGGGCGCGGTAGGCGTCGTCGACCTTGTTGACGATGACGCGAAAGCCGAGCAGATCCATCACGTCGGGCAGGCGCAGACGCTTGCGCTGCATCTTCTGGTACACGCTGTAGAGGTTCTTCTGGCGGCCGACCACGGTGGCGCCGATGCCCTCATCCTTGAGCGACTTCGACAGCTTCTCCTCGATTTCGCGGATCAGCGACTTGGAATCACCCAACCGGTCCTTCACCGCATCGGCGAACACCATGTAGCGCCGCGGATAGAGATGCGCAAACGCCAGGTCCTCAAGCTCCGTGCGCATCGAATGGATGCCGAGTCGATGCGCGATCGGGGCGTAGATATCGAGCGTCTCGCGAGCGGTGCGCCGGCGCTTGGCGGGCTCCACCGCTCCGAGGGTCCGCAGGTTGTGCAGCCGGTCGGCCAGCTTCACCAGGATCACGCGCAGGTCATGGGTCATCGCCAGGAGAAGCTTGCGGAAAGATTCCGCCTGCATCTCTGCACGCGACATGCCCTCGATTTTCTGGAACTTGCTTACCCCGTCGACAAGGTCGGCGACATCCTGGCCGAATTGCTTGGCCAAGTCCTCCTTGGCGATGCCAGTGTCTTCGATAACGTCGTGCAGGATCGCGGCGATCAGCGTCGTCGCGTCAAGACGCATCTCGGCGAGGATCCGGGCCACTGCCAGCGGATGGAAGATGTACGGCTCACCGGATGTCCGTTGCTGGCCTTTGTGCTGGCTGGCGCCGAACTCGTAGGCTCGTCGCACCTCGGAGATCTGATCCTCCGGCAGGTAGGTCTGCAGCACCTTCGTCAGCGCATCGATGCCGTACTCACGCGCGACCCGCTGCGTGCGCAGTGCGTTGCCGATGCGCTGGAGGACGGTGACTTCCATACGCCCCAGTATATCGGGCGCGTCTGCCGCCCTAAACGCGACGCCCGGCGCATGGCCGGGCGTCTGGATACGTGCAACGCGCTGCTACATGTCGAACGAAGGATCCAGCGCCTCCAGCTCCATTTTCGGCTGCTGAACTGCCGGCAGATCAGCCTCGTCCAGCACCGTCTTGTCCGTCAGACCTTCGGAGATCTCGCGCAGCGCGACGACGGTGGACTTGTGCGTTCCCCACGGCAGCTTGGCTTCCGCTCCTCGAGCCAGCATGCGCGCGCGCTTGGCGGCGACCAGCGTGAGCTCGAACTGATTCGGAATGCGGTCCAGACAATCTTCAACAGTGACGCGGGCCATGCAGGCACCTGAAGGGGGCTAAAAGGGCCGCAATTTTAACGAATCTGGGGGGTGGAATCCACCGTCGCCAGGAGGGTTTCGACAAGGCGCGCATGCCGGGGGCCCTGAACCTCACGATGTATCTGGCGCGCCCGCACGACAGTCGCCAGATCTTCGACCGCCTGATCGAATTTCTCGTTCACAAGCAAGTAGTCATACTCATTCCAATGGGACATTTCCGCCCGCGCTTTCTGCATCCGTTCGCTGATGATCATGGGGCTGTCCTGGCCTCTTGCGCGTAGGCGGCGCTCAAGTTCCTCCGAAGACGGGGGCAATACAAAGATACCCAGGGCATCGGGCATCTGCGAGCGGACCTGACGGGCACCCTGCCAGTCGATGTCCAGCAAGACCTCGTGACCGGCCTGCAACAGCCTCTCGGTAGCTTCACGTCCCGTGCCGTATCGCCGACCGAAGACTTCCGCATGCTCGAGGAACTCCCCGTGGCTGACCATACGCTGGAACGTGGGTTCATCGACGAAGTGGTAGTGCACGCCGTTCTGTTCACCGGGCCGAGCTGGCCGTGTCGTGTGTGACACCGAGATCGTTGCAGTGATCCCGCTCTTCGCCAGATGCGGCACCAGGGCTCTGGTGAGACTGGTTTTGCCAGCACCACTGGGCGCCGAGATGATCCACAAATGTCCGCTCAAGCGCCTATGTCCTTTGACTTTCGCGCACGAATCTACATGAATCGGCGGGCGCGTGATAAGTTGCGCGCCGCCGACAGCGACCCGGTGGTCGCTTCGCCACGTTCTATCGGGGGTGCCAATGGTTCGCGCGCTGAAGGTCCTGTTCGGGTTGATCGTGGTGCTGGTCGGTCTGGTGCTTGCGGGAAATATGTTGTTCCCTGAGCAGCTCGCGGAATTCGCGGCCGCCGCTGAGCGCGGCGCGGCTGGGCTAGAGCGCAAGGAGATCGATGCCGCCGGATTCCACATCGTCTACCTCGATGGCGGTCAGGGCGATCCGCTGGTGCTGATCCATGGCTTCGGGGCCGACAAGGACAACTGGACCCGCGTGTCGAAGTACCTGACACCGCGTTATCGCGTGATCGCGCCCGACCTCCCGGGCTTCGGCGAGAGCAGCAAACCCGAGAACGGGAAATATTCAATCAAGGACCAGGTCGGATACTTGCACGCAATCTTGCAAGCTCTGGACTTGAAGAACGTCAGCTTGGGCGGAAGCTCCATGGGGGGGCATATCGCCGCCATGTATGCAGCCACATATCCGAACGAGGTCAAGTCTCTCTGGCTCGTTGCGCCAGCGGGCGTGTCTACCGCGGATCAGAGCGAGCTCGGTGGACTTCTTGCAGGCGGAGGCGCAAACCCATTGCTGGCGCGAACGCCCGAGGAATTCGAGACGGTCGTTCACTTCGTGATGGCCGAGCCTCCCTATATCCCCGGATCAATCCGCAACGTACTGGCCAACCGTGCTGCAGCGAATTATCCGCTTCACGCGCGCATCTTCACCCAGTTGCTCGAAGGTGACGCCCCACTTGAACCGAGCGTCACCGGACTGGTGACACCTACCCATATCCTTTGGGGGGACTACGACCGCGCCTTGAGCGTAAACGGCGCCCAGATACTTGCTGCGCTCATACCGAAGGCCACCGTGACGATCATGCCGGGCATCGGGCACTTGCCGATGATCGAGAGGCCACGTGCCAGCGCTGAGGACTACCTCGACTTTCGAGCGGGCCTGCCCTGAAGCAGCGTTACTGAAAATTCACTGTGACCGTCTCGCCGGCCGAGACAGTCACGTTTGTGCGAGCCCCGAACGAAACCACAGTGTCGGCTTCGTCCGTGCGCGGATTGTCATCGATTGCATCGCAGGTGAACGCCACCGTGTAGTCCCCGGCAGGCAAGAAGGCGACGTCATAGCTGAAATCGCTGCTGACGGTACCAGTATCCACGCGCTCTGAAGCGACGATGTCAGCATTGCTTCCCACGTCATTTGGCTCGGAGTCCTGGCCGGCAAAGACGTAGACGGCGGCAGAACACCCGCTTGCCCCGGCAAGCGCATCCGAAACTGAGCCTGTGATTGCTGCTGCGTCTTCATCCTTGATCAGCCGCAATGCGGGTTTGAGCTCGTAGGGATCTCCGTCGGACTCCGGCGGCAGCACCGACTGGCGCAGGTCGAAGTCGATGGTGAGGTCGAGTTGCTTGCGGCGCTCGATCGTAAAGGGCTCGTCGATCGTCAACAGCGCCTCGTTCGTTGCCGGCAGAAACAGCGGCTCACGACCGGTTACAAGGTCCACGTATGACAGCGGATCGGTCTCGTCGGAATTGATGGTCATTCGCAGGCCGGAGTAGTCGCCCTCCGGCACTTGTACGTTGTCGAGCAGAATGGTGGAGCGGCCGCCGCTGAACTGGAGCAGGTCGACCGAGCGCACCGGCGCGAACGTGAAGGTCTTGCCATCTTCGCCTTCCTTCAGCAACTCGATTTCGGTGACCTGCACCACTACATGGGTCGCTTGATCCACCGGCGCGTCGGCGATCGACAGGACCAGCGTCCCGTTCTCGCATCCAGTCAGAAACAGACCTGCCGACGCCATCAGCGCATTGCGTAGTCCCTGCAAGATCGGCCTCCAACGCGAGCGAAGCGAAAGGATAGTGGATTCCAGAAAACAAAAACCCCCGTCTTTCGACGGGGGTCTGATTTGGAGCCTGGCAGTGTCCTACTCTCGCATGGTCAATGCCACACTATCATCGGCGCTGAGTCGTTTCACTTCGGTGTTCGGGATGGGAACCGGTGGTTCCAACTCGCTATAGCCGCCAGGCAAACTGGCTGGAAAGCTGATCTCTCAGCTTTTCCGAATTTGGTTCGTAGTCGAACTGTATAACTAGCAACTCAATGCCATCAGTGCATTGACAGTCAAAAAAATGCTTGAAGTTATATGGTCAAGCCACACGAGCAATTAGTATGCGTCAGCTCCAGCCGTTGCCGGCCTTCCACACCGCACCTATCAACCAGGTAGTCTTCCTGGGCTCTTTAGGCAGATTAATCTGCGCGAGATCTCATCTTGGGGTGGGCTTCCCGCTTAGATGCTTTCAGCGGTTATCCCTTCCGTATATAGCTACCCGGCGATGCCACTGGCGTGACAACCGGAACACCAGAGATACGTCCATCCCGGTCCTCTCGTACTAAGGATGGCTCCCCTCAAATCTCGAACGCCCACGGCAGATAGGGACCGAACTGTCTCACGACGTTCTGAACCCAGCTCGCGTACCTCTTTAACCGGCGAACAGCCGGACCCTTGGGACCTGCTACAGCCCCAGGATGAGATGAGCCGACATCGAGGTGCCAAACACCGCCGTCGATATGGACTCTTGGGCGGTATCAGCCTGTTATCCCCGGAGTACCTTTTATCCGTTGAGCGATGGCCCTTCCATACAGAACCACCGGATCACTTAGACCTACTTTCGTACCTGCTCGACTTGTTTGTCTTGCAGTCAAGCCAGCTTATGCCTATGCACTCAAAAGCGCGATTTCCGACCGCGCTGAGCTGACCTTCGCACTCCTCCGTTACTCTTTAGGAGGAGACCGCCCCAGTCAAACTACCCGCCATACAATGTCCCTGTCCCGGATAACGGGACGAGGTTAGAACTTCGAGTTTCTCAGGGTGGTATTTCAAGGTTGCCTCCACCTGAGCTAGCGCCCAGGCTTCAAAGGCTCCCACCTATCCTACACAGAAAAACTCAAAATCCAGTGTAAAGTTGTAGTAAAGGTTCACGGGGTCTTTCCGTCTTGCCGCGGGAACACTGCATCGTCACAGCGAGTTCAATTTCACTGAGCCTCGGATGGAGACAGTGGGGCTATCGTTACGCTATTCGTGCAGGTCGGAACTTACCCGACAAGGAATTTCGCTACCTTAGGACCGTTATAGTTACGGCCGCCGTTTACTGGGGCTTCGATCAAGAGCTTTGCCTTACGGCTGACCCCATCACTTAACCTTCCAGCACCGGGCAAGCGTCACACCCTATACGTCCACTTTCGTGTTTGCAGAGTGCTGTGTTTTTGCTAAACAGTCGCAACCCCCTCTTCACTGCGACCCCTTTCTGCTCCGGCTGTGCGCCTTCACATACCAGGGGCGTGCCTTCTCCCGAAGTTACGGCACTAATTTGCCGAGTTCCTTCACCCGAGTTGTCTCAAACGCCTGAGGATACTCTCCTCGCCCACCTGTGTCGGTTTGGGGTACGGATCTTTGCTGCCTGAAGCTTAGAGATTTTTCCTGGGAGCTGGGTATCAGCCACTTCGGTCCAAAAGGACCTCGTCATCACGTCTCAGAATTGACCCCCCGGATTTGCCAAAGGGATCTCCCTACACGCTTAAACCGGCATCCAACAGCCGGCCGACCTAACCTTCTCCGTCGTCCCATCGCAGCAGCAAAAAGTGCAGGAATATTAACCTGCTTGCCATCGACTACGCCTCTCGGCCTCGCCTTAGGATCCGACTTACCCAGCGCCGAATAACGTTGCGCTGGAAACCTTGGGCTTACGGCGACAGGGTTTTTCACCCTGTTTATCGTTACTCATGTCAGCATTCGCACTTCCGATACCTCCAGCAAACCTCTCGGTTCACCTTCGCAGGCGTACGGAACGCTCCTCTACCACGTGCACTTGCGTGCACATCCGCAGCTTCGGTACTCGGCTTGAGCCCCGTTACATCTTCCGCGCGGGCCGACTCGACCAGTGAGCTATTACGCTTTCTTTAAATGATGGCTGCTTCTAAGCCAACATCCTGGCTGTCTGAGACTTCCCACATCGTTTACCACTTAGCCGAGATTTAGGGACCTTAGCTGGCGGTCTGGGTTGTTTCCCTTTTCACGATGAAATTTAGCTCCCACCGTGTGTCTCCCGTGATTGCACTTGTAGGTATTCGGAGTTTGCAACGATTTGGTAAGGACTTGTGTCCCCCCTAGTCGTAACAGTGCTCTACCCCCTACAGTGATACACGAGGCGCTACCTAAATAGCTTTCGAGGAGAACCAGCTATCTCCTGCCTTGATTAGCCTTTCACTCCTATCCACAGCTCATCTCCTACTTTTTCAACAGTAGTGAGTTCGGCCCTCCAGATGGTGTTACCCATCCTTCAGCCTGGCCATGGATAGATCGACAGGTTTCGGGTCTACTCCCAGCAACTAATCGCCCTGTTCAGACTCGCTTTCGCTACGGCTCCCCTATACGGTTAGCCTTGCTACTGAGAAGTAAGTCGCTGACCCATTATACAAAAGGTACGCCATCACCCTTGCGGGCTCTGACTGCTTGTACGCATCCGATTTCAGGTTCTATTTCACTCCGCTCTCCGCGGTTCTTTTCGCCTTTCCCTCACGGTACTGGTTCACTATCGGTCGGCAACGAGTATTTAGCCTTGGAGGATGGTCCCCCCATGTTCAGACAAGGTTTCACGTGCC